>CAVWYL010000009.1:0-9786 GCA_963759225.1 uncultured Acidimicrobiales bacterium | reverse complement strand
CGAGCCGGCCGCTGACGCCGCGGTGACGGACGCGGGGGACGGTCAGGCCATGAGCCGACGCCTCGCCCCGCTCGCCGCCGCCCTCCTCGCCTGCGCCCTGGCCCTCGGGGCCTGCATCCACCCCGACCTCGCCGCCGGCGCCCTCACGCCCGACGGCGACGACCCCTACGACATCGACCTCGACGAGGCGACCGGCACCATGACGGCCAGCGCGCCCGCGGCCAACACCGGCCGCAACCTCCGGTGGGCCTTCTGGCGCAAGGCCGACGGGCCCCGGCTCGATCAGCAGATCTGCACCACCTGGGTCGACGGCGACATCTCGACCGTCCAGCAGCAGGGCGCCGCGCTCCAGATCCGCAAGGAGGGCAGCCGCACCCGGGCCGTGACCGTGACGCGCCACATCTACGGCGGGTTCAACGGGCAGTTCAACGTGCACACGATGGACTCGCGGGACCCGGTCACGGAAGCGCCGAAGCTCACGCCGATCGGGGCCGTGATCGTCACGTCCCTGGCCGACGAGACGACGCCGTACCCCTGGCGGCTGTGCGCCCGCATCGTCGGCCGCACGGTGAGCTTCGTCGTGTGGCCGCTCGGCCAGCCCCAGCCCGCCTGGGGCACGCCCGGTGCCGGTGGGTCGACCACGCTGCCCGAGGGCTGGGACGCCGCGTCCGGCATCCCCGGCTTCTACGTGGGGCACCTGACGGCCGGTGAGTCGGTGGGATTCACGGACGTGGCCATCACCACCCCGTAGCTACTCGGGCCAGCCGACGATCGGGGCCACCAGGGCGGCGGGGTCGACGACGATGTCGTAGCCGTCGCGCCCCGCCAGCCAGTCGGCGTTGCGGAGGTGGAGGTCGTCGTCGGGGTCGAACCGGTTCAGCACGACCGTGACCGGCCACGGGGCCAGCGCGGCGGCGGCCAGCCGGACGCCGTTGATGGTCCCGAGGCCGGCGTCGGCCACCAGCACCACCCGCTCGGGCCGGACGGCGCCGGCGAGGTCCGCCGTGTCGCCGTCCGCCGCCAGCGGCGAGCGCACGCCGCCGGCCGACTCCACCAGCCCGACGCCGACGCCCGGCGCCCACGCCAGCTCGTCGACCAGGTCGGCGATGGTGAAGGCGGGCCGCCCCAGGGCCTCGGCCGCCATGGGCGGCGCCATCGGCACCGGGTACCAGCGGTGGCGGGGGCACACGATGGCGGGGTGGTCGCCCGTGGCGTGGGCCAGGAGCCCGGCGTCGGTGTCGGCGGCGTCCTCGCCGGCGTCGAAGGACTGCGCGGGCTTGCGGGCGGCCACGACGAGGCCCCGGGACCGCAGCGCCCGGGCGAGCCGGCACGCCACCCAGGTCTTGCCGACCTCGGTGCCGGTGCCGGCCACGACGACGAGGCGCTCAGGCCGGTGGTCCACCGGGGCCGCCGAGGTCGTCGAGGGCGGCGAGGGCCGCGACCAGGCGGTCGACCTGGGCGTCCGTGTGGGCGGCCGACAGCGTGACCCGCAGGCGGGAGGTGCCGGGCGGAACCGTGGGCGGCCGGATGGCCGGCACCAGCAGGCCGGCGTCCAGCAGCCGGGCCGCGGCGGCGAGGGCGGCGGCCTCCTCCCCCAGCACCACCGGGACGATCGGCGTGGGGTGGCCGGGCCGCAGCCGGTCCACGTGGCCCCGCAGGCGGGCCAGGAGCGCGTCGCCCTCCGGCGAGCGCACGATCCGCACGGCGGCGAGGGCCGCCGCCACGTCGGCCGGCGTGGGCGCGGTCGTGAAGATGAACGGCCGGGCCCGGTTGCACAGCAGGTCCACGTAGGGCCGGGGCCCGGCCACGAACCCCCCGAGCGAGCCGAGCGCCTTGGACAGCGTCCCCATGCGCAGCAGCGGCACGTCGATCGCGCCGACGGAGGGCCCGAGCACCGCGTGGGCCTCGTCGAGCACCAGCAGTGCCCCGTGCGGCGCGCACACCTCGGCCAGCCCGGCCACGTCGGCGACGTCGCCGTCCATCGAGAACGCGCTGTCGCTCACCACCAGCGCCGGTCCGTCCGCCTCCGCCAGCAGCTTGGCCAGGTGATCGAGGTCGCCGTGCCGGTAGACGCGCACGCCCGCCCGGGCCAGCCGGGCGCCGTCGACGATCGAGGCGTGGTTCAGCTCGTCGGACAGCACGGTCACGCCGGGCTCGCCGAGCGTGGCCAGCAGGCCCAGGTTGGCCGCGAACCCGGTCGGGAACAGCAGCGCGGCCTCGCTCCCCTTCCACGCGGCCAGCTCGGCCTCGAGCTCGCCGTGCCCGGGGCGGGAGCCGGTGACGAGGCGCGATGCGCCGGTGCCGGCCCCCCAGCGATCGAGCGCCGCGTGGGCGGCGGCCACCACCGCGGGGTGATGGGTGAGGCCGAGATAGTCGTTGGAGGCGAACGTGACGACCGCCCGGCCGTCCACGGTCCCGGTCACGGGCCCGGTGGCGTCGAGGTCGCGGGGCGCCCGCCAGCGCCCGGCGGCCCGCACCGCGTCGAGGGCGGCCGCGACCCGCCCGTCCCACCCGGTCGTCACGGGCCCGCGACCTCGGCGATGGCGGCGGCCAGCGTGTCCACGATGCGCTCGATCTCCGCGTCGCCGACGGTCAGGTGGGGCATGAGCACGACGACGTCACCGAGCGGGCGCAGGAGCACGCCCCGGCGCACGGCGGCGGCGCACACCCGCCGGCCCCAGCGCAGCCCGTCGTCCGGCGGGGCGAGCTCGACGCCGCCCATGAGCCCGCACAGGCGGACGTCGGCCACCGCGGGCAGCGGCGCCAGCCGCTCGGCCGCCAGCCGGGCCAGGGTGGCGGCCCGGGCCGCCACGTTGGCCAGCACGTCCCACTCGCCGAACAGCTGCAGGTGGCGCAGCGCGACCGCTGCGGCCAGGGCGTTCCCGCTGTAGGAGTGGCCGTGGTAGAGCGTGCGCTCCGACAGGTCGGCACCGAGGAACGCCTCGTACACCCGCGGCCCGGCGACGGTGGCGGACATGGGCAGGTAGCCCCCGGTGAGGCCCTTGCCGATCGCCAGCAGGTCGGGGCGCAGGCCGCACCGCTCGGAGGCGAACAGGGTCCCGGTCCGCCCGAACCCGGTCGCGACCTCGTCGCAGATCAGCAGGACGTCGTGGCGGCGGCAGGCCTCCGACAGCGGGCCGTAGGCACCGGGGTCGGCGACGAGCATCCCGGCGGCCCCCTGCACCAGCGGCTCGACCACGACGGCCGCCAGCCGGGGCCCGTGGGCGTCGACCAGGTCGGCGGCCGCGTCGAGGGCCCGGGGGTCGTCGTAGCCGGGGGCCCGCACGACGTCGAACCGCAGCGGGTCGAACAGGTCGGTGCCGAACCCGCCGGCGCCCAGCGACAGGGACCCGACCGTGTCGCCGTGGTAGGCGTGGCCGAGGGCCAGGTAGCCGGTGCGCCCGGCGACACCCTGGTTGGCCCAGAACTGGAAGGCGATCTTGAGCGCCTGCTCGACGGCGGCCGCCCCGTCGGACGCGAACAGGAAGTGCGGCCGGTCCACGGGCACCACCGGCGCCAGGGCCTCGGCGAGCTCGACCACGATCCGGTTGCCGTTGCCGAGCAGCGTCGAGTGGGCGATCCGGTCGGCCTGGTCCCGCAGGGCCCGGTCCAGCTCGGGGACGCGGTGGCCGAGCGTCGTGACCCACAGCGACGAGATGGCGTCGAGGTAGCGGCGGCCCTCGACGTCGATCAGGTCGTGGCCCTCGCCCGCCTCGACGACGATGGGCTCGTTGTCGAGGTAGCTGGCCATCTGCGTGAACCCGTGCCACACCACGGCGGCATCGCGCTCCCCCCAGGACCGGGCGTCGACCATGGGGAGGCAGCGTGCCAGCGGGAACGGGTGCGGAGCGAATCAGGAGGACCGGTACACTCGGAGGGCTGTTTGACAAGGGGCTGATCGGTTTCGACGTTGGGACCGGAAGTCGAATCGTGCGACCGGAGTTGCTCAGACTCCTTAAACGGGGCACCAACACAACTGCCGACGAGCAGTTCGCTTTCGCCGCCTGATAACCAGGTGGTAGGAGAGCAACAGCGACCCGTGAGGGCACGCGGGGCCAGATCACCGCAGCCCGGCAACAGAAGCGGTGGTTGACGGCGGGAAAGACCGCTGACGGCGAGAAAGACCGCTGACATCAGGGAAAGCACCTGGCGGCGGCCTCCCCGCGAGGCCCACCGACCCGGCGGTGCGGCAGCCGTAGAGCCGTAGATCTCGGGAATGGTCGTAGCGCGGTCGGTAACCGCTCGACGGACGGGGGTTCGATTCCCCCCAGCTCCACTGCTCCATCCCTGCTCAGCAGGGGTGGAGGACACGCGGTGGCCACGATTTGGTCGCGACACCTGTCAGGGCTCGCCACCGCTAACGCGAACCGAGACCTGTCTCAGCCTGTGGGTGCTCGTCCGGGCGACTCAGAGAGACCTCCGGTCGCCACTGGTAGTGCGGCGGCGGGCGGCCGGGATCAGCGGGCGTTGGGCTTGCGCCGGTGGTTGGCCTTCTTGCGGCGGGCCTTGGCCCGACGCTTGGCCGTCTTCTTCGACATGGCCGTGAGGCTACTCAGTCCAAACCACGCGTCTCCGCCACATCGCCCCGCCCCGGCCCGGTAGCACTTCGATAACGGGCGGGCCGGATCCTCGTCGCCGTGCTCTGAGTGATCGTGTGATCGCTCGTTGGACGGCGGAAGAGGACGGGACGATGGGAAACTGGCAGATCGGCGAGTCGGGGACGGCCCTCGCGCTCGACCCCCAGGGCCGGGGCGAGGTGACCTTCACCGTCACCAACGCCAGCACGGCGGCGGACCGGGCGGTGCTCACCGTCAACCCGCTCGACGGCGCCGCCGACGGGTGGTTCACGGTGACCGAGCCGATGCGGCCCGTGGACGCGGGCGCCTCGGTCGTGTTCCCGGTAGGCGTGACGGTGCCCCCCTCGGTGGCGGCCGGCAGCTACGGCCTCCAGGGCGTCGCCTACTCGGCCGACACCGACCCCGGCGAGACCTCGGCCACCAGCAAGCGCGTCAGCGTGACCGTGGGTCCCGCCGCGGCGCCACCCGGCAAGGGGCTGCCCTGGTGGGTCTACGCCGCCATCGCTGCCGCGGTGCTACTGGTCGTGATCGTGGTTGCCGTCCTCCTGCTGGGAGGCGGCGGCGACGACGGCGAGGACAGCGCGGCAACGGAGACCACCGTCACCACCGCCACCACCGACACCACGGCGGCAGCCGGCGACGGACTCATCGGAGGCGGAGTCGTCAGGACGATCCCCCGTGACATCCTCGTCCCAGGCGCCACCACGACCGCCCCGATCGAGCTGGTCGAGGTGACCGACACGGTGGGCGAGCTGCGCGCGACTGCGCTCGCACTGCTGTCGGACGACTTCGACGTGCGGGTCGAGGTCGACTGCGACATCAGGCCGTCGTCGTTCGCCAACCCCTCGGTGGTGGACCAGGACCCCCGCACGGGCGAGCATCCGCAGGGCAGCGAGGTCGTGATCGTCACCGCACCGACGTTGCTGGGGAGCTCCTGTCCGTAGAAGGCAGACGCCTCGGGCGGAACGCCGGACCTCACGGGGGGCGGATCCCGTGCGGCACCACCGGGATGTCCAGGCACACGCGGGCGCCGCCGCCGGGACCGCGGTCGACGGCGAGCGAGCCGCCGGCCGACTCGGCCGCCCGTCGGGCGATGTCGAGGCCGAGGCCGGTGGACCCTCCCCCGGTCTCCCCCCGCCCCACGGCGGCCTCGGGGACGGGTGATGCCGGGCCCGGCGTCCTCCACGGCCAGCGTCACCCGGCCGTCGCCCGCCCGCAGCCGCAGCGCGTAGGGCGTGCCGTCCGGCGTGTGCGCGAAGACGTTGCCGACCAGGGCGTCGATGGCCGCCGCCGCCTCCTCGCCCGACAGCGACACCATGCACGGCCCCGCCACGCCGCCGGCGTCGAGCGTCCACGCCCGGCCGTCGTCCTCGGCCAGCGCGCTCCAGAACCGCGCCCGCTCCTCGACCACCGCGGCCAGGTCGCTGGTGGCGGCGACCGCGCCGGCGTGCAGCGGCCGGCGGGCGCTGCGGATCAGCTCGGAGATGGCGGCCTCCAGGCGCTCGACGTCCGCCGTGAGCGTCGGGTCGCCTGCGGCCTCGGCGTCGAGCCGCAGCGCGGTCAGCGGCGTCCGCAGCCGGTGGGACAGGTCCGCCACCCGCTCCCGCTCGGCGGCCCGCAGCTCGTCGATGCGGTCGGCCAGCATGTTCAGCGCCCGGGCGGCGTCGGCCAGCTCGGGCGTGGGCCCCGGGTCGGCCCGGGCGTCGCCGTGCCCGGCGGCCAGCGCCCGGGCGGTCCCCGACAGCTCGGTCGCGTCCCGGGTCACGGACCGGGCCAGGCGGTCGGCGATCACCACGGCCGCGGCCACCAGCACCACGGCCACCCCGGCCAGGGCCAGCCACGCGGTGGTCACGCCCTCGTCGAGCAGGCGCTCGGGAACCCGCGCCCACACCACCGACGTCCCGCCCGCGCCCGTGACCACCGGCGAGTACAGGTCCAGGTCCCCGCCCACCTCGGTCGGATGAACGCCTGGCCCTGCTCGCGGGCGAGGCGCAGCGCCTCCGGGTCGGCGTCCGACCCGGGTTCCCCGACCACGGTGCCGTCGGGCAGCCACACGGCCATGCGGCCGTCCGCCCCGGTCCCGGTGCTGTCGAGGGCGGTGGCGATCAGCTCGGGCGTGGAGCCGGCCACGGCCAGCGTCGGCGACAGCGAGGCCACGTCCCGCTCGGCGGCGGAGATGGCGCGGTCGCGGGCCACCGACTGCACGAGCGCCCCCAGCGGGATGGCGAACGCCACCACCACCAGGCTGGTCGTCGCCACGACGACGAGGACGATCCGGCGCCGCACGGGTGCTCAGCCGTCGCCGGCGGGGGCGGCGAGCCGCACGCCGACGCCCCGCACGGTGTGCAGGTAGCGCGGCTCGGTCCCCGTCTCGCCCAGCTTGCGGCGCAGCCACGACAGGTGGACGTCGACGGTCTTGTCGGTGCCGCCGTAGGGCTGCTGCCACACCTCGGCCAGCAGCTCGCGGCGGGTCACGACCTCGGGGCTGCGCCGGGCGAGGTGGGCCAGCAGGTCGAACTCGAGCCGCGTCAGGTCGAGGGACCGGCCGTCGATCGTCGCCTCCCGCCGGGCGGGGGCGACGACCAGCGTGCCGACGACGAGCTCGCCGGCCCCGCGTCGCCCTCGGCCTGCTCGGAGCGGCGCAGGACGGCCCGGATGCGGGCCTCCAGGTGGGCGGCCGAGTAGGGCTTGACGACGTGGTCGTCGGCGCCGCCGTCGAGCAGGCGCACGATCTCGGTCTCGTCGTCGCGGGCCGTGGCCACGATGACCGGGACCGCGGACACGCCCCGCAGCATGCGCAGGACGTCGGCGCCGTCGATGTCGGGCAACCCGAGGTCGAGCACGACGACGTCGGGCCGCCAGTCGACCGCGGCGGCCAGGGCGCCGGCGCCGGTCGCCTCGGTCCGCACGACGTGGCCCGACCCCACGAGCCCGCGGGCCACCGACTCGCGGATGCGGAGGTCGTCCTCGATCACCAGCACGGAGGCCACGGCACCACGGTAGGTCGGCGCGGTGCGCCACCCAGAGTCCTTAGCACATCCTTAGGACTCCCTTTGGGACGCCGTGACCTGCGAACGCGACGATGAGCGGAGTGCGGCGGATCCTCACCCTCGGTGTCGCCTGGCTGCGGCGGCCGTCGTCGCGGCCGTGGTCGCCTGGCAGGGCGTCGGCCTGGTCGGAGACCAGGTCACCGACGACCGGCCGGCCACCCTCAGCGTGGCCCAGATCGAGGCCGCGCTGGGCGTCCCCGTCGCCCCGATGCCCGGCGACGCCACGCCGGGCACCGCCACCGACGCCGGGCCGGCACGCCGCCGACGACCACCGCCCCGCCGCCCACGACCGCACCGCCCCGGCCCCGACAGCCGGCCGTGGTGCGGCCGTACCCGGTGACGGGCGGGAACGCGGTGCTCAGCTTCACGCCCCGCGGGCGTGACGGTGGCGTCGGCCACGCCGGACCGGGCTACAAGGTGCGGTCCGAGCCCAACGACGGCAAGGCTGGCGGGTCGAGTTCGAGGGCCCGGCCGGTCGCAGCCGCATCGAGGGCTGGTGGGACGGCGGACCGCAGGACCGCGTCGAGGACGCCGGCGGCACGCCGCAGCGGCGGCGACGGGGGCGGCGACGACCACGGCGACGAGACTGACCGTCCCGGGATTAGCCATCCCTTAGGGAACCGACGACACCGGCTTAGCGGGAGCCCCCGCACCGTGGGGACATCAGCGGGAATCAACGCAGGAAGGACATCCCCCATGCATCTCCCCTCCACCAAGGTTCGCCTCGGACTGGCCGCCGGCCTCGTCGCCGGCGCCCTCGGGCTCGCCATCGTCTCCGGCTTCGGCCCGGCCCCGGCCCTGTCGAGCATCGGCTCCCAGGGCGGCGACGACGACAGCACCAGCAGCACCGTCGCCACCAGCACCACCGTCCGGCACCACCGCGGCGCGTCCCGGCCGGCGCCCCGACCCGCACGCTCGACGCCGGCGCCGGCACCGTCGTGTTCGCCGAGTCGGGCGGGCAGCTCAGCCTCGTGTCCGCCATGCCGGCGCCCGGCTGGGCGGTCGAGGTCGAGCAGGCCGCCGGGCGCGAGGTCGAGGTCGACTTCCGCCTGGGCAACCCCCGGGTGCAGGTGAACGTCGAGTTCGAGGACGGGGCCGTGCGCGAGCGCATCCGGTTCCGGGACGACGACGCCGGCACCGACGTCCGCATCGAGAACGGCGTGGTCGTGCGGACCGAGGGCTTCGGCGACGACACCGGCCTCCGGCCCCGGGTCGAGCGGCTCGGGGTCCGCGGCACCAGCGGGTCCGACGCTCCGGCGGCCACGGCGACGACGACGACGGCAGCGACGACACGGGTTCGACGACAACGGCGGTGACCGTGACGACGGCCCCGGCGACGACAGCACCGGCCGGGGTGGCGACGACGACGGCCCCGGCGACGACCACGGCGGCGACGACTGACAGATCCGCCCTTCCCCTGCCCGGCTTCCGCCCCCCGGGCAGGGCGGCGGGCCGGCCAGGCCTGCCCGACATCCGCCCGTCGGGCAGGCCTGGGCCGCGGCGCTGGCCGGCTCACGCCGGCAGGCGTCCCGCGCCCCCCAGCGTGCGGCGGCGGGAGCGGCGCCTTTGCCGCGGCGGCATCGACGCGGGCGTCAGCTCCCACACGTCCTCGGGGCGTGCGATGCCGCGCAGGCGCCGCCGGCCCCGGTAGGTGAGGCGCAGGGCCGCGGGCATCCGGTCGGCGACCAGGCCGGCCGTCACGCCCGACACGAGCGTCTGGCCGCCGGTCGCGAGGCAGCGCAGGCGCGCCGCCCGGTCGAACCGCCGCCAGGCGAAGGCGGCCCTGGCCCCCTCGACCGTCGCCGCGGGACCGGCGCCGACAGCGCCTCGGACAGCTCGGCGGCGAGGGCACGCTCCTCGGCGTCGAGGCCGTCGAACGGATCCGGTTCAGTCATGGCCGTCACCTCCCGTCGAGGTGAGCGAGGCGTCGTTGAACGCCAGCTCTCGGCGCAGGTGCTTGAGGCAGCGCTGCCGTGTCGGTCCGATGTAGCCCAGGCTCACGTCGGTGCCCCGGCTCGCCGTCAGCCGGCCGCCGTCTCGGCGTAGCTGCACCGCTCGCCGAACAGGAGCCCCAGCAGCTCATGGCAGTGCGGGGGGATCCGGCCGAAGGCCTCGAGCAGCTCGGCGTGGCGCTCGCCGGCGAGGAGGTGGTCGTCGCG
>CAVWYL010000008.1:0-611844 GCA_963759225.1 uncultured Acidimicrobiales bacterium | reverse complement strand
GCCGACCGGCCGGACGTCCGACGGGGAGCGCCGAGACGGGGCGGATCAGCCGTAGCGCCGCGCCAGCCTCGCGCGGTGGGCGGACGGGGAGCCGAAGAGCGACCGGTTCAGCGCCGCCCGCTTGAGGAGCACGTGCAGGCCGTGCTCCCACGTGTAGCCGATGCCCCCGTGGAGCTGCAGCGCCGTCCCCGTCGCCGCCACGGCGGTCTCGGCCGCGTGCGCCTTGGCCATGGACACCGCGACGTCGGCGTCGGGCGCGCCCGCCACGACCTGCTCGACCGCGTCGACCACCAGCCGTCGCGAGATCGTGAGCTCGACCGCCACGTTCGCGCACGCGTGCTTGACCGCCTGGAACGAGCCGATCGGGCGGCCGAACTGGTGTCGCTCGGCCGCGTACCCGACGGTGGCGTCGAGCGCGGCCCCGGCGAGGCCGACGCTGTCGAGGGCGACCGCGAGGGCCCCCCGGACGCGCAGCGCCCGGGGGTCGCCGGCGAACTGCCAGCAGCGCCCTGGGTCGACCGGTGTGCCGTCGCCGACCACCTCGCCGAAGGACCGGGTGGCGTCCACCACGGGCGTGTCCTCGACCGCGACGCCCGCGCCGGGCGCGACGTCGACGAGCACCAGGCCGGCGGTCGGATCGTCGGCCACGACGATGACTCGGTCCGCAGCCGGCGCATCGGGCACGAACGGCACCCGGCCGACGAGGCGGGCGGGCCCCTCCGCGCGGTCGACCCGGAACGGGAGCTGCCCGGCGGCGAGGTCGACGTCGCCGGTCGGCATGGCCACGGCGCAGAGCACGTCGCCGGCGGCGACGCCGCCGAGCAGCGCGTCCCGGGCGGGCGACGGCTGGACCAGGCCCAGCGCCCCCACGGCGAGGACCGTCCCCAGGAACGGGCTGGCCGTCGCCGCCCGCCCGAGCTCCTCGAGGACCACGGCCACCTCGGCGAGCGACGCCCCGGCGCCGCCGTGCGCCTCGGGCACCTCGAGCCCCGGCCACCCGGCCTGCGCCAGCTGCTTCCAGTCGGCGTCCGCCGGCTCGCCGCCGGTCGCCAGTGGGCTGGTCGGCGCCAGCACGTCCCGCGCCACGGCGCGCAGCTCGTCGTGGAACTCCGCGAGGTCCGTCACGGCATCGCCGGCTCCCTGGGCAGGCCGAGCCCGCGCTCGCCGATGATCGTCCGCTGGATCTCGCTCGACCCGCCCGGGATGGTCCACTCCCACGAGCCCACGAAGTCGAGCACCCAGGCACCCGACTCCCAGCCGCTCGACAGCGGCTTGGATCGCTGGGTGTGCGCGTCGAGGCCGACCACCTCGGCGGCGAAGCCCGTCAGCCGCTGGAGGAGCTCGCTGTAGTACAGCTTCACGATCGACGCGTCGGCCGGTCCCGCCCGGCCGGCGTCGGACCGCTCGACCAGGTCCCGGCACACCGACCGGAGTCCGGTGAGCTCGGTCTCCAGGCGCGCCAGCCGATCGCGGACGACCGCGTCGTCGACGGGGCGGGGCCCGCCGTCGCCGCGATCGTGAGCACTCGTCGAGCAGCCAGCGGAAGCCACCGGCGAGGCGCTCGGCCAGCTCGAGCATCGTCATGCCCCGCTCGGCGCTGAGTGTCGCCTGGGCCACCTGCCAGCCGGCGTGCTCGGGGCCGACGAGGTTCGCCTCCGGGATCTCCACGTCGTCGAGGAACACCTCGCAGAAGTGCGAGTCGCCGAGGGCGTTGCGGATCGGTCGCACGTCGATCCCCGGTGAGCGCATGTCGAGCAGGAAGTACGAGATGCCCCGGCGCTTGGGCGCGTCGGGGTCGGTGCGCGCCAGCAGCAGGCACCAGTCGGCGTGGAGGGCGCCGCTCGCCCACAGCTTCTGGCCGTTGACGACGAACCGGTCGCCGTCCCGGCGGGCGGTCGTCCGCAGGCTGGCGAGGTCCGAGCCGGCTTCGGGCTCGGAGAACCCCTGGCACCAGATCTCGCCGTCGAGGATCGCCGGGAGGTGACGCCGGCGCTGCTCGTCCGTGCCGGCCTCGAGCAGCGTGGAGGCGGCGTGGTGGATCGACACGAAGGCGAGGACGAGGCGGGGGGCGTCGTGGGCCGCGAGCTCCTGGTACAGCACGACCTGCTGCGGGACCGACATGCCGCCGCCCCACTCGGCGGGCCAGTGGGGCACGGCCCAGCCGGCACGGCGCAGCTGCTGGAACCAGTCCTTCTGGAAGGCGACGAACTCCTCCTCGGGGACGCCGGTCTGGGCGTCCCGCCAGCCGGCGGGCACATGGGCGCGGCACCACGCCCC
Organism: uncultured Acidimicrobiales bacterium; assembly: GCA_963759225.1. Lineage (GTDB taxonomy): Bacteria > Actinomycetota > Acidimicrobiia > Acidimicrobiales > VFJN01 > ZC4RG19. The sequence continues at coordinate 609,567 of CAVWYL010000008.1, read as the reverse complement.
GACCTCCTCCCGGAACCGGTCGAGCTCGGTCACCGGGACCGCGTCACGAGAAGAGACCGGTCAGCCCGCGCCGGCCGAGGTGGTCGGTGAGCGCGGCGCGGGTGGCGGACGGGCCGAGCGGCAGCCGCCGGAGGGGCTGGCTGGCGCGCGACAGCCACGACAGCGCCGTCTCGTCGCAGAACCCGATGGCGCCGTGCAGCTGGTGCGTGATCCGGAACACGACCTCGGCCGCCTCGACGGCCGCCACCCGCAGGGCGAGCGCGTCGACCACCGCGTCGGCCTGGCCGGTGGCGACGCTCCACAGCGCGTGCTTGGCGAGCTCCTCGACCCCGACCCGCTCGACCTCGGCGTCGGTGAGCTGGAACTGGACGCTCTGGAACGACGACAGCGGCTGGCCGAACTGGTGGCGGGCGCGCACGTAGTCGGCGGTCAGGTCGACGGCGCGGTCGAGCTGGCCGAGCAGGGTCCAGCACGGGAGGACGAGGCCGAGGGCGACGTCACCGGCGCCGCCGTCGTCGAGCGGCACCAGGTCGAGCGGCACCGCGACGCCGGGCTTCCCGGCCGCGACCGCCCCGGGCTGCGGCGTGGCCAGGCTGCGACGGCCGCCGAGGTCGACGGCCACCCACCGCAGGGCGACGCCGGAGACCGCCGCCGCGACGGAAGCAGCGGAGCCGTCGCCGGCCACGACGGCGAGGGCGTCGGCGTCCACGTCGTGCGGGCGCGCCAGCCGCTCGGCGACGGGGTGGGGGACCGCCCACCAGCCCGCGCTGCGGCACAGGGCCGCGGCGGCCTCCAGCTCCTCGCTGCTGCCCCGGGGGTCCAGGTCCCATGCGCCCAGGCTCCGCGAGGACCTTGGCGGCGCCGTCTGCGCCGTCGCCGCCGCCCGCCCCGGCCTGGGCGAGCTCGTCGCCGCCGGCGGCCTCGAGCGCCCGCCGGGCGGTGTGGCCGTACTCGACGGCCTCGGGGCTCAGGTCGATGTTCACGATGCCGCCAGGAGGGATCGGGCCAGCAGGATCCGCTGCATCTCGATGCTGCCGGACGCCACCGTGGCCGAGACGGAGTACTTGTGGTGGTCCTCGACCGCCCGGCGGAAGCGCCCCGCCTCGCCGTCGTGCGCGGTGAGCTCGGCGGCGATGTCCATGAGCACCTCCGCGCTCTCCTGGTCGAGCCGGGTGACAGCGATGCGGTACGCGGCCGTGTCGCCCGGGCGCACCTGGCCCGTCTGCTGCGTGGCGATGACCCGGTAGGCGAGCAGCCGCGCCCGGCGGGCGTGGACCAGCATCCGCGACCAGCGGCTGCGCAGCTCGTCGGGCAGGCCGTCCCAGGCGTCGCCGAGGGCGGCCGGCGCCCACTGGAGCAGGCGCTCGACCCGGGCGTAGCGGGCGATGCCGACGCGCTCGAAGGCGAGGACCTCCTGCACCACCTTCCAGCCCTCGTCGACCGTGCCGAGGACGTCGGCCTCGGTCACCGACACGTCGTCGAGGAAGACCTCGTTGAGGTGGTGGGGGCCGAGCATGCAGGGGATCGGCCGGACCTCGATGCCGGGGGCGTCCATCGGCACGAGGAAGACGGTGATGCCCTGCTGCTTGCGCTCGCCCCGGGAGGTGCGGGCGAGCAGGAAGCACCACTGCGCCATCGTGGCGTAGGACGTCCAGATCTTCTGCCCGCTGATGCGCCACCCCTCGCCGTCGCGGCGGGCCGCCGTCTGCAGCGAGGCGAGGTCGGAGCCGGCGTCGGGCTCGCTGAACCCCTGGCACCAGATGACCTCGCCCGCGGCGATGGGCGGGAGGTGCTGCCGCTGCTGGTCGGGGGTGCCGTGGCGCATGAGCGCCGGGCCGACCCAGTTCACCCCCATGTACTGGGCGCCCCGCGGCTCGTGGTGCGCCCACATCTCCTCGCGCACCGCGGTCTGCTCCCAGGCCGAGGCGCCCCGGCCGCCGAACTCGGTGGGCCACGCCGCGCACAGCAGGCCCTCGGACGCCAGCAGGCGGCAGAACGACTGCGCGATCTCGAGGTCGGCGGGGTCGTCGGTGAAGGCGCCGAGGTAGTCCACCGGCACGTGGTCGGCGATGAGCCGCCGCAGCTGCGTCCGCAGCTCGGCGACCTGCGGTCCCTGGTCGTAGTCGAGCACGAGGCGGCTACTCCGCCGGAAGCTCGACCTCGACGGTGGCCGTGGCCATCGTCGCGTCGTCCTGGTTGCGCATCTCGACCTTCACCACGGCGATGTGGACCCGCTTGCGCTCGACCCGGGTGTCGACGACCTGACCGCGCAGGAACGTCGCGTCGCCGGTGAGCGCCGGGTTGCGGTACTGGGCGCTCGAGTGGGCGATCGTCCCCCACTCGCCGGCCCACGCGGCCACGTAGTCGAGGATCCACGCCCCCATCGATGCGCCGTAGCCGTACCCCCGGGGCATGCCGACGTGGCGGGCCCACCGGGGCTGCAGGTGGCCACGCGACGGCCCGTAGTAGGCACCGTCGGTGAGCTCGGGATTGACCCGCTCCATGCGGCGGTCGCCCTCGAACCCCGCCATCTCCTTCGTGTACCCCAGCTCCTCGGCGCGCACCGTGGTCGGGCCCTTGGCCGTCGCACCCCACGTCGTCATCGGGTAGGCCCGCCACTCGGTGGCGAAGGACGCGAGGCTGTGGGGCCCGAGCACGTTCTCGGCGAGCACGTCGCCGGCCGCCACCGACGAGAACAGGCGCTTGTCGTGGCCGAGGCTCTGGATCTGGTCGATGAACCCCAGCTTGCGCTCCTCGAGCTCGGCGAGCTGCTCGTCGGTCCAGTCCGGTTCGCCGTCGCCCGTGGGGCCGTCGCCGGCGACGGCCGGCGCGGAGCCGTTGGCGCCCTCTGCCTCGCTGCCGAACAGGTCCTTGTCCTTGGCACCCTGCACCCGGTAGCGGATGGCGGTGGACCGCTGCAGCGCGACCCGCTCGCCCTTCTGGTTGATGTAGAGCGTGTCGCCCCGCTGGAAGCACGTCGGGCCGGCGAACTTGGTGTCCGCGACCTTGTAGTCGTACGGCATGCGGTGGCACACCAGCTTGTCGCCCGGCCGGACGCGGGGCCCGAAGAACCACCAGTCGTCGCCCCCGAAGATCAGGTGCGAGCCGGGGATCCTGCCGACCTGGGCCGGGGAGGCGCCGTGGCTGGTGTCGCAGGCGACCGTGAACGACAGGGGCGCCAGGATCTCGCCGAACCGGCTCTCGGCCGCCCACCGCTCGTCGTAGTGCAGCGGGTTGGGGTAGTGCATCGCCTGGACCCAGCGCCGGATGTCGTTGAGCGCCACCGGCTCCTTGAGCTCGCCCGGGCGCATGGGCACGCCCATGTACCGGTCGAGGTCGGAGACGTCGAGCGTGTCGGTCCTGTCCTGGTCAGGGGTCATCGCGTCCCCGGGTGTCGTGGTCTGGTCGGAGCTCATCCTTCTCCCTCGGCGGGGGTGACGCCCACGGTCGCGAGCCGGGCGTGAACCAGCTCGAGCAGGGCGTCGTCGCGGACCTTGGCATCGCTGCCGGTCATGGGCATCTCGTCGTCGTCGAAGAACAGCACGTGCCTGGGCACCTTGTAGGCGGCGACCCGCTCGCGCAGGAAGGCGCGGACGTCCTCCGCGGTGGCCGACTCGCCCTCGCGCAGCACGATGCACGCCACCACCGCCTGGTCGAGGCGGGCGTCGGGCACGCCGAGCACGCGGGACAGCTTCACCGGGCGGCAGGCCCGCAGCGCGACCTCCACCTCGGCCGGCGAGACGTTGGCCCCGCCCGTCTTGATCATCTCGGTGCGGCGCCCCGACCAACAGACGTTGCCGTCGGCGCTCACGTGGCCGGCGTCGCCGGTGTGGAAGAACCCGTCGTCGTCGAAGCACTCGTCCGGGGTGCGTCCCAGGTAGCCGAGCATGCGGGTGGCGCCGGACACGCACAGCTCCCCCTCCTCGTCGACGCCCAGCAGCCGGCCCGTGTCGGGGTCCACCACCCGCAGCTGTGCCCCCGGGAGCAGGGCGCCGTGACCGACCTTGGCCCGCTCCCGCGGCGTGCCCGCGGGGTGGGCGCTCACGAACGCGCACGTCTCGGACATGCCCCACCCCACCGGCATGATCCACTCGGGGTCACCGTCGACCCGGGGGTGGCGGGCGTACGCGCCCTTGCCGTAGACGCAGCGGAGGGCGGACAGGTCGGTGGTCGCCCAGTCGGGGTGCTCGGCCAGGGCCGCCGTCTGGTGGGGGAGCGTGTAGGGCTCGGTCACCCGCTCGCGCGCCATCAGCGCCAGCGCGGCGGCCGGCTCGAAGGTCTCCTGCGTCACCCAGCAGCCGCCCGCGGCCAGCGTGGCCCCGACGGCGGTGTTGAACCCCGCGGTCCAGAAGAGCGGTAGGGCGCTGAACATGCGGGTGCCCGGATGCCGGGCGAACACGCCGCGCCTGCAGCCAGCACTGCAGCGACGGCGAGCGGTGACGGTGAAGGATCCCCTTGGGCGCGCTGGTCGTGCCCGACGAGAAGATCACGAGCGCGGGCTCGTCCGGGGTGGTGGCGGCGGCCCGGGCGTCGAGCCGGTCGTCGGGCACGTCGTCGCCGGCGGCCAGCAGCTCGTCCCACGACGGCTCGCCGAGCACGGCCACCCGGCGCAGGCGCGGCCGCTCCCGGGCGATGGCGGCCAGGTCGTCTCCGAAGCGGCGGCCGAGGAGCCGGGACTGGGTGAGCACCACCGTCGCCCCGCAGGTGTCCACGAGGTGGGTCAGCTCGGGGACGGGGGAGAAGGTCGACATGGGCGCCGCCACGGCGCCGGCCAGCGCGGCACCGAAGATGGCGGCGACGGCCTCGGGCCGGTTGCCCATGAGCACGCCCACCGCATCTCCCGGCGCCACGCGGGCGGCGATCAGGGCCCGCCCGATGCGCCGCGCCTCGGCACCGAGGCGCTCGTAGGTCCACCGCACGGTCTCGGCGTCGCGCATCGGGTCGTCGAACACGATGGCCTCGTTCGGGCCGAAGCGGGCCCGGACCTCCTCGAGGAACCCCCCGAGCGTGAGCGCGCCCACCCCCTCGACCTCCGCCACCGGCGGCCCTTCGAAGGTGGTCATCGGACCCGGCGGGCGGCACGCGCCGCCGCCCCCGCGCCGCGGCGCAACCCCTCGGTCGTGCCCGGCGACATGACTCGAACGTTAGATCCGGGCCGCCTCCGGCGACCAGTCGGCTCGGCGGGGCTCCGGTGCACGTACCGTTCTCACAGGGCTCGCTCGCGGGCCACGTCGCGGACCGTTCGCATACGCGACCGCGCTGACAGATGTGCCAACGTGTCCAGCTATGCGATTCGGACTCGATGTGGCGCAGCAGCGCATGCCGTGGGACGAGCTGGTCCGGCGGGTGCAGCTCGCGGAGGAGCTGGGCTTCGACGGCGCGTGGGGGTTCGACCACTTCCAGCCGATGTACGGCGAGGGACCGGGTGAGACGTTCGAGGGCATGACCACCCTCGCAGCGCTGGCCGGCGTGACCTCGCGCATCCGGCTCGGCCTGCTCGTCACGGGCGTGACCTACCGGCATCCGTCGGTGCTGGCGGCCGAGGCGCTCACGATCGACCACGCATCGCACGGCCGGCTCGAGCTGTCGCTCGGCGCAGCATGGTTCGACAAGGAGCACCACGAGCTCGGCATCCCGTTCCCGCCCCTGCCCGACCGGTACGCGCTGCTCGAGGACGCCCTCGAGATCGTGACCCGCCTCTTCACCGGCGAGGTGGTCTCCTACGACGGGCAGGTGGTGTCGCTGCGCGACGCCCGGCTGCGCCCGCTCCCGGTGCAGCAGCCCCGCCCGCCCATCTGGATCGGCGGGAGCGGCCCCCGCCGCACGCTTCCCCTGGTCGCCAGGTACGCCGACGTGTGGCACGCCTTCGGCACCCCCAACTCGCTGCGCGAGGCCTCCGAGCGCCTCGACCAGCTCGCGGTCGAGGGCGGCCGCAGGCCCTCCGACATCCTGCGCGCCGGATCCCTGTCGCTCGACGACATCGACACGGCCCGCAAGCACGCCGGGAAGTGGCGGGACGCCGGCTTCGGCTACCTCGTGTGCGGGTGGCCGGAGGCCGGCGCCGCGCAGGTCGAGCGGTTCGTGCACGAGGTCATGCCCGACTTCGCCGGCTGACACCTGCCGGGAAGCCGGCACTAGCCGTTCTCGAACGCGGCCACCCGGCGGTGGAACCGCCAGCTCCCGCCGTCGCGGTGGAGCGTGTCGTGGTAGCGGCCCACGAGCTGGATCGCCCACCCCGACTTCCCCTGCAGGATGAAGACGACGTCGCTGATGGCCGTGGCCTCGTCGCTGCTCCACGCGATGACGTGCGTGTTGAGGACGAGGTGCCGCTGGGGCCGGCGCGGCGCCCACCCCGCGTAGGCGGCGCGCAGGGCCTCGTGGCCCTCGTGGGTGCCCATGCCGGGGATGTCGCAGACGCCGTCGGGGCAGAAGGTGGCGACGACGTCGTCGGTGCGCCCGTCGTCGAGGGCCTGGGTGTACGCGGCGATGGTGGCGCGGACGCCCTCGGCGACGTCGGCGAAGGTCAGCTCGGTGGTCATCCCGGTGCCCCCTCAGAACCCGAGGTCGACGACGAGGCGCTCGAGCGGGTTCACGTTGACCTCGCCCAGGGCGGGAAGCAGCTGGTCGTAGGGAAGCCCGGCCAGGAAGCCGTCGACCGTGCGCTCGAAGTTGAGGATGCCCCCCTCGACCTGCTCGGAGAAGCGCATGTACTCGAAGCCTTGCGTGTGCAGGCCCTGCTGCTGCCGCGGCAGGTTGGAGAAGTCCTGCTGGGGGATCGGCGGCACCCGCGGGTCGTCGCACGCCCACGGCTCGGGCGGGGTCGGCGTCGGGGGCTCCTGCCCCTCGGGGAACCGGGTGAGCGACCAGATCTCCATCAGCGTCTCCTCGGGCCCGAGGGGTCGGAAGCGGTACGACGAGGCGCTGCTGTACATCGGCAGCACGAAGAAGTGGGGGAAGCAGTAGCCCATCGGCTCGTTCATCCCCGTCGCCTCGAGCTCGTTGAGGTCGGGGAGGACGTGGCCCTGCTCTCGGTGCCAGCGCACGACGGCGTCGTTGAACACGTGCTTCCACGTCTCGATCGCCGGCCCCGGCTCCGCGGGCAGCTCGATGTCGCGCATGCCCTCGGCGATGCGCACGTCGCTGGCGTGGACCATGCCGGCCATGCCCTCGCTCATCGTGTGCAGGTAGCGGATCTCGGCGTCGAGCCACGTGCGCGGGTCGAACGCCGCCGGGTCCCGCGGCGGGAACCGCTTGGGGTCGACCAGCTGGGGGTGCGCCTCGATGACGTGGTACTGCTCCATGAACGCCTCTTCGGCGAGCTTCCAGTTCACGGGCAGGCGCACGGCGTACCACCACTCGGGGTGCATGGCCTCGAGCTGCCAGGCCTCCATCACGGTGGCGAACGGCTCGATGCACGGCCGCAGCGGCGGGGCGTCGTCGTCGAGGTTGATCCACGCGCAGCCGCCCCACGTCTCGCACCGCACGGCCCGCAGGTCGAGGTCATCGGGGCGCATGTTGTGCTCGGAGAACGAGCTGCGCTTCGAGACGAACGTGTTCTTCCCGTCGGGCGCGTAGCACCAGCCGTGGAACGGGCAGGTGAACCCCGTCTCGCACGTGCCGCGGGCGTCGGCGACCTTGACGCCACGGTGGCGGCAGGCGTTCTGGAACGCCGTGACGCCCATGTCCTCGGTGCGCACCAGGACGACCGACTGGTCGAGGATCGTGTACTCGACGTAGTCGTGCGGCCGGGGGATCTCCTCGAGCCGGCACGCCATCTGCCAGGTCCGGGACCACAGCTGCTCGGCCTCGAGCCGGAAGAACTCGGGGTCGTAGTAGCGCTGCTTGCGCGCCCGGTCGGGCAGCTCCATCGCGTACGGGACCGGGAGCACCGGCCGTTTGTGGTCCACGATCGCCACGCGCAACCCCTCACTTCCAGACGGTCTCGGCGAGAACTTATACTAACCGGTCGGTACAAGATCGATCTCGGTCTGCGCGAAGATGCGTCTCCGACGCCGCGACACCCCACCACCGAGCTGGCCTCATGACAACGTCCTCCGAACCTCCCACCGCAGGCTCGCGCCGAACGGCTCCCGACGTCGACGTCCTCGTCGTCGGCGCCGGCATCACCGGCATCTACCAGCTCTACCGGGCGCTGGAATCGGGCTTCTCCGCGCAGCTCGTCGAGGCGGGGGGCGGTGTCGGCGGGACCTGGTACTGGAACCGCTACCCCGGTGCCCGGTTCGACTCCGAGAGCTACACGTACGGCTACCTGTTCTCGAAGGAGCTGTTCGACGACTGGGAGTGGCAGGAGCACTTCGCAGCCCAGCCCGAGACCGAGCGCTACCTCAACCACGTGGTCGACCGCTTCGACCTCCGTCGCCACATGCGCTTCGGCGCCCCGGTCACCGCGGCCACCTTCGACGAGCCGTCGGGCACGTGGGACGTGACGCTCGGCGACGGCGCCGCCGACGGCACGTCGGTGCGGGCCCGCTTCCTCGTCGCCGCCACCGGGGTGCTGTCGGTGCCGTACACCCCCGACGTGCCCGGGCGCGTCGACTTCGGCGGCGTGCAGCACCACACGGGCCGGTGGCCCTCGACACCCGTCGACTTCCGGGGGAAGCGGGTGGCGGTCGTCGGCACCTCGTCGAGCGGGGTGCAGGTGGTCCCGACGATCCTCGACGAGGTCGGGTCGCTCACCGTGTACCAGCGCACCGCCAACTGGTGCACGCCGCTCAACAACACGCCGATCGCCCCCGAGGAGCAGGCGCAGCTCCGGGACGACTTCGAGGACCTGTGCCAGGTGCTCAACACATCGATCAGCGGCTTCGCCCATCCGGTCAACCTGCGCACCGCGTTCGAGGACGGCGAGGCCGACCGGCAGGCCTTCTACGAGAAGATGTGGGCCAGCCCGGGCTTCATGAAGCTCACGAGCAACTACGCCGACCTGCTGTTCAACGAGGCGGCGAACGACGAGTGGTGCGAGTTCATCGCCGGCAAGATCCGTTCGATCGTGAAGGACCAGGCCGTGGCCGAGCGGCTGATCCCGAGCGACCACCGCTTCGGCGAGAAGCGGCCGCCGTTCGTCGCCGGCTACTTCGAGTCGTTCAACGACCCCAAGGTGTCGCTGGTCGACCTGCGCGAGACGCCGATCGTGCGGCTGACCGAGACGGGCATCGAGACCACCGACGGCGTGCGGGAGTTCGACATCGTCGTGTGGGCGACAGGCTTCGACTTCGGCACCGGCGCCCTGTCCCGCATGGGCATCGTGGGCCGCGATGGCCTGGCGCTGACGGACCACTGGGCCGACGGCCCGACCACCTTCCTCGGCCTGCAGACCCGCGGCTTTCCGAACCTGTTCTTCCCGGGCGGGCCCCACGCGGCGGCGGGCAACAACCCGCGCTACAACGGCGACCAGGTCGACTTCGTGACCGACGTGCTGGTCCAGGCCCGCTCGCGGGGCTGCGACGTCGTCGAGGTGAGCGCCGAGTCCGAGGAGCGGTGGACGCGGATGGTCGACAAGGGCGCCGCGAAGACCACGTTCGGGACGATCGGCCAGTACGTGGGCTCGAACATCCCCGGCAAGCCCAAGCGATACCTGCTGAACACCGGCGGCCGCCCGAAGCTGTTCGAGATCATCGCCGACACCGTGGCGACCGACTACGCGGCGTTCGAGATGACGAGGTCGCCGGGATCCACGTCGGGAGCGTCGTCGCCGCTCGGCACGACAGCCTCAGCCTGATCAGATCGACCGTCTGGAGGATCACCGAGCTCGTCTCCGTCTACGACGGCGGGCTCGCGCCGTTCCTGCAGGGCAGGTCAGCTGCTGGCCGTGCCGCCGACGTCAGGTGGGGCGACGACGAGCCCGGCCGCGCGGGCCGCCGTGTGGAGACGGCGATCCCACGCCACCATGACCGCCGTGGCGCCGAACACCTGGGCACTCGCAAGGTGGATGGCATCGGCCCCGCCGAGGGCGTGGTCGTCGGTCAACGCCGCGGCGTGTGCCGCCACAGACCCGGTCACCTCCACGACCCGGCACGCCGACCAGTAGGCATCCCAGTCAGCTCGGGCGCGGCGCGCGCCGCTCGCGGTCAGGCGTCGGGCGCGCTGGGCAGCGGCGAGCGCAGCCGCCACTTCGGGGTACGAGATGCGGCTCGTCGCCACAGCATCGGACTCGTTCCACACCCGTGCGGCGAGGTCGCTCCCGGGCTCATCCACCAGCAGCTTCACCAGCGCGCTGGCGTCGAAGTATCCGATGGTCACGTCAGCGGCGGAGGTCGGTGACCAGGTCCGAGACCGACCCCTTCACCGGAACGCGCTTGCGCTTGCCCGCGACCGGCCGCCGGGCGACCCGGGGCCGAGAGACGACGCCGTCCCGCTCCAGCCGCTCGAGCACCCCGTCGACATCGACCGCCACCAGACGCGCGACGGGGATGCCCCGTTCGGTGAGCACGACGTCCTGTCCGGATCGCGCCTGGTCCACCCAGGCCCGCAGGTTGGCTCGGAGCTCGCTGATGGCCACGTCCACGGGGCCAGTGTACATCGGTGCCATGCATGGTTGTACGTGGCCGTGTTGTCGGCCACCAGCGCCTCGACACCTGCTGGTACGACGGCCTGAAACGCGGCCGCTGCCGGCTCAGCGGCCTGCTAGAACCCTCGGCAACCTTGACGGAGGCGAAGGCCGACACGAGACGGCGGTGCCATGACTGAAGCGTTGGCTGTCGGTGGAACGCTCCTCGCGGCGGTGCTCGCCTACCTGTTCGGGGCGCGGCAGGACCGCAGGTCACGGCTCCATGCCGAACGCATCCTGGCCGCGTCCGCCTTCTGTCAGGCGCTCATGGACTACCGCGGTGCGCAGATCCACCGCTGGCACGCCGAGCGTGACGACGCCCAGGATCTGCCCGAGGCGAGGGCGGCGTTGCGCGACACGAGGTCAGCGGCGTGGGCGTGCTACTTCAGCGTGGTTCTGGTCGTCGACCATGCGCCCGCCTCCCGGGCCTGTCGCGCCGCTCTCGATGCCGCACGGGCGCTCAAGTGGTCGCCCGATCCCGAGACGCTCGATGCCGCCGGCGACGAGGTCCGGCGGCTGACCGAGGCGTTCGTCGGCGCGGTCGCCGTGAAGCTCGGCATCGAGCCGGCGTCCCTGGACGCAGCCGTGGCGCACACCGCTCACGTTGGCATGTGACGGGTCGAGACCATCGATCCCTCCGGAGCCGCGCCCACCGCCGGTCCGTCACACCGTGGCGATGGGGGTGAGCGGGGAGCCGACGATCCCGGGGAGCCGCAGTGGCGGGGCAGTGAGCAGGAAGCGGCTGCGGCCGTGCTCGCGCAGCCACGTCGCCAGCTCGTGGAGGTACCACAGTTCGCCCAGCGGCACGCCGAGGCGGAACAGGCAGAGGTGGTGGATCGGCAGGAACGAGTGGCGGCTCGGGTCGCGGTCCTTGCCGAGGAGGCCCTCGACGGCGTAGTTGTCCGCCACCAGCGCGGAGATCCGCGAGTCCGCGATCCACTCGAGCAGGGCCTCGTCCCGAGCATCGAGGTACGAGCACGTCGTGAAGATCTCCCGAGGGTCGGGATCGCGGTCCCACTCCAGGATCCTGGTGGCGAACCCGGTGTGCAGCAGGAGCATGTCGCCCGGCTCCACCACGACCCCGTCGGCGTCCATGACCTCCCGTAGCGTCGCCAGGTCGACGCCCCGCCACTCGTGGCCGAGGTGGTGGGCGAGGTCGACGAGGACGCCCCGTCCCTGCACGCCGTGGTACGCCATGTGCTCGAGTCCGAGGTGGCGGGCGAAGCTGCGGTGCCGGCCTCCGTCGCCCGCGGCGTCGTCCTGCGGTCCCACCAGGTCGACCCCGGCGCGGTAGCCGTTGTAGTAGACGGGCTCCTCGACCCCGTCGCCGTCGGCGTCGAACTCGGCGCCGACGTGGGCGAGCGAGTCCCACTGCGTCGAGTACTGCAGCGCGAGCGTCACCACGTCGTCGGCCCACACGTCGACGTACTTCGGGTCCCCGAAGTCCGCCATCTCGCTCATGTGGACGTTGTAGAAGGTGGCGGCGTTGCCCTCCATGTCCTCGGTCGGGGCGATGACGGGCGGGTGCCGGCGCTGGTTCAGCACGGTGCCGCCGGGGAAGTCGAGCGGCAGGCTCAGGCAGAAGCTCACGCCGGCCCGGACCTCCTGCACTCCCTGGAGGACCTTCTCGGGGGTGAGCAGGTTGATGCGGCCCAGCTCGTCGTCGTCGCCCCAGTCGCCCCACGTCGAGCCCTCCGGGCGTTGCATCCACCGCTTCGTCATGCGACATCTCCCGTTCGGGCGGGGAGGCGGCCAGTGTGCCCCCTCGTTGAAATGTACTGACCGGTTGACCTATTCTCGCAACTACGTTCGCGCAGCAGGAGAATATGTTTCTCCGGCCGCCGATCGCCACGCGTGGTCCAGGGCACGGGAGATCGCAAGGTATGACGCAGAAGGACTTCGTCGTCTCGGCCGACGGGCACCTGCTCGAGCCCATCGACCTCTTCAAGACCCGCCTGCCGCAGCACCTGCGCCACCTGGCCGTGTGGGAGGAGGAGTTCGAGATCGAGCCCTTCGTCGAGGGGGGCGCCCGGGTCTTCCGCAAGCTGCACACGCCCGGCTTCGAGGGCTGGACGGTCTCGCGCTACCGCCAGACGCACGGGCGCACGCCCGAGGGCGATCCCGACATCATCCTCGAGGACATGGACGCCGACGGGGTCGACGCCCAGGTGCTTCACCCGAACCTCTCGCAGTTCGGGCTGTTCACCGACCACCACGAGATGTCGATCGCCCACGCACGTGTGTACAACGACTACGTCATGGAGCGGTTCACGCCGTACTTCGACCGGCTGGCCCCCACCGCCCCGATCCCCCTCACCGACCTCGGCGACGCGGTCGCCGAGATCGAGCGGGTCGCCGCGGGCGGGTTCCGCGGGGTGCTGCTGCCCGCCACCGCGCCGATGCCGTACTACCGCCGCGACTACGACCCGGTGTGGGCGGCGATCCAGGACTCGGGGATGAGCGTCTTCGTCCACACCCAGACGGGCGGCATCAAGATCGACGATCCCGAGGCGCTGACGCTGCGGGTCATGATGGAGAACGCCCAGCAGGTCAACCAGCCGATGACCGAGAAGGGCGCGGCCAAGCGCATGGTGACCCAGGCCGTCATGCAGCCGGTCGTCCCGCAGACGCTCATCTGCCAGCTGATCGGTGGCGGCGTTCCCGAACGCTTCCCCGACCTGCACTTCTCGCTCATCGAGTTCAACGCCTACTGGCTGGCGTCACTCGTCGGCTCCATGGACAAGTGCTGGGTCACCGGCATCGGCCAGGACGCCGACTGGTGGATCGGGGTGTGGGACGACACCCGCCCCGACGACGACCAGCCCAACATGGCCCAGCTGTTCAAGCTCAACGAGAAGTGGCCGTACCCGCTGATGCCGAGCGAGTACGTGAAGCGCCAGTTCCACGTGTCGTTCCAGGACGATCCCGTGGCCGTCGCCTGCCGGCACATCACCGGGCTGTCGACCATCGTGTGGGGCAACGACTACCCCCACGCCGAGGGCACGTTCCGCGGCAGCCAGGAGCTGCTGGCCGCGCAGATGGCCGGCGTCCCCGATGCCGAGCGCAAGGCCATGGTCGGCGGCACGTTGGGCGGTCTGCTCGGGTTCGACGCCCCGGTGGCGGCCTGAGCGCGTACGGCGAGCCCGGTGGGACCGGCGAGCGACGTATGAGCACGGTGCGATGCCCGGCCCGGCGGGCGCGCCGGTGAGCGAGCTGAGCGAGCACCGGTTCGACGGGCGCGTCGCCGTCGTCACCGGTGCGGGGCGCGGCATCGGCCGCGGCTACGCGCGCCTCCTGGCGTCCCGAGGCGCGCAGGTCGTCGTCAACGACCTCGGCGCCTCGACCGGTGGCACGGGCGCCGACGCCGGCCCAGCGGCCGACGCCGTGGCCGAGATCGTCGCCGCCGGCGGCGACGCCGTCGCCGACACCAGCGACGTGTCGTCCCCGGCCGGCGCGCAGGCCCTGGTCGCCGCCGCGGTCGAGCAGTTCGGCCACATCGACATCCTGGTGAACAACGCCGGGATCATCCGCTGGGCGGGCATGCCCGAGGTCGACGAGGAGAACCTGGCGAGGCACCTCGCGGTCCACGTCGGCGGGTCGTTCAACACCGCAAGGGCGGCCTGGCCGCACATGGTCGACCAGCGCTACGGGCGGATCGTGATGACGACGTCCGCGGGTGTCTTCGGGCTCCCGAACAACACCTCGTACGCCACCGCCAAGGGCGGGGTCATCGGGCTCGCCCGCAGCCTCACACTCGCCGGCGCCGACCACGGCATCAAGGTCAACCTCGTCGCCCCCGCGGCGATGACCCGCATGGCCGGCCGGGCGAGCGACGAGCCCAGCCCGGAGATGTCGCCCGACCTGGTCGCTCCGATGGTCGCCCTCCTCGCCCACGAGGACTGCCCGGTCAGCGGCCAGATGTACGCGGCGGGTGCCGGCGGCTTCGCCCGCATCTTCATCGCCATGACCCCGGGCTACGTCCACGGCGGGGAGGCCGGGTCGGTGCCGACGATCGAGGACGTCGCCGACAACTGGGCGACGATCAACGACGAGGGCGGCTACACCGTCCCCGCCGACCTCCCCGCCTGGTCGGCGACGTTCCTCTCCCACCTGCGCCCGGGCTGACAGGCGGTCCCCCGCGCGCCGGTCACCGTAGGCAGATTCCGGCGGCGGGCGATGACTCCGGGCGGGCCGTACCGTCCGGTGTGCATGGCCGAGACCTCGCAGACCTACCGCACCACGTTGTTCGCATCCGGGGGCAACAACGTCGGCATCGTCGTGCCCGAGGACGTCGTGACGGCGTTCGCGCGGGGCAAGCGCGTGCCGGTCGTCGTCACGATCGACGGCGACTACCGGTACCGCAGCTCGATCGCCTCGATGGGCGGCCGGTTCCTGATCTCGTTCAACGCCGAGACGCGCAAGGCCACCGGTCGCGGCGCGGGCGACGAGGTCGAGGTCCGCCTCGACGTCGATGACGCCCCGAGGGTCGTCGAGGTGCCCGACGACCTCGCGGCCGAGCTGGCCCGGGACGACACGGCGCGGGCGGCGTGGGAGAAGCTCAGCTTCAGCCGCCAACGCGCCCACGCCGAGTCCGTCACCGGCGCCAAGGCCGCCGACACCCGCGCCCGCCGCGTCGCCAAGGTGCTCGACGCACTGCGCAGCTGACCGTCGACCTCACCAGCGCCGCGCATGCCGACGGGCAGAGCCGCGCTACTCGTCGAGCAGGCCGGGCTGCTCCCCGACGATCCAGTCGTAGAGGGGCTGGAACTGGAGCCACCCGGTGTTGCGCCCGCCGACCTGGGCCGCGGTCTTCTCGGCCTGCTCGGGGTCGATGAGCACTGGCTTGCCGGCCGCCTCGGCGAGCAGCTGCACCTGGCACGTCCGCTCCATGGTGACGAACCACCACGCGGCCTCGTCCACGCTGCGCCCGACGGTGAGGAGCCCGTGGTTGGCCAGGATGGCCGCCTTGCAGTCGCCGAGCACGTCGGCGATGCGCTTGCCCTCGTCGAGCTCGAGCACGGCGCCGGTGTAGTCGTCGAAGAGGGCGTGGTCGCCGTAGAAGGCGCAGGCGTCCTGGGTCAGCGGGTCGAGCGGGCGGCGCAGCGACGACCAGGCCTTGCCGTGCACCGAGTGGGAGTGGGCGGCCGAGACGACGTCGGGCCGGGCGGCGTGGATCTGCGAGTGGATCACGAACGCCGCCGTGTTGAGGGGCCAGTCGCCCTCGACGACCTCGCCCCGGTCGTTCACGAGCAGCAGGTCCTTCACCCGGATGTGCTTGAAGTTCATGCCGAGCGGGTTGACCCAGAAGTGGTCGAGCAGCTCGGGATCGCGGGCCGTGATGTGCCCGGCCGTGCCCTCGTCGAAGCCGAAGGCCCCGAAGATCCGGAACGCGGCGGCGAGCCGCTGCTTCCGGTGCCGGCGCTCGTCCTCGACGCCGGTGAACTTCGGGAACCGGTGTGGGCTGCGGTCGCTCCCCATGGCGCCAGCGTATCTGCGGTTGTACCGGTCGGTCCAATATGATGGGCGGGATGGACTTCTCGCTCACCGAAGCCGAACGCGACCTCGTCGGGCTCTGCCGCGACTTCGCGCAGAAGGAGATCGCGTCGCGCGCCCCGGTCGCGTGGGAGGAGGCGCGGTGCCCGACCGACCTGCTGCGGGAGATGGGCGAGCTCGGCCTGCTGGGCATGCTGATCCCCGAGGAGTGGGGCGGGATCGGGATGTCCACCGTCGGCTTCGTGGCGGCGATGGAGCAGATCGGGCTGGCCGACCAGTCCGTGGCCGCGGCGTGGCAGGCGCACGTGACCATCGGCTCGCTGCCGCTGTACCTGTTCGGCACCGACGCCCAGCGCGAGCGCTGGCTGCGGCCGCTGGCCGAGGGCCGGGCCCTCGGCGCCTTCGGCCTCACCGAGCCCGACGCCGGCTCCGACGCCCGGGGGATCAGCACCCGCGCCGAGCCGCGTGACGGCGGCTGGCTCATCAACGGGCGCAAGACCTTCATCTCGAACGCCGGCACCGACATGTCCTTCGGGGTGACCCTGCTCGCCCGCACCCCGTCCGCCGAGGAGCAGTCGCCGCGGTACGGCAGCTTCGTGGTCGAGAAGGACACCCCGGGCTTCACCATGGGCCAGAAGATGCGGGGCATCGGGTGGCGGGGCCTCGACACCCGCGAGCTGTACTTCGACGACGTGTGGGTGCCCGACGAGCACCTTGTCGGCGACCCGGAGATGGGGCTCGGCCAGTTCCTGCGCACCCTCGAGATGGGCCGCATCTCGATCGCGGCGCTGTCCCTCAGCCTGACCCAGGCCGTGCTCGACCTGGCGACGGACTACGCGAAGCACCGGGTGCAGTTCGGCCAGCCGATCTCGTCGCACCAGGCGATCCAGTTCAAGCTGGCGGACATCGCCACCGAGCTCGAGGCGGCCCGCTGGCTCACCTACCGCGCCGCCCACCTGCGCGACGCCGGACAGCCGTTCCGCAAGGAGGCGGCGATGGCCAAGCTCAAGGCCAGCCGGGTCGCCGCGTGGGCCGCCTCGGAGGCGGTGCAGATCCACGGCGGCGTCGGCTACATGCTCGAGTCCCCGGTCGCCCGCTTCTACTGCGACTCGAAGGTCCTGGAGATCGGCGAGGGCACCAACGAGATCCAGCACCTGGTGATCGCCCGCGAGCTGGGCTGCTGACCGCAGGGCCTGCGTGGACGATGGAACACCTCCAGGTCATGGGATGAGCTGCCGGCTGCTGCTCCTCCGCCACGCCAAGTCGAGCTGGGAGGCGGCCGGACTCGCCGACCACGACCGCCCGCTGGCCCCGCGCGGCAACCGGGCAGTGGTCGCCCTCCGCCGCCACCTGGCGGACACCCACGTCACGCCCGATCTCGTGCTGTGCTCGACCGCCCGGCGGGCCGTCGACACGTGGGACGGGATCGCACCGGCGTTCCCGGCGGGCACACCGGTCGAGTTCGCCCGCGAGCTGTACGGGGCCTCCGCCGGAGACCTGTTGTCGCGCCTCAGGCGGCTCCCCGCCGCCGTCGGATGCGTGCTCCTGGTCGGCCACAACCCGGGGCTCGAGGATCTCGCCACGGGACTGGCGGGATCGGGCCGCGTCGACCTCGTGCGACGACTGCAGACGAAGTTCCCGACCGGGGCGCTCGCCACCCTGGTGGTGCCGGGACCGTGGGCGGGCCTCTGGTGGAGCACCGCGGAGTTGGCCGGCTTCGTCGTGCCCCGCGAGCTGTCCACCGCCGAGACGCCCTAGCCAGCCCACGACGACCGCCCGACCCACCGCCACCGCGATCGGGGCGACGGGCGGCGTTGCGCCTGCGCCGGTGTCACACCGCGGCGAGACGCCGGATGGCGGCGGCGATGTCGGCCCGGTCGGGGAGCCAGGCCCGTTCGAGGGATGGCGCGTAGGGCGGAGGCGTGGGGGCGGCGCCGACGCGTTCGATGGGAGCGTCGAGGTCCCAGAACGCCTCGCGGGTGACCACGGCCGCGATCTCGGCGCCGATGCCGAAGGGGACCACCGCCTCGTGGGCGATCAGCAGGCGGCTGGTCCTGGCGACCGACTCCAGCACCGGCGCCATGTCGAGGGGGGCCACGGTGCGCAGGTCGATCACCTCGACCGAGACCCCCTCGGCGGCGAGCTCCTCGGCCGCGGCGACCGCCTCGTGGACCATCCGGGACACCGACACCACCGTGACGTCGGTGCCCGGGCGGACGACCGCCGAGCGACCGATCGGCACGATGTGGTCGGGCGGGGGCTGGGGGCCCTTCATCCCGTACAGCAGCCGGTTCTCGATGAACACGACCGGGTTCGGGTCCTGGATGGCGGCGCGCAGCAGGCCGTAGGTGTCGGCGGGCGTCGACGGCATGACGACGCTCAGGCCCGGGATGTGCGCCAGCAGCGCCTCGAGGCTCTGCGAGTGCTGGCTCCCCGACGACCGGCCGGCGCCGAACTGGGTCCGCACCGTGAGGCTCATCCGGGCGGCGCCGCCGGTCATGAACGGCAGCTTCGCCGCCTGGTTGAGCAGCTGGTCGAAGCACACGCCGAGGAAGTCGAGGTACATCACCTCGACGACCGGGTGCATGCCGGCCATGGCCGCGCCGACGCCGAGGCCGAGGATGGCGGTCTCGGAGATGGGTGTGTCGCGCACGCGGTCGCCGAACTGCTCGCGCAGGCCGCGGGTGAGGCCGAAGACGTTCCCGCCGTCGCCGACGTCGATGCCGGCGACGAACACCCGCTCGTCGGCGACGAGCTCGGCCTCGAGCGCGGCGCGGATCGCGTCCATCGTGCGGAACACCGGGGCGTCGCCGGGCGGCGGCGCGGGCTCGACGGCGGGAGGGCGGGCGCGGACGACGAAGTCGGTCAACGTCGAGGGCGCGGGCTCGTCCAGCCGGCGTGCGGCCTCGACCGCGGCGTCGAGCTGCTCGGCCACCGACGACTCCAGCGCCGTGATCTCGTCGTCGCCGACGCCGGCGTCCCGCAGGCGACGCTCGTGGGCGGGCAGGGGGTCGCGGCCCTCCCACTCCTTGACCTCCTCGGCCGACCGGTAGCGCTCGGGATCGCCCTCGTAGTGGCCGTGCCAGCGGTAGGTCACGGCCTCGACGACGACGGGACCGTCGCCGGCGCGCACGGACGAGACCACGTCCGCCATCACCGCGGCCGCCGCCACGACGTCGTTGCCGTCGATCCCCACGTGGTCGACCCCGTAGCCGGCGGCCCGCCGCTCCAACGAGGCGACGTGCTGCGTCGCCACCGGCGAGAACTCGGCGTAGCCGTTGTTCTCGCAGAAGAAGACCACCGGCAGCTTCCAGACGGCGGCGAGGTTCACCGCCTCGTGGAACGCTCCCTGCGCCGGCGCGCCGTCGCCGAAGAACGCCACGGCGACGCCGCCGTCGCCCCGGAGCTGCGCGGCCGCGGCCGCACCGGCGGCGATGGGCACGCCGGCCGCCACGATGCCGTTGGCGCCGAAGATCCCGAGCCCTGGGTCGGCGATGTGCATCGACCCGCCGCGGCCGCGGTTCGTGCCCTCGTCCCTGCCCATGAGCTCGGCGAACATCCCGAGCGGGTCGAGCCCCTTGGCCAGGCAGTGGCCGTGGCCGCGGTGGGTGGAGGTGATGACGTCGCCGGGCCGGAGCGGCCAGCACGCAGCCACGGCGGCCGCCTCCTGCCCGATGGAGAGGTGCACGAACCCGGGCACCTCGCCGTCGCGGTAGAGCGCGGACACCCGCTGCTCGAACCCGCGGATCAGCAGCATGCGCCGGTGCATCTCGACCAGGTCGGCGGTCGGGAAGGCGGGCGGTGACGTACGGTCCGTGCTCACGAAGCGTGTACTGTACTGGTCGGTACAACGAACGAAAGTGCGATGGCCGCCAGATGACCGCCTCGATCGACATCCCCGCGTCGTTCCCCGACCCCGGCGCGGTCAGGGGTAGGCGGGTGGTGATCACCGGCGCCGGCCGGGGCCTGGGATCGCTGCTCGCCCACGCGTTCTCGCACGCCGGGGCGAACGTGGCGCTCGTCTCCCGCACGGAGCAGCACCTCAAGGCGGTCGCCGAGGAGCTCCCCGGGCCCAGCCTGGTGATGAGCGGCGACGTCACCCACGAGGACTTCAACGAAGCCGTCGCCGATGCCGTGGTCGCCGAGTGGGGCGGCCTCGACGTGTGGATCGCCAACGCGGGCATCTCGCCCATCGTGGCCGGCCCCCGCGAGACCGACGTCGCGGTCTGGCGGCAGGTGCTCGAGGTCAACCTCACCGGCGCGTTCCTCGGCGCCCGCGCCGCCGCCCGGGTGATGGGCGAGGGTGGCCGCGTGATCTTCACGGGCTCGGTCCTCGGCGAGCGGCCCCGCAAGGGACTGGCCGCCTACAGCGCGTCGAAGGCCGCGTTGACCGGCATGGCCAAGAGCCTGGCGCTCGACCTGGCGCCCGCGGGCATCACGGTGAACGTCGTCGCCCCGGGATGGTTCGACTCACCCCTGGCCGAGGGGTGGAAGAGCGACGCCGGGCGCTCGGCCGCGATCATCGGCCACACCGCCCAGCGGCGTTGGGGCGCCACCACCGACCTGGCCGGCGCCTACCAGTTCCTCGCCTCCGACGCGTCGGCGTTCGTCACCGGCACCGTGCTGACGGTCGACGGCGGCTACCTGCTGGTATGACGGAGCCACAGCAGAACGCCGGGTCGTGGCGATCACGGGGGCGGGCGGCGCGCTGGGCGCGGCGATCTCCCGGCGGCTCGCCGGCGAGCCGGCCACCGACCTGGTGCTCAGCGACGTCAGCGAGCCCTCGCTCGACGCGACCGTCGCCGGCCTCGGCGACACGACCGGCACCGTCGAGACGGCCCTCGCCGACGTGGGCGACGTCGAGCAGGTCCGTGCGGTGGTCGACCTGGCCGTCGAGCGCTTCGGTCGCCTCGACGTGCTGATCAGCAACGCCGGCGTGCTCTCGCCCAACGGGCGCATCCACAACCTGGCGACCGAGGACTGGGAGCGCGCCTTCCGGATCAACGTCCTCGGTGCCGTCAACGGGATCCGGGCCGCGGTGCCCGTCATGCGGTCCCAGCGCTCGGGCTCGATCGTGCTCACCGCGTCGGTCTCCGGGCTGACCGCCTGGTCCCACGCTGCGCCGTACTGCGCCACGAAGGCGGCCGTGATCCAGCTCGCGAAGGTGGCCGCGGTCGAGTACTCCCGTGACGGGATCCGCGTGAACTGCGTGTGCCCCGGGACGTTCCGCTCGGCGATCCACGAGGGCCTCCCGGCCGAGGCACTCGACGCGATCGAGGGCCGGCATCCGCTGGGGCTCGGCGCCGCGGACGACCTCGTGGGCGCGTACTCGTACCTGGCCGGCGCCGACTCCCGGTGGACGACCGGTTCGGCGCTGGTGGTCGACGGGGGCTACTCCGCGCCTTGAGCGCGGGCGCACCGATGCCGCGGATGAAGATCTCGGCGAAGGGCTTCGCCACGTCGCGTGCCGTCAGGCGATGGCCGGGCCGCAGCCAGAGGTAGGTGTAGTTGTGCATGCCGAGCCACGCCCGGGCCGTGAGCCACGGGTCGAGGTCGCGGAACTCGCCCTGCTCGACGCCGGCCTGCAGGACGGCCTCGACCCGGCGCTCGTACACCTGGCGGCGTTCGCGGAACGTGGCGGCGCGCTCGCCGGTGAGGGCCGGGAAGTCGTGCAGGAAGACCCAGACGTGATCGGGGTACCGGTGGATCACGTCGAGCAGTTCGTCGCCCAGCATCTCCAGTTGGGCCGACGGCGAGCCGCCCGCCTCGGCGACGCGGTCGGCGCCCCGCATGACCTCGTCCATCACCCGGTCGTGGATGGACGCGAGCAGCCCTTCCTTCGAGCCGATGTAGTGGTAGAGCGCGCCCTTGCCGAGGTCGTTGGCGTCGCACAGCTCGTTGAGACCGGTGGCGTGGTAGCCCTGCCGGGCGAACAGGCGGGCGGACGTGTCGATGATCGCCTCGCGCCGGGCCTGCCACTTGGGGTTGCGTCGAGAGACGTCGGTCGCATCCGCCCGAGGCATGGGGGCACGCTACCGGGCGGCGGGTCGAGGCAGAGGAACGTAGGGTGACTGGTCGGTACAAAATGCTTGGCTGGGGATCGTGCAGGAGGAGGGAGGGTCCGTCGCGGTGCGTGGTACCGGTGCCCGAAGGCACCGGGACGGCGAGGCAGGCGGACGTGAACTGGTTCGCCGTGCTCGCTCACCACGCCACCCGTGCGCCCGACGCGGCGATCACGGTGTTCGAGGGCGAGACCACCAGCTACGGCGAGATGGCCACCCGGGCGGCGGCGCTGGCCGCCGGGCTGCACGAGCGCGGGATCGGGCGCGGCGACGTCGTCGGCCTGCTCTCGTACAACTGCCCCGAGTTCCTGGAGACCCTCTTCGCCGCCAACTACCTGGGCGCCATCGCCATGCCGATCAACTGGCGGCTCGCGGCCCCGGAGGTGCGGTACATCCTCGAGCACTCCGAGGCGCGCGCCCTCGTGTGCGACGAGGCGCTCGTCGCTCTCGCCGACGACGCGACGAAGGGCATGGAGGCCACGCTCCTGCGGGCGTGCGTGGCGCAGCCGGCTCCCGCGGGGTGGACGGCCCTCGCCGACCTCCGGACCGACGCGGGCGGCCTCGCTCCCGCCCTCACGGCTGCCGACGACGTGCACCGCCTGATGTACACGTCGGGCACCACGGGCCATCCCAAGGGGGTCATGCTGACCCACGCCAACCTGGCGTGGAAGAACCTCGCCCACATCGTCGAGTTCGGCTTCACCAGCGCGGAGGTCGGTCTCGCCTGTGGCCCGCTGTACCACGTCGGCGCACTGGACCTGACCACGACCTCGCTGATCGCCGCCGGCGCGACCGTGATCGTCCACCGGGCGTTCGACGCGGCCGCGGTCGTCGACGAGATCGAGCGGTCGCGGGTGACCACCGTGTGGCTGGCACCGGCGATGGTCAACGCCATCATGGCGCTACCCGACGTCGAGCAGCGCGACCTCTCGTCGGTGCGGGTCATCATCAACGGCGGCGAGAAGATGCCGATCCCGCTGATCGAGCGGATCCAGCGCACGTTCCCCTCGGCGTGGTTCGCCGACGCCTACGGCCTCACCGAGACGGTCTCGGGCGATACGTTCCTCGACCGCGCCAGCATCATCACCAAGCTCGGCAGCGTCGGCCGCCCGTGCCTGCACCTCGAGCTCGACATCTGGGACGAAGCCGGGAGTCCGGTGCCGGCGGGGGAGCGGGGCGAGATCGTGCTGCGCGGGCCCAAGGTGTTCTCGGGCTACTGGCGCGACCCGGAGGCGACCGCCAAGGCGTTCGCCGGCGGGTGGTTCCACACCGGCGACATCGGCGTCCGCGACGAGGACGGCTACCTCTTCATCGTCGACCGCCTCAAGGACATGATCGTGTCGGGCGGCGAGAACATCGCCGGCTCCGAGGTCGAGCGCGTCCTCTACGAGCACGAGGCGGTGCTCGAGGTGGCCGTGGTGGCCCGCCCCGACGAGCGCTGGGGCGAGGTCCCGGTGGCGTTCGTCGCCCTGCGGCCGGGCGCGACCACGACGGCCGACGAGCTGGTGGAGCACTGCCGCGCCCGCCTGGCGAAGTACAAGGTCCCCAAGGGCGTGACCTTCATCGAGGCGCTGCCCCGCAACCCCTCGGGCAAGGTGCTCAAGCGCGAGCTGCGGACCCGGGTCGACGATGGTTGACCGGCCGAGCGGGCAGGGTGCGCCCCGCACGGTCGCCCGGGTGTTCGACCGGGCGCTGGCCGACGACCCCGACCGCGAGGCCCTGGTCACCCGCTCGCACCGCCTCACCTACGCCGAGCTCGACCGGCTGGCCGACCGGGCCGCCCGCGCCCTCGCCGACCTCGGGGTCGGGACCGGCGACCGGGTGGCGGCGTGCCTGCCCAACGAGGCCGACGTGGTCGTGGCCTTCCACGGCGCCATGCGCCTCGGCGCGGTCTGGGTCGGCGTCAACCGGGCCCTGGCCCCGCCCGAGAAGTGCTGGCAGCTCGCAGACTGCGGCGCGTCCCTGCTGCTCACGGACGAGCCGCTCGACGACGCCGGCGTGCCGGTGGTCGATGCCGCCGCCTGGCGGGCGGCCCTCGACGCCGCGACCGAAGGCCCGGTGGGCGTGGACGTCGACCCGCATGCCCCCGCCGGGATCGCCTACACGAGCGGCACCACCGGTCGCCCCAAGGGTGCGGTCCACAGCCAGCACAACCTGCTGCTGCCCGGCGCCGTGCTCGTCGAGAGCAGGGGCTACGGGCCCGAGCTGCGCAAGGGCGACTGCTTCCCGTTCACGATCCTCAACATGGCCGTGCTGACGACCCTGCTGGTGTCGCAGGCCGGCGGGACCTCGATCGTGATGGACCGCATCGACGCCGAGGGCGTGGCCGAGTGGATCCGGCGCGAGCGGGTCACGACCTGGAACGGGCCGCCCGCGCTGCTGCACAGCCTCGCCCACCGGGAGGACATCGACCCGTCCGACCTCGCCAGCCTCGATGAGGTGTGGACGGGCGGCGCGGACTGTCCCGAGGCCATCCGCTCGGCGTTCGAGGCCCGCTTCGGCCTCCCGGTGCTGGCGACCTACGGGCTGTCCGAGGCCCCCACGGTCGTGGCGATCGACGGCCGCCGCGGAGACGACCACGTGCCCGGGGGGTCGGGCCGGCCCCTGCCCCACCTGGCCGTACGCATCGCCGGCGACGACGGCGCGTCCCTGCCAGCCGGGGAGGCGGGCGAGATCTGCGTCGGGCCGGCCGACGACCGGTACCGCACGATGCTCGGCTACTGGCAGCGCCCCGACGCCACCGCCGAGACGCTCGCCGGTGGCGAGCTCCGCACCGGCGACATCGGCTTCCTCGACGAGGACGGCCGCCTCCACGTCCGCGACCGCAAGAGCCTGGTGATCCTGCGCGGCGGCGCCAACGTCTACCCCGCCGAGGTCGAGCGGGTGCTGCTCGACCACCCGGCCGTCGACGCCGGTGCGGTGCTGGGCGTGCCCGACGAGCGCCTCGGCGAACGCGTCGCTGCGGTGGTGGAGGTCACCGCCGGGGCCGAGCTCGACGTCGACGACGTGCGCGCCCACCTGCTGGCCAACCTGGCCCGGTACAAGGTGCCGGAGCAGATCGCGGTGGTCGACGCCCTGCCCCGCAACGCCATGGGCAAGATCGTCCGCACCGAGCTGCCCACGCTGCTCGACGGGAGGCCGGCGGGCTGAGCTTCCGTCGCTACAGCTCGGTCCGGCCGAGCTGCCGGGCCGCCTCGGGGACGTAGGTCTCGGGCGCGAACGGGCCGGTGTCGACCGACGACAGCTCGAGCTCCGGGATCACGACGTTCGGCGGGAGCGTGTCGAGCCACACGACCGCAGCCGCCACCTCGTCGACCCCGAGCGTCCGCATCGGGAACCGCACGTCGTCGAGCATCGGGGTGGCCACCGGACCGGTGGTCACGACGTGGACGGCGATCCCGTCCCGCTCGACCTCCTTGGCGAGCGCGCCGGCGAAGGCGTTCAGCCCCGCCTTCGACGCCGAGTACGCCGACCGCCCCGGCTGGGGCGCGTGGGAGGACGACGACGACAGGAACACGAACCGGCCCCCGGGGCCCATGACGGGCAGCGCGCCGTGCGCGACGACGAACGCCGAGGTCAGGTTGGTGCGCACCACCGACTCGAAGCCCTCGAGCGTCTCCTTCCGGACGAAGGTGCCGTCCATGACCCCGGCGGCGTGGACGACCAGGTCGATGGCGCCGGCCTCGGCCACGACCGCGGCGAACTGGTCGGGCACGGCGGTGTCGGCCGCCACCCAGCGGGCGCCCACCGCCGTGGCCGCCTCGCGCAGCGGCTCGGGGCGACGGGCCGTCAGCACCACGTCGTAGCCCGCCGCGGCGAGCCGCCGGCCGACCTCGCGGCCGATCCCGCTGCTGCCGCCGGTGACGACGGCGACCCGCGTGCTCCCGTCACCCTCGCTCGTGGTCACGCCTCGCTCCCCTGCTCGTGGTCTGGTGTCGGCCGATCCTCGACGGAGGCCGGGCCGAACCGCTCACCGAGGATCTGCGCCAGCCGGCGCCGGTCCACCTTGCCCGAGTCGAGCTGTGGCAGGTCGGCCTGGCTCGCGAACACGGCGACGTGCCGTGGCACCTTGTAGGCCGCCAGCTCGGTGCGCAGCCGCTCCCGCGCCACCTCGGCGTCGAGCGTCGCGCCGGGGCTCAGCGCGATCGCGGCCACCACGTCCTGGCCCCGGTCCGGGTGGTCGATGCCGGTGACGATCGCCAGGGCGACCTCGGATTGTTCCTCGAGCGCCGCCTCGACCTCCCGAGGGGTGACGTTCATGCCCGACGTCTTCACGACGTCGCCCAACCGCCCGGCGAAGAACATGTGGCCGTCGGCGTCGAAGTGGCCGGCGTCGCCGGTGCGGTACCAGCCGTCCGCGGTGAAGGTGTCGGCCCGCTCCCGCTTGTGCAGGCCGAGCATCACCGGATAGCCCCGCACCCAGACCTCGCCGACCTCGCCGGGTGCGACGTCGTCGAGCGTCTCCGGATCGACGACCCGGTGCTCCACGCCCGGGACCGGGCGGCCGAAGCTGCCCTCCTTGTCGAGCGGGAGCGGCACGTCCTCCTCGAACGTGTGGGGCCCCAACGTCTCCGACATGCCGAGCGACGTGGCCCGCGGGCCCGGGGGTCGCCGGTCGCCCGGCGCCGGCAGCGCGGTCGCCGCGCCGGAGCGGATCGAGGACAGGTCGCGCTCGCGCCAGGTCGGATGGTCGGCCAGGGCCTTGCCCATGTGGGGCCAGCCGAGGACCTGGGTCACCCGCTCACGCTCGAGCAGCGCCAGCGTGGCTCCCGGCTCGAACCGCTCCTCGAAGACGAGGGAGGCCCCCGCGTGCATGGCGGCCACCAGCGAGAACGACAGCCCGCCGACCCAGAACAGCGGCATCGGGGTGTAGATCACGTCGTCGGGGCGCAGGTCGCGCATCTGGTTCAGGTTGTGGGCGTGGCGGATGGTCGCGCCCTGCGTGTGGACGACCGCCTTGGGGTCGGCCGTGCTCCCCGAGGAGAACACCATGATCATCGGGTCGGCGGGATGGACCTCGGCCTCGACCTCGGCCAGGACCTCGTCGGGCACCGCCGCCCCCCGGGCAGCGAGGTCCTCCACCGCGCCGGACCACCCCCGGTCGGAGGCGCCGCCCGGGGCCCAGGTCCACACCGACCGCAGGTAGGGGTGGGAGGGGAGGAGCAGGTGCTCGTGGCGCTGTCCGGCGAGGCCGGGCGCGGCGGCCTCGAGGCGGGCGAGGTAGTCGTGGCCGAGGTGGGACTCGACGGTGAGGAGGTGGGCGACGTCGGCGTGGCGCAGCCCCCGGCCCAGCTCGCGGGTCTGGCCGTACGTGTTGAGGAGGGCGACGAGCGCGCCGATGCGGGTGGCGGCCAGCCAGGCGACGACCCAGGTCAGCCCGTTGGGGGCGAGGAGCCCGACGTGGCTCGACTTGCCCACGCCCGAGACCAGCATGCCCTTGGCCAGGGCCGCCGAGCGGGCGTCGGCCTCCGCGTAGGTCAGGCGTTCGTCGCCCAGCACCACGAACGGCGCGTCACCGGAGCGCTCGGCGCAGCGACGGGCAAGCTCGCCGCTCGTCGGCCGGAACGGCGGGAAGCTCTCGCTGCGGGCGTCGACGATGTGACTCAAACGTTAGAAACCCTATACGCTCGGCGCCGGCCCCTCCAGGCGACATGCACGCGGGGAGCCGAACCGGGAACCCGGCGGGAGAGAGGCGAACGTGGAGCTCGAGCTGACCGACGATCAGGCCTTCTTCGTCGACACGACCCGCAGGTTCCTCGAGGCCGAGTGCGGCATCCCGGCCGTCCGGCGCCTCGAGACCGACCCGCTGGGCTACGACCCGAAGGCCTGGGCGCAGGGCGCGCAGCTCGGCTGGACCTCGCTGCTGGTCCCCGAGGTCGACGGCGGTGGTTCGTTCTCCGACCACGGCCTGCTCGATCTGGTGCTGGTGGCCGAGGAGATGGGGCGCGTCGTCGCCCCCGGGCCGCTCGGCCCCGTCAACGTGGTCGCGAGCCTGCTCGGCCGCGTCGGTTCTCCCGACCAGAAGGCCGCGGTGCTGCCCGGGTTGCTCGCCGGTGAGCAGGTCGCCGCCTGGTGCGGCGCGCGGCCGGTCGGCGCCCGTCCCGACGGTGACGGCTTCGTGCTCTCGGGCACCTGCTCCCCGGTCGAGGCCGGCGCCCAGGCCGATCACCTGCTCGTCGCCGTCGAGTACGGCGGTGCTCTCAGCCAGGTCCTCGTCCCCGCCGGCGCCGCCGGTCTGACGGCTACCCCGATGGACGGCCTCGACCTCGTCCGCCGGTTCGCCGAGGTGCGCTTCGACGACGTCGTCGTGCCGGCCGATGCCGTCGTCGGCCCGGCGGGCGACGCGGCCGCGGAGATCGAGCACGCCCTCCAGGTCGCGTGCACGCTGCAGTGCGCGGAGACCACCGGCATCATGGACAAGGTGTTCGGCATGACCGTGGAGTATCTGGGCGACCGGTACTCCTTCGGGCGGGCGCTGTCGTCGTACCAGGCCCTCAAGCACCGCGTGGCCGACGACAAGGTGGTGCTCGAGGCGTCCCACGCCATCGCCACGACGGCAGCCCGCGCCGTGGCCACCGGCCGGCCCGACGCCGGCGACGTGGTCAGCGCGGCCAAGGCCTGGATCGGCCCTCGGGCGACGGAGATGGTCCAGGACTGCGTCCAGCTCCACGGCGGCATCGGCGTCACCTGGGAGCACGACCTGCACCTCTACCTTCGCCGAGCCACCGTGAACCGGGCGACCCACGGCACCCCCGAGGAGCACGCCGAGCGGGTGGCCGCCAGCAAGTTGGGAGCGACCGCGTGACCAGGGACATCGTGGACCATGGTGGGCCGGCCGGCGGGCAACCCGCCGACATCGAGCCGGTCGACGCGTTCCGGGCCCGGCTGCGGGCCTGGCTGCCCGACAACCTGCCCCCCGAGCCCGACGGCGCGATCGTCCGCACCGACGAGCGCTGGGCCCACGAGCGGGTGCTGCAGCGGCAGCTGTGGGACGGCGGGTTCGCCGGCGTCCGCGTGCCCAGGGAGTACGGCGGGCTGGGCCTCACCGAGGAGCACCGGCGGGCGTTCGACGAGGAGGCGGCCGGCTACGACCTCCCGTTCTCGTTCAACGTCCCGACCCTCGGCATCCTGGCCGCCACGCTGATCGACGCCGGCACCCACGAGCAGAAGCTGCGCCACCTCCCCGCCATCCTCCGGGGCGAGGAGCTGTGGGTGCAGTTCCTCTCGGAGCCGAGCGGCGGCTCCGACCTGGCCGGCTGCCTCACCCGCGCCGACCGCGACGGCGACGTGTTCGTGCTCAACGGCTCGAAGATCTGGTCGTCGGGCGCCTACATCGCCGACTACGCCATGTGCCTCGCCCGGACCAACTGGGACGTGCCCAAGCACCGGGGCCTGACGATGTTCATCGTCGAGATCCACCAGCCCGGCGTGACGGTCGAGCAGATCCGCCAGACCGACGGCACCACCGAGTTCTGTCAGGAGTTCTTCGACGACGTGCCGATCCCGGTCAGCGCCGTCATCGGCGAGGTCGACGACGGTTGGTCCGTGGCCAACCGGCTGCTGGTCCACGAGCGGATGGCCGTCGGCGGGGGCTCGCCCTACACCGCGGGGCGGACGTCCAAGCACGAGGTGGGCGACGACGGGGCCGAGCTCGTCGACCTGATCCGTCGCCGGGGCCTCGAGGGCGACTCCCACGCCCGGCTGCTCCTGGCCGAGGCCACCGTGCGGTCGATGGTCGGGGGCGCGCTCATCGAGCGGCTGACCGCAGGCATGGCCCGCGGCACCCTGCCGGGCTCCGCCGGCTCGGTGATGAAGCTGTACGGCGCCGAGACGGTCATCCGGCGGGCCGAGATCGGCCTGGAGCTGTCCGGCGAGGACGCCGTGGCCTGGCCGGTGGGCGACGAGACGACGGGCGCCCGGCTCGGCATGCACAGCCTGGGCCGCCAGGGCGCCGCGCTCGGCGGCGGCTCGAACGAGATCCAGCGCAACATCATCAGCGAGCGGCTGCTCGGGATGCCCAGGGAGGCCGCGGCCGACCGCGACATCGCCTACCGGGACGTCCGCCGCAGCGGCGGCCGCTGACCTCGCGACCTCTCGCTTCCCTCGATGATCTGATGACCCACCCCCGGGAGCCCGCACGATGACCAGCTTCAACGCGTTCGTCCTCACCAAGGACGACGACGGCCAGCACCTCGACTGGACGAGCGTCGACGAGTCCGACCTCATGGACGGCGACGTCACCGTCGACGTCTCGCACTCGACGATGAACTACAAGGACGGCCTGGCGCTCACCGGGGCGTCGCCCGTGGTGCGGCGCTGGCCGATGATCCCCGGGATCGACTTCGCGGGGACGGTGTCCGACTCCTCCCACGAGGGCATCGCAGCCGGCGACCAGGTCGTCCTGAACGGGTGGGGAGTCGGCGAGACCCACCTCGGCGGCTACGCGCAGCGGGCCAGGGTGCCCGGCCAGTGGCTGGTGCCGCTGCCCGGGGCGTTCACCCCGGCGCAGTCGATGGCCATCGGCACCGCCGGCTACACCGCCGCCCTGTGCGTGCTGGCCCTCGAGCGCCACGGCGTGACCACCGACGACGGGCCCGTGCTCGTCACGGGCGCCAGCGGGGGCGTTGGCAGCGTGGCCGTCGCGCTCCTGGCCGCCGCGGGGTTCGAGGTCATCGCCTCGACCGGCAAGGCCGACGAGTCCGGCTACCTGAAGCAGCTCGGCGCCAGCGAGGTCGTCGACCGCGCCGATCTGTCCGAGCCGGGACGTCCTATGGGCAAGGAGCGTTGGGGTGGCGCCGTCGACTCGGTCGGCAGCCACACGCTCGCCAACGTGCTCGCCGGCACCCGGTATGGCGGGACGGTCGCGGCGTGCGGGCTGGCGCAGGGCATGGACCTGCCCGGGTCGGTCGCGCCGTTCATCCTCCGTGGCGTGACCCTGGCCGGCGTCGACAGCGTGATGGCCCCCATGGCGGCGCGCCTCGAGGCGTGGGGCCGGCTCGCCCGGGACCTCGATCCGGCGACGCTCGACACCATCACCGAGACCCGCCCCCTCGCCGACGCCCCGGCCCTGGCCGAGGACATCCTCGCCGGCAAGGTCCGCGGTCGCGTCGTCCTCACCGTCGCCTGACGGGCCTGACCAGGGCCTTCGCCCCGCAAGGCGGTGAGGCGTTGCCGGTGTGCTGTGCGGTCGCCTAGCCTGCGCTGAGCAGTCGCACAGCAGCCCGCGCCAGCGGGACGGGGGGAACCATGGGTGAGTTGGACGGCAAGATCGCAGTCATCACCGGCGCCGGATCGGGGATGGCCCGCGCGTCGGCCGCCGTGTTCGTCCGGGAGGGCGCCAGGGTCCTGGCGGCCGACATCAGCGGGCGCGAGGAGGAGACCGCCGAGGAGCTCGGGGACGGGGTGGTCCCGTTCCGGTGCGACGTCACCGACGAGGCCCAGGTCGCCGCCATGTTCGCCAAGGCCCTCGACGTGTTCGGTCGGGTCGACGCCGTGCTCAACGTCGCCGGCATCGCCGACGCGCGACCGCTCGCCGAGGTGACCATGGACCACTACGACCGCATCATGGACGTCGACCTCCGGGGCGTCCTGCTCGGCACCAAGCACGGCATCATCGCGATGCTCCCGACCGGCGGGGGCGCCATCGCCAACTGGTCGTCGACCGGCGGGCTCAACGGCTCGACGATGCCGACCAGCGTCTACTCGGCCGCCAAGGCCGGCGTCATCGCCTTCACGAAGGCGGCCGCCGTCGAGTACGGCACCCAGGGCATCCGGGCCAACGCCATCTGCCCCGGCTTCGTCGAGACCGCGATGTCCGGCGGCAAGGGTGCGGCCGAGCGCTTTCCCGGCCTGGTGCAGGGGACGGCGCTGAAGCGCGGCGGGCAGCCGGAGGAGGTGGCCGAACTGGCCGCCTTCCTGTGCTCGGACCGGGCCAGCTTCATCACCGGCGCCGTGATCCCCGTCGACGGCGGCCTGATGGCGAGCCAGGCGTAGGCGGGCACCGTGACGACGCCGAACGACAGCGACGTCTACTACGACCCCTACGACGTCGCCATCAACGCCGACCCCTACCCGACGTACCGGCGCCTGCGGGACGAGGCACCGATCTACCGCAACGAGCGCTACGACCTCTGGGCGCTGGCGCGGCACGCGGACGTGGAGAAGGCGCTCGTCGACTGGCAGCACTTCTCCAACTGCCGCAGCGACATCCTCGAGCTCGTCCAGTCCGGCATGGTGCTGCCGCCCGGCGTGGTCATGTTCGAGGACCCCCCGATGCACACGATGCACCGGGGCCTGATGTCGCGTGTGTTCACCCCCCGCCGGATGGCGGCGCTCGAGGACCAGGTGCGCGAGTTCTGCGTGAGCTGCCTCGACCCGCTCGTCGGCACCGACCGGTTCGACATCGTCGCCGAGCTCGGTGCGGTCATGCCGATGCGGGTGATCGGCATGCTCCTCGGCATCCCCGAGTCGGACCAGACGACGGTCCGGGACCACACCGACGCCACGCTGCGGACCAAGGCCGGACGGCCGATGAAGGTGCGCAAGGAGGCCATCGCCAACGGCGACATGTTCGCCGACTACATCGACTGGCGGGCGAGCCACCCGTCCGACGACCTGATGACGGCGCTGCTGACCGCGGAGTTCGAGGACGACACCGGGACCACCCGCAGGCTCACGCGCCCCGAGGTGCTCACCTACACGCAGGTGCTCGCCGGCGCCGGGAACGAGACGACCGGGCGGCTGATCGGCTGGCTGGCCAAGGTGCTCGCCGAGCATCCCGACCAGCGGCGCGACCTGGTGGAGGACCGCTCGCTCATCCCCAAGGCGGTGGACGAGACGCTCCGGTTCGAGCCGACCGGACCGCACATCGCCCGGTACGTGGCCCAGGACGTCGAGTACTACGGCACCACCGTGCCCGAGGGCAGCGCCATCCTCCTGCTCATCGGCTCGGGCAACCGCGACGAGCGGCGCTACGAGCGCGCCGACCAGTTCGACATCCATCGCAGCGACGGCCAGCACCTCACCTTCGGGTACGGCCTGCACTTCTGCCTCGGAGCCAGCCTCGCCCGGCTCGAAGGCCGGGTGGCGCTCGACGAGCTGCTCACCCGCTGGGTCGAGTGGGACGTCGACTACGACGGCATCGAGCTGTCGCCGACGTCCACGGTGCGGGGCTGGGAGTCGATGCCGATCGTCGTCGGCTGACGCGGGCGGTCGGCCCTCGCCGTCAGAGGGTCGCGAGCAGGGCGTGGGTGTCCTGCTGGAACACGCGGATCTCGACGATGCGGCCGTCGGCGACCCGGAACAGCTCGACGACGTCGACGGTGGCCGATCGGCCTGTGGCCTTGGCCGTCCAGGTCTGGGTCGTGACCTGCACGGCGGTGTCGCCGCAGGCCCGGAGGTCGGCCTCGCCGATCGTGCGCTCCCAGTGCTCGGCGAACGCGGCGCCCATCGCATCCATCCCGTCGGGCCCGTGGTGCGACCCGCCGTGCGGCAGCGACGCCGGCTGCTCGATGCGGAGGTCGGGGTGCAGCAGCGCCCGGGCGCCGTCGCGGTCGCCGGCGCGGAAGCGCCGTCCGAGCTCGGCGACGAGGCCTGCGGCGTCGGCCCGGGGCCCGGCCCCGGTCACGCCAGCTCCTCGTACACACCGCGCGTCACGGCCGTCACCGGGGTGGCCGCGAGAGGACGACGACGAGGGGGGAGCGGGACATGCGGCCGCACCCTAGTGAACGGCAACTAGCTCTGAGCGAGTGCTCGCTCACTTCGCTCGGGCCGGCCGCGCCCGTACCGTGATCGCCTGACGATGGCGGGACCGCTCGCAGGTCTCCGGGTCGTCGAGCTGGCCGGCATCGGGCCTGGTCCGTTCGCCGCCATGATGCTCGCGGACATGGGCGCCGAGGTGCTGCGGGTCGACCGGGCCGAGGCGGTCGGCGAGCCGGCCGCGACGTGGGACGTCAACGCCCGCGGCCGCCGGTCGGTCGGCATCGACCTCAAGCACCCGCAGGGGCGGGACGCGGTGCTGCGCCTGGTCGAGCGGGCCGACGCCCTGATCGAGGGCTTCCGGCCGGGGGTCACCGAGCGGCTGGGCCTCGGGCCGGACGAGTGCCTGGCCCGGCGGCCGTCGCTGGTGTACGGCCGGATGACCGGCTGGGGCCAGGACGGGCCGCACGCGCAGGCCGCCGGGCGCGACATCAACTACGTCGCCCTGTCCGGGACCTTGTCGATGATCGGCCGGGCCGGCGAGCCGCCGGTCCCGCCGCTCACGCTCGTCGGCGACTTCGGCGGCGGCGGCATGCTGCTGGCGTTCGGGATCCTGTGCGGGGTCGTCGAGGCGGCGCGGTCGGGCCGGGGGCAGGTGGTGGACGCCGCGATGGTCGACGGCGCCGCCCTGCTGGCGGGGATGATGCACGGCCTCCGCGCCGACGGGCAGTGGGGCGAGCGGGGCACGAACCTCCTCGACAGCGGCGCCTGGTTCTACGAGGTCTACGAGACCGCCGACGGCCGGCACGTGTCGCTCGGGGCGATCGACGAGCGGTCGCGCGCCGAGCTGCTCCGGCGCACCGGGCTGGCCGACGACATCGACGGCGGCGGCCCGGTCCCCGACGCGGACGACCGGGCGTCGTGGCCGGCGATGAAGGCGCGCATGGCCGCCCTCATGAGGACGAGGACACGCGGCGAGTGGTGCGCGCTGTTGGAGGGCACCGACGCCTGCTTCGCCCCCGTGCTCGACCCCGGCGAGGCGCCCGACCACCCGCACACTTCGGGCGCGCGGGACCTTCACCGAGGTGGGCGGCGTCGTCCAGCCCGCCCCGGCGCCCCGGTTCGGCCGGACCCCGGGGGCCGTCTCGGGACCGCCGCCGGCACCCGGCGAGCACACCGACGAGGCCCTCGCAGCCTGGGGGTTCGCGCCGGGGGAGATCGCCTCGCTGCGGGACGCGGGAGCGATCCGCTAGCGCCCACCTCGGCATCTGTGATAAGTAAACACTCATGCACATCGGGCTCGGGCTGCAGTTCGCCAACCTCGACCGACACGTCCCCGACGCAGACGTGTACAAGCTGGAGCTCGGCCTGGGCGCCCGCGCCGAGCGGGCCGGCTTCGACTCGGTCTGGGTGTCGGAGCACCACTTCTCCGACTACCAGCTGACCTCGCAGCAGTCGATGGTCCTCTCGTGGCTGGCGGCGCAGACGACGCGGGTCAGGCTGGGGACGTTCGTCACCGTCCTCCCCTGGCACGACCCGGTGCGGGTCGCCGAGTCGTTCTCGGTGCTCGACCACCTGTCCGGCGGGCGGGCCGTCCTCGGCCTCGGCCGCGGGCTCGGCCAGAAGGAGTTCGTCGGGTTCCGGGTCCCGATGGGCGAGTCCCGCCGGCGGTTCAAGGAGTACAGCCAGGCGCTGCTCGAGGCCCTCGAGACCGGCGTCATGGCCTACGACGGCGAGTTGTACCAGCAGCCGTCGGTCGAGATCCGGCCCGAGCCCCTCGCCAGCTTCAAGGGCCGCACGTTCGCCTCGGCCGTGTCGCCCGAGTCGATGGAGATCATGGCCGGCATGGGCGTGGGCCTCATGGTGATCGCCCAGAAGCCGTGGGAGACCACCGAGGCCGAGCTCGACGCCTACCGGCGGCGCTTCTTCGAGCTCCAGGGCGTCGAGGCGCCCAAGCCGGTGCTGGTCGTGGTGGCCGGCGTGAGCGAGGACCCGGCCCAGGTCGAGCGGATGCGGGAGGTCTACCTCCAGCGCTGGGCCCGCTCGACCGTCGAGCACTACGAGTTCGACAACATCGGCTTCGCCGAGATCGAGGGCTACGAGTACTACGCCGGCCTGGCCGACAACATCGCCAAGCACGGCATCGAGCGGTTCAACGGCTTCCTCGCCGACCTGCAGGTCTGGGGCACGCCGGAGCAGGTGACCGAGAAGCTGCTCGACTACGTGAAGCGCACCGACGCCGGCGGGCTGGTGGTGCCGCTGTGCTTCGGCGGGATGCCCGCCGACGAGGCCACCGCCAACTTCGAGCTCTTCGCGTCGAAGGTCCTGC
The DNA here is from genome assembly GCA_963759225.1 of uncultured Acidimicrobiales bacterium. Classification (GTDB taxonomy): domain Bacteria; phylum Actinomycetota; class Acidimicrobiia; order Acidimicrobiales; family VFJN01; genus ZC4RG19. Next base: position 573,419 of record CAVWYL010000008.1, on the reverse strand, counting down.
CCGAGCTCGGGCGCCACGACGCCGGCGGCGACCTGGGCATCACCTACGACACGCCGTCCGCCGCCGTCGCCTAGCGGACAGATCGCCCCAGATCCAGCACGAGCACCACTGTGACGGGCGCCTCCGCGTGGTCACTGTCATGGCGGTTACTTCGGGTCGTGGTTGAACGTCGAGGTCGACCAGAAGTAGCCGAGCGCCGCGAGACCCAGGCACCAGACGATGGCGAGCCACCCGTTGTGGCCGATCTCGCTGCCGAGCAGCAGGCCCCGCAGGGTTTCGATGGCGGGCGTGAACGGCTGGTACTCGGCGATCGGCTGGAACCAGCCGGGCATGGAGTCGACGGGGATGAATGCGCTGGAGATGAGCGGCAGCAGGATCAGCGGCATCGCGTTGTTGCTGGCGGCCTCGGCGTTCGGGCTGGTCAGACCCATGCCGACCGCGATCCAGGTGAGCGCCATGGCGAAGAGGACGAGCAGCCCCAACGCCGCCAGCCACTCCATTGCGGTTGCGTCCGTGGACCGGAAGCCGATGGCCACGGCGACGGCGCCCACGAGGACCACGCTCGTGATCGACTGCAGCACGCTGCCGGTGACGTGGCCGACGAGTATCGAAGGGCGGTGGATCGCCATCGTGCGGAAGCGGGCGATGATGCCCTCGGTCATGTCGTTGGCGACGGACACCGCGGTTCCGACCACGGTGCTGCCGATGGTCATCAGCAGCAAGCCCGGGACGACATACGCGATGTACGCGGAGCGGTCCGGGCTGCCGCCGATGCCCGAGCTCAGCGTGCCGCCGAAGATGTAGACGAAGAGCAACAGCAACATGATCGGGGTGAGCAGCAGGTTCAGGGTGAGGGACGGATAGCGCCGCGCGTGCAGGAGGTTGCGGCGCAGCATCGTGGACGAGTCGCGTACGGCGAGGGAGAGAGAGCTCATCGGACAGCCTCCTTCGGGCTGGCTGGGCAGGCTGGACTGGCCGGGCTGCGGGCCGGTGCCGGTCAGGGCGAAGAACACGTCGTCGAGGTCGGGGGTGTGCACGGTCAGCTCGTCCGCCTCGATGCCGGCCAAGTCCAGCCAGTCGAGGATGGAGCGCAGCTCGCGCTGGCTGCCGTCGCTGGGGATCTGCAGCGCCAGTGCCTCGTCGTCCCGCGTGGCCTCGCGCAGGGCGAGGGTGGCGGACTGGTACGCGGCCGGGTCGGCGAAGCGCAGCCGCACGTGTCCGCCGGGGATCAGCCGCTTCAGCTCCTCGGCGGTGCCCTGGGCGGCGATCTTGCCGTCGTCGAGCACGGCGATACGGTCGGCGAGCTCATCTGCCTCGTCGAGGTACTGGGTGGTGAGGAAGACGGTGACGCCGTCGGAGACCAGCTCGCGGATGATCTGCCACACGTTGTGCCGGGAGCGCGGGTCGAGGCCGGTGGTCGGCTCGTCGAGGAAGATGATCCGCGGGTTGCCGACCAGCGTCATGGCGATGTCGAGGCGCCGCTTCATGCCGCCGGAGTAGGTGGAGGCGGGCTTCTTCGCCGCCGCGACCAGGTCGAAGCGCTCCAACAGCTCGGCGGCGGCGCGCCGCCCCTCGCGGCGGGAGAGGTGGTGCAGGTCCGCCATGAGGAGCATGTTCTCCTCGCCGGTGATCAGGTTGTCGACGGCGGAGAACTGGCCGGTGACGCCGATCGCGGCGCGCACCGCCTGGGGGTCGGTGGCCAGGTCGTGGCCGCTGATGTGGATGTCGCCGGTGCCCGGGTCGGCGGAGATGAGGGTGGAGAGGATCTTCACGGCGGTGGTCTTGCCGGCGCCGTTCGGGCCGAGCAGGGAGAAGATCGTTCCTTCGGGGACGGCCAGGTCGACGCCGTCGAGCACGACCTTGTCGCCGTAGGACTTGCGCAGCCCGTTCGCCGCGATGGCCAGGTTCGTCATGACGGTGCTCCTTTCAGAGGCTGCGGGCGGCGATGTCGCCGTGGGAGGTGGTGGCGTGGATGTCGAGTCCGGCGGTGCCCATCGTTCTTGAGGGCATTGCTGATGCGGCCGTAGCCGGTGCCGGCGTCCAGGGAGGCGGAGACGCCGTCCGCGGCCCCGACCGTCACATTGCCCATCTGGGTGGTCAGCACGACCGTGCCGCGCACGGCCTCGGCGATCTGGATGTCGCCCTGTTGGGTGCTGATCTCCGCGGGGCCGCCCAGGCGGCCGACCTCGACGTCGCCGGCGTAGGCGGTGAGCCGGACGCTCGCCGCCTCGTCGATCTTGACCACGCCGTACGCCTCGAGAGCGACGTCGCCGAACCGTCCGACGCCCCGGAACTCGGCGAAGGCCGCCTTCCCCTCGATGCGGGAACCGGCGGGCAGCTGGACCGTCACCTCTACGGACCCGGAGGGGCCGAGGTACTGGTTCCTCGCCGCCGGAGCATCGATCCGCAAGACGCCGTCGCCGTAGTCGACCGTGGTCTGCTCCGCCACGTTCACATCGCGGCGCTTGGCGGCGTTGGCGGGCCGGACCTCGACCGTGGTGTCGGCCCGGTCGGCGGCGATGAACTGGACGCGTCCCGCGGGGATGTCCAGGACGGCGGAGATCGGGGCGGGGGTGTCGAACTTCTGCATCGGACTCTCCTTCGGCTGTTGTTTCTGATACTGGAAATGCTACGTTGCATTCACAGATCTGCCAACACGCTCATTGCGTACGATCACGGATCAGTCCAGGTAGACGCTATGAAATCGTTGCAATGGCTGTGATTCTAATGCAACAACGCTCACCCAGTCGTTGCAATGGATTGAAGCTGAACGCTAGAGTGGAGGCGTCAAGGAAGCACGACGGAGATCGCGATGCCGGGAGGCAGACTCACCCAGCCCGAACGCCAGCAGATCGCGCTGGGACTGGCCGACGGCCTCGCCTACGCGGAGATCGCCAGAGGTCTCGACCGCCCCACCTCGACGATCACCCGTGAGGTGATGCGCAACGGCGGCCCCACCGCCTACCGCTCCGACCTGGCCCACCGCGCCGCCGAACGCCGCGCCCACCGGCGCCGGCCCACCGCGCCCCGGGGGCCGCAGGTGTCCCCGCAGGGCGACGGACGCGACGCCGAGGCCGTGCGCGAGTACGAGGAGCTGTTCACCACCGTCCTCATGCAATCGGGCCTGCCCAAGATGATGTCCCGGGTGCTGGCCTGCCTCTACACCACCGACGCCGGCAGCCTCACCGCCTCCGAACTCGTCCAGCGCCTCCAGGTCAGCCCGGCGTCCATCTCCAAAGCGGTCACGTTCCTCGAGAGCCTGGACCTCGTCCGCCGAGAGCGCGACGAACGCCGCCGCGAGCGCTACGTCGTCGACGACGAACTCTGGTACCAGTCGATGATCCGCAGCGCCCGGGACAACGCCGAGCTCGCCGAGACGGCACGGCAGGGCGTGAGCGTCCTCGGCCCCGACACCCCGGCCGCCGCCCGCCTCGAGAACACCGCCCGCTTCCTCGACTTCGTCGGCGAGAGCATCACCCGCGCCGCGGAGCAGGCCCGCGAGATCCTCTTCACGAAAGACGAAGCGACCTCAGGCGGCACTGCCGAGCCAAGTTCAGATCGCGTTCAGGCCCCGGACCGGCTCGGGCCTTCGCCGTCCGACACTCCGGGCGGCGCGATCCTCCCGAGCAAGACCTGACCACCCAGCCCGACCGTCCCGAGCCGCTACCTCCTCGGCTTCCTCGGCTTGGGCACCTTCGGCGGCAGGGCACCGGCAAGGTCGAGGGCTCTGGCGATCCAGGGCCCGGCATCGGCCGGTGCTGCGTGCCACGCGGCCGGAAGGGTCACGTAGCCGCCCATCGGACGCTCCTTCGGCCCGTACGGCCCGGCCCCCTCCTCGGCGAGCAGCGCCTCGCGGTCGGCCTCGGCCAGCTTCACGCCGACGTCGGCACCGAACAGGCCCATGAACATGTTGCCGTTGACGAACGCCCCGAGGTTGCCGAACATCGGCTTGACCTCGACGCGGGGATCCTCGGGCACCAACGACCGGAAGACGTCCTTCTCCGCCTCGGTGGGCTTCGGCATCTCCACGATCACACCTCCGGGTGTCGATCATCGCCGTGACGATCATAGGGACGGGTCTGCCCACGAGATCGGGCTTCCCTCGCAGAACGAGCGATCCCGGCGGCGACGGCGGGTAGGTATGCCTCCACCTGCCCGCTACGAACGGAGCAACCCGATGAGCCGCGACATCCAGGTCACCTTCGACGCCCACGACCCTCGGGCGCTGTCGTCGTTCTGGCGCGACGTGCTGGGCTACGTCCATCCGGGCCCGCCCGGAGTCGACCTGCCCGAGGGTGCCGATCCGCTGGCCGCGTGGGACGACTTCCTGGCGCGGGTCGGCGTACCCGAGGAGCAGCGCAACACGAGATCGGCCATCGAGGACCCGGCCGGGCGCGGCCCACGGGTGTTCTTCCAGCAGGTGCCGGAGGACAAGGTGGCCAAGAACCGCGTCCACCTCGACGTTCGTGCGGCTCCCGGACTGGAGGGAGAGGAGCGGATGGCGGCGCTGGAGGTCGAGTGCGACCGGCTCGTCACGCTGGGGGCGACGCGGGTGCATCGCTTCGAGCCCGAGCCTCCGATGAGCGCCGGCTTCATCGTGATGACCGATCCCGAGGGCAACGAGTTCTGCCTGGACTGACGCAGCTCGCCATCTGGCGGATGGCGCTACCGCCACGCTCCGTTGCTGAGGTTCTCGTGCACGACCTGCCACTCGGCACCGACTCGGCGCAGGACGGACGCGCCGCGACCACGGCCCGAGGCGGGTCGTCCGTCCATCGTGCCCGTCCAGCTGAACTGGAACACGCAGGCCGCCACGTCCGCGGAGTCCGCGACCCAGACGAGGTCCGAGACGTCATAGGTGTCGTTCTCGATGCCGAGGAAGTTCGCCCGAAGACCCTCGGCGATCGCCGCTTTGCCGAACATCGCAGAACCGTTGGTCCAGAAGTACACCGCGTCGTCGGCGATGAGGGCCAGCGTCCCGTCGAGATCCTTGGCCCTCATTCTCCGAACGAGCTCGGCCTTCGTCTCCGCAGGTGTCATCGAGCGCCACGATGCTCGCCGGAGGGTCACAGCGTCCACCCCCCATCTCCCGGCGGGCGCCCGTACAGTGTCGGCCGTGCCTGCCGCCCGAACGCTCGCCGGAACCGGTGTCTGGTCCCCGGAGCTCCGCTACGGCGATCCCGCCGAGATCGCCGACCTCGCCGCCGAGCTCGAGGCCCTCGGGTTCTCGGCCCTGTGGATCCCCGACGTGGGCGGGGACGTGCTCCGGTCGCTCGGGCACCTCCTCGATGCGACGTCGTCGGCGGTGATCGCCACCGGCATCCTCAACATCTGGATGCACACGGCGGCCGACGTCGGCGCCTGGCGCGCCGGGCTCGCGGACGCCGACCGGGAGCGCCTGCTCATCGGCATCGGCATCAGCCACGCCCCGTTCATCGACGCCCAGCCGGGCATGTCGTGGGAGCGCCCGCTGGCCACCACCCGCGCCTACCTCGACGCCATGGACGAGGCCGGCATCCCCCTCGACGCCCGCTGCGTCGCCGCGCTCGGCCCGAAGATGCTCGAGCTCGCCCGCGACCGCTCGGCCGGCGCCCACCCCTACCTGGTCACCCCCGAGCACACGGCCACGGCACGGGACACCCTGGGCGAGGACGCGCTCCTCGCGGTCGAGCAGGGTGCCGTCCTCGAGACCGACCCCGACGTGGCGCGGGAGACCGCCAGGCGGGCGCTCGCCATCTACGTCACGCTCCCCAACTACGTGAACAACTGGAAGCGGCTCGGGTTCACCGACCAGGACGTCGAGCCGCTGAGCGATCGGCTCGTCGACGCCCTCGTGGCCTGGGGTGACGTCGACGCTGTCGCCGATCGGGTCCAGGCCCATCGCGACGCCGGCGCCGACCACGTGTGCGTGCAGCTGATCGCTCCGCCCGGATCGCCGGTGCCCCGCGACGACTGGCGCAAGCTCGCCCCCGCCGTCGTCGCGTGACGTGACTGCGGCGGCCTGCGCCGTGCCGGATCAGCTGCGGATGTCGCGCAGCCACCGGGTCGGAGCGGTCCGTCTCGTGAGCACGACGACCTCGGCCGCCGGCGCGTACGTCGTGATCGCGGCCGTCAACAACGGCCGGCTGTCTCGTCGCCAGCGAAGAACCCAGCGCCAGAAGTCACGGCGCTCCGGCCCCCGACGAGCTGCTCGCCACGCGCAGAGCCACAACGGCATGTCCAGCATGATCACCGTGTCGACGCGCCGGAGCCGTGGTTCGAGATCGTCGTAGGGGCCGAGGTCCCCGTCCATGATCCAGCGCGGCTCCGCTGCGAGGTGGCGCTGCCGGTCGCGCCACGCAGGGAGCGGCATGGCATCGAGCCGAGGGCTCCAGAACTCCCTGTCCAGCTCGATCACGGGGAGCCCGACCGCGTCGCCCAGCATGCGCGCCAGCGTCGACTTCCCCGCCGCCCCACGGCCGAGCACGACGACACGGTTCACGGGCCCAGTCTGGGCCTCGGTGGGCGCCGACGGCACCGTACGCGTCTGGCGCTCGACCGAGAACTGCCCGCGGACCTGAGCCGCCGGGTACCGTGCGCCCGGTGGAGATCGGGGGCACGGTGGCGCCCGGCTTCGAGCCGGTGAGGGACGAGTTCGCTCGCAACTTCGCGGAGCGGGGCGAGGTGGGGGCGGCTTGTTGCGTGTACCGGGGTGGCGAACCGGTCGTCGACCTGTGGGGCGGTACCACCGGGCCGGCGGCGAGGCCCGCTACACGGATCGCACCCTCCAGATGGTGGCGTCGGCGACCAAGGGGGCGCTCGCGATCGTCGCGCACCGCCTGGCCGAGCGCGGTGAGCTCGACCTGGACGCGCCCGTCGCCCGCTACTGGCCGGAGTTCGCCGCCGCGGGCAAGGAGCGCCTCCCGGTGCGATGGCTGCTCAGCCACCAGGCCGGCCTGCCCGCGATCCGCCGCCAGCTCTCGACCGAGGAGATCGCGGGATGGACGGCGCCGGTCGCCGCGCTCGCCGCCGCGGCCCCGGCCTGGGAGCCGGGCACCGACCACGGCTACCACGCCATCACCTACGGCTGGCTGGTCGGCGAGGTCATCAACCGCGTGACCGGGACGACCTGCGGCCAGGTGTTCGCCGAGGAGGTGGCGCGCCCGCTCGGGCTCGACCTCCACATCGGCCTCCCGCCGGCCGAGCATCACCGCGTCGCGCCGCTGATCGCGCCGGTGCCCGCCGGCACGCCCGACGAGCTGACGGCGCGCCTGCTCGACCCGGGCTCGCTCGCCCACTGGGCCTTCCTCATCCCGTCGGGCCTGTTCGCCATCATGAACGACCCCGTGATCTGGGCGGCGGAGCTTCCCGCCGCCAACGGCATGGGGACGGCCCATTCTTTGGCGCGCCTGTACGCGGCGGTCATCGGCAGCGTCGACGGCGTCCGCCTGCTCGCACCCGGCACGGTTGCCCGCGCCACCGAGGAGCAGTGCCGCGGGATCGACCACGTGGTCGGCTACGAGACCGCCTACGCCCTCGGCTTCCAGCTCCCGTTCCCGTTCCGGCCCATGGCGGGGCCGGGCAGCTTCGGGCACTACGGCCTCGGCGGCTCGGTCGGCTTCGCCCACCCGGGCCACGGGTTCACGTTCGGCTACACGGTCAACCAGATGGGCCCCGGCACGCCGGCGGACCGTCGATCGGTGCCCCTCGTCGCCGCCGTCGTCCGCTGCTGCGCGGCCTAGAAAAGTTGCCGGAACGCTCACGACCAGTCGGTCGGGGTCCATTCGAAGGGGCGGACCAGGGACGGGGCTGACCGAACCCGTCGTCGTGACCAGCCCAGAGCCCCTGTTCGGTGGGCGACCTACTGTGCTGGCATGAGTGACGCAAGCGCGGCAACGATCACGGGCATCCACCACTTCTCGCCGACGGTGAGCGACGTCGAGGCGAGCGCGACCTGGTACGAGCAGGTGTTCTCGATGATCCGGGTGCCCGTCACCTTCCCCCACCACGAGCGGGAGGAGACCGGCTACGCGGTCATGCTGATCGACCCCGTCTCGGGCCTCGGCATCGGCCTCCACCACAACACCGCGAACCAGGGCGAGACCTTCGACGAGGCCCGCACCGGGCTCGACCACATCGGCCTCAAGGTTCCCACCCGCGACAGCCTCGACGCCTGGGCGACCAAGCTCGACGGCCTGGGCATCGAGCACTCCGGCATCCGCGACCTCACCGACCCGGTCCCGTTCTCGACGCTGGTCTTCCGCGACCCCGACAACATCCAGCTCGAGTTCATCTACGCGCCCTGACCCCGCGGGCGCGGGTCGACTCAGAACAGCGGGGTCGGTCCGGCGACGGGCGCGGCGAGGAGCACGAGGAAGGCCCCGATCGCCAGGGCGGGACCGAAGGGGACCTCCGTCCGCCGCCCCGCCCGGCCGAAGACCATGAGGACGACGCCGATGACCGCCCCCACGACGAACGCGGCCATCAGGCCGGTCATCACCAGCGACAGGCTCTGCCAGCCGAGGTACCAGCCGAGGACCGCGCCGAGCCGGACGTCGCCGAACCCGAGCCCTCCCGGGGCCAGGATGTGCAGCGCGCACAGGAGCACGAACGCGATCGTCGCCCCGATGGTGGCCACGATGATCCGCTCGGGCTCACCGGCGGCGACCGAGGCCGCGGCCAGCAGCCCGACGCCGGTGGCGCCGGCGGCCCAGACCATGCGCCGTGGCAGGGTCTTGGTGTCGACGTCGATGAGCGTGAGCACGACGAGGAAGGCGGCGAGCGCCAGGTAGGCGGGGAGCGACCACGTCGCATCCGAAGCCCCACGCGGTCGCCCCGAACAGGACGGCGGTGAGCGGCGCGGTGAGGCGGGAGCGCCCGGTCGGCGGGCGGCCCGGGGACCGCTCGGCCGTCACCCGGTCGACGACGGGCCGGAGCAGGAGGCCGCTCGCCCAGCCGGCCACGGCGCACAGGGCAACCAGGACGCCGGTCATGCTCGCCAGTGCCCGCCTGCCCACGAGCCCGCGACGCGGGCTCACGTCTCGATCGATCCCTCGGCCCACAACCGGTCGGCCACCCAGGTGCCCTTGGGGTCGAACCGGTAGTGGGCGAAGTCCTTGGTGAACTCGAGGTCGATGTCGGCGGCGCCGCTGCGGTTCTTCTCCACCGAGAAGATCACCTGGCTGCGGAACTCCTCGATCCGGGTCGGCGCGTAGGCGGCGTGCGCCCGCGACACCACGGCCAGCTTCTCGTTGAGCACGACCACGCCGTCCGCCTCGTAGGCGAGGGCGGTCGAGCCCCGGAAGTGGTGCAGGTGCAGGCGCCGGGCGGTGAGGCCGTCCTGGTCGGCGGCGGCCACGGCCACGACGCCGATGTTCTGCTCGAGGGCGAGCTCCTTGAGGCTCTCGATCACCCGGCTCACCCGCTCCGACTCCGTGGCGATCTCGGGCACCACCGGCACCTTCTGCACGTAGTCGACGAACAGGACGACCGGCTCGCCGGTGTACTTGCTCAGCGCGTCACCGATGGAGGGCACGTTGGTGCGGGCGCCGGAGCCCTGGAACAGGACGAGCCGGTCCGCGTAGGCGATGAACTGGCGCTCGGCCTCTCCGAGCATCGGGTCGGAGTCGAGCGCCTCGCGCAGCGTCAGCACGCCGGCGGCGACGTCGCGGAGCCGGCCCTGCAGCTCCTCGACGCCGAGGTCGAGGTGGCGGCCGGCGGCCCGGGCGACCTCGCCGAGCTCGCAGGCGAGCAGCCGGGCCAGGAGCGTGACCGGGTCGTGCTCGTAGCAGAGGTAGACGGCGACGACCCCCTGCCGGGCCATGTTCCTCGCCCACTGGAGGCAGGCGATGGTCTTGCCGACGCCGGGCTTGCCCCCGACGAGGAGCACCTCGCCGGGACGGACGCCGCCGGACAGCACCTCGTCGAGGGGGCTGAACCCGGTGGCGCACGAGGAGTCGTACGGGCCGTCGATCGTGGCCTCGTGCAGCTCGGCCAGGGTGGTGAGCGCGGTGCGCATCTCCCCCCGCCGGGACCGGCCGTTGGTTGTCACTGTCGTCGAGCTCATCGGGCCATCCCCAGGTTCTCGTAGATGCTGATCGCCGCCGGGCCCAGGATCACGATGAACAGGCAGGGCATGATGCAGAACATCATCGGGAACAGGACCTTGACCGGCAGCTTCATCGACTGTTCCTCGGCGTGCTGGCGGCGCTTCAGCCGCAGCTCGGCCGCCTGCACCTTCATCGTCTGGGCGATCGGCACGCCGAGCTTCTCGGCCTGGGCCAGGGCCACGACGAGCTGGCGGAGCTCGGGGAGCTGCACGCGGTCGGACATGGCGAGGAGCGCGTTGCCCCGCCGCATGCCGGCCCGGACGTCCTGGCTCACGCGGGCGAACTCGGCGGCGAGAGGTCCCTCGCCGGTGACCGCCACGCGGGCGATGGCGGCGTCGAGACCGAGGCCGGCCTGGACGGCGATCGTGAGCTGATCGACCGTGTCGGCCAGCGCCCGCCGGATGACCTGCTGGCGCTTGTCGGTCTTGATGCCGAGCACGATGTCCGGGGCGAAGAAGCCGAAGACGCCGATCCCCAGCGACAGGAGCACGCCGACGAGGCTCGGGGCCACCAGCAGCCGGATGAGGGCGAAGGCCGCTCCGGTCAGGGCGAACAGCGCCTTGATCGCCAGGATCCGCTCGAGGGTCCAGCCGCCGGGCGCGCCGGCCTCCAGCAGCCGCTGCTCGAGGCGGGTCATCCGACCCCGAGGGGTGTACCGCCGGGTGAGCCCGGCGAGGCGGGCGACGAGCGGCTCGAGGGTCCGCTCGCTCACGTCCCGCTGGAGCGTGGCGTCCCGCAGGTCGAGCCCCGCCGGCCGGCGGACATCGCCGAGGTCGACGCCGGCTCGGGCCGGGCGGGCCCCGGTCACCGCCCACCAGAGGGCGAGCAGGGAGCCGAGGACGGCCGCGGAGCCGATGAGTAGGGAAGGGTTCATCACCAGGTCTCCATCAGAATTCGATCCGGTTCAACATCTTCATCCAGAACCACCCGGCGACGAGGAGCACGCCGCCCGCGGCCGACATCGCCAGGCCGACGCCCGACGTGAGCCGGGCGAAGTTGGCCGGGTTGATGAACCTCATCGCCAGGGCGACCACGACCGGCAGCGCGGTGAGGATGTACCCGGAGAGCCGGCCCTCGGCGGTGAGGGCCCGCATCTGCCGGAACACCCGCTGGCGCTCCCGGATCGTGTCCGCCGTGCTCTCGAGGACGGCGGACAGGTCGCCGCCGACCTCGCGGTTGATCTCGATGGCGCTGACCACCCAGGCGAAGTCCTTGTTCCGCATGCGGTCGGACAGGGCGCGGAGCGCCTCCGACACGTCGCGTCCCACCCGGATCTCGAGCAGCACCCGCCGGAACTCGGTGCGGGCCGGTTCCGCGGCCTCCTGGGCCACGCTGTCGAGCGCCTGGAGCAGGGCGTAGCCCGATCGCAGGGTGCTCGTCAGCAGCTGGAGGGTGTCGGGCAGCATGTCGGCGAACTTGTCCCGCCGCCGCTCGGCGAGGCGGCCGACGATGACCCGGGCGGCCAGCGGCACGAGGGCGACCAGGACGATGGCGCCGAGCGGGCCGCCCAGGGCGAGGCCGGCGACGCCGGCGACGAGGGCGGCGATGCCGGTCACCACGATGAACTCGCCCGGCCGCAGCGAGATGCTGGCCGCCTCGAGGGCGGCGGCCAGGGTGCGGCGCTGGCCGCGCCGCTCCAGGTAGCCGTCGGCCGTCGCCGTCATGCGGTCGGCCAGGTGGGAGATGCCGGGGCCGCCGACGATGCTCCGCTGCACGCCGAGCTGGGCCCGGGCCTTGCGGCTCCTGCGGTCGACCGACAGGCCGACCAGGGTCAGGAGCACCAGCGCCAGGAAGATGGCGGCGGCGCCGACGACGAGGGCGATCTGCTCCGGCTCCAGCCCGGCGCCGTCCGCCCTGGCGGCAGCCCGGCTGGAGCTCGGAGAGGTGGTGGCCGGCGGCGCTGCCGCGGCCGGAAGCTCGATGTCGGTCGTGGCTTCCAGCGCTCCGGCCGGGGTCGTGACCCGCACGGTCAGCGCCACGGCGCCGTGGCTCGACGTCTCGTAGGTGACGCGGTACTGGTTGGCGAGGCTGGCGGCCGCACCGCGGTAGAGACCGGCCAGGGCGGCGGGGTCGGCGACCGACGACACGCTGCCGCCGCCGGCGGCGGCCAGCTGGCCGAGCACGGCGGAGTTGCTCTCGCCGGTGACGAGCTCGATCACGTCCGTGCGGACGCCGGTGGCCGCCGCCTGGTCGAGGGTGGTGGTGCTCGCCGTGTCGCCCCCGTCGGACAGCAGGACGATCGCCCGGTCGCGGGCATCGGCCGTGAACTGCGAGCCGGCGAACGAGACCGCGTCGTACAGCGCGGTCTCTCCCGCCGCCGTCAGCTCGGAGACCCCCGACGCGAGCAGGGACCGGTCGGTGGTCGGGCCGGCGACGAGCGAGGGCTGCGACCCGAAGGCCACGACGCCGACGCGCACGTCGGCGGGGAGCACGGTGAGGAACTCGGTGGCGGCGGCGCGGGCCGCCTCGATCGGCGCTCCCTCCATGCTCCCGGACGTGTCGACCACGAGCATGATCTCGAGGCTCGACGTCGGCACCCGCTCGACGGTGTGGTCGACCGGCTCGCCGTCCTCGGTCACCTCGAAGGCCGACGCCGGGTAGCCGGCGCCGCCCAGGCCGGGGGGCGCGGTGACGACGGCGGTGACGGCCGGGTAGCCGGCGGTGTCCACCGAGGTGATCTCGAGCGCGTCCGCCTGTCGGGCGCCGGCCGGTGTCGCGGCGAGAAGAACGGCGGCGACGAGCGCGCCGAGGATCGTGGTTGCCTTGCGCATCGGGGTCACGGCCGTCCGGCGAGGAAGAGGTCGGTCTCGCCGAACATCTCGGCCGGCAGGTCGATGCCGAGCTCGCCGAGGTGCTCCGAGAAGGTGGGGCGGATCCCCGTGGGCCGGACCCGGCCCAGGAAGCGCCCGTCCGCGTCGAGGCCGGCGGTGTGGTCGAACGCGTAGAGGTCGGAGAGGGTGATGATCTCGCCCTCCATGCCGACCACTTCCGACACCTGCGACACCCGGCGGCTGCCGTCGCGGAACCGCTGGAGGTGGATGATGAGGTGCACGGCGGACGCGACCTGCTCCCGGATGGCCCGGGTGGGCAGGTCGAACCCGGCCATGAGCACCATCGTCTCGAGCCGGGACAGCGCGTCCCGGGGGCTGTTGGCGTGGACGGTCGAGATCGACCCGTCGTGCCCGGTGTTCATGGCCTGGAGCATGTCGAGGGCCTCGGCCCCGCGGACCTCGCCGACGATGATGCGGTCGGGCCGCATGCGCAGCGAGTTGTGGACGAGGTCGCGGATCCTGACCTCGCCTCGGCCTTCCACGTTGGGGGGACGGCTCTCGAGGCGGATCACGTGGCGCTGCCGGAGCTGGAGCTCGACCGAGTCCTCGATCGTGACGATGCGCTCGGTGTCGGGCACGAACGACGACAGCACGTTGAGCAGCGTCGTCTTGCCGGTGCCGGTCCCGCCGGACACGAGGATGTTCAGGCCGCCGCGGACGCACGCCGAGATCAGCTCGGCGAGCGCCGGCGTGAGGGTTCCGAGCCCGATGAGGTCGTCGACCTGCAGCGGGTCGCGGGAGAACTTGCGGATGGTGAGCATGGGGCCGTCGACGGCCAGCGGCGGGATCACCGCGTTCACCCGGGATCCGTCGGCCAGGCGGGCGTCGACCATCGGCGACGACTCGTCGATGCGCCGCCCGACCTGGGCGACGATGCGCTCGATGACCCGCCGGAGATGGTCGGCGGAGAGGAAGCGGGCGTCGGTCGACTCGATCACGCCCTGGCGTTCGACGTAGATGAAGTCGGTGGCGTTGACCATCACCTCGGAGATCGTGGGGTCGTCGAGGAACCGCTCGATGGGACCGAGGCCGACGACGTCGTCCATGATCTCCTCGACGAGCTGCTGCCGCTCCTCGGGCGACAGGAGCGCGGGGGCCGACGCCATCAGGTCGCCGATCTCCTGCCCGACGTAGGCGTGGAGCTGGTCCTGGCTCAGCGTCGAGTCGAACAGCCGGAGCCCGAGCCGGGCGAACAGCGCCTCGTGGGCCCGGGTCTTCATCTCGGTCACCGCGTCGACGGCGCCGGACTCGGCCGCCGAACGAGGTGTGCTGAAGTCGAGCGCGGAGCGCTCGGGGGTGGCGTCGGTCTGCTCGCGCAGCCGTTCGGACAGCTTCATCGGATCTTCTTTCGGCGGAGGAACCCCGACCGGGGCTCGGGCGCGGTCCGGGTCGCCCCGGCCTCCACGAACCGGTGCGTGAACGTCGTCAGCTCGCGCGCCGCGTGCGAGTTCGGCTCCTCGATGACGATCGGGCGCCCCTGGTTCATCGAGAACGGGATCGCCCGTGAGCTCGGGACCGCGGTGTCGATCTTCATGCCGAGGGCCGCCTCGACGTCGGACGGTTCGATTCCGACCCGGGCGTCGGCGCGGTTGAGCACGAAGTGGCGCGACGGGGGCAGCAGGCCGACCCGGTCGAGGGCGTCGATCTCCTTGCCCAGGTTGCGGATGCTGGAGACGTCGAGGCTCGACACGAGCACGACGTCGGTGGCCAGCTCGAGCACGGCGAGCGTGCGCTCGTCGAGCCCGGCCGGCGTGTCGACGACGACGTAGGCGACGTCGCGGGCGAGCATCTCGACGACGCGGCACGCGAGCTCGTCGGTCACGGTCTCGCCCTCTTCCGGCGACTCCGCGCCGCAGAGCACGTAGGCGCCCGACGGCTCGTGGCGGGTGAGGAAGACCTTCAGGGTCGTGGCGTCGAGCGTGGGCGCCGCCGCCAGCTGGCCGATCGTGTGCTCCGGCGCCAGCCCGAGGGCGTAGGCGGCATCGCCGAACTGCACGTCGAGGTCGACGAGGGCGACCGATCCGTCGACGGCGCGGGCGAGGGCGGCGGTGAGGTTGGACGCCACCATCGTCTTGCCCGATCCGCCCTTCGGGGAGAGCACGACGATGACCCGACCCGTCTCGGGGGGAGGAGGCGCGGTGGACAGCCCGCCCTCCCGTCTCAGGCGGGCTGTCCACTCCGCGGCGCGCCCCAGCGCGGGCTCGAGCTCGACGTCGATCGAGGTGAGGATCGACGATGTCGCGCACCCCGGCGCGGACCGCGTCGCGCCAGAGATCGTTCGACGGGGTCGCCACCAGCACGACGGTCATCTCGGCGCCGTGGTCACGGTCGGCGACGGACGCCACCTGGATGGCGAGATCCAGGGGAACGTCGTCGCCGATGCACACGACGGATGCGGTCTCGGCGTCGACCTCGCGGACGATGCGCTCGGCGTTGAACGGCTGGCCGTTGCGCCACGGCTGGAGGTGCAGCAGCTGATCGGCGCCGGTCGCGGACCGGACCCGGTCGACCAGCTCGTGGCGCTCGGTGACGAGGGCGACGGTCACGGCGCCACCGGCCCGAACACCTCGCCGAGCGTGACGACCCGGGTGCCGGACTCGTCGGCGTCGGCGTTCTCCGCCGTCAGCCAGATGTGGCCGAACTCGGCGCCGAACACGACCTGCTCGACCTGCGGTGAGGTCAGGGCGAGGGTGACGAGCACCTGGTTGGCGGGCGCCGGCTCGGCGTCCGCGTCCTCGTCGGCGTCCTCGTCGCCGGTCTCGGCGTTCGTGCCGTCGCCCTCGGCGAACTGGACCGCGGTCACCAGGACCTTGTGGAACGTGAGGTGGGTCATGTTGGGCGACTGGTCCTCGGAGGCGGGCAGGTCGAACGGCTCGAAGGAGAGCACGACACCGACGGTGTCGCCGACGTTGAGCGCGCCGCCCACGGCCCGGGTGGGGTCGAGGGAGACGGTCATCTCCTGGAGCCCGGCGGGCACCGAGGCCCGGCTGAGCTGGTCGGGCGACACGAGCCGGCTGCTGAGCAGCTGCTCGCCGGCCGCGAGGTCGACGGCGGCGACGAGTTCCTCGTCGAGGCCGTCCAGGTCGGTGACGGCGTCGTCGACCAGGACCCTCGCCGGCACCTCGGTCACCTCGACCGACTGCGTGATCTCCCCGACGGGCGTGCCCTTCGCGATGGTGTCGCTGACCACGTAGACGTCGACCAGCGCCTCGGCGGCGACGGCCTCGTCCTTGGCGGACTCGACGTAGAGGACGAGGGCGGTGGTACCGATCCCGGCCAGCACCAGGGCGGCCAGGACGCCGATGATTTTGCGCTTCATGGAGGTGGGTGTCCTTGTCATGGTGTGTTGGGGAGGGGTCCCGCTAGCCGATCATTTGGACGACGCGTGCGCCGTAGTCCGGGCCGGTACCGATCTCGCCGGTCGTGACGATCCGCGTGAACTCACCGCAGATGTAGGTCGTGCCGCCGCGGTGGCCTTCGGGTTGCCGCAAGGGAAGCCGTTCTGCCACTCGTTTCCGGGGAACCGGTAGCCGGACACGCGGAAGCCGGCGAAGCCGGCTATGTGGTACGAGCCGTTCGAGCCGTTGAGGTCGTTCGTGTGGTCGTATATGGGGACCAGCACCTCGCGGGATTGCCAGTCGGACGGCTCGCAGTCGTTGGGCACGCCGTTGCCGGGCTTGTCGTCGACCCAGCCCTCGGCCGTGACATCGACGCCACAGTCGTCCGAGCTGTCGAGCCAGCCGAAGCCGCCGGGGAGGTCGGCCCCGGACGGGCCCGCCGGGCAGGTGCCGGCGTCGGTGGTGTCGTGGAAGTAGATGTAGTTGAGCCCGGTCGGGAAGGTGCCGGCGCCGACGTCGCCACCGAGCTCGATGTACTCGCACTCGGAGAACGTGAGGGGAAGGGTCGTCGCCCGGCCCACGGCGCCCCACGCCGCCACCGCGGTGGCGTCGACCGTCCCGGTGTCGTGGCCGAGGATCGGGGCGAAGGTGAAGTCGACCTTGTCGTCGTCGGGCGTGATGGTGGTGACCTTGACCCAGTCGCTGGCGGGGACGTCCGTCGGTCGGCGTGGCGCACGGGGTGAGCCCGGGGCCGGATCCGCAGACCTCGTCGACGCGCGGCCTGGCCGTCGTGGGCGTTGTCGTCGGCGTACGTGCCGGCGGTGGTCGCCTCGTCGCGGCAGTCGCCGCCGGCGCAGTCCTGGGCCACCGCCAGCGCGGCGGCGTCGGCGCCGTTCTGGAGCTCGCGGCGCTCGGCGTAGAGCTGGCCGACGTCGATGACGAGGGCGCCCATGCCGAGCACGACCGTCATCATGAGCGCGACGATGACGATCGTGGCGCCGGCGTCGTCCCGGCGGATGCGGGATCGGATCAGAGACCGCATCGCATGGCTCCTGTGGCAGTGAGGTCGAGCGGTCCGAACGGCAGGACCATGAACGAGAACGACTCGGTGATCGTCACCTTCGCCTTGCCGTCGCCCGTCGCCGGGCAGGGGCTCTGGGCGATGCCGTCGATCGTCCACCGAGGGGGCGCCGTCGCGGGTGGCGCTCTCCACGTCGGTGGAGCTGTGGCGCAGGGCGAGCTCCCGGGCGCCCTCGCGGGCGGCGGCCTGGATCGACACCTGGGCGTTGTAGGCCCGGCCGAACTCGATGATGCCCAGCAGGATCAGCATCAGGACCGGCAGGACGATGGCGAACTCCACCATCGCCGCACCCCGGTCGTCACGCTTGAATCTGGACATGTTCGAGCTCCTCCGAGCTTCGGCAAGAGGGTGGTGGGCGGCGGGAGCGGGCGTCGCGGACGCCCGCTCCCGCCGATCCCAGCGCTTGTCAGCAGCTGGTCGACGACGTCCTGGAAGAGGCCGTTGATCGCGCCGCCAAGGACGAAGACGGCGACCATGACGAGGACGGCGATGCCGGCAACGAGGATGCCGTACTCGACCATCGCGGCGCCCTTGTCGTCGCGCCGGGTGGCCATGAACGTCTGGAGGAAGGTAACGAGGTTCATTGAAGTTTGAATCTCCTGATATCCGCACCTCCGCCCGTTGCGGAGGAGATGGTGCGAGTCTGCGTGACCACCCGCCGATCCTCTTCCTCACGATTGATGAAATCGCGGGACCGGTGATCAGAACGGCGCGGGAAGGTCGTAGAGCGCGAGGACCGCATCGCCCAGCGCCCACACGGTGGCGGCCAGGAGCACGGCGATGCCGACGGCCAGCAGGCCGTACTCGGCCATGACGGCGCCGTTGTCGTCCTTGCGGACCCGCGCGGCCAGCCGGTGAAGGAGGGTGAAGACGGTCATCGCATACTCCGGTCAGAGTCGGGTCGTCAGCATCCGCCGGCCCCGGCCGGTCGTCTTCATCACGATTGAGGAACTGCGGCAGAGTTCGTCGATCGGCGGGGTCCAGCCGGCCCGGTTGGCGGTGGCGACGGCGGCGAGCTGCGAGCGGACGCCGAGCTTCTGGAGGATCCCCCGCACCTGGGAGCGCACGGTGGTCAGCGCCACGAAGTGGGCCTCGGCGATCTCCTCGGCGGACAGCCCGTCGACGAGCGCGCCCAGCACGCGCTGCTCACGGCGCGTCAGGCCCTCGAAGGGCGACCGGGACCGCTCGAGGCTGGCCCGGTGCACCCGCAGGTCGTCCAGCAGCTCGTGGCGCTGGGCGCACCCGAGGAGCGGCCGGCCGGCGAGGACGTCCTCGACCATGGCGATGACGTCGTCGAGGAACGCGCCCTTGCCGATCCAGCCGTCGGCGCCGGCCTCGAGGCAGGCGGCGAGCAGGAGGCGATCGGTCTCACCGGTCAGCATCACCACCGCCCGGCTCGTCTCCCGCAGGGGACCGATCAGGTCGCGGCCGTTGCCGAGCTCACCGAGGTGGAGGTCGAGCAGCACGCACTCGGGCTCGAAGGCCCGGGCCCGCTCGCGCACGGCCTCGGGCGTCGGCCCGTCGGCGACCTGGACCTCCCAGCCCCTCGACCGCAGCGCCAGCTGGAGGCCGCTGGCGACGAGGGCATGGTCGTCGACGATGAGGATCCGGTACATCAGGAGGCCACCCCGACGGCTCCGGTCGGGCGAGCGGACCGGGGCAGGCGCACGACGAACGAGCTCCCGCCGCCCCGCCGCCGGCGGACGTCGATCGACCCCCGCTGCCGCTCCATCAACCGGCGGGCGACGAACAGCCCGAGCCCCGACCCGCGGCTGTTCGGGCCGCGTGCCGCGCGCTCGAACACCGGGTCCAGGAGGGCATCGGGTATGCCGGGGCCGCGATCCTCGACGTAGAGGGCGATCTCCCGCTCGCCCGGTTCGGCCCGGAGCTCGACGGCCGAGCCGGGTGCGTGGCACTGGGCGTTGGTCAGCAGGGACAGGACGACCTGGGCCGTGCTCTCGGGGACGCCTTCGACCTCGAGCCCGGCGGGGATGTCGGCCCGCACCGCGAGCCCGTCGGCCCGGGTGCAGCTCACCACCGGCATGATCGCCTCGCGGAGGTCGAACGAGGTCGAACGGCGGGCCACGTCCTCGACGAGGGACCGCAGCCGCTGGATCTCGGCCACCAGCCCCGAGGAGAGCTCCCGCTGCTCGGCGGCGCTGAGCCGGCGGCGGTACCGGTTGAGGCACTGGGCGGCCGCTTCGATGCCGAGCAGGGCGGCCCGGGCCTCGTGCCGGTGCTCCTGGTGGATGTCGTGCACGGCGCGGGCCCGCGAGGCGGCGAGGGAGGCGACGGCGACCGCGTCCCGTGCTTCGCGCTGGTCGGTGACGATCCGGCGCTGCAGCTCGACGGACGCGCCGTACAGGCCGACGGCGACGGCGGCCGCCGTCATCAGCCAGGCGGCGGGGTGGGCCATGTCGCCGCCGACCACCTCGATCAGGTAGGCGACGCCGACGCCGGCCACGGCGAGCCCCGACCACGACAGGAGGCGACCCGATCGGCGCCGGTTGACGCCGGCGTGGACGAGGGCCAGCGCCGCGAACGCCGAGGCGAGGGCGATGGACGTGGCGGGCCCGGCCAGCGGCAGCGAGATCCCGTCCTCGGGGGCCAGGGTGCGGGGGCCCGGCACGGCCAGGGCGACCGCCACGCCGGCCGTCATGACCATGACGACGCCGACCACGAAGCCGACACTCCGGACCTCGAGCGTCGCCGAGGTGCGCGCCGCGACCGTGAGCACGACGATGGCCGGGATGCCGGCGAGGGCGATCCCGGGCCGGGACCATTCGAGCACGGTGAACTCGGTCAGCCCGGGCACCACCACGCCCAGCACGACGGGGACGGCGGCCAGGCTCAGGGCGGCGGCCGCCAGGTACACCGACCGCGCATCCCCGGTCAGGCGCCAGACGACGACGTCGAGCCACGCCGAGGCGACGAGCAGCGCGGCCACCAGGGACGCGCCGGCCAGGGCGAGGGCGTCGGTGTCGGCGGTGCCGGCGGCGAGCCGGCTGACGGGGATCAGGACGACGGCGATGACCGCCAGGGCGCACGCCCGACGGCCAGCGCAGCAGACCTACCGTGGTACCGCCCGCGACCCAGCCTTTCGGCCTGCTCCATGTACTCTGCGCCCCTCATGTGATCTCCGCCTGCGCACGGATCCGCCGGGTTCGGCGTGGCATCTGCGCTGATGGCCACTGAGAGGGGCGCGGCGGGCGACTATGACGCCACTTGCGGAGACATTTCTCGCTCACGTGGCGGTCACCTGGGCGGCCAGCTCGGCGAGCGGACCTGTTCCGGCGTTCGTTCGCGTCGGAAAGCGACACGAACGAACGCCAGACGCCGCCCGGCCCGCTGCCAGGTCCGATCAGCCCTCCGTGACGCCCGCGAGGTAGTCGGCCACCGGCCGGTGGCGCAGGAACTGGGCCCACTGGAGCGGCGTGGCGTGGAACTGCGGATCGGTGGCGCTCGGGTCGGCCCCGTGGGCGAGCAGCTCCTTCACGACGGCGAGCTCTCCGGCACCGGCCGCCAGGTGGAGCGGGGTCCGGCCCGAGGTCCCCGCCGGCGCCCCCCGGCGCACGAGCCCGACGACCAGGTGCCAGCGGCCGTAGGCGGCGGCCTGATCCACGAGCTCGGCGGTCAGGTCCTCGCCGTCCAGGTCGTCGAGGACGCTCGGGTCGCCGCGGGTGACACGGTCGACCAGGGAGTCGCCGCCGACGACCGTGTGCCGCCAGCGCCAGAGGTCGCGCAGCAGCGCGACCTCCGCGCCGTGGTGGACGAACTCGTCGAGCATGTGCAGCACGTACGCCGCCCTGGTGCGATCGGCGTACCCGGGGCCGGCCACGGGGCCGACCTTCTCGCCGAGCTGCTCGTCGGTGACGAGGGCGAGGTGCGCGTCCCACCGGTCGTGCGCCCGTTCCAACAAGTCCACGGCGGCCGCGGCCGTCGCCGGTGGTGCCGAGCCCCGGTCGTCGAACCCGACCGGCTGGCCCTGGGCGGGGACGTCGAGCCATCGGGGCGCCCGGTTCTCGCCGTACATGTCGATGAGGTGCCACAGGCGCCAGGCGATCGTCGTGAACGGCTCGGGTTCCGGGCGGGGGAGGGGCCAGTCGACCGTCCAGGTGCCGTCCTCGCGCCGGCGGATCGTCCAGCACCCCGGCGCCGGCTCCCAGAGGTACTCCTCGTCGCCGAGGCCCTCGACCCGGGCCCGCGTCCGCCGCCACACCTGGTCGGACAGGTCGACGAGCTCGCGCTTCATGGTGACCATGCAGCGCAGAGTACGCAGGGGTCACCCCCGGAGGGTGACGCCACGTCGCCGACCGTTGCCCATCCTGCGTTCGGGCGACCGGAGGTTGGTGATGGGACGAGCGTCGCGTTACGGGCGGGGGGTCGCAGGCGGCAGGTTCGCGCGGCTGGCGGCCGCCGCGGTCGCGGTGGCGCTGCTGGCGGCGGCGTGCGGCGACGACGGCGGCGAGGACGACGAGGAGGAGGCGGACCCCGTCGCCGAGGCCGAGGCCCGCGTGTCGGCCGCGGAGGAGGCGGTGTCCGAGGCCGAGGGCGCGTTCGACGACGCCAGCGAGGCGTTCTGCGACGACGCCAGCGACTACATCACCGCGGTCGACCGCTACGGCGACGCGCTCGACGACACGGCACCGACCGTCGGCGACGTGAAGACCGCCGGCGCCGACCTCGCCGAGCCCCGCGAGGCGGCGGAGTCGAGCGCCGAGTCCGCCGTCGCGGCACGCGACCAGCTCGTGGAGGCGGAGCAGGAGCTGGTCGAGGCGCAGGTGGCGCTCGTCGAGGCGCAGACGGGGACCTCGGCGCCGGAGGACTCGTCGACGACGACGACCACGGAGCCGATCGTGCCCGCCGCCACGATCGACCGCGTCGAGCAGGCCGAGGACGACCTCACCACCGCATCCGAGGGCATCACCGACCAGACGTCTCTCGCCGAGGCGGGCGCCCGGTTCAACGCCGCCGCCTTCGCCCTCGAGGTGGCATGGCTGCGCCTGTTCGCCGACGCCGGCTGCCTGAGCGAAGACCAGGAAGCCGAGGCCGTGGCCGCGCTCGCGGAGTACACCACGGCGCTGCAGACCGGACTGCAGACGGCCGGCTACTACGACGGCGAGATCGACGGCCTCTACGGCCCCGCCACCGTGGCTGCGGTCGAGGCGCTGCAGACCGACGCCGACCTGCCCGTGACGGGGTACGTCGACCGCGCCACGGCGGCGGCGCTCGACGACAAGCTCGCGGCGGCGGGCGGCCAGGCCGCGAGCGAGGCCGCCGCGCACACCTCCGCCGTGCAGTCGACGCTCAAGCTCGCCGGCTACTGGACCGGGCCCGTCGACGGCACCTGGACCCCCGAGCTGACCGAGGCGTTGATGGAATTCCAGACCGCCCTCGGCGTCACGCCGAGCGGCGAGGTCGACACCGCCACGTTGAACGCGCTCGAGGAGGCCATCGCCCAGGCGCAGGACGCCCTCACGTCGACCACCACCGAGGAGGCCGAGGACACGACGACCACCTCGGAGTGAGCCGCATGAGGCCCAGGTGAGAGGACGCCTCCGGGCTGAAGTTGTCAGACATCAATAAAAAGTGCGGCTCACGCGCCGGTGCTTATCCCCGACAGCAGGACGTCGACGACCTCGGCGGCGTACCGGCGCACGTCGGCGTCGGTGGCCGGGACGCCGCCGAACCTCTTGGCCAGGGCCCGCAGGCTCAGCGGACCGCCGGCACCGTGCACCATCAGGAAGTGCCACGTGCCGGCGTCGAGGTGCCGGACCCGCCCCTCGCTCTCGAGCTGGCGGAGGAAGCGACCCACCGTCTTCGTCACGGGCCAGATGTAGTTGTCGAACATGTAGTCCAACCGGGGCCCGCCCGTGGTGGCCTCCTGGTTGATGATCTTCACCAGCGCCGGCGACCGGGCGGTCAGCACCAGCCAGCGGATCATCAGGAACCGCAACCGCTCGAGGTCGTCCTCGTGCTCGTCGGCCTCCGACTCGACCACCAGGTCCGACGCCAAGGACCGGAAGCCGTGGTCCACCGCGGCGTGCCACAGCCCGTCCTTCGACCCGAACCGCTGGTGCAACAGGTTGTGGCTCACCCCCAGGCGGCGGCACAGGTCGCGCATCGACGCGCCCTCGTAGCCGAGGTCGGCGAACGCCTCCAGCGCCAGCGGCAGCAGGTGGGCGTTCGGTGCCACCGGCCCGTCCTCCCGCGACGGGCGACCTCGCGGCCGGCGGGCGGCGACAGGCTCAGTCATCACCGACAACCTAACCACCCGCCGGTCACCACACCCAGTGATACCCGGCCGGCCACTAAATTGATGATCGCCAACTTGAGTCCGACGGTCTGGCCCAGCCGAGCGGGGCGATGTGACCTACGCGCCCGCGAGGAGGTCCGAGGAGTCCTCGACGGCGTAGCTGGCGGGCCGGCCGCCGGCGTCGAGCGTGGCCCGGAGCCACTGGTTCGTGCACACGGCCGGCAGGCTGGCGACCGCCGAGCCGCCGCAGCGGAACACCACGCCACCGCCGCCCGGCATCTCCCGCTCGGGCATGGCCTTGATCGTCTGCGTGACCGACTCCGGCGTGATGTCGCCCGAGATGCCCTCCAGGGACGTCGCGAGCGCCGACGTCACCGAGTAGGCGCCCATGCCGTAGATGTTCTCGACGTCCTCGACGTCGCCCCCGTAGGCGGCCATCACCGCCTCGCTGTCCACGGGCCTCGGTGACCGACGAGCCGATCGACTGGGCACATCTCCTGGCCAAGGGCGGGCACACCGAGATCGGCGTCCTCGCCGAGCGATCGCTCGTCGGCCGGAGCTACGCCGAGAACCTCCGGGCGGCCTGCAGCGACCAGGGCATCCGCATCGTCGCCGAGGAGACGATCGTTCCCGACGGCCCAGGACGTCCGCCACGCTGTGCACGACGCTGTACGAGGCCAAGGCGCAGGCGCTCGTGCCCTGCGGGATCGGCATCGGCATCGTAGTCGTCAATCCCGCACGCTCCAGGATGTCCGGGCCGTCCGACTCGAAGGCGGCGACCGCGACGGGGACGTCGATGACGACGAAGGCGACCTCGTCGGCGCCCTCGTTCTCGGCCACCGCAACGATGAGACGACGAGCCGATCTTCTGGGCACACCTGCTGGCCAAGGGCGGGCACACCGAGATCGGCGTCCTCGTCGAGCGGTCGCTCGTCGGCCGGAGCTACGCCGAGAACCTCCGGGCGGCCTGCCGCGACCAGGGCATCCGCATCGTCGCCGAGGAGACGATCGCCCAGACGGCCCAGGACGTCGGCCAGGCGGTGCACACGCTGTACGAGGCCAAGGCGCAGGCGCTCGTGCACTGCGGCTTCGGCTTCGGCATCGTGTTCGTCAACCCGGTCCTCGACGAGCTCGGGTGGGATCCACCCCGCTTCCTCGGCACGGCGTTCCAGAACGCGTGGATCAACCCGGTCATGTGGAACGCGATCCTGGGATGGACCGGGATCGACCAGTACGACGAGGGCAACCCCGTCGGCCAGCGGTTCCTCGACCGGTTCGCGCAGCGCTACGGGCGGCGGCCGGAGTACTGCGTGCCGGTGGTGAACCGCGACCTCGCCACCCTGCTGCTCCACGCCTTCGCCGACGCCCATCCGCTGTCGCCCCGCGGGGTGAAGGAGGCGCTGGAGCGCGTGAAGATGCTGCCCGCGGCGTCGGGCGCTCCCGGGACGCGGCTGTCCTTCGGGCGCTGGACCCGCCGGGGCTGGGTGGGCGCGGGGTACCTCGTGGCCCGCAGGCTCGACCCCGACGGCACGAGCGCCCACCTGGTCGAGCGCTTCGGGCGGGAGTGAGGCGATGGCCGTCGAGCTGACCCGGCCCGCGCCCGCCGTCACCGAGCAACGGGCACCGGCGCCGTGGCGGACGGTCTCGGTCGCCGTCCTCGCGCTGGCCGCGCTCGCCGCCGTGATCGCCGTCGCCGTCGCCGCGCGCCGCGGCGCGGTGGCCGACCGCATCGCCAACCCGGACGTGACGGGCGCGCCGCGCCCGGTCGAGCCCCTGTGGGGGCGCTCGGACTGGCTCACCCTGCACCAGGTCGGGACGGTCGTGATGATGATCGTCCTCGTCACGGTGGTCGTCGTGATGTGGCGGCGGCATCCCCGCCATCCGATCCTGCTGATGGTGCTCGTGACCACCGTGCTGATCTGGCAGGACCCGATCATGAACTGGGCGCCCTACGCGGTGTACAACCCGCAGCTCTGGCACTGGCCGGAGACGTGGCCGCTGGTGTCGCTCTCGCCGACGGTCGAGCCCTTCCTCGTGATCGGCTACGCCACCTTCTACATGGCCCCCTTCTTCCCGGCCATCTGGATCCTGCGCCGCCTCCAGGCGCGCCGGCCGCCCGAGGCCTTCGTCGGGCGGCACCCCCTCGTCGTCCTGGCGGCGCTGGTCCTCGCCATCGGCTTCGTGTTCGACGCGTTCCTGGAGATCTTCCTGGTCCGCACCCAGCTGTACATCTACTCGCAGGTGATCCCGTTCGGCTCGTTCGCGGCGGGCGAGTGGTACCAGTTCCCGCTGATCTGGGAGTCGGCCCTCGTCACGCTGGTGATGATCGCCGCGGGCGTCCTCCTCTACCGGGACGACACGGGCCGCACCCAGGCCGAGAAGCTGGCCCAGCGCGTCCCGGCGTTCCGGGGTCGCCCCGCACTCGGCACCTTCCTGGTGATGTTCGTCATCGTCAACGTGGCGTACTTCGGCTACGGCGCCGGGTTCGCCGTCATCCGGGCCTCCGGGGCCGCGACCTCGGTCGCCTGCCCGTGGCCCTACCCCGAGGCGAAGGTGTACGACCCGAACGGGTTCTACGAGGAGTCGGGGCAGCCCGGGCCCTGGTTCCCGGGGATCTGGGCCGGCTGGCCGAGCGCGCAGGCGGGCCGCCCGGACGTCAGCCCGCCCGAGGACGGCGGCCGCTGCGGAGGCGGAGGTGGCTGAACCCGGGAGCGTCGTCATCACCGGCGCGTCGCGGGGGCTCGGCCTCGCCTCGGCCGCGCACCTCCACGGCCAGGGGTGGACGGTCGTCGCCGCGGTGCGGTCGCCCGACGTGGCGCGGCAACGCCTGCTCGCCGCGACCGGTGCCGCCCCCGACGATCCGCGCCTGGTCGCCCTCCGCGCTGGACCTCGACGACCCCGCGTCGATCGCGGCCGCGGCCCGGGCGATCGGCGAGGCCGTCGGCGCTCCCGACGCGCTGGTCCACAACGCGGGCGTCGCCGCCGTGGGCTGCGTGGAGGAGATGCCGGCGAGCGTCTCCGCGCAGATCTTCTCGACGAACTTCTTCGGCCCGGTGCGGCTCACGCAGGAGCTGTTGCCCGTCATGCGTGCCGCCGGGCGGGGGCGGATCGTGGTGGTGTCGAGCGAGGGCGGCGTCCGGGGCATGCCCGCGATCAGCGCCTACTCGGCCGCCAAGGGGGCGCTCGAACGGTGGGCGGAGGCGCTGTCCCCGGAGGTGGCGCCGTTCGGCATCGGCGTCACGGTCCTCGTCGCCGGGACCTTCAAGACCGACATCCTGGAGCTGACGCCGACCTACGCCGACCCCGACGGCCCCTACGCCCGGCACCACGCCGGTCTCGACCGCATCGGCCGCTGGGTCCAGCGTCTGGGCAGGCCCCCCGAGCGGTTCGCGCCGGCCGTCGAGCGGGCCGTGGCGGACCGGGCCCCGTTCGTCCGGCGGGCGGTCGGGCCCGATGCGCACCTGCTGTTGCTCGCCCACCGCCTGCTGCCGGCCCGGCTCTTCCAGCGGGTGGTGTCTCGCGCCATGGGCCTTCCCCGGCCGGGTGCGCTCCGCGGCGACCCCGCCCGGCTGGCCCCCGTCACCCCGCGGTCCGAGGAGGAGCACGAGTCCCATGGCTGAGCCACCGGCG
The DNA here is from genome assembly GCA_963759225.1 of uncultured Acidimicrobiales bacterium. Lineage (GTDB taxonomy): Bacteria > Actinomycetota > Acidimicrobiia > Acidimicrobiales > VFJN01 > ZC4RG19. Next base: position 546,195 of record CAVWYL010000008.1, on the reverse strand, counting down.
GGCGCGGCCGGCTGATTCAGGGGCGCCGGGCCGCGCCGCGCAGGACGCTGTCGCGGGCGAGGCCGAGGGCGGCTCGGGCGCCGACCTTGCGGAGGATGGTCGGGCTCCGTCCAGACCGCGTCGAACATCGCCCAGGCCCGGATGTCGGCGGTGGGGGCCTCGACGCGGATCTCGCCCGACCGGGCGCCGTCGGCGAGCAGCGACTTGAGGTCCCGCAGTCGCGCCGTCAACGTGCGGCCGAGCTTGGCCTTGGTCGGCGGCGACTCCCGGAGCCAGGCGAGCTCGGTGTTGTACTCGTCGTTGAAGCGGTCGACGACGTTGATGCTGATCCACATCAGGGCGTCGAGCTTCTCGACGGCGGTGGAGGAGGACTCGAGCACGCTCCTCCAGCCGGACTGGACCGTCGCCTCGAACGACCGCATGATCGACGTCAGGAGCTCGTCCTTCGACCCGATCAGGCGGTAGACGGTGCCGGTGGCGAGCCCGGCGGCGGACGCGATGTCCCGGACCGTCGTCGCCTCGTAGCCCTTGCGGCCGAACTCGGCACGGGCGACGGCGCGGAGCCTCGTGACCCGCTCGTCCTCCTCGTCCTCGGCCTTGTGCCACGAGTCGACGAGCTGCTGGGCCGCCAGGAACGCGGACGACCGGTCCAACGCCGCGTCCGTCGGCGGCCGGGCGGCGACGCCGTCGAGCAGGATCCGGCACCGGATCGCCGGGAGCTGCTCGGCGCCGGGGGCGCCCGGGAACACGGCCAGGCTGGTCGTGCAGAACCGGTCGGCGAGCGTCTCCAGGTCGATCCCCGGCCGGATGTACCCGCTCGCCCGGCCCAGGCGCAGGGTCTCGACCATCGCCGTCTCGATCGCCTCGGGTGTCCCTCGCGGGACCCGGACCAGGTCGTCGCCGGCGCCCGAGGGCGGCTCGTAGAAGCTGAGCAGCACGGCGGCGCGGTGCCGGACGGCGCAGGCCGCGATGGCGGAGCTGAGCGCCGAGATCCGCTCCGAGACCGGCTCCGGCCCCGGTTCGCGCAGGTCGTGGAGCGCCTTCTGCGCGATCTCGTCCAGGTCGGCGCGGTAGCGCTCGATCAGCTCGACGATGATCGCCTCTTTGGACTCGAAGTGGTGGTAGAGGCTGCCCGGCAGGATGCCGCAGGCGTCGGCGATCTCCTTCAGGGACGTGCGCAGCCCCGACGAGGCGAACAGCATCGCCGCTGTCTCGAGGATCTCGGTTCTACGCGCCCCGTCTACCGACACGGCGTCCACTCCTGCGTGCCGATCCGACGACGACTGAACGTGTGAACAGATGTTAGCTCCGGCCGCCGCGTCTGCCGCCGTACCCGTCCTCGGGCCACGCGCCGACCTCGTACGTCAGCCGTTCGCCCTCGCCGGCGTCGACGAAGTGGCCTCGTCGTGGGCCCGTCATCGCTGGTCCTCCGTGCGGGTGAGGTGGACGACGGCGGAGTGGTCGTCGGCGAACGGGCAACCGAGCACCGTGGGGGCCGGGCCGTCGCTCACGAGGTCGTCGCCGGGCTGCTCCGCACGGTCGTCGACGTCGATCCACCGCACGGCGTAGGTCCCCGGCGCCACCTCGAGCGAGAAGGGCCCGCCCTCGTCCGCCGGGCGCAGCGCGACGTACTCGTGGCCGGGCCGGCACAGGGCGAAGCCGCTGGAGGCGAGGTGGCCCTGCGGCTCCGTGCGGGCGAGGTCGAGCCGCTCGGCGAGCCGGCGGGTGTCGCCGAGGGCGAGGCGGGCCGGTTCGAGCGCCGGGTCGAGGGGATCGAAGCCCGCGGCGATGCCGAGGTCGTAGAGGATCGGGTTGTGGCCGCGCAGGAACGCCTTCCAGGCCCACACCGCGTCGGCCCCCATCGGGGAGTAGTGGTCCGTGTCGGAGATGACGACCTTGGTGCCGTCGCCGGCCGGCGGATCGTGGCGCCAGCGGCTGTCGAACGGCGCCTCGGCGTCGTCGAAGCCGGGGGAGACCCAGTCGGCCGGGCTGCGCCACAGCGGGTCGTTGGCGCTGTGCTGGTCGGCGACCGGGAACTGGAACGTCATCCCGACCGGGTGCGGCGTGCGGCCGGCGTCGCGCTCGTGGCGCTTGACGACGTCGATCACCCAGTACTGCCAGGCGGTCGAGTCGCCGCTCGGGGTGTCGATCGTCATCCCGTCCGGCATGGTCACGACGTCGGCGGACACGCCCGACGACTCGTTGGCGACCTCGTACAGCACGTTGGGGAGGTCGTGCACGGTGTCGACGACGTGGCGGATGTAGGCCTCCTGGAGGCCCTCGATCGTCGGATCGAGCGGCAGCTCCTGGTAGTCGACGATGGACCCGATGTCGACGCCGTTGACGTTGTTCGCGGCATGGAAGGGGTGACCGGTGATGTTCGTCGGGAGCTCGGTCAGGTGCAGGCTGAAGCCGTCGAACAGCATCACCGAGGCGTAGAGGCCGGCCGCGCCGGCGGCCGCGACCCGCTCGCGGAGCCGCGTGAAGTAGGCCGGGTCGAACCGCGTCAGGTCGAACCGCGGCTTGCCGTCGATGGCCGTGCCGGGACCGGTGCGCGGCCACGGCTGCGGGCGTCATGCAGAGGTGCACGTCGGGGCCGGGCAGGTAGCCCTCGAACTGCTCCCAGCGCCACAGGCGGATGAAGTTGTGGCCGTGGTCGGCGAGGAACGCGAGGTAGGCCTCGAAGTCGAACCGCTCCGGCTCGTCGGGGCAGGCCCGGCCCAGGCCCAGCCCGTCCTGCAGGTTGTTGTTGAAGTGGGCGCCGGTCAGGTACACGACCCGGCCGTCCCCGGCGACGGCGAAGTAGCGCGGGTTGTCGTCCGAGACGACGAGGGGGCCCTGCGCCGCGGCGGCGTGTGCGGCGGTCACGGGCCGGCCCGCACGGGCGCCTGATCGGGCATCGTCATGAGGTCTCCTGACGTCGCGGGCAGGTGCGGTACCAACGGTGGCGGCGGGCCGCCGGGGTCGCCATCCCAGGATGCTGGGTTCCCGGCGTCGGCGCGGCCCCCGTCATCGCAGCTCCTTGCGGTGGATCTGCAGGTCGCAGGGTGTCGCCAGGAGCGGCGCGAGGTGCGGGTAGGCCCCGTCGATGGTGGTCGTGCGCACGAGGCGGTAGCCCCGTCGGCCGTACCAGGACGTCAGGAACTCCTTGACGGGGTGGCTCCAGTGGCGCGGCACGAGCAGCTCGAGCTGGACGGCGCCGAGGCCGCGGTCGCGGCTCCGTCGCTCCACCTCGTCGAGCAGGGCGCGTCCGATGCCGAGGCCGCGCTGGTCCCGGGCCGCCACCAGGATCCCGACCTCGCTGGTGCCGGCGGCGACGTCGTGGAACCGCACGCTGCCGACGATGCCCCGGTCCGGCGTGCTCGCCACCAGGATCTCGCCGGCGGCGATCATCCCCCGGAGCTCCTCGGCGGACGTCCGCGTCGCACCGTCGCGCCACATCCCCTCCTCCGCCACGGCGTACACGTCGTTGACGAGGGCGCACAGCTCGTCCGCCAGCGCGGTGTCCGTGCCGGCCGCAGGATCGAGCAGGTCGACGACGATCTGGTCCTGGGTTGTCACCGCTACAGGATGCGCCGGTCAGATCCAGCGGAACAACAGATCATCGGCAAGTGATTGATCACGATCTACGATCGATCGTCGTGGAGCTGCGACAACTGCGCGCGGTCGAGGCCGTCGCCCGCCTGAGCCACTTCACGCGCGCCGCGGAGGAGCTCCACGTCGCCCAGTCCGCGCTGTCCCACCAGATCAGCCAGATCGAGCGCGAGCTCGGCACGCCTCTGTTCGAGCGCACGAGCCGGCGCGTCCGCGCCGACGGAGGCCGGGACGGTCATCGCCCGTCGCGCCCGTCGCGTCATCGCGGAGCTCGACGGCGCGGCCGCCGAGATCGACGAGCTGCGCGGCCTGCGGCGCGGCCGCGTCAGGATCGGCGCCCTGCACCCCGCCGGTGACCTCGACGTCCCCGGGATCGTGGCCCGGTTCAGCCACGAGTACCCGGGGATCGAGGTCGGGCTGCACGAGGGCATCGCCGCCGACATGTTCGAGCGGCTGGCGACGGGCGACCTCGACGCCGCGTTCTGCCTGGCGCGGCGGCGACGTCCCCCACCAGCTCGCGGTCCGCCGGCTCAGCCAGGACGAGGTGATCGCCGCCTTCGCGCCGCGGCGAGCGCCCCGCACGCGATCGGTCGCCCTCGCCGACCTCGCTGCAGCGCCCCCTGATCGCGATGCGCCGGGGCTCGGCCATCACCGGCGCGCTGGAGGAGCGCATGACCGCGGCCGGCCACGACCTCCACCTCGCCCTCGAGAGCGGCGACCCGTTCCTCCTGCGGTCGCTGGCCGCCCGCGGCTTCGCGACGGCGATCCTGCCCCGGTCGATCACCGCCCTCGACGGACCCCCGATCGAGGTCCGCAGCCTGCGGCCCCCGATCGTGCTGCCCGTCGTCCTGGCCTGGCGTCCGCAGCGCGACGTCAGCCCCGCCGCCCGGGCCTTCGTGGACTACGTCCACGACCCCGGACCCTGACCGCGGCTACAGCGGCATGCCGTGGTGGGGCGGGATCTCGCGTCGCCCGATGGCGTCCGCACGGCGGTGGAGCAGCTCGACGGTGCGCTCCAGGTCGCGGGCGATGACGTACCGCCGGGCCGCCGCCTCGGTGACGGCGAAGTCGCCGAGCTCGTCGAGGTCCGCCTCGGTGACGTCGCGACCGGCCGCGGCGAGCATCCCCTTCATCTCGTCGAAGGTCATGCTCCGGCGGCCGGTGGCCTGCCCGCGGCGGGCGAGGTGCTCGGGGCGGTTGCGGGCGGCGGTGAACAGCCCGGTGCGCAGCAGGCCGCCCGAGGGGTAGAACACCGACGCCCGCAGGGCCGTGCCCTCGGACACCAGGTTGTGGTGCAGGGACTCGGTGAAGCAGCTGACCGCCGCCTTGGACGCCGCGTAGACCGAGGCCATGGGCACCGGCGCGAACCCCCCGTCACCCGACGAGGTGTTGACGATCTGCCCGGGCTCGCCTCCCGCGATCATCCGCGGCACGAACGCCGACGTGCAGATCGCCGTCCCGAACACGTTGACGCCGAAGCACCAGCGCCAGTCGTTCGCCTCCTGCTGCCACGGCTTCCCACCGCCGCCGGAGGTGACGCCGGCGTTGTTGAACAGCAGGTGGACCGCCCCGTGCGCGTCGTAGACCGCATCGGCGAGGTCGGCGACGGCGTGCTCGTCGGTGATGTCCACACGGTGACCCGACACCTTCCCGAGCGGCCGCAGGTCGTCGACGGCGGACTCGATGGCGCCGGCCTCGACGTCGGCGATCACCACGGTCACGCCCCGGCGCAGCAGTGCGCCGGCGATGCCCCGCCCGATGCCGCCCGCCCCGCCGGTGACCACGGCGACCGCCCCGTCCAGCTGCAGCGGTGGTGCCGCCTGCTCCGCCGTCACCGTCAGCCCCTCCACTCGATGCCGTAGTCGTCGAACCAGAAGCGGGCCTCGCGCACGGCGTCGGGCGGCGTGCGGAGGTCCAGGTCCTGGTTGAGCTGCGTCGGCGTCGGCCCGATCTCGGCCGCGACCTGCGAGAGCGCGTCGAGGTCGAGGTCGTAGCAGCGCACCGCGTTGAGGCCGAGCAGCAGGCGCGTCTCCTCCACCGGGACCTGGCGGAAGTCGGTCGAGAGCCGCGTGACCGTGTTCGGCCAGGTGCCCTCGGGATGGGGGTAGTCGGTGCCCCACATGAGCGCGTCGATGCCGTTGGCGTAGCGGCGGCGGATCTCGGGCTTGCTCATCGCGGACGCCCCGATGAACACGTTCGTCCCGACGTACTCGGACGGCAGCCGCTCGATCACGTTCCTCGTCTGGGAGGCCATCTTCTTCACCTTCCAGTTGGTGCCGCCGAACATGACGTCGGTCTTGAAGAGCAGGTCGCCCACCCACCACGACCCGCACTCCACCGGCGCGTACCGGAGGTTCGGGAACCGGTCGAACTTGCCCGAGAGGAGGAGCTGCCACAGCGCGCGGTGGGTCCAGAACGCCACCTCGAGCATGAACTGGGCCACGTTCTCGTTGTACGAGGGCATGTCGGCCTCGCCCGAGTGCGTGTGCACGACGAGGCCGGCGTCGGCGCACGCGGCCCACACCGGGTCGTAGGACGGGTGCCCGTACGACGGCTGGTCGTGCCACATGGTGGGGATCAGGATCCCCTTGATGCCGGGCTTCCCGGCGAGCGACTCGATCTCGCGCACGGCCTCGTCGACGCCGTGGGTGACCGGCACGAGCGCGACGCCGGCGCGGCGGGGCGGGTTGGTGGCGCAGAACTCGACGAGCCAGCGGTTGTGGGCCCGGGCCCCGGCCCAGGCGAGCCGGGGGTCGGTGATCATGCCGGCCTGCAGGCCGGCGCCGAACGGCGGCGCCTCCATGCCGGTGACCGAGTCGCCGTCGGGGAAGATCACCTCGCCGGCGACGCCGTCGGCATCGAGCACCTTGTCCCGGACGGCGGGGTCGTAGGCGCCGCGCAGCCCGGTCTCGTTCTCACGCTCCCACTGCTCGACGTACTCGCCGTTGACCTCCTCGACCAGCGTGCGGTGCCGGTGGCGGGTGACCAGCCACTCGTCGAACTGGGGGTGGACCGAGGAGTCGAGGTACTGGCGGTAGTCCTCCACGAACAGGCCCGCGTGCGTGTCGGACGAGACGATGACGTACGGGGCGTCGCTCCGGTCGATGCCTTCCACGGGATCGGACATTGGCCCCCCTTCCCGTTGCCGTGACGGACTTCACATGTCACTATGACACTGTTACAGACGTCCGGGGAGAGCACAACCGCCCGATGCGGAAGACGGCGACGAAGCCAGCGACGGCACCGCCCGTCGAGGTCGACCACGGCGACCGGGCCGATGCCGGTCCCGGTCGCCGGACGGGGCTCGACCGGGTCGACGTGGTCGCCGCCGCGCTCGACCTCGTGGTGCGGGACGGGCCCGGGGCGCTGACCATGCGCCGGCTGGCCACCGAGCTCGACGTGGGGACCCCCACGATCTACTGGCACGTCGGCAGCCGCGACGAGCTGGTGGCCGCCATCGTCCGGACCCAGTCCGAGCGCCTCGCCGAGCGGCCGGTCGCCGGCGCGACCGCTCGCGATCGGGTGTTCTCCGCCGCGCTCCACATCTACGCGGGGGCGATCGAGCACCGGGCCATCACGTCGCTGGCGCACCAGGCGGGCATGGATGCGCTGTTGCTGCACCACCTCGAAGCCGCGCTCGTCGCCGAGGTCGAGGCCGCGGGCCTGGTCGGGGACGCGTGCGCCGACGCGGTGCGGGCGATCCTCGTGGTCGTCACCGGTGCGCTGGTCCTGGCGCTGCGGGACCCGTCCCGGTTCCCGGAGGCCTACCGCTCCGGCGCGCTGTGGGCCGGCTCCGATGCGTCCGTCGCCCCCGCCACCCGCACGGCGCTGCGCGCCGATCCCGACCTCGACGCCCTGACCGCCGCCACCGTGCGGGCGGTCGTCGACCACCACGTGCCCGCGTCCGTCGCCGGCCCGAACCGAAGCGAGCGCCGATGACCGCACCGCCGATGACCCCGCCGGGCGAGATCGCCGGCTGGCCCAAGCTCGTCGTCACGTACACCACCGACCCGGCCGCGGTGGCGGCGCTGTTGCCGCCCGGGCTCGAACCGCTCGAGCCGGTCGTCACCGTCGGCTTCTACTGCGTGCCGGTGCTCGACGAGCCCGAGCTCGGCGTCAGCGTCAAGGTCGCGGCGGCCTGGGAGGGCGTCGCCGGCCAGTACAACCTCGGGCTCGGGATCGACCAGGAGGCGGCCGTCCACGTCAGCGGCGAGACCAACGGGCAGCCCAAGTTCCTGTGCGACATCGCCTACTTCCGCTTCGGTGACCGGGTCACGGCGCGCGCCAGCCACCAGGGCTACACGTTCGTCGAGTTCACCGGCACGGTCACCGGCGAGGCCGGATCGCGCGACGGTGTCGTCGAGCACGAGTGGTGGACCAAGTACTCGCGCGCCATCGGCGGTGCCGAGGGCGCCTACGACTTCCCCCCGCACGTCGTCGACGTGGCGACGACCTTCGGGCCCTGCCACGTCGAGGACGTCGACGGCGAGCTCGTGCTGCGCGACAGCCCGTGGGACCCGATCGCCCGGCACCTCCCGATGTGCGAGCCCGGTGGCGCGCAGCTGGTCACCCAGCGACCCACGGCGCGCCGGCTGTCGAACGCCGGGCCGCTCGACCCCGACGCGTTCTGGCCCTTCGTCGACGTCATCGGCGGCAGCCGCTGGCCCGGCCATCGCGGGGGACCGCGGCCGTCATGACCACGACCGAACGATCACCGGGAGGCAGGCGTGGGCGCAACCACTGACCGCTACGTCGTGATCTCCGCCGACTGCCACGGCGGTGCGAGCATCGACGGGGTACAAGCCCTACCTGGCGTCGCGGTACCACGAGGACTTCGACCGCTGGGCGGCCGGGTTCGACAACCCGTACGACGACACCGCGGGCGCCGACGCCGACCGCAACTGGGCCTCGGACCGGCGGCTCCGGGAGATGGAGGAGGACGGCGTCGTCGCGGAGGTCGTCTTCCCCAACACGGTCCCGCCCTTCTTCCCGAAGGTCTCGCTGGTGGAGCAGCCGCCCGGAGCCACGGACGGCGACCTCGAGCGGCGCTGGGCCGGCCTGCAGGCGCACAACCGCTGGCTGGCGGACTTCTGCAGCCAGGCGCCGGGGCGCCGCGCCGGCATCGCCCAGATCATGCTCCACGACGTCGACGCGTCGGTGCGCGAGATCGAGTGGGCCGCGGCCAACGGGCTCACCGGCGGGATCCTCCTGCCCGGCGCGCCGCCGGGGTCCGGGGTGCCGCCCCTGTACGCGCCCGACTACGAGCCCATCTGGGACGCGTGCGAGGACCTCGGCATGCCGGTCACGCACCACAGCGGCAGCGCCGTGCCCGACATGGGCCCGTACCCCTCGGCGCAGATGATGTTCCTGCTCGAGGTGACGTGGTGGGCCCACCGGGCGCTGTGGCACCTCATCTACTCGGGCGTGATGGAGCGCCATCCCACGTTGCAGTTCGTGTTCACGGAGCAGGGCACGGCCTGGATCCCCGAGGAGCTGACCCGCCTCGACTACTACCGGGGCCGCCTGTCCGGAGCGTCGGGTGCGGGCGGTTCCCAGGAGGCCCGGTTCGGCGAGGGCGCCATCGAGGAGCTGTCGCTGTCGCCGTCGGAGTACTGGCGGCGCCAGTGCCACGTCGGCTCCAGCTTCATCCGCCGCCACGAGGTCGGGCTGCGTGACCGGGTGGGCGTCGACCGGATCATGTGGGGGAGCGACTATCCCCACCTCGAGGGGTGCTGGCCGTACTCGCGGCAGCACCTGCGCCTGGCGTTCGCGGGCGTCCCGGAGGACGAGGTCCGCCTCCTGGTCGGGCGCAACGCGGCGGACGTCTACGGCTTCGACTGGCCCCTCCTCGAGCGGTTGGCCGACCGGCACGGCCCCACCCCGGCCGACGTGGACGATCCGCTCGCCCCCGAGGACATCGTCGACGAGTCGTTGCGCTGCCCCGCCTTCGCCGCGGCGCGCTTCGGGGCGGGGTGACCTGACCGGCAGGTCGACGGTCTCGACGGCCCGCGGCCGTCAGGCCCGGCGGGTGAAGCCGAACAGGTGCTGGGCGACCTTGCGCATCTGGATCTCCTCGGAGCCCTCGGTGATCCGGTAGCGGCGGTGGTGGCGGTAGATGTGCTCGAACGGCATGTGGCGGGTGTACCCGATGCCGCCGCAGGTCTGCATCGCCCGGTCCGCCGCATCGCACGCCAGACGGTTGGCCCGGTAGTTGCACATGGAGACGAGGTGGGTCACCTCCATGTGGTGCTGCGCATCGAGCGCGGCGGCGGTGGACCGGATGAGCTGGCGCAGCATCGCCGCCTCGGTGTGCAGCTCGACCAGCGGGAACTGGATGCCCTGGTTCGTCGACAGGCGGCGGTTCCAGGTGGTGCGTTCGTTGGCGTAGGCGACGGCGGCGTCGATGCAGTGCTGGGCGGCGCCGAGCGACGAGGCCGCCTGGCGGATGCGGTTCTCGTGCACGAACGTCTGGGCGAGGTCGAGGCCGTGGTCGACCCGGCCGAACACGGCGTCGGCACCGACCCGCACGTCGGTCATCGTGACCTCGGCGTGGTCGGTGGGCATGTTGAACGTCCACCAGAAGAAGTCGACGCTGAAGCCGGGCGCGTCGCAGGGCACCAGGAAGGCGGTGATCCCCAGCGGGGAGCCCGCCTCGCCCGAGGTGCGGGCGAAGACGATGTCGTGGGTGGCGTGGTGCAGGCCGCTGTTGAACCGCTTCTGCCCGTTGATGACCCACTCGTCGCCGTCGGGCACCGCCGTGGTCTCCAGGAAGGTGGCGTCCGAGCCGTGGTTGGGCTCGGTCAGGCCGAAGGCCAGGCGCCGGGTGCCGTCGAGGAACCCGGGCATCCACTCGGCCCTCTGGGCCTCGGTGCCGTGGTCGCGCATCATCAGCACGGTCGGGAAGTTGCCGACGATCGAGCTCTCGTTCTGCAGGTCGTTGAACAGGCCGAGGCCCTTGGTGGCCAGGTGCTCGCGGATGATCGCCATCTCCAGGTTGCTGGCGTCGCGGCCGCCGTACTCCTGCGGCAGGGCGAGGCGCAGCCACCCGGCGGCGTCGGCCCGGCGTCGCATCTCGGCCAGCAGCGCCTCCCACTCGGGGCGCGGCGTGCCGCCGGCCTCGAAGTCCGTGCGCGCCCACTCGCGGCGGTGGTCGAAGAAGCGCTCGTTGTCGTCCTGCGCCTGCAGCGGCGCGATCTCGCGCTCGATGAAGTCGTCGATCTCCTCGAGCGTCCGGCGGATGTCCGCGGGGATGTCGATGTCCATCGCTGGCGGCCCCCTGTCGCTCGGCCGGCTGCCGAACGTTCGCTAAGTTAGCCTGCATGGACGGGGGTGAGCTGGCTGCGGCGCTGGGCTCCCGGCAGGTCCGGGGGCTGGAACGGCTGACCGGCGGCGCCTCCCGCGAGACGTGGCGGTTCGACGCCGTGGCGCCCGACGGCACGATCGACCGCCTCGTCCTGCGGCGCGACCCGCCCGGCAGGCCCAGCGAGACCGGCGCGATGAGCCGCGAGGCGGCCGCGCTCCGGGCGTGCTCGGCCGCCGGCCTGCGGGTGCCCGAGGTGCTGCTCGACAGGGAGGCGCCGTCGCCGTGGGAGACGGCCGGCATCGTCATGCGGCGGGTCGAGGGCGAGACCCTGGCCCGCCGCATCCTCCGGGACGACCGCTACGCCGCCGCCCGCGCCGCCCTGGCCGGCGACTGCGGCCGCTTCCTGGCCGGCCTGCACGCCCTGCCGCCGGCGGCCGTGCCCGGGATGGCGTCGGTCGACCCGCTGGCGCGGTGCCGCGAGAGCCTGGCGCTGGTCGGCCCGGCGACGCCCACGATGGAGCTCGCGTTCCGCTGGCTCGAGGCCCACCGCCCGCCGGACCGGCCGCCCGTGATCGTGCACGGCGACTTCCGGCTGGGAAACCTCGTCGTCGACGAGGCCGGCCTCGTCGCCGTGCTCGACTGGGAGCTGGTCCACGAGGGCAACCCGGTCGAGGACCTGGGCTGGCTGTGCACGAAGGCGTGGCGCTTCGGGACGGCGCCGCCCGTGGGCGGCTTCGCCTCCCGGGAGGAGCTGCTCGCGGCCTACGCCGCGGCCGGAGGCGCCGACGTCGGGCCCGACGAGCTGCGCTGGTGGGAGGTCCTCGGGACGCTCAAGTGGGCGGTCGGCTGCATGGGCCAGGGCGCCGCCCACCTCATGGGGGCGGTGCGGTCGGTGGAGCTGGCGGCGGTCGGGCGCCGGGTGTGCGAGCAGGAGTGGGACCTGCTGCTGCTCCTGTGCCCCGAGGCCGCGGCGCGGCACCGGGACGCCGCCGCCGAGCCGTCACCGCCCGCCGCCGGCGGCGAGGGGCTGCACGGCCGGCCCACGCAGGGCGAGCTGCTGGAGGCGGTCGTGGAGTTCCTGCGGCAGGAGGTCGCGCCCGGCACGGCCGGTCGCCTGTCGTTCCTGTCCCGCGTGGCCGCCAACGTCGTGGCGATGGTCGGGCGGGAGGTGGCGCTGGGGCCGGCGCAGGCCGCCCGGCGGGCGCGGGAGCTGGCGGCGGTCGGCGTCGCCTCGGAGGCCGAGCTGGCGACCGCCGTCGCCGCCGGCCGCTTCGACGACGCGGAGGACCGCCTCGCCGACGTCCTGGCGTCCGGCGCCGCGGCCAAGCTGGCCGTCGCCAACCCCCGGTACCTCACCGATCCCTGAGGGCCGGGCGTCAGAGCGTGGGCGGCGTGTCGGCGAGGGCGGCGGCGAGGCGCTGGTGGAGCTCGATGACCTTGGCCAGGGCCGGCTGGGTCTCGGCGAAGGGATCGGCCACCGAGATGCACAGCGTGAGGATGGCCCGGGCGACGTCGCCGGGCTCGGTGGTGGCGAACTCGCCCCCGGCGACGCCCTCGTCCAGTACGCGCCGGATCATCTCGACCAGCTGGAGGCGCTTCTTCGCGATGAGCTTCTGGTCGGGCAGGTCGAGCCGGCCCTGCTCCCGCCAGGCGACCAGCGTCGCCTGGCGGGCCCAGGCGTCGTGGATGTTGGACCACACGAGGGCGGCGACGGCCGCGTCGAGCTTGGCCCGGGCCGTGGGGCCGGCGGCGGCGATCTCGCGCTCGACCCGCCCGACCACCACGTCGTGGGCCTCGTGGAGGAACTCGCGGAGCAGGTCGAGCTTGCTCGGGAAGTGGTAGTAGAGCGCCGCGACGCTGACCCCCGCCGCGCCGGCGATGTCGCGGGTCGAGGTGCCCTCGTAGCCTCGCTCGCCCATGAGGGCGACCGCGGTGCGCATGAGGCTGACCCGGCCCGGGCGCGTGCGGCGCTCCTCCATCGACCCGACGCTAGCCGAAGACGGCTGCGCACTTGCCGAACGCTCGCTAAGTTTGTGGGCATGTCGGAGATGTTCGAGGTCGGTCGGGCCACGAGCCGGGGGACGACGACGAAGGTGTTCACCAACGCCCCGCCCTCGCTCCGGGCGGTCTGGGAGCTGAGCGCGGCGCACGGCGACGCGCCCTACCTGGTGTTCGGGGAGGACCGCTGGACCTTCGCGGACGCCCACGCCGCGGTCGGGCGGCTGGCCCGGTACCTGGCCGGCGACCTCGGCGTGGCGAAGGGCGACCGGGTGGCGATCGCCATGCGGAACTACCCGGAGTGGGCCGTGACCCTGTGGGCGGCGACGTCGGTCGGCGCCGTGGTCGTGCCGCTCAACGCGTGGTGGACCGGGCCGGAGCTGGCGTACGGCCTGGGCCAGTCCGGGGCGACCGTGCTGGTCGCCGACGGCGAGCGGCTGGAGCGCCTGGCCCCCCACCTGGGTGACAGCCGGGTGTCCAGCGTCGTGGCGGTCCGCACGGACGACCTGCCGGCCGGCGCCGTGCGCTGGGACGACGCCATCGCGTCCGGCGCCGGCGGCGACCGCGACGGCCTGCCCGCGGTCGAGATCGGCCCCGACGACGACTGCACGATCATGTACACGTCGGGCACCACCGGCCGCCCCAAGGGCGCGGTGGGGACGCATCGCAACGTCACCTCGCACCTGATGAACGCCCTCTACATCGCGGCGCAGGGCACGACGACCGGCAGCACCGCCGACGCCGCGCCCGGCCCGCCGGCGACGCTGCTCACCTTCCCCCTCTTCCACGTGGGCGGGTTCCACTCGTTCCTCCTCCCGTACACCGCGGCCGGTGGCAAGGTGGTCCTCATGTACCGCTGGGACGCCCGGCAGGCCCTCGACCTGGTCGAGCGCGAGCGGATCAGCGCCATCGGCGGCGTGCCCACCACCCTGTTCGAGCTGCTCGACGAGGCCCGCCGCCAGGGCCGGCCCGAGGCGCTCGCCACGCTCACGGGCATGGCCTCCGGCGCCACGCTCGTGCCGCCCGTCCTGGTGCACCGCATCGACGAGCAGCTGGCGTCGAAGGCGGCGCCCGGCAACGGCTACGGGCTGACCGAGACGTCGGGCGCCGCCGTCGCCAACGGCGGGGCCGACTACCTGGCCCGCCCGGACAGCGTGGGCCGGCCGATCTCGCCGGTGATGGAGATCCGCATCGCCGATCCCCTCGGCCACCCCGTGCCGGCGGGCGAGGTGGGGGAGATCTGGATCAAGGGCCCGACCGTGATCCGGGGCTACTGGGACGACCCCGCCGCCACCGCGGCGGCCCTGACCGACGGCTGGTTCCACACCGGTGACGCCGGCCGCCTCGACGACGACGGGTTCCTCTACGTCGCCGACCGGATGAAGGACGTGGTCATCCGGGGCGGCGAGAACGTCTACGCCGCCGAGGTGGAGGCCGCGCTCTACGAGCACCCGGACGTGGCCGAGGCGGCGATCGTCGGCGTCCCCCACGAGCGCCTGGGCGAGGAGGTCGCCGCCGTGGTCCGCCTGCGCGACGGGGCGACCGTCGACGCCGACGGCCTCCGGGCCCACGTCGCCGGGCGCCTGGCGGCGTTCAAGGTGCCGGCGGTGGTGCACCTCACCGGGGAGGCGCTGCCCCGCAACGCGGCCGGCAAGGTGCTCAAGCGGGAGCTCCGCGACGAGCTGGCGGCCCAGGCGGCGACCGGTGCCCGCTGAGCCCACCGAGCTGACCTACGAGGAGCGCGACCACGTCGGCGTGGTCACGCTCAACCGGCCCGAGGCCCGCAACGCCCTCACGTTCACCACCTACGCCGAGCTGGAGGAGGCGGTGCGGGCCACGACCGCCCGCTGCCTGGTCGATCACCGGGGCCGACCCGGCCTTCTGCTCCGGCGACGACGTGAAGCAGATCATGCGCGACGCCGGCACGGCGACGTCCGCGAACCTGGCCGCCGAGCCCCGCCTGACGCCGGCCGCCGACGCCCTCCTCCACACCGACGTCCCGGTGATCGCCGCCGTCAACGGCCCCGCGGTCGGTTGGGGCATGGAGCTGGCGCTGATGGCCGACATCCGCGTCGCCTCCGACCGGGCCCGGTTCGGCGAGCTGTTCGTGAAGCGGGGCCTGTGCACCGACGTGCCCGGCATCGGCCGGCTCGCCCAGCTCGTGGGGCGGGAGCGGGCCGCCGAGCTGCTCTTCACCGGCCGCGTCGTCGACGCCGCCGAGGCCCAGGCGATGGGCCTGGTGTCGCGGGTCGTGCCCCACGCCGAGCTGCTCCCCGCGGCGCTGGGCCTCGCCGCCGAGATCGCCGCCAACCCGCCGCTCGCGGTCCAGCGGATCAAGCAGGGCCTGCGGCTGGCGCTCGACCCGGACTGGACGGAGCTCGGCGCCTGGGTCAGCCGCAGCCTGGCCGAGCTGTTCGGAACCTACGACCATCGCGAGGGTGTCGCCGCGTTCCTGGAACGGCGGGAACCCCGATACCGAGGACGGTGACCATGCCCACGAGCACGAAGCCCCTCCACGCCACCTCCCGCCTCCGCTACGCGGGTGCCGTCGACGCCGACGGGCACATCCTCGAACCGCCGGACCTGTGGGAGACCTACCTGGAGCCCCGCTACCGCGACCGGGCCCTGCGCATCGTCGTCGGCGACGACGGGCTGGAGGCCCTGGAGATCGGCGGCGAGCGGTCGGTGATGAGCAGCCGCGGCTCGGTGTCGGTGCTCGGCGCCATGGGCGACCCCGACCTCCGCTCGATGCAGCTCGACCCGGACCGCACGTACCTGGGCGAGGCGCCCTACGGGTCGATGGACGCGGACGAGCGGACTCGAGCTGCTGGACGCCGAGGGCATCGACGCCGCCGTCCTCTACACCACGATCGGCCTGCTGTGGGAGGCCGAGCTCACCGACCCCGAGCTGAGCCAGGCCTACACCCGGGCCTACAACCGCTGGATCTGCGAGTTCTGCGCGGGCAGCGACCGGCTCGTGCCCACGGCCCACCTGTCGTTGACCGACCCCGCCGCCGCCGCCCGCGAGCTGGAGCGGGCGGTCGGGCGAGGGCGCCCGGGGCGCCTACGTGTGCCCGTTCAGCCACGACGGGCGTCCCCTGGGCCACCCGGACAACGACCCGGTGTTCGCCGCCGCCCAGGACCTCGGCGTGCCGTTCGCCATCCATCCGACCTTCGAGCCCCAGTGGACCAAGGGCACCCGCATGGGCGGGTGGGACAACGTCCGCAAGCTGCGGCTCCTGGCGTCGGTCAGCGCCTCCGACGGGGTGCGCCACCAGTTCACGACCCTGTTCGACTACGGCGTCTTCGACCGCTTCCCGGGCCTGAAGGTGCTGGTCCTCGAGTCGGGGGGCGGGTGGATCGGCTACTGGCTCGACCGCATCGACGCCGTCTACGGCCACACCTGGATCGGCACCCGCGTGCCGCTCGAGCACAAGCCGAGCGACTACTTCCGGGAACGGGTGTGGATCTCGTGCGACCCGGACGAGCGCACCATCCCCCATCTGGCCGAGCGGTTCGGCGCCGACCGGTTCCTGTGGGCGTCCGACTTCCCCCACCCCGACCACACGCCCGCCTACCTCCACGACCTCGAGGACCTGGCCGGCGGCTTCGCCGGCGACCGCGCACGGCGGCTGTTCCTGGGCGACAATGCCCGCGCCCTGTTCGGGATCCCCGACAGCGCCGTCGCCGCACCCCCCGGGAGCCAGCCATGACCGAGCGCAGCGAGGTCCAGAAGCACAGTCGATCTGTCGCCACGAAGTGGCGACTCGGTCACCGGTGTGCCCGAAGGGTGCACCAGTGACCGACGTCTCCGCGTCGAGCCCCTTCATCGGGCCGGTCGAGCCGATCGTCGAGACCGACGAGGAGATCGGCCGCATCCTGGAGGAGGCCCAGGTCCCGCCGCTGC
Source organism: uncultured Acidimicrobiales bacterium (assembly GCA_963759225.1). GTDB lineage: Bacteria > Actinomycetota > Acidimicrobiia > Acidimicrobiales > VFJN01 > ZC4RG19. The sequence goes on along the minus strand of CAVWYL010000008.1, from coordinate 529,393 downwards.
TGCCCGCCCTCGCCTACGCCACCGGCGACCTGTCGCTGCTCCGCGACGACCTGCGCCCGGACCCGCAGCTCTTCGGCCTGCCCCAGGGCGGCCTCACCGACGAGCAGCAGGCCGAGGCCCGCCGGATCGCCCTCGAGGCCCTGGTCCGGTTCAGGGACGGGGGCTGCAAGCCCGCGCCGGCGCCGGGCGACGACGACGTGCTGCGCATCATGGAGTTCGCCGTCGGCGGTGCGGGGATGGGCGACTACCTGCCGCTGCTCGAGGAGGAGCTGGCCCATCGCGGCGAGGACCGGCGGGGGCCCGGCTGGCGCCTCGACGGGGTCGCGCCCGGCGTCGAGTTCGAGGTGGCGGTCATCGGCGCGGGGATGTCCGGCATCCTGGCGGCGCGCCGGCTGCAGCAGGCGGGCGTGCCGTTCGTGGTGTTCGAGAAGAACGGCGACGTCGGCGGCACCTGGCACGAGAACACGTATCCCGGCTGCCGGGTCGACAACCCGAACCACAACTACAGCTACTCGTTCGCCCAGCGCCACGACTGGCCGGCCCACTTCTCCACGCAGGACGCGCTGCTACGGCTACTTCTGCGACTGTGCCGAGGCGTTCGACCTCCGCCGCCACATCCGGTTCGGCACCGAGGTGGAGGCCGCCACCTGGTCCGACGCCGACCGGCGCTGGACCCTGCGCCTGCGCACGGGCGAGGAGGTGGTCGTGGACGCGGTGATCAGCAGCGTCGGCCAGCTCAACCGGCCGTCGCTGCCGGACATCCCGGGCCGCGACACCTTCGCCGGGCCGGCGTTCCACACGGCCCGCTGGGATCCCGGCGTCGACCTCCGGGGCAAGCGCGTGGCGGTGATCGGCACCGGCGCCAGCGCGGTGCAGGTCATCCCGGAGATCGCGTCGGTGGTCGACGAGCTGGTGGTCTTCCAGCGGACCCCGCCGTGGCTGGCGCCCACGCCCGACTACCACCAGCCCGTGGAGCCCGGCCTGCGCTGGCTCTACACCCACCTGCCGTCGTACAGCGAGTGGAACCGGTTCTGCATCTTCTGGGCGATGGGCGACGGGGTGCTGGCCAACGTGCGGGTCGACGAGACGTGGGACGTCGGACGGCGGGTCGGTGAGCGAGGCCAACGAGATGGTGCGGCAGATGCTGACCGCCTACATCGGCGTCGAGTTCGCCGACCGGCCCGACCTCCTCCCCAAGGTGCTGCCGACCTACCCGCCGGGCGCCAAGCGGATGCTGCGCGACAACGGCGTCTGGGCGGGGGCGCTCAAGCGGGACAACGTGCGGCTGGTCACCGATCCGATCCGCGAGATCACACCCACGGGCGTCCGGACCGCCGACGGCGAGGCCCACGACGTCGACGTCATCGTCTACGGGACCGGGTTCCACGCCTCGAAGTTCCTCACCCCGATGACGGTCCGGGGCCGCGGCGGCGTCGACCTGCACGAGCACTGGGCGGGCGAGGCCCGGGCCTACCTGGGCATCTCCGTGCCCGGCTTCCCCAACCTGTTCTGCCTCTACGGGCCGAACACCAACATCGTGATCAACGGCAGCATCGTCTACTTCTCGGAGTGCGGCGTGCGGTACATCCTCGAGCTGCTGCGCCTGGTGCTCGCGTCCGGCCACCGCGCCCTCGACGTGCGCCGCGACGTGCACGACCGCTTCAACGAGCAGGTCGACGCCGAGAACCGCCGCATGGCGTGGGGCGCCTCCGACGTCAACACCTGGTACAAGAACGCGTCCGGCCGCATCTCGCAGAACTGGCCGTTCACGCTGCTGCAGTACTGGCAGCGGACGCTGCGCCCCGACCCGCACGACTACGAGCTGATCGAGGCGCCGGTCCTGCGGTGAGCGACGGCGCCGGCGACGTCGAGGCGGAAGGGCGTGGATCGTGCGGATCCTGGTGACGAGCACCCCCGGGCTCGGGCACGTGCTGCCGCTCCACCCGCTGGCGGTCGAGCTGCAGGCCCGGGGCCATCAGGTCCGGTGGGTGGTCGGCCAGGGCAGCGTCGACGTCGTGGCGGATGCCGGCTTCGACGTGACCGTGGCGGGCCTGCCGGTGCGCGATCGGCTGGACGAGTTCTTCCGTCGCTATCCCGACACCTGGTCGCTGCCGGAGGCGGAGCGCCGGGCGGTGGCGTTCAGCAAGCTGTTCGGTGAGCTCGCGGCGCCGCCCGTGCTCGAGGTGCTGCGGCCCCTCGTCGAGGACTGGCGACCGGACCTGGTGCTGCACGACGCCGCCGAGCTGGCGGCGCCCCTGGTCGCGGCGTCGATCGGCGTCCCGTCGGTCTGTCAGGGGTTCGGCGAGATCATGCCCGAGCCGTCCACCCGGCGGGCCGGCGAGCAGATGGCGGCGCTGTGGCGGGACGCCGGCCTCGACCCGGACGCGCATGCCGGCAGCTACCGCGGCCTCTACGTCGACATCTATCCGCCGTCGCTCCGCTCGGAGGACATGTCCCACGTCGCCGCGAGCGCAGCTCTGCCGCCCGGCGGACGGTGTCGCAGCATCCGGCGGGCTCGTGTACGTCACCTTCGGCACCGTGTTCAACGACGTCGACGCCGGGTTCCGCGCCGCGGTGGAGGCCGCGGCGAGCGTCGCCGGCGAGGTGCTCGTCACCGTCGGCCACGCGGCGGACCCGTCGAGCCTCGGCGCGGTTCCGGCGAACGTGGCCGTCGAGCGGTTCGTCCCGCAGGCGGAGGTCCTGCCCCGGGCGGCGGCGGTGGTGTGCCACGGCGGCTCCGGCACGGTGCTCGCCTCGCTCGCCCACGGCGTGCCCCTCCTCTGCCTGCCCCGCGGCGCCGACCAGTTCGCCAACGCCGCCAACCTGGAGCGGGTGGGCGCGGGGATCGGGCTGCTGGGGCCGAGCGCGGCCGACGGCGCGTCCCTGCGCGCCGCGCTGCGCGTGCTGCTCGACACGCCGGCCCCCCGGGAGGCGGCCGGCGCGGTGGCCGAGGAGATCGCCGGGATGCCCCCCGTCGCCGCGGTCGCGGACGCCGTCGAGGCCCGGGCGCCGGTCTAGGCACCGGTCGCGCGGTGCGTGGTCCCTACGCTGGGCCCGACGGACCGCGATGGAGGGTGACCGGCGATGAGCAGTGGCACCGGATCCGCGCCGGGCGGCGAGGCCGGCCGGCGGAGCTACGACAGCCCTGTCCGCCGGGCGCAGATGGCGGAGACGCGCGAGCGGATCCTCGACGCCGGCTCCGCGCTCGTGCACGAGTTCGAGTCGTGGGACTGGCGCCCGCTGACGTTCCGGGCCGTGGCCGAGCGGGCCGGCGTCGGCGAGCGGACCGTGTACCGGCACTTCGCCACCGAGCAGGCCCTGCACGAGGCCGTGATGCAGCGGCTGGCCGAGGAGTCGGGCGTCGTGTACGAGGGCCTCACGATCGACGAGGTGTCGAGGATCGGGGCCAAGGTGTTCGCGTCGATGGCCACCTTCGCGGCGCCGTCGTGGAACGACGACGAGGTGGGCGTGTTCCTCGCCGAGGACGAGCGGCGCAAGGCGGCGCTGGTCGCCGCCGTCGAGGCGACCACCACCGGCTGGTCGGACGAGGAGCGCACCCGCGCCGCGGCCGCACTCGACGTCCTGTGGACCGCGCCGTCCTACCAGCGGTTGGTGACGGGCTGGAAGCTCGGCGCCGACGAGGCCGCCGACGTCATCGACTGGATGATCACCCTGGTCGCCGACGCCATCCGGGCCGGGCACGCGCCCACGCCGGCGCGCCCGCCTTGACGCCCGCCGCAATTCGAGGCACGGTGCTGCCACGAAGTTGAACCGGGGGCGACGATGACGATCGATCTCACGGGCGGGTTGAGCGACGCCCTCGAGTACGTGTTCGCCGACCAACCCGACGACCCCGACCTGCGCGAGTCGGTCAACGCCTGGGTCTGGGACGACGGCGTCGACTTCGGCCTGCCCCGCATCGGGATCGAGGCCGTCGCCGACCAGTGGGACACCCACGACATCCAGGTCAACGTGGCCTTCGCCGACGGCCGCGTGTTCAACGCCTACGCCGCCGGGGCGGTCCACGACCCCGCGGGCGCCGACGGCAGGCCCCGCGTGCTCGGCGCCGGGCCGCTGTCGTTCGAGGTGGTCGAGCCCTACCGCCACCTGCGGATGCGGCTCGCGGGCGAGGTCACGGAGATCTCGGTCGACGCCCAGATCGACGGGGCGGTCCCCGGGCAGGGGGATCGCGTCCCGATCGAGCTGGAGGTCGACATCCGGCCCGCGGTCCCGCCGTGGATGAACGGGGCGCTGCTCGACGACGCCCGGCGCGTCCTCGACACCCAGGAGGAGGGTGACCTGATGGGGCACCCCTGGCGCTTCGAGCAGCTGTGCCGCGCCACGGGACGCCTGCGGATCGGCGACGAGACCCACGCCATCGACGGCGGCGCCAACCGGATCCGCCGGCAGAGCATCCGCCGCCTCGCCCGGTTCCGCGGGCACGCCTGGCAGGCGGCGCTGTTCCCGAGCGGTCGCGGCTTCGGCTACATCGCCTACCCGCCCCGTGACGACGGCAAGGACACCTACAACGAGGGCTACCTCTTCGACGGCGACGGCGACCTGATCCCGGCCCGCGTCGTGCGGGCACCCTGGCTGCGGACGCTCACGCCGAAGGGCGAGGACGTCTCGTGCGTGCTCGAGACCGAGGCACGGCCGGACGGTGCGCATCGGCGGCGAGACCGCGGTGTCGAACTTCCGGGTCATGCCCCCGGACGTCGGCGGCGGCATGCAGCTGCAGCAGGCGATCGTGCGGTACTCGTGGGACGGCGAGTCCGCCAACGGCATGCTGGAGCGGTCGACGCCCCCCGCCGGCATGGCGCCGTGACCGGTCAGGCCAGCGTGGCGGTCATGCCCCCGTCGATGGGGATCACGGCGCCGGTGATGTAGGGCGCCCGGTCGGAGCAGAGGAACGACGCCAGCTCGGCGACCTCCTCGGGCTGGCCGCCCCGCTTGAGCGCCGTGCCCGCGACGAGCTGGGGGTGGCGGTCGGCCGCGCCCGGCCCGCCGGACATCTCGGTCTCGATGAGGCCGGGGCACACGGCGATGGCCCGGATGCCCTGGGTGCCGTACTCGACGGCGGCGGCCTTGGTGACGGCGATGACGCCGGCCTTGGCGGCCGCGTACAGGCTCACCGGGAAGGGCGTGGCGTTCATGCCGCCCGTCGACGACCAGTTGACGATGACGCCGCCACCGGTCGGGAGCATGCTGCGGATGCCGTGCTTGGTGCCGAGCAGGACGCCGCGCAGGTCGACGTCCATGATGCGGTCGTAGTCGTCCATCGTGACGTCGGCGAGCGCGCCGGCGGTGCCGATCCCGGCCACGTTGAGGACGGCGTCGACCCGCCCGAAGGCGTCGAGCGCGGCGGCGAACATGGCCTCGACCTGGTCCTCCCGGGTGACGTCGCAGCGGAACGGCACCACGGCGTCGCCCAGCTCGGCGGCCGTCTCCTCCTCGCGCCCGCTGATGTCGGCGGCGAGCACCCGGGCCCCCTCGCGCACGAAGACGCGGGTCGAGGCCCTCGCCATGCCCGATCCCGCGCCCGTGATGACCGCGATCTTGCCGTCCAGCTCTGCCATGTCGACCCTCCGATGGGTGGTTCCCGAGCGGCGAAGGTAGTCGATCGGCTACCCTCACCGCTCGTGGAGCCGATGCGATGACGACGACGACCGATCTCTCCTACGACCCCTACGACCGCGACCTCGACGCCGACCCCTATCCCGTGTACCGGCGGCTGCGCGACGAAGCCCCGCTCTACTACAACGAGCAGCTCGACTTCTACGCCGTGAGCCGGTTCGACGACGTGCAGCGGGGCCTCGTCGACCGGGAGACGTTCAGCTCGGCGCGCGGCGCCGTGCTCGAGTTCATCAAGGCGAACATCGAGTTCCCGCCCGGCATCCTCATCTTCGAGGACCCGCCGCAGCACACCGTCCACCGCGGCCTGCTCTCCCGGGTCTTCACGCCCAAGCGCATGAACGCGCTGGAGCCCAAGGTCCGCGAGTTCTGCGCCCGGGCCCTCGATCCGCTGGTCGGTGCCGGCGGCTTCGACTTCGTGGCCGATCTCGGCGCCCAGATGCCGATGCGCACGATCGGGATGCTGCTCGGCATCCCCGAGGCCGACCAGGAGGAGGCCCGCGACCGCGCCGACGCCTCGTTGCGCACCGAGCCCGGCCAGCCGATGGACGTCTCCGAGGACAGGCTCGGGCAGGCCGACTTCTTCGCCGACTACATCGACTGGCGCGCCGACCACCCGTCCGACGACCTCATGACCGACCTGCTGCAGGCCGAGTTCGAGGACGAGACGGGGACGACGCGCCGGCTGACCCGGGACGAGGTGCTCATGTACGTGAGCGTGCTGTCCGGCGCCGGCAACGAGACGACCAACCGGCTGGTCGGCTGGATGGGCAAGGTGCTGGCGGAGCATCCCGACCAGCGCCGGGAGCTGGTCGAGGACCGCTCGCTCGTGCCCAACGCCATCGAGGAGCTCCTGCGCTTCGAGCCGCCCACGCCGCACGTGGCCCGGTACGTCGCACGCGACGTCGAGTTCCACGACCGGACCGTGCCGGCCGGGAGCGCCCTGATGTGCCTCAGCGGGTCCGCGAACCGCGACGAGCGCAAGTACGCGGACCCCGACCGGTTCGACATCCACCGCGACATCCGCCAGCACCTCACCTTCGGCTACGGCATCCACTTCTGCCTCGGCGCCTCCCTCGCCCGCCTCGAGGGGCGGGTCGCGCTCGACGAGGTGCTCACCCGCTTCCCCCACTGGGACGTGGACTGGGACAACGCCCGGCGGGCCCCGACGTCGACGGTGCGGGGCTGGGAGTCGCTCCCGGTGCACACCGCCTGAAACGACCGCGAGGGGAGATCCATGGAGTCATCGAGGTACCGCGTGGTCCAGTGGGCGACGGGGAACACGGGCCAGCGCGCGCTGCGCGAGGTGATCCGGCACCCGTCGTTCGACCTGGTCGGGGTGCGGGTGTACGACCCGGCCAAGGACGGCGTCGACGCCGGCGACCTGTGCGGCGAGAGCCCGACCGGCGTGCTCGCCACCACCGACCGCGCCGCGGTGCTCAAGCTCGAGGCGGACTGCTGCATCTACATGCCACGGGCGACGGGCCGGGGCCAGACCCGGGCCGGGTTGACCGAGGACGAGCTGGTCGAGGACGTGGTGGCGCTGCTGGAGGCGGGCACGAACATCGTCACGACGTGCAGCGACCTGTTCGCCGGCGGGGTGCGGCTCAGCGACGCCAACCGTGCCCGCGTGCGGGAGGCCTGCGAGGCGGGCCGCGCGTCGGTGTGGGCGAGCGGCAGCGATCCCGGGTTCATCACCGAGACCGTCCCGCTGGCCCTGCTGTCGGTGCAGCGGCACGTCGAGCGGATCGAGATCGAGGAGTTCGGCGACCTGTCCCGCCGCCCGTCGGCGCACATGGTGATGGAGCAGATGCGGTTCGGGAAGCCGCTGGCGGAGTTCGACCCCGAACGGCGGAAGAACCACCTGTTCGGCGAGTACCAGCCGCCGCTCAGCGTGCTGGCGGACATCGCCGGCTTCGAGATCGACGAGTGGACCGGCGAGGGCGGCGTGGCGGCCGCCCGCCAGGACCTCACGATCGTCGCCGGCGAGATCAGGGCCGGCACCGCCGCCGCCCAGCGGATCGTCATCACCGGCCGCAGCGGCGGGGTCGACCGGGTCCGCTTCACCCAGTACGGCTTCGTCGCCATGGACGTCGACCCGGACTGGGGCCTGCAGCCCACGGGCTGGCGCATCCGCATCCACGGCGACGCGCCGTTCGACGTGCGCATGCCGTTCCCCGTGCCGCTCGACGACCTGGCGTCGTACGTGCCCGCGTTCAACGCCAACGGGCCGGTCAACGCCGTCCCCTACGTGTGCGGCGCCCGCCCCGGCATCCTCACGACCGAGGACCTGCCCCACATCCTGCCCCGCGGCCCCCGCCCCGCCGGCCATGGGTGACGGACCGCTGACCCGCAGGGTCCTCGACTACACGGCGGCCATGCAGCGCCTGGTGCCGGACATCGAGGCGCCCGGTGACTGGGATCCGCTCGCCGAGTTCGTCGCCGTGGACGAGTTCGAGCGCGTCGGGACGTTCCTCGAGGTGCAGAACTGGCACCAGTACACTGCGATGTTGACCCAGTGGGCCTCGGCGACGGAGTCGTTCGAGACCACGGTGCGCCGGATCTCCGAGCTCCCGGGTGTCGTCTACTTCGAGATCGAGGAGCGGCACTTCCGGGGCGGCAACGTGCACGTGGTCAACTCGATGACCGTGTTCTCCTTCAACGAGGACGGCAGGATTTGCCATCTGGACGTCTACCTGCAGCAGGCACGCTGACGGCACCCGCACCCAGCGCCGCGCAGGCCCGCATCATCGCCGCCGCCCTCGACCTGTTCGCCACCCACGGCGTCGGGGGCACGTCGCTCGGGATGATCGCCAGCACGATCGGCGTGACCAAGGCGGCCGTCTACCACCAGTTCCGGACCAAGGACGAGATCGTCCTCGCCGCGGCCGAGGCCGAGCTCGCCCGGCTCGAGGCCGTGCTCGACGTCGCCGAGGCGGAGCCGACGCCGCAGCGGGCCCGCGAGGTCCTCGTCACCCGGATCGTCGACCTCGCCGTCGACAGCCGCCACACGGCGAGCACCATCATGAGCGACCCCGTCATCGTCCGGCTGTTCGCCGAGCACGACGAGCTGCGGCGCACGATGCACCGGCTGTCGCGGCTCCTCCAGGGCGACGACGCCGCCCCCGGGTCCCGGGTGCCGACGGCCGTGCTCGTCGCCGCCATCAGCGGCGCCGTCATGCACCCGCTGGTCGCCGAGATCGACGACGACACGCTCCGTGCCGACCTCCACGAGCTCGCCCGGCGCCTCGTCCGCCTCCCCGATCGGCGCCGGCGCTGAGCCGCCGGTCAGCCCGGTGACGGACCTCGTCGCCGCCGGGCCGCGGACGGCGGCGCACACGCCCCCGTCGACGAGGACGTCGACGCCGCTGACGAAGGAGGCGTCGTCCGAGAGCAGGAACGCGACGACGGCGGCGAGCTCGTCGGACCGGCCCTCACGGCCGAGCGGCGTCCGTTCCACGAGCACCGCCATGAACGGGTGCGACTCCGCCTCCTGGCGGCCCTGCGGGGTGTCGATGACGCCGGGGGACACCGAGCAGACGCGGGCGCCGACCGGCCCGACCCGCACGGCCTCCTGCTGCGCGAACCGCTGGACGCCCCGCTTGGCCCACGAGTAGGCCACGCCCGTGTCCTCGATGGACGGCCCCACGGCCTCGTGGATGCGGTCGAGGAACCCCTCGTCGAGGGGTGCGTCCAGGGCGGCGTCCGCCGCCGCGTCCGGCCCCTCGAACGCGAGGTGCGGTGCCATCGAGGCGAAGCACACCATCGCCGTCCCCGCGGTGGCCAGGGGGCGGAGCGCCTCGGCCAGCAGCGCCGTCCCGACGAGGTCGACGGTGAAGATGCGGCGCCAGTCGGCCATGGTCGGCGAGATGCCGGCGGCGTGGGCGACGGCCCGCAGCGTGCCCAGCTCGGCGACGCGGGCCGCCAGCCGGGCGAGGCCGTCGCGGTCGGTGACGTCGAGGACGAAGGGCTCGACGAGCGTCGCCCGCCCGGAGCCCGTCAGCTCCGCCGCCGCCGCCGTCACGGTCGTCCCGTCCAGGTCGACCAGCAGCAGCACGTCGACCATGTCGGCGAGCCGCCGGGCGCAGGCCAGACCCCATCCCGCGGCCGGCACCGGTCGCGATCCCCACCGTCGTCACGGGCTCATCCCTCCTGGGTCGGGGTCGGTGAAGTCCATGCGGAGGCGGGTCAGCGTCGTCGTCGTGATCCGCCAGGCGCCGTCGATCCTTCCGTAGGTCTCGTGGTAGTGGCCGTAGCCGCGCAGCTCGCGGCCGTCGGGCCAGCGGAGCTGGTCCTCCATGGCCCACACGCCGGTGGCGGTCGACGGCGAGGTGATCCGGATCTCCGGGGTGTGGCCGTGGTGGACCGTGACGACGTCGCCGATCGCGTCGCGGAGGAACGCCACGAACGGGGCGCCGCCGGTGATCACGTTGCCGCCGGACGCCGTCGTGTCGACGACGACGTCGTCGCTGACGACCTGTTGCAGGGCATCCCAGTCCTTGGTGTCGATGCTGCGGAAGTACCGGGCCTTGAGCTGCTGGATCGCCTCCACGTCGTCCAGGACCGTCGTCTCGCGCCCGCCCACCTGCTCGACCAGCACCATCGTGAACGTGCGGTGCGCGATCCGCCAGCCGCCCTCGCCGTGGCGCAGCCGGTCGTCGTACTAGCCGATCGCCCGGGTGCCGGTGACGTTGTCGGGTCCCATGACGAGGGCGTCCACGTAGCTGCGCGCCGTCACCGAGTCGCCGTCGCGCGCCACCGACCGGTTGGTGATGCGGTGCAGGGTGTGGCCGCACGCGGCGTGCACCCGCTCCATCCAGGACGTGAGCTCGTCGACGCCGTGCCAGTGGCCGATGTCGCCGTAGTCGGCCTCGCAGTCGTCGGTGAAGCAGGTCCGGAACCGCGACCAGTCGCGCCGGTCGATCCCGTCCGCGTAGCGCACCAGCACCTCGGCGACGTCCTGGCGGGTCTCGCGGTCGACCTCGTGGGTCGTCACGGCGCCGCCTCCGTGCCCGCCTGCCGGCGCAGCCAGTCCTCGACGTCGCGGCGGCTCCGGCGGGTGATCGCGGCGTCGAACGCGATCTGGTAGCCGTGGGGCGCGCCCGGGTAGACGTGCAGCTCGCAGGGGACGCCCGCGTGGTTGAGGCGCAGCGCGTAGTCGACGTCCTCGTCGAGGAACCCGTCGAGGGAGCCGACCGAGACGAACGCGGGCGGCAGGCCGGACAGGTCGGTGGCGCGGGCCGGTGCCGCGGTGTACGGCACGTCGTCGGCGCCGTAGCGGGCGCCGAGGTAGGAACGCCAGCCGAACTCGTTCGACTGCCGGGTCCAGACCAGCAACCCCTCCCGGCGGCTGGACGGCGTGGCCTGGCGGTCGTCGATCATGGGGGAGTCCAGGAGCTGGAACGCGAGCTGCACCTCGCCGCGGTCGCGGGCCAGCAGGGCGAGCGCGGCCGCGAGGCCGCCGCCGGCGCTCGTGCCGGTGACGCCGATCCGCGAGCGGTCGATGCCGAGCTCCTCGGCGTGGTCGACGGTCCACCGCAGGCCGCGGTAGCAGTCCTCCAGCGGTCCGGGGTAGGGCGTCTCGGGCGCCAGCCGGTAGTCGACCGCCACCCCGACGATGCCCAGGCGGGGGCAGAGGTCGTCCAGCATGAGGCTGTCGATGTCGTAGCTGCCGAGGACGTAGCCGCCGCCGTGCATCGTGTAGAGGCAGGGCGCGGGCCCGTCGAGGCCGGGGGGCCGGTGGACCCGGACGGGCACGGGCGGGTCGCCGGGGACGAGGTGGTCGCTGCGCCCCGGGCTCGGCGGCACCTCGAAGGCGGCCATCATCCCGCGCAGCTCGCCGAGGTTGTCCGGCCCGAGGTCGTCGAACGGCACGAGCAGACCCGCTCCCACCTCGGGATCGAGCAGGTCCGGCGTCGAGCTCATGGCGTCGGACACTAGCCGGACGGCTACCTCCGTCAGCCCGGGAGCGAGCCGGGATTGCCGAGCGTGAGGTTCGGGCCGTGGTGGTCGAGGAACAGCCGGGCGACGAGCTCGGCGCGCGAGCTGGTGCCCGACTTGTCGAAGATCGACTTGAGGTGGTCCTGGACCGTGTAGGCCGACAGGTGGAGGCGAGCGGCGATCTCGCTGGTGGGGTAGCCCCGGGCCACCAGCTCGGTGATGGCGCGCTCCCGCTCGGTGAACCCGTAGGCGGCGACGACGAGCGGGGCGAGCTCGGGGGCGCGGGCCGCCTCCAGCTGGATGGCGACCCGGGCGTCGGGCCCCTCCCCGAGCAGCGAGCCCCGGATCGTGAGCCACTGGCCCTGCGGCGTCCGCACCCGGGCCCGGGCGAGGCCGTGGTCGTGGTCGCCGCCCCGGGCCCGGTCGGCGACGGCCCGGACGGCCGTCGGCAGCGCCGGCGCTTCGCCGGTCCCGAGCGCGTCGAGCCAGTGGTCGGCCGCCTGGTCGGCCAGCTCCCGGGTCCCGTCGGGGGCGAGGACGAGGAGGCCGGGCGCCACCGGCTCGGCGTCGATCGCCGGTGTGTCGAGCAGCGCCCGCTGCACGCCCTCCGCGAGGACGCCGGCCACCGACGCGGCGAAGCGGACCTCCGCGGTGCTGAAGTCGGGACGGTCGCGGCCCCGCAGGACCGTGAGCGCACCCCACGTGCCGGTGTCGTCGGCGAGCGCCACCCGCAGCTCGTCGCCGAACCCGCTCGGCGCGCGGACGTCCCGCTGGCGGACGCTCCGGTCGAGGTGGCCCCGGGTCGCCTCGCTGAGGCTGGCGGCCGGGGTCGGGCGGCGGGCGAGGTCGGCGAACTTGTTGTAGTCGGGCTCGCGCTGCTCGATCTCGGCGAGCCGGGCCGTCGCGTCCGGGGACAGCCCGGTGTCGACGAACTCGCCGGTCGGGACCAGGGTGGCCGGGTCGAGGGTCAGCAGGCACGTCCCGTCCCCGGGCACCGCCCGGCGGACCAGCGTCGTCGCCCGCCGCGCGAGGTCGGGCAGGGCCGGGCTGCGGTGCACCAGCCTGATGAGGTCGTCGCGGACCCGGCGCCGGATCGCCATCGCCTGTGCCACCTCCACGACCGTACCCAGATGCCCCACGGAAGCCTCCCCAGGCATCTGGGATGGCGCCGCCACGCCGCCCGGCGGAGGTTGGACACACCGCCGCCGAGAGGAGCCACGATGACCGACGACATCGACGACCTGCTGGCCGAGTGGGCGGAGGCCGAGCGCACCGGCGATGCGGGGCGCCTCGACGCCCTGCTGACCGACGACTTCATCGGCATCGGACCGGTGGGGTTCGTGCTCGACAAGGACGCCTGGGTGCTCCGGTTCGACCAGGGACTGAGCTACGACTGCCTGGAGCTCGACGAGGTGTCGACCCGCCGCTACGGCGACACGCGCGCTCGTCGTCGCGCACCAGTACGCCGCAGGCATGGCACGCGGCAACCCGACGCCGTCCGACGTGCGGGTCTCGTTCACGGTCGTGTCCGGCCGGGGCGCCGGCCCCCGCATCGCCGGCATGCAGTACAGCCTCATCGGGCGGGTTCCAGGCTGAGCTGCGCGCCCAGCTCGACGAGCCCGAGGCGGCGGGCGAGGGCCCGGGAGGCCGGCGGCCGGGCACGCCACTGCGGCAGCAGGCCCTCGTCGATCGCCCGGCCGATGGCCGCGGTCGCGGCGCGCCGGGCGTGGCCCCGGCGCCGGTGGTCGGGGTGGGCGAGGACCGACAGGTGGGCGACCCCGTTCGGCCAGGGGCGCCAGCCGCACGCCGCGGCGAGGTCGCCGCCGGCGGTCCGGCTCGCCGACAGGCGCCCCGTGACCTCGGCCAGCCCGCTCTCGTCGGCCTCGTCCGGGGGGACCGCGGCGAGCAGGTCCCCGATCTCGGCGGGCGCCACGTCCACGACGCCCGGCACCTCGCCGGGGGCGAACCCGGCGGGCGGGTAGAACAGCGCTGCGGGCCCGAGGACGGCGGTCGTCGGCGGCAGGCGGGGCCGGACGACGTCCGGGGTCGTCGCCTCCCCGGCCGTGAGCCCCCGCAGCGCCGCCGCCACCGGGCGCTCGAGGTCACGACGGGGCACGCAGGCCGTCACGGTCCCGTCGAGGGCCAGGATGCCGATCCAGCCCCGCCGGCCGAGCGGCGAGGAGGCGTCCACCACGACCTGCACGCCGTCGAGGCCCGCCAGCCCGGCGAGCCGGGCCCACGCCTGACGCGCCGCCCCGGGCCCCATCTCCACGCCCGCAGCATGGCACCCGCGGCGCCCGCGGCCTCAGCGGCGCGGCGGCGGGTAGGCCTTGGGCAGGCGGAAGCCCTGGTCGGCCAGGATCTCCCGGCCGAGGTCGGGGAGGTCGGTGATGACGCCGTCCACCCCGACGCCGATGAGCGCCTCGATCGTGGCCCGGTCGTTGACCGTCCACGGGACGACGTCCATGCCGGCGGCGTGGGCCGCGTCCACCAGCTCCGCGGTGGTGAACGGCTCGTAGCCGGGCGTGCCGACCGTGCCGTTCTGGGGCGACCCGTGCACCGGCGACACGGCGTCGGCGCCGAACGAGGCGGCCGCGGCCACGAACTGCTGCTGCAGCGACCCGGGGAAGTCGTCGATGTCGATGCCGCCCAGCCACGGGGACGCCCCCGGCAGGCCGGCCTGGAGGAACTGCTGGCCGTTGGTCAGCGCCACGACCGGCAGCCGCGGCTCGACCTCGCGCATGAGCATCAGCGCCCCCCAGTCGAAGCTCTGGATCGTCACCTGGTGGAGCAACCGGGCCTCCCGGACCTCGTGCGGCGACGACCTGGACGAACTGCTCGCGGGGCGCGGTCTGCTCCGGCGCTCCGGCCTCGACCTTCGTCTCCACGTTGAGCATCACCTGGCGGGCCCGGTAGCTCCGCACGAGGTCGAACACCTCCGACAGCAGCGGCATCCGCTCGCCCGGGTGCAGCTCCTGGCCCGGGTACTGGGGTTGGCGCAGCGAGCCGCAGTCGATCGTCCGCACCTGGGCCAGCGTCAGGTCCTTCACGAAGCGCTGGCCCGGCACGTACGGGAACTCCGGGTCGCCGGGGAACGCGGGCGCGGTGTCGACGCATTTGGCCGGCGACGGGTCCCGGTCGTGGGTGACGACCGCGTGGCCGTCCTCGGTGATCTGCACGTCGAGCTCCAGCGTGCTGACACCCAGCTCGAGCGCGTTGGCGAACGCCGGCAGCGTGTTCTCCACCACCAGGCCGAGGCCGCCGCGGTGCGCCTGCAGGTCGAACCGGCGGCCGCGGTCGGCGCGGCCGTCGGCACGGGCCGGGAGGGCCCCGGCGGCGAGGACCGCGGCGGCGAGCGCGGCGGCCAGGGCGATGTGACGGCTCCGGTTCGGTCGCATGGCCGCAACATGCCCGGCCCGCCCCACCGGGGCGTGACGGCCGGCTGGCCCTGCCGCGACGCCGGCGTGAACAGTCGGCGACCCGAGGCGGTCCTGGGGCCGGCCGGGTCAGCCGCCCACGTCCGAGCGCTTGGCCTCGACGAGGTTGCGGCGCTGGTCGTCGCGGCCGAGGTAGCCGGCGTCCACGTTGATGCGGTCGATGTCCCGCACGAGCCGCACGTAGTCGTGGTGGGTCGGGTACAGCGCCGCCAGCGTGGCGTCGTCGAACGGCTCGTGGCTCCCGAACAGGCGGCAGAAGCTGGGCCCGCTGTTGTCGCCGGTGTTCAGCGCGGTCGGGGCCTCGACCTGGGACAGGCGGATGCCGCCGACGGCGTGCCCGAGCGCGTCGCGGGCCTTGGTGCCGTCGGCGTTGAACGCCAGCGGCTCGGCGGTCGGCGGCGGCGTGCCGCGCTCCACCCAGCGCACGAGGTGGTCGTACGCCGCCCCGAGGACGTGCTGCATCGGCACCCGGCTGAACGCCGGCCGGTCGCAGGTGAACTCGGTGGGGCCGCCGAGGTCGCGCTCGGAGAGGGGCGCGCGGTAGACCTGCCCGGCCCAGCCCGAGTGCGCGGTCCCGGCCACCTCCCAGCGGCGGAACCGGTCGGTGTCCGCCGGGCGGGTGGGCGTGCGGACGTCGGTCTCGGACAGGATCTGGAACACCGGCTCGTCCCCGACCCGGGTGGGGGCCGAGCCGACGACGAAGGCGTAGCCGTCGAACACCGGCGCGACCTGGGGCAGCACCGCGTTGTAGTAGACGGTCATCCGCCCGGCCGACTGCGAGGCCCCGATGGCCAGCACGTTGTCGACCCGCAGGCCGCCGAGGGCGTCGACGCCCGCGGGGGCGCGCAGCGCCTGCGCCGCCTGGCCGAAGATGTCGTAGGACATCTCGTCCGCCACGAACCGGCGGCCGCCGGTGACGTCGAGGGCGCCGTAGCGGGCGGGGCTCCAGGCCGCGAGCTGGTCGACGCCCACCCGCTGGGCCGACACGCCGACCCAGGCGTAGCCGTCGTCCATGATCTGGTCGGGGCTCCACAGGGCGTCGAGGTCGTAGCCGGCCGTGACGTTCTGCCACTCGACGAGCACGGTCCCGTTGAACCCGCGGTTGCGCTCCGGGCGGCGCACGACGATCCGGGTGCGGTAGGCGACGTCCTCGGCCAGCAGCTCGCCGGTGACGGAGTAGGCGTCGGCGGCGCCGGACAGCACGAACTCCTCCTCCACGTAGCCCCGGCGCGCCAGGTCGATCCACGTCGAGAAGAACGGGTACGTGTCCTCGACCGTGGGGGCCAGGCGATCGCCGGGCACGGTGCCCGGCAGCGGGCCCTCGACGACGGGCACCGGTGCCGCCTGCGACGGCCGGGCGCCCGCGGGCCCGCGGGGACCATGCCCGCGGGTCCCACGGGGACCATGCCCGCGGCCAGTGCGGCCACGGTGGCGGCGGCGACGAGGCCCCTCCGCACGATGGGTCGACGGCGATTGCGGCGTGCAGAAGTCATGCGATGAACCCCCCTCATCGCACATACCTGTACCCGTTGGTGCCACGACCGACACCGGTTCGCAAGCGTTCGTCTTAATCGCTGGCGGGTGGCGACGAGCGGACGCGGTGGAATTTGTCCGCCACCACCGCGCCCGCCCATCCCGCCACCTGAGCGCCCAGGGGGAGAAGGCCTTCTGGAGTCGCCAATCTCGCATGCGCCCGCGCCGCCGTCATCCGTAGGGTCACTACGTACGCGGCGGCCGTCCACTACGTACGATGAGCGCAGAGCGGTGTGGGGAGGAGGTCGCGGGTGCAGCTGGGGTGGCCGTTCGTCGGCCGGGACGCGGAGTTGGACCACGTGATGGCGACCCTCGCGGCCCGCCAGGGGGTCGTGCTCGCCGGAGACGCGGGCGTGGGCAAGTCCCGCCTCCTGGCCGAGGCGGTCGAGCGGTCCACCGCCGGCGGGCTGCGGGTCCTGCAGGTGCGGGCCACGCGGTCGTCCGGCGTGGTGCCCCTCGGCGCCTTCGCCCCGCTGCTGCCGATCGACGACGCCGCCGCGTCGCTGGCCCGGGCCCGGGAGGCCATCCTCGCCCGCGCCCCCGCGGTCCTGGCCATCGACGACGCCCACGCGCTCGACGAGGCCTCGGCCGCGCTGGCCCACCAGCTGGTGACCCAGGACGGCGTGCGGGTGCTGGCCACCGTGCGCCGGGGCGAGGACGTCCCGGACGCCATCGTCGGGCTGTGGAAGGACGGGCACTGCGAGCGCCTCGACATCGAGCCGCTCACCCGCGACGCGCTCGACCGCCTCGTCGTCGAGACGCTGGGCGGTCCGGTCGACGGCCAGTTCCTGCACCTCATGTGGACCCGGGCGCTGGGCAACGCGCTGTTCGCCCGCGAGCTGCTCGCCGCCGCGGTCGAGAGCGGGGCGCTGGCGCAGCGCAGCGACATGTGGACGCTGACCGCCCCGTTCACCGCGCCGCCCCGCCTGCGCGAGCTGATCGCCGGCCGGCTCCGCGGCGTGCGCCCCCGCGACCGCACCGCCCTCGACCTGCTCGCGGTGGCGGAGCCGCTGCCCTTCGGCCTGCTGCTGGACATGGTCGGCGGGCCGGCGCTGGAGCGCCTCGAGGAGCGCGGGCTGGTGGTCCTCGACGACTCGGTCCCGGCCGACGCCCGGCTCAGCCACCCGCTGCTGGCCGACGTCCTGCTCGACGCGCTCGGGCCGATCCGCCGGCGCCGGCTGCTGCGCGACCTCGTCGAGGGCGTGGCGGCCCGCCCCCTGCCCGTCGACGTCGGCGACCGCGTCGTGCGCTGGCGCATCGACGCGGGCATGGACGTGTCGCCGGGCGAGCTGCTGACCACGGCGCGGCGCTACGTCCTCGTGGACGCGCCGCTGGCCGAGTCGCTGGCCCGCCGGGCCCTGGACGCCGAGGGCGGCGACAGCCCCGCCGCCATCATGACGCTGGTCGAGATCCTCACCGTGTCCGGCCGCCCGGACGACGCCGCCGAGCTCCTCGCCGGGCTGCCGCCGGGCTCGTCCCGCGACCGCTGCCGCCGGGAGGTCGACCTCGCGCTCGTGCTGGCCTTCGGGCTCAACCGGTCACGGGACGCCGCCGAGCGTCTGGAGCAGCTCGTCGACGACGTCGACGACGGCCAGTGGGGCTTCGTCGCCGGCCAGATCCCCCTCCTGTGGCTGCTGGCGGGCGAGATCCACCGGGCCCGGGAGGCGGCCGAGGCCGTCCTCGCCGACGAGCGGGCCTCGGAGACCGATCGGTTGACGCGCCGAGCTGGTGCTGATCCCGGCGCTGAACCTCGTCGGCCGGCCGGTCACCGCGCTCGACCGGGCGGCGGACGTGCTGCCCCGGCTGGCCGACCACCCGGCCTTCATCGAGTACATGGTCGGCCAGCTGGAGACCGCGGTGCCCACCGGGCACCGGTACGCCGGCGACCTCGACCAGGCCGAGGAGGTGGCCCGGCGGACGTACGACCGGGTCACCGAGCAGGGCGCCGGGCTGCTGCGCGGCGTCTACGCCCTGCGGCTCGGCCAGATCGCCCTGTGGCGGGGCGCCCTCGGCCCGGGCCGAGCAGCACTTCCTGGAAGCGGCCATGGCGCTGGAGGGCGACGCCATGACGCGCGCCTGCGCCGTCGACCACGTCCGCTACACCCGGGCGCTCACCGGGCGGTCGGACCTGCCGAGCGCGCTGCCGCCCAGCGGCATGTACGCCGTGGAGCACGACTTCCTGTCGTCGGCCGTGGAGGCGGCGGCGGGCGACGTGTCCTACGCCCGGTCGCTCGCGCTCGGCGCCGCCCGGCGCGGGCTCGGCACGGGCCACGTCGCCTACGCGATCTTCGCCCTCTACGAGGCGGCCCGCCACGGCGCCGCCGGCCCGGCGGCGGAGATGCTCGGCGAGGTGCCCGCGACCGAGGGGCGGCTGCTGCCGGCGCTCGTCGCCGCGGTCGGGGCGCTGGCCGGCGGCGACAGCGAGCGGCTGGAGGCGGTCGGCGGCCGACATGGAGGAGCTGGGCTGCCTGCTGCACGCGGCCGAGCTGACCGCGGCGGCCGCCACGGCGGCGGCCGCGGGCGGGCAGGCGACGGCGGCCGCCCGGCTGCGCACCCGCGCCCAGCAGCTCGTCGAGCGGTGCGACGGGGCCAGCACCGAGCTGCTGCGGAGCCCGGGCGGCGACGGCCTGACGAACCGGGAGCGGGAGGTCGCCGGGTTCGCGGCCCGGGGCCTCACCGACGTCGAGATCGCGGCCCGGCTGTCGGTGTCCCGCCGCACCGTGGAGACCCACCTGTACCGCATCTACGCCAAGCTCGGCGTGGCGGGCCGCCGCGAGCTGGCGCCGCTGTTCGCCGGCCCGGGCCACTAGCGGCCCGGCGGACCTCCCGCCGCCCGGCGGAGGCGCAGCTCGTCCCACGGCGACGGGCGCCAGGCGTCGTCGGCCAGCCCCCACACCGCGTTGCCGTCGCGCACGAGCAGGAACGCGACGGCGGCGAGGGCCGCCATCCCGGCCAGGGCCACGAGCTCGGCGGGGCCGTTCCACACCGGGTCGAGGCGGCCCCGCCCCGCCACGGCCGCCGCCGCGGCGACGAGGGGCGGCATCGCCCACACGCCCACGGCCAGCCAGCGCGCCGTGCGCAGGCTCCCGGCCGTGCCCAGGGCGTCGTGGACGACGGCGCGGCGCTCCAGGCCGCGCAGCAGCGTCCACAGCGCCAGGGCGCCCACGGCCGTGGCCAGCGCCATGGCCGCCAGGCGCCAGCCGGCCACGTGGTCGAACCGCAGGTGGAGCGTGACGCCGGCGCCGGCCGCCTCGCCGGGGCGGACCTCGTCGCCGGTCAGCGGGTCGACGCGGGCGTAGCGGTAGGGGAGCGCGACGTCGGCCAGGCTCAGGGCGGCCGCCACCCCGGCGAGGCGCGCCGCGTGCGGCTGTGCGAGCCGGGCGCTGCCCACGGCCACGAGGGCCCAGCCCACCGGGTCGGCCAGCAGGTCGAGGGACTCCGTGCGGAAGTCGAGCATCACCAGGACGAGCCCACCCGCGATCATCGGCAGCGGCCGCACGGCGCTCCAGGTTAGGCCCGGCGATAACGTGCCGGGCCGTGAGGACCCTGCAGGGCTACCGCGTGGTCGCCCACAACACGGCGACGGCGTCGTCCAACAAGATCCACGACGACGAGGTGGCCCGGCGGTACGGGTTCGGCGGGGGGCTGGTGCCCGGCGTCGACGTGTACGCCTACATGACGCAGCCGCCCGCGGCGGCGTGGGGCCTCGACTGGCTGGCCGGCGGGTCGATGCAGGCCCGGTTCCTGTCGCCCGTGTACGAGGGCGAGGTCGTCACGGTCGTGCCCGGCGAGCCGGAAGAGTCGCCCGGCGGGGTGACCGTCCCGCTCGAGGTCCGCAACGCCGCCGGGGAGACGTGCGCCACCGGCCGGGCCGGGATGCCGCACGAGCCGGGCCCGCGGCCGGACGTCGCCGCCACGGCCGGCGCCGCCGTCGCCGAGCGGCCGGACGCCTCGCCCGCCTCGCTCGCCCCCGGCACCGCGCTGGCGGTGGCGCCCCACCGGTTCGTGGCGGCGCGGGCCGGCGAGTACCTGGCCGACGTCCGGGAGGACCTGCCGCTGTACGCGGAGGCCGGGGTGGCGCACCCCGGGTGGGTGCTGCGCCGGGCCAACGACGTGCTGGGGTCCAACGTGCGGATGGGGCCGTGGATCCACGTCGGGTCCGACGTCCGCCACCACGCCGCCGTGGCCGACGGCGCCGGCGTGGACGCCCGGGCGACCGTCACCCGGGAGTGGGAGCGCAAGGGACACCGCTTCGTCGAGCTCGACGTCGGCGTGTTCGTCGACGGCGACCGGCTGGCCGCCCGCATCGTCCACACCGCGATCTACCGGCCGCGCGAGGGGCTTGCACCTGACGCGACGTGAGGTCTTACCGTCGTGCGCATGGCGACGACACCACCTCCCCCGCAGCCCTGTGACCTGCTGATCGCGGGCGGCACGGTCCTCGATCCCGGCGACCCCGAGGGCGCCGCCGCGGGCGTCGACGTGGCCGTGGCGATCGCGGACGGCGTGATCGTCGCGGTCGGCCCCCGGGCCGCGGTCGAGGCCGCCTGGGCCCCGGCCCGGCGGATCGACGCCGGCGGCCACGTCGTCGTGCCCGGGTTCGTCGACGCCCACGTGCACGTCGCCGCGTTCATGGGGGCGGGGCGGCCCTACGTTCCCGCCACCGAGCCCGGTCCCTTCTCGGGGGCCGGCGACACGGCGGCCATCCTGCCGATGGTGGCCCGGTGGTGCACGATGCCGGTGCCCGCCGAGATCACCGCCCCCCTGGCCCGGGCCGGGCTGGCGGCCATGCTGCGGTCCGGCTTCACCGGCGTCGTCGACGCCGGCGGCCCCGGCGTCGAGGGCGTCTGGGAGGCGGCGGCCGACGTCGGCATCCGGGCCGCCGTCGGTCCGAGCGTCGCCGACCAGTGGCACGACGACGCCGGCGACCTCGTGCGCCAGGCCGACGCCGGCGAGGTGCTCCAGGCCGCGGAGGACTTCGTCGACCGGCGCGACCGGCCCGGCGGGCGGCAGCGGCCCCTCGTGTCCGCCGTCGAGGTCATGGCCTGCTCCGACGAGCTGCTGGCCGGCATCGCCGACCTGGCGAAGCGGCGGGACCTGCCCACGCACGTCCACAGCCACATCGACGAGGCCGGCAACCGGGCCCACGTCGAGGCGTTCGGCCGCACGCCCACCGAGCGGCTGTCCGCCGCCGGGCTGCTCGACGAGCGCTGCACGATCATGCACGCCGGCGCCCTGTCCGACGACGACGTCCGCCGCCTTCGCGGCGGCGGGCGTCACCGTGAACCACAACCCCGTCGGCAACGCGCTCCACGGGTTCGGGGTGGCCGGCGGCCGGTCGGTGCCGCGGCTGCTCGCCGCCGGGGTCCCGGTGGTGCTGGGCAGCGACTACGCGCCCTCGGTCACGAGCCCGTTCGAGCAGGTGCGGGCCGCGCTGATGCTGCACCGGGAGGTCGCGGCCAGCGACTTCGGCCTCACGCTGGAGGCCGCCCTCGCCATGGCGTGGGCGGGCGCGACGCCGCTCGGTCGTCCCGGGGAGCTGGGGCGGATCGCGCCCGGGCACCTCGCCGACCTCGTGCTCGTGGACGTCACCGGCGCCCACCACCTGGCGAGCACCCACCCGGTGCCGGCCGTCGCCCTCCACGCCCGGGCCGGCGACGTCGCCACGGTGGTCGTCGGCGGCGAGGTGGTGGTCGAGGGCGGCCGGCTGGTGGCCCTGGACGAGGCCGAGCTGCTCGCCGAGGCCCGCACGGCGCTGGAGGTCGTCGCCGCCCACAGCGGCTGACGGGCGCACGGCTCAGAGGCGGCGGCGGTAGCGCAGCGACGGCTCACCGGTCCGGGGGCTGGGCCGGGCCGGGGCCGGCGCGGCCGGCCGTGCCAGACTGCGCCGCCATGACGTGCGGATCGTGTGCCTCCCTGGCGGGGCGGCGGGTGCTCACGAACGCCCCCCGGCTCGTGCTCGACGACCACTGGATCGTCGAGCACGCCCACCCCGTCGCCGTCCCCGGCTGGCTGGTGCTGGTGCTGCGCCGCCACGCCCGGGCGCTGCACGACCTCACCGACGCCGAGGCCGCGGGCCTCGGCCGCTGGCTGCCCGCGCTGGCCCGGGCCCTGCACGCGGCCACGGGGTGCGAGCTGGAGTACGTCGCCCAGTTCGCCGAGGGCGCCGGCTTCCACCACGTCCACGTCCACCTGGTGGCCCGGGCGCCCGAGTGGCCCGACGACCTCCGCGGCCCGCGGGTGTTCGCCGCGCTCAGCACGCTCCGACCCGGTCGGCGCGGCGGAGGCGACGCGGATCGTGGAGGCGGTGGGCGCCGCGCTCGGCGTGCGCCCGGAGCCGGTCGCGGGCGTGGTCGTCGCCCCCGACGATCCCCGGGCCGGCGACGTCCGTGCGCTGCTCGAGCGCCACCTGGCCTTCGCCCACGAGGTCACGCCCGCCGGCCACGTCCACGCCCTGGACCTCGACGCCCTGCTCGACCCGGCCGTCTCGTTCTACGCGGCCCGGCGGGGCGGAACGCTGCTGGGCGTGGGCGGCCCTCAAGCGGCTCGGCGGCGACCACGCCGAGATCAAGTCGATGCACACCGCGGCCGAGGCCCGGGGCCAGGGCGTCGGCCGGGCCCTGCTCGACCACCTCCTCGCCGTCGCCGCCGACAGCGGGCACCGCCGGGTGAGCCTGGAGACCGGCACCATGCCGGTGTTCGCCCCGGCCCGGTCGCTGTACGCGAGCGCCGGGTTCGTCCCGTGCGAGCCGTTCGGGCCCTACACCGTCAATCCCTACAGCACCTGCATGACGCTCACCCTGCCTCGGCCCTGACGCGGGCCACGACGCCGGCCACCGCGACCGGGTGGGTCGTGTCGACCCGCAGCACCGGCCAGCCACCGGCCACCGGGACCGAGTTGTCGTCGTTCCACAGCTCGCCGGCGGTGCGCACCGCGTCGAAGTGGCCCGCATGGCGGGAGCCGGCCCGGGCGCGGTAGCGGCGCTCGGCCACCGCGCGGTCGACGGCGCAGAACACCTCGACCACGCGGCCCGGCAGACCGGCCAGGTCGGCGACGGCGCGCGAGCGGTGGAAGGTGCTCTCGATCACCGCCCCGCACGGCGACTCCCGGGCGACCGCCAGCATGGCGCCCACCGCGGCGCGCCCGAGCCGGCGGGACGCCTCCACGTCCTCGACCGGCAGCACCGCCATGAGCGCGTCCTTGATCGTGTCCTTGGCGATCAGCGGCAGGCCCAGCTCGCGCGCCAGCTGCGGGGCCAGCGTGGACTTGCCGCTGGCCGGCGGCCCCGAGACGAGGACGAACAGCGCGGTCACAGGAACGTGAACAGGCGGGCCGGCAGCGCCGGCGGGGTGGCGGGCGGGGCGGCCAGGCGGCTCAGGCCCACGCCGTAGGGCTCGGGCTCGCCCTCGTACGCGAGCTCCTCCAGGCCGGCGTCCACGAACCACCGGCGGACCTCCGGGCGGCGGTCGACGTCGCCGCGCCGGCCGCGGGTCCACAGCACCCGGCCGCCCGGGACCACGAGCGCCGGCACCGCGGCGATCACGCCCGCCACCGCCGCAGGCTCGACGTTGCCGAAGATGCCGCACAGCACCAGCACGTCGACCGGGACGGCGTCGGCCCACGTGGCGGTGTCGCCGGCGTCGCCGCAGCGCACCTCGACCCCGGGCCCGGCGGCGGCCCGGGCCCGCCGGCACAGCTCCTCGTCCTGCTCGACCAGCACCGCGGTCACCGCCCGGCCGGCGACCTCGGGGATGACGTCGCGCCCCTCGCCCGCGCACAGGCTGAGCAGCCGCACCGGTCGTGCCCGATGCGTCGAGCGCCGCGTCGAGCGCCTCCGCCAGCCGCCGCCGGACCACCGCCAGCCGCCGCGCCAGCGCGCTGGTCGGCTCGTCGTAGGCGTCGTGCCACGCCACCCAGTCCCTCACGTGGTGTCCCGGTGTGCCGTCATCGGCCCATATTGGCCGGAGTCCCCGGGCGGCCCGGACCTAGCGTGGGCCCGATGGGCGACCAGTGGCCGGTCGAGGAGCTGTTCGACGAGGACTACCTGCGGTTCTTCGGCCCCCGCCTCGAGGAGTCCGCCGATGCCGGGGCCGCGCTGGCGTGGGACCTGGCCGGGCTGGCCGGCGGGAGCGACGTGCTCGACCTGGCCTGCGGGCACGGGCGCATCGCCAACCGCCTGGCCGCCCGCGGCGCCCGGGTCACCGGGCTCGACGCCGTCCCGCTGTTCCTCGACCGGGCCCGCGCCGACGCCGCGGCCCGGGGCGTGGCCGTCGACTACGTGCACGGCGACATGCGCGACCTGCCGTGGACCGGCCGGTTCGACGCCGTCGTGAGCTGGTACACGGCCTACGGCTACTTCGACGACGACCAGAACCGGGCGGTGCTCGCCGGCGTCCACCGGGCGCTGCGGCCCGGCGGCCGGTTCGTGGTCGAGCACGTCCACCGGGACGGCCTGCTGCCGCACTGGGTCCCGTCCACCGTGATCGAGGACGCCGGCGGGATGCTCGTCGACCAGCGGACCTTCGACCCGCTCACCGGCGTGTCGCACGGCCGGTGGACGATCGTGCGCGACGGGGCGGTGCGCCACGCCGCCTTCTCCGTCCGCCTGTTCGGCTTCACCGAGCTGCGCGACTGGCTGCTCGCCGCCGGGTTCCGGCGCGTGGACGGCCACGCGGGCGACGGCGGGGCGCTGACCCTCGAGTCCCGCCGCATGATCCTCGTGGCCCAGGCGTAGCCCCGATGGAGCTGGCGAGCGAGAAGTGGGGCGGCCACCCCCACTACCGGGGGCCGATGCGCCACCTCGGCGACGACGAGCACGGCGCGTGGCTGTGGGGCGCGGCCGGGCGGACGATCGAGCGGGGCGACGGGACCGCGTTCACCACCGAGCAGGATGCCCTCATCCTGGTCCCGCCGGGGGCGTGGTGGCAGCCGGCGTGGTGGCTCGGGCACCCCGAGATCGACGTGTACGTGAACATCAACACACCGGCCGAGTGGTCGGACGGCCGCATCGTGGCCGTCGACCTCGACCTCGACGTCATCCGGTTCACCGACGGCCGGGTCGAGGTCGTCGACCGCGACGAGTTCGAGGCCCACCAGGTCCGCTACGGCTACCCGGCCGGCATCGTCGACGCGGCCGAGGCCGCCACCGCCGAGGCCTACGACCGGGTCGTGCGGCGCGCCCCGCCGTTCGACGGCGCCGCCGCGGCCCGCTGGGCGGAGCGGGCCCGCGCGTAGCTCAGCGCACGAGGGCGTGGACGACGAGCACGACCGGCGCCACCAGCGCCATCTCGAACAGCAGCGCCATGTAGACGAACGTGGCCACGCAGCCGAGCAGGGCCAGGAACAGCGCGGCGATGAGCAGCACGAGCGGCACGCCGATCACCCACCCGGCGAGGCGGGCCCAGCCGGACACCGGGCGGGGCGTCCACGCCGTCGCGGGGTCGTCGGGGACGTGGGCGCCCATCTCCGCCAGGCGGGCCAGGCGCTTGTCCGGCGCCGGCAGGAACGAGGCCAGCTCGTGGCTCAGGTCGTCCGGGGCGCCGTCCGGCCCGCGGGCCTCGTCGGCTTCCCGCAGCTCGCCCCGGAGCTCCGTCGACGCGGCGTTGGCCTCGCGCAGCCGGCGCCGCAGGGCGGCGCCGCGGGACTCGCCGGGCCGCCGGTCGCCGCCCCAGATCTCGTCCCGCCGGCGCTCGGCGTCCCGCATGGCGCGGGCCCGGCCGACCTCGGGGCCGATGGCGCACAGGTGGGTCCACGGGCCGGGGGGCACGACCGCACCGCTGTCGAGCAGGTGGCGGAGCGCGCGGGCCAGGCCGTCGGGGTCGCGGGTCAGCTCGACCGCCGTGGCGTCGGCCAGCAGGCGCCGCCGCCGCCACAGGGCGGCCATGATCGGGGCCACGACGAAGCCGCCGAAGATCATGCGGGTGAGCGCGTAGGCGATGCTGGCCACCATGAACGGGAAGGTGAGCAGGGTGACCAGCGTCCCCTTCGGCTCGTCGTCGTCCAGCGCGCCCAGCTGGGCCACGTAGGCCAGCTCCTGGGCGATGAAGTGCTCCTCCACGCCGTCGCCGACCCGGGACCGGGGCCGCAGCGCCAGGCGGAACGTCCCCCACAGCGCCCGGCGGGTCCGGCGGCTGAGCGGGGCGGCCAGCAGGGCGCCGACCACGTCGAAGGTCTGGAACGCCGAGGCGATGACCATGGCGGCCCGCAGGTCGCCGATGACGACGACCGCCAGCATGTCGGCGACGATGCCGCCGGTCGGCCCCCGGCCCAGCCGGGTGAGCAGGCCGCGGGGCACGATGACCGTGGCGTCGCGGGCGGAGCGGCCCGCGACCGCGGCGTTGGCGTCGTCCGAGTCGACGACGAGCACCCGCGGCGGCGGGATGCCGGCGGCCAGCGCCATCTCCTCGACCAGGTTGACCAGCTGGCGCTCCTCGACGTCGCCGGGGTTCGGCGGCCGGGCCCCGGCGGCCAGCGCGACCGCCCCCGCTCCCGCCCGCAGGAACAGGCGGCGCACGCACAGCCAGACCACGACGATCAGCGACCATCCCGGGCACCACCAGGCCCAGCGCCAGCCAGGCCAGCGTGGCGGGCGGGATCGGCTCGTCGCCCGACTCCGGGCGTCGCCGCGCCCGGCCCCGAGTCGTCGAAGGCCTCGCCGATCTCGCCCACGACGTCCGGCGTCGGCGTGACCAGGTTGGCGAGGTCGTTGACGATCAGCGCGGCCCCGCCGATGAACGGCGACACCAGCACGCTGACCGGCAGCCCGAGGCACAGCACGGCCACGGCGGACAGCACCGTGAACTTCCAGCCCGAGCGCCGGTGGCGGCGCTGCATCTCGTAGAACGTCCTGCGACGCTCGACACCCACCGTGGCCATGGCCCCGTCCCGTTCCCCCCGGCCGGTGCCGGGAATCGTAGGCGCCCTCGGCCGGCGTGCGGGCGCGGTCGCAGGTGCTCGAGGTCGTCGGCCCGCCCGTCACGCCCCGGCGGGGTCGGCGAGCACGGCGAGCACGCCGCAGTGGTCCGACGGCCACACGCCGTCGACCGGGGCGTCGCCGACCACCCGGCACTCGACCGGCCGGCCGCCGAGCGCGGGGCCGTGGAACCCGCTGAGGACGTAGTCGATGCGCTTGTCGGCCTCGCCGTCGAGGGCGGCGTGGGGGTTGGCGTTCGACCACGTGATCCCGGGGCCGCCGTCGCCCGCCAGGCGCCACGCGTCCTGCAGGTAGGTGGCGTGGCCGTCGAGGGTGGCCAGCCCGCTCAGGTAGCGGACCACCGTCGAGTCCGGCTCGGCGTTGAGGTCGGCGCCCACGACCGGGCCCACGGCGGCGGCGGGATCGCTGCACTCGGCCACGACGTCGACGAGCACCCGCACCTGGCGTTCCCGCAGCGCGCTGTCGTGCAGCTGCCAGGCCAGGTGGGTGGAGAACACGTCCACGCCCCCGGTGCGGGCGTGGAGGACCAGGCGGGGGACCTCGTGGTCGTCCGCGACGTAGGGCAGCTCGGCGCGGGTGGTCGCGTCGATCGGCCGGCGGCTGAGGACGGCGTTGCCGAACAGGCCGCCCACCCGGCCGAGCGGCGAGCCCGCGTAGGCCACCGCCCAGTCGCCGTGCAGCGCGCCGGCCAGCCACTCGGCCTGGTTGCCGCGCTCGTTGGCCACCACCTCCTGCAGGCACACCACGTCGGGAGCGCACCGGTCGAGCAGCGCCACGATCGCCCCCCGCCGGGCCCGCCAGTCGCCCGACAGGTTCCAGATGTTGAGCGTGACGACCCTCAGCACGCGAGCGCCCGCAGCAGCGGCTCGTAGGCGGCGAGCGGGGGCACGGCCAGGCCGTCGACCTTGCCGGCGTCGTCCCAGCGGCGGAGGGCGACGGCGCCCGCGCACCCGGGCCGGTCCTCGAACGCCGCGACCTCGGCGGGCGCCATCGGCCCGCCCTGGCGGCGCAGGCTGGCGACCGACCCGGCGGACAGCGCGCCGTGGTACGCCGGCTCGACCGCGCACAGGTAGCGCTTGGCCGCCACGTGCAGGGCGATCGGCCCGGTGACGGCCGGGGGGAACAGGCCCGCCAGCCACGCCGGCCCGGCGTCCTCGTGGGGTCCGGCGGCGTCGCCCCGCAGGTGCAGCAGGTGCCCCGCGTCGTGCAGCAGCGCCGCCGCCACCAGGGCGCCGTCGCTGCCGGCCGCCTCCGCCAGCGCCGCGGTCTGCAGCGCGTGGGCGAGCTGCCCGACGCTCCTCGTCGTAGGTCTCCGCGCCCCAGCGGTCGTAGAGGGCGAGCACGTCGTCGACGGTCGTCACCGGACCGGCCGCCCCTGGAAGTCGCCGATCAACGACACCGGCACCCGGTCGCCGTCGCCCTGCGTCCGCCAGCTCGGCCGCCTTCTGGCGGTAGTAGTCCGCCCGCAGGTCGCCCTCGGACGCCGCGTTGTAGGTCGGGTACAGGGCCCGGCGGGGGTGGGGCGAGGTGTTGGGCCCGCTGCGGTGGGGCGTGCGGGAGTGGAACCACAGCGTGTCACCGGCCCGCAGCGGCACCGGCGCCCAGTCGAGCCCGGCGACGACGTCGGCCCGGAGGCAGCCGGCGTCGTCGGTCGGCCACAGCCGGTCGTGGGCGCCGGACACCACCTCCAGGCAGCCGTTGTCGGTGGTGGCGTCGTCGATCGCCACCATGCACGACACGTGGACGTCGACGAAGCGGTACGCGGGCGCGTCCTGGTGGGGCGCGTAGCCGGCGCCGCCCGGCCGCTTGTGGTTGAGCTTGTCCTTGTAGAGCACGGCGTCCTCGCCGAGCAGCGCGCCGGCGGCGGCGGCCAGCGGCCCCGTGGTCAGCAGCTCCCGCAGCCCCGCGTGGTGGGGGACGAGGTTCTCGGTGCGGCACAGCGCCGGGCCGTGGGCCGTCATCTCGCGGTGGTGGAGCCAGCCGCCGCCGTCGGGCCAGCCGCCGACGTCGTCGGCCCACGCCCGGAGCCGGGCGGCCAGCTCGTCCGCCCCGGGCGGGCGCACGTGGACCCAGCCGGTGCGCCGGAAGTGGGCCACGGCCCCGGCCGCCGTGCCGTCGCCGAACACCGGGTGCGCACCCACGCCGCGGACTCTAGGACGTCCCGGGCTGACCGTGGTCACGGTGGCCGAGTCGCCACCAGCGGGGTGGTGGCCGGCTGGACGGCCCTGGCCCTGGCCGTCGCGTGGGTGATGTTCACCCGCCGCGACCTGGCCTGACCCTCACGGCGCCCGGTCGGCCCGCATGAGGCGGCCCGGGCCCTCCTTGCCGTCGACCGTGCCGGCGAGGTGGAACCCGGCCTTCTCGAGCGCCCGCCACGACGCGACGTTGGCGGCGTTCGGGTCGGCGCCGACGTGGGTCCAGTGGGGGTGGCGGCCGAACACGACGTCGGTCACGAACGCCCGGATCATCGCCGAACCGGTGCCCCGGCCCCGGCCCGCCGGGTCGGCCACCAGGTAGTCGATGCCCGCGCCCCCGTCCTCGTCGAACCCGAGCGCGATCCACGGTGCCACCTCGTCGGGCGCCTCGTCGGCCAGGGCCCAGCACTGGATCCAGCCCACGTCCCGCCCGTCGAGCGTGGCGATCCAGTGCTCGGTGGGGTCGGGGTTGGCGGGGCCGTAGTCGCGCACGACCGCCTCCCACGAGACGTCGTCGCCCTCCCACCACGCCACGATCCCGGGCTCGTTGAGCCAGCGGTGCAGCATGGGCAGGTCGCCGTCCGTGACCCGCCGGAACGTGAGCTCCACCCGGTCAGCCTGCTCCGGCCGCGAGCCGGGCGGCGAGCGCCCGCTCCGCGGTCGTCAGCTCGCCGGGGCCGCTGGCGTGCACGCTCCAGGCGTCGCTCACGAGCAGGGCGGCGTCGATCCGGGTCCGGACCTCCGCCTCGTCCGCGTCGTCGCAGACGAACACGGTGCGCAGCAGGCTCGGCGTGACCCCGGCGTCGAGGTCGTTGTGGTGGGGCCAGCGGCAGGGGCCGTCGTGGTCCCAGTGGCCGCACAGCCCGGTGGTCACGGCGCCCCCCGGGGCCCGCATGTCCGTGCCGGGGACGATGTCGAGGGCCGTCTCGTGGACGTGCCCGTGCGGTCTCGCCATGGACCCATACTGGCGCGATGGCTGACCTCGCGGAGTTCCGGGGCCGTACGGCCCTCGTCACCGGCGGCGCCTCCGGCATCGGCCGCGCCCTGGGCGCGGCGCTGGCGGACGCCGGGCGCGCGGGTGGTGCTGGCCGACCTCGACGGCGACGGCGCGGCCGCGGCGGCCGCCGCCGCCGGCGGGGACACGCGGGGCCGGACCGTGGACGTGACCGACCTCGACGCGGTGCGGGCCGCGGTGGCCGACGCCGCGGGCGACGACGGCCTCGACTACCTGTTCAACAACGCGGGCATCGCGCTGGGCGGGCCGACCCACGAGTTCACCGCCGCCCACTGGGACCGCATCATCGACGTCAACCTGCGGGGCGTCGTCAACGGCGTGCTGGCCGCGTACCCGGCCATGGTCGCCGCCGGTCGCGGTCACATCGTCAACACCGCGTCGGCCGCCGGGCTGGCCCCGCCGCCGCTCGTCGCGCCCTACGCCACCACCAAGGCCGCGGTCGTCGGCCTGTCCCTGGCGCTGCGGCCGGAGGCGGCGCTGCACGGCGTCCGGGTCAGCGTGCTGTGCCCGGGCATGGTGGAGACGCCGATCCTCGACGCCGGGCCCCCGGCGGACCTGCCGGCCACCGCCTCGGCCCCGGTCACCGCCCGCGAGTACCTCCGCCGGATGCGCCAGACCGCGATCCCCGCCGACCGGTGCGCGGCCGCGGCCCTGGCGGCGGTCGCCCGCGACCAGGGCATCATCGTCGTGCCCCGCCGGACCCGCGCCCTGTGGTGGCTGCAGCGCATCTCGCCCGCCGCCACCACCCGCATCGGCCGCTCGATGGCCAGGGCGGTGACCCGGGACCTGGTCCGCCCGGCCTGAGCCCAGTCCCGACCGCGGGTAACGTCCGCGCCGTGATCACGGGGGAGGCCGCCCGCTTCGACGGGCGGCTGCTGCACGCCGCGCTGGACGGCGCCCGCCGCGAGCGGGGCGATGTCGTGGGCGCAGCTGGCGGCCGCCGTGGGCGTGGCCCCGTCCACCCTGGCCAACACGGCCAAGGGCGGCACGATGGAGGCCGACGGCGTCCTGTGCATGTGCCGGTGGCTGGGCCGCCCGCTGGCCGACTTCACCGCTCGCGCCCGCGCCCGAGCTGACCGCGGGCGTGGTGGCGGAGCCCCCGCCGCCGGGCCGGCTGTGGCGCTTCGACGTCCCGGCCGTGCACGCCGCGCTCGACGCCGCCCGGCGGGAGCGGGGCCTGTCCTGGCCGCAGGTGGCGGGCGAGCTGTCGGCCGTCGTGCCGGTGTCGCCGGCGATGCTCACCCGGCTGCGCAACGGCGGGCGCATCGGGGCCCGGGAGGTGGTGGCCATCGCCGGTTGGCTCGGCCGACCGCCCGAGTCCTTCGCGCACCTCACCGACCGGTGAGGCGATGAGTTCGACCCGGAGGAGCCGTCCCCATGGGTATGACCGACCGACACCCCAGCGCCGAGCACAACCTCGACGGCTACGACGCCCCGCCCATCCCGTGGGCAGCGGGTCCAGGAGGTCCTGGACGTCGACATCACCCAGGCCCCGGGCACCGGCGGCCCGGACCGCCACACGACCTGGCTGGCGACCACCTACCCCGACGGGCGCCCGCACGTGGTCCCCGTGGGCGTGCTGTTCGTGGACGGGAACCTGTACTTCAGCGCCAGCAAGGCGAGCCGCAAGGCCCGCAACCTGGAACGGGACCCGCGCTGCGTCGTGACCGTGGCCACCCACCCGTTCGACCTGGTGTTCGAGGGCACCGCCGCCCTCGTCACCGACGACGCCGAGCTGACCCGGGCCCGCGACGCGTTCGCGGCCGGCGGGTGGGAGGCGACGGTCGAGGACGGCGCGCTCACCGCCCCCTACAGCGCGCCGAGCGCCGGCCCGCCCCCGTGGCACGTCTACCGCATCACGCCCGGGACGGTGTTCGCCCTGGGCACGGCCGAGCCCTACGGGGCCATGCGCTTCGACCTCTGATCCGCCCGCCCGCTGGAAGTCCCGCAGGCGCTCGGCGCACAGGTCCAGCGTGGCTGAGCACGAGGGCGTGCCCGGCGCCCGGGATCAGCTCGGTCTCGACGCCGGGGATCAGCGCCTCGGCCCGGGCCACGAGGGCCCGGGCGTCGTTGACCTCGGAGCGGTCGCCCGCCAGGACGAGCACCGGCACGTCGATCGCGCCGAGCTGCTCGTCGCTCAGCGGCTCGGTGGGCAGCAGCCGCACGCGGTGGTGGCGCTGGGCGAAGAAGACCGCCCGCATGACCCGGCGGTCGTCGAGGACGGGCATCCGCAGCGCCCGGGCCGCGGCCCGGCGGGGCCGCCCCGGCAGCCGGGAGGCGAGCATGACGGCCGTGCCCCAGGCCAGGAACCGGAACAGGCGGAGCGGCACGATCCCGCCCGGGTCGAGCAGGGCGAGCGACCGCACGCGCTCCGGGTGGTGGGTGGCCAGCGTGAGCCCGAGGAACCCGCCGTAGGACACGCCGACGACGTGGACGCGGTCGAGGCCGAGCCCGGCCAGCGACTGGTCGAGCCAGCCGGCCAGGTCGGCCGGCTCGCGGATCTCGACGGTCTGGCGGGTGCGCCCGACGTCGCCGATGGTGTCGACCGCGTAGGCGTCCCGGCCCCCGAGCGGGGGGATGTAGGGCACCCAGCTGGCGGAGGTGCCCGCGGTGCCGTGCAGGAACAGGACCGGCTCGCCGTCGCCCGGCCACCGGTAACCGCACGTCGTCCCCCAGCGGGTGTCGACGGCGAGGGCCTCGGGCCGGTCGCCGCGCTCGTCCCACAGCTCGTCCTCCATGGCCCGGAACCGGGCCTCGGACCCGGCGCTGTCCCACGTCCCGAAGTGCACCCGTTCTTTCATGGTACGGATGTATCATAAAACCGATGCCGAAGCGAGTCGACCACGGCCTGCGCCGCCGCCAGATCGCCGACGCGGTGTGCCGCATCACGGTGCGGGGCGGGCTGGGCGCAGCCACGTTCCGGGAGGTGGCGGCCGAGGCGGGCGTGTCGGTGCGGCTGGTCCAGTACTACTTCGGGTCCAAGGACGAGCTGATGCTGGCCACCCAGCGCCGGGTGTCCGAGCGGGCCGTGGCCCGCATCCAGGCCCGGCCGGCCGCGGCGGACACGCCGCGCGAGGTCCTGCTGGCGGTGCTCGGGTCGTTCATCCCGACCGACGAGGAGAGCCGCGAGATCATGCTGCTGTTCGTGGCGCTGCACACGGCCACGCTCGTCGACCCCACGCTGTCCCGGCCCGAGGCCCAGGCCATCCCCCGGTCGCTCCACGACACCATCGCGGCCCAGCTGGCCCGCGCCGACCTCGGCGGCCGGCCGGCCGACGCCGAGGCGGCCATCCTCGCCGGCCTGGTCCCGAGCCTGGCCCAGAGCGTGCTCGACGGCCTGCGAGACGCCCGAGCGCGCCCTGGCCGTGCTCGCCTACGCCGTCGACCGCGCCCTCACGACGTGACCGCCCGGCCCCCGTCCCCGCCGCCGGCATGGCAGCATCGGGGCGATGGCGGAGGACGGCCCGGCCCTCGAACAGGCGGCGGAGGCCCGCTACCGCGCGCTCGACCACCGGGGCGCCATCGCCGGCTACGAGCAGGTGTTCCGGGCCTACCGGGCCGGCGGTGACCGGCTGGGTGCCGCCCGGGCGGCCCGGAGCCTGGCCTGGCTGAACGCCAACCTGTACGGCGACTGGGCCGTGGCCAACGGATGGATCGGCCGGGCCCGTTCCTTCCTCGACGAGGCCGGCGACGACTCCGCCGAGCACGGCTGGTCGCTCGTCATGTCGGTCGACGAGGACGGCGACCCCGCCCGCAACGAGGCGATCAGCCGGGAGGCGCTGGCGCTCGGCCGCCGCCACCGCGACGTCGACCTCGAGTTCGAGTCCCTGGGCCACCTGGCGCTGGCGCTGTGCCAGGCCGGCCGGGTCGAGGAGGGCATGCTGCTGGTGGACGAGGTGCTGGCCGGCGTGTGCTCCGGCGAGGTGCAGGACATCTACGTCATCGAGGGCTGCATCTGCGGCATGTTCCTGGCCTGCGAGCGGACCAACGACGTGGTGCGGGCCGAGCAGTGGCTCCGCACGATCGAGGACGAGGGCCGGCCCCACCTCGAGGGCGTCGCGGCGTTCTGCCGGGCCCACTACGGCGGCATCCTCACCGCCGCCGGCCGCTGGGACGAGGCCGAGGCCGAGCTGACCGACGCCATGCACCGGCTGGGGGCGACCTACCCCGGCATGCAGGCCGCCGCCCTCGTCCGGCTGGCCGACCTGCGGGTCCACCAGGGGCGCTTCGAGGAGGCGCTGGAGCTGCTCGACGGCCTCGAGGACCGGCCCGAGGCGTTCCGGCCCCGGGCCGCCATCCACTTCGCCGAGGGCAACCTGGCGCTGGCCCGCGACCTGCTCGAGCGGGCGCTCGACCGGCCCGACATGGCCGCCATCTCCGGGCCGGTCCTGGCCCTGCTGGTCGACGTCGAGCTGGCCGACGGGGCCGTCGACGACGCCCGCCGCGCCGCCGAGCGGCTGGCGGCCCGGGCCGAGAGCCAGCCCGGCCACTACCTGCGGGCCGCGGCCGCCCTGGCCCGGGGCAAGGTGTGCCTGGCCGAGGGCTCGCCGGACGCCCGGTCCTGCCTGCAGGCCGCCCTGGCGTCGTTCGCCGAGGCGCAGATGCCCCTGGCCCTGGCCCAGACCCGCCTGGAGCTGGCCCGGGCGGTGGCCGCGGAGCGCCCCGAGGTGGCGGTGGCCGAGGCCACCGGCGCCCTGGCCGAGTTCGAGCGCCTGAACGCGGCCCGCAACGCGGATGCCGCCGCCGCGCTGCTGCGGTCGCTCGGGGGCCCGGCCCGCCCCGGTCCCCGCCGGCGGGCGCCGCTGACGGCGCGGGAGGAGCAGGTCCTGGACCTGCTGGGCCACGGCCTGTCCAACCGCGAGATCGCCGAGCGGCTCTACATCAGCCGCAAGACGGTGGAGCACCACGTGGGCCGCATCCTCTCGAAGCTGGGCCTGCGGGGCCGGGCCGAGGCCGCGGCCTACGCGGTCCGCTGCCGCCGCCCGGAACTAAGAGCCCGAAATAGGGCATCTCACCGATGCTCGGACCGGCGGCGGTCCCGCATGGTGGCCCGCATGACCAGCGACTACGACGCGATCGTCGTGGGAGCCCGCTGCGCCGGGTCGCCCACCGCCATGCTGCTGGCCCGCGCGGGCCACCGGGTGCTGCTCGTCGACCGGGCGACGTTCCCGAGCGACACCGTGTCCACCCACTTCCTGCACCCGCCGGGCGTGGCCGCCCTCGAGCGCTGGGGCCTGCTCGGCCGCCTGGCGGACAGCGGCTGCCGGCCGTTCACGCACTACAGCTTCGACTTCGGGCCGGTGACGCTCACCGGGTCCCCGGGCCTGGCCTACGGGCCCCGCCGCACTCGTCCTCGACCAGATGCTGGTGGAGGCGGCCGCCGAGGCGGGTGCCGAGGTCCGCGAGGGCTTCACCCTCGACGAGCTGGTCACCGACGGCGACGGCCGGGTCACCGGGATCCGGGGCCACGACCGCGACGGGCGCCAGGTCACCGAGCACGCCCGCGTGGTGGTCGGCGCCGACGGCAAGCACTCGCGGGTGGCGGCGCTGGCGGAGGCGCCGGCCTACCACGAGAAGCCCGCCGTCCAGGCCGCCTACTACGCCTACTGGAGCGGGCTGCCGGCCAGCGGGTTCGAGCTCTACATCCGCCCCGACCGGGTGCTGGCGGCCATCCCCACCCACGACGACCTCACGCTGGTGCTGGCGGCGTTCCCCGTGGCCGACGCCGCCGCGTTCCGCACCGACGTGGAGGGCAATTTCGACC
Source organism: uncultured Acidimicrobiales bacterium (assembly GCA_963759225.1). GTDB lineage: Bacteria > Actinomycetota > Acidimicrobiia > Acidimicrobiales > VFJN01 > ZC4RG19. Next base: position 492,944 of record CAVWYL010000008.1, on the reverse strand, counting down.
GGTCCCTCGACCTGGCGCCCGAGCTTCGGCGAGCGGGTCCGGGCCGGGCACCGGGAGACCCGGTTCCACGCCTCCGGCGACCTGGTCGGGTTCTTCCGCCGGCCCTTCGGGCCGGGGTGGGCGCTGGTCGGCGACGCGGGCTACACGATCGACCCGGGCACGGCCCAGGGGATCAGCGACGCCTTCCGGGACGCCGAGCGTGTCGCGGGCGCCCTCGGCGACGCGCTGTGCCGGCCGGCGGCTGTTCGACGAGGCCATGGCCGACGCCCAGGCGGCCCGGGACGCCGAGTGCCTGCCGATGTACGAGCTCACGTTCGAGCTGGCCACCCACGAGCCGCCCCCGCCCGACTTCATGGCCCTGCTGGCGGCGTCCGCCGGCGACCGGGAGGCGATGGACGCCTTCGCCCGCATGTTCGCCGGGGTCACGCCGGTCACGGAGTTCTTCGCGGCTGCGGCGGCGTGAGCGCGGCGAGGTCGGCGTCCACCATCGACCGCACCAGCTCTCCGAAGCCGGTCCGGGGCTTCCAGCCGAGCGCGGCGGTGGCGTGGGAGGCGTCCCCGATCAGCAGGTCGACCTCGGCCGGCCGGTAGAACTGCGGGTCGACGACGACGTGGTCGGTCCAGTCCAGGCCCACGTGCGAGAACGCCACCTCGCACAGCTCGCGGATCGAGTGGGTCTCGCCGCTGGCCACCACGAAGTCGCCCGGCTCGTCCAGCTGGAGCATCCGCCACATGGCCTCCACGTAGTCGGCGGCGCTGCCCCAGTCCCGCCGGGCGTCGAGGTTGCCGAGCCGCAGCTCCTGCTGGAGCCCGAGCTTGATGCGGGCGACGCCGTGGCTCACCTTGCGCTCCACGAACTCGATGCCCCGGCGGGGCGAGCCGTGGTTGAACAGGATGCCGGAGGTGGCGAACAGCCCGTAGCTCTCCCGGTAGTTCACGGTGATCCAGTGGGCGTACGCCTTGGCCACGCCGTAGGGCGACCGGGGGTAGAACGGCGTGGACTCGGTCTGGGGGACCTCGACCACCTTGCCGAACATCTCCGACGAGCTGGCCTGGTAGAAGCGGATGTCCGGGTCGACCTGGCGGATGGCCTCCAGCATCCGCACCGCGCCGAGCGCGGTGACCTCGCCGGTCAGCACCGGCTGGCCGAAGCTCGTGACCACGAAGCTCTGGGCGGCCAGGTTGTAGACCTCGGTGGGCCGGTGCTCGGCGACGACCGACACGAGCGAGCTCTGGTCGAGCAGGTCGCCGGGCGCCAGCGTCAGCCGGTCCTGGATGTGGGCGATGCGCTCGAAGTTGATGGTCGAGCTGCGGCGCACGACACCCACCACCTCGTAGCCCGCCTCGAGGAGGAACTCGGCCAGGTACGAGCCGTCCTGGCCGGTGATGCCGGTGATGAGCGCACGTCGCGGAGCCATGCGCCCGTTGTACGGCTCGCGGCGGGGCCGGTCTGCTAAGCCACTTGGCATCGCAGCGGAATCGTTCGGACGGCGGGTGGCCAAGTGCCGGGCCGAGCTGGGCTGGACCCAGGCCCGGCTGGCCGAGCGGGCCGCGCTGTCGCGGGTGGCGCTGTCCCACATCGAGGCCAACGTGTCGGTCCCCAGCGAGCGCACGGTCACCCTGCTGGCCGGCATCTTCGGCTGCGAGCCGTGGGAGCTGGCGGCGGGCACCGACTACCCGCCGGCCAAGGCCGAGCGGCTGCCGCTGGTGACCGCCCGCCACACCGAGGTCGACCAGCACCTCGCCCGGCTCGCGGCGGCGCTGGACGTGGCGGATCGGGTCCCGCCGCCGGCGGGGACCCGCCTGGCCGCCGACCTGCGGGACGAGTGGGCGGCCCGGCTGCGCGAGCGCTGGCTCGGCCGCGGTGCGCGGACCCCGGGCGAGCGGCGACGCGCGTCGCGCCGGCGAGGCTGCGCCTGGCGTCGCTGTGGCCCGAGCGAGCGACCGGCCGCGCTGGCGTGCCCGGTCCGCGCACGCTCTGAGGCGGGGGCGCCTACGCCGTGCGGGCCCGGCCGATCGCCCGGCGGGGCCGGGCCGCGGCCACCGCGTCGCGGGCGCCCGACACGGCGATGCCGGCGCCCAGCGCCGTGGCGGCCCAGGCGAGCGCGGCGGGCACGGTCCCGGCGGGCGCCAGGGCGGTCGGCGCCTGCACCCAGTCGACGACCTGGGGCACGAGGCGGGTCAGCATGGCGCCGTAGACGATGGCCATGACCGAGTGCAGCACCCGCTCGCCCGCGGCCAGGTCGCGGGTCCGGTCCTCGACCACGAAGTCGGCCAGCGTGATCACGATCTCGACCGCCAGCAGCCCCGCCAGCACGACGGCCCAGCCGCCCTGCCACGCCACCCAGCCGATCGTCCCGTACAGCACGGCGTAGACCGCGTCGCGCCCGGCGTGCAGCCACAGCTCGGTGCGGTGCCGGTCGGGGCGGCGGGGGAGCGCGGCCCGGTACTCGTGGTACCAGAGCGTGTCGACGGCGCCGAGGACGCCGTTGGCGAGCAGCAGGAGCACGACGACGGTCATGTGACGGTGCCTCCGTAGGCGAGCATCCGCCGGCCCCGGCGGGACCGGACCTCGACGTGGACGGCGAGGCCCCCGGGGACGGCGGCGGTGGTGCAGGTGATCGCGGGTGTCAGCCGGCGGGGGAGCGGGAGCCGGGCCGGGCCGGCCACGAGCGCCGCCCGCCGGAGCCGCAGGACCGCGCCGGTGCCGGCCGGGGCGGCGGCGAAGGTCAGCTCGAGCGGTCCGAGCCGCTCGACGAGGGCGCCGGGGCGCCACACCGCGGTGGTCGTCACCCGGCGCCCGCCGATGGTGCGGGTCCAGCGCCGGCCCGGTCCGCCCGGCACGGGCGCCACCGCGAAGGCCACCGGGACCGTCCCCGCCCGCCGGTGGCCGGCGGCCCGGGCGACCAGCCGGTCGCGGCGCCGGGGACCGACGTCCACCGCGAACACGCCCGTCCCGGTCCGGGCCAGGACCCCGGCGGCCAGCAGGTCGGTGCTCACGGCAACCTCACCACCAGGGCGCCCCGGTCGGCCAGGAACCCGTCGAGCGCGGGCGCCACCCGGGCGAGGGCGGGCAGCGGGATGTCCGGGTAGAAGTGGTGCTCCAGGTGCCAGTTGTGGGCCAGCAGCGGCCAGCGGGCGATCCGGCACCGCACGGCGACGAGGGGCGTGGGCACGGGCCGGCCCCAGTTGGTCTGGGGGCCGCGGGCGGCCAGGACCGCGAACGCGGCGTCGGCCGCCCACAGGGCCAGCGCGACGGTGGACAGCGGGTGGCCGAGGTGGGTCAGCGCCGCGCCCAGGACCGCGACGTGCGCCGCGACCTCGGCGGCCACCCACCGGCGCGGGGCGCCGTGGCGCCAGCCCCAGGCCCACAGCCGGTAGCGGAACAGGACCGCGGCCGCCGGCAGCCGCGCCGGCGGCACGTGCTCGATCGCGCCCTCGGGGTCGGCTGCGCCGGGGTCGGTGCGGTGGTGCTGGAGGTGGGTGGCGACGAGGGCGTGGCCGGAGTGCAGCGCCAGCACGCCGCCGCCCGCGAGGGCCGCCCGCCGCAGGGCGGGAGCGCCGCCGAGCGAGCCGTGGATCATGTGGTGCACCAGCGTGAGCGACCAGCCGTACCAGAGCGGCACCAGCGCCAGCGCGGCCGCGGTCCGGCCCGTGGCCGCCAGGGCCAGCGCCCCGCCCGCCGCCGCCAGGGGGCGGGCCACGAACAGGGCGCGGGTGCGGGCCGGCACCCGGCGCAGGTGGCCGAGGCCGAGCTCGGGCAGCGTCGGCACGTCGACCTCCGGGATCGTGCGGGGGTGATCGGGGGGCATCGCCAGCTCCGGGTACAACGTCTGTTTCAAACATTCGTTGCATATGGAGTCCGGCATTGTCAACACGCGTTTGAAACAAACACTTGATATGGTGTCGCCATGCCGTCGAAGCGTGGTCGCGGCGCCGACCCCGACCAGACCCGGCGCCGGCTGCTGGACGCCGCCATCGCCACCCTCGACCGCGACGGGTACCCCGGTGCGACCGCCCGGGCCATCGCCACCGCCGCCGGGTGCAACCAGGCGTCGATCTACTACCACTTCGGCGGGATCGCCGAGCTGCTGGTGGCGGCGCTCCTCGACTCGAACGAGCGCCGCTTCGCCGCCTACCGGGAGGCGCTGGAGCCCCTCGACAGCCCCGCGGCGATCGTCGCGGCCTGGCAGGAGCTCCACGACGAGGACGTGCGCTCGGGCCACATCGGGGCCATGACCGAGCTGGTCGGCGCCACCGGCGCGGAGCCCCGGCTCCGGGAGGGCGTCACGCAGGCGATGGGCGCCTGGCGCGAGCTGATCGCCGCCACCATCCGCCGGGCGGTGGCGGGCGGCCCGCTCGCCGGCCTCGTGCCCGTGGACGAGGCGACCGACCTGATGCTGGCCGCGTTCCTCGGGGTCGAGCTGCTCGGCCACCTCGACGGCGACCACGAGCGGCCCCGCCGCCTGTTCGCCGCCGGCCAGGCGCTGGCCGCGCTCGTCCCCACCGGGGAGCGGGCATGACCGAGCGCCGCCCTGGTGGCTCGACGAGCGGGCCCACGCCGGGGACGAGCACCTCGACGCCGGCTACGTGGCCGGCTACGACCGCAAGGCCCAGGTCGACCCCGCCGAGGACATCGACGCCCTCCGCCGCCACGGCCTGGGGCCGGACACGGTGGTCGTCGACCTGGGTGCCGGCACCGGCACGTTCACCGCCGCGGTGGCGCCGCTGTGCCGCCGGGTCGTGGCCGTGGACGTGTCGCCGCCGATGGTGGCGGCGCTGCGGGCCCGCGTCGACGACCTCGCCCTCGCCAACGTCACCGTCGTCGAGGCCGGGTTCCTGACCTACGAGCACGAGGGCCCGCCCGCGGACGCCGTCCACTGCCGCAACGCCCTCCACCAGATCCCCGACTTCTGGAAGGGGATCGCCCTCGACCGCATCGCCCGCCTGCTGCGGCCGGGCGGCATCCTGCGCCTGCGGGACCTGGTCTACGAGTTCGACCCGGCCGAGGCCGGCGACCGCATCGAGGCCTGGCTGGCGGGCGGGGTCGACGACCCCGCCCGGGGCTGGACGCCGGCCGAGCTGGCCCACCACGTGCGCACCGAGTTCAGCACCTACGCCTGGCTGCTCGACGCCCTGCTCGACCGCTGCGGGTTCGACGTGGTGGAGCGCAGCTTCGTGCGGTCGGCCTACGGCGCCTACACCTGCGTGCGGCGCTAGCGAAACGGCTGCCACGTCGGCCAGATCGTCCGCTGGGCGGCGTCCTCGTCGTCGCCGCAGCTAGGGCTGCGCCTTCCTCCTGCGTCCTTGCCAGCGGCCGATCTGATCGCCGTGGACAGGACGAAGTCCTGAGCGGCGTGCAGGCCGCCGTCCAGAAGTCGGTGACGAGCGTCGTGCCCTCCGGCGAGCCCCACATGCGGGTGGACAGCACGACGCCGGTGACGTCCTCGGCCGGGTCGTTGGCCCACGAGGAGCCGAGGCCGCCGTCCCACCCGTAGGTGCCCACGCTCTGGGGGCCGCGGCGGGCGATGCGCACGGCCAGGCCGAAGCCCCAGCCCAGCGAGCCGTCGGGGTCCGGGCCGGCCGTCGCGACCTGCGCCGGGGTGAGGTGGTCGGTGGTCATGAGCTCGACGGACGGCCGGGACAGGATGCGCCGCCCCCTGCCGGTGCCGCCGCCGCGGAGCATGTCGGCGAAGGCGTGGAAGTCGTCGACGGTGGAGACCAGGCCGGCACCGCCGCCGGGGAACGCCGGGGGCCGGGCCCACTGGCCGTCGGGCGGGTCGTACACCGCCACCTCGCCGGTCCCGGGGTCGATCATGTGGCACGCCCCGAAGCGGTCGAGGGAGCCCGCCGGCACGTGGAAGCCGGTGTCGGCCATGCCCAGCGGCTCGAAGATCCGCTCGGCCAGCACGTCGCCCAGCGGCCGGCCCGCGACCCGGGCCACCAGCACCCCCAGCACGTCGGCGCTCGTGTGGTACATCCACCGCTCGCCCGGCTGGTACGACAGCGGCAGGGCGCCGAAGCGCCGCATCCACTCGTCGGGCCCGGGCGGGCCGGCGGGCGCCGGCGGCCCCGCGCCGAGACCGGCCTCGGCGCCCGCAGCCATGACCGGCTGGGGCCCGGTGGCCGTGAAGTCCCAGCCGGTGCCGGCCCGGAACGTGAGCAGGTCCCGCAGGGTGATCGACCGCTCGGCGGGCACCGTGGCGTCGAGCGGGCCGGCGGGGTCGGCCAGGACCCGGGGCTCGGCGATCTCGGGGAGCCAGGTGTCCACCGGGTCGTCGAGCCGGAGGCGGCACTCCTCGACCAGCGTGAGGGCCGCCACCGCCGTCACCGGCTTGGTCATCGACGAGATGCGGAAGATGCTGTCCCGCCCCGCCGCGGCGTCGCCGCCGGCCTGCAGCACCCCGGTCGCCCCGGCGTGGACCTCGCCGTGGCGGGCGACGAGCCAGGCCACGCCCTCCGCGTCGCCCCGCTCGACGTGGCCGGCCACGACGGCCGCCAGCCGCGCCAGCCCGTCGTCGTCCCATGCGGTCGACCCCATGGCAGATCCTCCTCGTCACCGATGACTTCTGGACTCCGTACCCGTTGTATGTGACATGAGCGACGATTCCGAGCGGTTCCGCCGGGTGGCGGGCGCCTTCACCGACAGGGTCCGGGCCGTGCCCGAGGGGGCGTGGGAGAACCCCGCGCCGTGCGAGGGATGGGTGGCGCGCGACGTCGTGCGCCACCTGGTCGGGTGGATGCCGGGCCTGTTCCTGGAGACGCCGGGCCTGCCCGTGCCCGAGATCCCCGACGTGGACGACGACCCGCTGGGGGCCTGGCTCGCGGTGCGGGACGCCCTCCAGGCGGCGCTGGACGACCCCGAGGTGGCCGGGCGGGAGTACGACATGCCCGCCGGGCGGGTGACCGTCGGCGAGTCGATCTCCCGGTTCGGCACCGGCGACGTCCTCGTCCACACCTGGGACCTGGCCCGGGCCACCGGCCAGGACGAGACGCTCGACCCCGACGAGGTCCACCGCCTGCTCGACGGCATGGTGGCCATGGAGGGGCCCATGCGGGCGAGCGGCCACTACGGCCCCCGGGTCGAGGTGCCCGCCGACGCGCCCGAGCAGGACCGCCTCATCGCCTTCAGCGGCCGGGTGCCCTGACCGTGCCTGACGGCGGGCACCACTAGCGTGCGGGGCATGGATGTGGGGGTCCTGATCCTGCCCGAGCACCGCTGGGCCGACGCCGAGGCGGTGTGGCGGCGGGCGGAGGAGATCGGCTTCGCCCACGTGTGGACCTACGACCACCTGGCCTGGCGCACCCTGCGGGACGACCCGTGGCACGCGGCGGTGCCGGTGCTGGCCGCGGCGGCGATGGTCACCAGCCGCATCCGGCTGGGCACGCTCGTGGCCACACCCAACTTCCGCCACCCCGTCACGTTCGCCCGCGAGCTGGTCACGCTGGACGACCTGTCCGACGGCCGCCTCACCGTGGGCCTCGGGGCCGGCGGCCCGGGCTGGGACGCATCGATGCTCGGCCAGCCGACGTGGTCGGCGGGCGAGCGGGCCGAGCGCTTCGCCGAGTTCGTGGCCCTGCTCGACCGGCTGCTGCGCGAGCCCAACACCAGCTACGACGGCCGCTACTTCCGGGCGGTCGAGGCCCGGACCGCGCCGGGGTGCGTGCAGCGGCCCCGGGTCCCCCTGGCGGTGGCGGCCACCGGACCCCGGGGGATGCGGGTGGCGGCGACCCACGGCGAGACGTGGGTGACCAACGGCGACCGTTCGTACACGGGCCCGCCGCTCGGCCCGAAGAAGGGGGCGGCGGTGTTCCGCCGCCAGGCCGAGATGGTCGACGAGGTGTGCCGGGGCATCGGGCCGCGACCCGGCCACGCTGCGCCGCCTGGTGCTCACCGGCCCGCGGCTCGACGGCGGCCTGGCGTCGCCGGACGCCTTCGCGGAGGTGGTCGAGACCTACGCGGCGGCGGGGGCCACCGACCTCGTCGTCCACTGGCCCCGGCCCGACGAGCCCTACGCGGGCGACCCCCGCGTCCTCGACCGCATCACCCTCTGAGCCACCCTAGAGCGTGCGCGGATAGGCACGCCATCGCGGCCACCGTGGTCCTTGTTCTTCCCGCTCTTGCTGCTTCGCAGCGGGCCGCTCGGGCCACGGCTACGCCTATCGGCGCAGCCTCTCAGGCGTCGAGCCCGGCGACCAGCCGCTTGGGCGCGGTGAGGCGGTACGCCTCGGTGAGCAGGTCGGCGACCTCGTCCCAGTCGACGTCGCCGGTGTCGAGCCACAGGCCGACCCAGCCCCGGGGGCCGAGGTAGGGCGGGACGAAGAACCGCGCCGGCTCGGCCGCCACCAGGGCCTGCTGCTCGCCGGGCGGCGCCTTGCAGTGGATGCCGAGGCGGCCGTCGCCGTGGTGGTCGTCGGTGAAGTAGGCGAAGTTCTTGTTGCGCACCCGGTAGGCGACGTGGCGCCCGTCCTCGCCCCCGGGCCGCTGCTCGGTCTCCGGCAGGCGCTCGCACAGCGCCGCCAGCCGTGCCCGCAGCCGCTCGGCGGAAATCTCGGCCATCGCGCCAGTCTGCCCGACCTAGCGTCGGGCGTGATGCCGCTGGCCGACTACGAGGGACGCATGGCGACCGCGTACGACGGCGGCCGGGCGCTGTCGCCGCAGGCGGTGGACGCGTGGGCCGCGGCCGCCACGCCCTGGCTCGGTCCCGCCGGGGGCGGGCCGGTGCTCGACCTCGGCGCGGGGACCGGCCGGTTCGCCGGGCTGCTGGCCCGGTGGTCGGGCGGCCCGGTGGTGGCCGTCGAGCCCACCGCCGCCATGGCCGGCCGGGCCCGGGCCAAGGGCCTGCGGGGCGTGGCGGTCGTGCGGGGCGGCGCGGAGGCGGTGCCGCTGGCCGGCGGCAGCGTGCGGGCCGTGTGGATGTCGCAGGTCGTGCACCACATCGACGACCTCGACGCGGCCGCCGCCGAGCTGGCGCGGGTGCTGCGGCCCGGCGGGCACGTGCTGGTGCGGGGCGAGTTCGCCGAGAGCGAGGGCGGCCGCCGGAGCCCCAACCTGCTGTACCGCTACTGGCCGGGCGCCGAGCGCCTGACCGTCCTGCTGCCCACCCGGCGCCGCGTGGCGGACGTGCTGGCGGCCGCCGGGCTGGTGGAGGTCCGGCACACGACCGTGGCCCAGCAGACCTGCGCCGGCCTGCGGGAGTTCCACGCCCGCCAGGCCGTCCGGGCCGACTCGCTGCTGGCCCGGCTCGACGACGCCGACTTCGCCGCCGGCCTGGCCGCGCTGGCCCGGGACGCCGCGGCCGAGACGACGCCACGGCCGGTGGTCGACGAGCTGAGCCTGCTCGTGTTCCGCCGGCCGGGGTGAGCGGCGTTCTCCGGAAGGGAAACTGACACTCCGGTCCCGTTAGGCTGCGGCCGTTGACACGACGACAAGGGGGCAGCATGGCCGACCAGGTCCCGTTGGTGGAATACCTGGTGCTGGGGGACGACCCGCACCTCGAAGCCAAGGAGTGCACGGCGTGCGGGGCCCGGTTCTTCGACCGCCGCAACGCCTGCGCCGCCTGCGGGGCGCAGGACTTCCGCACCGCCCGGGTCGCCACCCAGGGCGAGGTCCGGTCCTTCACCATCGTGTCGATGGCCGCCCCCGGCATCCCCGTGCCCTTCGTCGCCGCCGTCGTCGACTGCGACGGCACCAGCGTCCGCGGCAACGTGGTCGGCGTCGAGCCCACGCCCGACCACGTCCACCTGGGCATGAAGGTCGAGCTCACCACGTTCCCGATCGGCGCCGACGGCGCCGGCACCGAGGCCGTCGGCTTCGGGTTCTCGCCCCTGGAGGCCAACTGATGGCGGAGGACGTCTGGATCCTCGGGATCCACATGACCAAGTTCGGCAAGCACCCCGACAAGGACACGGTCGACCTGGCGACCGAGGCCACGCTCGGCGCCCTCGCCGACGGCGGGGTCACCATGGCCGACATGGGCGTGCTGGCCGCCGGCAACCTCATGAACGCCGGGGCCGGCATCGGCCAGCAGCTCCAGAAGCAGGTGGGCCAGACCGGCATCCCCGTCTACAACGTGGCCAACGCGTGCGCCACCGGCGCCACCGCGCTGCGCACCGCCGTCATGACCGTGAAGGCCGGCGAGGCCGACATGGGCCTGGCCGTCGGCGTCGAGAAGCTGGCCGGCGCCGGCCTGCTCGCCGGCGGGTCGATGAAGGCCACCGACGACGACACCTGGGCGCCCCGGGGCCGCTACGGCGCCGTCGCCCCGCTCGACGGGCGCATCGGCACCGAGACGATGCCCGGCGTGTTCGCCCAGGTCGGCATGGAGTACGGCCACCGCTACGGCGGCACCAGCTTCGAGCTGTTCGCCCGCATCTCCGAGAAGAACCACGCCCACTCGACGCTCAACCCGCTCGCGGCCTACACGAAGAAGATGAGCCTCGAGCAGATCATGGGCGACATCATGATCGCCTACCCCAACACCCGGCCCATGTGCTCGGCCAACTGCGACGGCGCCGCCGCCGCCGTGGTGGTGTCCGACGCCAAGCTGAAGACGCTGTCGCGTGAGCAGCAGCGGCGGGCCGTCAAGGTGGCGGCGTCGGTGCTCACGACCGACCCCTGGCAGGAGGCGTGCCAGGTGCTGCCGGACGTCAACACGCTGACCCGCAACGCCGCCACCCAGGCCTACGAGGCGGCGGGCATCGGGCCCGAGGACCTCGACCTCGTCGAGCTGCACGACTGCTTCGCCACCGCCGAGCTGGTCCACTACGACAACCTGGCGCTGTGCGAGCAGGGCGGGGCCGTCGACTTCTTCGAGAGCGGCGCCCCCTGGCGGGACGGCCGCATGCCGGTCAACGTGTCGGGCGGCCTGCAGTCCAAGGGCCACCCGATCGCCGCCACCGGCATCGCCAACATCTGGGAGGTGTGCCACCACCTCCGGGGCGAGGCGGGCGACCGCCAGATCGAGGGCGCCCGGGTCGGCCTGGCCCACGTCATCGGCCTCGGCTCCGCCTGCGGCGTCCACATCCTGGAGAAGTCGGCCGCCTAGGGCAGGTCGCGGAGCGCACCCACCAGGAACGCCCGCTCGGCCGCGTTGTCGGTCAGGGCGAGCGCCGTCCGGTAGGCGTCGGCCGCCTCGTCGGGGCGGTCGAGGCGGCCGAGCAGGCACGGCGCGGGTGGCGTGGAACGGCTGGTAGGCGTCGAGGTCGGCGCGCAGCACGTCGACCTCGGCCAGGCCCGCCCCCGGCCCGGCGACCTCGGCCACCGCCACGGCGCGGTTCAGGCGGACCACCGGGGTCGGGGCGAACGCCAGCAGCTGGTCGTAGAGCTGCACGATCTGGCGCCAGTCGGTGTCCGCCGCGGTGCCCGCGTCGCCGTGGACCGCGGCGACGGCCGCCTGGATCTGGTACGGCCCCGGCCGGTTGCGGCGCAGGCAGCCCCGCACCAGGTCCTGGCCCTCGGTCACGAGCGCCCGGTCCCACAGGGCCCGGTCCTGGTCGCCCAGGCGGACCAGCGAGCCGTCGGCCGTGGTGCGGGCCGCGCGCCGGGACGCGGTGAGCAGCAGCAGGGCGAGCAGGCCCACGGCCTCCGGCTCGTCGGGCATCAGCGCCACGAGCAGCCGGGCCAGCCGGACGGCCTCCGCGCACAGGTCGTCGCGGACCAGCGCCTCGCCCGCCGACGCGGTGTAGCCCTCGTTGAAGATCAGGTAGACGACCGCCAGCACCGCGCCCAGCCGGTCCGGCAGCTCGGCGTCGCCCGGCACCCGGTAGGGGATGTTGGCGGCCCGGATCTTGCGCTTGGCCCGCACCAGGCGCTGGTTCATCGTGGCCTCCGACACCAGGAAGGCCCGGGCGATCTCGGGGGTCTGCAGGCCGCCCAGCAGCCGCAGCGTGAGCGCCACCTGGGCGGGCCGGGCCAGGGCGGGGTGGCAGCACGTGAAGATGAGGCGGAGCCGGTCGTCGACCACGGGGCCGACCTCCTCGTGGGGCTCGTCGTGGCGGAGCCGGGCCGACTCGGCGTGGCGGTCGTGGCGCTTGCCCTCCCGCCGCAGCCGGTCGATGGCCCGGTTCCGGGCGGTGGTGGTGATCCAGCCGCCCGGGTTGGGGGGGAGCCCGTCGTCCGGCCACCGTGCCGCCGCGACCGTGAACGCGTCCTGGACCGCCTCCTCGGCGACGTCGATGTCGCCGAAGAAGCGGACCAGGGTGGCGACCGCCCGGCCGGACTCCTCGCGGAAGACCCGGGCGATCGCCTCGGTGGTGGCAGGGGCCACCCGCTACTCGCTCTGGAACGGGCGGACCTCGACCTTGCCGGCACAGGCGGCGGAACCCTTCGCGGCCCAGGCCAGGGCGGCGTCGATGTCGGCGGCCTCGACGACCCAGAAGCCGCCGAGGTGCTCCTTCGTCTCGGCGAACGGCCCGTCGGAGGTCACGACCTCGGGCCCGGTGGCGTCCACGGTGGTGGCGGTGTCGATCGGGTGCAGGCCGCCGGCGAACACCCACGCCCCCGCGGTCTGGAGCTCCTGGTTGAAGGCGTCGACCGCCTTGTACGCCGCCTGCGTCGCCTCCTCGCTGACGTAGGCGTCCTCGCCCTCGACCATGTACACGGACAGCAGGTACTGCGTCATCTTCTCGTCTCCCTGTGTGGTGGGGAGCGGCACCGTGCCGCTCTCTCACCCCGACTACGACGTGACCTATCCGAAAACGACAGCTTCCCGGAAATCCCGGGAAGAATTCCCGCGATGAGTTCCCGGGGCCGGTGCGCTCGGTAGGGGCATGCTCTACTCCACGACGTTCCTCACCCTCGACGGTGTCATGGCCGACCCCCACGTCTGGCACCCGGCCTACGCCAGCGACGAGGCGCTCGACCTGCTCGACGGCCAGGTCCGGGCGGCGGGCGCCATGCTGATCGGCCGCCGGACCTACGAGGAGTTCGCGGCCTGGTGGCCGCACCAGCCGACGACGCGCCCCTCGCCCGCACGACCAACGCCATCCGCAAGGAGGTCGTGACGTCCACGCTGGACCACCTCGACTGGCACAACGCGCACCTGGCGGGGCCCGACCCCGTCGCGGCCGCCCGTCGGGCCACCGAGGCCCACGGCGACGTGGCCGTCCCCGGCAGCGCCACGCTGGTGCGGGCGCTGCTGGCGGCCGGGCTGCTCGACGAGGTGCGGATCACCCTGGACCCGTACGTGGCCGGGCGGGGCCTGCGCCTCTTCGAGGACGGCGGCCCCGAGGTGCGCCTGGCGCTGATCGAGCAGCGGTCCCTGCCCCACGGCGTGCAGTACCTCGCGTACCGGCCCGAGGGCGGTCCCCGGCATGGATGACGGCGACCTCCGGGCCGTGGTGGACGCCGCCCGGGCCGGCGACGAGGCGGCGTTCGGCGTGCTGGTCGACCGGTTCCGGCCCGAGCTCCAGCTCCACTGCTACCGGATGCTGGGGTCGCTGGACGACGCCGAGGACGTCACCCAGGACGTGCTCCTGCAGGCGTGGCGGGCGCTCGGCGGGTTCGAGGGCCGGGCGTCGGTGCGCACCTGGCTGTACCGCATCGCCACGAACGCCTGCCTGGGCCGCCGGGCCCGGGACCGCCGGCGGCGCCGGCTGCTGGCCGCCGGCACCGTCGTCGACGGCCTGGCCGCGCCGGTGGCGGCCACCGTGCCCTGGCTCCAGCCGTGCCCGGACGAGCTGCTCGACCAGGTGGCGGCCCGCGAGCCCGACCCGGCGGCCACGGTGGCGTCCCGGGAGACGGTCGAGGTGGCGTTCGTGGCGGCCCTGCAGCACCTCCCGGAGCGCCAGCGGGCGGTCCTCGTGCTGCGGGACGTGGTGGGCTGGCCCGCCGAGCGGTGCGCGGCCGCGCTCGACACCACGGTCCCGGCCGCCAACAGCGCCCTGCAGCGGGCGCGGGCGACCCTGCGGGCGCGGCTCGGCCCGGACGCCCGGGACTGGACGGCCCGCATCCCGCCGGCGGGCGAGGACCGCACGCTGGTGCGCCGCTACATCGACGCCCTGGAGCGGGCCGACGACGAGGCCATCGCCGCGCTGCTGGCGCCCGACGCCGTGGTCAGCCACCAGCCCGGCGCCGGCGGCCACGACGGCGCCGAGCCCGCCTGGTACGGCGGCATCGCCACCATCCTGGCGGGCTGGGCCCCCGCCCTCCACGACCCCGCGCTCGACATGCGGCTGCGCGAGGTCCGGGCCAACCGCCAGCCCGGCGCGGCGTCCTACGTCCGCCTGCCCGGCACCGACGTCCACCGGGCCTTCGCGGTGACGCTGCTGCGGGTCGAGGGCGGCCGGGTGGTCGAGGTCGTGAACTTCACCCCGGACCGGGTGGCGGCCTTCGGCCTGCCCGAGTCGTTCTGAGCGCCTCAGGTCGGGGCGCGGGGAACCAGGTCGGGCTGGAGCGCGGCCAGCTCCCGCTCGCGGTGGGCGTCGGGAATGGACACCGGGCGGCGGGCCCGGATGTCGAAGGCCATGCTGACCGTCTCGAAGGCGAGGAGCACCTCGCCCCGGTCGAGGTCGAAGGCCCAGTTGACCCGGTGGGTCACCTTGTCGTGGACCGCGACGCCGGCGCCGAAGCTCTGGACGCGGTCGCCGCGCCGGGGCAGCCGGCGGATCTGCACCCGGGTCTCCATCGACGCCCAGCCCAGCGGGTCGCCGTCCGGCGTCTCGTGCAGGATCGGGCCCCCGCCCTCGCCGACGGGCTCGCCCGCCCACACGAGCAGCGGCGCCAGCTCGACGCGGTAGCGGCCGTGGTCGTCGCACTCCTCGGCGCTCACCGCCCGCTCCCGGCGCATCACCAGCCCGCGGTCGCGGGCCGTCGCCAGCGGCGGCGCCGACGCCAGCGGGTCGGCGTCGAGCGAGATGGTGCGGGTGGCGGCGTGCGGGGGCGGGGGCACGGCCAGGGCCGCGGCCTCGGCGGCGACCCGGTCGGGCAGCGGGGCCCGCCGCCCGCCCTCGTCCATGGGGCTGATGCCGTGCACGAACGTGGCGGCCAGCACGCCGGTGTCGGCGGCGGCCAGCTCGTGGTGCAGGCGCAGCCCGCCGGCCCCGGCACCGAGGACGGCGCTGCGCACGACGAGCGGGGTGCCGAGCAGCTGCTCGCGGTGGTGGCGGGTGTACACGTCGTGGAGGATGTACGGCCGCCGCCCCCAGCCGGGCAGGTCGGCGAGCAGGGCCTCGGTGCCGGCCTGCGCGTTCACGGCGTAGAAGCGCACGTTCATGTGCCCGAGGTGGTCGATCTGGTCCTCGGTGACCGTGCTCTCGTGGGTGATCCGCAGCTCAGTCATCGCCAGCCCGCCCGCGTCGCATCGGTCGAAACTACCGGCCGCCGGGCCCGGTTCCACAGCCCCGGGCGGGTGTGAGCGAGCGAAGCGAGCGAACCATCAACACAGTGCATTGCTCGGCACGAAGTGCCGATGGCTCACTGCGTGCATCCCGAAGGGTGCACCAGTGAGCCGGTACGTTGCGGGGATGACGGCCACCGACACCCCGCTGGTCAACCTGCTCGATCCGGCCTGGTGGGCGGACCTCGACCGCGTCCACGAGTTCTTCACGTGGGCCCGCCGCGAGGCGCCGGTGTACCGGGACGCCAACGGCTACCGCATCGTCACCCGCCACGCCGATGTCGTCGACGTCGAGCGGCGCAGCGACGTGTTCTCGTCCCGGGGCTCCTACCGGGCCAACCTGGCCCCGGACGAGTCCAACACCATCGCCCTCGACGACCCGGAGCACCTCGGGCAGCGGCGCCTGGTCAGCCGGCGGTTCACCCCCCGCGCCGTGCAGGCCCACGGCCCGTTCCTGCAGGACCGCATCGACGAGCTGCTCGCGGCGGTGGCCGGCCAGGGCCGGCTCGAGGTGGTGCACGACCTGGCGGCCCAGCTGCCCTCGCGGGTCACGGCCGACCTCCTCGGCTTCCCGGAGGACCGCTGGGAGGACCTCATGTCGTGGTCGGAGCGGCTCATGCGCACCGACGCGGTCACGTTCGACAACGACGCGCTCGATGGGCGTGATCGGCGCCATCACCGAGTTCAACGCCGTGCTGCAGGACATCGCCGCCGAGCGGGGGCGCTGCCCGGCCGACGACCTCATCTCCGTGTGGGCCGGGGCCGGCCTCGACCCGCTGGCGCTCATGCACGAGACCGGCCTCTACATCGCCGGCGGCGCCGAGACGACGCGCACGGTGATCGCCCGCGGCCTCGCGGTCCTGGCCGACCACCCGGACCAGTGGGAGGCGGCCGCCGCCGACCCGGCCCTCGTGCCCGGGCTCGTCGAGGAGGTGATCCGCTGGGTCACGCCGCTCAACAACATGTTCCGGCGGGTGCTGCGCGACGACCGCATCGGCGACCAGCCGGTGGCGGCCGGCGACCGGGTCATGCTCGCCTACCCGTCGGCCAACCGCGACGAGGACGTGTTCGACGAGCCGTTCCGCTTCGACATCCGGCGCGACCCCAACCCGCACCTGGCGTTCGGCCAGGGCACCCACTTCTGCATCGGCGCCAACCTCGCCCGCCTGGAGCTGCGCCTCCTGTTCGCGGCGCTGGTCGAGCGGTGGACCAACCTCCGGGTCCTCACGCCGCCCGACATCGAGCCGAACATCTTCGCCGGCGCGGTCCGGCGCTTCGACCTGGCCTTCGACCTGCGCTGACGGTCAGCGGCCGCCGGCCTCGATGCGTTCGCGGCGCGCCAGGCCCCAGTCGCCGAGCGGTTGCAGGGCGTCGTTCAGCGTGCGGCCGTGCTCGGTGAGCGAGTACTCGACCTTCGGGGGCACCTGCCGGTACACCTCACGATGGACGAGGCCGTCCTCCTCCATCTCCCGCAGGTGCTGGATGAGCATCTTCTCGCTCACCCCGGCCAGCCCCCGCCGCAGCTCGCCGAAGCGGCGGGTGCCGTGGCTGTCGAGCTCCCACAGGATGAGCGACTTCCACTTCCCCGACACCACGTCCATCGCGGCGTCGAGGCCGCAGAGATAGGGGCCGCACCTCGCCGTCGTCGCCATCAGGTCCTCCGTGTCGTGCCTGGATCCGGCCAATACTTACCCGAAGGTGGGTATCCGACAAAAAGGTAGGTACTTGCCGATTCGCCGGTGTCGTCGAATGATGCCGGGCATGACCAGCGACCCCGCCCCCGTCACCGTGATCGGCCTCGGCCCGATGGGCCGGGCGATGGCCGCGACCCTGATGGCGGCCGGGCATCCGGTGACCGTGTGGAACCGCACGCCGGGCCGGGCCGCCGACCTGGTCGCCGCGGGCGCCGCGCTGGCCCCGACCCCGGCCGACGCCGTCGCCGCGGGCCGGCTCACCATCCTCAGCCTCACCGACTACCGGGCGATGCACGACATCCTCGACGTGTCCACCGGCGCCCTCGCCGGCGCGACGCTCGTGAACCTGAGCTCGGACACCCCGGCCGTCACGCGGGAGGCGGCCGCGTGGGCGGCGGGTCACGGCGCCCGGTTCCTCTCCGGCGGCGTGATGGTGCCCGCCCCGATGGTGGGCACCGCCGCGGCCTACGTGTACTACAGCGGGCCCGAGCCCGTGTTCCGGGACCACGAGCCCGTGCTCGGCCTGCTCGGCGCGCCGCGCTACCTCGGCGAGGACCCCGGCCAGTCACAGCTGTGGTACCAGGCCCAGCTCGCCGTGTTCCTCACCGCCCTGTCGGGCCTGCTGCAGGGGGCGGCGATGGTGAGCGGGTCCGGGGCGCCGGTCGGCCGCTTCCTGCCCGACGCGCTCGACACGCTGGCCGCCATCCCGGCGATGATCGGCAGCGGCGAGGACCTGGCCGGGCAGCTGGAGAGCCGGGCCTACCCGGGCGAGCTGAGCACCGTGGCGATGATGGGGGCCACGGCCGAGCACATCGTGGCCACCAGCGGGTCCACGGGCGTCGACACGGAGCTCCCCCGGGCGGTCCGCTCGCACTACGAGCGGGCGATCGCCGCCGGCCACGGCGAGGACAACTGGGCCGCCCTCTACGAGGTGATCCGACGCGACCGGCGGTGAGCGACGGGACGGGTCAGGCCGGCGGCACCGCGGTCGCCGGGTCGCCGTCCACCGCGGCCGCCATGCGGGGCACGAGCGTGTCCAGCAGGTACGGCAGGCTGACCACGCTGCTGAACGACGCCGCGCCGCCCTCCATCTGGGTGAGGAAGACCTCGCGGCCCTCGGCCGCCGCCCGGAGCTGGCCGTGCAGCGGGTCCTGGCGGATGCGTTCCTCGATCGACGGGTCGGCCGTGATCCACACGATGAGGTCGCGGTCGATCAGCCCGATCTGCTCCTTGCTGAACTGCGAGTAGAACTGGTCCCCCGCGAGCTCGACGATCTCGGACGGGATCACCATGCCGAGGTCGGTCAGCAGGCGGCTGCGGGTGTCCTCGGGGCCGTACGCGCCGATGTTGGCCTCGTCGAGCACGTAGCTGACGGTGGCCTCCGCCCCCTCGAACCCGGGGTTCCCCGAGCGGGCGGCGGTCAGCTGCGCCTCGACGTCGGCGATCATCGCCTCGGCCTCGTCGAGCCGGCCGACGGCCTGGCCGATCATGCGGGTGCCGTCCTGCCACGGCATGCCGAAGTCGACGTAGTCGCCCGACTGGGCCAGCGTCGGGGCGATCTGCGACAGCGTGTCGTACTCCTCCTCGGTCATGCCCGAGGACACGCCCACGATGAGGTCGGGGGCGAGCGCGGCCACGGCCTCCATGTTGATCTCGTCCGCCGACAGGACCTCCGGCTCCTCGCCGCCCAGCAGGTCCTGCGCCCACGGCCACACCGCCAGCGGCTGGTCGCCGTACCAGTCGCGGATGCCGACCGGGACGACGCCGAGGGCGAGCAGCGGGTCCTGGTCGATGAATCCCACCGTCACGACGCGCTCGGGCTCGGCCTCGATCGTCGTCTCGCCGTACGCGTGCTCGATCGTGACCGGGAAGGCCCCGGACGACCCGGTGCCCGCCGCCGCGGACGCGCCGTCCGAGCCGTCGTCGTCGCCACCGCCGCCGCAGGCGCTGGCCACCACCAGGCCGAGGGCCACGAGCAGGAGGGAGAGGCGTTTCATCGGACGTCCTTTCGGCGGGACGGGACGGGGAGCACCAGGGGGGTGCCGGTCAGGGGGTCGGCGACGATCTCGGCCGCCAGGCCGAACACGTCGGCCACCAGCTCGGCCGTGACGACCTCGCCGGGCGGGCCCTCGGCCACGACCGCACCGCCGCGCAGGGCGACGAGGTGCTGGGCGTAGCGGCAGGCCAGGTTCAGGTCGTGGAGCACGAGCACCACGGTGCGGCCCTCGCGCTCGTTCAGCTCGGCCAGCAGGTCGAGCACCTCGACCTGGTGGGCGAGGTCGAGGAACGTGGTGGGCTCGTCGAGCAGCATGAGGTCGGTGCCCTGGGCGAGCGCCAGGGCGATCCAGGCCCGCTGGCGCTGCCCGCCCGACAGCTCGTCGACCGGGCGGTCGGCCTCCGCGGTCATGCCGGTGGCCTCGAGTGCGGCGGCGACGGCCGTCTCGTCCTCGACCGACCACTGGCGGAACCAGCGCTGGTGGGGATGCCGGCCCCGTCCCACCAGGTCGGCCACGGTGATGCCGTCGGGTGCGACCGGCTGCTGGGGCAGCAGGCCGAGCCGCGTCGCCACCTCCCGCGTCGGGAGCCGGTGGATGTCCGACCCGTCGAGCAGCACCGACCCGCCCTTCGGCCTGAGCAGCCGGGCCAGCCCGCGCAGCAGCGTCGACTTGCCGCAGGCGTTGGCGCCCACGATGACCGTGACCTGGCCGGCCGGGATGTCGAGCGACAGCCCGTCGACCACCAGGTGGTCGTCGTAGGCCAGGGACACGTCCCGGGCGGCGAGCGGGGCGGCCGCGGGGGCGTCGGTCGGGGCGGTCATCCGGCGGCTCCGATGCGGTTGGCCCTGGCCAGGAGGAGGAGCAGGTAGGGGGCGCCGAGGATGGCCGTCACCAGCCCGACCGGCAGCTCGGTGGGGGCGATGATCCGCCGGCCCACGAGGTCGGCGGCCACGAGCAGCAGGGCGCCGACCGCGGCCGAGGGCAGGAGGGCGATCGAGCTGTCCCGCACCAGCCGGCGGGCGATCTGGGGCGCCACGAGCGCCACGAACGCGATCGGCCCCGCCGAGGCGGTGGCGACGGCGGCGAGCGCCACCCCGGCCAGGATCAGCCCGGCCCGGGCCCGCTCGACGGGGACCCCGAGGGCCCGCGCGCTGTCGTCGCCGAGCTCCAGCATCCGCAGGTGGCGGGACAGCCAGACCGTGAAGGGGATCAGCACGACGAGCGCCCGGGCGACCGGCCGCACGTCGTCCCAGGTCCGGCCGTTGAGGCTGCCGGTCAGCCACACGATGGCCTGCTGGGCCTCGAAGATCTGGGCCTGGGTCAGCAGGTAGCCGACGCCGGCCGACAGCATGGCGGTGACGCCGATGCCCACGAGCACCAGCCGGTAGCCGGTGATGCCGTTGCGCCACGACAGCACGTAGACGGCGAAGGCGCTGGCCGCCGCCCCGCCGAGCGCGGCCATCGTCAGGCTGGTGCCGCTGCTGTCGGCCACGGTGATGACGAACACGGCGGCGAGCGCGGCGCCGGCGTTGACGCCGATGATGTCCGGACTGGCCAGCGGGTTGCGGGCCAGCCGCTGGAAGATGGCGCCCGACAGCCCGAAGGCGGCCCCCACCAGCAGCCCGGTCAGGCCGCGGGGCAGGCGCAGCGTGCGGACGATGAAGTCGCTGCCGGCGTCGCCGCTCCCCGCCAGCGAGGCCACGACCTCGCTCACGGGCAGCGGGAAGTCGCCGACGGTCAGGCCCCACACGAACACGACCAGGGCGGCGGCGAGGGCGACGACGGTGACGACGACGGCCCGCAGGTGGACCCGGGTCGACCAGCCGGCGGCGGGGACGCGGACGGTGAGCACGGGCTACACCGCCGCCAGCTTGCGCCGCCGGACGAGGGCGATGAAGAACGGGGCGCCGAGCAGGGCGGTCACGATGCCGACCTGCAGCTCCGCGGGGCGCACGACCACGCGGCCCAGCACGTCGGCCGCCAGCAGCAGGATCGGGCCGAGGACCATCGCCCAGGGCAGCAGCCAGCGGTGGTCGGGACCGGTGATGGCCCGGGCCACGTGGGGCACCGTCAGGCCCACGAACGCGATGGGGCCGCACGCCGCCACCGCCGCGCCGGTCAGCACGACGACGCCGAGCGTCGCCAGCGCCCGGGTCAGCGCCACCCGCATGCCGAGGGAGCGGGCCACGTCGTCGCCGAGGACGAGCACGTTCAGCAGCCGGGCCATGCCGAGCGCCAGCACCACGCCGACCAGCAGGAACGGCAGCACCTGGCGGAACACGTCGCGAGTCCCGCCCGGCCAGCGACCCCACCACCCAGAAGCGGAACTGGTCGAAGGTCTGGACGTCGAACAGCAGCACCGCCTGGGTGAGCGACGCCAGGAACGCGGTGAGGGCGGCGCCGGCCAGGGCCAGCTTCACGGGCGTGGCCCCGCCCCGGCCCACCGAGCCGAGCGCGTACACGACCACGCTGGCCAGACCGGCCCCGGCGAAGGCGAACCACACGTAGCCGGTCAGCGTGGTCACGTCGAAGGTGTGGATGCCGATGACGACGGCCAGCGACGCCCCGGCCTCGACGCCGAGCAGACCGGGGTCGGCCAGCGGGTTGCGGGTGACGCCCTGCATCAGACCGCCGGCCAGGCCGAGCGCGGCGCCGACACCGAGGCCGAGCAGCGTGCGGGGCACCCGCAGGCTGCGCACGATGAGGTGGTCGTTGGACCCGTCGAAGTGGAGGAAGGAGTCGAGCACCGACCGCAGCGGGATGGACTTGGACCCGAACGCGAGCGAGCACGCGACGAGCACCGCCAGGACGATGCCGGCCACGACGAGGCCGGCCAGGCGGGTCCACGACCGGCCGAGCACGCCCCGGCGCGGCGGCCGGGCGCGCGGCACGGCGCCGGTCGCCACGTCGTCGACGACGGCGGTCACACGGGCTCCGCGGCCTCGACGTGGCCCGCGACGCCGGGCACGGCGCCGGGCGGCCCGGCAGAGGAGGAGCTCACAGACTGGAGTTAAGCATCCCTATCAACTACTGCCAAGCTGGCATGTCCGTCGTGGAAGGCACACCGCACAGCCGCACCCGGGTCCCGTCGGAACGGTCAGGGCGCGATCTCGTCCACCAGCCCCCAGTCCCGTGCGGTCCCGGCGTCGAGCGACGCCCCGGTCAGCGCCAGCCACGCCGTGCGCTGGCGGCCGATGCGCCGGGGGATGCTGACGGTGCCGCCCGCGCCGGGGATCAGCCCCATGGCCACCTCGGGCAGCGTGAACGTCGTCCCCGGGCGGGCCACGACCCGGCGGGCGAAGGCGGGCAGCTCGACGCCCGCCCCGTGGCACGCGCCCTGGACGACGACCGTCGCCCGGCCGGCCACCCGGGCCAGCGCCCGGGCCGGGCTGCGGGTGAGCCGCAGCAGGTGGGCGGACGCCGGGTCGGCCAGGTCGCCGAACTCGTCGAGGTCGCCGCCGGCGCTGAACACCGGGCCGTCGCCGGTGAGGAGCACCTCGCCGACGTCGTCGCCGACGGTGCCCAGGGCGTCGACGAGGGCCCGCTGCATGGCGGCGTCGACCGCGTTGCGGGCCGCCGGGCGGGCGAGGGCGACGTGGACGCGGTCGCCGTCGCGGGTCACCCGGACCCGCTCGCCACCGTCGTCGCGCCGGGCCGGGGCGCCCGGCGCTGGCGGGCGGCCAGCCAGGCGGCGTGCTCGGGCCCGGCCTGCAGGGTCGAGTAGACGGCGGACTCGGCGGCCAGCCCCCGCCCGACGGGCAGGCCCTCGGCCACCCGCAGGTGCACCGCGAGGGCGGCGGCGGCCACGGGGTGGGCGGCGGCCGCGTCCACGACCCGCTCGGCCGCCAGGTCGTCGTCCACGAGCACGTCGACCGCGTCGCAGGGGCCCGGGCCGATGCCGACGACGACGACCGGCAGGTCGGCCAGCGGCCCGAGGTCGGGATGGGGCCCGCTCACGTCGACCACCACGACGTCGCCCACCAGCTCGGCGGCGAGCGGCGAAGCGGCCAGCGCCGCGAGCTCGGCCGGTTCACGCACCTCCATGCGACGCCGACCGTACTGTGCCTGGCCATGTCCCCCGACGAGGCCCGAGCCCGGTGGGCGGCCTCCGGCGCCCTGGCCCTCACCGGCGACCCCGACGGCCCGTGCCTGTCACCCCCGCCGGGCGTCGTGGCCCGCACGGTCGCCCTCGGCGAACCGCTGGGCGTGGACGCCCTGTCCCTGCTGGGCGAGCGGGCCGCGATCGCCGGCCTGACCCGCAACGGCGCCGTCAGCTGCGGCGGGGCCGCCCGCCTGCTGCCGGCGGGCGACGGCGGCTGGCTCGCCGTCTCGCTGCCCCGCCCCGACGACGAGGACCTGCTCCCGGCCTGGCTCGGTCTGGACGCGCCACCGGAGGACCCCTGGGCGGCGGTGGCGGCGGCTCCCGGCGGCGCCACCGACCTCGCCACCCGCGGCGCGGCCCTGGGCCTGGCGGTCGCCGCCGTCCCGCCCCGCGACGGCGCCGGCTCCGGGTCGGGGTCGGCGGCGGGGTCCGGTGTCGTCGCCACCCGCACCGGGGACGCACCGCCGCTGGAGCGGGCGCCCCTGGTGGTGGACCTGTCCTCGCTGTGGGCCGGGCCCCTGTGCGCCCAGCTGCTGGGGGAGCGGGGGGCGCGGGTGGTCAAGGTCGAGGCGACGGGCCGGCCGGACGGCGCCCGGCGGGGACCGGCGGGGTTCTTCGCGCTGATGCACGGGGGGCACCGGGCCGTGGCGCTCGACTTCCGGGACCCCGGGGACCGGGGGCGGTTGCGCCGCCTCGTGGCGGCGGCCGACGTCGTGATCGAGGCGTCGCGCCCCCGGGCGCTGGCGCAGCTCGGCCTGGCGCCCGCGGGCCAGCGGGCCTGGGTGCGCATCACCGGTCACGGGCCCGTCGACCGGATCGGCTTCGGTGACGACACCGCCGCCGCCGGCGGCCTGGTGGCGTGGGGCGCCGGCGGGCGGCCCCGTTTCGTCGCCGACGCCGTGGCCGATCCCCTCACGGGGCTCGCCGCCGCGGGTGCGGTCGTGGCGGCGCTGGAGGCCGGGGGGACCTGGGTCCTCGACGCGGCGCTGGCGCGGGTGGCGGCGGCGGTGGCGGGGCCGGACGCCGGGCTGCCCTGGGTGCCGGCCGACCCGGCCACCGCGGCGCCGCCCCGGGCCCGCCGGCCCGCGCACCCGGCGCCCGCGCTCGGGGCGGACACGGCCGCCGTCGTCGCCGAGGTCGGCGCATGAGGGGCCCGGGACCCCCTTTCTGACAGAATCGTCAGCGTGCCCGGACCCGGACCCGACCCGCTCCCGCCCGTCGAGCGCCTCCGGCCGGGCCTGACGTCGGTGCCCGTGCCGCTGCCGAACAACTCGCTGCGCTACGTCTTCGTCTACGTGTTCGAGAGCGCCAAGGGCGTCTACCTGGTCGACGCCGGCTGGAACACCGACGACGCCTACCAGGCCCTGGAGGCCGGCCTGGCCACCGCGGGCTACGGCATGGGCGACGTGCAGGGGGTGATGGTCACCCACATCCACCCCGACCACTACGGCCTGGCCGGCCGCATCCGGGAGGCGTCGGGGGCGTGGATCTCGCTCCACCCGGCCGACGCCCGGCTCATCCAGGACCGCTACGTCGAGCCCACCGACCTGCTGGAGCGCATGGGCGCCATGCTGCGCCGGAACGGGGCGCCCGCCGAGGAGATCGCCACCCTGCAGAACGTGGCCATGCCGGTCCGCTCGTTCGTCGACCCGGTGCTGCCCGACGTCCTGCTGGAGGACGGCGAGCGGCCCGAGGTCCCGGGCTGGGACCTGTCGGCCATCTGGACCCCCGGCCACACGCCCGGCCACCTGTGCTTCTGGGAGCCCGCCAACGAGCTGCTGCTCACCGGCGACCACGTGCTGCCCCGCATCACGCCCAACGTGTCGTACCACCCCCAGGCGGGCGCCAACCCGCTCGGCGACTTCCTCACCGCGCTCGACCGGCTGGACGGGTACGAGCCGGCCGAGGTCCTGCCCGCCCACGAGCACCGGTTCCTGGACCTGCACGGCCGCATCGAGGAGCTGCGCCGCCACCACGCCGAGCGCTTCCGGGAGGTGCTGACCGCCATCCGCGGCGGCCACGACACCACCTGGGAGATCGCCGGCCGGATGACGTGGTCGCGGCCGTGGGACGACATCGACGGCTGGATGCGCCGCGCCGCGGTCGGCGAGGCCATGGCCCACCTGCGGGCCCTGGAGCTGCGGGGCGTCCTCACCGAGATCGACGGCGAGCCGGCCACCTGGGCCCTCACCGACGAGGCCGCCGCCCACGGCGGTTGAGCGGTCTGTCGTCTCTCACCGCGGATAGCCGCGGTGAGAGACGACAGACCGCAGACGTCAGGCCATCCAGTCCCTGAGCTGCTCCAGGGTGGCCACCTGGTCGTCGTGCCCGCCGAGGGTGGTCACGTTGAGCATGGTCACCCCGGCCTCGGCGAACGCGGCGAGCCGCTCCCGCACGAAGTCGGGCGGGCCGCACAGGTTGGTGAGCCGCAGCAGGTCGTCGGGCACCAGCGCGGCGGCCTCGTCCTTGCGGCCGTCCAGGTAGAGGTCCTGGATCTTGGCCGCCTCGGCCTCGTAGCCGTACCGGCTGACCAGGGCGTTGTAGAAGTTGCGGCCCTTGGCGCCCATGCCGCCGATGTAGAGGGCGGCCATGGGCCGGGAGAACGTGTCGAGGATCTTCGTCGCCTCGTCGGGCTCGGTGATGTGGGCGATGCCGCCGGCGCAGATGGCCAGCGGGTCGAGGTCGGGCGCCCGCTTCGCCGCACCCTCGGCCAGCGCGGGCCCGAACACCTCGCCGGCCCGCTCGGGCAGGAAGAACAGCGGCAGCCAGCCGTCGGCGACCTCGGCGGAGAGCGCGACGTTGCGCTCGCCGAGGGCGGCGACGTAGATCGGGATGCGGGGCCGCACGGGGTGGGTGATGATGCGCAGCGGCTTGCCGAGGCCGGTGCCCTGGCCCTCGGGCAGCGGCAGCGGGTAGAGCGGCCCGTCGTTGGTGAGCTTCTCCTCGCGGGCCCACACCTTGCGGCAGATCTCGATGATCTCGCGGGTCCGGGCCAGGGGCTTGTCGTAGGGGACGCCGTGCCAGCCCTCGATGACCTGGGGGCCGGAGGCGCCGAGGCCGAGGATGGCCCGGCCGCCGGACAGGGCGTCGACGCTGGCCGCGGTCATGGCGAGCAGCGCGGGCGTGCGGCTGTAGAGCGGCAGGATGCCGGACCCGATCTGCACGGTGTCGGTGACGGCGGCCAGGTAGCCCATGAAGGTGGGAGCGTCGAAGCCGTAGGCCTCGGCCACCCACACCACGTCGAGGCCGGCCGACTCGAGGTCGGCGACCCGGCGGGCCGACTCCTCGAAGCCGCCGGAGTAGCTGAGCGTGGTGGAGAGCTGCACGGGGGTCCCCCTCGGTGTGACTGCGATCGGGCGCTACTGGTGGGCGACGACCGACCCTCCCACGACCGTGGCGACCACGGGCCGGACCGGTTCGTCCGCCGCCAGGCTGGCACGGATCGCCACCAGCGGGCGATCCAGCACGCACAGGTCGGCCGGTGCGCCCGGCTCGACCCGGCGCCGGACGGCCGGCGCGCCGGCCCGCCCGAGGAACAGGTCGAGCGCCGCCGCGGGGTCGATCCGCTCGTCCGGGCCGACCACGGCGCCGGCCGGGGTCCGGCGGTGGACCGCGGCCCGCACGGCCGCCCACGGGTCGGCGCCGCCGAACGGGGCGTCGGTCCCGGCCGCCACCGCCACCCCCGCGGCCCGCAGCGAGGCGCACGGGTACAGCAGCGGCCGGTCCCCGGGGTCGACGTCGGTGAGGTACTGGTCGCCCCGCTCGGCCACGAAGTGGGGCTGGGTCACGACCGTCACCGCCAGCCGGGCCAGCTCGCCCCGCAGCTCGGCCGGGACCACGCCGCCGTGCTCGACCCGGTCGCCGGGGCGGGGCCCGGCCTCGGCCAGCGCGGCGAGCGTGGCCACGAGCTGGAGCCGGGTGACGCAGTGGACGGCGACGGCCTCGCCGGCGCCGTGGGCGGCGGCGATCCACGCCACCAGGTCGGGCAGCGGCGGCAGGGTCGCGTCGTCGAGCAGCAGCTTGCGGGGCCCGGCCGCCATCCCCGGCGGGAGGTCCAGCCCGGCCGCGCTCATGAGCACCAGCCGCTGGCGGACGCCCGCGGCGGCGAGCGCGTCCACGTCGGCCTGGGTCCGGGCGGGGTCGGCATCCGTGAACCCGCCGATGCCGTGCGCCGCCGCGTCCCGGGAGACGGCGGCCAGGTCCAGCGTCACCGGCGGGGTCACGCCCGCGAGCCAGCCGTCCCGCCGCCACAGCCGGCCGTCCGGCTCGGGGGCCCCGGTGGCCGCGAGGGCGGGGGAGTTGAGCACCCACAGGGCGCCGCTGCGGTGCTGGACCCGCACCGGCCGGTCGGGCACGGCGGCGTCCAGCCGGGCGCGGTCGAGGTCGCCCGCCACCGCCTCGTGGTAGCCGACGGCCCGCACCCACCCGCCCGCGGGCAGCGCCGCGGCCGCCTCCCGGAGCCGGGCGTCGAACGCGGCCGGGTCGGGGGTGGCGGCCGGGCCGACGTCCACCGACGCCCGGGCCGCGGCCAGCGCCCGCAGGTGGACGTGGTGGTCGTGGAGCGCGGGGATCACGGCGCCGCCGCCGGCGTCGAGCACGGTCTCGCCCCGGTGCCGGGGCAGGTCGGGCCCCACCTCGGCGATCCGGTCCCCGGCCACCCGGACGTCGGCGCGGCCCCGGCCGTCGACGTCGCCGCCCGCGATCAGCACGGCGGCGCCGGGATCCCGAGCCCGGCCAGCACCGCGTGCAGGCCCCGCCGGAACTCCTCGGCCGGGGGGACCCCGCGGGCGTCGGCCGCCGTGGCCGCCAGGTGGGGGAAGCGGTCCGTCGGCAGGCGCGCCAGCGCCGCCGTGCCCGCGCCGGACAGCGGCCCCAGGTGCTCGACCTGGGCGGCGCCCAGCACGAAGGCGAGCAGCGTCCGGAAGGCGATCACCCGGTCCGGACCGGTGATGCCGCCCTCGGCCAGCGCCGCCAGCATCGCCTCGCCCCACCGCAGCGTGGCGGCCAGCCGGTGGCGCCCGACGAGCAGCAGGGGCACGACGCCGGGGTGGGCGCCCACCGCGTCGCGGACCCGCTCGCACAGCACGGCGATGCGCTCGGCCCACGGCGTGCCCGGCGGCACCTCGTCGCCGACCTCGCCGAGCACCTGCTCGACGACGAGCCCCTCCAGCTCGTCCCGCCCCGAGACGTAGCGGTACAGCGACATGGTCCCGACGCCGAGCTCGCGGGCCACCGACCGCATGGACAGGCCCTCGAGGCCGTGCCGTTCGACCACGACCAGGCCTGCGGCGCCGATGGCCGCGGTCGTGAGCGAGCGGGGCCGCGGCATGCGTTGCAAAGCGTACAACCTACGCTTACGCTCGTCGGCGTAGGAGTACACCGTACGCTCACTCGGGAGACCCCATGCCCCAGGTCCTCGCCCGCGCACGTGCGCGATCGTGCCGCCCTCGCCGCCGGCGGCCGCGCCACCCGTCTCGCCCCCGGCGACCGCATCGAGCCCCGCACCCTGACGACGATCGCCGGGGCCCGGGTCCCGGTGCCGGACCAGGGCTGCTTCGTCCACCTGCAGTTCCGCCGGTTCGCGGGCTGCCCGGTGTGCAACCTCCACCTGCGGTCGATGGCCCGCTACCTGGCCGAGATCGAGGCGGCGAACATCCGGGAGGTCGTCGTGTTCCACTCGACGGTCGACGCCCTGCGCCCGCACGCCGCCGAGCTGCCGTTCGCGGTCGTGGCCGACCCCGGCAAGCAGCTCTACCGCGAGTTCGGCGTCGAGTCGTCGCCGCGGGCGCTGCTCGACCCGCGGGCCTGGTGGACGATCCTGCGCTCGGTCGCCGCCAGCGCGGTCGGCGTCGTGCGCGGCCGCCACCCGCTGCCGCCCCTGCGGCCCGAGGGCGGCAACCTGGGGCTGCCCGCCGACATCCTCGTCGGCCCCGACGGCCGGGTCGTGGCCGCCCACTACGGCGCCCACGCCGGCGACCACTGGGAGGCCCGCGACCTGCTGGCCCTCGTGCCGGACCCGGGCCGGCGCCCGCCGCCCCCTGACCGCACGGGGTCGCGGTTGCCCTCGGGGCCGCCGCGCCCCGAGGGCAACCTCACGTGCCGAGCGGGCCCGCGAGGGCTACCGCTCGGCGTGGTACAGGCGCATGGTGAGCGGGGCGAACACCGCCACCAGCCCCGCGCTCCACAGCAGCACGTAGAGGATGGCGGACGAGTCGACCGCCCCGTGCATCAGCTCGCGTGACGCCGTTGTCAGGTGGCTGATGGGGTTGACGTTCACGATCGCCTGCAGCCAGCCCGGCATGGTCGACGGGTCGACGAACACGTTGCGACGCGAAGGTCAGCGGGAACAGGACCGTCATGCTCATCTGCATGACGGTCTCGGGCGTCTGCATCTTCATGCCGATGGCGCTCCACACCCACGACAGGCTGGACGAGAACACCAGCAGCAGCGCCGATCGCGGCCGCCACGCCCATGACGCCGCCGTCGGGCCGGAACCCGATGATCACGCCCAGCGCCGTCACGACCAGGGCCGCCATCGTGTAGCGCACGGCGTCCGCGAGCATCATCCCGACGAGCACCGCCGGCCGCCAGATCGGCAGCGAGCGGAACCGGTCGAACACGCCCTTGGAGATGTCGGTGTTCAGCGCCATGCCCGTGTACATGGTGATCATCACCACGGTCATGACGAGGATGCCGGGCAGCAGGACCTGGATGTACTCCTGGGGGGACCCGGCCAGGGCCCCGCCGAACAGGTACGTGAACAGCAGCGTGAACATGATCGGGAACATCGTCACGTCGAACAGCTGCATGGGGACGTGCTTGATCTTGAGCATGGCCCGCCACCCGAAGGAGACGGAGGCGCCCAGCGGGCTGGGGGCCGGCGGTCGGGTGCGGGTCGACAGCGCGGCCCGCAGCGTGGCCTCGGATACGGATGCCGGCTCGGCGGTGGTGGTGGCGGGGGTGGCGGTGCTCACGCCGCGTCCTCCTCGGTCTCGGTCGTCGGTGACGGGTCCTCGGCCGGGTGGCCGGTCAGGGACAGGAACACCTCGTCCAGGCTGGGCTGGCCGAGGGCGAACTCGGTGACGGTGATGCCGGCGTTGACCAGCTCGGCGAGGCCGAGCGCGATGCGGTCGGCCTCGGCGCCGCAGGCCGTGAGCGCCGCGGGGTCGG
Source organism: uncultured Acidimicrobiales bacterium (assembly GCA_963759225.1). Taxonomy (GTDB): domain Bacteria; phylum Actinomycetota; class Acidimicrobiia; order Acidimicrobiales; family VFJN01; genus ZC4RG19. The sequence continues at coordinate 462,642 of CAVWYL010000008.1, read as the reverse complement.
CGTCGAGGGACACGGGCACGCCGAGCGCGGCCGCCAGCAGCTGCTCGGCCTCGATCCGCCGGTCGGGGTCGTCGACCCGCACGTGCAGCGAGCCGGAGCCGACCGACGCCTTCAGCTCGGCCGACGTGCCCTCGGCGATGATGCGGCCGTGGTCGATGATGGCGATGCGGTCGGCCAGCTGGTCGGCCTCGTCGAGGTACTGCGTGGTGAGCAGCACCGTGGTGCCCGCCGCCACCAGCACCCGCACGATCTCCCACACCTGGTTGCGGCTGCGGGGGTCGAGCCCGGTCGTCGGCTCGTCGAGGAACAGCAGGTCGGGGGTGACGACGATGCTGGCGCCGATGTCGAGCCGGCGCCGCATGCCGCCGGAGTAGGTGCTGACCAGCCGGTCGCCGGCGTCGGTCAGGCCGAAGGCGTCGAGCAGCTCGCCGGCCCGCTCGCGGGCCTGGGACTTGGGGAAGCCGTAGCAGCCGGGCCAGCAGGACGAGGTTCTCGCGCCCCGTCAGCTCCTCGTCGACCGAGGCGAACTGGCCGGTCATGCTGACCGCGGCCCGCACGGCGTCGGCGTCGCGGACGATGTCGTGGCCGAGCACGCGGGCGGAGCCGGCGTCGGGCTGCAGCAGCGTGGCCAGCATGCGGATGGTCGTGGTCTTGCCCGCACCGTTGGGGCCGAGCACGCCGTAGACGGTGCCGGCCTGCACGGACAGGTCGACGCCGTCGACGGCCCGCGTCTCGCCGAACACCTTGACCAGGCCCTCGGTCTCGATCGCGAGTGTGGATCCGTTCACGTCCTGTCTCCTTCGGATGGGCGCCGGACTCGGCGCTCGTGATGTGTACGACTCCGCCGTGACAGAAACTCATCGGTCGGGCGTGGGATCGGGGAAGGGCAGCGCGTCGAGCCACGCCTGCCAGCCCTTCTGCTCGTCGTCGGCGTAGGCGGGCGCGTCGGGGGAGAAGAGGTACGCGTGGGCCTGGGTGAACGCGGTGCCGTTGGGCATGTCGCCGGTCCACAGGGCGACGAAGCCAGGGTACGGAGCGGTCAGCCGCACGAGCACGTGGGTTTCGCCCAACCGGTGGACCTCGGCCCTCGAGGCCCCGCACGGTGACCGGGCCGCCCACGACGAGCGGGCCGACGTCGGCCGTCATGGCCGCCCAGGTCGCCTCGGCCGGCGCCACGACGGTGCGGGCCGCCTCGACGTAGGCGGCCTCCTGGCCGGCGAAGTCGCGCAGGTAGAGCTCGAGGTGGGCGAAGAACGGGGCCCAGCCCTTCTCCAGGTCCTCGAAGAAGTCGCGCTCCCAGTCGGCGCCGGTGCCGAAGGCGCTCGACACGACCCGGAGCACGCTCGTGCCGCCCGACCGCGCCTCGATCAGGAACTCGGTGACCAGCGGGCCGACGTCGGCGTCGCTCCCGCCCGGTGAGGTCGGCCCAGTCGGGCTCGGCGTACTCGAGGCGGCGGGGCGGGTCCCAGCCGGTGACCTCGCCGCGGGACTCGGCGCCCTCGCCCATGTAGGTGACGAGGACGCCGCCCTCGCGGCCCTCGATCTCGGTGCGCAGGAACCAGGAGCTGATCCCGGGGCCGGTGGCGATGGCCGCCCAGACCTGTTCGGGCGTGCCGGGTAGCTCGACGGTGAGCTCGAAGCGGCGCGGAACGTCGGGGGTGGTCATGTGGTCCTCTCCGGGGGTGTGGGGTGGGTGGCGACGACGAGGCGGTAGGGCCGCCCGTCGTCGTGGTGGTAGCGGGACACGAGCTCGACCAGGGCGGCCGTGAGATCCTCGGCGAACGCCGCCCGGTCCTCGGCCGACCGGAACCTGATCTCGCTGTCGACGGCCATGGTCGGGAGGCGCGCGCCCGGCGGCCTCGGCCCGGCGGGACAGCCCGCCGACCTCGGCGACGACCCGGCCGGCCAGGGCGACGAGGTAGCCGGCGGAGAAGCGGTCGGCGGCGCGCTCAGGGTCCACGGCGGACTCTCCCAGGGCAGCGGGCGAGATCACGTAGGTGGCGGCCGTGGCCCGCAGCACCCGCTCGGTGATGCCGCCGCGCCGGCGCTCCTCGGCCAGCTCGACGAGGCCCTGGGCCTCGAGCGTGCGCAGGTGGTAGTTGACCTTCTGGCGGGGGAGGCCGACGCGGGCGGCCAGGGTGGCGGCCGACGCGGGCTCGGCCAGCTCGGCCAGGAGCCGGGAGCGCATGGGGTCGAGGGCGACGGCCGCCGCCGCGGGGTCCTCGATCACCTGGATGTCCAGCACGGACCCAGCCTGCCTCTGACAAAAAAATTTGTCAAGGGGTATGGCGTGGCTCCCGACGTCGGGGGCCGTATCCTTGATCGGGAAGTTGGCACGGCGCGGTCAAGCGGTGGGCAAGTGGGGCCCACGTCTGCTTCCGGCCCTGCCCACGGACGGACACATCCCGCCGTGTCGGAGCGGGAGGTCGGCGCGAGGGAGCGCTGCAACGCGTATGGATCAGGCCAGCCGAGTCCTGGAGGCCGCCGTTTGGTCGGCGGTCGACGGCATCGCCACGGAAGAGCAGCTCGCGCTGCTCGAAGCCGACGCGCCCGGCTGGCGGCGCACGCTCGAGCGCCTGCTCGACGACACCGAGGACAACCTCGAGGCCGTACGCCGCATCGAGGGCCCCGAGCGCGGCCAGGTGCATCGCCGACGTCGAGGCCGAGCTGGCCCGGCTGGAGGCCGCGTACGACCGGCTCACCACGACGAACGACCCGGCCTCCGCCGTGCTCGTCGCCCCCGACCCCTCGGGCGAGGTGCGGCTGCAGGCGTCGTGGTCCGGCGGCGAGGTCGTGGTGTGGGCCGGCGGGCCCGACGTCCCGCCCGCGGGCCACGACGACCTGTCCGACCGGCTGGAGGGCATCGGCGGCCCCGCCGTGGGCTGGGAACAGCACCGCGGCGTCCCGCTGCCGACCGGCGACCGGGCCGCGGCCCTGTCCATCCCGGTCGCCGACTCGCTCGGCTGGCTCGTGGCCGTGGGCGCCGGCCTGGGCGGCGACGGCGTCGGCTCCAGCGTGACCTGGATCGGGCGGGTGGCCGTGGCCGCCGTGCGGCTCGTGGCCCGGGGGGCCCTGGTCCCCAGCGTGCGCAACGTCCGCCGCCCCGACGGCCGGGTCGCCGACCTGCACGTCCGCTGGCTCCCGGCCGATCTCGACCAGGCCGAGGTGGAGGAGCTGTCGAGCGCCATGCCCGGGCCCGTGCGGGCACTGGGCGGCGGCGAGCCCCGGGCGGTCACGCTCGACGTGATCGGCTCGGTGGTCAACGCCATCGCCACCGACGCCGCCGGCCGGCTCGAGCTCCCCGCCCCGCCGCCGGTGGTCCGCACCGTGGCCGCCGCCGCCGAGTCCGTCGTGACCCGTCTCGACGGCTCGACCTTCGCGGCCCCCGTGGCCGCCGGGGCCGAGGTCGCCAAGCGCCTCGACCGCTGGTCCCGGCCCGTGACCGCCGCCGGGCGGGCGCGGCTCGTCGTCCAGCTCGACCCGCCCGACAAGGGCAACGCCTGGTTCCTGTCGGTGCTGGGGCCGGGGGCCGAGGGCGGCCTGCTGCCCATCGAGCTCGCCCTGACCGACCGCCACGGCACCAAGCCCCTGGCCGACGACCTCGGCCGGCTCGAGCGCATCCTGCCCGCCCTGCTGCGGCCGGGCGGCCAGCGCCGCGGCCAGGTCTACCTCGACCAGGAGGAGGCGTGGGAGCTGATGACCGTCACCGGCGCCTCGCTGGAGGCGGCCGGCTTCGACGTCCGGGTCCCCGCCCTGTCGCGGCGGCGCCCGTCGCCGGCGCTCCGCCTGTTCACCGAGCCGACCGGCGACACCGTCGTCGGTGCCCGCCAGCTGTCCAACGTCTCGTGGTCGGCGGTGTTCGACGACGTCGAGCTCACCCCGGCCGAGGTCGCCCGCCTGGCGGCCGAGGCCCGGCCCCTCGTCAAGTCCCGGGGCCGGTGGGTCGAGCTCGACCGGGCCGACCTCAAGGAGGCCGCCGCCGCACTGGCCGAGCGGGCGGCCACCACCCAGCTCACCGGGGCCGAGATCCTGCGCCACGCCGTCGGGCTCGAGGGCTCGGGCCTGGCCGGGGGGCTCACGGTCGAGGGCGCCGGGTGGGCCACCGACCTGCTGGACGCGGCCCGCACCGTCCCCACCGACCCGGTCACCAGCCCCGAGGGGTTCGTGGGCACGCTGCGCGTCTACCAGGCCGAGGCGCTGGCGTGGCTCGGGTTCCTCGACGCCGTCGGGCTCGGCGGCATCCTGGCCCTCGACATGGGCCTCGGCAAGACGCCGACGGTGCTCGCCCACATCGCCCGCACGCCCGGCAACGGCCCCGCCCTCGTCATCGCCCCGCCCGCCGTCGTCGGCAACTGGGCGGCCGAGGCCGCCCGGTTCACGCCGGGGCTGTCGGTCGTCGTGCACCACGGCGCCACCCGCTCGTCCGCCGACGAGCTGAAGGCCGAGGTCGCGGGCGCCGACGTGGTCATCACCACCTTCGGCACGGCCGTGCGCGACATCGAGGCGCTGTCCGGCTACGACTGGCACCGGGTCGTCGTCGACGAGGCCCAGGCCATCAAGAACCCCGCCAGCGAGACGGCCCAGCAGCTGCGGCGCATCCCCGCCGGCACCCGCCTGGCCCTCACCGGCACGCCCATCGAGAACGGGCTCGGCGACCTGTGGTCGATCCTCGACTTCCTCAACCCCGGCCTCGTGGGCCAGCGGCCGGCGTTCGTCGCCCAGCTGTCCGGCGAGCGGGAGGCGGCCCTGTCCGCCCTCAACGGCATCCTGGTCTTCCGCCGCACCAAGACCGAGCCCGTCGTGGCGGCCGAGCTGCCCGACCGCATCGACGAGCTCGACCACTGCGCCATGAGCGCCGAGCAGATCGGCCTCTACCAGGCCGTGCTCGACCGGCTGCTGGCCGGCAGCGAGGGGCCCGACGCCCAGCCCCAGCAGGGCGCGATCCTGGCCGCCATCACGGCGCTCAAGCAGATCTGCAACCACCCGGCCGCCTACCAGGACGACGGGCGGCCCCTGGCCGGCCGGTCCGGCAAGCTCACCCGGCTGGAGGAGATCGTCGAGTCGGTGTTCGCCGCCGGCGAGCGCATCCTCGTGTTCACCCACTTCGCCGAGTGGGGCAAGCGGCTGGCCACCCACCTCACCGAGGTCACGGGCGAGCCGATCTCCTGCTACCACGGCGGCCTGGCCCGGGGCGCCCGCGACCAGCTCATCGCCGACTTCCAGGGCGGCGAGGGGCCGGGGGCGCTGGTGCTCTCGCTCAAGGCCGGCGGCACCGGCCTCAACCTGACCGCCGCCAGCCATGTCGTGCTCTACGACCGGTGGTGGAACCCGGCGGTCGAGGACCAGGCCCGCGACCGGGCGTGGCGCATCGGCCAGACCCGCACCGTCGTGTCGCACCGGCTGGTGTGCCCGGGCACGGTCGACGAGCGGGTCGAGGAGGTCGTGGCCGGCAAGCGCCACATCGCCGACCTGGTGCTGCCCAAGTCCAGCTCGCTGTCCGACCTCGACGCCGACCAGCTGCGGGTGGCGCTCGGCATGCGGCCCGACGCCCTGCTGACCGAGGGGGCGACATGAGCGGCGACAACCCGTCGAAGGGCGGCCAGGCCAAGGGGAACCAGTCCAAGGGGAACCAGGGCAAGGGCGGCAGCAACCAGTCGCGCCGGCGGCGTTCCGGGCGCAAGACCAAGCCCAAGCCCGTCGACCTGTGGCGGCCGGTGCCGCCGCTGGCCGACCCCGAGCCGATCGTGCCCGCCGCCGACCCCACGGCCCTCGTGCGCTCGCTCGGCGAGCCGCCGCTGCCCGGGCCGAGCGGGGCCGAGCTGGCCATCGCCGCCGTGGTCGACCGGGCCGCGGGCCTGGCCGCGGCGCTGGCCCTGGCGGGCGACCTGCTGGCCACCGCGACGACGACGGCGACCGAGCGACGAGGACGACGACCCGGGCCGCTCGAGCGTCGGCAGTGCCCCGTGACGCCGGTGGGCAGCCCGCCGCTAGGCGGCGTCGTGGAACACGAGGCCGAGGGTCCGCCGCCGCCCCGAGCGCACGGTGCTGACCCCGTGGCGCACGGCGCCGGCCGACCAGCCCCGGGCCGACCGCACCGGGCGGTCGCGGGTGGTGAAGATCAGCGCCTCCCCCTGCCCGATGGTCGTGGCCGTCCCGCGGGACTGGGCCCGGGGCCGCTGCTCGACCAGCAGGAACTCGCCGCCGGTGTAGTCCGCGCCGGGCCGGTCCAGACCGACCACGACCTGCAGCGGGAACACCAGGTCGCCGTAGAGGTCGCGGTGCAGGGCGTTCCAGTCGCCGGGCCCGTAGCGCAGCATCAGCGGCGTCGGGCGGTCCTGCCCGGCGGCGTGGCAGGCGGCGAGCCAGTCCTCCAGCCGGTCGGGCCACGGCGCCTCCCGCCCCAGGCGCGCCGCCCAGTCCCGGGCGATGGGCAGCAGGTGCGGCCAGAACGCCGCCCGCAGTGCGGCGACCGCGCGGGGCAGCGGGTGGGCGAAGTACCGGTACTGCCCGGATCCGTACCGGTGACGGGCCATGTCCACCGTGGACCGGAACCGATCGGGCCGGTCGTAGAGGCCGGCGAGGGCGGCGCAGTCGTCCGGACCCACCAGCGCGGGCGTCAGCGCGCAGCCCACCCCGTCCAGGTCCCCGGCCAGCGAGGCCCAGTCCAGGCCGTCGACATCGTCACGAGTGCTCACACCGGGACAACGACGAGTGCCGTCCCGCTGTGAGGCGGTCCGAAATCCGCGTGGACACCGGCAACGCGGCGCGGGGCCCGCTGCTGCTGACGGCGGGCGGCGCGAGGTCGCCGACCACGTCCTCGGCTGGCTCCGCGGGCACGGCCTCTGAGTTCCTGTCACACCCGGTGGTTACGCTCGGGTCGGACATGGTCACGGTCGAGGCGCCCTCGCTTTTCGCACCCCCGCTGCCCGACGAGGGGTTCCACCCCGCGGTGGCGGAGTGGTTCGCGCGCCGGTTCCCCGACGGGCCCACGCCCGCCCAGCACGAGGGGTGGCAGCGCATCGCCGCGGGCGACGACACGCTGATCGCGGCCCCCACCGGGTCGGGCAAGACCCTCGCCGGGTTCCTCGTCGGCATCGACCGGCTGTACCGGGCCCACGCCCGGGGGGCCGACGTGTCGGGCGCCACCCAGGTCGCCTACGTGTCGCCGCTCAAGGCCCTGGCCGTCGACATCGCCGAGAACCTCGACCGCCCGCTGCGCGAGATCGCCGAGGTGGCGGCCGAGCTGGGCTTCGACGCCCCCGAGCTGCGGGTGGCCGTCCGCACGGGCGACACCACGGCCAGCGAGCGGGCGTCGATGGTGCGGCGCCCGCCCAACTTCGTGGTGACCACCCCCGAGTCGCTCTACCTGCTCGTCACCGCGGCCCGCAGCCGGGCGATGCTGGGGTCGGTCGAGACCGTCATCGTCGACGAGATCCACGCCATGGCCCGCGACAAGCGGGGCTGCCACCTGGCGCTCACCCTCGAACGGCTCGAGCGGGCCGCGGCCCGCCGCCCCCAGCGCATCGGCCTGTCGGCCACCCAGCGGCCGATCGAGCTGGTCGCCGACCTGCTGCGGGGGGCGGGGGCGCCGGCGCCGTGCGCGATCGTCGACACCGGGCACCGCCGCCGCCTCGACGTGGGCCTGGAGCTGCCCCAGGGCGAGCTGGAGGCCATCGCCTCGGCCGAGCAGATGGGCGACGTCGTCGACCGCATCGCCGACCTGGTGGGCGAGCACCGCACCACCATCGTGTTCGTCAACACCCGCCGGCTGGCCGAGCGGCTCGCCCACCAGCTGGGCGAGAAGCTGGGCGACGACGTGGTGGCGGCCCACCACGGCTCGCTGTCCAAGGACCGCCGCCACCGCGTCGAGTCGCGGCTGCGGGCCGGCGACCTGCGGGCGCTGGTGGCCACCGCCTCGCTCGAGCTGGGCATCGACATCGGGCCGGTCGAGCTGGTGTGCCAGGTGGGCTCGCCCCGCAGCATCGCCACGTTCCTGCAGCGGGTGGGCCGGGCCAACCACAGCCGCCACGGCGTGCCCCGGGGGCGGCTGTTCCCGCTGACCCGCGACGAGCTGGTCGAGTCGGCCGCCCTGCTGGCCGCCGTGCAGCGGGGCGAGCTCGACGCGCTCACCCCGCCGGAGGGCCCGCTCGACATCCTGGCCCAGCAGATCGTGGCCGAGGTGGCGGCCGTGGGCGAGGACGGCTGGCGCCTCGACGAGCTGTACGACCTGGTGCGCCGGGCCCACCCCTACCGGGACCTGACCCGCGAGGCGTTCGACGAGGTCGTGGCCATGGTCGGCCAGGGCATCGCCACCGGCCGGGGCCGGCGGGCCGCCTACCTGCACGTCGACGGGGTCAACGGCGAGGTCCGGGCCCGGGCCGGCGCCCGCCTCGCGGCCGCCACCTCGGGCGGCGCCATCCCCGAGATCGGCGACTTCCGGGTGGTCCTCGAGCCGGAGGAGCTGTTCGTCGGCACCGTCAACGAGGACTGGGCGGTCGAGTCGATGGCGGGCGACATCTTCCTGCTCGGCACCCACGCCTGGCAGATCCGCCAGGTCTCCGCGGGCACGGTGCGGGTGGTCGACGCCGCCGGCAAGCCGCCCACCATCCCGTTCTGGACGGGCGAGGCCCCGGCCCGCACGGCCGAGCTGTCGCAGGAGGTGTCGCGGCTGCGGTCCGCCCTCGACGGCTACCTGGACGCGGGCGACGCCGCCGGGGCGGGCGACTGGCTGCGGTCCCAGGCCCCGCTCGACGACGCCGCCGTCGAGCAGATCGTGACCTACGTGGCCGCGGGCCGGGCCGTGCTCGGGGTGGTGCCCACCCACGACGACCTGGTGTTCGAGCGGTTCTTCGACGACGCCGAGGGCATGCACCTCGTCGTGCACTCGCCCTACGGCGGCCGGGTCAACCGGTCGCTCGGCCTCGCGCTGCGCAAGCGGTTCTGCACGTCGTTCAACTTCGAGCTGCAGGCCGCGGCCAACGACGACGCCGTGGTGCTGTCGCTGGGGCCGCACCACAGCTTCCCGCTGGCCGACGTGCCCCGGTTCCTGTCGAGCCGCACCGTGCGCACGGTGCTGACCCAGGCCATCCTCGACTCGCCGATGTTCCAGAGCCGCTGGCGCTGGAACCTCAACCGGGCGCTGGTGGTGCTGCGGTTCAAGGGCGGGCGCCGCAACCCGCCGCCCATCCAGCGCATGGAGTCCGACGACCTCATGGCCGCGCTGTTCCCCGACGCCGCCGCCTGCCAGGAGAACGTCACCGGTCCCATCGAGATCCCCGACCACCCGCTCGTGCGCCAGACCGTGCACGACACGCTGACCGAGGGCCTCGACATCGACGGGCTCACCGCCCTGCTCGACGGGGTGGAGACGGGCCGGGTGCGGGTCCACTTCCGCGACACCACCGAGGCGTCGGCGTTCGGCCACGAGATCCTGACGGCCAAGCCGTACGCCTTCCTCGACGACGGCGAGGCCGTCGACCGCCGCACCAACGCCGTGCCCCTGCGCCGGGGCCTGCCGGTCGAGCTGGGCACCATCGGCCGCCTCGACCCCGAGGCCATCGCCCGGGTCGAGGACGAGGTCGCCCCGGCCCCCCGCACGGCCGACGAGCTGCACGACCTGCTCGGCACCCTGGTGGTGACCCCGGCCCGCGCCGACTGGCGCGAGCTGTTCGCGGCGCTGGCCGAGCGCAAGCGGGTCCGGTCCCACCAGGCCGGCGGGCGCGAGCTGTGGTGGACGGCCGAGGCCGACGACCAGGCCGCGGTCGTCGTCCACGGCGCCCCCGACGACGTCCACCCCCGCGAGGCGGTGGCGGCCGCGGTGCTCCGGGGCCACCTCGACATCTCCGGGCCCCGCACCCCGGCGGCGCTGGCCGAGCTGACCGGGCTCGCCCCCGGGCAGGTGACGGTGGGCCTCGCCGTGCTGGAGAACGAGGGGTTCGTGCTCCAGGGCGCGTTCACCGACCCCGACCGCGCGACGAGGTCGAGTGGTGCGCCCGGCGCCTGCTGGCCCGCATGCACGCCTACTCGCGGCGGGCCCGGCGCAAGGCCGTCGAGGCGGTCGCCGCCCCCGACTTCGTGCGGTTCCTGCTGCGCTGGCAGCACGTGGCCCCGGGCACCCAGGTGCGGGGGCACCACGGCGTGCGGGCGGTGGTCGAGCAGCTGCAGGGCTACGAGGCGGCGGTGGCGGCCTGGGAGCCCGAGGTCCTGGCCCGGCGGGTGGCCGACTACCGGCCCGGCCAGCTCGACCGGCTGTGCCACGACGGCGAGGTGACGTGGCTGCGGCTGCGGCCGCCGCCCGACACGATCGTGCCGCGGGATCCGGGCTCGGAGCCGCCGGCGCGGCCCGATCGCGACCGGCGGGCCGGACCGTCCAAGGCCACGCCGGTGACGCTGGCGTTCCGGGCCGACCTGCCGTGGCTGCTGCAGGCGGCGCGGGTGGCCGGCGAGCCGGCGGTGCCCGAGCTGGGGGCCACCGCCGAGGTCGTCGAGGCCCTCGACGCCCGGGGCGCCCGCTTCCTGTCCGAGCTCATGGCCGACACCGGCCGGCTGGCCACCGACCTGGAGCAGGCGCTGTGGGACGGCGTGGCCCGCGGCCTGCTCACCGCCGACGGGTTCGCCGCCATCCGGGCCCTGGTCGAGGGGCCCCGCCGGCCGGCCGGGCCCACCCGCTCGCTGACCCGGCGCCGCCTCGGCGCCCAGCGGCCGACCACGGCCGCGGGCCGGTGGTCGCTCGTCGGCGCGGCCGAGACGGTCGAGGACCGCGAGGGCCTGGCCGAGGTGGTGGCCGACCAGCTGCTGGCCCGGTGGGGCGTCGTGTTCCGCGACATCGCGGTGCACGAGGGCGTGGCCGTCCCGTGGCGCGACCTGCAGTGGGCGCTGCGCCGGTTCGAGGACCGCGGCCTGGTGCGGGGCGGGCGCTTCGTGACCGGGTTCAGCGGCGAGCAGTACGCCCTGCCCGCGGCGATGGACGGCCTCAAGGCCATCCGCAAGGCGCCCCGCGACGGCGAGCGGGTCACCGTCAGCGCCTGCGATCCGCTCAACCTCACCGGCGTGATCATCCGCGGCCCCCGCACCCCGGCGGTCCGCACCAACACCGTCACCTACGTCGACGGCCTGCCCGCCTGACTCACTCGATCAGGTGCAGGGCGAAGGCCAGGGCGAACCCGGCCGTCGTGACGAGGCCCACGGCGCGGCCGCCGTGCTCGAACGCCTCGGGCATCATCGTGTCGGACAGCATCGTGAGCACGGCCCCGCCCGCGAACGCCAGCACGAACGCCACCGTCGTGGCCGACGCCGTGTCGAACACCGCGTAGCCGGCCAGCGAGGCCGTGGCCGAGACGGCGACCACCAGCAGCCACAGCCCGATGACCCGCCGGGGCTCCCAGCCCGCGGCCCGCAGCCCGGTCGTGCCGGCGATGCCCTCGGGCAGGTTGGACAGGAACACGGCGGCGATGAACGCCAGGCTCACGCCGGTGCCGCCGAGCAGCCCGAGGCCGAGCACGATCGACTCGGGGATGCCGTCGAGGACGGCGCCCAGCACGATGGCGGGGCCGGACCCGTCCGCCTGCTCGCCGTCGGAGGACTTCCGGTTGTCGCCGCCCATGCGGTCGATGACCTCGTCGCCGAGGTAGAAGGCCAGCGCGCCGCAGGCGAGGCCGAGGGCCACGGCCCCGAGGTCGTCGGTGGTGTCGACGGCCTCCTCCACCAGGTCGAAGGAGACGGCGCTGATGAGCACGCCGCCGCCGAGCGCCATGATCAGCCCCAGCACCCGGGGCGGGATGGGCGTCAGGAGGGCGACCACGGCCCCGATGAGCAGGGCGGCGGCCCCGAACGCGCCCCAGAAGAAGGCCGATCCCACCGCCGGACTGTACCGAGAGGGGTGGGACGCGCCGATCACCCAGACCGGGTGACGCCCCGACGCCGTGCGGGATGTTCCTTTGTGCTCAGTTCACCTCTGATGCGATGGGAGTTCTGTCGATGGTAATTGCGCGATGTGGGGTTGGCCGAGCTGCTGTGGACCACGCTCTGGCTCTTCTTCCTGTTCATGTTCATCTGGATCTTCATTGCCCTGATCTCGGACATCTTCCGTGACCACGAGATGTCGGGGTGGGCGAAGGCCCTCTGGATCCTGGTCCTCGTCCTCTTCCCGTTGATCGGCTCGCTGATCTACATCATCGTGCGCGGCCCGGGCATGGCCCAGCGGTCCGCCGCCGCGTCAGAGCGCGGCCAAGGCCGACTTCGACGACTACATCCGCCAGACGGCGGCCGCGAGTGGTGGCGGTGGCGGTGGCGGTTCGAGCCCGGTCGACGACCTCCACCGGCTGGCGACGCTGCGTGACAACGGCACCATCACCGACGAGGAGTTCGAGGCCATGAAGGCCCGGGTGGTCAGCGGCTGAGCCGCTGACCGCTCACAGGGCGTAGCCCTCCTGGTGGGCGGCGATCATCGCCATCGACTCGGCGATGGTCGTCGGCCCATAGGTCTGGGCGGGCGCCATGGTGGAGCGGACGGCCTCGACCTCCTCGGGGGTGAGGCCCGACGACCCGGTGATCGGCTCGATGTCGTAGAGCCGGGCCGAGTTGATGCCGAAGATCTTGGCCTTGATCTCGTCGGTCAGCTCCGGGTAGCCGTGGGTCTCCTGCAGCTCCGCGCTGATCTGGAAGGTCCGCATGGCCTGGATCTGGTCCTGTGGGGTGCCGAACCAGATGGAGTCGGTGCCCCACACGACCCGGTCCTCGCCGATGTGCTTGAGCAGCTTGCCCAGCACGTGGGCGGCCGCGGTGGGGTCGCGCATGAGGAACCACCAGGTGCCGCCCAGCTCGGCGTAGACGTTGGCGTTGGGCTCGAGGCCGGCGTCGGTCACCGAGCGGATGAGCCGGTCGACGCCCTGCGGGTTGGGGTCGGCCGGGTCGTAGGGGCCGACGCCCTGGCCGCTGGGCTCGAAGCCCGAGTGGTAGACGACGAAGCTCACGTCGGGGTTGCGGGCGGCCGCGGGGCCGATGTCGACGGGGCTGGCCAGCTCGGGTGACGAGCGCACGATCGACGACAGGCCCTTGTGGGTGCAGATGATCGGCGGCCCGATCTCGCGGACGTGGTCGATGAACGTCTGGCCGATCTGGGGCCGCGCCGGGTCGTGGTCGTCGAAGTAGAAGTGCGCGTCGGTCGGCGTCATCGTGTAGATCTTCCAGGCCGCGATGTCGTAGCGGTCGCGCAGGTCGGTCATGCCGAGCAGCGCCGGCTCGATGGGGCCGTGGTGCGGGTAGGCGCCGCCGTGCATGAGGACCCGGCCGTCGACCCCGATGCGGGTGGCGGCGTCGATGGCGAAGGCCATGTCCGCGGGCTGGAGCCCGGTGAGCACCTGGCTGGGCAGGGCCGACAGCACCGACATCGAGGTGTCGGAGCGGACGTACACCTCCTGGAAGTAGGCGTCGGCCGTGAAGCACACCCGGCTGTCGCCGCCGGCGCCCTCCTCGCAGCGGGCCTGGGGGAACAGGTCGGTCCAGGCCCCGACCTCGCCGGCCAGGTCGTAGTTCACGTAGTGGGTCTGGACGTCGAAGATGAACTCCTCGCCGCCCAGCTCCTCGAGCGCGGTGGCGGTGTCGGTGGTGGCGTCCTCGGACACGTCGAACGACCCGCCGGGCGACTCGCCCCGGGAGTTGGACTCCTCCTTGGAGCACGCCCCCAGCACGAACAGCGTGGCGGCCGCGCCGGTGACGCCGTTGAGGAACTGCCGCCGTGAGACGTTGAGCCGGCGGGCGTTCTCGTCGGCCAGCCGGTGGGTGCGGCGGATCACCTCCTTCAGCATCGGGCTGTGCGGCTGCGGATGGAACTCGCCGTTGGAGACCGGCCCGAACTTGATCGGGAGCCAGTCGTCGTCGCGAACGCGGCCTTCCCCCTCTTCCCATGCGCGCAGCATAACTTACCGCTGGTATTGACTGACACGTCAGTTGGCGGCCATCACGGTCCCGGGGCATCGCAGTCGAGCACGGCGGCGCCCCGCACCCGGCCGTGCGCCAGGTCGGCCAGCGCCCGGTCCGCCTCCGCCAGGGGGTACGGCGTGGTCGTCACCCGCAGGGGGATGCGGGCCGCGAGGGCCAGGAGCTCCTCGCCGTCCCGGCGGGTGTTGGCGGTGACGCTGCGCAGCCGGCGCTCCTGGAACAGGTCGCGGTCGTAGTCCAGCGGCGGGATGGTGCTCAGGTGGATGCCGGCCACGGCCAGCGTGGCGCCCCGGTCGAGCGCCCGCAGCGCCACCGGCACCAGCTCGCCGGCCGGGGCGAACAGGACGGCGGCGTCGAGCGGCACGGGCGGCAGCTCGTCCGGCCCGGCGACCGTCGCCGCCCCGAGCTCGAGGGCCAGGTGCCGCGCCGCCTCGCCCCGGGTGCGGACGTGCACCGTGGCCCCCTCGTGCAGCGCCACCTGGGCGGCCAGGTGGGCCGAGCCCCCGAACCCGTAGACGCCCAGGTGCCCGCCGGGCGGCAGCGCCGCGGCCCGCAGGGCCCGGTAGCCGATGATCCCCGCGCACAGCAGCGGGGCGGCGTGGTGGTCGTCGAAGGCGTCGGGCAGCCGGTACGCGTAGCGCTCGTCGACGACCGCGTGCGTGGCGTAGCCGCCGTCGGCGTCCCAGCCGGTGAAGCCGGGGGCGATGCACAGGTTCTCGTCGCCCCGCCGGCAGAACCGGCACGTGCCGCACGTGGCCCGCAGCCAGGCGATGCCGATCCGCTCGCCGGGCCGGAACCGGTCCGCGCCCGCCCCGGCGGCGTCCACGGTGCCCACCACCTCGTGGCCGGGCACGACGCCGGGCCGGCGGACCGGCAGGTCGCCCTCGGCCACGTGCAGGTCGGTCCGGCACACCCCGCAGGCCCGGACCCGGACCCGGACCTCGCCGGGACCGGGCTCGGGGACCGGGCGCTCGACGAGCCGCAGCGGCCCGCGGTCGATCGGCCCCGGCCGCTCGACCGTCCACGCCGGCATCGTCGCCACCGCAGCAGGATCGCGCGCTCGGGGACCGGCCGCCGCGCAGGGTCGCCGCTAGGCGTCCGACGCGGTGGAGCTGCCAGCCGACGCCGATGGCGATGATGCCGGTCACCAGGAACCTGAGCCCGAGCAGCAGGGCCAGCACGGTCAGCGTCGCCTCGGGCCACACCAGCACGATGACGCCGAGCACGATGCCGAAGGCGCCGACGCCGAGCTGGAGGGCGAAGTCGGGGGAGTCCCGGTCGCTGAACGCCATGGCCACCCGCAGCAGCCCGGCCAGCAGGAAGCTGATCCCGGCCACGATGGCCAGCGCCCACAGCGTGATGTCGGGCCACACGAGGACGGCGATGCCGGCCGCGATCAGCAGGCCTCCCGAGATCCACACGGCCAGGCCCATCCCGGCCTCCCCGTGGAGGGCGAGGATCTCGATGACGCCGGCCACGATGAGCGAGACGCCGACCAGCAGCGCCAGCACGGCCACGGACTCGTACAGGTTGGTGAGCACCCACAGGCCCAGCAGGACCATGACGATCCCGCTGAGCACGGACACCCACCAGCCGCTGGTGTCGACGTCGGCATACTCGATGGGACGGGGCGGGGGCGGGGGGTCCGGCGAGCTGAACCCCGCGTCGAAGTCGGTCACGACAGCTCCTTGGTACGGCGAGCGATCCTGCGATCCTGCGCCGGACGGGGGTGGAGGCATCGCCCCGCGCGGGTGATTCCGGAGGGGTAGACCGGCGTGGTGCGCACGCTCGTGGTCGACGGCCACAACGTCATCGGCGCCCGGCCCGACGGCTGGTGGCGCGACCGCCCCGGCGCCGCCCGCCGCCTGCTGGCGCGGGTGCAGTGCCTGGCGGCGGCGCCGTCGGGAGGCGACGGCGGGCCCACCGCCGTCGTGCTGGTGCTCGACGACCCGGTCCCCGGGCTGCCCGAGGGCGACCACGGCGGCGTGACCGTGCGCTACGCCCGCCGCCGGGGCCGTGACGCGGCCGACGACCGCATCGTCGAGGACGTCGCGGCCCTCGACGGGCCGGTCGAGGTCGTCACCTCGGACCGGGCCCTCGCCGCCCGGGTCGCCCGGCCGGGCGTCGCCGTGACCGGGGCCGGCGCCTTCCTCGCCCACCTCGACCGGGCGGGATGTTGACGACCCGCGGCGCCGATAGCGGCTACGTTCGTCGCATGGCAAGGCAGCGCGATGTCCGCTGACGCCGTGCCGGAGGGGATGGCCGATCCGCTGGGGCCTGGCGACGAGGGCCTCGTCCTGCGCGGCCGCTCGACCCGCGAGCTGCTGGAGGACGCCGCCTGGCTGGTGTTCGGCGAGCAGCCCTACCCGCAGGCCGGCATCGCCGAGATCGCCGCCCGTGCCGGGGTGTCGATGGGCAGCTTCTACACCTACTTCGACTCCAAGGAGGCGCTGTTCCGCGTGTCCGCCGGGCGGGCGCTGGAGGAGCTCAACGGCTACCGCCGCGTCGACCCCGACAACGTCGAGCGCAACCCGGTGCGCGACCTCGCCTACGGCGTCCGCCAGTACTTCCTCGTCTGCTGCCGCCTCCGCGTCATCGCCCGGTCGATCGAGCAGGCGTGGCCCAAGGACGACGAGATCCGCCACAACCGCCGGGGAACGCTCATGCGGGGCGCCAAGCGCCTGCAGCGCTGGATCACCGACCTGCAGGACCGCGGGATCTGCCCGACCGACATCGATCCCTGGCTCACCGCCCTGGCCCTGCAGACGATGACGGTGAACCTCGCCTACGACCAGCTGGTGCACCGCGACACGCCGCAGGACGTCGACGCCCTGGTCGGCGCGGTCGTGCCCATCTGGGCCCGGGCCGTGGGGCTCGAGCGGTGGCTGCCCAGGACCTGAGCGCCGCCCGCGTCGACCGCTGGCTGTGGGCGGTGCGGGTCACGAAGACCCGCAGCCTGGCCACCGATGCGTGCCGGGGCGGTCACGTCCGGGTCAACGGGTCCCCGGCGAAGCCGGCGACGCCCGTGCGCCCGGGCGACCGGGTGGAGGCGGTGGTCAACGGCCGCCCCCGCGTGCTGGAGGTGGTGCGCCTGATCGAGAAGCGGGTGGGCGCCCCGGTGGCGGCCGAGTGCTTCGTCGACCACACCCCGCCTCCGCCGGCGGCGGGCGACGAGCCCGCGACCTTCGCCCGTGACCGGGGCGCGGGCCGCCCCACCAAGCGGGACCGGCGCCGGCTCGACCGCCTGCGGTCGTCGCGGCGATGACCCAGACCGCACGTCACCACCACCACCACCACGACCACGGCGGGGGCGGCATCGAGGCGGCCGGCGCCCGCCGCGCCCTGCGGATCGTGGTGGCCGCCGTGGGTCTCGCCGCCGTGGCCGGGATGGCGCTGTGGTGGCCGGCCGGCGATCCGGACGTCGACCGGGAGGCGCTCGGCTTCGGCACCCGGGCCCGGGCCACCGTGACGTCCGCCGAGCGGACGGCCTGCACCGCGGACGAGACCACCCGGTGCAACGTGGTCCGGGCCCGCGTCACCCAGGGCCCGGACGCGGGGGACACGGCCATCTTCGAGGCGACGCTCGACGTCGACACCCCGGCGGCCGCCCTGCGGGCCGGCGACCGCATCGTGCTCAACGACGCGGGCCCGGACGTGCCGGTCGACGTGCGCTGGTCGTTCGCCGACATGCAGCGGACCACGCCGCTGGTGGTGCTCGGCGCGGTGTTCGCCATCGTGGTGGTGGCGCTCGGTCGCTGGCGGGGCCTCGCCGCGCTGGCGGGCATCGCCGTCAGCCTCGCGGTGCTCGTGGGCTTCATCTTCCCGGCCCTGCTGGACGGGGCGCCGCCGCTGGGCGTGGCGCTGTCGGGGGCGGTGGTCATCGCCTTCGTCACGCTGTACCTGGCCCACGGGCTGAACGACCGCACGACGGTGGCGCTGGTCGGGACCCTGGCCAGCCTGGGCCTGACCGCGGCCCTGGCCGTGGGCTTCTCCGCCGCGGCCGAGCTCAGCGGCCTGGCGTCGGAGGAGTCGATCAACCTGCTCTCGTTCGCACCCGATCTCGACTTCCGGGGGCTCCTGCTGGCGGCGGTGGTGATCGGCACGCTGGGCGTCCTCGACGACGTCACCGTCACGCAGGTGTCGGCGGTGGCCGAGCTGCGCCGCAGCGATCCGGGGCTCGGCGCCCGCGGCCTCTACCGCGCCGGGATCCGCATCGGGCGCGACCACATCGCGTCGACGGTCAACACGCTGGTGCTGGCGTACGCGGCCGCGGCGCTGCCCCTGCTGCTGCTGTTCACCCAGTCGGGCCTGCCGTTCGCGGAGATCATCGCGACCGAGACGGTGGCCGTCGAGATCGTGCAGACCCTCGTCGGGTCGATCGGTCTCGTGGCCTCGGTGCCGCTCACGACCGGGCTGGCCTGCTGGGTCGTCACGCGGGAGCCGGCCGCCGGCGAGCCGTACCGCTGGGACGAGCCACCGCCGGAGCAGCCGCCCGACCCGTGGGCGCGGCGCGCCCCGGAGCCCCCGCCGCCGGACCCGTTCTGGGGCGCGGTGCCGCCCAGCCGCTGATCCCGCCCCTTGCCTTCCCGCGGGCGCGCCCGCACACTCGGTCCATGGGGCAGCGATCGAGCGGTGTGCGCCGGGTCCTCATCGAGGACGCCCGGCGCGACGGCCACCACCTGCGGGCCACCTGGCACCCCGAGAACCGGCAGTTCGTGCTGAGCACCTGGACCGACGACGTGTGCACCGGCGCGGCCCGGGTGGCGGTGGAGGACGCGGCCGCGCTGGCCGGCCTGCTGGTCGGCGGCCTCGGCGACGCCGCCGCACCGACGCCGGCCCCGGACCCGGCCACGGCGCCCGGCGGGCTCCCGGGGCTCGCCGCCCGCGCCCTGGCCTGGCTGCGCCGCGCGTCCTAGCGACGCGGGCGGTTGGCCGCCGCCAGCGCGGCGGCGTGGGCGCGCAGCGACGCCCGCAGCTCGGGCGGGTCCGAGCACCTCGACCGGGACCGGGAGCCCCGCCAGGTAGCGGGTGAGCCCGGCGACGCTGCCGCCGCCCGTCTCGACGATCGTGGCCCCGGGGCCGTCGGGCGTGTGCACGCCGACGGTGCGGGGGATCACGTCCAGCGCCGCCGCGGCCGGCAGCGCCAGCCGGACCCGGCCCACGACCGCGTAGGGCCCCACCGCCATGCCGGCGGCCACGAACGCCACCGGGTCGGGCGGGTCGTCCAGCTCGGCCCGGCCGCCGGCGGCCGTCGCCGCCGTGACGCGGTCGACCCGGTAGGTGCGCCAGGCGTCCCGGTCCACGTCCCGGGCCACCAGGTACCAGCGGGGACCGAACCGGACGAGCCGGTAGGGGTCGACCCGCCGCTCGCGGGGCTCGCCGCCGCCCCGGGCCGCGTAGCCGAGCCGCACCCGCTCGCCGGCCCGGCACGCCTGCGCCAGCGTGACGAGCACGTCGGCGTCGACCCGGTCCGGGTCACGGCCCTGCAGCTCGGCGGTGACGCCGTGGACGTCCCGCACCCGGGCCGCCAGCCGGGCCGGCAGCACCTGGTCGAGCTTGGCCAGCACCGACACGGTGGCGTCGTCGAGCCCGGACACGCTGCCGTCGGCCGCGGCCCGCAGGCCCACCGCCACGGCCACCGCCTCGTCGTCGTCGAGCAGCAGCGGCGGCAGCGCCCCGCCCCGGCCCAGCTGGTAGCCGCCGTGCGGTCCGGCCCGGGCCTCGACCGGGTAGCCGAGGTCCCGGAGGCGGGTCACGTCGCGGCGCACCGTGCGCTCGGTCACCGCCAGCCGGTCGGCCAGGTCGGGCGCGGTCCACACCGGGCGGGCCTGCAGCAGGGACAGGAGCCGCAGCAGCCGGGCCGACGTCTCCAACATGTTCCCAAGCATCGCGCATGACCCGGACCGAACCTGTCCGGGTTGGTGGGTACGGTCGCGGCATGACCAAGCACCTGACCGGCTCCGCCACCTTCACGTCGTGGGACGAGGAGCCCGGCTACGACGCCGGGGCCCCGGTGCCCCGGGTGGCCCGCGCCTCCGTCGTGTTCCAGCTCGAGGGCGACATCGTCGGCACCTCCACCTGCCACTACGCCATGTACTACGCCAGCGAGAACGAGGGCGTGGGCCTGGGCATCGAGCTGCTCGAGGCCACCGTCGACGGCGAGGAGGGCACGGTCGCCCTCCGCAACGAGGCGGCCTTCGCCGGGGCCGTCGACGTCACCTGGACCGTCATCCCCGGCTCGGGCACCGGGGCGTTCAAGGGGTTCGAGGGATCGGGGGGCTACCGGGCCGAGGCGCACTCGACCACGTGGAACTGGCGGCTCGACGGGGAAGGATGAGGGTGTGACCGCGCCGACCGTGTCCCGCGAGCAGGTCCTCGCCCACCGGGTCGTGACCCACGGCCTCGACCGCCGGGCCAAGGCCCCGGGCGATCTCGCCGTCGTCGACCTCGGCATCCAGGACTCGCCCACCGGCACCGCCGCCCAGTCCCTCGCGGCGCGGCTGCCGGTGCGCAAGGCGCCGGTGGCGGTGCCGGACGACTGGGTCCTGCTCTGGAGCGTCCGCGGCGCCCCCCACTACCACCGGCGCGCCGACCTGGCCGCGCTGGCCCGGGCGCTGTGGCCGGTCGACTCGGCCGACGCCGCCGCCCGCATGGGCGGGGCCTCGCCCCAGATCAAGGAGGCCGGCACCGACCCGCTCGACGCGCTCCACGCCACCGCCGAGGCGCTCGCCGCGGTCGTCACCCGGCCGATGTCGAAGGGCGAGGCCAGTACCGGCCTGACCGAAGCGGGCGCCCGACGAGTGCGCCGCGTACTGCCGGGGCTGCGGGGTGGTCCACGTCCAGGACCAGCTGATGCGGCTGGCCGGGCTGCCGTCCGGCACCCGGCTGGAGCCGGGGTCCAGCCCGCTGACGCTGGCGCCGATCCCGCGCTGGCGGGGCGTCCCCGACGGCCACGACGGCGGCGGGCTGCTGACCGACGCCTACCTGCGGATCCACGGGCCCGCCACGCCCGGGGAGGTGGCGAGCTACCTGCAGACGACCCAGCGGGCGGTCAAGCCCGACTGGCCGGACGGGCTGGCCGAGGTCCGCGTCGACGGCAAGCGGGCGTGGCTGCCGGAGGAGCAGCTCGACGACCTGCTCGGCGCCCCGCCCGCCGACCTCGTCCGGCTGCTGCCGCGCTCCGACCCCTGGCTGCTGGCCCGCGACCGGGAGCGGGTCGTGCCGGGCAAGGCCCACCGCAAGGTCCTGTGGCCGATGCTCGGCCACCCGGGCGGCGTGCTGGTGGACGGCGAGATCGCCGGCGCCTGGCGCACGACGGCGTCGGGGAAGCGGCTCGACGTCTCGGTCGAGCTGTTCGCCAAGCTGCCGGCCGCGGCCCGGCGGGCGGTGGACGACGAGGCGGCCGCCGTCGCCGCGGTGCGGGGCTTCGGCGACGTCCGGGTCGCCTACGACGGCTGAAGCCGCGCGCGCCGGTCACGCCCCGGCGAGGAAGTCCACGATGAGCCGGGCGAAGTCGGGGTCCGCGATCGCCCCCATGTGATCGCCGCCCACGGGCGCCACCCGGGCCCCGGGGATGGCGGCGGCCAGCACCTCGGGCCGGGCCGCCAGCAGGTCCTCCCGGCCCGCGATGATCAGCGTCGGGGCCGCGATGCGGTCCAGCGGGATCGCCTCCGCGTGGACCCGGCGGGCCTGGGCGGCCAGCGCCCGGCGGTCGCCGCCCACGGCGTCGGCGAACTGGCGGAACCCGGCGGCCGCGGGATCGGTGATGGCGCCGGCGTCGTCGGCGTCGAGCGCCGCCACCAGGGCCCGGTTGTCGACGACCCGGGTGTCGACCCCGCCCAGCTCGGCCACGCCGGCGCCCACGCCGCCCACCACGAGCCGGCGGATGCGGGGGTCGCGGGTGGCCGTGATGAGCGACACGATCGCCCCCATCGAGTAGCCGACCAGGTCGTAGCGGTCGGCCCCCACGGCGTCGGCCAGGCAGGCCACGTCGCGGGCCATCGTCGCCTCGCCGTAGAGCGCGGGGTCGTGCGGCTTGCCCGACCGGCCGTGGCCCCGGGCGTCGAGCACGACGGCCCGGCGCCCCGCGGCCTCCAGCGCCCGGACGACACCGGGCAGCACCCAGTTGAGGTTGCCGTCGGCGATGAAGCCGTGATGCAGGATCACCGGCGGCTCGGGCGACGGCTCGCCCCACGTGTCGTAGACGATCTCCACGCCGTCGGCGGCGGTCATGGCGGGCATCGGCACTCCCCTCCAATAAGAACGTGTTCTACCCTGGGGCCATGAGCGACCTCGGGCACCCGGTCTTCGATGCGGACAACCACTACTACGAAGCGATCGACGCCTTCACCCGCCACCTCGACCCGGCGCTCGGCCCCCGGTGCGTGCAGTGGGCGACCATCGACGGCCGCCAGTATCACGTGCTCGGCGGGCGGGTGAGCCGGGCCGTCACGAACGCCACCTTCGACCCGGTGTCCAAGCCCGGCTGCCTCTACGACTACTTCCGGGGCAACACCGACGGGGTCGACCCGCTCACCCGGCTCCGCGACCACGAGCCGATCCGCCCCGAGTACCGGGACCCCGACGCCCGCCTGAGAGCGCTCGACGAGCAGGGCCTGGCCGGATGCTGGCTGTTCCCCACGCTCGGGATGATCTACGAGGAGCCGCTCCACCACGACCCCGAGGCCGTCTGCGCCACGTTCCGGGCCTTCAACCGGTGGCTGCACGACGACTGGGGCCTCGCACACGGCGACCGCATCTTCGCCGCCCCGTACCTCACCCTGGCCGACGTGGGGTGGGCCGTCGAGGAGCTGGAGTGGGCGCTCGGCGAGGGCGCCCGCGTGCTCGTCATGCGCCCCGCCGCCCCGACGACGGCGACGGGCCGGCACTCGCCGTTCGACCCCCGGTTCGACCCGTTCTGGGCCCGGGTCGACGAGGCGGGGATCACCGTCGTCGTCCACGCCGGCGACAGCGGCGTCTCGTCCGACGGCTATGCGGTCGACGGCTTCGCCGCCACGTTCTCCGGGGGCTGGGCCCCGTCGCTCAAGAACTTCGCGATCGAGAAGGCCGTCCACGACTGGCTGCTGTCGCTGGTGCTGTCGAACCACCTGCGCAAGTTCCCCAACCTGCGCATCGCGTCGGTCGAGAACGGGGCCGAGTTCCTGCCCGACCTGTTCCGCAAGCTGCGCTCGGTGGACCGCAAGATGCGGGGCTGGTTCGGCGGCGACCCCGTCGAGATCTTCCGGCGCCACGTCTGGATCAACCCGTTCTGGGAGGACGACCTGACGTCGGTGGTCGAGTGGATGGGCGCCGACCGGGTGCTGTTCGGGTCGGACTGGCCCCACATCGAGGCCCTGCCCGAGCCGCTCGACTACCTGGCCGAGGCCAAGGCCCTCGACGCCGAGGACCGGCGCAAGGTCCTCTACGACAACGTCACGGCGCTCACCGAGCTGCGTCCCCGGTAGGTCGCCTGGCGGCGCGCAGACGGGTGGCCGGGACACGCACCGAGCCCTGTCCCGCTCCGGTGCGTGTCCGGGGTCGCCCGCCCGACCCCGGCCCACCCACCTCTGCGTCCGGTGGTCCGCCCGCTCGCCCGAAGGTCCGTCGGTGGGGAGTGAAGTCCGCCCGAACTTTCTCCCCAACACCGCAGCAGAGTTGTTGTTGTTGCACCCACTAGATCGCGTGACCAGTTCCGTCCGTTACACGCGGCACGAAAAAAGTTCTGGCCGCGCTATTCGCTGAACTCGCGGGGCTCCGGATCGGGCGGCGCGGTGGTCGGCGTCGTGGTCGTGGGCCCCGGATCCGGCTCGGTCGTCGTCGGCGTCTCGGGCGCGGTGGTGCTCGTCGTCGTGGTGGCCGGCGGGGTCGTCGTCGCCGGGGACGGGACCGACGACGCGGTCGACGAGGCGCCCGGGGTGGCGTCCGTCGGGCCGGGGACGACCACGCCCGACGGGCAGGACACGAGCATGCTCGGGCAGGCCACGGAGGCGGACGGCTCGGTCGCGCCGTCGCCGTCGGACCCCGACCCCGGCTGCGGCTGCCGGACGTGGTGGTGTCGTCCTGGTCGGTGGCGGGGGACTGCTCGGTGGTGACGGGGCGGCGGGTGTGGTCGTTGATGGCGGGCACCACGACGGTGGCCACGATGCCGGTGGTGGCCGCGGCCGCCGCCGCCACGCCGATGACCACGGCCGTGGTCACGGCCACCGCCTTCATGGCCACGACCCGCCCGACCGTGCGGGCCATCGGGTACTTGGACGCCTCCAGCCGGGCCGCGGCGTGCTTGGCCGTGTAGAAGCGCTCGCCGTGCTTGGCCCGGTACGCGTCGAGGTCGGACCCGTGCAGCCGGGACCGCAGGCGCTCGGTGAGCGGCTCGTCGGCCGGCAGCCGGAGGTCGACCACGTCACCCCCGGCCGCGGCGGCCACGGCGCGGCGTCACCGGCCATGTCGTCGCCGGCCACGTCGTCGTCGGCGGCAGGTCGTCCTCGCCGGCGTCGGCGGTGACGAGGACCAGCGGGGCGGCGGTCACGTCGTCGGCGGGCGCGTCGTCGGACGCCTCGCCGGCCAGGATGTCCAGGCGGAGCGCCCGCATCCGGGCGACGATGTCGTCCTCGCCCGCCAGCTCGTCCGCGCGGGCGGGCGCCCGGGCGGTGCGCACGAGCACCGCCACGTCGCTGCACCACGCGGCGGCCTCGGGCGACGGCGGAGCGCCGCTCAGCAGGCGGTCGAGCTCCTCGTCGAAGGTGGTCATGTCGATCCAACGGTCGTCGGAGGTCATTCCGCCAGGGCCTCCTGGGTCATCTTCGCCGCCAGGCGCTTGAGCGCCCGGTGGCACAGCACACGGACCGAGCCCGGCGTGCGGCCCATGATGCGGGCCACCTCGGTCACGTCGAACGCGCCGAGCACGCGCAGCAGCACGGCCTCGGCCTGATCGGGGGCGAGGCCCTCGACCAGCATCTCCACGGTCTCCTGCACGCCCAGCTGCTCCAGCACGAGCCAGGCGGGGTCGCCGCCCAGGCCCCGCTCGACGGGGCCGTCGAGGCGGTCGTGGGGGAGCGGCTCGGTGCGCCGGCGGGCGGTGCGGCGGCGGTGCTCGATCAGCCGGTTGCGGGCGATCGTGAACAGCCAGCCGCGGAACGCCGCCTCGTCGCCCGTGAACCTGCCGAGCCCGCGGGCCACGGCCAGCCACACCTCGGCGGCGAGGTCGTCGGCCATGCCCGGCTCCTGGGCGCGCAGGTAGCGCAGCAGGCGGGGCTGGTAGGCGCGGAAGATCTCGGCGAGCGCTCTCTGCTCGCCGGTGATCGCCGCCGCCAGCAACGTCGGGAAGTCGAGCTCACGGGTTGCTTCCGTGGGCGGGACTTTAACCAGGTCGGGAGGCCCCATCCGGACCTTCGCGCCCGCTGTGACCAGGGGGTCACGCTCTGCCGTCGACCCGGCCGGGGCGGCGCCCGCCCCGGGGGTCGCCCGGGTACGCTGGCGCCATGTCCACCGCCCCCCCGGCCTACCGGCCGGTCGCCACGTACGACGAGGTCGTCCGGGGTGAGTTCATCGTCCGCGTCTACCAGCACCTGCTCGCCGCGGTGGTGGCCTTCATCGCCATCGAGGCGCTGTTCATCAACCTCGGCGTGGCGAGCGCGCTGTACGACCTGCTCACCGGCAGCGGGTACGCCTGGCTGCTCATCCTCGGCGGGTTCATGATCGTGAGCTGGCTGGCCACCAACGCCGCCCACGACATCCTCAACCCGTCGCGCCAGTACCTGGGCCTGTTCGGGCTGGCGTTCGCCGAGGCGCTGCTGTTCGCCCCGTTCCTGCACTACTTCTTCGAGGTGCAGGCCGACGGCGCCACGACCGTGATGGCCGCCGCGCTCATCACCGTCGTCGGCTTCGCCGGCCTGACCGCCGTCGCGTTCGTCACCCGCCGCGACCTCTCGTTCCTCCGGCCCCTCGTGCTGTGGGGCATGGTGTCGGCGCTGGTGCTGATCGTGGCGGCCGTGCTGTTCGGCCTCGAGCTCGGCATCTGGTTCTCGGTGGCGATGATCGCCCTCGCCGGCGCGTCGATCCTCTACCAGACGCAGACCATCATCCGCCGCTACCCGGCCGAGGCCTACGTGGGCGCCTCCGTGCAGCTGTTCGCCTCGGTGATGCTGCTGTTCTGGTACGTCCTGCGCCTGGTGGGCCAGCTCCGGGGTTAGCCGGCGCCGCCGAACGCCGGCCCGTCCACGCGGTCGACGGTGGTGAACGACGCCACCGTCGATCGGCGCAGCCTCGTGGGCGGCGCCTCCCGCGGGTGGCCGAGGGCGATGACCGCGGCCAGGGCCAGCTCGTCCGGCGCGCCCAGCAGGGCCTTGACCTCGGCCTCCTGGCGGATCGGCATGGTGGTGATCACGCCGCCCAGCCCCTCGGCCCGCGCCGCCAGCAGCACGTTCCAGGCGAACGGGTAGATCGAGGCCCCGCCCGCGAACGTGTAGCGGGAGTGGTCCCGGTCGACGGCGGCCAGCGCCCGCAGGTCGGCGAACAGGGCCAGCAGCACGGGCACCTCGTCGAGCTGCTCGGCGAACCCGCCCCGGGCGCCCGCGGCCCGGGCCTGCTCGGCCAGGCGGGCGGAACCGGCGATGGCCGCGGCCTCGGCGGCGCGGTCGGTCACCGGGGCCCACGGCGTGAGCCCGGCCAGCATGATGGCCAGGTAGTCGTACCAGCCGGCCAGGTAGAGGTCCCGCAGCGACCGGCGGATCGCCGGGTCCTGCACGACCACGAGCCGCCAGCCCTGGCGGTTGCCGCCGCTCGGCGCGAAGCGGGCGGTGTCCAGGATCCGGGCCAGCACGTCGTCCGGCACCGGGTCGGCGGTGAACTCCCGGACCGCGCCGGTCGAGCGCAGCGTGTCGATCAGGTCCATGGGGCTCAGTCGATGCGGCGGGACGCGTGCCGGAAGCCGTCCTCGGTCATGCCCGTGCCCTCCTCGATGCCCCAGCTCACGACGCGGCGGGGGCGCAGGCGGATGAACTGGGGCACGAAGTTCGGGAACCGCGGGTTGATCGTCTCGCCGCCGGTCTCGTGGACCTCGGCGTCGCCCCGGACCTCGACGGCGTGGGCCGCGGTGGGGGAGAAGTCGTCGACGAGGAACGTGGCCAGGGGGTTCTGCTGCGCGTCACGCCACTTCTTGGTGTTGGCGAAGTCGATCCCGCCCAGGTCGATCGTGTCCTCGTCCGGGTTGTACCGGTAGGTGAGCGGCACGATGTGCGGCCGCCCGTCGGCGCCGACGGTGGCGAGGCGCCCCATGGACTGGGACTCCAGGTACTCGATCTCCCCGGCCGTGAACGCGCTCATCCGGGCTCCCTCCGTTGGGTTGCGCCTCCCTTGATACCCCCCTAGGGTATTTGCGGGAGGCGTCATGGACACGACGACAGAACACCGCCACCACAACCATGCCCCGTCCGCCGGGGGTGATGCGCACGGGGCGCACGACGGCCACGCCGGCCACGACCCCGAGGCGTTCCGCCGCCGGTTCTGGCTGACCCTCGCCCTGACCGTCCCCATCGTGGCGACCAGCGACATGGTCATGGACTGGTTCGGCTACTCCCTGACCTTCCCGGGCCGGTTCCTGGTCGGGCCGGTGCTCGGCTCCGTCGTGTTCTGGTGGGGCGGGCAGCCGTTCCTGACCGGCGCGGTCGACGAGATCCGGTCCCGGCGTCCCGGCATGATGCTGCTGATCGCCATGGCCATCACCGTCGCCTACACGGCGTCGATGCTGACGACGTTCGAGGCGCTCGACCTCGACTTCTGGTGGGAGCTGGCCACGCTGGTCACGGTCATGCTCCTCGGCCACTGGCAGGAGATGAAGGCCATCGGCCAGGCCCAGGGCGCGCTGTCGGCGCTGGCCGCGCTGCTGCCCGACGAGGCCGAGCGGGTCGGCCCCGACGGCGCCGTCGCCACCGTCGCCGTCGGCGACCTGGCCCGCGGCGACGTCGTGCTCGTGCGCTCGGGCGGGCGGGTCCCCGCCGACGGGGTGGTCGTCGAGGGCGCGGCCGAGATGGACGAGTCGATGGTCACCGGCGAGTCCCGGCCCGTGCCCCGCGGCGAGGGCGACCCCGTCGTGGCCGGCACCGTGTCGGCCGGGTCGTCGCTGCGGGTCCGGGTGACCGCCGTCGGCGACGACACCGCCCTGGCCGGCATCCAGCGGCTCGTGGCCGAGGCCCAGACCAGCCACAGCCGGGCCCAGGCGCTGGCCGACCGGTTCGCGGCGGCGCTGTTCTACGTGGCCACCGCCACCGGGCTCGCCACCTTCGTGGTGTGGACCCTGGTCGACGACGTCGGCACCGCCATCGAGCGCACCGTCACCGTGCTGGTCATCGCCTGCCCCCACGCGCTGGGCCTGGCGATCCCGCTGGTCGTGTCGCTGGCGACGGCGGTGTCCGCCCGGGCGGGCATCCTGGTCAAGGACCGCCTCGCCCTCGAGCGGATGCGCACCGTCGACACCGTCCTGTTCGACAAGACCGGCACGCTGACCCGGGGAGCCCACGTGGTCACCGGCGTGGCCGCGGTCCCGGACCTCGACGAGAGCACCGTGCTGGCCCTGGCCGCCGGCGTCGAGGGCGACAGCGGCCACCCGCTGGCCCGGGCCATCGTCGCCGAGGCCGCGGCGCGGGGCCTGCCGGCGGCCGCGGCGGCGCGGTCGACGTCCACCACCGGCGTGGGGGCCTCCGCGCTGGTCGGCGGGGCCGAGCACCACGTGGGCGGCCGCGAGCTGCTGCGGCGGCTCGACCTGCAGGTCCCCGACGATCTGCGGCCCGCGGTCGACGAGTGGGAGGCGCGGGGCGCCTCGGTGGTCGTGCTGGTGCGGGGCGACGACCAGGTGATCGGCGCCCTCGCACTGGAGGACGACGTGCGCCCCGAAGCCCGCGAGGCCGTCGCCGAGCTGGTCGCCAGGGGCCGCCGGGTGGCGATGATCACCGGCGACAGCCGGGCGGTGGCCGACGCCGTGGCCCGCGACCTCGGCATCGAGGAGGTGTTCGCCGAGGTGCTGCCCGACGAGAAGGACGCCGCCGTCGTGGCGCTGCAGCAGCGGGGGCGGCGGGTGGCGATGGTCGGCGACGGGGTCAACGACGCCCCGGCCCTGGCCCGCGCCGACGTCGGCCTCGCCATCGGGGCCGGCACCGACGTCGCCATCGAGTCGGCGGGGGTGGTGCTGGTGTCGAGCGACCCCCGCAGCGTGGTCGGGGTCGTGAAGCTGTCGGTGGCCGCCTACCGCAAGATGGTGCAGAACCTGGCGTGGGCCGCCGGCTACAACCTCGTCTCGCTGCCGCTGGCCGCCGGGGTGCTGGCCGGCGTGGGCATCGCCGTGTCGCCCGCGGTGGGGGCGATCCTGATGAGCGCCTCGACCATCGTGGTGGCCGCCAACGCCCAGCTGCTGCGGCGGGTCGACCTCCGCCGCGACTGATCACACGGTGATCGAGCCGTCCTCGGCCACGCTCCAGGACGGGTTGTGGGCCACCTCCCAGCGGTGGCCCGCCGGGTCGGCGAAGTAGCCCTGGAGGCCGCCGAAGATGGCCGGGCGGGGCGGGACCAGGATCGTCCCGCCGGCCGCGTCCGCCTCGGCCAGGACCCGGCCCACCTCCTCGTCGCTGCCCACGTTGTGGGCCAGGGCGATGGCCCCGAGGGCCGGGTCGCCGACCGGCGTCTCCGGGCCGAGGTCGGCCGCCAGCTCCGCCGCTCCCCACAGGGCGAGCGCGACGCCGTGGCCGACCTGGACGAACACGACCTCGCCCGGCACCTCCATGGCCACCGGCCAGCCGAGCCCGTCGACGTAGAACCGCCGGGCGGCGGCGACGTCGGGCACCCCCAGCGTGATGATGCTGACGGTGGGTTCCATGAGCATGGCCTCCCGTAACTGGCGGTCCTTGCCGAAGATGGTAAGCATGCCTAGCATTCGGTCCCGCTCCGCGGACGCCCTGGAGGGAACAGTGTCCCGTCATCGTTACACCGCCGTCGCCGTGTTGGCGCTCGCTTCCGTCGGTCTCGCGGCCGCGTGCGGCAGCGATGACGACGGAGGCGACGTCCGCAACATCGGTGAGGAGTGCCCGTCCGGCTCGGCCTCGGGCTCCGCGTCCGGTTCCGCGGCGTCGGGCTCCGCCAGCGGCTCGGCCTCGGCTCCGGCTCGGCGTCCGGCTGCGCGTCGGGCTCCGGCTCGGCGTCCGGGCTCCGGCATCGGCAGCGAGGTGGAGGGCTCGTCGACCGACAACCCGCTGGTCGAGGATGCGCTGGCGTCGTACACGACGTACGTCACGGAACAGGTCGACGAGACGATCGCGGCCACCACGGTGTTCACCGACGCCGTGCGGGCCGGCAACCTGGAGGCGGCCAAGGCGGCGTACGCCCCGTCCCGCCAGGGGTGGGAGCGGATCGAGCCGATCGCCGGCCTGGTCGAGGAGATCGACGGGGCCGTCGATGCCCGGGTCGACGACTTCGAGGGTGTCGACGACCCGGCGTTCACGGGCTGGCACCGCATCGAGTACATCCTGTGGAGCCTCAACACGACGGAGGGCGCCGCCCCGTTCGCCGACCAGCTGGACGCGGACCTGCAGACGCTGAAGTCCGAGCTGGCGGGCATGGAGATCCCGCCCGCCGCCCTGGCGGTCGGGTCGTCGGAGCTCATCGAGGAGGTGTCGACGGGCAAGATCACGGGCGAGGAAGATCGCTACTCGGGCACCGACCTGTGGGACTTCGCGGCCAACGTCGACGGCTCGAAGCAGGGCTTCGACCTGCTGACGCCCGCCATCGAGGAGGCAGGACCCCGAGCTGGCGGCCACCATCGAGGGCCTGTTCACCGAGCTCGACACGCAGCTGGCGACCTACGAGGACGGCGCGGGCGGCTACCAGCCGTACGCCGCGCTGACCGAGGCCGACAAGACCCAGATGCAGACCACCCTGGCCGAGCTGTCCGAGAACCTGGCCTCGGTCGCGGGCGTCCTCGGCCTCGAGGGCTGACCCGAGGGCCGGCCATGCCCACCCCCGCCCTCGCGCCCCCGGCCTCACCCATAGCCGACCCCTCAGCCACCGCCGTCGGCGGTGCCCCGTGGGACACCCGTGGGCTGCGGCCGGTCGGTCGCCATCGGTCCGGCCGGGCGTGGCGGAGCACAGCGCCTGGTCGGGTGCGTCGGTGGGGGAGGGGCGCCGTGAGTGACCTCAGCCGCCGCCGGTTCCTGGCCGCCGGGCTGGCGTCGACCGCCGCGGTCGGTGCCGCCGGCGGCCTGGCGGCGTGCGGCGGGGACGACGAGTCCTCCGCCGATGCCGGGGACGGGTCGGGTGGGGCGCAGTACCTGCCGTTCCGGGGCGCCCACCAGACCGGCATCACCCATCCCGGCAACGAGCAGGGCCTGCTGGCCGCG
Source organism: uncultured Acidimicrobiales bacterium (assembly GCA_963759225.1). Lineage (GTDB taxonomy): Bacteria > Actinomycetota > Acidimicrobiia > Acidimicrobiales > VFJN01 > ZC4RG19. The sequence goes on along the minus strand of CAVWYL010000008.1, from coordinate 431,326 downwards.
TTCACCGTGACCGCCGCCGACCGCAGCGAGCTCCGGGAGACGTTCGCCGACCTCACGACCGAGATCGACCGGCTCATGTCCGGGTCGCCGTACGACGACCGCGATCCCGCCTACCCGCCCGTCTACACGGGGGCCGTCGGCAACCCGCCGCCGGCCGCCGACCTGTCGGTCGTCGCTCTCGGTGGGCGCGTCGCTGTTCGACGAGCGCTACGGCCTCGCCGACCAGCGTCCCCGCTCGCTGGAGAAGATGCCGTTCCTCGCCAACGACCGGCTCGACGCCACCCGGTCCCACGGGGACCTGCTGCTCAGCATCACGAGCACCCACGAGGACATCAACCTGTTCGCCCTGCGCCAGCTGCACCGGGCCACACGGGGCACGCTCGCCCTGCACTGGATGCTCGGCGGCTACAACCGCCGCATCGAGTCGTCGCCCGAGGGCGGGGCCGGGAAGCGCAACCTGCTCGGGTTCATCGACGGCACCGCCAACCTCGACCCCGACGACGACGAGGTCATGGACCGCTTCGTGTGGATCCAACCCGACGACGACGAGCCCGCCTGGACCGCCGGGGGCACGTACCACGTGGTGCGCGTGATCCGGATGCTGGTGGAGTTCTGGGACCGCACGCGCCTGTCCGAGCAGGAGGCCCTGATCGGGCGGCGCAAGGCCTCCGGCGCCCCGTTCACCGGGGAGGTCGAGACCGATGTGCCCGACTACGCCGACGATCCCGACGGCCGGATCACACCGCTCGACGCCCACATCCGCCTCGCCAACCCCCGGACCCAGGAGACGGCCGACGACCTGATCTTCCGGGCGGGGCTCAACTTCTCCCGGGGGTTCGACGGCAGCGGGCAGCTCGACCAGGGGCTCGCGTTCGTGTCGTTCCAGCGGCTGATGTCCCAGTTCCTCAACACGCAGGCCCGGCTGGCCGGCGAACCGCTGGAGGAGTACATCCGGGCCGAGGGCGGGGGCTTCTACTTCGCCGTGCCGGGCGTGGAGCGGGAGGGCGACATCCTGGGCGAGCAGCTCTTCGGCTGACGCGAACGTGGGGAGGCCCGCAAGCCTCCCCACGCTCAGAAATCGGAAGATCCCTGCTCGACCGATTGTGTGCCGGGAGGGACGAATCCCCAGCAGTCCAGCAGGTGGTGGACTGGTTGGACTCCACCAAGTGGTCCGACTAACCGCTCAGCGGCCAGCCACCTCCAGGGTCCCAGAACTACCGTCATTCATGTTTGGACCACCTCCCTTCTCTGGTGACCGCAATGTATCAACGGCGGCGGCCCGACGCGTGGTCGGTTTTCACCGCATCGCCGCCCCGACGGGAGGTGACCCGCTCTCGCCGGTCGGGTTGCTCAGGTCACGCCGGAGCCGGCCGCGAGATGCCGATGCCGCCGGGAGTGTGCGCGCCGTAGCGGGCCTTCTCCGCTTCGAGGTCGAGCGGGCGGATGCTGGACCGGCCCGCCAGCGTCGCCTCGTCGAGCCGGTCGGCGGGCACGACCCACGCCACCTCGAACTCGATGCCGTCGGGATCCTTGGCGTACAGGCTCTTGGTGGTGGAGTGGTCGCTCGCGCCCACCAGAGCCCCCCGCTCGGACAGCGCGCCGGCCAGCTGCTCGAGGTCGTCGAGGGTGTCGACCTCCCAGGCCAGGTGGTACAGCCCCACGGTCGACCGCCCCGCCGGCGACGGACCCGCCTCCGACCCGATCGAGAAGACGCCCAGGTCGTGGTCGTTCGTCGACCCCGGCGCCTGGAGGAACACGGCCCCCCGCATCGGCTCGCCGCCACCCATCGTCACCCGGGAGAAGCCGAGGACGTCCTCGTAGAAGGCGGCCGTGCGGTCGGCATCCCGGACGTAGAGGACAGCGTGGTTGAGACGGTTGATGCCCATGGCGACCATCCTGCGCTAGGAACTCGGCAATGAGCTCGCTCGTGGAAGCCCACGGTATCGAGATATACGTCGAGCGCCGCGGTGAGGGTCCGCCCCTGCTGTTCCTCAACGGCTCGGGCCAGACACTGGCCACCGTGGCCCCGCTGGTCGACGTGCTGGCCGGCCGGTTCGACGTGCTGGCCCACGACCAGCGCGGCCTCGGCCGCACGTCGGTGCCCCCGGGCTCCGTACACGATGGCGCAGTATGCGGCGGACGCGGCCGCCGTGCTGGACGCCGCCGGGTGGTCGTCGTGCCGGGTGCTCGGCATCAGCTTCGGCGGCATGGTCGCCCAGGAGCTGGCGGTCACCTGGCCGGATCGGGTCGAGCGCCTCGTGCTCGCCTGCACGTCGCCGGGCGGCGCCGGCGCCTCGTCGTACCCGCTGCACGAGCTGGCCGACCTGCCGGACGACGAGCGCGCCGCCCGCATGGTTGCGGTCACCGACACCCGGTTCACGCCGGAGTGGCTGGCGTCCCACCCGGCCGACCGCGCCGTCGTCGACATGCTCACCCGCCGCCGCGCCGCGGCAGGGGCCGCGGGCGAGCTCGCGCCGGCCGAGGCCGCCGAGCGTCGCCGGGGTGAGCTGGCCCAGCTCGACGCCCGCCGCCACCACGACGTCGTCGACCGGCTGGAGCGGATCAGCTGCCCGACCCTGGTGGCGAGCGGCCGGTACGACGGCATCGCCCCCGTGGCCAACGGCGAGGCCATCGCCTCCCGGGTGCCGGGGGCCGAACTGCGGCTGTACGAGGGCGGGCACACGTTCTTCCTGCAGGACGCTGCGGCGCTGCCGGAGATCCTCGACTTCCTCGCCGTCGCCTGAGGGCCACGCCGCCATGGGCGGGCTCGCCGGCACGTCCGTCGTGTGCGGGCCGCCGCCACCGGGTACACCTGACGCCAGCGCCGAACGTCTCGGCCCCGACTGCGGAGGACCACGGCCATGGCCGCCAACACCGACGACACCGCTGACGTCAAGGCCGTCACCCCGCGCGCCGCTGACATGGCCACCGAGGGGACCGGCGCCGCGCTCGACCGCGGCGCCGAGGCACCCGTCGATCCCCCAGGATGACGGCAGCGTCTCCGCCGGCGTCACGGGCGTCGTCCGCAGCGCCGTCGACGCCGTGGCGCGGGCCGGCACGATCTCGGCGGCCGGACTCAGCGATGCCCTGGAACGGGCCGCCCGGTCGCTCAGCCGCCGCGTGGTCGAGAACGCCGCCACCAGGCGTCCCCCGATCGCCGACCGTGACGCCCTCGCCAAGGCGCTGAGCGATCGGCCCCCGGCCCCCGCCCTGGCCGGTGCCACGGCCGCCGCGGTCGCCGTACGCCTGCTCAGCCGGTTCAAGGTCGTGAAGGTCGTGGCGAAGAAGAGCCCGCTGTGGCTGCTGGCCACCGCGGTTCCCGCGCTCGTCGCATCGGTATCCCGGGGCGCAGACGAGCTCGGGCATGGTCGCCTCCCACCTCGTCCACCGCGCCCGCGCCGCCGCCGTCGAGCCCGATCTCGAACGCGTGCGCCGGGCCTCGGTGCAGATCGTCTCGCATCTTCCCGTGGACCCCGAGGTCGAGCCGAGCCACGGCCGCCTCGCGCTGGGCTGGCTGAGGCGGGCCGCACGGGCTGCGCTGCCGTTCACCGCGGGTGTCGCCACGGCTGACCCGGAGGGCCTGGCGGCCGCCGCGTCGGACCTCGACCCGACCTTGCTCGGGCCGCGCTGACGGGTCACCTCCCCACCTCCCGCCGCGCCAGGAAGTCGACCACCTCGGCCACCAAGGCGTCGTCGCCTTCGACCGTGGGCAGGTGGGCCACCCCGCCCAGCACGATGAGCCGGCCGCGGGGGAGGCGAGCGGCCAGCACCGCCGACCGCTCGACCACGTGCGGGAGGTCGAGCTCACCGACCGCCAGCAGCACCGGGACGTCGATCCGCTCGACCTCGTCCCATGCCGGTGCCAGGGGCGCGTCGGGCCCCGGATCGGCCGCCGCCAGCGCCCGGCCGTTCATGTCGAGGAAGAGCTCACGCGCCGCGCCGCCGACCCGGCCTTCGGGCGCGTCGGGGCCGTCGAGCCAGAGGCGGGCCTCGAGGCGGTTGACCTCGTCGAGGTCGCCCGCCTCCTCGGCCGCGTCGATGGCCCGCACCAGGGCGTCGAGCGGGGCCGACACGGATCCCGGGTCGGGAGCGCCCCGCACCGCGGTGCCGATGAGCACGAGGGCCGCCACCCGCTCCGGATGGCCGAGGGCCAGGTCGAGCGCCACCCGCCCGCCCATCGAGTTGCCGACGGCCACCACCCGGTCGATGCCTGCCGCGTCGAGGACCGCCAGCGTGTCGTCCACCGAGGAGTGCGGCTCCGGCTCGTAGCTGGTGTCACCGAAGCCCCGACGGTCGAACGCCACACAGCGGTGGTCGGCCGCGAGCGCCGGACGCGAGCGCCCGCCAGCCCCGTCGATCGGCGACCCCCGCGTGCAGCAGCACCACGCCCGGGCGCGTATCGTCGCTCGCCGCACCGAACACGTCGCAGGCCAGCTCGGCCTGCCCTGATCGAACTCTCATGCCACACCTGCCGGGCGGCGTTCCCACCGCATGCGCTTCATGGAGCGAAGTGTGGCACCACGAACATGTGTTCGCCAAGTCGACGATCATGACGATCCTGTGACGACTCGGCCCGATCCGGCTCCCCGAGGCTTCGACGTCACACCCGACACGTACATTCGTTCGCATGCCACGGCGCCGGTGCCGGGCACTCGATTCGGAGAGGATGGGGCGATGGGCAAGCGCCAGCGCAAGCAGGAACGGTCGCACGACGGACACGGTGACCACTCCCGCGCCGCGCGACCCGGCCGGGCCCGGGGGTTGCGCTCGCACCAGGTCGATGCCGCGATCGAGGCTGCCGTCGCGTCGTGCGGGCTGGCGGTGGGGCCGCCGGCGTCCCACCTGGTCGAGCCGCTCGCCGCCGGGGTCGCACCGGGGTCGGGCGCCCCGCCGGGTGCCGAGGCGGACCACCGGACGGTCGACCGCGCTCTCGCCCGCGCGCTGGCCGACGCCGTGGCCCGGGCCTGGTCGTTGGGATGGCAGCCGGCCGACGTGCACAGGGCCATGGCCCGCCTCCACGGGCGACCCCACGCCCGGCTGGTGGCCGACGCCATCGGCTGCGAGGCGCGCCGGCATCCTGCCGTCGAGATGGCCGCCCGGTGGCGCCGACAGCTCGACGCCATCGGCGCGACCGGCACCGCCGCCGACGAGGCCCGCCCCGGTGAGTGGGTCGTGGCGCCCGGCGTCGACCGGGTCGCCGGCGTGGCGATCGCCATCGAGACCCTGGCCGCCCTCCGGCGGCTGCCCCGCCTGCCGCACCTGGGTCCGGCACCGGGCGACCCGGCACCGCGGCAGGCTCGCGGTGCGCGGGCCGCGGTCGGGGCCGATCCCCGCGTGCTGCACAAGGTGACGGCCCTGCTGGCCAAGGCCGAGTCCACCACGTTCCCCGAGGAGGCCGAGGCGCTGACCTCGAAGGCCCAGCAGCTGATGACCCGTCACGCCATCGACCAGGTGGCGCTCGATGCCGGGCGCGGCGGGCCCCGGGTGGGGGGTCGGCGCATCGGCATCGACGATCCGTACGCCGGGCCGCGCTACCTGCTGCTGGCCGCGGTCGCGGATGCCAACCGGTGCCGGGCCGTGTGGTCCAAGGTGTGGGGCTTCGCCACGGTGTTCGGCGACGAGGGCGACCTCGACGCGGTCGAGCTGCTCTACACGTCGCTGCTGGTCCAGGCCACGCGGGCGATGGTCGTCGAGGCCGGCGGTATGGGCAGGGTCACGCCGTCGGCGGGACGCACGCGCTCGTTCCGGCAGTCGTTCCTGGTGGCGTTCGCCGGGCGCATCGGCGCCCGCCTGCGCGAGGCGGCCGAGGCCGTCACCGCCGACGCCGCCCGGCGGAGCGCCTCGCTGCTGCCGGCGCTGGCCCGCCGCAGCGAGGCGGCCGATGCCGCGGTGGACGATGCGTACCCGTCGGTGGGCAGGACGCGGGTGTCCGCCAACGACGCCGCAGGCTGGCATGCCGGCGCCGCCGCGCCGACCGCGCGCGAGCTGGACCTGCACGGGGCCCTCGGGGGCCACGCTGCGCCCGACCCGTCAGCCGTGCCGTGACGCGCCTGGTCTGCGTCCTGAGGACCCGGCCGGTCGGCCGGCGGCGACCCGCCAGGCGCGGCCCCGGTGCCCTTGGCCACCCTCGACGCCCAGGGGTAGTCCGCCTTGCCGCTCGGCGAGCGCTGCATCTGATCCACCAGATGCAGCTCCCTCGGCACCTTGTAGCCCGCGATCTTCGTGCGGCAGTGGTCCTGCACCGAGGCGAGATCCGGCGTCTCTCCGGGGCGCGGCTGCACCACCGCCGCGACCCGCTGGCCCCAGCGTTCGTCGGGCACGCCCACCACCACGGCGTCGTAGACCGCAGGGTGCGACTTCACCGCCGCTTCCACCTCCTCGGGGAAGATCTTCTCGCCGCCGGAGTTGATCGACTGCGAGCCGCGGCCGAGCAGCGTCACCGCGCCGTCCGCCTCGACCATGGCCAGGTCGCCGGGGATGACGTACCGGGTGCCGTCCACCACGACGAAGGTCTCGGCGGTCTTGGCCGGGTCGCCGTAGTACCCGACGGGGATGTCGCCGCTGCGGGCGACCCGTCCGATGACGCCGGAGCCGGCCTCGACCGGCCGGAGGTCGTCGTCGAGCACCACCGTCCCCTCGACGGGAGACACGGTCGGGCCGCCGCGCATGGCCGTCTTGCCCTTCTCGACGATGACGATGCCGTTGGCGCCGCCCTCCGACGATCCGACGGCGTCGGTGATGACGAGGTTCGGGAAGCGCTCGAGGTACTGGTCCTTCAGCGACGGCGAGAAGATGGCGGCGGTCGACGAGAGCGACACCAGCGACGACAGGTCCCGGTCCTTGCTCGGCTCGACGTCCAGCGCCTCCACCAGTGGGCGGGCCATGGCGTCGCCCGTCATCATCAGCGAGTTGGCGCCCTCGGCCTCGACCAGGCGCCACACCTCGTGCGGGTCGAACTGCCCCATGAGCACGACACGGTGCCCCAGGAAGCTCTGACCCATCACCGCCCACTGCGTCGCTCCGTGCATGAGCGGCGCGATGGGCAGGAACGTGAGGGCGAAGCCCATCTTCTTGCCGCGGGCGACCAGGTCCTCCGGCGCCTGGGCCCGCTCGCCGGAGAGGATGTCGATGCCGCCGCCCAGCGCGAACAGCACGTCGGCATGGCGCCACACGACGCCCTTGGGCATGCCGGTCGTGCCCCCCGTGTAGAGGATGTAGCGGTCGTCGCCCGACCGGGGGCCGAAGTCCCGCTCGGGCGAGCAGGTCGCGAGGGCGTCCTCGTAGTCGTGGCCGATGACGAGACGGTGGCGAAGGTCGGGCATCTGGCCGGCGACGCCCTCGACCCGGTCGGTGAACGCGGCGTCGTGGATCAGCGCCTTGAGGTCGGCGTTGCCGAACAGGTAGGCGAGCTCGTCCTCGACGTAGCGGTAGTTGATGTTGATCCACACGGCCCGCAGCTTGAAGATCGCCCACAGGCTCTCGATCCACTCGACCGAGTTCACCCCGTAGATGCCCACGTGGTCGCCCGGGCCGATGCCCTGGTCGGCGAGGTGATGGGCCAGCTGGTTCGCCCGGGCGTCCATCTCGGCGTACGTGCGCCGGCGCCCGTCGGCCACCAGGTACTCGCGCTCGCCGAAGTTGTCGACGGAGTGCTCGAACAGATCGGCCAGGTTGAACTCCATCGTGTCCCCTCGTCCCCGGCGGCTGTGGCCACTGTTTGTAGCGCACGTTACGGTTCGTGTCTACGCTGGTCGGCATGCCCCGGGCCCGTCAGGCACGCAGCGTCGAGACCCGGGCCCGCCTGCTCTCGGCGGCTCGGTCCACTATCGCCGAGCAGGGCATCGAGGGAGCGTCCGTCGACACGATCGCGGAGCGGGCCCAGCGTACGTCGGGCTCGCTGTACGGGCAGTTCGGCAGCAAGGACGGGCTCATCGTCGCCCTGCTGGACGAGTCCAAGGACCTCGTGGCCGAGAGCATGCTGGCCGACATGGAGGCGGCCTCCTCGCTCGACGAGTGGCTGGCGGCGCTGTGGCGCAACTTCTCCCGGCCGCCGGCGGCCGCCCGGGACTGGGTCCAGTTCGAGCACGAGGTGTGGGTGTGGGCCACCCGCCCGGGCAACGATGCGGCCCGGGCCCGCCTGGGCGAGCGGTACCGCGCCGAGTTCGCGACGCTGGCCGTTGCCCTGGACGCGTGGGCCGCCGAGGGGCTGATCGATCTGCCGGGTCCCTCCGCAGGTGTGGCCACGGTGATCGTGAGCACCTTGATCGGGTTGGAGATGTCGTTCCGGCTCGACGCTGCGGCCGTCGACGAGGCGACCGTGGTGCGTGCGCTGCGGGCGTTGGTGGGGGCGCCGCCGTCACATCGGTCGGGGTCGGCGCAGGGGTCGGTGCCCGGGCGGGTGCCGGCACCGGCGGCGGTGCCCGTCACGGTGGCGGCGGGGCTCGGGGACGAGGGCGCAGGCCGCAGATGACGGCGCGGGATCGGTGACATCGGTGGGGCCGGGGGCCGGTTGCCCGGACACCGTCGGGCTCGCGGGCCTGGTCCGGTGACGCCCGGTTGCCGGGTGCGGCGCTACCTTGCACAACGGCATGTTGTCGACAAAGCGGCGGTCCCCGGCTGACGGCCCCGAGCACGATGGGTCGCCGCTGACCGACCGGGCGCTGCTGGTCATCACGGCTGCGGTCACGCTGCCCCTGATCTGGTGGGGCTACGGGACCGACATCGACACCGGCTACCTGCTGGACGCCGGTGAGCGCATCCGGGACCTCGACTACGCCCCGTCACGGAATCCCGGGGTGCCGGTGGTCGAGGCGGTCGTCGCTGTGCTCTCCCCGCTGGGGCACGTCGTCGTCAACCTGGTCACGGCACTGGCCCTGGCGGCCACCGTGGTCGGGTGCGCCCGCCTCGTGCGGGCGTGGGGTCACGACAACGGCGACGTGGTGGCGCTGGCGTTCCTGGCCTCGCCGATCGTGCTGATCGCCGGCACGTCGACCGGCGACTTCGTGTGGGCGCTCGCACTGTTCGTGTGGGGAGCGCTCGCCCAGATCCGCGACCGGCCGGTCGTGGCCGGGGTGATGTTCGCCCTGGCGATCGGCAGCCGGACGTCGACCGTCGTCCTGATCGGGGCGTTCCTGCTGGCCGACGCCTGGGACCGGTCGGCGCGGCGCCGGTCGTTGGTGGCGGGGGCCGTGACGGTCCCGCTGGCCGCCCTGCTGTTCGTGCCCGCGTGGCTGTCGTTCGACCGGACGCTCGGGTTCCTGGAGCACACCGAGAGCTGGAACGGGTTCGCCAACAACCTGGGGCGCTTCGGCGTCAAGGAGTTCGGCGTGGCGGGGATCGCGATGATCGTCGTGGTCGCGCTGGCCGTGCCGGCCCTGGTGCGGTCGCTGCGGCGCTGGAACGTCGATCCGCTCGTGCGGTTCGGTGCGCTCGGATTCGCGGCGACCCAGGCGATGTTCTTCCTCTTCCCGTGGAAGCCCGCCCACCTGCTGCCCAGCATGCTGACCCTCGTGCTGTGGATCGCGGCCTCGGACCGGAACCGGCGGCCGTACCTCTGGCTCCTCGTCGCCGCGGTCGCGCTCAACGGCATCGTGACCGTCCGCCTCTTCGCGCCCGACCGGCCCGACGCCAGCCGGGGGGCCACCTTCGAGCCGGCGCTGTCGTGGGGCCTGCTGGTCAACGACGTCCGCTGCCGGGTCGACCACATGGACGAGCGGCCGAGCGCGGACACCGGTGCCTGGTCGTGCACCCTCGAGCCGCTGCGGGGCGGCACCGAGGACGAGCCCGACGCCCCGGACGGGACCGGGAGCGAGGGGTAGGGCGAGGGGCGGGGACGCCGCCCCGGCCCGCCGGGTAGAACGCGTTCTCGTTCCCGGTCCATACTGGGCACGACCGGAGCTGGAGGACACGTGCACCTGGCCTACACGGACACCGAGGAGGCGCTCCGCAGCGAGCTGCGGGCGTACTACGACGACCTGCTCGACGACGACACCCGGGCCCAGCTCCGGCGGGCCGAGGGCATCGGACCGGTCATGCGCCGCGTGGTCGAGCAGATGGGCGCGGACGGCTGGCTCGGCATCGGCTGGCCCGAGCAGTACGGCGGCCAGGGCCGCGGCCCGATCGACCAGTTCATCTTCTTCGACGAGTCGATGCGCTCCGGCGCGCCGGTCCCGATGCTGACCATCAACTCCGTCGCCCCCACGATCATGCAGTTCGGCAACGACGAGCAGAAGCAGCGGTTCCTGCCCGGCATCCTCCGCGGCGAGATCCACTTCTGCATCGGCTACAGCGAGCCCGGCGCCGGCACCGACCTCGCCTCGCTGCGCACCAGGGCCGTCCGCGACGGCGACGACTACGTCGTCACCGGCCAGAAGATGTGGACCAGCCTCGCCGGCGACGCCGACTACTGCTGGCTGGCGGCCCGCACGGGCGACGAGGACAGCCGCCACCGCGGCATCTCGCTGTTCATCGCCCCGATGGACGCCCCCGGCATCGAGCGCACCCGGCTCAACCTGCTGTCGTCCCACGACATCCACTCCGTCTACTGGGACGACGTCCGGGTCCCCGCCGCCAACCTCGTCGGGGGCGAGAACCAGGGCTGGAACCTCATCGTCAACCAGCTCAACCACGAGCGGGTGACGCTCTGCAGCCCGGGGATGGCCGAGCACATGCTGCACGAGACCATCGAGTGGGCCCGGGCCACGAAGCTGCCCGACGGCCGCCGGGTCATCGACCAGGAGTGGGTCCGGCTCAACCTGGCCACCGCCTACGCCGGCTTCGAGTTCCTGCGCCTCGCCAACTGGAAGGTGGCGTGGGCGGCCACCCGCGACGAGCTGCCGGTGGCCGACGCCAGCACCATCAAGGTGTTCGGCACCGAGCACTACCTCGACAGCTTCCGCCTCCTGATGGAGGTGATCGGCGAGCGGGCCTACCTGGGCGAGGACACGCCCGGCGCCGTGCTCGGCTCCCGGCTGGAGCAGATGTACCGCAGCCTGCTGATCCTGACCTTCGGGGGCGGGACCAACGAGCTGCAGCGGGACCTGATCGCCGCCTTCGGCATGGGCATGCCGATGGCCAAGAGGTAGGGGACGGACGTGGACTTCGATCTGACCGAGGAGCAGCAGGCCACCATCGACGTGGCGGCCAAGCTGCTGGGCGACAAGGCGACGCCCGAGGCGATCCGGGCCGTCGAGCACGCCGACGACCTGCGCTTCGACCGCGACCTGTGGGCGGCCATGGCGAGCGCCGGCCTGCTGGGCATCGCGGTGCCCGAGGCCCACGGCGGTGCCGGCCTCACCGTCCTCGAGCTGAGCCTCGTGCTCGAGGAGGTCGGCCGCCGCGCCGCACCGGTCCCGGCGCTGGCCGCGCTCGCCCTCGGCGGACTCCCCGTGGCCAGGTGGGGGACCGCCGACCAGCAGGCCGCCCTGCTGCCCGGCCTGGTGGCGGGGACCACGGTCCTGACCGCCGCCCTCGTCGAGCCCCACGGCGACCCGACCCAGCCGACCGTCACGGCCCGGCCCGACGGCGACGGCTGGGTGCTCGACGGCACCCGCACCAACGTCCCGGCGGGCCTGGTGGCCGACACGATCGTCGTGCCCGCGGCCACGACCGGGGGCGGCGTCGCCCTGTTCCTGGTGCCGGCGGACGCCCCCGGCGTCGACCGCACCCGGCAGGACACGACGACCGGCACCCCGGAGGCCCTGGTCACGCTCGACGGCGTCGCCCTCGGCGCGGACGCGGTGCTGGGGCCGGTCGACGACGCCGGCACGGCGCTCGCCTGGCTGATCGAGCACGCCACCGTCGCCCAGTGCGCGGTGATGGCGGGCGTGACCGCGGAGGCCGTGCGGCTCACCGGCGAGTACACGTCGGCGCGCCAGCAGTTCGGCCGGCCCATCGCCACGTTCCAGGCCGTGGGCCAGCGGGCGGCCGACGCCTACGTCGACGCCCACGCGGTGCGCCTGACCATGCTCCAGGCCGCCTGGCGGCTGTCCGCCGGCATGCCCGCCGCCCGCGAGGTCGCGGTCGCGAAGTACTGGGCGGCGTCCGGCGGCCAGCGGGTGGTGCACGCCGCCTCCCACCTGCACGGCGGCGTCGGCGTCGACCGGGACTACCCGCTGCACCGGTACTTCCTGCTGGCCAAGCAGCTCGAGCTGTCGCTGGGTGGCGCCAGCCGCCAGCTCGTGCGCCTGGGCGGCATCCTGGCCGCCGAGGGCGCCCGGCGCTGATGGCGGGCCCGCTCGCGGGGCTGCGGGTCGTCGAGCTGGCCGGCATCGGGCCGGCGCCGTTCGCCGCCATGGTCCTGGCCGACCTCGGTGCGGACGTCGTGCGCGTCGACCGGCCCGGCGTGCCCAACGCCGTCGCCCGCATGGACGTGCTCAACCGGGGCCGCCGGTCGGTCGCCGTCGACCTGAAGCGGCCGGAGGGCGCCGAGGTGGTGCTGCGGGCCGCGGGCGGGGCCGACGCCCTGATCGAGGGGTTCCGCCCCGGGGTGGCGGAGCGGCTGGGCGTCGGGCCCGAGCCCTGCCTCGCCCGCAACCCCGGGCTGGTCTACGGGCGCATGACCGGCTGGGGGCAGGAGGGGCCCTACGCGGCCGAGGCCGGCCACGACATCACCTACGCGGCGGTGGCGGGCGCGCTGGCCCACATCGGCCGGGCCGGGCAGCCGCCGACGCCGCCGCTGAACCTCGTGGCCGACTTCGGCGGCGGCGGGATGCTGCTGGCGCTCGGCGTCGTCTCGGCCGTGCTGTCCGCCCAGCGGACGGGCGTGGGCCAGGTGGTGGACGCGGCGATGGTCGACGGCGTGGCCCTGCTGATGGCGCCATTTTTCATGGCGCTGCGGTCGGGCTACTTCACGAACGAGCGGGGCACGAACATGCTCGACTCGGGGGCGCCGTACTACGACAGCTACGCCTGCGCCGACGGTCGCTGGGTGGCGGTCGGGGCGCTGGAGCCGCAGTTCTTCGCCGCCCTGCTCGCGGGGCTGGGGATCGATCCCGCCGAGGTCGGCGCCCAGAACGACCCGGCGAACTGGCCCGGTCTGCGGGCCCGGTTCACGGCCGCGTTCGCCAGCCGCACCCGGGACGAGTGGGTCGCCCACTTCGCCGGCCGGGACGCCTGCGTCGCCCCGGTGCTCACGACGGAGGAGACCCTCGCGGACCCCCACCTGGTCGCCCGGGGCACCGTGGTCGAGGTCGAGGGCGTCCCGCAGCCGGCGCCGGCGCCCCGGTTCGGCGCCACGCCGGCCACCCTCGACCGCCCCCCGCCGGCACCGGGCGAGCACACCGACGAGGTGCTGGCCGAGCTGGGCTACGGCCCGGAGGAGCGAATCGCGCTGCGCGCGGCGGGGACCGTGGCCTAGCGTCCGCGTCGTGACCGGCCGTTACACGTTCGGCGACAGCGACCTGGCGCTGCGGCGCATGGCGATCGCCGCCGACGTGTTCGAGCCGACGTCCCGGGCGCTGCTGGCGTCGGCGGTCACGCCGGGGGTGGGCACCGCGCTCGACCTCGGGTGCGGCGCCGGGCACAGCACGCGCCTGGTGGCCGAGGTGGCCCGGCCCGGCGAGACGGTCGGGGTCGACGGGTCCGAGCGCGCCGTGGCGGCGGCGCGGGCGGCGACGCCCGACCCTGCGGTGCGCTACGTGCACGCCGACGTCACCGCCGTCCCGCTGCCGGGAACGCCCGCGGACCTGGTGTACGGCCGCCTGCTGCTGGCCCACCTGCCGGACCCGCTGGCGGTGGCCGAGCGGTGGCTGACCCAGCTGCGTCCGGGGGGCGTGCTCGTGCTCGACGAGGTGGAGGTGATCGACCCGCCGCCCGGTGTGCTGCGCGACTACGAGGAGCTGGTGGTGGCGGTCGTGGCCACCCAGGGCGGGGCGATGTACGCGGGGCCGCTGCTGGCGCCGCTCGGGGGCCGGTGCGTGGACGTCGACGTCGACACGTCGGTGGCGGCCCGGATGTTCGGCATGAACCTCGTGACCTGGCGGGACACGGCGCTCAGCCACGGGATCTCCGACGGGCCGCACCTGCACCGGGTCGCGGCCGGCCTCGCCGCGCTCGTGGACGCCGGGCCCGGGCAGTCGACGGTCCGCTGGGTGCTCCGCCAGGTCGTGTGCCCGGCGTCGTAGACGCTCAGTGCAGGGCGAACTTCAGCCCGATCATCACGAGCCCGCCGAGGCTGCTCGCGGCGGCGGCCGCGAGCCGGTGCCACGCCCGCATCCCTGCCCGGCCGGCGGCGACCCAGCCCAGCACCGCCAGCATCAGCGTGGTGAGCACCAAGGCCGCCATGACGGCGTCGGGCTCGTCGGCGCCGAGCGCGGCGGCCGCGAGGAGGGCGGCCAGCGGGATGAACGACGCCGTCACCATGCGCCAGTGGTGGATGGCATGTTCCCGCACCTCCTCGCGGAGGTGGCGCGGCGCCGCCAGCGCCCGGCTGGCGAGGACCTGCGCGTAGATCTCGGCCAGCCAGTACACGACGACGGTCACCACCACGGCCAGGCACAGCTGCGCGATGGAGAGGTGGTAGGCACCGGCCGCCAGCACGCTGCTGGCGACGATGGTGCCGTACACCGATGATGCGGCGCGTTCGACGTCGTGGCGGTCGGCGATCGGGACATCCATCGGGACCATCCTGGCACTGCGGCCCGCTAGACAGGGCGGTCATGGCAGAGGTCGTCTCCCCGCTGACAGGCACGGTGGCACGGGTCGAGCGGGCGGTGGGCGCCCCGGTCGAGGCCGCCACCACGGTGGTCGTGCTCGAGTCGATGAAGATGGAGTACGCCATCGAGGCCGGCGTCGCCGGCACCGTCAGCGAGGTGCGGGTGGCCGAGGGCGACGCCGTGCAGGCGGGCGACCTGCTCGCGGTCGTCATGGCCGGCGCCGCCGGGACGCCGGGTCCGGCCGGCGGTGGCGACGGCGGCGGCGCGTCCGGCCGCGGTGAGGCGGCGGCCGGCGACGCTCCGGCCGCCGTGCGCGCCGACCTGGCCGAGGTCGTGGCCCGGCACGCCGCCGGGCTGGACGAGGCCCGCCCCGAGGCCGTCGCCCGGCGGCGGCGCACCGGGCAGCGGACCGCACGGGAGAACGTCGAGGACCTCGTCGACCCCGGGTCGCTCGTCGAGTACGGACCCCTCGCCATCGCCGCGCAGCGCCGCCGCCGCAGCGTCGACGAGCTGATCGCCCGCACCCCGGCCGACGGCCTCGTGGCCGGCGTCGCCACCGTCGACGGCGTGCCGACCGCCGTCCTGTCGTACGACTACACGGTGCTGGCCGGCACGCAGGGCTACCAGAACCACCGCAAGAAGGACCGGCTGTTCGAGGTCATCGAGCGCCGGCGCCTGCCCGTCGTGTTCTTCGCCGAGGGCGGCGGCGGGCGGCCCGGCGACACCGACGCCCCCGGCGTGTCCGGCCTCGACACCATGGCGTTCTACCTGTGGGGCCGGCTCAGCGGGCTGGTGCCCCGGGTCGGCATCGCGTCGGGGCGGTGCTTCGCCGGCAACGCCGCCATCCTCGGGTCGAGCGACGTCGTGATCGCCACCCGCGGGGCCAACATCGGCATGGGCGGCCCCGCGATGATCGAGGGCGGCGGGCTCGGCACCTTCGCGCCCGAGGACATCGGCCCGCTCGACGTCCAGGCGGCCAACGGGGTGGTCGACGTGGTGGTCGAGGACGAGGCCGAGGCGGTCGAGGTCGCCCGTCGCTACCTCTCCTACTTCGCCGGTCACCGGCCCGGCGGGACGTGCGCCGACCAGACCGCCCTGCGCGACCTCATCCCCGAGAACCGCCGGCGCGTCTACGACGTGCGGGCCGTGGTCCGGGGGCTGGCCGACACCGACTCGGTGCTCGAGCTACGCCGGGGCTTCGGCAAGGGGATGGTGACCGCGCTGGCCCGGGTCGACGGCCACCCGCTCGGCATCGTCGCCAACGACCCGGCCCACCTGGCGGGGGCCATCGACAGCGACGGGGCCGACAAGGCCGCCCGGTTCCTGCAGCTGTGCGACGCGTTCGACCTGCCGCTGCTGTTCCTGTGCGACACGCCGGGGATCATGGTCGGGCCCGACGCCGAGGCCACCGGCCTCGTCCGCCACGCCAGCCGGCTGTTCGTCACCGGCGGCAGCCTCGACGTGCCGTTCGGGACCATCATCCTGCGCAAGGCGTACGGGCTGGGCGCCCAGACGATGGCGGGCGGCAGCTTCAAGGCCCCGCTGTTCTGCGTCGCCTGGCCCACCGGAGAGCTGGGCGGCATGGGCCTGGAGGGCGCGGTGCGGCTGGGGTTCCGCAACGAGCTGGCCGCCATCGACGACGACGACGAGCGCGAGCGGGTGTTCCAGTCGATGGTCGAGTCCGCCTACGAGCACGGCAAGGCGCTGAACTCGGCGTCCCACTTCGAGATCGACGACGTGATCGACCCAGCGGACAGTCGCCGCTGGGTCGCCACGTTGTTGGGGACGGGCCCCCCGAGCCGGGCGGGGAGCAAGCGCCCCGCCGTCGACACCTGGTGACCCGTCGCGTCAGTAGGAGTCCGTGGGCGGTGGGCCGCCCCCAGCGGCCAGCACCTTCGGTCGCACCGACGCCAGGTAGATGACCCCGGCGATGATGCCGACGAGGCCGCAGAAGATGCCGATCACGAACAGGACGATGTAGAGGGTCTTGTTCTGACCTGCGGCCTCCCACGCCCAGGTGGGCTTGCCGGCCGCGTCGACGATCAGCCAGATCATGAAGACCAGGATGACGATGCCGACGATGACGCTCGCTGTGTTCACAGTGCCTCTTTTCCGTAAACAGCGTCGTGAGCTTATGGCCCCGTTTCGTGCAGCGGGGGGAGGGTGGGGCATGCTGCGGACATGAGCGACCTCTTCTCCATCGCCGGCAAGACGGCCGTCGTCACCGGGGGCTCCCGGGGGATCGGGCTGATGATCGCCCGGGGTTTCGTCGAGGCCGGCGCCAAGGTCTACATCTCGTCCCGCAAGGCCGACGTGTGCGAGCAGGTGGCGGCCGAGCTGTCGGAGGTGGGGGAGTGCGTCGCGCTGCCCGCCGACCTGTCGACCGAGGCCGAGTGCCGCCGCCTGGCCGACGCCGTGGCCGAGCGGGAGGACCGCCTCGACGTCCTCGTCAACAACGCGGGGGCCACGTGGGGCGCGCCGCTGGAGCAGTTCGACGAGGCCGCCTGGGAGCGGGTGCTGGCGCTGAACGTCAAGGGCGTGTTCCACCTGACCAAGTTCCTCACGCCGCTGCTGGAGAAGGCGGGCTCGGCCGACGAGCCGGCGCGGGTCATCAACATCGGCTCGATCGACGGCATCCACGTGCCCGCCCTGGAGACCTACTCGTACTCGGCGTCGAAGGCCGCGGTGCACCAGCTCACCCGGCACCTGGCCCGGCGGCTGGCCCCGGCCGTGACGGTCAACGCCATCGCCCCCGGGCCGTTCGAGTCGAAGATGATGGCGGCCACGCTCGACGCCTTCGGGGACCAGATCGCGGCGTCGGCCCCGCTCAAGCGGATCGGTCGCCCCGACGACATGGCCGGCGCCGCCATCTTCCTGGCGTCCCGGGCGGGCGCCTACCTGACCGGCGCGGTCATCCCGGTGGACGGCGGCATCGCCACCGTCGGCTGACCCCGGTCGTCACCACGACCGCACGTCGGCGACCGGGGCCGGTGCGGTCCCGGTGCCGGCGGGGATGATGCGGGGGCCGAGCACGGCGACGGCGACCGCCACCGCGGCGACGGCGGCGAAGGCCCAGCGCAGCCCGACCGCCTCGGACAGGGCGCCCATGGCCGGCGGCTCCAGCAGGAACCCGAGGCGGGCGGCCACCGACACGGTGGCGGCGCCCGCGCCCGCGCTCACGCCCGGCAGCCGGGCGGCGGCGGAGAACGCCAGCGGGAAGAACCCGCTCGTCCCGGCGCCCGCCAGCACGAGGCCGGCGACGAAGGCGACCGGGTGGTCGACCACGATGCCGAGGCCCAGGCCGGCGGCGACGACGGCCATCCCGCCCCGCAGCACGGCCGGCCCGCCGAACCGGTCGGTGAGATGGTCGCCGACCGCCCGGCCGGCCAGCAGCCCGGCCATGAACGCCACGACGCCGAGCGCGGCCACGCCGGGGCCGGTGCCGAGCCGCTCGAGCCGGAGGGCCGACCAGTCGGTCGGCGCCCCCTCCAGCACCGCGCCCCCCACGGTCGCGGCCGCCAGCACCAGCAACACGGTCTGTCGTCTCTGACCGCGGATATCCGCGGTCGGAGACGACAGACCATCGGACGCGGGCTCGGGGCGCGGCGGCGGGGTGGCGACGAGGCCGTGGCGGGCCGCCAGGACGGTGGCGGCGCCGATGGTGCCCATCGCCGCCAGCTGGAGCGACAGCGGGATGCCCGGCGCCGCGCAGCCGGCGGCGACCAGGGTGCCCGCCACCGCGCCGAGGCTCCAGGCGCCGTGGAGGCGGTGCATCACCGACCGGCCCGTGCGCAGCTCGTAGGCGCCGGCGTTGGCGTTCATCGCGATGTCCATCGTGGCGTCGGCCGCGCCGATCACCGCCAGCGCCAGGGCCAGCAGCAGCGGCGTCGGGGCGGCGCCCGCGGTCCACAGGCTGGCGCCGAGCACCAGCGCCGCGGCCACCACCAGCCGGCGGCTGCCCACGGTCTCCACCAGGCGGCCGGCGACCGGGCTCGCCAGCATGGCGCCCCCGGCCAGGCCGACCAGGACCAGGCCGAGGCCCGCGTCCGACAGGCCCAGCGCCGCCTGCCGCTCGGGCAGGCGGGGCAGGATGCCCGGCCCGCCCGCGCCGTTGACGACGAAGACGGCGGCGATCGCCCCGGCCCGGGCCCCGGGCCTCACGCGACGACGGCGAGCGCCCGAACCGGGAACGTGCCCATGCCCGCCACCGCGGGCGGCACGGCGAAGAACCGGAACGCCTGGCCGGCGAGGGCGTCGAGCCCCCGCAGGTGCTCGACGATCGGGATGCCGGCGCCGAGCAGCGCCGTGTGGATCGGCCGCTCGCCCGTGATGGTGCCGTCGATGTTGACCGAGTCGATGCCCACCACCGCCGCGCCGGCCGCCACCAGCGCCTCGGCCGCGTCGACGCCGAGGTACGGGTGGCTCTGGTCCCCGTACCGCTCGGTGCCCCAGTGCCGGTCCCAGCCGGTGTGCACGAGCACGGCCCGGCCCGCCAGGTCGAGCCCGGCCAGCGCCGCCGCGCCCACCACCTGGTCGCCGGTGCCGTCGACGAGGACCCCGGGGACGTCGGCCACCCGGGCGGGGTCGAGGCCCGACAGGTCGTGGCCGTCCGGGAACCGGTGGAACGGCGTGTCGAGGTAGGTGCCGGTGTTCGCGACCATGACGATGTGGCCGATCTGGAACTCGTACCCGGGCGCGTACCGGTCCCGGGACGCCTCCCGGCTCAGGTGGTCGGTGATGACCGGACCCGGCAGCCCCGGGTAGGTGATGGTGCCGTCGGCGATGACGTGGCTGAGGTCGACGATGGGCATGCCCGGGGGTCTAGCCCATGGGGACGCCGGCTACCGAGGGACTTGCGACCAGGGCAGGTCCTTGTCGACCCGGGGCTCGCCCGGCAGGCCGAGCACCCGCTCGCCGAGGATGTTGCGCTGGATCTCGGACGTGCCGCCCTCGATCGAGTTGGCCCGGGCCCGCAGGAACATCTTGCGGGACGACCCGGCCGGCCCGGTCAGGCCCAGCTGCTGGGCCCGGCGCATGTCGTACTCGTAGCCGACCATGGCGTCCGCGCCGAGCAGGTCGACGCACAGCTCGTAGATCGCCATGTTGACCTCGGCGAACTTCAGCTTGGCGATCGAGCCCTCGGGACCCGGGTTGCCGGCCCGCCGGTTCTGCCCGGCCCGCACGTTGGTGAGCCGCAGGACCTCGGCCTCGACCCACAGCTGGATCAGCCGGTCGCGCAGGGCCGGTCGCTGGTCGGCGACCTCCTCCTGCCAGATGCGCACGGCCTCGGCGATGGCGCCCGACCCCCGGGGCGGGGCACCGCCGCCGCCGCCGATGGTGGTGCGCTCGTTGCTCAGCGTCGTCATCGACACCCGCCAGCCCTCGCCGGTGTCGCCGATGCGGTCGGCGTCGGGGATGCGCACATCGGTGAGGTAGACCTCGTTGAACTCGGCCTCGCCGGTGATCTGGCGCAGCGGCCGCACCTCGACGCCGGGCGCGTGCATGTCGAGCGCGAAGTAGGTGAGGCCCTTGTGCTTGGGCGCCTCGGGGTCGGTGCGGGCCACGAGCATGCCCCGGTCGGCGATGTGGGCCAGCGTGTTCCACACCTTCTGGCCGTTCACGATCCACTCGTCGCCGTCGCGCACCGCCCGGGTGGCGAGGCCGGCCAGGTCGGACCCGGCGCCGGGCTCGCTGAACAGCTGGCACCAGGCGTCCTCGCCGGTGAAGGCCCGGGGGAGCAGCCGGTCCCGCAGCTCGTCGGAGCCGTTGGTCACGATCGTCGGGCCGGCCATCGTGAGCCCGAAGAAGTGGCGTGCGCCCGGCCCCGGGGCGCCGGCGCCGTAGATGCGCGCGTCGACCTGGCGCTGGAAGACGGGCTTGAGGCCCAGGCCGCCGTACCCCTCGGGGAAGTGGACCCAGGCCAGCCCCAGGTCGTACTGCCGGCGGCGGAACTCGACGGGGTCGGTGGCGCGGGGGTCCAGCTCGGCCAGGAGCTTGTCGACGCGCTCGTCGACGATGGACGCGGGATCTGTCATGTCTGCACCATAGGTGAATCGCGCTTCATGTTGTGAGCCGGACGTCACGCCCGCCGGCCACCGTATCCAGGGTGATGGCCTCGGCCGCGTCCATCGTGGCCTGCGAGATCGATGCCCACACCGTATCCAGGCCGTCCCACCGGGTCGGCCGGCTCGACACCGGCGGCGCCGTCGAGGGTGCGGATCACGTCGGCCACCGTGATGTCCGCGGCCGGCCGGGCCAGCCAGTAGCCGCCGTGGCCGCCCCGCTTGGACGCCACGAAGCCGGCCCGGCGGAGCTCGGCCAGGATGTTCTCGAGGAATCCCTTCGACACGCCGTGGCGCCCCGCGAGGACGTCGCCCTTCACCGGCCGCCCGGCCGCCGCCAGGTCGACCAGGGCACCGAGGCCGTAGGCCAGCCGGGCCGTGACCCTCACCGCACGGGGCCGGACAGGCCCCAGCGCCGCGCCACGGCCCGCTCCAGCGTCCCGAAGATCAGCGAGTCCACGAGGATGCCGATGGCCAGGATGACGAGCATCATGGCCATGACGCCCTCGGCGTTGGACAGCGTCCGGTTGATGTTCAGCAGGCCGCCGACGTTGGGCTCGCCGGCCACCGTGGTGATGATCTCGCCGGCCATCAGGCTGCGCCACGCGAACGCCCATCCCTGCTTGAGCCCGCCCACGAACCCCGGCAGCGACGCCGGCAGCACGACGTGGCGGTAGGCCGACAGGCCCCGGGCGCCCAGCACCCGCCCGGCCCGCAGCAGGATCGGCGAGATCTGGTCGCTGCCGCTGATCAGCCCGTTGGCCACCGCGGGCGTGGCGCCGATGACGGTCACGAACAGGATGGCCCCGTCCGACAGCTGGAACAGCAGGATCGACCACGGCACCCAGGCGACCGACGGCATGGTCTGGAGCCCGGTGATGAGCGACCCGAACGCGGCCCGCAGCACCCGGATCCGGGCGACCGCCAGGCCGACGGCGGTGCCGAGCACCACCGCGATGAGGTACCCGATGGCGGCCATCCGCATCGTGCGGGCCACCGCCTCGACCAGCGTCCCCTCCGACCACATGTCGGCCAGCTCGCGGAGCACGGCCGACGGCGGCGGGAGCAGGTAGGTCGGCCGCCACCCCGACCACACGACGAGCTGCCAGATGCCGAAGCCGAGGGCGATGGCGCCCAGCTTGGGCCAGGTGGCCCGCCAGATCCGGGCGACCCGGGAGGTCTCGGCGCGGGCGGCCAGCTCCAGGGCGTCGAGGCCGGCCAGGTCCTCGTCGAGCCGGGACAGCACCTCGGCGTCGGTGGGGACGTCAGTCGTCGGCGGCATGCCGGCGCACCTCCTGGCGCAACAGGTCGGTGATGTGGGCGGCGAGGCCGCTCACCTCGGGCTGCTCGATGGTGCGGGGCCGGGGCACCGGGACCTCGACCGTGTCCGTGACCCGGCCGGGCCGGCTGGACAGCACGACGACGCGGTCGGCGAGCCGGGCGGCCTCCCGCACGTTGTGGGTGACGAACACGATGGTCAGGTGCCGGTCCCGGTACAGCCGCTCCAGCTCGTCGTGGAGGACGTCGCGGGTCATGGCGTCGAGGGCGCCGAACGGCTCGTCCATGAGGAGCACGTCGGCGTCCTGGGCGAAGGCCCGGGCCAGGGCGACCCGCTGGCGCATGCCGCCCGACAGCTCGTGGGGGCGGCGGGCGGCGAACTGCTCCAGCCGCACGGTCTGGAGCAGGCTCCGCACCCGGTCCCGGCGCTGCGCCTTGGGCACCTTCCGGAGCTTGAGCGCCAGGTCGACGTTGCCGGCCACCGTGAGCCACGGGAACAGGGCCGACTCCTGGAACATGAGGGCGGTGCGGCCCTCGACGCGCACCTCGCCGGCGCTGGGTTCGTCCAGGCCGGCGAGGAGGTTGAGGAGGGTCGACTTGCCGCAGCCGGAGGCGCCGACGACGCACACCAGCTCGCCGGCGGCGACCTCCAGGTCGATGCGGTCGAGGGCGGCGACGGCCGAGCGTCCGCTGCCGTACACCTTGCTGACCCCGCGCACGGTGACGGCCGCCGGGCGGTCCCCGTCCCCCGGCGGGGGAGCCGGGGGGACCGGGGACCCGGACGTGTCCGGGATCGTCGCCGCGGGCCGGGGTGTCACAGCCCGTCGACCTCGGGTTCGCCCCGCTCGGCGAGCAGGTCGTTCAGGATCGACAGGTCGTAGATGCCGTCCAGCTCGACGGGGTCCAGCAGCCCGACCTCGACGGCGTCGTCGGCCGACTTCTGCAGGGAGGCGGCCACCGGGTCGTAGGTGAACTCCAGGTTCTCCCAGGCGCCGGCGATGGTGTCGTCCCCGAGGCGCTTGGTGGTGATCTTCTCGATGCCGTCGTTCGTGAGGGTCTGGGCCTGGGCGGCGTCGCCGTTGGCCTCGTCGATGGCGTCGAGCAGGCCCTCGATGAGCGCCTTCACGTTGGCCGGGTTCTCCTCGAGGTAGTCGGTGCGGACCAGCAGGTGGGTGGTGACGAACCGGCCGTCGGTGTCGGTCCACA
Source organism: uncultured Acidimicrobiales bacterium (assembly GCA_963759225.1). Taxonomy (GTDB): domain Bacteria; phylum Actinomycetota; class Acidimicrobiia; order Acidimicrobiales; family VFJN01; genus ZC4RG19. Next base: position 408,126 of record CAVWYL010000008.1, on the reverse strand, counting down.
GGTCGGACTCGTCGACGAGCACCTTGCCGCCGCCCTCGTTGACGAGCCGGGTGGCCCAGGGCTCGGGGACCCAGGCGCCCTGGATGTCGCCGGACTGGAAGGTGGTGAGGGTGTCGGCGTTCTCCTGCGGGGTGATGGACGACGTCGCCGCCGCCGGTCTCGTCGGTCTCGAAGCCCTGGTCGGCCAGCCACGCCCGCAGGGCGACGTCCTGGGTGTTGCCGAGCGAGGGCGTGGCGAGGGTCTTGCCGGCCAGGTCCTCGGGGGAGTCGATGTCCTGGGCGACGACGAGCGACGCGCCGCCCGAGGTGGTGCCGGCCACCAGCGTGACCGCCCCGTCGGACTTGGCGAAGGCGTTGATGGCCGGGTTGGGCCCGATGAACGTGGCGTCGATGGACTCCGACAGGAGGGCCTCGCTGGCCTCGGTGCCGGCGTTGAAGGTGAAGGTCTCGAGCGTGGCGTCGCCGAGGGCGTCGGCGAACAGGCCCTCCTCGACCCCGATGATGGCGGGGGCGTGGGTGACGTTGGGGAAGTAGCCGAGCTTGAGCGACCCGCTCGGCTCGGTGTCCGCCGCCGTCGTGTCCGCGCCCGCCGCGTCGCCGGTCGAGGTGTCGCCGTCGTCCCCGCAGGCGGCCGTGGCCAGGAGGGTGAGGGCGAGCGCCAGGAGCGCCGACTTCCGTGCAATTCCGATGGACATAGTCGGTTATCTACAGGGAGTGGCGGCCTCACTGCAAGAGTTTCTTGGTAATCCTGATCGAAAAGATCATATTTAGGGTTGTGCGGTCGCACGGCTCCCCGGTAGAAATCCTGACCAAAGCGATCAGATTTGTTGCCGACCCATCGAGGAGCGCCGACCGTGCCCACCGCCACCCTGGACCGACCCGCCGGGCTCGCCGTCCGGCCGCTCAGCGGCACGATCGGCGCCGAGATCCGGGGCGTGGACCTGCGCGGCCCGCTCGACCCGGATGCGGTCGCGGGCCTGCGGGCGCTGTGGCTGCGGTACAAGGTGGTGTTCTTCCCCGACCAGCATCTCGACCCCGCCGAGCAGGTCGCCTTCGCCCGCCGGTTCGGGGACCTGACCCGGGCCCACCCGGTCGTCCCGGGGCCGCTGGCGGACCACCCCGAGGTGCTCGTGCTCGACAGCCACCGCATGCGGGCGGCCACGGCGTACGCGGCCACGCGGCAGCGGTCCCGGGACGAGGGCTGGCACACCGACGTCACCTTCATGCCCACGCCGCCGACGGGGTCGGTCCTCGTGGGCCGCGTCGTTCCCGAGGCCGGGGGCGACACGCTGTGGGCCGACACCCAGGCCGCCTACGAGCGCCTCGACGACCACCTGCGCGGCCTCGTGGACGGCCTGCGGGCGGTCCACGACGGCCGCCGCACCTTCGGCGGGTTCCTCGACGCCGGCCACACCGTCGAGTGGGACGGCGAGACCCACGACACGCTGGTCCCGGTCGAGCACCCCGTCGTGCGCACCCACCCCGAGACCGGCCGGCGGTCCCTGTTCGTCAACCCGCAGTTCACCAGCCACATCGTCGGCCTGCCGCCCCGGGACGGCGCCGCGCTGCTCGACCTGCTGTACGCGCACATGACGGTCCCCGAGGTGACCGTGCGCCACAAGTGGCAGGCCGGCGACGTCGCCTTCTGGGACAACCGGGTGACCATGCACTACGCCACGCTCGACTACGGCGACGCCGCCCGCGTGATGCACCGCGTGACCCTCCGCGGCGACCGCCCGGCCTGACCGACCCCCACGCGGCGGCCGGCGCGCACCGTCCCCTCCGGTGCCCGCCGGCCGCCGCCCCGACCCCCGGAGACCCCGATGCTCACCACCCGACCCCCGTCCGCCGCGCCGCTGGCCCCGCCCGTCCTCGCCGACATCGTCGGCGGGCTGGCCGCCGCCCGCGACCTGTGGTGCGGGCTGGTGTGCCACGACCCGGGCGGCCGCCGGCCCGTCCGGCTGCTGGCCACCGAGGTCTACGAGGTGTGGGTCATCGGCTGGACCACCGGCCAGCAGGTGCACGTCCACGACCACGGCGGCTCCGCGGGTGCCTTCCTCGTGACCGAGGGCGAGCTGGTCGAGGTCCTGCCCCGGCGGGGCGGGGCCGCGGTCGAGCGGACGCTGGCGGCCGGCCGGTTGCGCCACCTCGGCGTGGGTATGGTGCACGACGTCGTGAACCGGTCCGTCGCCCCGGCCACGAGCCTGCACGTCTACTCGCCGCCGCTGACCACGATGACCTACTACGACCCCGACACGCTGGCCCCGACCACGACGGTGCCGGTCGAGCCCGAGCGGCCGGTGCTGGGCCCGTCCGCCGGGGCGTACGCCCTGCACCCCGCCCACCGCCGGGAGGCGCCGTGACCGAGACCACCACCGGATCCCGGGTGGACGCCCTGCTCGTGCAGGCCCGGGCCGCGATCGCGCCGCGGCCCGGGCCCGCCGACCTCGACGCCGTACGGGCCGCGGGCGGGCTGGTCGTCGACATCCGCCCGGTCGAGCTGCGGGACCGGGACGGTGAGCTGCCCGGCGCCGTCGTCGTCGACCGCAACGTCCTCGAGTGGCGCCTCGACCCCACGAGCCCCCACCGGCTGCCGGAGGTGACCGGGCCGCACCAACCGGTGGTGCTCGTGTGCGACGAGGGCTACGCCTCCAGCCTGGCGGCCGCCACCCTCCGCACGCTCGGCCTCGCCCGCGCCACCGACCTCGACGGCGGCTTCCAGGCCTGGCGGGCGTCGGCGCGCTAGAGGACCTCGAGCCCGCGGCCATCGTCGAGCCAGCGGCTCAGCGACACGCGGCGAGTGGGCGAGCCGACTCGCCGAGGGCGTAGAGCTTCACGATCGCCGACGAGTCGGCGAACGCCGCGGTGGTCACCGGCGGTCGGAGACCACGAGGTCGGACACCGGCGTGCCCTTCCCCGCCCGGCGGCGTGCAGCGGCCACCGCGGCGGCGTCCGGCCGGCGGCGCCGGGCGCCAGCGGGCGCCAGGAGCCCTGCCCGGTCGAGGCGCTCGCGCAGCCGCTCGAGATCGCTGCCCGCGAGGGCGGGATCGGTGGCGGCCCTGCGAGCCGGGTCAGGTAGTCGTTGAGGCTGCGTCCGTCGCTCGCCGCGGCTTGAGCCGTTCGACGAACTCGTCGGAGGCTCGCCAGTCACCTTGGCAAGGACTCAGCCCAGGATCTTCGCCTTCTGGGCCTCGAACTCGGCGTCGGTGAGGATGCCCTGCTCCTTGAGCGCCGCCAGCTCCTTGAGCTGGGTGATCATCTGGCTCTCGCCCGCACCGGCGTCGGCCGGGGCGGGGGAGCCGGGGCGGGGGGCGGCGGCGGGGCGTACGCCTGCTGCTGCTGCTGCTCGTTGTCGGCCTGGGCATCGGCCGCCTGCTGGGCCTTGGCCTGCTGGCGGCGGGACACGTTGCCCGACACCGCGGTGGCGGTGCCGGCGACGACCGCCGTGCGGGCCGCCATACCGACCAGGCCGGGCCGGCCCCTCCGCATCCCTCTGTCGCATCATTGTCGTTGCTCCTCCGTCGTCACGATGCCGCCGCGGCGCGGGCCGCGTCGACGATGTCCTGGGGAATGCGCTCCCCGGCGACCAGCTCGCCGCCCGCGTTGCGGATGGCGTCCGCGATGCGCTCCGCCCACACCTGCTCCCACACCAGCAGCGCGGCCGCGCTGTCCGGTTCCAGGATCTCGGCCGCCAGCTCCAGGTCCTGCTCGCTCAGCAGCTCGCCGGCCTCGCCCTCCAGCTCCTCGAGCCCCAGCTCGCCACCCTCCTCGAGGGCGTCGAGCTCGAAGGCGACGACGTCGCCGTCGGCGTCCTTCTTGATGAAGACCAGATCGATGATGCGGATCGTGCCGCTGTCGACCAGCTCGGTGAGCGCCGGCATGATCTCGCCCGAGAACCGGTTCCCGGGGAATGAGATGATCACGTACTCGACGGGTGCCGTCATGGCATCAAGCCTGTCGGTCCGGTCCGGGTGGCCGCATCACCCACAAGGGGTATATCAGCGGGGCGCACCCGCGGCCCGCCACGCCCGCCAGCCGCCGAACGGCGTGAGGTCGGGCCGCCCCGTGCCCGCGGCGGCCGCCGCCACGAACCCGGGCAGCACGGCGCCGCCGGCCAGCTCGACCCGGCCCACCGCCAGGCCGGCGACGCCGGCGGCCACGAACCGCGACCAGCCCTCGGGCGGCAGCGCCCACACGTCGACCTCGATCGCCGTGCCCGCGCCCGGCCCGGCGTCGACCAGCCCCGGCCGGGGCGGGTCCTCGGCGACGAGGTGGAGGGCGTAGCGCCGGGCGGTGCGGGTGGTGGCCAGCCACGTGCCGCCGCAGTCGACGACCTGGTGGTCGAGGGCCTCGCCCCGCATGTGGGCGCCCGCCACCACCAGCCCCACCATCCCCTCGGGGACCCGGACCCGGGGGGCGCCGCCGGTGGCCGCCCACAGCTCGTGCGCCAGCGCGGCCGCCGCGTCGTCGTGGAACGCCGGGGCCAGGAGCTGCACGCCCCACGGGTGGCCGTCGCTCCGGGGGCCGGTGGGGGCCACCGCCGCGCACAGGTCGAAGAGATTGGCGAAGGTCGTGTAGGTGCCGAGCACGGCGTTGGTGCCGAGCGGGTCGGCGGCGACGTCCCCGATGCGGACCGTGGTGGGCACCACCGGCAGGGCCAGGGCGTCGACCGCCTCCCACACCGGCCGGGTCGCGGACCGGAGCGCCCGGATGCGGTCGATGTCGGCGAACGCCCGCCACGCGGGGATGGCGGCGGCGGCCTCGACGATCCCGGCCACGACCGGGTCGAGCCCCGGCAGGCCCCGGCGGATCGCGGCGCCGACCGCCGCGTAGCGCTCGGCCACGAACCCGCCGCCGTAGAGCAGCTCGCCCCCGGCGCGGAACGGGGTCACGTCCACCTCCACCAGGTCCCAGCCCAGGCGCCGCATGGCGTCCTCGGCCGCGGCGTGGGCGGCGGCCGCCACGTCGTCGCCCGCGAACCAGCGGCCGGCCCCGGCCGGGATCCCGACGCGGGGCGGGCGACGCCGCGGCTCGGCGCCGGTGCTGGTGCCGGGCCGGGAGGGGGCGGGCCGGGACCACGGGTCCGCGGGGTCGGGCCCGGCCATGATCCCGGCCACCGCGGCCGCGTCGGCGGGGGTGGCGGCGAACACGGCCATGCAGTCGAGCGACCGGCAGGCGGGCAGCACGCCCGCCGCGCTGATCCGCCCCCGGGTCGCCTTCAGGGCGGCGACGCCGTTGAGGGCGGCCGGCACCCGGCCGGACCCCGCGGTGTCGGTGGCGAGCGCCACCGGCACGTCGCCCTGGGCCACCACGACGGCGGAGCCCGACGACGACCCGCCCGAGACCCAGCCCGGATGGCCGTGGGCGTGCGGGGTGCCGTAGGGCGAGCGGGTGCCCACCAGCCCGGTGGCGAACTGGTCGAGGTTGGTCGTGCCGACCGGCAGGGCCCCGGCCGCCACCAGCCGGGCGAGGGCCTCGGCGTGGCGGCGTCGCCGGCCCGCCGGCCCACCCCGGGCAGGCCGCGGTGGTGGGCAGGCCGGCCACGTCGATGTTGCCCTTGACCGCCACCGGCACGCCCCACAGCGGCCGGCCCTCGGGGCCCTCCCGCTCCAGCCCGGCGGCCCGGGCCAGCAGGTCGGCCGGGGGCACGTGGTCGATCCACGCCGCGGCCTGGCCCCCGGCCCGGCGGGCGACGACGGCCTCGGCCACCTCCGTCGGCGACCACCGCCCCGCCCGCAGCCCCTCCTGCAGCGCCCCGAGCGACCCCAGCGCGGCGTCGAGATCACCCACCGGGCGTCACCCCCACGAGCGGCTGCCCGGCGGTCACGAGCTGGCCGGGACGACAGCCCAGCCAGGAGACCGTTCCCGCCACCTCGGTGTACACGGTGACCTCCGTCTTCATGGCCTCCAGCACCGCGACCCGGTCGCCCGCCGCCACCGCCGCGCCCGGGGCCACGGCGACGTCGCCGACCTTGGCGGCGAACGGGGCCGCCACCAGCGCGACACCCGGCGGGGGCGCGGCGCCCGGCTCGTCCGCGGCGTCCGGCTCGCCGCCGCCGGCCGCCAGGCGGGCCGCCCGGTCCAGCTCGCCGCTGTCGTGCCACCGCTGCCGCTCGGCCGCGAACGCCGCCTGCTGGCGCTCCCGGAACGACGCGATCGAGTCCGCGGCGCGCGGCCAGGAACCGGTGGTGGTCGGCGACGTCGAACACCGTGTCGACCATCGCGACCTCGCCCCGGCCGGCGACCATGTCGGCCCGCAGGTCCAGGAGCTCCTCGGCGGCCACCGGGTGGAACCGGATCTGGTCGAAGCACCGCAGCAGCCACGGCCGCTCGGCGGTCGTCTGCCGGAACGGGCGGTGCCGGCTCCACACCGGCACCGTCCGGCCCACGAGCTGGTAGCCGCCGGGCCCCTCCATGCCGTACACGCACAGGTAGGCGCCCCCGATCCCCACGGCGTTCTCGGGCGTCCACGTGCGGGCCGGGTTGTACTTGGTCGTGACGAGCCGGTGGCGGGGGTCGACCGGCGTCGCCACCGGCGCCCCCAGGTACACGTCGCCCAGCCCCAGCACCAGGTACGACGCACCGAACACCACCTCGTGCACGGCGTCGACGTCCGGCAGGCCGTTGACCCGGCGGATGAACTCGAGGTTGCTCGGGCACCACGGCGCGTCGTCGCGCACGACCCGCATGTAGGTGGACACGGCCCGCCGGGTGGCGGGGTCGTCCCAGCTCAGCGGCAGGTGGACGACCCGGCTGGGGATGCGGACGGCGGTGCCCGCCCCCAGCCCGTCGTCGAGGGACCGCACGAGGTCGAGGGCGTCGCCCACGGTGAGCTCGTCGCCGTCGACGTGGACCTGCAGCGAGCGGATGCCGGGCGTGACGTCGACGATGCCGTCCACCTCCGCCGCCTCGACCGCGGCGGCCAGCAGGTGGACCCGCACCCGCAGGTCGATGTCGAGCGCCTGCTCGCCGTACTCGACGAGCAGATAGCGGTCGCCGCTGCGCCGGTAGGTGGCGGCCGGGCGGTCGCCCTCCGCGGGCCGCCGGTGCAGCACCGCCGGCCCGCGGTCGGCCCGGAACCGGACCGTGTCGCCCGGCCGGAGCTGACCGAGCTTCCAGCGCTCGCCGGCCGCCACCGTGACCGGGCACACGAACCCGCCCAGGCTGGGGCCGTCGGGGCCGAGGATGACCGGCATGTCGCCGGTGAGGTCGACCGCGCCCAGCCCGTAGGGGGTGTCGTGGATGTTCGACGGGTGCAGGCCGGCCTCGCCGCCGTCGGTGCGGGCCCAGCGGGGCGGGGGGCCGACGAGGCGCACGCCGGTGCGGGCCGAGTTGTAGTGGACCTCCCAGGCGGTGGCGCACAGGTCGTCCATGCCCTCGGGCGTCAGGAACTCGGGGTCGGCGTGGGGGCCGGCGAGCACGCCGACGTCCCACTCGGCGCCGAGGTCGGGCCGCTCGTCGGGGGCGAGCGGCGCCGGCGCGGCTCCCGGGTCGGCGTCGTCCGCCAGCCGCAGGATGTCGCCGGGCCGGAGGGGACGCCCGCCGTGGCCGCCGAACCCGCCGAGCGTGAACGTGGCCCGGCTGCCCAGGTGCCGGGGGACGTCGATGCCGCCCTGGACCAGCAGGTAGGCCCGGGCCCCCGGCCCGGCGATCGGCCCGCAGGCGAGCGTCGCCCCGGCCGCCACCGCCACCGGCGCCCACGGCGGCACGGGCCGGCCGTCGAGCGTGGCCTCCATGCCGGCCCCCGCCACGCACACGACCGCGGGGCGGTGGAACCGCAGGGTCGGGCCGTGGACCTCGCACTCCAGCCCCGCCGCGCCCGGGCGGTTGGCCACGACCCGGTTGCCGAGCCGGAACGAGCGGTCGTCCATCGGGCCGCTGGGGGGAACGCCCACCGCCCAGTAGCCGAGCCGGCCGGGCCAGTCCTGCACGGTCACGGCGCCGGGCGAGGCCATGACCTCGACCGTGGGGGCGACGAACGGCATCGCCTCGTACGACGCGGTGCCGTGGTCCCCGGCCCGGAACGCCGGGTCGGCGAGCACGGCCGCCACCCACTCGCGGTTCGTCTCGACGCCCGCGATCCGGGTGGCGGCCAGGGCGGTGGCCAGGCCGTCGAGCGCCGCCGCCCGGTCGTCGCCGCGGACCACCACCTTGGCCAGCAGCGGGTCGTAGAGGGGGCTGACCTCGGTCCCGGCGTCGACCCAGGTGTCGACCCGCACGCCCGCCGGGAACGCCACCTCGGTCAGCAGCCCGGTGCTCGGCCGGAACCCGTGGGCGGGGTCCTCGGCGTACAGCCGGGCCTCGACCGCGTGGCCGGCGGCGGGCGCGTCGCCGGCCGCCACCGCCGAGCCGTCGCCCCCGGCCACCGCCAGCATGACCTCGACCAGGTCGAGGCCGGTGACGGCCTCGGTCACCCCGTGCTCGACCTGGAGCCGGGTGTTGACCTCGAGGAAGTGGTGCTCGCCCCGGGCCGGGTCGACCAGGAACTCGACGGTCCCCACCGACCGGTAGGCGACCGACGCCGCCAGCGCGCGGGCGTCGGCGTGCAGGGCCCGCCGCAGGTCGGGACCCAGGCCGAACGCGGGCGCCTCCTCGATCACCTTCTGGTGGCGGCGCTGGACCGAGCAGTCCCGGTCGCCGAGCACGGCCACGCCGCCCCGGCCGTCGCCGACGACCTGCACCTCCACGTGCCGGGCCACGGGGAGGAAGCGCTCGACGAACACCGCCCCGGACCCGAAGCTGGCCTCCCCGGCCCGGGTGACGCGGGCCCAGGCGCCGGCCAGGTCGGCGGGCCGGTCGCAGCGGGCCATCCCGATGCCGCCGCCCCCCGCCGTCGCCTTGAGCAGCACCGGGTAGCCCAGCCGGTCGGCCTCGGCGGCCGCCGCCTCCAGGTGGGGGAGCACCCCCGACCCCGGCAGCAGCGGCACGCCCGCCGCCCGGGCCAGCCCGCGGGCCCGGTCCTTGTCGCCGAACGCCTCGATCTGGCCGGGGGTCGGTCCGACGAAGGTCAGACCGGCGGCCTCCACGGCCCGGGCGAACGCGGCGGACTCGGCCAGGAACCCGTACCCCGGGTGCACGGCCTCGGCGCCGCTGCCGAGCGCGGCCGCCACCACCCGGTCGACCGCCAGGTACGTGTCCGCGGGCCCGCCGTCGCCGAGGGCCACGGCCACGTCCGCCGCGCCGACGTGGGCCGAGGCCCGGTCGCCCGCGGCGTAGACGGCCACCGACCCGATGCCCAGGCGGCGCAGCGTGGCGACGATGCGGCAGGCGATCTCGCCGCGGTTGGCGACGAGCACGCGGGAGAAGGGCGGCGTCACCTCACGCCGGCCGGGTGACGATCATCTGCACGGGCGTGGGGTCGAAGCCGTTGCACGGGTTGTTGATCTGCGGGCAGTTCGAGACGAGCACGATCGTGTCCATCTCGGCCCGCAGCTCGACGGCCTTCCCGGGGGCGGAGATGCCGTCGACGATGCCGAGGGTGCCGTCCGCCTCGACCGGCACGTTCATGAACCAGTTGACGTTGCTCTGCAGGTCCCGCTTGCCGAGGCCGTGGCGGGCGCCGCCGAGGAGGAAGTTCTCCACGCAGGCGTGCTGGTGCTTGGTGTGGTGCCCGTAGCGGACGGTGTTGGACTCGCACGAGCAGGCGCCGCCGACGGTGTCGTGCCGCCCGCAGGTGTCCTCGACGATGGTCAGCAGCGGCCGGCCCCGGTTGGTCATGAGGACGGTGCCGGTGGTGAGGAAGATGTTGCCCTGGGCCGCGATGGTGTCGGGGGCGCTGTAGCGCTCGACGGGGTCGGCGGCCGCGTAGGCCAGGAAGTCCACCGCCTGGTTGCCCCGCAGGTCGACGATGCGGAGGTGGTCGCCGGCCGCCAGCCGCCGGGTCCAGGGCGACCGGGCGGGCACGACCTCGTCGTGGACCACGGTCGCTCGCTCCGCTCACTCGGGCGGGCTCCCGCAGCCGCGTCTCCTCGTCGGTGTTCTCGAAGGCGCGGGCGGCCTCGGGGGTGGCGGTGCGATGGGGGTCCGCCGGGCCGGCGGGCGCGCCCCGCCAGGCGGTGATGCGCACGGGCCCGGCGATGTAGGCGGGCCGGGGGTCGAGGCGGTGGGGGACGGCGACCACCGTGACGATCAGGTCCTGCTCGGCCCGCAGCACCACGTGCGCGCCGGGGTGGGAGCGGCCGGCCCGCAGCGTCACGGCGCCGTCGGGCTCGATGCGGACGCCGGTGAACAGGTTGACGTTGGGGGCCACGTCCCGCTCGGTCAGACCGTGCTTCGCCAGCGCCACGACGAACCGGTCGCGCCCCGGGGGCGTGGGGCCGTGGGCGGCGCCGTCGCCGTAGCGGGCCTCGTTGTCGAGGCGGTTGGACGTGCCGCAGAACGTGTCGTGGACGCCGCACGTGTCCTCGACCATGGTGGCCAGCACCCGGCCCATGTCCGACAGCAGCAGGTAGCCGGGCCCCGGGTAGGCCTGCCACTGGAGCTTGACCGTGTCGGCCACGTTGAGCCGCTCGGCGGGGTGGTCGGCGCGGTGCAGCAGCAGGCCGGCGCAGGTGTCGCCGGCGACGTCGACCAGCCGCACGTGGGTGCCGCGGGGCAGGGCCCGGGAGGCGTAGCCGCCGGCGCCGATCGTCTCGTCCCACAGCACCGCGGCCGCGTCCACGCCGGGTGGCGGGTCGGCGAGCGAGGGGGCGGGCACGGTCGGCTGGGTGGCGGCGACCTGCCCGGCCTGGGCGCGCGCGTGGTCGCGGGCGCCGGTCGTGCTGGCGGTGCTGGCCACGGGAGCGCGCTCCTTTCGAAGACCTTTCGAAATCACGGGTGCGGGTGATGCTGGCGGTGCCGGCCACCGCGGTCAACGGGTCCCGGCGCCATTTCACGGTGCGGAAACGAAACGTGCGGGAACCCCGGGCGCCTCCGGTACGGTCGGCCCATGGCCGCCGCGTCGACCTCGCCCCCGCCGGGCGCGCGGCGGCGTGTGGGGCGCCCCCGGGCCAACCCCCGGGCGGGCGACCTGGCGCCCCGCGACGAGATCCTGGCCGCCGCCACCCGGCTGTTCGCCGAGCAGGGCGTGGCCGACGTGACCATGTCCGAGATCGCCAGCCACGCGGGGCTGCGCCAGGCGTCGCTGTACTACTGGTTCCGGCGCAAGGAGGAGATCCTCGCCGAGATCGTCGAGCAGGTGAACCGGGTGCCGCTCGAGTTCGTGCTCAAGCTGGAGGAGGAGGCGGGCGAGCCCGCCGTCCAGCTGTGGCGGCTGGTGCGCTTCGACGTCGAGGCGCTGTGCGGGTTCCCGTTCGACATCAACGAGGTGCACCGGCTCAGCCGGCGGGCGCCCGACGCGTTCGAGGTCTACTGGCAGGAGCGCCAGGCGCTGAACGACGCGGTCGAGCGGCTGATCGCCCGCGGGGTCGAGGGCGGCGCCTTCCGCCCCGTCGATCCCCGGCTGGCGGCGCTGGTCGTGCTGTCCGACGACGAGGGCCTGCAGAACTGGCACCGCCCCATCGACGGGCGGCGCCTGGCCGGCCGGCCGGACGGCGACTACGCGGTGGCGGAGATCGCCGAGTTCGTCGCCGACCTCACGCTGCGGGGGCTGCTCGCCGACCCCGACTCCCTGCCCGAGGTGCGGGCCGCGGCGAGTCAGGGACAGGTCAGCTAACGGCAATCCCGTCGTATTTCTATGGAAACTCGATTGTGACCGCGGGTGCTTACGGTCGCCGGTACTCGACAGCAGTAGCCGGAGGTACCCGCGCCCATGGTCCCCACCCCCACTCCCCGTGCCCGGCACCGCCGCCGGCGCGGGCTCGCCGCCTCGTGCGCGGTGCTCCTCGGGATCGCGGCCCTGGCCGCGTGCGGTGACGACGGCGGGGACTCCTCGTCGTCCAGCGGCTCCGCCTCTGCGCCCGCCGAGGAGTCGGGCGACGCCATCGTGCTCGGCTACTCGGCCTGGCCCGGCTGGTTCCCGTGGAAGGTCGCCGAGGAGCAGGGCATCTTCGAGGAGGTCGGGGTCGAGGTCGAGCTCAAGTGGTTCGACGACTACCTCGCCTCGCTGACCGCCCTCACCGCGGGCCAGCTCGACGGCAACAGCCAGACCCTCAACGACACGCTCGTCGGCGTGTCCGCCGGCAGCGACCAGGTCGTCGTCCTCGTGAACGACAACTCGGCGGGCAACGACGCCATCATCGTCGACGCCTCGATCAGCTCGATCGAGGACCTGCGGGGCAAGGCCGTGGCGGCCGAGCCCGGCGTCGTCGACCACTTCCTGCTGCTGCAGGGCCTCGACTCGGTGGGGATGACCGAGTCCGACATCCAGTTCTCCGGCCTGCCCACCGCGGACGCCGCCTCGGCCTTCTCCAACGGGCAGTTCGACGCCGCCGGGGTGTTCGCACCGTTCACGCTCACCGCGCTGGAGCGGGAGGGCAGCAAGGTCCTGTTCGACTCGTCCGACTTCCCCGGCACCATCCCCGACTTCCTGGTGCTGGACCGGGCCGTGGTCGAGGAGCGGCCCGAGGACGTCCAGAAGCTGATCGACGCCTGGTACGCCACGCTCGAGTGGATCGCCGAGAACCCGGACGAGGCCAACGAGATCATGGCCGCCCAGGCCGGCATCTCGGCCGAGGAGTACGCCTCGCTGGCCGGCGGGACCCGGATCTTCACGGCCGAGGAGGCGCTGGCCAGCCTCAACGGCACCGAGGCCGCCGACCTCGGGCCCATGGCCGAGGAGGTCGCCGCCTTCCTGCCCGCCGCCGGCCTGGTCGAGGAGGCCCCGTCGACCGACGGGCTGTACGACCCGAGCTTCACCGACGACTACGTGTCTCGCCAGGGACCGTGACCGCCCCGGCCGGCAGCGCTCCCCCCGCGACCGGGGACGTCAGCGAGCCGGCCGCGGGCGCCGGGACGGGCGACGGGCCCGGCCCGGCGCCCATCGGCGGGACCCGCGGCCGGAACCGCGGGGCGGGCCGGCGCGGCCGCCGGCTGGGCACGCTCGGCCGCATCCGGGGCACCCTGCCGCTGCGGTGGCGCGTCGCCCTCGGCGCCCTGGGCATGGCCGTGGTCCTCGGCCTGTGGGTGGTCGCCGCCGACCGGACGGCCGGCGCCCGGACGGGCGTCCGGATCCCGACGCCGGGCGACACCTGGACCGCGCTGCGCGAGCTGTGGACCAGCGGCACGCTGTCGGGCGACCTGGCGGCCAGCGGCGAGCGGATGCTGTACGGCTACGGGCTGAGCGTGCTCATCGGGATCGTGGTGGGCGTGGCCATGGGCGCCTTCCCCGCGGTGGAGGGCGGGTTGGAGGCGCCGATCGGCTTCCTGCGCTACATCCCCGCCAGCGCGCTGACCCCGGTGGTCGTGCTGTGGCTGGGCGTGGACGAGGCCCCCAAGATCACGCTGATCGTGGTGGGCACCGTGTTCTTCAACATCCTGATGGTGGCGGACGTGGCCCGGGGCGTGCCCCGCGAGCTGATCGACGCCGCGGCCACGCTGGGAGCGACCCGGCGCCGGGTGATCGCCCGGGTGGTCGTGCCGTACTCCGTCCCGGGCATCGTCGACGTCGTGCGCATCAACCTGGCGGCGGCGTGGCTGATGCTGGTGGTGGCCGAGCTGCTGGCCTCCGACGAGGGCCTGGCGGTGCGCATCGTGCGCTCCGGCCGGTTCCTGCACTTCGACACGATGTTCGCGGTGCTGCTCGTGTTCGGCGTGATCGGCATGATGAGCGACCTCGGGCTGCGGGGGCTGCGCTGGCTGGTGGCACCGTGGGACCGGTGACGGCCGTGTCGCCGGTGACGCCGGTGGGGGAGCGGCCGGTGAAGCTGGCGGTGCGGGGGCTGGTCAAGCGGTTCCCCTCCAGGGGCGGCGACACGCTCGCCCTCGACGGCGTCGACCTCGAGGTCCCGGCCGGCGGGTTCGTGTCGCTCGTGGGGACGTCGGGGTGCGGGAAGTCGACGCTGCTCAACATCGTGGCCGGGCTGGAGGCGCCGACCGGGGGCACGGTCACCGTCGACGGCGACCTCGTCGTCGGGCCGGGGCCGGACCGGGGGGTGGTGTTCCAGGCGTACTCGCTGTTCCCGTGGCGGACGGTGGCCGAGAACGTGGCCTTCGGGCTGGAGTGCCTGCGGGTCGGGCGGGCCGAGCGCCGGCGGCGGGTGGCCGAGATGCTCGGTGTCGTGGGCCTGACCGAGTTCGCCGGCCGGCTGCCCCGCGAGCTGTCGGGCGGGATGCGCCAGCGGGTGGCCATCGCCCGGGCCCTGGTGTCGGAGCCGGACCTGCTGCTGCTGGACGAGCCGTTCGGCGCCCTCGACCTGCAGACCCGCCAGAGCCTGCACGTGTTCCTGCGCCAGGTGTGGCAGCGGACGGGGGCCACCGTGCTGATGGTGACCCACGACGTCGGCGAGGCGATCTACCTGTCCGAGCGGGTGGTGGTGCTGACCCAGCGGCCGGGCAGGGTGGCCGACGTGGTCGAGGTCCCGTTCGGCCGCTCCCGCGGCCCCGAGGTCCGCCGCGACGAGCGGTTCCTCGCCATCGAGGACGAGATCGACGACCTCCTCCGCACCCGCCGGCCGTAGACGGCCCCCGGTAGGCCATCCGGTGGACCGGGGCGTGCCGAATCACGGGCATGAACCTCGGACCCACTGAACTCCTGCTCGTGCTCGCCGTCGTCCTCGTGCTGTTCGGCGGCGCCAAGCTGCCGAAGCTGGCCCGATCGATGGGCCAGGCCCAGAAGGAGTTCCGCGGCGGCCTGCGCGAGGGCTTCAACAGCCCCGACACGGAGGCCGAGGCCCCCTCGTAGGACGAGCGAACCACGGCGGGCCGATCCCCTTCCGGGCCAGTCCCCGCGGGTCCTCAGTCCGTGACCGCTCCGGCCGACAGGTTGAGGACGGTGCCGGTCATCATGCTCGCCCGGTCCGACGCGAGGAACGCGGCCGCTCGCGCGGTGTCGGCGGTGTGCGGCAGGGCCTTCAGCATCGTGGCGTCGGCGAGGCGGGCCATGGCCTGCTCCGGCGTGATGCCCATCAACTCGGCCCGCAGCTCGGTCGCGTCCCGGATCGACCGCGTGTCCGGGTTCCCGGTGGTCCGCAGGCAGACCGCCCGGACCCCGGCCGGGCCGAGCTCTGCCGCCATGGTCCGCATGACGGTCTCGACGGCCCCGTAGGCGGCGCCGATGCCCGACGACCCGGGGATCGGGGCCCGGGCCGGGATGGCCGTGAGGAAGATGATCACGCCCGACCCCTGCGTGAGCATCCGGCGAGCCGCCGCCTGCGCCGTGGTGACCTGGGACCGCAGGACCGTGGCGACCGGGGTCATGAACTCCTCGACCGTGAGGTCGACGACCGGCTTGCCGTGTCCGTACTCGCCGATGCGGGGCCCGGTCGCGTTGAGCTCGATGTCGACGCTGCCCGCCCGCCGGACGACGGTCTCGAGGTAGCGGTCGACCGCCGCCGCGTCCAGGGCGTCGACCACGTCCGCGTGGGCTCGCCCTCCGGCCGCCGTGATCTGCTTGGCGGCGAGCTCGACCGTCGTGGCCGAGCGACCGGCGAGGAACACCTCCGCGCCCTCGGCGGCGAGCTCCCCGGCGACGGCGGCGCCGATGGAACCCCCGCCCCCGAACACGACCGCGTTCCTGCCCTGCAGCATGTCTGACCTGTGCACTGTCTCCTCCTCGGGGACCGGTCCCGGCGGCTGTCGCCGGGCCTGGTGGAGGAAGACACCGGGCGGCCGCGAAACTGGGCGCCCGTGCCGCGCCCACTTTCCCCCGCCACCGGTGTCTCACCCGACGATGGACCGCCGCAGGGAGATGGGCACCGGTGAGCACGGACCTGCTCGATCGAGCGCGGGCGGGCGACGGCGAGGCGTTCCGCCGCCTCGCCGAGCCCCACCGCCGCGAGCTGCAGGTGCACTGCTACCGGATGCTCGGATCGCTCCAGGACGCCGAGGACGCACTCCAGGACACGCTGCTCGCGGCGTGGCGTGGCCTGTCCGCCTTCGAGGAGCGCTCGTCGCTGCGGACGTGGCTGTACCAGGTGGCGACCAGCAGATGCCTGAACATCCTGCGCGCCAAGAGGAGGCGGCCGGTCGTGGACCCGTTGCCCGAGGGCGTCGAGGTTCCGGAGCCGAGCCGCATCGGCGAGGTGGTCTGGCTCCAGCCCTACCCCGACGCGCTGGCCCGTGGCCTCGGCGGGCCGCCGGGACCCGAGGGCCGCTACGAGGCGAGCGAAGCCATCTCGATCGCCTTCCTGACCGCGCTCCAGGCGCTGCCCGCGCGCCAGCGAGCCGTCCTCGTCCTGCGCGACGTCCTCGGCTACCGCGCCCGCGAGGTCGCCGGCATGCTCGACACGAGCGAGGAGTCCGTCACCAGCGCCCTCAAGCGGGCACGGGCCACCGTCCGGCACCGGGTCGCCCCCACCACGGGACAGGAGCCGCCCCGCCCCGGCTCGCCCGAGGAACGGGCGCTGGTCGACCGCCTCACCCATGCCTACGAGCGCGGCGACATCGACGCGCTCGTCGCCCTGCTCGCCGACGACGTGGCGGTGACGATGCCGCCCCTGCCGCTCGAGTACCACGGCACCGAGCAGGCGGCGCGCTTCCTCGCCGCCGTCACCTTCCGCGACGGTCGCACCTACCGCCTCGTCGAGACCCGGGCCAACGGCCAGCCCGCGTTCGCCTCCTACGTCCGTGATCCCCGCGGCGGACCACTCCACGCCACCAGCCTGGTCGTCGTCACCCTGGCCGGCGACCGGGTGAGCGCGCTCGTCCGCTTCGACCCCGGCGTGCTCGCACGCTTCGGCCTTCCACCGAGCCTGGCCGGCTGACGCGGCTGACGGCGCCGCCCGCCGGCACCGCCTCTTAGCCTGGGCGCGACCATGGAGACGCACGCTCGAGATCGGGTCGCCTCACGGCCTCCGCCGTGGGGCTGGGCTGCAACAACTTCGGGATGCGCATCGACGCCGACCGCTCGCGGGAGGTGGTCCACGCCGCGCTCGACGCCGGCATCGACTTCTTCGACACGGCCGACGTGTACGGGGCCACCCGCTCGGAGGAGTTCCTCGGCCGGGCGCTGGCCGGGCGCCGGGACGAGGCGGTCGTGGCCACCAAGTTCGGCTCGCCGCTGGGCGAGGGCCGCGGCGGCGCCAGCGCCGCGTGGGTCGCCCAGGCGTGCGAGGACAGCCTCCGCCGGCTCGACACCGACCGCATCGACCTCTACCAGCTCCACCAGCCCGACCCCGACGTCCCGATCGAGGAGACGCTCGGCGCGCTCGACGAGCTGGTGCGGGCGGGCAAGGTGCGCGAGATCGGCAACAGCAACTTCACCGCCGCCCAGATCGACGAGGCGGCCGACGTGGCCGCGGCCAAGGGGTGGGCCACGGTTCGTCACCGCGCAGAACCATTACAGCCTGCTGGACCGGCGGCCCCAGGCCGAGGTGGTGCCCGCGTGCGAGCGCCACGGCCTCGTCATGCTGCCGTACTTCCCCCTGGCCAGCGGGCTGCTCACCGGCAAGTACCGCCGGGGCGAGGCCGCACCCGAGGGCACCCGCCTGTCGCTCATGCCCGCGGTCGCGGGTCGACCGGGTGCTGAACGAGCGCAACTTCGACCTGGTCGAGCGCCTGACCGCCTGGGCCGGGACGCGTGGCCACTCGATCCTCGACCTCGCCTTCGCGTGGCTGGCCGCCCAGCCCGCGATGGGGCCGATCATCGCGGGGGCGACGTCGCCGGATCAGGTGCGGGCCAACGTGGCCGCCGCCGGGTGGGCGCTGAGCGACGACGAGCTCGACGAGGTCGACGGCATCCTCGCGGAAACCTGACGCGCGACTGCAATGTCGGAGGCTGAGACCGGCGTTGCACAAGCCGTGAAAAAACCCTACCGTGCCGATCCGTGAGTGAGACATCCGTCACAGCGGCCGCGGATCAGCCGCCGGACCCCGACGATGCGCCGGCGTCCCGGGACGGACGGCTGACGCGGGCAGCCCGCACGCGGGCCGCCGTCGTCGAGGCGTTGCTCACCCTCAACGAGCAGGGCAACCTCCGGCCGACGGCCCGCGACATCGCCGCCGAGGCCGGGGTGTCGCTCCGCTCGCTCTACGTCCACTTCGACGACCTCGAGGCGCTGATGGTGGCGGCCGCGGAACGGCACGCCCAGCGCATCGCCGAGGCGCTCGGTCCGCTCCACGTCGAGGGCGACACCGAACGAGCGGCTCGAGTCGTTCCTCGCCCGCCGGGTCAAGCTGCACGAGATCGGCTCGGGCGTGCGGCGGGCCGCCGTCTACCAGGAGCCGTTCTCGCCGGCCCTCCAGAAGGCGCTGGCGTCGGGCCGCAAGGCCACCCGGGCCGAGATCCGCCAGGCCTTCGCCCCCGAGCTCGCCGGCGCCGCGCCCGAGGAGAGCGCGCGCTTCGCCTGTGCCCTGGAGGTCGCTCTCAGCTCGGTCACCTGGGAGTCGCTCCGCCTGCACCAGGGCCTCTCGGTCGAGGAGGCCAAGGACCAAGTGCGCGCCATGGTGCTCGCGTTCCTCGCAGCGTGGGGACCGCGGGCCCGAGACGAACGCCCGACGGGGCACTGAAGGACGGACACGACAAGCATGGGGGAAGGAGTGCGATGACCGCGGCGATCGATCGCACGCAATGGGCGAGGCTCGGTGACACGTTGCGTCCCGTCTCGTTCCTGGGGCCGCTGCTGGCTCTGGTGCTGCTCCAGCGGCTGTTCTTCCCCGCCCCGCTCGGCATCGTCGTCAACGGGGCGCTCGTCGGCGGTCGCATCGC
The DNA here is from genome assembly GCA_963759225.1 of uncultured Acidimicrobiales bacterium. Classification (GTDB taxonomy): domain Bacteria; phylum Actinomycetota; class Acidimicrobiia; order Acidimicrobiales; family VFJN01; genus ZC4RG19. The sequence goes on along the minus strand of CAVWYL010000008.1, from coordinate 389,384 downwards.
CCTGATCGCGCTGGGCATCGCCCTCGTCTACCGCGCCAACCGGATCATCAACTTCGCCCAGGGCGACCTCGGCGCCGTCCCCGCCACCCTCGGCGTCATGCTGGTCGTCGCCTGGACCTGGAGCTACTGGTTCGGCCTGCTCGTCGGCCTGGCGGCGTCGATCCTGCTCGGCGTCCTGGTCGAGTCGCTCATCATCCGCCGCTTCTTCACCGCCCCCCGGCTCATGCTGACGGTCGCCACGATCGGCATCTCGCAGGTGCTGGCCGGCGCCGCCCTGTTCCTGCCGCGGGCGTTCGGCGACACCAGCTTCGGGAACCGGCTGCCGCAGCCCTTCGACGCCGAGTTCCGGATCGACCCCGTCACGTTCAACGCCAACGACATCTTCACGATGATCGTGGTCCCCGTGTGCCTGGTCCTGCTGGCGCTGTTCCTGCAGCGCTCCAAGATCGGCGTCGCCATCGTCGGCTCCGCCGAGCGGGCCGACCGGGCCTTCACGCTCGGCATCCCGGTCAAGCGCCTGCACACCGTCGTGTGGGTGGTCGCCTCGGTGCTCGCCTTCCTGGCCATGTTCCTGCGGGCGGGGGCGGTGGGTCTGCCCATCGGCGAGGTGCTGGGGCCGCTGTTCCTGGTCCAGGCGCTGGCGGCCGCCGTGCTCGGCCGGTTCGAGCGCTTCGCCGCCATCGGCGCCGCCGCCATCGGCCTCGGCATCGTCGACCAGTCCATGACCTTCCAGGACTGGGCCCGGCCCGCGTACAACGAGGCCGTCCTGTTCGCCATCGTGCTCGTCGGGCTGCTGGTCGTGCGGCGGCCGCGGGGCAGCCGGGTCGACAGCGACGCCTCGGCCACCTGGGAGGCCACCCGGGAGATCCGCCCGGTGCCCCGGGAGATGCGGCGCCTGCCCGAGGTGGTGTGGGGCCGGGTCCTGCTGTGGGCGATCCTCGGCGGGTTCGTGCTGTCGCTGCCGCTGTGGCTGTCGACCAGCCGCATCAACCTCGCCACCATCATCGTGATCTTCGGCATCGTGGCCGCCTCGCTGGTCGTGCTCACCGGGTGGGCCGGGCAGGTCAGCCTCGGTCAGATGGCGTTCGTCGGGGTGGGCTCCGCCGTCGGCGGGGCGCTGACCGACGTGCGGTCGTGGGACATGGCCCCCGCCATGCTGGTGGCCGGCACGGTCGGCGCCTTCGCCGCCGTGATCGTCGGCTACCCCGCCCTGCGGCGCCGGGGCCTGACGCTCGCCGTCAGCACCCTGGCGTTCGGCCTGTTCGTCTCGTCGTACCTGCTCAACCGCACCGTGTACCCGATCAACATCGGCGGCCTCGAGATCCCGGACTGGCTGCCGGCCCGCCGCATCGACCGGGGCTCGCTCCTCGGCATCGACGTCTCCAGCGAGACCGCGATGTTCTACGCCTCGCTGGCGGTGCTGGCCCTGACGCTGCTCATGGTGGTCGGCTGGCGGCGCAGCCGCACCGGCCGGGTGCTCATCGCCATCCGCGAGAACGAGAAGGCGGCGCAGGCCTACGGGGTCAACGCCACCCGCACCAGCCTGGCCGCCTTCGCCTTCTCCGGGTTCCTGGCCGCGGTGGCGGGCGTGCTCTTCGTGCACCAGGCCAACGGCCTCAGCGCCGACCCCTACCTGCCCCAGCGCAGCCTCGAGCTGTTCACCATGGTCGTGATCGGCGGCCTCGGGTCGCTGCCGGGCGCGCTGCTCGGGGCCACCTACGTCCAGACCGTCGACTTCTTCCTGCCCGCCGAGTGGCAGTTCCTGGCCACCGGCGCCGGCCTGCTGCTCGTGCTGCTGCTGATGCCGAGCGGTTTCGGCGGCGTGCTGGCCGACGTGCGGGACGGCGCCCTGCGGCGCATCGCCCAGCGCCGGGGCCTGGTCGTGCCCAGCCTGCTGGCCGACGTGCGGGTGGAGGAGGCGGCCGACGCGCCCCCGAGGAGACCGTGCTGGCGGCCGCCGGCGAGATCGCGGAGGAGGCCGAGACGGCGGCGGCCACGTCCCGAGCCGGTCGCGGCGGCCGCCGGGACCGACGGCGTCGGGCCGGCCCCGCCGCCCGGGCCGGGCCCGAGCGACGACGAGACCGTGGACGCGCAGCGATGAGCGAGCGAAGCGAGCCAACACAGTTGGTACTCGGCACGAAGTGCCGATCGGTCACTGCGTGCATCCCGAAGGGTGCACCAGTGACCACCCAGCCCACCACCGACGCCTCGGCGCCCGACCCCGCCGGCAACGGCGCCGAGCCCGCCGCGGCCCCGCCCGGCCGGTTCGCCCGCTGGAAGCAGCAGACCACCGGCGGGCTGCCGCTCCTGCCGCTGGGCGTGCTGTTCGGCCTCAACATGGCCGACGAGCTCGACCGCAACGCGTTCGGCGTGCTGCTGCCCGAGATCCGCGACGACTTCGGCCTCGACACCAGCGGCATCCTGGCCGTCGTCTCGCTGTCGCTCATCGCGGCGCTGCTCATCGCCCTGCCCATCGGCTTCTGGTCGGACCGGATGCCCCGGCTGCCGATCGCGCTGACGGGCGCGCTCGGCTGGGCGGTGTTCTCCGTGGTCACCGGCCTCGCCCCGACGCTGCTGTGGCTCGGGATCTCGCGGGCCGGCGCCGGGCTCGGGCGGGCGGTCAACGAGCCGGTCCACAACTCGCTGCTGGCGGACTACTACGACATCCCCGTGCGGCCGCGGGTGTACGGCGTGCACCGCTACGCCAACGCGCTCGGGCAGTTCCTCGGCCCGCTGATCGGCGGCGTCATGGCCTACTACTGGGGCTGGCGGTCGCCGTTCTTCGTGTTCGGCCTGGTCACGCTCGTCTTCGTGATCATGGGCCTCAAGCTGCGCGAGCCGGTGCGGGGCCGCTGGGAGCGCAAGGCCATGGGCATGTCCGACGCCGTGGCCGACACCGAGGAGGAGCCGGCCTCGTGGGCCGAGTCCTTCCGCATCGTCTGGCAGGTCCGCAGCCTGCGCCGCATCTTCTTCTCCCTGCCCTTCGTGGCCATCGCCCTCGTCGGCCTGCTCACCCTGGGCGGCCTCTACTACGACGAGGTCTGGGGCCTCAACGAGGCCGAGCGGGGCGGCGTGGCGGCCGCCATCGAGGGCGGGGCCCAGCTCGTCGGCCTGCTCGTCGGCATCCCGCTCGCCACCCGGCTGATGATGAAGGGCGCCGGGCACGTGATGCGGTTCCTCGCCGTCGTGACCGTGGTGATCACCGGGGCCTGGGCCGTGTTCGCGCTGGCGCCGTTCCTGCTGCTCGCCATCGCTCGCCAACGCCGTCATCTCCGGGAGCTTCTTCCTGCTGGTCCCGGGGATCTACGCGGTGATGTCGCTGGCCGTCCCGGCCAAGGTGCGGTCGTTCGGCTACGCCATCGGCACGCTGTGGATCCTGCCCGGCCTGCTGCTGCTCCCCGTCGTCGGGACCCTGGCCGACACGTACGGCATCCGGACCGGCCTGCTCCTGGCGGCCCCCATCTTCATGGTCGGCGGCTGGCTGCTGGCGTCGGCCGGCGCGTTCGTCGAGCACGACATCCAGCAGGTGTGGAAGTCGACCGCCGCCCGCTCCGAGGTGGCGCTGCTGCGCAAGCAGGGCAAGGTCAAGCTGTTGCTGTGCCGCGACATCGACGTGCACTACGACAACGTGCAGGTCCTGTTCGGCGTGAACATGGAGGTCGACGAGGGCGAGATCGTGGCCCTCATGGGCACCAACGGGGCCGGCAAGTCGACCCTGCTCAAGGCCATCTCCGGGCTGGTGCAGGCCAGCAGCGGCGCCGTCGTGTTCGACGGCCGGGACATGACCCACACGCCGCCCGACGAGATCGCCGGGCGCCGTGGCGTGGCCGTCGTGCCCGGCGGCCAGGGCGTGTTCACCCAGCTCAGCGTCGGCGACAACCTGCGGCTGGCGGCCTGGAACCGCAAGGCCCGCTCGCCCGAGGTCCGGGCCGACACCGACCGGGTGCTCGACATGTTCCCGATCCTGCGCGAGCGGCTGCACGAGCCGGCCGGCAACCTGTCCGGCGGCCAGCAGCAGATGCTCACGCTCGGCATGGCCTTCATCGGCCGGCCCCGCCTGCTGATGGTCGACGAGCTGTCGCTCGGGCTGGCCCCGGCGGTGGTGACCCAGCTGCTCGGGATGGTGCGGTCGCTGCGCGACGCCGGCACGACGGTCATCCTCGTCGAGCAGTCGGTCAACGTGGCGCTCACCGTGGCCGACCGGGCCTACTTCATGGAGAAGGGCGAGGTCCGCTTCGAGGGCCCGACCAGCGAGCTGCTGGAGCGCCCGGACCTGCTGCGCTCGGTGTTCCTGCGGGCCGCGGCGGCGGAGGTCGAGAGCGACGAGAGCGAGGTCCGGGCGCACTCGGGGCTGCGCGAGGGCCCGCCGGTGCTGGAGGTCCGGGAGATCACCCGCCGCTTCGGCGGGGTGCGGGCGCTCGACGGCGTGTCGTTCGACGTGCGGCCGGGCGAGATCCTCGGCTTCATCGGACCCAACGGGGCCGGCAAGACCACGCTGTTCGACGTCATCTCCGGCTACACGCCGGCCGACTCCGGCACGATCCGCCTGCGCATGCCCGACGGCGACATGCGCGACCTCCACGACGTGCCGACCCATGTCCGGTCGTGGCGCGGCCTGGGCCGGTCGTTCCAGGACGGGCGCCTGTTCCCGGCGCTCACGGTCGACGAGGCCATCGCCGTCGCCCTCGAGCAGCACGTCGAGACGCGCGACCCCATCGCCGCCACGCTCCACCTGCCGTCGGTCGGCGACTCGGAGGAGAAGGTCCGCGAGCGGGTCCACGAGCTCATCGAGCTGCTGGCGCTCGGCGCCTACCGCGACAAGTTCGTGCGTGAGCTGTCCACCGGCACGCGCCGGGTCGTCGACCTGGCCTGCGTGCTGGCCCAGCGGCCCTCGGTGCTGCTGCTGGACGAGCCGTCCAGCGGCATCGCCCAGCGCGAGGCCGAGGCCCTGGCCCCCATGCTGCGGCGCGTGCGCGACGAGCTGGGCGCCAGCCTGCTCGTGGTCGAGCACGACCTGCCGCTGCTGGGCTCGATCTCCGACCGCATGATCGCCCTCGACCTGGGCCGGCTGGTGGCGGAGGGTCCGCCCGCCGAGGTCATCGAACATCCCGCAGTGGTCGCCTCGTATCTCGGGACCGACGAGGCGGCAATCACACGATCAGGTGCCACGACAGCCGGCTGACGGTCCGCAGCCGGTAGGCCCACTGAAAGGAGCCGTCGATGTCCACCACCGACGACACAGCCACCAAGGACGGGGGGACGACACCCCCACGCAAGCCACCGTCGTGGCAGAAGGCCGCCAAGCGCTACGGCCCCATCGCCCTGATCGTCGTGCTCATCGGGGCCGCGGTCGTGGTGTTCGGCGGGGGCGGCGGTGACGACGACGAGGCGTCGACCGACACCGAGGCCAGCACCGGCGACGCGCTGATCGAGGACGGCCCCATGACGTGGCAGAAGGCCGAGCTGACCGGCGAGGACGTCGACTTCGGGCCCAACTGCGACACCGAGACCGGCCGGATCATGCTGCCGACCGTGTACGCGCCCCCGTGCGTCGAGCCGTTCACCGGCGACAACGGCGGCGACACCTACCAGGGCGTCACCGCCGACGAGATCAAGATCGTCCAGTACCTGGCCGACCCGGCCCTCGACCCGCTCATCGCGGCCACCGTCGAGGGCGCAGGAGCCGAGGTGAACGTCGAGACGGCGCAGGAGACCGTCGCCAACTTCGTCGCGCTCTACAACAAGATCTTCGAGCGCTACGGGCGCACCGTCGTGGTCGAGACCTACATCGGCACGGGCGCCGGCTCCGACCTGGCGGCGGCCCGGGCGGACGCCATCGCCATCGCCGAGAAGCAGCCGTTCGCGGTCATCGGCGGGCCGGCGCAGGCCAGCCCGGTGTTCGCGAGCGAGATCGCCTCGCGTGAGATCGTCTGCGGCCCCGGCTGCTCGGCGGCGCTTCCCGAGGAGATCGTGAGCCAGTACGAGCCCTACCTGTGGCAGGTCGGCCCGACGCCCGACCAGGCGACGGCCCTCGCCGCCGAGGCGATCGGCAACCTGGCCGGCCCGGGCAAGGCCGAGCTGGCGGGCGACGACGCCACGAAGGCGAAGGACCGGGTCTACGGGCTGCTGCACTACGACACGCCCGACGGCGACCACGAGGCCGTGTTCGAGCAGTTCACCGAGGAGCTCTCGGACAACGGCATCGAGCTGGCCACCGACGTGGAGTTCACGCTCGACCTGGCGCAGGCCCAGACCAACGCCCGCACGAACATCGCCAAGCTGATGGACGCGGGGGTCACCACGATCATCTACTACGGCGACCCGTTGACGCCGGCCTCGCTCACCGACGAAGCGACGGCCCAGAACTACCACCCGGAGTGGATCCTCGGCCCCAACGCGCTGATGGACACCACGCTGTTCGCCCGCCAGACCGACGTGACGCAGTGGAAGAACGGCTTCGGCATCGCGCTCGTCGGCGCCCGTGGCGAGCGGTCGACCAACGGCGCCTTCCAGATCCACGAGTGGGCCTACGGCGAGCCGCCGCCCAACAACACGGCCAACGTGCTCGAGCCGCAGATCCGCACGATGTTCACCGCCATCATGCTCGCCGGCCCCGACCTCAACCCCGAGACGTTCCGCGACGGGCTGTTCCGCTATCCGCCGTCCGGGGGCGGCCCCACCGAGCCCCAGGTCTCGCGGGGCGAGCACGACGTGTGGCCGGACGAGGACTGGGGTGGCTCCGACGACGTCGCGCTCATCTGGTTCGACCCCGAGGCGACGGGTGAGGACGAGGTCGGCAACGAGGGCGTGGGCATGTACCGCTACGCCAAGGGCGGCGAGCGGTACACGATCGGCAACCTGCCGACCACGTTCGAGGAGGCGGGCCTGTTCGACGTCGACGCCTCGGTCACCGTGTACGACACGGTCCCGTCCGAGGACCAGACGCCGGACTACCCGCCGCCCGCAGTAGCGGCCCTCAGATGGCCTGGCCGACCGTGTGGATCAGCAGGCCGGCCAGGCCACCCACCACCGTGCCGTTGATGCGGATGAACTGCAGATCCGGACCGAGCAGCAGCTCCAGCCGGTCGGCCGTCTCGCGGCCGTCCCAGCGGGCGACGGTCCCGCTGACCATGGTGGCGATCTCGTCGCTGAACTGCTCGGCGACGTAGCGGACACCCGTCTCCACCGCGTGCTCGACCCGGCCCGCCAGGGCCGGGTCGTCCACCAGCCGGCGGCCGAGCGCGACCAGCGTCTCGGCCAGCCGGCGGCGCAGCTCCGAGTCGGGATCGGCGGCCTGGGCCCGCAGCCCGGCCTTGGCGTCGGTCCACACGCCGGCGACCCACGCCCGCAGCTCGGGCTGGGCCAGCAGCTCGTGCTTGAGCTCCTCGCCCCGGGCCCGCATGGCCGGCGACCGCTGCAGGTCGGCGACCAGCCGCCGCACCTTGAGGTCGAAGTCGACCCGCAGCTCGTGCTGCGGGTTGCGGGCGACCTCGCCGAGCACGTTGCGGGCGCCGTCGAGCAGCCGCTCGAAGATGCGGTCGTCGGCGGCCTCGGGCAGCCACCACGGCGACTCGTCGCCGAAGCGGGCGCGCAGGCTGTCGCGGTTGTCGGTGAGGAACCGGTCGACGGCCCGCAGCATCACGTCGAGCAGCTCGTGGTGGCGGCCGTCCTCGGTCATGACCTCGAGCGCCTTGCCGGCCAGCGGGGCGAGCGGCGTGGTCTCGATGCGGCGGCGGGCCACCTCCTCCAGCGCCCGGTGCACCTCGTCGTCCCGCAGCAGGTCGGCGGCCGTGACGGTGGCCTCGGCCAGGTGGCGGGCGAGGCGTTCGGCGTTGTCCTGCTCGGCCAGCCACGCCGCCATCCGGGGCACGACCCGGGCGGTGCGGACCCGTTCGGCGATGATGTCGGGGGTCAGGAAGCTGGTCTGGACGAAGTCGCCGAGCGTCTCGCCGAACTGGTCCTTGCGCTCGGGGATGACCGCCGTGTGGGGGATGGGGATGCCGAGCGGGTGGCGGAACAGCGCCGTCACCGCGAACCAGTCGGCGAGCCGCCGACCATGGCGGCCTCGAGCGTCGCCTCGACGTAGCCGACCCAGGTGGCGTCGCCGGCCGCCAGCTGGAGGACGACGTAGAGGGCGGTGACGGCCACGAGCAGCCCGGCGGCCCGCCGGCGCATGCTGGCCAGCCGGGCCCGTCGGGCCGCGGTGTTGGCGGGCTCGGGCGGCTCGGTGCCGCGTGCGGGGGGCGCCTCGACGACGGACATGCCCGTGGGTGTACCCGATCGTGAGCGATGTAGCGTTACATCATGCACCGCACGCAGGTCCTGCTGGAGGAGCACCAGTACCGGCAGCTCAAGCGCGAGGCGCAGAACAGCGGCCGCTCGATCGGCGAGCTGGTCCGCGAGGCGATCGACGCCAAGTACCGGCCGCTCCCAGGAGCGGCTGTGGGCCGCCCTCGAGGCCAGTCGGGGGGCGTGGGCCGACCGCGACGACATCGGCGACGGCGCCGAGTACGTCGAGCGCATCCGCAACCAGTCGGTCGACGACCGCCTCGCCCGGCTCGGATGGGACTGATCGTCCTCGACACGTCGGTCCTCATCGACCACCTGCGGGGCGATCCGGGCGCCGTCGTCGCCATGTCCCGGGCCCGCGAGGCGGGTGACGAGCTGTGCGCCTCGGTCATCACCAAGGTCGAGCTGCTGGCGGGCATGCGGCCCCGGGACCGGGCGGCGGGCGCGCTGCTGGGCGCGCTCGACTGGGTGGCGGTGAGCGACGAGATCGCCGAGCGGGCCGGGCATCACGCCCGCCGCTACCGGGCCTCGCACCAGGGCATCGGCCTGCCCGACTACCTGATCGGGGCCACGGCCGAGCACCTGGGCGCCACGCTGTGGACCCGCAACCCGGCCTTCTACCCGATGCTCCCCGGGCTGCGGGCGCCCTACTGATGGCCGCCGTCACGGTGGTGGGCGCCGGGGTGAGCGGCCTGACCACCGCACTGCGGCTGGCGGAGGCGGGCCACGCGGTGACCGTGGTGTCCCGCGACCGCCCGCTCGCCACCACCTCGGCGGTGGCGGCGGCGCTGTGGTTCCCGTACCGGGTGCTGCCCTACGACCGTGTCCTGGCGTGGTCGGCGGCCGGCTACGCCGCCTTCGCCCGGCTGGCCGGCGAGCGGCCCGAGTCCGGCGTGCGGCTGCGGTGGGGGACCGAGCTGCTCCGCCGCGAGCCCGGCGACGAGTGGTGGGCGCCCGCGGTGCCGGACCTGGCCGTGACCCGGGACGTACCCGCGGGCTACACCGCGGGCTGGCGCTTCGTCGCCCCCGTCGTCGACATGAGCCGGTACCTGCCGTGGCTGGCGGCCGAGGCCGGGGCCGCCGGGGTCACGCTGGTGCCCGGGGCGGTCGAGGTGGCCGACCTGGGCTCCCTCGGCCCGGTCGTGGTCGACTGCGCCGGCCTGGGCGCCCGCGACCTGGCACCCGACCCGACGCTCACCCCGATCCGGGGCCAGGTCGTCGTGGTCGACCCCGTCGGGGTCGAGGAGTGGGTGTCCGACGACCTCGACGACCGCACGCTCACCTACGTCATCCCCCGCGTGGACGACGTGGTGGTCGGGGGCACGGCCGAGGAGGGCGAGTGGGGCACCGAGCCCGACCCGGCGGTGGCGGCCGCCATCCTCGACCGGGCGACGGCCCTGGTCCCGGCGCTGGCGGGCGCCACGGTCCGGGCCCACAAGGTCGGCCTGCGCCCGGGCCGCCCCTCGGTCCGCCTGGAGGCCGAGCGCCGCGGCCCGCAGACGGTCGTCCACAACTACGGCCACGGCGGCGCCGGGGTCACGCTCTCGTGGGCCTGCGCCGGCGAGGTCGTGACCCTGCTCGCCGCGCACTAGAAGCGGAGGCGGGCGCGGACCGGGCGGTGGTCCGAGCGGACCTGGGGGACCACCTCGGCCGCCACCACCTCGACCGGGGCGTTGACCAGGATGTGGTCGGTCTGGCTGTGGGGCCGGTGCGCCGGGTAGGTGCGCCCCCGCACCGCCCGCCGCCAGCCGGGCCCGGCCAGGCGGTCGGCGCACCACCCCCACATGTTCATGTCGCCCGCGAAGGCGGCCGGGCGGTCCGGACCGGGCAGCGCCGTCCGCAGCGCCGGGGCCAGCCGCCACACCGGGTCCTTGAGCAGCGGCAGGTGGGTCCCCACGACCGTGAACGGCGCCCCCGCGTCCACCACCGCCCGGACCACGGCCCGCCGGCCCGGGTCCCGGGGCAGCTGCGGCCCGACCGCCACCACGTCGGACGCGATCACCGGCAGCCGGGACAGCACCGCCACCACCCAGTCGCCGTCGCCCGCGGGCCCCTCCCGGGCCACGAGGCGCACCTGGTCGTGGCAGGACGCCCGCGCCACCGCGAACGTGCCCGCCACCGTGTAGCCCAGCGCGGCGGCCACGGCCACGACGTCGCCCTCGTCGGCGTCGGGCACCCAGGCCTCCTGCAGCACGAGGACGTCGGTGTCGATCTCCTTGCAGGCGGTCACGACGTCGTAGAACGGCGCCGCGTGGCCGCCGGGCCCGCGGCCCATGTGCAGGTTGAGGCTCCCCAGCGTCAGCTCGCCCATCGCCCGCCCAGGCTAGGGGCGCAGGTCGACCGGGAGGCGCCCGTCGCCCTCCGGCGGCCCGTCGGGGAACCGGAGGAACATCATCTGTGCGGCGTGGGCCACCAGCGTCCCCGACTGGTCCCACAGGGCGCACTCGACCGACGCGTAGCCGTCGGTGGCCCGCCGGGCGCGGAGATGGCTGAGCAGCCACGGGCCCCGCGCCTCGTCCAGCACGTGGACCGTCAGGTCGGCGCTCGGCGGGAAGAAGTCGGGCTGGTCCGGGCCCATGCGCTGGCTCACCGACGACGGCATGAGGTCGGCCAGGGCGATGACGGCCAGCGGGTCGAGCGTGCCGTCCGGGCGCACCGGCGGGTCCTCGAACCGGTACCAGAACGCGCACTCCGAGGTGGGGGACACGTAGGGGTCCCACGGGGCGTGGCCCATGGCCGGCCGGCCCTCCACCTGCTGCCAGAAGGCGAACGGCTCGTCCATCTCGCCCTCGACGCCCTCGGGCACCGGGTCGCGGAACGAGACGCAGAACTCGGGGCTCGACAGGTTCGGGCGCCGCAGGTCGGTGAACTCGAAGCCGGGCTGGTCGACGCCGAACACGGCCACGGTCACGTGACCGGCGCCGTCGCCGTTCGCCCGCAGCGTCGCCGTGGCCTGCGACATCGTGCGGCCCCGCCGCAGCACGTCGACGTCGACGGTGACCGGACCGGCCGGCACCGCCGCCGCGTACACCGTGGTCTGCGTGCGCAGGTGCTGCTCCGGAAGGCCGAGCTCGGCGGTCATGGCCGCCGCCGCGAGCGCCGCCATCACGCCGCCCTGGGGGACGGTCGGGCAGTTCCAGCACTCGTCCACCTCGACGCGGTAGCGGCCGGGCTGGTCGGGGTCGGGCGCGAGGCGCGCCATCTGGTCGGAGAAGGTCGGGGAGCCCACGGCGAGCATTCTGGCGGCAACGCCGGGCGTTCCCGCATCGCGTTTCGGTACGGTGGGACCACAACCGACACGCGGGAGCTCGGGCGACCGGGCTGAGAGGGCGCACCAGGCGCCGACCGCCGAACCTGATCCGGGTAATGCCGGCGAAGGGAGTGATGCTGCATGGGCAGCCGAAGCAAGACCTACGTGGAGGGGCCGCGCCCCGACGTCCGGGTGCCGTGCACCGAGGTCGCCCTCGACCCGCCCCACGAGCCGGTCCGCCTCTACGACACCAGCGGTCCCGGCAGCGACCCCCGCGACGGGCTGCCGCCGCTGCGGGCGGCCTGGATCCACGAGCGCGACGACGTCGAGCACTACCAGGGACGCGTCGCCACGCTGCGGGACGACGGCCGGGCCTCGTACCGGGCCGGCCGGTCGGCCGCCGAGCCGTTCCCCGGCCCGGGCGCCGACGGTCCCCGCCTGCGGGCCCGGCCCGGCCGCACCGTGACCCAGCTCCACTACGCCCGGCGGGGCGAGATCACGCCGGAGATGGCGTTCGTGGCCGTGCGGGAGGGCCTCGACCCCGAGGTCGTGCGGGACGAGGTGGCCCGGGGCCGGGCCATCATCCCCGCCAACGTCAACCATCCCGAGTCCGAGCCGATGATCATCGGGTCCCGGTTCCTGACCAAGATCAACGCCAACATCGGCACGTCCGCGGTCACGTCGTCGGCGGCCGACGAGGTCGACAAGCTCACGTGGGCCACCCGGTGGGGCGCCGACACGGTCATGGACCTGTCGACCGGCCGGGACATCCACACGACCCGCGAGTGGATCGTCCGCAACAGCGCCGTGCCCATCGGCACCGTCCCCATCTACCAGGCGCTGGAGAAGGTCGACGGCGGGCCCGAGGACCTGTCCTGGGAGGTGTTCCGGGACACGGTGATCGAGCAGGCCGAGCAGGGCGTCGACTACATGACCATCCACGCCGGGGTGCTGCTGCGCTACGTGCCCCTCACCGTCGACCGGGTGACGGGCATCGTGAGCCGGGGCGGGTCGATCCTCGCGGCCTGGTGCCTGGCGCACCACCGCGAGAACTTCCTCTACGAGCACTTCGACGAGCTGTGCGAGATCTTCGCCGCCTACGACGTGGCCTTCAGCCTCGGCGACGGCCTGCGGCCGGGGTCGATCGCCGACGCCAACGACGAGGCCCAGCTGGCCGAGCTGGCCACCCTCGGCGAGCTGACGCGGGTGGCCTGGGCCCGGGACGTCCAGGTCATGATCGAGGGTCCCGGCCACGTGCCCATGCACAAGATCAAGGAGAACGTCGAGCTCCAGCAGGAGCTGTGCGGCGAGGCGCCCGTTCTACACGCTGGGCCCGCTGACGACCGACGTGGCACCGGGCTACGACCACATCACCTCGGCGATCGGGGCGGCGATGATCGGGTGGTTCGGCACCGCCATGCTCTGCTACGTGACGCCGAAGGAGCACCTGGGCCTGCCCGACCGCGACGACGTCAAGCAGGGTGTGATCGCCTACAAGATCGCGGCCCACGCCGCCGACCTGGCCAAGGGGCACCCCCAGGCGCAGGCGTGGGACGACGCCCTGTCCAGGGCCCGGTTCGAGTTCCGCTGGCAGGACCAGTTCGACCTGGCGCTCGACCCCGACACGGCCCGGGCGTACCACGACGCCACGCTCCCGGCCGAGCCGGCCAAGACCGCGCACTTCTGCTCGATGTGCGGCCCCAAGTTCTGCTCGATGGCCATCACCGAGCAGGTCCGGGCCTACGCGGCCGAGGGCATGGCGGCCAAGTCCGCCGAGTTCGCGGCGGCCGGCGGCCAGGTGTACCTGGAGGAGCCCGCCCTGCGGAGCGAGCCGGATCCGTTGCCGGCGACGGCCCCGGGCGTGACGTGAGCGAGCGAAGCGAGCGAACCATCAACTCAGTGCGTTGCTCGGCACGAAGTGCCGATCGGTCACTGCGTGCATCCCGAAGGGTGCACCAGTGAGCGAGGAGCGGGCGCCGAGGCTCGCCTCGGGCGGCTGCACGTCCTGGTGGACTCGCTGATCGTGGCCGAGGCGGCCCTGGAGGCCGGCGCTCCGACCCTGCAGGTGCGGCTCAAGTCGGGCACGGACGGCGACCGCTACCGGCTGGCGCGCGCCATCGCCGACCGCTGCCGGGCGGCCGACGCCACCTGCCTCGTCAACGACCGGGCCGACCTGGCCCTGGCCGTGGGCGCCCACGGCGTGCACGTGGGGGCCGACGACCTGCCCGTCCCCGCGGTGCGGCGGGTGGTCGGGCCCGGGGCCCTGGTCGGCGGGACGGCCCGGGACCCGGAGGTCGCCCGGCGGCTGGTCGGCGAGGGCGCCAGCTACCTGGGCGTGGGGCCGACGTTCGAGACCCGGTCGAAGACGGGCCTGCCGGACCCGATCGGCGTCGACGGGGTGCGGGCCGTCGTCGACGCGGTGGACGTGCCGGTCATCGCCATCGCGGGGATCACGGTCGACACGGTCGAGGCGGTGCTGGCCACCGGCGCCTACGGGGTGGCGGTGATCGGCGCCATCGTCGACTCGCCCGACCCCCACACCGCCACCCACGACCTGATGCTGGCGGTGACCAAGGCGGTCGACGCTCTCGGCGGGGAGCTGGCGTGAGCCGAGGACGTCGTGGTGGTGGGCGGCGGGGTCATCGGGCTGTCGTCGGCGTGGCGGCTGGCGCAGGGCGGGGCGTCGGTGACCGTGGTCGACGCCGAGGAGGCCGCGGCCGCGTCCGACGTGGCCGCCGGGATGCTCGCGCCGGTGACCGAGGCCCGCCTGGGGGAGGAGCCGCTGCTGGCCCTCAACCGGGCCTCGTGGGCCCGCTGGCCGGCGTTCGCGGCCGAGGTGGCCGGCGCCGCCGGCCGGTCGATCGGCTACCGGGCCGACGGGACGCTGGTGGTGGCGCTCGACGCCGACGACCGGGCCGCGCTCGACGAGCTGGCCGACCGCCACCGGGTGATGGGCCTGGAGGTGACCCCGCTGCGGGGCCGCGAGGCCCGCGGCCTCGAGCCGGGCCTGGCGCCGGCGGTCCGGGGCGGGCTCCTGGCGGCGGGGGAGCGGTCGGTCGACCCGCCCGCGCTGGTGGCCGCGCTGCGGTCCGCCGCCCGCGCCGCCGGCGCGGCGGTGGTCGACGGCACGGTGGCGCGGGTGACGGTGGACGCCGCGGGCCGGGCCTCGGGCGTCGTCCTCGCCACCGGCGACACGCTGGCCGCCGGGACGGTGGTGCTGGCGGCCGGGTGCCGCAGCGGGTCGATCGACGGCGTCCCCGACGCCGCCCGGCCCCCGGTCCGGCCGGTGAAGGGCCAGATCCTCACGCTGCGCCAGGACCCGGCCGACCCGCTCGTGTCCCGCACGCTGCGGGGCCTGGTGCGGGGGTCGAGCATCTACCTGGTGCCCCGGGACGACGGCCGGGTGGTGGTCGGCGCCACGGTCGAGGAGCGGGGCTGGGACCGCCGGGCCACCGCCGGCGGCGCCTACGAGCTGCTGCGGGACGCCCTGGCGCTGGTCCCGGGGCTGGACGACGCCGAGCTGGTGGCGGTGCGCACCGGGCTGCGGCCGGGTTCGCCGGACGACCTGCCGATGGTCGGGCCGTCGGCGACGGAGGGCCTGGTGGTGGCGACGGGCCACCACCGCAACGGCATCCTGCTCACGCCGATCACCGCCGAGGCGGTGGCCGCGGTGGTCCTCGGCGGTCCGGGCCCGGGTCCGGAGGTGGCGCCGTGCGACCCCCGGCGCTTCGCGGGCGCGGGGGTCCGGGCGTGACGGCGACGGGGTCGGTGCCGGTCACGGTGAACGGTGACGACCACGCCGTCGCCCCGGGCACGACGGTGGCGGCGCTGGTCGTCGGGCTGGGGCTGGAGCCCCGCGGGATCGCGGTGGCCGTCGACGGCGAGGTCGTGACCCGGCGGCTGTGGGGCGAGCGGGCGCTGGCCGCGGGCGAGCGGGTCGAGGTCCTGTCGATCGCGCAGGGAGGATGACGTTGGAAGATCCGCTGGTCATCGCGGGCGAGTCGTTCGGGTCCCGGCTGATCCTCGGGACCGGCGGCGCCCCCAACCTCGAGGAGCTGGAGCGGGCGCTGGTCGCGTCGGGCACGGAGCTGACGACGGTGGCGCTGCGCCGGGTCGACCCCCGGGCGCCGGGGTCGCTGTTCGACGTGCTTGGACCGGACGGGCATCCGGCCGCTGCCCAACACGGCGGGCTGCTTCACGGCCCGGGACGCCGTGCGGACGGCGCAGCTGGGCCGGGAGGCGCTGGACACGCCGTGGGTCAAGCTCGAGGTGGTGGCGGACGAGCGCACGCTGCTGCCGGACCCGGTGGAGCTGCTGGACGCCGCCGAGCAGCTGGTGGCGGACGGGTTCGTGGTCCTGGCGTACACCAACGACGACCCGATCCTGGCCCGGCGCCTGCAGGACGCCGGCGTGGCCGCGGTCATGCCGCTCGGCGCCCCGATCGGCAGCGGCATGGGCATCCGCAACCCGTACAACCTGGCCATCATCCTGGAGTCGGCCGCCGTCCCGGTGGTGCTGGACGCCGGCATCGGCACCGCCTCCGACGCCGCCCAGGCCATGGAGCTGGGCTGCGACGCCGTGCTGCTGGCCACGGCGGTGACGAGGGCCCGGCACCCGGTGCGGATGGCCACGGCCATGCGCCACGCCGTGGAGGCCGGCCGCCTCGCCCGCCGGGCGGGCAGGATCCCGAGGCGCCTGTACGCCGAGGCGTCCACGACGCTCGAGGGCCGGGCCGACCTCGGGTGACCCCGGCGGCGACCCCGGCGGTGGTGGTGCTCACCGACCGCAAGGCCTCCGCCGCCGCCGGCCGCCCGCTCGCCGCCACGGTCGCCGAAGCCCTGGCGGCCGGGGCCACGGCCATCCTCCTGCGGGAGAAGGACCTCCCCCCGCCGGACCGCCGTCGCCTGGCCGAGACCCTCCGCACCCTGACCGCCGACGCGGGCGCCGCCCTCCTCGTCGCCGGCGACGCCACCCTCGCCCGCGCGGTCGGCGCCGACGGCGTCCACCTCGCCGCCACCGACCCCTGGCCCGACCCCCCGGCGCCGCCGCGGGGGTGGGCCGCTCGTGCCACACGGTCGCCGAGCTGGTCGCGGCCGCCGCCGCAGGCGCCCGGTGGGCGACGTACTCGCCGGTCTTCGCCACGGACTCCAAGCCCGGCTACGGGCCGGCGCTCGGGCTCGACGGCCTGGCCGCGGGGTGCCGGGCCGTCCCGGACCTGGCCGTGCTGGCGCTCGGCGGGCTCGGCCCCGGCCGGGCGGGCGAGTGCGTCCGGGCGGGGGCGGCCGGGGTGGCGGTGATGGGCGCCGTGATGCGGGCCGGCGACCCGGCCGCCGTGGTCCGGTCCCTGGTCGACGAGCTGGCCCCGCTACGTTCCCGGCCGTGACCACCGAGACACCCCCCGTCGCGCTGACGATCGCCGGGTCCGACTCCGGCGGCGGCGCCGGCATCCAGGCCGACCTGCTGACGTTCGCCTCGCTCGGCGTCCACGGCACGAGCGCGGTCACCGCCCTCACGGCCCAGAACACCGTCGGCGTCACGGGCGTCCACGTCCCGCCGGTCGACTTCCTGCTGGCCCAGGTCGACGCCGTGCTCGACGACCTGCCCGTGGCCGCGGTCAAGACCGGGATGCTCGCCACCGAGGAGGTCGTCCGCGCCGTCGCCGCCCTGGCCGCCGCCGGCCGCCTCCCTCGCCTGGTCGTGGACCCCGTGCTCGTCTCGTCCACCGGTGCCCGCCTGCTCGACCCGGGCGCCGAGCGGGCCTACACCGAGGACC
Source organism: uncultured Acidimicrobiales bacterium (assembly GCA_963759225.1). Classification (GTDB taxonomy): domain Bacteria; phylum Actinomycetota; class Acidimicrobiia; order Acidimicrobiales; family VFJN01; genus ZC4RG19. The sequence goes on along the minus strand of CAVWYL010000008.1, from coordinate 372,072 downwards.
TGTTCCCCCACGCCCTGGTGATCACGCCCAACACCCGTGAGGCCGCCGCCCTCCTCGGCCGGGCGGTCGTCACCGTGGACGACGCCGCGGCCGCCGCCCGGGACCTGGCCGCCCTCGGGCCCCGGTGGGTCGTGGTCAAGGGCGGGCACCTCGCCGACGACCGCGGCGACGCGGTCGACGTCGTGTACGACGCCGCCACCGACGCCGTGACCGAGCTGCGGGCGCCGCGTGTCGCCACCGCCAACGACCACGGCACCGGGTGCACGTTCGCGGCGGCCACCGCCGCCCGCCTCGCCGCGGGCGCGGACGTCGGCGACGCGCTGGCGGCGGCCAAGCGGTTCGTGCACGCCGGCCTGGTCTCGTCGGCGGGTTGGCGGCTCGGCGGGGGGCACGGCCCGGTGGGCAAGCTGGGAGCGTGGCGCCTCTCGTGACGATCCTTCGGGAGCGTGTCGTTACCCCCGAGTAGCGTGAGGACGAAGTGGAGCAGGGGATCGCGGCACGTGTGGCCGACCGAGCGCCGGCCGGCGTCCTGGAACCGGCCGCGCCCCTCACCCCTGTCCCACCGCCTCGGCGCCGGCCCGTGGCCCGCGACCGGTGGCTGGCGCTCGTGTCGCTGGGGGCGGCCCTGGTCCCCGCGGTCGTGGCCGCCGTCCGGGCCGCGACCGGCGGATGGGTCCCCGTGGGGGAGTCGGCGCTCATCGCCGTGCGGTCCGGCGACGTCCTCCGGGGCGCCTCGGGCGGCGGGGTCCCGATGGTCGGACCGTGGGCGGACACCTCGGGTCCGCTCGGCTTCGACGTGTTCCACCCGGGACCGCTGCTCTACGACGTGCTGGCGGTGCCCGTGCAGCTGGCCGGGGCCGAGGGCCTGGCGATGGCGGTGGCGGCCGTCAACGCGGTGGCGATCGTCGGGATCTTCCTCGTCGTCCGCCGGGTGGCGGGGGAGACGATGGCGGCCCTGGCGATGGCGCTCGTCGCGGTCCTGTGCTGGGTGACGGGGACCGCGGCGCTGATCGAGCCCGGCTACCCGGGCACCGTGGTCCTGCCGTTCCTGTGGTTCCTGGTGCTGGTGTGGGGGGCCACGTGCGGGCGGGTGTGGTGCCTGCCGGTGGCGGTGGTGGTCGGCGGCTTCGTGGGCGGGACCGACCTGCGGGTGACGCTGTTCGTGCCCGTCCTGCTGGTCGTGGCCGGCGTGTCGGTGGCCCGGTCCGCCTGGGGTCTGCCGGTGCGGCGGTGGAGCCGGCCCGCGGGGGCGCTCGCCGTGGCCGGGTTGCTGGCGGTCGGGTGCCTCGTCCAGCCCGTGCTCGAGGAGCTGCAGGGGGAGGGCGGGGGCAACCTCGTCCACCTGTGGGAGGGGGCGGCGGAGCACACGACGACGCTCGACGTCGGGACCAGTGCCCGGGTGCTCGCCCGGGTGGTGGCGCTGCCGCCCTGGTGGGTGCGGCCCTGGCACGCCGACGACTTCGGGGTCGGGCCCGGGGGGACGGTCGGTCCACCGCTGGCGCTCGCGGTCGTGGCGCTGGTCGGCCTGACGTTCCAGGGGGTGGTGCGGCTGCGGGACGCGCGGCGCCGGGGCGACCGGGCCACGTCGTCGGGCATCGCGCTCGCGTTCCTGGCCACGGGCCTCGCGTTCGTGACGATCGAGCTGCTGCCCACGACCCCGTTCGGCACCGCCGTCCCCCAGCTCCGGTGGACGTGGGCGGTGGCCGTGTTCGTGTCGCTCGTGCTGTTCCTGAGCGGGTACCGGCAGCTGAAGCCGGCCCAGGGCGACCGCTGGTGGCCGGCGGCCCTGTCGGCGGGCGCTGCGGTGCTGGTGGCGGTGGCCGTGCTCCCGGCCGCCGACCGGGGAGGGGTCGCCACGGCCCGAGTGCGCCGGGCGGCCGAGGACGTCACCGGGCAGCTGGCGGCCGCCGACCTCGACGGCCCGCTGCTGGTCGAGTGCGACGAGACGATGCTCGACCCGTACTGCGAGGCCGTCATGGCCGAGCTGGCGGGCGACGGGGTGACGTTCGTGGTCGACGATCCGGCCACCGCCAGCCAGGTCGGGCAGCGGCGGCGGGCCGGACGCGACCCGGACGTGGCGGGCACGCTGACGGTGGCGGTGGGCGACGGTGTCCTGGCCGCCCCGCGCCGGGCGACGACGGTCGCGGGCCACCGGGCGCTGAGCAACGCCGAGGCGGATGAGCTGGAGGACCTGCGCAACGCGCTGATCCAGGCGCTCGAGAACGGCGACGTCCGGCTCAACGACCGGGGCGAGGAGGTCGCCCGGGAGGGTCTGCTGTCGTCCGTCGACCCCGACGACACCGCGCTGCGGATCGATCCGGAGGCGGCGCTGGCGGTGCGGGGCGAGCTGTTCGGCGCCCACCGCCGGGACCTGGTGGCGATGGTGGACCACGGGCTCGTGGAGTCGGTGGCGCCGTGGCGGGGGGCGCTGGACCGCTACCGGGACCTGCAGGACCGCTGGGACGAGGCCACGGTCACCGTCTACCTCGAGTCGTAGGGGACGCCGGCGGGTCAGCCGCTGACGGGGAGGCCGCCCCGGCTGCGGCCGGGGCCGGCCAGCCACACCTGCCCGGCCGCGCAGCCGGGGAGCGAGTCGCAGTGCCGGCACTGGCCCGAGGGGGTGGCGTCGACGGGGTCGAACCCCCGGTGGGCGGCGGCCACCCGCTGGCGGACGACATCGACGATCAGCTCCCCGCCGGCGGCGAGCACGCCGGCGTCGACGTCGACCCGCAGCCGCTCCCCGGTGTCCCCGGCGGTGAGGAGGACGGAGCGCGGCGCGATGCCCCGGACGAGCGCCCCGGCGGCGGCCTCGAAGCACGCCCGCCGGTGCAGGCTGGCGTCGTCCCCGGCCGAGGGCCGGTGCACGACGAGCGTGAACCGCCCGGCCCCGGACACGCGCCCCAGCCGGGCGTCGGCCCCGGCCCCGACGGACACCGCGGGCAGCCCGGGCGCCCGCCACGTGACGGTCCCGTGGCCGGAGTTCAGCAGGCCGAACCCGTCGGGCAACGGCCAGCCGAGCACCCGCAGGAAACCGGCGAGCCACCGCCCGGCGCCGGCCGCGGTGGCCGCGAGGGCCGCGGCGTCCCGGGCGTCCCGCCGCTCGGCGATCCAGCCGGCCACCCCGTCGCCGGCAAGATCGCGGGCGTCCCGGATCCACGCCCGCACGATCTCCAGCGGCGCCGGCAACCCCGGCGCCCCGCCGCCCGGCCGGCCCGCGGTGTCGAGGTAGACCTGGAGCGCGGCCCGAGCCACCGCCCCCGCCGCCGTGGCCGGCGCCCACCCCGGGAACCCCCAACCCGCCTCCCCCTGCCCCCGGAACCGCGCCGGGCAGGCAGCGACGTCGAGCGCCCCCACCCAGGACACATGCACCCGCCCGACACCCCGGCCGACCGCGTCCCGGCCCCCGCCCCCCGTCGCCTGGCCGGCCGCGCCCGGCGCGGCGATGTCCGTGGCGCCAGCGTCCCGTCCGACACTCTCGCCCGCCTTCCCGCCCTCGTGCCGGCCCCGTGCCTCCCTCGGTTCGTCGACGCCATCGCCCCCGCCCGCAGCTGCCGCCGGTCCGCCCACGAGCGCCGTGATCTCGCCGGCCACCCGGCGCCGCAGCCGGTCGGCCGCCGCGACGGCATCCCGCCCGCCGCCCGGCACGACGGTGGCCTCTGGCGCGGCGGCGCCTGCGGTGGCGGTCACGCGGTCGCCGTCCCCGCCGATCGCACGGCCGCCTGCGGGCACCCGACACGGACGGGGCAGTGGTCGCAGTACGGGCCCGGCCGGGCGTCCGGGGCCTCGCCCACGGCCAGGGTGGCGGCCACGTGCATGGCCTCGTCCAGCCGCTCCGCAGCGTGGGACAGCAGCGTGGCCCGGATCGGTTCCACCTGGGTGGTCCCGTCGGCCACCACCGTCACCGCCGCGGCCGGAGCACGGCCGTCCCGGAGGGCGACGAGCAGCGCATACAGGTGGGCGTCCGATCGCATCCCGTCGTACCAGCGCCCGCCCTTGACCTCGACCACCACCGCCGGCCGCCCCGTCGGCGGCCCGCCGAGCGCCAGGTCCAGGCGCCCCCGCACGGTCACGGCCCCGCCGGCGAACCGGGCCTGCACCGGCTCCTCGACCCGCGCCCACCAGCCCGGATCGATCGCCGGCCACCCTGCCACCAGCCGCTCGACCCGCTCGCCGACATCCGACAGCAGCACGCCCCGGGCCGCGGGGCCCAGGGCGTCCAGGTGGTCGCCGACCCCCGTGTCCCCCGTCGCCGCCAGGAACGCCACGGCCGCCTCCGCCGACGCCGGGCGCTGCGGCACCAGCGTGGCCACCTTGGCCGCCGCGTCCACCACCAGGCCCGTGACCAGGTCGTCCGACAGCTCGACCCCTGCCTCGTCGACCGGGGCCAGCGCCCGCCGGGGACAGCGCAGCAACCAGGTCACCACGGTCTTCGTCAGGCGGAGCGGGGCATCCTCCGTCCACCCGGCGACCTCGGCGGCCGACCGGGCCGCCGCGTCGAGCTGATCCCGCAGGTGACCGATCAGGCCGCCGCAGTCACCGCCACCGTCGCCGACGGTCGGATCGGCCAGCCCCGCCAGCACGTCGGCCAGGGTGCGGGACGGGGGATCGGCCACTCACACGATCGTACGGACGCCGACCGCCCCGCCGGGGGAGGGTCAGGCCGACTGGGCCGGCGACCGCTGCGCCAGCCACCGGGCCTCGGCCTCGCCGCGGGGCGTCGACGGCGGCCCGTCCACCCACGGCCACAGCTCGTTGGCGATGCGCCGGAAGTTGGCGGTGGCGTGCAGGTCGCCGAGGATCGCCATCAGCCCCAGGTTGATCCGCTGGATGATCACGAAGCTCCGCGGCAGGTTCGACGCCCGGATGATCGGGCCGTACGGCCCCGTCGGGTCGAAGTAGCGGGACGCCGCCTTGGTCGACCACTCCGGGGTCACGGTCACCGTGCGGTCGTCCATCACGAACTCGTAGAAGTGGCTGTAGTAGTCGAGCACCTCGGCGTCGGACACCGGCGTGCCGGGCCGCAGCAACCCGATGCGCTCGATCACGGTGCGGAACCGGGTCGTGTCCTGCTCGATCACCATCGCCCGGATCATGTCCCCGAACACGTCGATCTCCGGGGGATCGAAGTGCTTGACCAGCCCGAAGTCGAGGAACGTCACGTGCCCGCCCGGCCGGAACAGGTAGTTGCCCGGATGGGGGTCGCCGTTGAACGCCGCCAGCCGGTACAGGCTGCGGAACACGAACCGGTAGATGGTCTCGGCCGCCAGGTCGCGCTCGTCCTGGTCCCACGTGAGCAGCGTGTCGAACCGCACACCCTCCGCCAGCTCGGTGGTCAGCACCCGGGGCGACGACAGGGCCGGCACCACATCCGGGACGTGGATGAACGGGTGGCCCCGGTAGAAGTCGGCGAACAGCTGGGTGTTGCGGGCTTCGAGGGCGTAGTCGAGCTCCTCGATCACCCGCGCCCGGATCTCCTCCACCAGCGGGCCGGCCTCGAACCCGGGCAGGGCCATGCCCATGGCGCCGAAGATCACTCCCGCGCTCTGGAGGTCCGAGCGGATGGCGTCGTCGACCCCCGGGTACTGGACCTTGACCGCCACGGCCTGGCCGTCGCGGGTGATGGCCCGGTGGACCTGACCGATCGACGCCGACGCGATCGGCACCGGGTCCCACTCCAGGAACAGCCGGTCGGGCGGGGTGCCGAGCTCGCGCTCGACGACGCCCGCGGCCAGGTCGGCCGCCATCGGCGGGGCGTCCTGCTGGAGCCCGGCCAAGGCGTCCCGCACGTGGTCGGGCAGCCCGACGTCCAGGTAGGACGCCATCTGGCCGAGCTTCATGAAGGCGCCCTTCATGTTGCCGAGGGTCTCGGCGACCTGGGCGGCGGTGCGGAGCTGGAACTGCTCGTCCAGCTCGGCCTGGCGTTCGGCGCCCGGCGAACACCCGCCGGGCCCGGTGCAGCGCGAAGTCGGCCCCGGTCCGGCTCCCGACCCGGGCCAGCTCGGCCCGGCGCTGGTTGCGGGTCCGGCCCAGCACCGGCCCGGTGTCCGCCCGGGCTCGGCGGGCGACCGCGCCCGCGATCGCCACGGCCGCCCCGGCGACGGCGCCCGCCACGAGCACGCGCCGCGCCGCCCGGCGCATCCTGGTTCCCCGCTGCCTCACGATGCGGACCTTACCCGCGGTAACCCCGATCGCCCTACCAGCCCCGGTACAGCGGATCGCGGCGCTCGACGAAGGCCTGGACGCCCTCGTTGGCGTCCTCGGACGTCATGTTCAGCTCCTGGGCCAGCGCCTCCTCGCGGAACGCCGTCGCCCGGTCGACGTCGAGCGACCGGTTCAGCAGGCGCTTGGTCAGGCCGAGGGCGCGGGTGGGACCGGAGGCCAGGCGGGCGGCCCACTCGCCGGTCACCTTGGCCAGGTCGTCGGCGGGCACGACCCGGTTGACCAGGCCGAACCGCTCGGCGTCCGCCGCGGCCAGGTCGTCCCCGAAGAACATCAGCTCCTTGGCCCGCGGCAGCCCCACCAGCCGGGGCAGCAGCCAGGACCCGCCGCCGTCGGGGACGAGGCCGCGGCGCACGAACACCTCGATGAAGCGGGCGCCGTCCGCCGCCACCACGAGGTCGCACGCCAGCGCCAGATGGGCCCCGATCCCGGCTGCGGTGCCGTTCACCGCGGCGATCACGGGCTTCTCGCAGTCGAGGATGGCCGACACCAGCCGCTGCGCCCCGTCCGCGACCATCCGGGCGACGTCGCCGACCACCCGGTCGGGGGCGCCCTCCGGCCGCTCGGGCCCCGGGCGGGAGGCGCGCAGGTCGGCGCCGGTGCAGAAGTGGCGCCCGGTGGCACCGAGCACCACGGCCCGCACCTCGACCCGCCCGCTGGCGTCCAGGAACAGGTCGGCCAACCGGTCGCGCTGGTCGGGGGTGATGCTGTTGGCCGCCTCCGGGCGGTTCAGCGTGAGCCACAGGACCCCGCCGTCCTCGCGCACCAGGAGCTGGTCGTCCAGGGGCCGCTCGTCGGTCACTGGTGCACCCTTCGGGCACACCGGTGACCGCATCGCCACTTCGTGGCGACAGGACGACTGTGCTTCTGGACCTCGCTGCGCTCGGTCATGCCCGCACGGTAGTCAGGCTCCTGACGGGTCGTCAGGTTTTCAGGCCGTGGCCGACAGGTCGTGCGGGAGGCCGCACTCCAGCACGGTGGCGTCCCCGTCCCCGCGGCGCCGGAACCCGAGTCCCGCGCGGCGGAACGTCCGGGCCAGCGCCTCGCCGTCACCGCCACCGGTCACCGCCCGGAGGCGGCGGACCTCCCCGTTGGTGGCCAGCACGGCCAGCTCGTAGACGAGCAGCGTGCCGATCCCCCGGCGCTGGTGCCGGTCCTCGACCGCGACCGCGACCTCGGCGTCCCGGCCGGCGGGGTCGAGCACGTAGCGGCCGATGCCGACGATGTCGGTGCCGACCAGCGCGGCGAGCGCCACCTGGTCGGCCCCGTCCTGGCGCAGCAGGCCTTCCGCGAGCTCGGCCGGGACCGCGTCCGGGGCGAGGAACGAGCACCGCCCGTGGTGGGCGATCAGCGCCGCCCGGTCGCCGGCGCCCAGGTGGCGCAGGCGGACGAGGCCACCGTCCGTGAGGACGATCAGCCGCTCCAGCGTGGTCGGCGGGCGGCGGATCGGCACGGCCGGCAGGGAGGCGGCCGGTGCGGTGGTGGCCGCCGCGGCGGGCGCGGCGATCTGCGCCGCCAGCCGCAGCACGGCTCGGCACCGGGCGACCTCGGTGGCGGTGAAGCGGGGCCCGCGGCGGGTCAGCACGGCGATGGCCTGCACGCCGTCGTGGTCGTGGGGGACGACCGCCAGCCACGGCTCGTCACCCGTCGCCGGCCCGGCCGGGGGTGGGCCGTCCCACGCCCGCTCGATCTTCGTGACGCCCCGGGCCAGGGCGTCGGCGATGGGGGAGCCGGGCGGGGCGTCGGCCGCCGCGGCCGTCTCGACCCGCACGTCCTCGACCGGGATCAGCCGGCGGATCGCGTCCACCACCGCGTCGGGCCGGCCGCTCGCCACCAGGGACACGGCGGCGTCGAGGGCCCGGACCACGTCGTCGACCAGCGCATGGGGATCGGCGTCGTCGAGGTGGAGGAGTGTGGCCCCGCAACGGGCGGCGGCCGCCGCCAGCTCGTGGCTGCGCTCGTCGGGGACCTGGACGACGAGGCGGTCCACGACGGTCGAGTCGCCGCCCGCGTGCACGTCGAGGTGGAGGATGTTGGCACCGCAGGAGGCCAGGTCGGCGGCCACCGCCGCGAGGTTGCCGGGCCTGTCGGCCAACTCGACCCAGAGCTCATGTCGACCCATGCGAGGCGTGTTCCTCTCTCGTCGTCACCACACTGAGTCGTATCGGTTGCCGGTGCCTCAACATGACGCGACCAGTGTGCGAACAGGAACTGACGCGAATCTGACCTGATGGTGACCAACGGTGGTGGCGTCGCCCGGTGGCGTGCACCCCCGTGGCCGGCGTCACCCCAGCCGTCGCCGGGCCCGGGCGATGACCGCGCCGCGCCGTCTGCTGCCGCCGCGTCCCGTCCGGGGACAGGCCGTTCTTCAACCGGGGACGGGTGATCACGGCGTCCACGACCCGTTCCAGCACCATGCCCAGGTCGGACGCCGGGAGACGCTGGCGCGGCGTCCGCGGCGCCACCGCCAGCGGGTTCCGGCCCTCGCCCTCGACCACGAGCACCCGCCCCCGTGGCCGGCGCAGCGCGTCGGCGAAGAGGTCGACGAGCCGGGCCGCGGTGGCGTCCCACGTGTACGACTCGCCGTGGGTCTGCAGGGCCTCGACCAGCTCCTTCGCCGCCACGACGTCGTGCAACAGGTGCCACGCCGCGTCGGCGGCGGCGGCGACGTCGAACCCGTCGAGCGTCGGGATGCCGGCGGGCAGCACCTCGTCGAGGCTGCCCCGGCGGGTGGCGAGCGTCGGGACGCCGTGGCCGGCCGCCTCGAACGGCACGAGGCCGAAACCCTCGACGGTCGACGGGTACAGCACCAGGCCCGCACGCCGGTACAGCCACCGTCTTCTCGGCCTCGCTCACCGTCCCCAGGGTGATGACGCCGTCGCGCAGGTGCTCGGGCAGGCCCATCAGCAGCTCGGCCTCGCGGGCCAGCGAGTTGCCGTGCGGCGGCGTCGGCCCGGCCAGGACCAGGTGGCCGCTCCAGCCGCGTCGGCGCAGCTCGGTCCAGGTCGCGAGGGCGAAGGGCCGGTTCTTGTGCAGGTACGAGGCGCCGAGCACCAGCAGGTAGCCGTCGTCGTCGGCCGGGAGCCCCGCCGGGGCCACCTCCACCGGCTCGCCGTGGCCGTCGCCACCCGGGTCCGGGTCGACGCCGCACGACACGACCGCCTCGGCGGCGCCGTCGCGCCGCAGGCCCTGCGCCCCGGCGGCCCGGCGGCTGGTGTCGCTGATGAACGCCACCCCGTGGGCGAGCTCGAGCGTGAGCCGGGTGATGTCGCGGTAGGCGAACCAGTCGTCGTCGGACTCGAAGTAGGCCGGGTTCTCGAAGGCGATCGTGTCGAGCTGGTTGACCACGAACCGGTCCGCCACCCGGGTGAGCACGTCGAGGTCGGCCAGGTTGGTCACCTGGTAGGGCCGGTAGACGAGGTCGACCCGCCCGGCGTGGCGGGGGAGGTCGGCGCGGTCCAGCTCCACGAACTCGACCTGGTCGAGCTCGGCCCGCAGCGCCGCCACGTAGGCCGGGGCCCGGGGCGGCACGAACGCCACGAGATGGTCGATGCCGGGCTGGCGGGCGAGGGCGCGCAGCGATGCCACCGCGATCTGCTGGGTGCCCATGCGGTCGGGCCCGAGGCACAGGGCGTCGACGCCCACCGTGAGCCCCCGCAGCGCCCGGCGGGCCGCGCCGAGGGCGTCGGCCAGGGGGGACGAGGCGTCGACCTCCGCGCTCTCGACCCACTCCGCGTACCAGGGGTGGCGGCGGCGCACGATCGACTCGTGACGGGCCTGGCGCGCGGCCACCTCGGCCCCGGGGCCGAAGCTGGCGCCGCCCCGGTGGTACACGAACACGTCGTCGGCGCACACGTGGCGGAACCCGTGGGCGACGGCCCGCTGGCTGAAGTCGACCTCCTCGCCGTAGCCGGGCGCGAAGGCCTCGTCGAAGCCGCCGACGAGGTCGAGGGCGTGGCGGCGGATGTAGACGCAGTGGCCGACCGCGGTCGGGATCGACGGCCGCAGGCGCAGGCTGCCGGCGGCCACCCGCCGGGCGGCTTCCGCCGGCGTGAGGCCCGCCGGGAGTGCCCGCCGGGGCCGGTTGCGGTCGGGGACCGACAGGATCGTGCCGTGGTTGGTGAGCGCCGTGGCCGTGGCCACGCTGTCGGCGCTGTAGGCGGCGGCGGTGAGGCGCTCCAGCCACTCCGGCCCGACCACGACGTCGCTGTTGACCAGCACGACGTCCCGCCGCCGGCGTGGCGGCGAACGCGTCGTTGCACGAGCGGACGAACCCGAGGTTGGTCGCGTGCCGGAGCACGACGACGTCATGGCGGAGGGTGCCCGCGTGCTCGTCCAGCACGTCGACGATCCGCCGGTCGATGCCGGCGTCGTCGACGACCAGGACCGCGGTGCCGGCCGGCGTGTGGGCGGTGATGGCGGCGAGGCACTGCACCGCGTCGTCGTAGGAGTCGTGGACCGCCACGACGACCACCGGCGACGGCGCAGGCCCGAGGAGCGCTTGCGCTTCCTCGACGGTGGCGACGGTGGTGACGGACACGTGCGACCTCTCTGCTCCGGACGGCTGGACGTTCACAGGGCGAACCGGCCCCAGCGGGAGGCGACCATGAAGTCGGCCCGCCCCGGGCAGCCGAACCACCGTGCGCGTTCGTTGACGAGATCGACCTCGACAGTGTGCATCCCTGGTTCGCCCGGGACGCGGATGAGCACCTCCAGTATGCGGGACTCGCCGGGGGGTATGTCACCCGGCAGCGGGGTCAACGCCCAGTCGGTGTCCGGGGCGCCGGTTCCGGGGTCGACGAGTCGCGCACCCACCCGGATCTGCACGCCGGGGGCGTCCTCGTGGGGGAGCGGGGCGGCACCGGTGTTGGTGACCTCGACGGACAGGAACGTGTCGTTGCCGGGCTCGGTCCGGCGGTCGCACTCGACCACGCGGAGCGCGGCGCGGTATCCCTGGGCCGCCAGGGGGTCGGGCAGGACGTGGCGGGCGATCTCCTCGGCCGGCACCACCGGCAGGTCGTTCCCGTCGCCGGAGCCCGGGCCGGACCCGCAGCCCGCTCGCCGCCACCACGGCGGACAGCACGGCGAGGTCGTCGGCGGGAACGGGTTCGGGGCGGAGCGTGGCGAAGTGTTCGGGGACGTAGAGCGTGTCGTTCATGGGACCGCCGCCCACGGCCACGAGGCCGGGGCGGTCGGCCTCGTAGCGCCGGACCCGCGCCCGGCGGTCGGCGAAGGGCGTGACCGCGCAGGCCAGGTGGTACAGCGGCTCGGCCAGGTAGCGGGCGGGGAGCGCGGCGCGGGCGCCGCCGTGCACGGCGGTGTCGAAGTCGAGGGACGGGCCCCGCACCAGGAGCCGCCGCTGGTAGTCCGGCCACCAGGGTCGCTCGGCCAGCCAGTGGCGTTCGTCCGGGAAGCACCAGCGGCGCGGCACCCGGAACTGCACGGTCCGGGTGTCCCGGGCGAGATCGCCGCCGAGCGCGGCCACGAGCCCGGTGCTGGGGACCTCGTCGCCGTCGACCATGAGGACCCGGTCGTGGCGGCACAGGTCGACGAGCCACGGACGTGCGGCCTCCGGCGGATGCCGGTACTCGAAGCGCACGAGGGTGTCCGCCACGTCCCGCAGCGGTCCGAGCGTCCCGGGGTCGACCCGGCTGTCCACGGCCACGACGATCTCGTCGGCGACATCGCGGACGGTCCCGAGCGCCGCCGCCACCATGCCGGGATCGTCGGCGGTCAGGCAGCACACCGACAGCGGCGCGGCGCCGGTCACGGCTCCGGCCCCGGGGAGGCCGGGCGGGGTCCGACGGCGGACCTCGCCAGCTCCGCCGCCGCCCCGGCGTGGACCACGGCGAGCACGGTGGCCGCCAGCGCGTCCTGGTCGCCGTCCTTGCGGCGCCCGAGCGCCCGAGCGGACTCGCGGGCCTCGGCCACGGCCCGCCGCCAGCGCTGGCGCCGGCCGGCGTGGTCGGCGAGCACGTCGAGCCGGGCGTTGCTCGTCCCCTGGGCCCAGCCCCGCCGGAGCAGCCAGCGCCGCCCGAGCCGCTCGGGCAGCACCTGCTGGACGACCGCCGCCTCGGGGGCGTATCGCACGGCCCACCCGGCGGCTGCGAGGCGGCGGGTGAGGTCGGGCTCCTCGCCGGACAGGAGCCGGGTGCCGACCCGACCCAGCCGGGGATCGAAGCCGCCGGCATCGAGCGCCGCGTCCCGCCGGACCGACATGTTGGTGCCGTACGGCCCGTGCGACCCGGGGAAGGGGCCGGCCTCGTCCCCCTGGTCGAGGATGCTGTACCACTGGACGAGGTCGTCGCTGAGCCACGGCGGCCGACCCGCCGGCCACACCAGCCCGACCGGCCCGCCGACCATGCCCACCTCGAGGTCCTCGTAGACGGCCAGGTGGGCCCGCGCCCAGGTGGGGGGCGCGAGCGCGTCGTCGTCGAGGAAGAGCACGACGTCGGCACGGGACGCCGCGAGCGCCGCGTTGCGGGCCCGCGACAACCCGGCCTCGGGCTCGGTCACCACGCGGCGGCCTTCGCCCGCCCGCGACCACTCGAGCAGGAGCTCGGGCGTGCCGTCGGTGGACCCGTTGTCGACGACCAGCACCTCGACCTGACCGGCCTCGGCGAGCTGGCCGTCGATGCTGGCCAGGCACTGGCGGAGCGTGGGCTCCCGGTTCCTGGTGCAGACGGCGATCGTCCCGCTGATCACAGGCGTGAGACTGGCACGCCGCCGGGCGGGCGAGAAGTCAGTCGTCGAGGACATCCGCGGCGATCAGCTCCTCGAGGTGGCGGTCGCCCCACCACGAGAGCTGCAAGGCCTTGACCCGACGGAAGTAGAGCTGGACGTCGTAGTCGATCGTGAAGCCGTTGCCCCCGTGGACCTGTTGCGCGGTGGCGGTGACCTGCTGGGCGGTGCGGCACGCGAACAGCTTGGCCATCGGGGCGAGGCGAGCGACGGACCTGCCGGTGGCGCGGGCCCACGCCGCCTCGTGGACGAGGGTGCGGGCGCCGTCGAGCTCGGCCTGGCGGTCGGCGAGGTAGTGGGCGATGGCCTGGAACGCCCCGATGGGCTTGTCGAACTGCTCGCGGTCCTTGGCGTACTGGACCGTGATCTCCTGCACGTACTCGGCGGCCCCCACAGCCCACGCGGCCAGCAGGATCAGCGCGTCGTCCCGCACGGTCTCCCACGTCGCCCAGCCGGTGCCGGGCCCGCCGACGCGATCGGCGGCGTCGACCGCGACCCCGTCGAGCTCGACCCGGTACTGCGAGTCCGATGCCACGGACATCTGCTGGGTGAGCGTGACGCCCGGCGCCCGGGGATCGACGAGGAAGAGATCGACGTCCCGCTCGCCGTCGCCCGTGCGGGCGAGCACCAGCAGCCGTGTCGCGGACGAAGCGAACGCCACGTGCCGCTTCACGCCGCTCAGCACCCATCCGTCGCCGGCCACGCCGTTGCCGGTCGCCGCCCGGGCCGTCAGCTGGACACCTGCCGGACCGAACCCCCCGCCCGGCTCGAGCCAGGCAGACGTGAGGATCGACTCGCCGGACACGAGCCCGGGCAGCCACTCCGCCCGCTGCGCGTCGGTGCCCCCGGCGACGAGCGCCCCGGCCGCCACGACACAGCTCACGAAGTGGGGCGTCGGGGCCAGCGCCCGGCCCAGCTCCTCGTAGAGCACGACGCCCTCGAGGGCGGACATGCCCGACCCGCCGTGTTCCTCGGGTACGACCAGCCCGTTCAGGTCGAGCGTCGCCATGGCGGACCACAGCCCGGGCGCGTAGCCGACCGGATCGTCCTCCAGGTCCCGTACGACGGTCAGCGGTGCGTGCTCCGCACACAGGTTGCGCACCATCGAGCGGAGCATGTCCTGCTCCTGGGTGAAGTCGAGGTCGAGCATCGGTCTCCCTAGCGGTGTCTCGTGGCGTCAGGGCACCCACTGGTCACCGGTGCGGCGCCAGGGGTTGTCGTCGGCGGTCAGGGGAAGGGCGATCCGGAGCGTGGCGGTCGTGCACAGCCGCCCGCCGGCACGCACCTCCGCCGCCACGGTCGCCCAGCCGCAGTCGACGCCGTCGGTGTCGACGGCCTCCACGGTCCCCGTGATGGTCATCGTGTCGCCCGGGTACACCGAGTCCCGCATGCGGAAGCGCATCCGGCCCAGGCGCCCGCGGGGCCCGCTCCAGTCGGTCACGAAGCGTTCGAGCCACGCCTGCTGGTTGGGCGTGTTGAGGAAGATGTCCCGCGCCCCGTTGCGCTCGATGGCGAAGTCGCGGTCATGGTGCATGGGCCGCCAGTCGCGCGTGCGCCAGAGCCCCGAGCACGACGGTCGTGGCGCTCACGTCGTGGGCGAGCCGGGGGAGCCCGTCACCCGGCACGACCTCGGGATGCACGACGGCCCCCGCAATCCACGCCGGCTCGCCTCCGGCCGAGGGGGCCGCGGCGACGCTGCGGTCCGCGGGCGCGCCTCCGCCGTCCCCGGCGACGGCGTCGCCTCTGCGGTAGCCGAAGCCGGTGAAGGTCTCGACCCCGACCAGCTCGTCGTCCTGGTTCCGGTAGGGCACGTCGATGACCCAGAACCGGCCGGTGCCGAGCTTCGTCGTCTTCGGCTCGCTGAGCGACCGCAGGACCTGCGACGTGCTGATCACATCCCCAGGACGCACCGGGGCGTGGAAGGCGACCTCGCTGTCGCTCATCACCGCCTCCGGCAGACCGAGAACGTCCTTGAGGTCGAAGTGCACCTGCAGCGGGAGCCGGGGCACGGACTGGTCGGGCTGCCAGTGGTGCGGACGGAACCACAGCGAGAGCGTCGACGGCGGGGCAACCGGCCCGCCGGTCAGGTCGTCGGCCACGGCGTCGTCCCAGAACAGCGGGTTCCCGTTCTCCACCGAGGCGCAGGACGTCCAGATGTAACCCCGTTCCACGGGGAAGTCGGCCGTCTCGGGATAGCGCGTCTCACCGATCCAGGTCGTGACGTCGGTCGTCGTCGTCATGCGATCACCCCCGAGGCGGCAAGCGCCTCGATCTCGGCTTCCGGCACGCCCGCGTCGCCGAGGAGCGTCGCGGTCACCGTCGCGGACGGGTCAGGCAGGTCGTAGGCCGGCCGGCGCACCGTGCCCGCCAACAGCGGTCCGAGCTGTCGAAACGGCGGCGCCCCCACCGGCACGGCGTCCACCACCGCCCCCCGGGCCGTCACCTGCGGATCGGTCACCACCTCAGGGATCGACAGCACCGGCGCCACGCACGTGTCGGCGTCCGCGAGCAGGGCCACCCACTCGTCCCGTGACCGTTCGGCGAACACACGGCGCAGGTCGGCGCGGATCGCGTGCTGGGCCGCGTCGTCGGTCTGATGCCCGCACCACTGGTCGAGCCCGAGCGCCCGGCAGAGGTTGGCCCAGAACGCCGGCTCGATGGCGGCCACCGCCAACCACCCGCCGTCGGCCGCCCGGTAGACGTCGTAGCAGGCATAGCGGCCCGTGAGGATGTAGTGGCCCGGGCCGGGCTCGACCCCGGTGGCGAGGTACTCGTCGACGTAGAGCGAGAGCATCCACAGCACGCCGTCCGACACGGCGACGTCGAGCCGGGCTCCCTCGCCGGTGCTCGCCCGGCCCACCAGCGCGGCCAGGATCGCCACCGTCGCCGCCATCCCGCCCGCCGCGATGTCTGCCACCGTGGCGCCGGGCAACGGGGGCCGGCCGTCGCGGTCGCGCTCACCCATGTGCAGGTAGCCGCCCGCGGCCAGGTAGTTGAGGTCGTGGCCCGCCCGCGCCGCGTACGGCCCGGTCTGCCCGTAGCCGCTGGTCGAGCAGTACACGACCCCAGGATTGGCCGCCTGCAGCGCCTCGTAGCCGACCCCGAGTCGGTCCATGACGCCGGGCCGGAAGCTCTCGAGCACGACGTCGGACGCCGCGACCAGCCGGAGGAAGACGTCGCGCCCGGCTGGTGCCTTGAGATCGATCTCCACCCGCTCCATGCCGCGCTGACCGCTGTAGGCGTGGAACGGGGGCACGATCGGCGTGGCCCCCGCACGCGGCGGCGCCCCCACCTTGACGACCCGGGCGCCGTAGTCGGCCAGCAGCCGCGAGCACCGCGTCGCCGGTCCCACGGTCGACAGGTCGAGCACCGTGGTGCCGTCGAGCGGTCCGTCGGCCATCGGCATCAGAAGTTCTTGGGCAGCCCGAGCTTGCGGGTGGCGATGATGTTCTTCTGCACCTCGGACGTGCCACCGCCGATCGTGTCGATGACCGTGTAGCGGTACGTCGACTCGGCCCGCCCGGCCATCGGGGCGTCCTCGGTGCCCACCCGCAGCGAGGCACCGGGCCCGCCCAGGTCCATCGAGGCATCGGCCAGCCGCTTCGACAGCTCGGTGGCGAAGAGCTTGTACTCCGACGCCTCGGCCCGCGGCGGGTCGCCCCCGCGCATCGAGGCGTGCACGAAGCGCAGGCCCATCACACGTGCCACCTCGCCCTCGGTCACGAGCCGGGCGATGCGCTGCCGCACGACCGGGTCGTCCCTGAGCGGCACCCCGTCGGTCGTGGCGGAGCGGACATGCTCGACCAGGACGCGGAGCCTCTCCGCGATCTGGCTGTAGGTGAACATCGTGAAGCGCTCGAGGTCCAGCGCCTGCGCGATGTACTGAAAGCCCCGGTTGAGCTCGCCCACGACGTAGTCGTCGTGGACGAACACCCCGTCGAAGAAGACCTCGTTCGTGCGCTCGTCGCCCATCGTCCAGATGGGCCGGATGGTCAGTCCCGGGTCGTCGAGAGGGACCAGGAACAGGGTGATGCCGTGATGCTTCGGGGCCTCGGGGTCGGTGCGGGCCCCGACCCAGTACCACTCGGCGAAGTGGGCCGACGTCGTCCAGGTCTTCTGCCCGTCGAGCCGCCACCCGTCGCCGTCCCGGGTCGCCCGCAGCTGCATGGCTGCCGCGTCCGAGCCGGCGTTGGGCTCCGAATAGCCGACCGCGAACTCGACCTCGTTGCGCAGGATCTTGGGGAGGAACTCGGCCTTCAGCTTCTCCGAGCCGTGCTTGATCAGCGTCTTGCCGATGATGCCGACGCCCTTGCCGATCTGCGGCGCCCCGCGCCGCGCCAGGGCCTCGTTGAGCAGGTACTCGTAGACGCCGTCGCCCTCGGAGCCCCCGTACTCCTTGGGCCAGGTCATGCCGAGCCAGCCCCGGCGCCCGACCTCGGCCATGAACGCCCGGCGTTCCGGCGTGTCGCAGATCTGCGCCATGTTCTCCCGCGTGGGGTCCATGACCGCAGGGTCGTCGTGCTCGTCGAGGAAGGCCTCGACCTCGGCGAGGAACGACCGCTGCTCCTCGGAGAACTCGAAGTCCATGTGCCTTCCCCCGTGACCAAATCTGACGGAGTGTCAGATTAGCAGACCGCCCGCGGAGGCGTCCTGCCAATGGGCACGTTCCAATAGCTTTCGGGGACATCGATGCGATGAGCATGGGCGCCAATGTAGCGAACTTGTGTTCGGTGTCAAGACGTGCATACGATGTTTTCCATGCTCTTGCGGCCGAGGAAGATCCATCCGACATGTTCCGTGCACTTCTGGCTGCTTCCCATGGTTCAGCGGGGCGCGGACGCAGGAGGACCAGTCGCGTCGTCAGGGTCAGCGAGCGACGAAGCCGCGCCGCGGCTGCCAGGGCGCGAGCCGGCGTTCCTCCACGGTCGCGAACCCGGCCTCCGTGAGCGCCTCGTGCATCTCGGCCGGCCCGACCTCGAGCAGCGACAGGAGCAGGCCGGCGTCCGACACGGCCAGCTCGCATGCGAGGTCGTCGACGGTGTGCGGCTTGCGCAGGGCCGTGAGCACGCCTGCCTCGGCGGCCGCGCCGAGGAACTCGACCCGCAGCCAGGCGACGAAGTCGCGGGCCAGGAGGGCGTGCGCCCGCTTGTGCCGGAGCCGCAGTCCCGACCGGACCAGGCGCACCGAGTAGCGCATCCTCTCATCATCGTCCGGCCCGCGCCCCGCCGGGTGGGAGGGGTCGGGCCGTCAGCCGATGACTCCGCCGGCCCGCAGCTTGGCGAGGTCCGTCCCGTCCAGCCCGAGCTCGGCCGCGAGGACCTGGTCGGTGTGCTCGCCGAGCCAGGGGACCCGGGTCTCGGGTCCCTCCGCCATGGCGGACAGCTTGACCGGGTTGCCGGGGACCAGTATCGGCTCCGCCACGCCGTCCGTGCGGGGCACCTCGACCAACATGTCGCGCAGCGCGAGGTGGGGGTCGCCGATGACCTCGGGCGGGGTGAGGCAGGGGCCCGAAGCCAGCCCGGCGGCGCTGAGCTCCTCGGCCGCGGCGAGCTTCGTGCGGGAGGACGCCCACTCCTCGATCGCGGCGCGGACCTCGTCGGCGTTGTCGATCCAGCCGCCGGACGCCGTGAAGCGTGGGTCCTCGTTCCACTCGGGCCGACCGATCACCTCGGCGAGCGCGACGAAATGCTGCGGGCGCACCGCCTGCAGGACGAAGTAGCCGTCGCTGGCGGCGTACGTGTCGACGATGGCCTTGATCTCCGTCTCGACCGAGCCGTGGATTCCCATGGACCACAGGTTGGTCACGATGTCCGTCATCGCGACCACGGCGTCCAGCATGGCGACGTCGACCTGCTGACCTCGACCCGTCGCCTCCCGGTGGCGGAGGGCGGCGAGGACGCCGATCGTCCCGAACAGTGCCGAGCTGATGTCACCGAGGGCGCCGACGGGGTTGGCGCGCGGGGGGCGGCCAGGCTCGCGCCGGTACTCGTAGATGCCCGACATCGCCTCGACGATCGACGCGTAGGCGGGGCGCGTCCGGTACGGCGTGTCGCCCGTGTTGCCGAAGCCGGACAGGGACAGGTACACGACGCGGGGGTTCCGTTCGGCCACGTCGGCGTAGCCGAGGCCCAACCGGTCCATCGTGCCGGCCTTGAAGTTCTCGCACACGACGTCGAAGCGGGTGGCGAGCGACAGGAACAGCTCGCGGCCGTCGGGGTGCTTCAGGTCGATCGTGACGCTCTGCTTGCCGAGGTTGTTGCGCAGGAACGTCGCGCCCACGCGGCGGCCCTCGGGGTCGAGCATGTGGGGGAACGAGCCACGACCGGTCTCGCCGGTTCCCGGGTGCTCCACCTTGACGACCTCGGCCCCCAGCCGGGCCAGAAGCTGTGTCGCGTAGGGGAGGGCCTGCATCTGCTCGGCGGCGAGGACCCGCACGCCGTCCAGGGGCTTGCCCCAGTCGGCGGCGTCGGGGTTGGCCACGTCACCCAGGTGCATGCGGGCATGGTAGGGACGGATGTGACGCGGCGTCAGGTCTGTGACGCCGTGGTCAGGGCACATCGGTGGGCGGAACGCCCCGGGGAGGGGCATCATCAGTGCGTGGCGCTGACCGCCGAGTCGCCGCGCGTCGCGCGGCGGCGGGACCTGGCGCCCGTGCTCGGGATGGCTGCCGGCGTCCTGGTCGTGCACATCGTCCTGAGCGGGCGCTACGGGTTCCATCACGACGAGCTGTACCTGCTTGCCTCCGGGCGACACCCGGCTCTCGGCTACGTCGACCAACCGCCTGCCGTGCCGCTCGTCGTGCGCGGGCTGACGCTGGCGCTGGGCGAGCACCTGTGGCCGCTCCGGTTGGTCGCCGGCGTCGCCCACGCCGGGCTGGTGGTGGTCGTCGCCCTCGTCGCCGGGGCTCTGGGTGGCCGGCCGCGGGCCCTTGTGCTGGCCGGGCTCGCGGCCGCGGTGACGCCGGGGTTCGTCGCTGCGGGATCCCGCCTCGGTCCGGCGTCCCTCGGCCTGCTGTGGGTAGCGCTGGCCGTGCTGGCCGTCGTGCGGATCCTCGGTGGCGCCGACGGGCGCTGGTGGCTGGCAGCGGGCGCCGCGTTGGGCGCCGGCCTCGACACGTCGCGGACCACGGTCCTGCTCCTTGCGGGACTGACGATCGGGCTGGCCGCCGTGCCCGGTGCGCGTCGACAGCTGCGGTCCGGATGGTGGTGGGCGGGGATGGCGGTCGCCGTCGTCGTGTGGTCCCCGCACCTGGCGTGGCAGGCAGGGCACGGCTGGCCGCTGTTCGACGTGGCGGGAACGCGACAGCCCCTGGGGCGGGGGCGACGGCCCCGCCGGCGTGATCGTGCGGCAGCTGGTGGTGGCCGGGCCGGTGGGCCTCGTCGTGGCCGGTGCCGGGCTGGCCTGGGTGTGGCGACACGCGGCGTGGCGACCGCTCGCGGTGGCGGCGGTCGTCTTCGCCGTCGGCATCGTCGCCCTGGGGGCGCCCGGCGCCGAGATGATGCCGGCGTACGTGGTCGCCCTGCCGGCCGGGGCGGTGGCCGCGGACGTGTGGGCGGGGTCGGTGATGCGCCGTTGGCACCAGGCGGTGGCCGGCGTCCTTGCCAACGGCCTGGTGCTGCTGCCGGCGATGGCGCCGGTGCTCCCGGTCGGCACGTACGGCGACCTCTACCACGAGGACGTCGATGCCTCGCTGGGCGAGGAGGTGGGGTGGCCGGACATGGTGGCGCTGGTGGCCCGGGTCTATGAGATCCTGCCGGCCGAGGAGCGGGTCGACGCTCGGATCGTCACGGCGAGGGCGGGGGAGGCGGCCGCCATCGACCTCTACGGCCCCGAGCGGGGGCTGCCCCGGGGTACGGCGCTGTCCGCCGATGGCGGGTCGGTGGCGTGGTGGCCGGACGGCGAGCCGGCGGGGACGGTGATCTTCGTGCACTACCCGCGCCAGGACCTGGAGCCCTACTGCGATTCGATGGGGCCGATCGCCATCGTGGGCAACCCGTCGCTCCTGCCCAACGACGCGGCCGGCGCGACGATCTCGCTGTGCAGCACGTTGCGGGTGTCGCCGACGGAGCTTCGGGAGGCGCTGCGGCGTGGTGGTTAGGCGCCCGGTCGGCCGGCCCGGCGAAATGTGACGGACCGTCAGATTCGGCCGTACCCTGGCGCCATGACCGCCCGGGGAATCCTGAGCTACGGCGCCTACCTGCCGTACCGGCGACTGGACCGGAGCGAGATCCGGGCTGTGGCCGGGACGGGTGGCGGGGCGGGGACCCGCACGGTGGCGTCGTACGACGAGGACACGACCACGCTCGGCGTGGCCGCCGCCCGGCGGGCCCTGACCGACGCGCCGGCGGGGGTGTCGCCGGGTTCGCTCTGGTTCAGCACGGTGAGCCCGGCCTACGTCGACAAGACCAACGCCACGGCCGTGCATGCCGCGCTGCGGTTGGACGACGGCGTTCCGGCGTTCGACGCCAACGGTGCGGTCCGCTCGGCGGTGGGCGTCCTGCGGGTCGCCCTGGCGGCGGGCCGGCCGGCGCTGGTGGTTGCGGCCGACGTGCGGACGGGGCGGCCCGGGTCGAGTGACGAGGCCGACGGCGGCGACGGCGCGTCGGCGCTGCTGGTCGGGTCGGCCGACGACGGCCCCCTGGTGGCCGAGGTGCTGGGCTCGGCGGGCGTGACGGAGGAGTTCCTCGATCGCTGGCGGGTGCCCGGGGAGACCCACTCGCGCCTGTGGGAGGAACGGTTCGGGGAGGGCCGCTACACCGCGCTGGGGGCCCGGGCGTGGGACGACGGGCTGAAGGCCGCCGGGCTGGTCGCCGACCAGGTCGACACCGTCGTCATCGTCGCCGGCCACAAGCGGGCGGCGACATCGCTCGCTCGCAAGCTGGGTGTGGGCGACAAGCTGGCGGCCGGCCTGGACGGGGCCGTGGGCTTCACGGGCGCCGCCCATCCCGGTCTGGCACTCGCCGATGCGCTGGACCGGGCCGAGCCGGGGGCGGTCGTCGCGCTGGTCGTGCTCGCCGATGGCGCCGATGTCGTCGTGTTCCGGGCGACCGAGGCGCTGGCGGCGGTCCGGCGACCGGCGGCCGGCGTGGCCGCGCAGGCGGCGGCCGGGGCACCGGTCGCCTACGGCAAGGTGCTGGCCTGGCGTGGCTACCTGCCCGTGGAGCCGCCCCGCCGGCCCGAGCCGGCGCGGCCGTCCGGGTCGGCGGCGGGGCGGACACGGTCGTGGAAGTTCGGGTTCGTCGGGTCCGAGGACGACGACGGGGCGGTCCACCTCCCGCCGGCGCCCGGCGACGACCGGGACCGGCCGATGGCCGACGCCCGCGGCACGATCGTCACCTTCACGGTCGATCGGCTGGCGTACTCGCCGTCGCCGCCGGTGATCTTCGCGGTCGTCGACTTCGACGGTGGCGGCCGCCTGCCCGTCGAGCTGACCGACGTCGACGAGGGCGACGTCGCCATCGGCGACCGCGTGGAGATGACCTTCCGCAAGCTGTTCACGGCTGACGGCATCCACAACTACTTCTGGAAGGCCCGGCCGGTCCGGGCGGACGAGGGGCGCTGACATGGGATCCCACGGCATCCGCGACCGGGTCGCCATCGTCGGCATGGGCTGCACCCGCTTCGCCGAGCACTGGGACAAGGGCGTCGACGACCTGCTGCTCGAGGCCACCGGCGACGCCTTCGCCGGCGCCGGCGTCACCAAGGACGAGGTCGACGCCTACTGGCTCGGCACCGCCCAGTCCGGCATGAGCGGCATGGTCCTGGCCAAGCCACTGCAGCTGGACGGCAAGCCCGTGACCCGGGTCGAGAACATGTGCGCCACCGGCTCGGAGGCCCTGCGCCAGGCGGCGTACGCCGTCGCCTCCGGCGCCTACGACACCGCCATGGCCGTGGGCGTCGAGAAGGTCAAGGACTCGGGCTACCAGGGCCTCAACGCCTTCCCCATCCCCACCGACGGCACCAACCGCACGCTCACCGCCGCCGCGATGTTCTCCATGGTGGCGCCCGCCTACGCCGAGCGTTACGGCGTCGACCCGGGCGAGCTGCGGCGGGTCCTCGCCACCATCGCCGCCAAGAACCACCGCAACGGGGCCCGGAACCCGCGGGCCCAGTTCCGGCGCGAGATGTCGGTCGAGTCCATCTGCGCCATGCCGGCCGTCGCCGGCGGCCTGTCGGTGTTCGACTGCGCCGGCGTGGCCGACGGCGCGGCGGCGGCCATCGTCGTGCGGGCCGAGGACGCGCACCGCTACACCGACCGCCCGCTGTACATCAAGGCCCTGTCGTTCGTGGCCGGCAACGGGTCGGGGCTGACGGACCCGGACTACGACTACACGACCTTCCCCGAGATCGCCCGGTGCGCCGCCGACGCCTACGCCCAGGCAGGCGTGACCGACCCGCGGGCCGAGCTGGCCATGGCCGAGGTCCACGACTGCTTCACCCCGACCGAGCTCGTCCTCATGGAGGATCTCGGGTTCGCCGAGCGGGGCACCGCCTGGCAGGAGATCCTGGCGGGCTCGTTCGACCTGGACGGCGACCTCCCGGTCAACCCGGACGGCGGGCTCAAGTCCTTCGGCCACCCCGTGGGCGCCAGCGGCCTGCGCATGACGTTCGAGGCCTGGCTGCAGCTGCGGGGCGAAGCGCCCGAGGACCGCCGCATCGGCACCTTCGGGGATCGCACCCTGGCCCTGACCCACAACCTCGGCGGCTACCCCGGAGAGATGGTGAGCTTCGTGTCGATCGTGGGATCCGAGCCGGCCGCGTAGGCCCCGTGGCGCCCCGGCGTCACCGCGGTGGGTGCGACCGGTGGACGTGCTCTGGGGATTCGCGGTGCTCGGAGCGGCCGCGTAGCCCGGGCGGTGCTCGGGCGGCCTACGTGTCGTGCCTGCTCGTCGGCGGTGAGGGTGCGGCGGTCGACCTTCTGCATCGGCGTCAGGGGTAGCGCGGAGACGATGCGCAGCGCCTCGGGCAGCTTGTAGGCGGCGATCCGGCCGTCGAGGAACGACCGTACGTCGGCCAGCGTCGGGGGCGCGGCGGGGTCCCGGGGGGCGACGACGGCCACGCCGATCTCGCCCATGACCGGGTCGGGCCGCGGGATCACCGCCACCTCGGCCACCGCGGGGTGGGCCGCCAGCGTGGCCTCGACCTCGGCCGGATAGACGTTGTACCCGCCCCGGATGAACATCTCCGTCCGCCGCCCCGCCAGGCGGACCAGGCCGCGCTCGTCGAGTCGGGCCAGGTCGCCGGTGCGCAGCCAGCCGTCCACCACCGTGGCGGCCGTCGCCTCGGGGTCCCGCCAGTAGCCGGCCATCTGCGACGGCGTGCGCATCCACAGCTCGCCCACCTCGCCCGGCGGCAGCACGGTCCCCGACTCGTCCCGCACCGACACCTCGACCCCCGGGCGGGGACGCCCGACGGTGTGCAGCGCCTCCTCGTCGTCGGCGTCGAACGCCGTGCCGGTCCCGCAGCCGCCCGACTCCGTCGACGAGTAGCGGATCGAGTACGCGGCGCCGAACCGCGACCGCACCGCGGCGACCAGCGCCGGCGGGGACGCGGCGCCGCCGACCACCACGGTGCGGACGTGGTCCCAGTCGTGCCGCTCGGCCTCGGGGGACCGCACCATCAGCGCCAGCTGCGGGGCGACGCCGCCGATGGACGGCATCCGCTCGGCGGCGATGGTGCGCAGGGCGTCGTCCGCCCGCCACCGGCCGAGGATGTGCGTCCGGGTCGCCAGCCGCAGGTACCACACCAGCTTGGTCGTGAACCCGACGTGGGCGAACTGGGTCGAGGCCAGCATGGCCGGGCCGGGCTCGCCCGCACCCGGCGCCCATGCGCCGCCGGTGTCCAGCTGGGCCACGGCGTCGAGCTGGCGCTCGCAGAAGACGGCGCCCTTGGGCGTCCCGGTCGTGCCCGACGTGAACACGATGGCCACGGGCCGGTCCGGGTCCGGGTCGAGGACCGGCGGGGCGGGGCCGCGGTCGAGCAGTCCGGCCCCGGCGGACTCGAGCGACGCCACCGCCCCCGGCTCGTCGAGCGTGAGCACCGGGTCGGCGAGCGCGGTCAGGGCCTCCTGCTCCGGCGGGGCGAGACGGGGGTTGATGCCGGCCGTGACCGCGCCCAGCTTGGCGATCGCCGCGTAGGCCACGACGTAGCCGCTGTCCGACGGCAGCCGCAGCACCACCCGGTCGCCGGGGCCGACGCCGCGGGCGGCCAGCGCGAGGGCGACGGCGTCGGAGCGCCGGTCGAGGTCGGCGTAGGTCACCCGGCCGCCGCCGGGGTCGACGAACGCCGGCAGGAGACCGAAGCGACGAGCGGCCTCCCGGACCGTGGCGGCGAGCACGCCGGCCACGGTACCGAGCGAGCTGACACACCGTCAGATCACGGTGCGCCGGCCGCCGCAACGCCGGCTGCCCGGTCGCCCGGCAGCCCGTGCGACGCCCGCTCGGCCGGTCGGCCGGTCGCCGGTCGCTCAGTCCCGGGGTGACAGGACGCAGAACTCGTTGCCGAGGGGATCGGCCAGCACCACCCACGTGTGGTCGTCGCCCTGGCCCACGTCGGCGTCGGTGGCGCCCAGCGCCTTGAGCCGGGCGACCTCGGCGGCCTGGTCGTCGTCCTTGGCCGGCGCCACGTCGGTGTGGACCCGGTTCTTGGCCACCTTGGGATCGTCGACCCGGACGATCTCCAGGCGGGGACCGATGCCGGACGGGTGGGCCGAGCGCGGCGTGCGAGTCCTCGCGGGCCACGACCGGCCAGCCGGACGCCGCGGCCCAGAAGTCGGCGGCCGCGCCCGGGTCCGTGGCGTCGAGGACGACGGCGGCGACCGCCCCGGCCCGGGCGTACTCGTCCCGGGGTTCGAGCACGCACAGCTCGTTGCCCTCGGGGTCGGCGAGCACGACCCACGGCACGTCCTGCTGGCCGACGTCCACGGGCACGGCCCCGGCCTCCAGCAGGCGCGACACGATCTCGGCCTGGTGGTCCTCGGACGTCGACGCCAGGTCGAGGTGGACCCGGTTCTTGCCCACCTTGGGGTCGTCCACCGGGACGAACGCGAGGGCGATCCAGTTGCCGTCCTCGTCCGGCGGCTCGACGACCTTCTCGTCCTCCGCGTCGTAGACGATCGGCCACCCGGTGGCCTCGGACCAGAAGCGGGCCTGCGCGCCCAGGTCGGCGGCGTCGAAGATCACGGAGTACAAGCGGGTCGCCATGCGCGATGTCTACCCGACGTGGGTGTCTACGATCGCCGGGTGGGCGCGAACGGGGACCGCGAGCGGCTGGCGGCGACCTTCGACCGCGCCGCCGCGCTGTACCACCGGGCCCGCCCGGACTACCCGCCGGCGATCTACGACCGGCTGCTCGCCGTCACCGGGCTGGCGCCGCCGGCGCGGCTGCTCGAGATCGGCTGCGCCACCGGCAAGGCCACGCTGCCCCTGGCCGAGCGGGGCTTCGCCATCACCTGCCTGGAGCCGGGCCCGGCCCTGGCCGCGGTGGCGCGGGCGAACCTGGCGGCCCACGCCGTCGAGGTCGTCGAGGCGCGCTTCGAGGACTGGACCCCGCCCGCCCGGCCGTTCGCGCTGGTCTTCGCGGCGACGGCCTGGCACTGGCTCGACCCCGACCTCCGCGACGCCAAGGCCGCCGCGGTGCTCGAACGCGGCGGCCACCTCGCCCTGTGGGGGACCGTGCACGTGTTCCCGCGGGGCGGCGACCCGTTCTTCGAGGAGCTGCAGGACGTGTACGACGAGATCGACGACTCGCCCCCGGCCGCGAGCGGCCGCGGCCCCAGGAGCTGCCGGACGACAGCGCCGCCATCGAGGCGAGCGGGCTGTTCGAGGTCGTCGACGTCACGCAGTACGACTGGGAGATCACCTACGACGCCGACGGCTACATCGACCTGCTGGACACCTTCTCCGGGCACATCGACATGACGGACCCGCAGCGGGAGCTGCTCTACGGCGAGATCCGGCGGCGCCTGGCCCGGCGGGCCGACGGTCTCGCGCGGCGGCACTGGGGCGTGGCGCTCCACGTCGCCCGCCGCCGAGAGGCCTGACGCCGGGGCCCCGAAAACCGCCTATGGTCGGCGAAATGGCTGTGGACCTTGCCGGGCTGGTCCAACCGTGGCGAACCGCGGTGGTGACCTCGGAGATCCAGAACGGGGTGGTGGGTGAGCAGGCGCTCCTCCCTGCCCTGGCGGAGGTGGCGCGGGCGACCATGATCCCTGCCGTCTCCCGGCTGGTGAAGTCGGCGCGGGCCGCGAGCGTCGACATCGTCCACGCCACCTTCGAGCGGCGGGTCGACAACAAGGGCGCCAACGTCAACGCCCGCCTGTTCGCCGCCCTCGCCGACACCGACGTCAAGCTGCTGCGGGGCTCGGAGGCGGCCAAGATCGTCCCCGAGGTCGGGGTCGAGCCCACCGACCTGGTGCTCGTCCGCACCCACGGCCTCAACCCCATGAGCGGCACCGAACTCGAACCGGTGCTGCGCAACATGGGCGTGAGCACGATCGTGGTCGCCGGCGTGTCCGTCAACGTCGCGATCACCAACCTGGTCATGGAGGCGGTCAACCGGGGCTTCGACGTGGTGCTGCCCAAGGACGCCGTGTGCGGCGTGCCCGCCGACTACGCCGCCGCCGTCATCGACAACACGCTGGCGCTGCTGGCCACGCTCACCACCGTCGACGAGCTCGTCACGATCTGGGAGCGGGACGCGTGAGGTTCTGCCAGTCGCTGATGTTCTCGTCGCCGGA
The DNA here is from genome assembly GCA_963759225.1 of uncultured Acidimicrobiales bacterium. Taxonomy (GTDB): domain Bacteria; phylum Actinomycetota; class Acidimicrobiia; order Acidimicrobiales; family VFJN01; genus ZC4RG19. The sequence continues at coordinate 344,375 of CAVWYL010000008.1, read as the reverse complement.
CGACTGGATCGCCCTCACCCAGGTCGCCGAGCGGGCCGGGTTCGACCAGGTGTCGCTGTCCGACCACGTCTTCTACCCGGACAAGCTCGACTCGTCGTACCCCTACACGCCCGACGGCAAGCCGATGTTCCCGGCGGACACCCCCTGGCCCGACGTGTGGGTCATGACCGGGGCGCTGGCGGCCGTCACCGAGCGCATCACCTTCTCCACCCACGTGTACGTGCTGCCGTCGCGCAACCCGTTCGTCGTGGCCAAGGCGGTGGGGACCGCCGCCTACCTGTCCGGCGGCCGGGTCGTCCTCGGCGTCGGCGCCGGCTGGATGCGCGAGGAGTTCACCCAGCTCGAGCAGCCCTTCGACCGCCGCGGCGCCCGCATGGAGGAGCAGATCGCCGTGCTCCGCGCCCTGTGGCGCGGCGGCATGGTCGAGCACCACGGCGAGTTCTACGACTTCGACCGGCTGGAGATGTCGCCGCCCCCGCCCGCGCCCGTGCCGGTCCTCATCGGCGGCCACACCGACATCGCGCTGCGGCGCGCCGCCCGCATCGGCGACGGCTGGATGGGCGTCTACTACGGCCTCGACGAGCTGCGCGGCTACGTCGACAAGCTGGCCGCCTACCGGCGCGAGTACGGCACCGACGGGCGGCCCTTCGACGTCCAGGCCTCGATCGTCGACCGCCTCCCGTCGCCCGAGGTGTGTGCCGAGCTGGCCGACATGGGCGTCACCACGCTCATCACCTCGGCGTGGATGATGGAGGGCCTGCGCAACGGCTCCCGGGACGAGAACGTCCGGGCGCTGGAGACCTTCGGCGAGCGCTACATCGCCCCGCTGCGTTGACCCCCGGTCAGCGGCTCCCCTGATGGGGCGTCAGAACTCGCTACCCTGACGCCCGTGGTGGTGGAGTCGGTGGAGCCCGTCGAGACGGCGGACGAGGGTGGGGACCTGCGGGCGGCCGACGGGCGCGTCCCGGGCCGGCGCGGCCGGGCCACCCGCCAGAAGCTGCTCGACTGCACCGCGGAGATGCTGCGGACGACCTCGTACCGCTCGGTCAAGGTCATCGACATCGCCCGCGAGGCCGGCACGTCGCCCGCCACCTTCTACCAGTACTTCGCCGACGTCGAGGCCGCCATCCTCGTGCTCGCCCAGGAGATGGCCCTCGACGGCCAGCGCCTGGTCGACCTGGTGGCCGAGGGCAGCTGGAAGGGCCGGGCCGGCTACCGCACCGCCCTCGACCTCACCGACGCCTTCTTCGACTTCTGGGACCAGCACCGGCCCGTCCTGCGGGTGGTCGACCTGACCACCGAGGAGGGCGACAACCGGTTCCGCAACATCCGGGTCCGCCTGCTCAACGCGGTCACGACCGAGCTGGCCGCCGTCGTGTCCCGCTTCCAGGCCGACGGCAAGAACCTCGGCGTCGAGCCCATGGCCCAGGCCGGGACCCTCGTCACCACGCTGGCCAACACGGCCGCCCACCACTACGGCTTCGAGTTCTGGGGCATCCGCACGACCGACGTGCGGGTGTCCGTGGGCCGCCTCGTGTACTGGGGTGCGACCGGCCAGCGCCCGCCTGCGTGACCAGGCTCGACGGGCACGTCGCCGTCGTCACCGGCGGGAACCGGGGGATCGGGCTCGGCCTGGCCGAGGGACTGGTGGCCGCGGGCGCCACCGTCGCCGTGTGGGCCCGCGACCGGGCCCGCAGCGCGGCGGCGTGCGAGCAGCTCGACGGCCATGCGGCCGAGGCCGGAGCCGGCGGCCGCGCCGTCGCCTACGCCTGCGACGTCGCCGACGAGGACCAGGTGGAGGCGGCCATGGCCGCCACCCTGGCCGACCACGGCAAGGTCGACTCCGTGTTCGCCAACGCCGGCGTCGGCGGCGTGGCACCGTTCGTGGACATGACCCTCGCCGAGTGGCGGCGGGTCATGAGCGTCAACCTCGACGGCGCCTTCCTGACGTTGCGGGCCGGGGCCCGGCACCTGGTCGAGCGGGGCGAGGGCGGCTCGCTCGTGGCGGTGTCGTCGGTCTCCGCCATCGACGGGGCACCCCAGATGGAGCACTACGCAGCGTCCAAGACCGCGCTGCTGGCCCTCATCCGGGGCCTGGCGGTCGAGCTGGCCCGCCACCGGGTGCGGTGCAACGCGCTGCTGCCGGGCTGGACCGACACCGAGATGATCGAGCCCGGCAAGGGCAACCAGCGCTGGGTCGACGCCACCATCGGCCGGACCCCGGTGCGGCGCTGGGGTGTGCCCGCCGACTTCGGGCTGATCGCCGCCTACCTGGCCGACCCGGCGCTCGATTTCCACACCGGTGACTCGATCGTGGTCGACGGCGGGTACAGCATCTACTGAACGCCCGGATCGTGACCTCACCGGCACGGTTAGTGCCCAGGTCAGGTGCCGTTTCGGGTGGTAAGTGGTTGTAGAGCACCTGACGGTGTGCAAGATTACGTGAGGTTCCAGGCCATAGCCGGGGTAGGCCGAGGAGGAACAACGTGGAGCGTCTCGACGCTCAGGGGGCTGTCGCGTTCGGCATCCAGTTGCCGATCCAAGCGCAGTCGAGCGCGTTCGCCGAGCCGTGGGAGGCCCGGGCCGGGGTCGACGAGCTGGGTTCGGTGGCCCGGGTGGCCGAGCACGCGGGGTTCGCCTACGTCGCCGTGTGCGACCACGTGGCCATCCCCAAGGCCCGCGCCCCCGCCATGTCCACCACCTGGTACGACTGCGTGGCCACGCTGTCGTACCTGGCGGCCCTCACCCACCGTGTCCGGCTGGTGAGCCACGTCTACGTGCTGCCGTACCGGCACCCGCTCGTGGTGGCCAAGCAGTGGGCCAGCCTCGACGCCCTGTCGGGCGGGCGGGCCATCCTCGGCGTCGGGGCCGGCCACGTCGAGGGCGAGTTCGCGGCGCTGGGCGTCGACCCCGGCCGGCGTGGTGCCCTGCTCGACGAGGCGATCGACGCCGTGCGGGCCGCGCTCGACGACGAGTTCTCGTCGCACGCCGGCGACACGTGGTCCTACGACGAGGTCGGCCAGACCCCCCGGCCGGTCCAGGCCCGCCTGCCGATCTGGGTCGGCGGCTCGTCGCCCGCGGCGCTGCGCCGGGCGGCCGAGCGGGGCGACGGCTGGCTGCCCCAGGGGCCGCCCGAGGGTGGGATGTCGGCCGGCATCGCCCGGCTGCGCGAGCTGCGGGCGCGCGCCGGCCGGGCCGGCGAGCCGTTCACCGTGGGGGCGCTGTCGGGCCCGCTGTACGTCGGCGAGCCCCGCTGGGACGTGGGCCGGGCCGTGCACGGCCCGCCCGAGCAGGTCGCCGGGTTCCTGCGGGTGCTGGCCGGGTTCGGCGTCGACCAGATCCAGGTCACGTTCCGCAGCCGCGACGTCCACGAGCTGTACGACCAGCTGCGGATGTTCGGGGCCGAGGTCGCCCCGCTCGTGGGCCGCTGACGCGGCGGTCAGATGAGGCTCAGCCCGCCGTCCACCGCCAGGACCTGCCCGGTGATGTAGCTGGCCTCGCCCGACAGCAGGAAGCACGTCGCCGACGCCACCTCCCAGGCCGTGCCCTGCCGTCCCAGCGGGATGTTGGTCCGGCCCCGGGACGGGCGCCCCCGGGTGGCGTTGCGGCCGAGCGGGGTGTCGATGAGGCCGGGGGCCACGACGTTGGACCGCACGCCGCGGCGGGCGCCCTCCAGGGCCACGTGGCGGCTGAGCCCCAGCAGCCCCGCCTTGGAGGCGTCGTAGGCCGGCAGCCGGCTGCCCGGCTGGAGCCCGGCCAGCGAGCTCACGAACACGAAGGCGCCGCCCTCGGCCATGTGCGGCGCCGCCGCCCGGGCCACCAGGAAGTGGCCCCGCAGGTTGACGGCGAACGTGAGATCCCAGTCCTCGGCGGTCGTGTGGGCCAGGCCGCCGCCCCGCCCGATGCCGACGTTGAGCACCACGCCGTCGAGCGCGCCCCCGCCGGCCTCGACACCGGCGGCGACGATGGCCTCGCACGCGGCCTCGTCGCGCACGTCGCCGACCACGACGGTGACGTCGGCCCCCGCGTCGCGCACCAGCGCCGCGGTGTCCTCCGCGGCCTCGCCGTCGCGGTCGGCGCACACGAGGCGGGCCCCCTCGCGGGCCGCGGTGACGGCGATGGCCCGCCCGTTCCCGGTGGGGGCGTCGTCCTCGTCGCTCGGCTGGGTGCCGGCCCCGACGACGAGGACGGTGCGCCCGCCGAGGCGCCCGCGCCCGCTCACCCCGACTCCGCAGCGACGTCGTCCTCGACCTGCACGCCGAGGGCGTTGAGGGTGAAGGCCACGAGGTGGTAGTGCCCGACGAGCATGGGCAGCTCGATCATCTGGCGCTCGTCGTAGCGGCCGGCGAGGGCGGCCCAGGTGGCGTCGCTGAGGGTGGCGTCGTGGTGCAGCTCGTCGGCCGCCCGCAGCAGCGTGGCGTCGAACGGGTCCCACCCGGGGGCGTCGGGGTCGGCCTTGACCCGCTCGATCTCCTCGTCGGTGACGCCGGCCCGGCGGGCGATGCGCACGTGCTGGGCCCACTCGTAGGGTGCGTCGCAGTTCCACCCGGTGCGCAGGATGAGCAGCTCCCGGTCGCGGGCCGGCAGCTTGCCGGCCAGCAGCTTGCCGCCGAAGGGCAGCCACTTGCGGAACAGGCCGGGGTGGCGGACCAGGGTCGCGAAGATGTTGGTGGCGCCGCCGGCCTCCCCGCCGGCCTGGGCCAGCAGCTCGCGGGCCTGGTCGTCCTGCTCGTCGGCGGGGAGCGGTGGGATGCGGAGCGGGTGGGGCATGGACAGGCAAAGTAGTGGCTTCGGTCACGCCCACCTAGAAGGACGCCGGATGATCCGCCTCACCGCCATGCTCCGCCGCAACCCCTCGCTCACGGCGGAGGCGTTCCACGCCCACTGGGCGGACGTCCACGCCGCCAAGATCCTGGCGGTGCCCGGGATCGGCGACCACGTGGTGCGCTACGAGCAGCTGCCCCGGGTCCCCGACGTGGCGGACCGGTGGACCGGCAGCGACGGCTTCGACGGCGTCACCGTGCAGTGGTTCCGGGACCTCGACGCGTTCACGGCCATGATCACCGACCCCGAGTACCGCCGCATCGTCGGACCCGACGAGCGGGCCCTGCTCGACCGGGCGGGCAGCGTCTACCTGCTCACCGACGAACCGCGGATCGTCATCGGCTAGGCACGATGCGTGCCGGAGGCGCGGGCGGGCGCCGCCCGCTACCGTCCGCCGGATGTTCGAACTCGCCACCGCGGCGGTCGAGGGCGCACTCGCCGCCGGGGCCCGCTACGCCGACGCCCGGGTCATGCTCATCCGGCACGAGTCGATGGCCGCCCGCAACCGGCTGGTCGAGGACCAGTCGCAGTCCGAGGCCGCCGGCATCGGCGTGCGCGCCCTCGTCGGCTCGTCGTGGGGGTTCCAGGCCACCCCCACCCTGACCGCGGCGGCCGCCCGTGGCGCGGGGGAGGGGGCGGCGGCCGTGGCCCGCGGCGTCGGCCCGGGTGCCGGGCCCGCTGGTCGAGCTGTCGCCCGCGCCGGTGGTGGTCGACACCTGGACCTCCGCCTGGGTCGAGCACCCGCTCGACGACGTGAGCCTGGCCGACAAGGCCGACCTGCTGGTCGCCGCCACCGGGGCCGCCGTCGACGCCGGGGTCGAGCTGGCCCAGGCCAACTACCAGGCGTGGGACACCGAGAAGTGGTTCGTGTCCAGCGAGGGCTGCCGGGTCGACCAGCACATCGTCGAGTGCGGGGCGGTGGTCGACGCCACCGCCATCGGCGACGGCGAGACCCAGCGCCGCTCGTACCCCGGCGTGCGCGGCCAGTACGGCACCCAGGGCTGGGAGCTGGTCCGGAGCCTCGACCTCGTCACCAACGCCGAGCGCATGGCGACCGAGGCCCGGGCGCTGCTCGCCGCGCCGCCGTGCCCCGCGGGGACGACGACGGTCGTGCTCGACTCCGACCAGGTGGCCCTGCAGATCCACGAGTCGGTCGGCCATGCCGTCGAGCTCGACCGCATCCTCGGCTGGGAGGCGGCGTTCGCCGGCACGTCGTGGCTCGACCCCGGTCAGCTCGGCCGCCTCCGCTTCGGCAGCGAGCTCATGCAGATCACCGCGGACGCGACCCTGCCCGGCGGCATGGGCAGCTTCGGCTACGACGACGAGGGGGTCCCGGCCCAGGCCGTCGACATCGTCCGCGACGGCCGGTGGGTCGGGGTGCTGTCGGGGCGGGACTCGGCGCCCCAGGTCGGCCTGTCGTCGGGCGGCATGGTGCGGGCCGACGGCCCCGCCCGGCTGCCGATGGTGCGCATGACCAACATCGGCCTGCTGCCGGGCGACTCGTCGCTCGAGGAGATGATCGCCGGCACCGACGACGGCATCTACATGCAGACCAACCGCTCGTGGTCGATCGACGACAAGCGGCTGAACTTCCAGTTCGGCTGCGAGGTCGGCTGGGAGATCAAGGACGGCGCGCTCGGCCGCATGCTCAAGAACCCGACCTACACCGGCATCGGGCCGACGTTCTGGGCGTCGCTCGACGCGGTCGGCGGGGCGGACGAGTGGACCGTGTGGGGCGTGCCCCACTGCGGCAAGGGCCAGCCGCTGCAGGTCGGCCACACCGGGCACCCGGCCGCCCCCTGCCGGTTCCGGGACGTGCGCGTCGGCGTGCGCTGACCGGCGCCGAGGACCGGGAGCGGGGAGTCTCAGGCGGACAGCTGCTCGACCAGGGCCGGCAGCTCGCGGATCGAGGTCAGCTCGTGGAAGCCCTGGCGGGCGGCGTCCGCGTCGGGCACGTGCTCCAGCTCCCAGGTGTAGACGTACGGGAGGTGCGCGGCGTGGCCGCCGAGCTCGATCACGGGCAGCACGTCGGACCGCACCGAGTTGCCGATCATCAGGAACCGCTCGGGCTCGACCTCGGCCGCGGCCATCACCCGGCGGTAGGTGGGCACGTCCTTCTCCGACACGATCTCGACCCGGGCGAACCGGTCGGCGAGGCCGGACCCCGCCACCTTGGCCTCCTGGTGGAACAGGTCGCCCTTCGTCACGACGATGAGCCGGCGGCCGGTGGCGGCCAGCTCGCCCACCACGTCGTCCACGCCCTCCAGCAGCTCGACCGGGTGGTCGAGCAGGGTCTTGCCGACGTCGAGGATGGCGCTGATCTCGTCGCTGGTGATGCGCCCGTCGGTGATCTGGATGGCCGTCTCGATGAGCGAGAGCGTGAACGCCTTGGCGCCGTAGCCGTAGGCGACCAGGTTCTTGCGCTCGGTGGCGACGACCTGCTCGTCGATCAGGGCGCGGTCGTCGACGTAGGGGGCGACCAGGCCGCAGAAGCGCTCGTGGGCGTCCACGAAGTGGCTCTCGCTGTGCCAGAGGGTGTCGTCACCGTCGAACGCCACGACGTCGATGCCGCGGCCGTCACTCGTCGTCACGGGGCACCTCGATGGGGTTGGGGGATAGCAAGCTAGCGGGCGCAGCCCGGATCGCGGCCCGCGGGTTGGCTACGGTCCGGCGATGGTCGACGCCGACTCCGGAGACACGTCCCCGGCCGATCTCGCCGCCGCGGTGTGCGAGCGCACGCTGGCCCTGGTCGGCGACGGCGACGAGGCGCTGGTCGCCGCGGTGGTCGGGACGTCGTCGCTCACCCGGTTCGCCAACAGCCGCATCCACCAGAACGTGACCGAGGCGCTGCGGGCCGTGACGCTGACCCTGGCGGTGGACGGCCGGGTGGCCAAGGCGACCACGACCCGCACCGACGGCGACGGCCTGGCGGCGCTGGTCGACCGGGCCCGGGCCGCGGCGGTGCTGCGGCCGGACGACCCCGACTACCCGGGCCTCGCCCCGCCGGCACCGGTGGCCGACCCGGGGCACTGGGACGACGCCACCGCCGGCGCCACGCCCGAGCAGCGGGCGGCGGTGGTGGCCGCGTTCGTGGAGGCCGGGGGCGGGTTCGAGGCCGCGGGCTACTGCTCGACGACGGCGGTGCACACCGCGCTCGGCGTCCACCACGGGGCAGCGGGCCGCGGGGCGGACGTCGCGGGCGCAGCTCGACGGGATCCACCGGGCCGTGGTGGGCGGCGACCACCCGGCCGACGGCTTCGCCCAGATCAGCTCGGCGGCCCTCGGCGCGCTCGACGGGGCCGCCTGCGGCGCCCGGGCCGCGGCCAAGGCGGGGGCGTCGCTCGACCCGCGGTCGCTGCCGCCCGGCGCCTACGAGGTCGTGCTCGAACCCAAGGCGGTGGCGGCCGCGCTCGCCTACCCCGCGTGGTTCGGCCTCAACGGCAAGCAGCACGCGGAGGGGACGTCGTTCGTCCACCTGGGCGAGCAGCAGTGGGACGGGAACGTGCACCTGTGGGACGACGCCCTCGACCCCCGGGCGGTCGGGAGCGCGTACGACGCCGAGGGCACGCCCAAGGCCCGGTTCGACCTGGTGTCGGCGGGGGTGTCGGTGGGCGTGGCCCACGACCGGCGCTCGGCCCGGCTGGCCGGCGTGGCGCCGACCGGGCACTCGGTGGGCAACGACTCGTTCGGCGCCTTCCCCGCCGACCTGTTCATGGGGGGCGGCGAGGCGTCGCCCGAGGAGCTCGTGGCCGCGGTCGGGCGGGGGCTGCTGGTGACCGACCTCTGGTACAACCGGATCCTCGACCCGAAGACCCAGGTCGTGACCGGCCTGACCCGCAACGGGCTGTTCCTGATCGAGGACGGCGAGGTGGTCGGGCCGGTCCAGAACATGCGCTACACGCAGTCGATCGTCGGCGGCTTCGGCCCCGGCCGGGTGCTGGGGCTGGGCAACGACGGCCAGCTCGTCGGCGACGAGGGTGGGAGCCTGATGTTCCTGCCCACCGTCCGGCTGGGCGCCTGGGCCTTCACCGGCAACGCCCAGGGCTGACCGCCCGTGACTGTCATACCCCCTCGGTAGGGTCCGGAACATGACAGACATCGACATCGCCCCCCGCCCCGACCTGGTCACCGGCGACGACGGCCGCGTCCGCTGCGCCTGGGGCGCCAGCGATCCCCTCTACCTCCCCTACCACGACGACGAGTGGGGCCGCCCGCTGCGCGACGAGCGGGCCCTGTTCGAGCTGCTGTGCCTCGAGGCGTTCCAGTCGGGGCTGGCGTGGATCACCATCCTGCGCAAACGGCCGGGCTTCCGCACCGCGTTCGACGGCTTCGACGTCGAGGTCGTGGCCGGCTACGGCGACGGCGACGTGGCCCGGCTGATGGCCGACGCCGCCATCGTGCGCAACCGGGCCAAGGTCGACGCGGCCATCGCCAACGCCCGGGCCACGGTCGCCCTGCACGAGGCCGGGCGCACCCTGGTCGACCTCGTGTTCGGTCACACGCCGCCACCCGGCGAGCGACCGGCGGCGCGCTTCCGGTCGCTCGGCGAGATACCCAGCGCCACCCCGACGTCCAAGGCGCTGGCCGCCGAGCTGCGCTCGTGCGGGTTCCGCTTCGTGGGCCCGGTGGTGGCGTACGCCCTCATGCAGTCCGCAGGTGTGGTCGACGACCATCTCGAGGGGTGCTGGGCGGCGGGCTGAACAGCGGGAACAGGCGGGGCTCCAGGAACGCGGTCACGCCCCGGATGCGCCCGTCGGCGACGTCGAGCACCTGCAGGGCGAACGCCTCCACCGATCCCGCCCCGTCGGGGCGGAACTGGGCCACGGCGGGCGAGCCGTTGGCGGCCACCGGCACCAGCCGGCTCCCGGCGCACGCCGCCCGGTGCTCGCACCACCAGCGGCGCACCTGCTCGCGGCCCTCCACCCACAGGGGATGGGGCGGCATGGACAGGGTGGCGTCCTCGTGCAACAGGGCGACCAGCGACTCGATGTCGAAGCGCTCGAAGGCGTCCACATAGCGGTCGACCAGTGCCCGGTCCTCGCCCTGCAACGGGTCGGGGCGGGCGCCGGTGGCACCGGGGTCCCGTTCGGCCAGGGTGGCCCGGGCCCGCTGCAGCGTGCTCTTGACCGCCACCACCGACGTGTCCAGCAGTTCGGCCACCTCGGCGGCGTGCCAGCCGAGCACGTCGCGGAGGATGAGCACGGCCCGCTGCCGGGGCAGCAGGTGCTGCAGCGCGGCGACGAACGCCAGCCGGATGGTGTCCCGGGCGGCGGCCACCTCGGCGGGGTCGCCGTCGGGCAGCACCCGGCTGTCGGGGACGGGCTCGACCCAGACCCGCTCGGGCAGCCCGGCGGCGGGCTCGGCGGAGGCGGGCCAGCTGCGGCCGAGGTCGACGGGCATCACCCGGCGGCCCTTGCCGCGGAGCACGTCGAGGCAGACGTTGGTGGCGATGCTGAACAGCCACGTGCGCAGCGCGGCCCGGCCCTCGTAGCGGTCGAGGGCCCGCCACGCCCGCAGCATGGTCTCCTGGACGGCGTCCTCGGCCTCGAACACCGAGCCCAGCATCCGGTAGCAGTAGCCGGTGAGGGCGGCCCGGTGCTCCTCCAGGCCGCCGTCGACCAGCTCAACTGTGCTACTCACGACGCCTCCCGGAAGGCCGGCTCGGCGTCGCCGCCGGTGAGGGCGGCGGCGGGCAGGGACGCGGCCGCGACGGCCTCGTCGCCGAGCGTGATGTCCGTCGCCGTCCGCCCGGCGGCGCAGCAGCACGGGGGCGATGACGGCCGCGGCCAGGCTCAACCCGGCGGCGACGAGGGCGCCCTGCTGGAAGCCCTCGGTCAGCGCCCGGGCCTGGTCGGCGGCGCCGCCGGCCGAGCCGGCCAGGACGTCGTCGGCCTGGGCGATGGCGACCGTGGCCACGATGGCGGTGCCGAAGGCGCCGCCGACCTCCCGGGCCGTCTCCACCAGGCCGCCGGCCAGGCCGCTGACGCGGGCCTCGATGCCGGTGAAGGCCGCCACCTGGACGGCGATCACCGACATGCCGACGCCGACGCCGAAGGCGAGGAAGGCGGGGAACAGGTCGCTCCAGTAGGACGCGTCCGACGGCACCCGGGCGAGGTACAGCAGCCCGGCCGTGGTGAAGCCCTGGCCGAAGGCCAGCGTGGCGCCCGGGCCGAGGCGGCCCACCACCCGGGGGGCCACGGCGCCGGCCACCACGAGCGAGCTCATCGTGGCCGCCAGCCAGGCGACGCCCGTCTCGATGGCCGAGTACCCGAGGGCCTGCTGCATGAACAGGGTGCCCTGGTAGATCGTGGCGAAGAACGCCCCGAACACCAGGGCCGCCACGACGATCGACCCGGTGAGGGTCCGGCGGCGGAACATGGCGAGGGGCACGAGCGGGAACCGCACCCGCGACTCGGCCAGCACGAACAGCCCGAGCAGCACGACGCCCCCGGCCAGGAACCCGAGCGTGGTGGCCGACGTCCAGCCGTCCTCCACGCTCTGGTTGATGGCGTAGACGATGGCGATCAGCCCGCCCGTGACGGTCACGGCGCCGATGACGTCGGCCTGCGCCCCGCTCGGCGGGGGGCACGGCGGGGATCAGCCACAGCACGAGGGCGACCAGCGCCACGCCGATGGGCACGTTGACGAGGAACACCCACTCCCAGCCGGGCCCGGTGGTGAGCACACCGCTCACGATCACGCCGAACGACGCCGCGGTGCCGGACACGGCGCCGAAGACGCCGAGCGCCTTGGTGCGGGCCGGGCCCTCGGCGAACGTCGTGGTCAGGATCGACAGCGCCGCGGGCGCCGCCAGCGCCGCCCCCATGCCCTGCACGGCCCGCGACGCCACCAGCATCGCCAGCGATTCGGCCAGGCCCGCGGTCAGCGACGCCGCCGCGAACAGGACGAGCCCGGCGACGAGGATGCGCCGCCGGCCCAGCAGGTCGGCGGCCCGGCCGCCGAGCAGGAGGAACCCGCCGAGCGTCAGGCCGTAGGTGATGACGACCCACTGGAGGTCGGACTGGCTCAGGCCCAGCTCGGCCTGGATCGAGGGGACGGCCACGTTCACGACCGCCAGGTCGAGGATGACCATGAACTGCGCGGCGCTCACCAGCGCCAGCACCACCATCGGCCTGACGGACCGACCGACAGACGACATCGCTTCCTCCCGGGAGCTCGACGACACCCACTACGACGGACGGGCGCGCCGAAAGGCATCGCGGCGGGCTATGTCGGTGTGGTGGGCGCGTCCTTGGCCCGACCATTCGACGACGGGCCGGGTCGGGACCTGCTCGGCCAGGAACCAGCGCAGCGCCAGCGCCCCTTCGGCGTGGTCGCACGTCGAGACCGCGTTCGGGATGGGCGAGCCGGTCCCGGGCGACGACGACGGTGACCGAGCCGTCCGCGTTGGGGACGGCGGCACCGTTGTTGATCGACGTCCTCGCGTCGGTGACCGCCTCGGTGGCCATGAACGGGTTCCAGACGACGAGGTTCCAGAACCGGCACGGGGGCGGCCGGTGCGTGATCACGAGGGCCTCGTCGGGGTCCAGCGCGTAGCTGGCGAAGGCGTAGCACGCGTCCCGGGCGGACCAGCCGTAGTTGGCGTCGCCCACCTGGTACGGCTCGGCGAAGGCGTTGACCGCGGTGGGCGCGTTGTGGCCGAGGGTCGCCTGCGGGTCGCGCTCCGCCACGGCGAGCGGGACGATGGCGCACAGCGTCCGGACCCAGCGCAGGGCGGCGCGCAGCCCGGCGGCCGTGGCGCCGTCGGTGCGCCGGATCGGCGGCGCCTCGTCCAGGGCCTCGATCTCCCACGTCACCCGGCGCCCGGCGAGCGGGTCGAGCTGGTAGTCGCGGGTGAAGGCGACCGCGGCGTCCGGCGCGAGGGGCACGAAGGTGCCGGCGTGACCGTCGGGCCGCGCCGGGCCCATGACGAGCTCGAACCGGCCGTCGGCGGTCGATCGCCAGGTCGGTGTCGTTCACGATGGCGACGACGCGGTCCGACCACTCGCCGGGCGACGGCTCGTTGTAGACGGTGAGCGAGAAGTACGTGCTGTCGCCCCGCCGGCCCCGCACCCGGTAGGTGCGGGCGGGATCGATCGGCGTGAAGCAGTACCAGGCGTCGGTGTTGTCGCCGCCCCAGCGGCGGTCGCGCCGGAAGGGGGTGTTGACGTCCACGAAGGCGGGCCGGGCGGCATCGCCGAACAGGTAGGCGTCGAACGCGACCCCGAGGACGGTGGCGAGGGCCCGGTAGCCCTCGGCGACCGCCTGCTCGCCCCGGACGGCCCGCGGCCCGGCGAGGAACGTCCCGTCGAGCTCGGCGAGCCCGGCGAGGAGCTCGCGCCAGGCCGCGGTGGTCTCCCACGGTGGTGTGGTCATGGCATGACCCCCCTGGTCAGCAACGCGACGGTGGCGTCCAGCCAGCGCTCGTCGGGCGGCCCGCCGCCCGCGGTCGTCGCCATGAACGCGGCACCGCCGATGAGGTCGATCAGGACGCCGGCGTCGACGCCCGGGCGCACCTGTCCGGCGTCGATCGCCCGGTCGAGCCGCTCGCGCATCCGTCCCCAGACCGAGTCGGCGAGCCGGGACAGGAGCTGCGGGTGGAGCGAGGGATCGGCGGCGAACTCGGCGAGCAGGCCCGCCACCGCCGCCCGCACGGCCGGCCGGGCGAACAGCTCGGTCGTGGCGACGACCATCGCCCGCAGGTCGGCGGCGGGGTCGTCGCTCTCGGGCACCAGCGTCGCCTCGTCGAGCGGGAACACCGCCTCGTGCACGAGGTGGGCCTTGGTGGGCCAGCGCCGGTAGATCGCCGGCTTCGTCGTGCCCGCCCGGGCGGCGACGGCGGCGATGGACAGGCGCGGCGTAGCCGACGTCCTCGAGGATCTCGACCGTCGCCCGCAGCGCCGCCTCGTCGATGCGGGGGTCGCGTGGCCGGCCGGGGGACGGGGGGACGGAGGTCTCGGCAATGATCATTACGATCCTTCACGTAACGTAACTTCACGTAACGTAAATGGTCGCGAGGCGGACGGCAAGCACAGGGGGCACGCCATGACCGAGGGCATCCACATCGACGACCTGGCGGCGCCGCGGTTCACGCCCGCGGTCGACGACATGCTCGCCGCGATGGCGGCGCTCGCCGCCTCGTGCCCGCTCGACGTCGCCGCGCTCCACGACCGGGCGGCCGGCGAGACCGGGCTCGCCGACTTCGGACCACGTGACTACGTCGAGCGGCTCGAGGTGCTGGTCGCCGCGCTGCGCGACGTCCCCGGGCTGACGCCCGCCGGCATCGTGAGCTTCCACACCCAGCTGGTGACCCTGCTCAGGAACCGGCTGCTGCTCACGGACCTGCTGTCCCGCCACCCGGAGATCCACGAGATCGAGCTGGCGCCGCCGATCGTCATCGCCGGCCTGCCGAGGACCGGGACGACGCACCTGCACAACCTGCTGGCCGCCCACCCCGCGCTGCGCACCCTGCCGTACTGGGAGAGCCTCGAGCCGTTCCCGGCCGCCGCCGAGGCCGGCCTCGTGCCGGATCCCCGGCGCGAGCGCACCGACACGGCGGTGTGGTTCATGAACGAGGCGATGCCGCTGTTCCCGCTGATGCACGAGATGACGACGGACCACGTGCACGAGGAGATCCAGCTCCTGGCCGTCGACTTCTCGACGATGTTCTTCGAGACCCTGGCGCACGTGCCGGCCTGGGAGGCCTACTACCGCGCCCACGACCAGCGGCCCCACTACCGCTACCTGCGGACGATGCTGCAGGCCCTGTCGTTCCTGCGGGGCGGCCGCCGCTGGCTCCTCAAGTCGCCGCAGCACCTCGAGCAGCTGCCGGCGCTGGCCGAGGTGTTCCCCGACGCCACCGTGGTCCTGACCCACCGCGACCCCGCCTCGGTCGTCGTGTCGCTCGCCACGATGATCGCCTACACCGCCCGGATGCACCGCAGCCCCGTCGATCCCGTGGCGCTCGGCCGCGCCTGGGCGGACCGGGTCGGCGTCCATGCTGGACGCCTGTGTGCGCGACCGGGGGGTGATCGGGGCGGACCGGTCGCTCGACGTGCGGTTCGACGAGTTCATGTCCGACGACCTGGCGACCGCCCGCCGCGTGCTCGACCTCGCCGGCGAGCCCACGACGCCGCCCGCCGCGGCGGCGATGGCCGACTACCTCGCGGGCCACGGGCGCGGGCGGCTGGGTCGCATCGACTACCGGGCCTCGGACGTCGGCCTCGACGAGGACGAGCTGCGCCACCGCTACGCCGCGTACACCGCCCGGTTCCTCTGAGCGGAATTCGTGCGGGCGGCGGACAGGGCGGCGGCCAGAATGCGGCCGTGGGGTCGATCATGTGGGACCGGGAGCTGGCGGAGGTCTTCGACGCCACCTACGCCGCACTGGCCGAACCGGCGGTCCTCGATCCGATGGTCGATCTCCTCGCCGGTCTGGCGGGCGACGGGCCCGCGCTGGAGTTCGCCGCCGGCACCGGCCGGGTCGCGCTGCCGCTGAGCGCCCGGGGGGTCGCGGTCCACGGGATCGAGCTGTCGCCGCCGATGGCGGAGCAGCTGCGGGCCAAGCCGGGCGCCGCCGCGGTGCCGGTGACGATCGGCGACATGACGACGACCCGCGTGCCCGGCGAGTTCACGCTCGTGTACCTCGTGGCGAACACCGTCATGAACGTCACCACCCAGGACGAGCAGCTGGCGGTCTTCGCCAACGCGGCCGCCCACCTCGCGGCGGGCGGCCGCTTCGTGGTCGAGGTCATCGTCCCCCAGCTGCGCCGCGTCCCGCCCGGGGAGACGGCCCGGGTGTTCACGCTCGACCCCGACCACGTCGGCATCGAGACCTTCGACGACCCCGTGGGGCAGATCGCGTGGTCGCACCACTGGATGGCGGTCGACGGACGGCTCGTCCGGCACTCGGCGCCGTACCGCTACGTGTGGCCGTCCGAGCTCGACCTGATGGCGCGCCTCGCCGGCCTCCGCCTGACCGACCGCTGGGCGGGCTGGGACCGGTCACCGTTCACGGCCGACAGCGCCAGCCAGGTGGCCGTGTACGCGAAGGCGCCCTGAGCGCCGCCCGCCGCCCGTGCCGCCCGCCAGGATGCACGCCGACGAGGTCGACACCGACGCCGACCTCGTCCGGCACCTGCTCTCGACCCAGCACCCCCAGTGGGCGGACCTGCCGGTCGAGCGGGTGTCGTCGGCGGGGACGGACAACGCGATCTACCGGCTCGGCGACGACCTCGCCGTGCGGCTGCCGCGCATCGGCTGGGCGGTGGACCTCGTCGCCAAGGAGCAGGCGTGGCTCCCGCGGCTCGCCCCCCAGCTCCCGCTGCGCGTCCCGCTGCCCGTCGCCGCCGGCGAGCCCGACGAGGCGTTCCCCTACCCGTGGGGCGTCGTGGAGTGGCTGCAGGGCGAGGTGGCGTCGCTCGACCGGCTGGACGACCCCGTCGCGGCCGCCCGCGATCTCGCCGGCTTCGTGCGGGCGCTCCGGGGCATCGACGCCGCCGGCGGCCCGCGCCACGCCCGGGGCCGCCCGCTCCGGCTCGGCGACGAGCTGGTGCGCGGGGGCATCGCCCGTCTCGACGGCGTGCTCGACACCGGGGCGATCACCGACGCGTGGGAGCGGGCGGTCGCCGCGCCCGACCACGACGGCCCGGCGGTGTGGTTCCACGGCGACCTGTCGTACCTGAACCTCCTGGCTGCGGGCGGCAGCCTGGCCGCGGTCATCGACTGGGGCACGTGCGGCGTCGGCGATCCGGCGATCGACACGATGATCGCCTGGAGCCTGTTCCCTCCGGACGCCCGCCAGGCCTACCGGGACGCCCTCGGGGTCGGCGACGCCGAGTGGGAGCGCGGCAAGGGATGGGTCCTGACCGGCATCTTCGGCGTCCTGTCCTACCGCGAGACCAACCCCGTCCTCGCCCTCGACAAGCAGCGGGGGATCGAGGCGGTGCTGGCGGACGGGGCCTGACCGGCGGGCGTCAGCGCCCCTGGTAGACGGGGTCGCGGCGCTCCATGAACGCGGTGACCGCCTCGGTGAAGTCCTTCGACCGGAACAGCCCGAGCAGCTCGGACATGACGTGGTGGGCGTTGGCGTCGAAGGTGGTGTCGAGGCCGAGGCGCATGGTCCGCTTGGCGGCCGCCACGGCGAGGGGGGCCTGGTCGGCCAGCTCCTTCGCCCACCCGGCGACCGTGCCCTCGAACTCGGCCGCGGGCACCACGAGGTTGACGAGCCCGAGGCGGGCCATCTCGGCGGCGTCGAGCTTGCGGCCGAGGAACGTCACCTCGCACGCCTTGTGCCAGCCGACGAGCCGGGGGAGGAGCCAGGTCCCGCCGCTCTCGGGGATGACGCCGCGCCGCGTCGGCGGGACGAACGTGGCGGTGTCCGAGGCCACGACCAGGTCGCAGCCGAGGGCGAGGTCCATGCCGTAGCCGGCGGCCGGCCCGTTGAGCGCGCACAGGACGGGGGTGTCCATCCGCCGCAGCACGAACGGCGGCGTGTCGTCGAGCCGGAACCCGCCGCCGCCTCCTCCTCCGTCGCCGCCGCCCCCGCCGCTGCCGATGCCCTGACCCGCGGCGACGTCCTGGAGGTCGAGCCCGGAGCAGAAGCCGCGGCCGGCGCCGGTGAGCACGATCACCCGCACCTCGCGGTCGGCGTCGCAGGACACGAGCAGCCGCGCCAGCTCGGCGAGCATCGGGCCGCTGATCGCGTTCAGCCGGTCGGGCCGGTTCAGCGTGATCGTGGCGACGTGGTCGTCGCGGGACAGCAGGACGTCAGGCATGCCGACCACCGTACGCAGGCGGGGGCCCGGCGGTCAGGCCGTGGCGGCGACGAAGTCCGCCACCACCCGGGCCAGCTCGGGGCCGCGGTCCTCCTGGAGGAAGTGGCCGCCGCCTTCGATCGTCGTGTGCGGCTGGCCCTGGGCGCCGGGCACGGTGCGCTGGAAGACGGCGTGGCCACCGCCGGTGATCGGGTCGCCGTCCGAGAAGGCGGTCAGGAACGGCTTGTCGAACGCGGCCAGCACCGCCCACGCCGCCTCGTTGGCGGCCGCCGCCGGGTCGGCCGGCGACGTGGGCACCAGGCTGGGGAAGATCCGGGCGCCGGCGGTGTAGGTGTCGTCGGGGAACGGGGCGTCGTAGGCGGCCACCACCTCGTCGGTCGGCGTGACGGCGCAGCCGCCGGCGATGATGCGCCCGATCGGGAACGAGGGCGACTCCTGCGAGAACTTCTGCCACGCCAGGAACGCGTCGGTCAGCGGGCGGTCGCCGGTGGGCAGGCCGGTGTTGGCCGCCACCACCCGGGCGAAGCGGTCGGGGTGCTCGGCCACGAGCCGCAGGCCGATGAGCCCGCCCCAGTCCTGGCCGACCAGCGTGACCCCGGTGAGGTCCAGGTGGTCGAACAGGGCCTCGCGCATCCACTCGACGTGGCGGGCGTAGGTGTAGTCCTCCTGGCGGGCCGGCTTGTCGGACCGGCCGAAGCCCACGAGGTCCGGGGCGACGCAGCGCAGGCCCGCCGCCACCAGCACCGGGACCATCGTCCGGTACAGGTACGACCAGGACGGCTCGCCGTGGAGCAGCAGCACGACCGGGGCGCCGGCCGGGCCCTCGTCCAGGTGGTGGACCCGCAGCCCGCCGCCCTCGCCGTCCGCGACCTCCACGTAGTGGGGCGCGAACGGGAAGCCGGGCAGGTCGGCGAAGCGTTCGTCGGGGGTGCGCAGGGCGTCCACGGGACCTCCTCGGGTCGGGTCAGGCCGGGGCCACCACGTCGAGGTGGCGGACCTCGGTGGGCAGGCTCGCGTACAGGTCGCCGACGAGGTCGTCCCGCAGGGACCGGCACGCGGGGTCGTCCCACCGGTTGTGCCACTGGTGGGGGTCCTCGCCCAGGTCGTAGAGCTCGCCGGTGGCGATGGCGACGCCGCCGGGCCCGGTCGCGGTCTGCTCGTAGACGACCGAGGACCGCTGCTCCAGCACGCCGTCGCCGAACATCCGCTCGAGCCCGTTGGGCCGCCCGGCGGTGGACGGCTCGTACACGGTGCAGAGCCAGCCGTCGCGCACGACCGACCGCAGGTGCATGCCGTAGCCGGGGAACTGGCTGTCCCACTCGCACAGCGCCCGCTCGCGGCCCGGCTCGCCGTCGGCCACCGGCAGCGGGCGGCCCTGCATCCACTCCGGGGGCTCGATCCCGGCGATGGCGCAGAACGTCGGGGCCAGGTCGACCTGCCCCACCGGGTCGGTCACGACGGCCGGCGCCGCGCCCGCGGCGGGCGCCGGCCGCCACACCAGCGGCAGCCGCATGAGCGCGTCGGTGTGGAAGGGACCCTTGTACAGCAGCCCGAAGTCGCCCTGCAGCTCGCCGTGGTCCGTGGTGAAGATCACGTCGGTGTCGTCGAGCCAGCCCCGGGCGGCGACCGTGTCGAGGACCCGCCCGCAGGCCTCGTCGATCAGCTCGTTCATGACGTGGGTCTTGGCGTTGATCTCCCGGATCTGGTCGTGCGTCAGCCGCCCGGGCACGAAGCCGGCCGGGCCGCCCTCCCGGTTGGCGAACGTGCCCTCCCAGTAGGCCAGCCAGTGCGGGGGCTTGGTCTCCAGCACCTTGCGGACGGCCTCGTCGGACCCCGGGTGGCCCGGCGGCAGGTCGAGGTCCCGCCAGTCGATCCGGCCGGTCTCCGACGCCGGCGGGTCCCACGGGTGGTGAGGGTCGGGGAAGCTCATCCAGCAGAACCAGTCGTCCCCGTCGTCCAGGCCCGCCAGCCAGTCGACCGTCAGGTCGGCCACCCAGTCGGTGTGGTACCAGCCGCGGGGGATGGGGTTGTGCTTGGTCTCCGGGGCGCCGGTGTCGCCGCCCGGCTGCCCCTGGAGCAGGTCGGCGTAGCTGTGGAGGTGCTCGGGGTGGTGCTCGGCCAGCCAGCGGCCGTAGTGGGACAGGGGGCGGTCGCCCCAGGCGGCGGCGTGCATCACCTGCACCGAGCGCTCGAAGCCCCGCCACGGGCCGGTGTCGCCCCGCCGGGCCCGGGCGTTCTCCTCGAAGGCGAACCGCGGGTCGAAGCCCGGCTCGAAGTGGGCCTTGCCCAGCAGCGCGGTGCGGTAGCCGGCCGCCTCGGCCAGGTGCGCCGCCACGGACGGGGCGTCCAGCGGGAGGGGGATCCCGTTGGCCACCACGCCGTGGGTGCGCACGTACTGGCCGGTGAGCATCGTCGACCGGGCCGGCATGCACACCGTGTTCTGGTTGACGGCCCGCTCGTAGCGGACCCCGGCCGCCGCCAGCCCGTCGACCACGGGGGTGCGGGCGATCGTGCCGCCGTTGCACCCCAGCGCGTCGTAGCGCTGCTGGTCGGTGGTGATGAACAGGATGTTGCGGCCCACGGGTCCCTCCTCCCGCCGGGGCCCGGCGTGCCTAGGACGCGGCCGTTGCCAGCGCGACCAGCGTGACGGTGACGGTGGCGGCGGTGGCGTCCGCGTCGAGCCCCTGGACCGTGCGGAGGCGCTCCCACGCCTCCCAGCTCGCGGCGAGGTCGAGGGCGTCGAGCACTTCCGGGCCGGAGCCGGCCAGTTCGGCCCGGAAGGTGCTCGCCACCTGCCCGCGGAACAGGTCGGCCACGCGGCGCAGCTCGTCTGCTATCGGCGGCGACGTGGGCGCGGCCTGCACGGCGACACGCCGCACGGGGCTGATCGTCTCGTACACCTCGCGCCGGTTGGCCACGAGGGCGGCGACCCGCTCGTCCAGCGACCCCTCCGCGGGCAGCGGCACCAGCAGGGCCATCACCCGCTCGGCCTGGCGGGTGGCGGCCGCCCGGTGCAGCGACGCCATGTCGTCGAAGAGGCGGAAGATGGAGCGGACCGAGACGCCGGAGCGCTCGGCCACCATCTGGGCGGTGGGCTGTGGTTGGCCCTCGCTCAGGAGGTCGAGGATGGCGTCGACCACGGCGGCCCGGCTCCGCACCGCCCGCTGCACCCGGCCGTCGAGGACGGCACCGTCACTCTGCTCCACGGTCCCCTACGCTAGGAAGTGGCAGAGCGACTGTCAATACAGGGCACTGTCAAGGTCACCAGAGCCGGTCGGTGTAGCGGTCGGTGCCGGGCACCGTCGGGATGAACGGCGACGCCCACCGCACGCTGCCCTCGCCCGACTCCTCGACCGTGGCCGCGTAGCGCTCCACCGCCGGCCACCAGCCCGCCGGCTCGTCGTCCGCGAACCACAGCTGCAGCTCGCGGTGCTCGACGCCCTCGGTCCCCGGCTGGGTGACGGGGGCGTCCGGCGGCAGCGGGACCGCCCGGAAGCCGAGCACCAGCGCGACGGCGCCGCCGGCGGGGAGGTCCGGCCGGGGCGGGGTGGCGCCGTCGCCGTTCCGCTCGACCACCACGGCGCCGAGGCCCCGGAACGGGTGGTCGAGCGCCAGCTCGGCCGGCACGCCGTCGGCGTCGCGGGCCTCGGCCCCGTTGTAGAGGTACAGCAGCGTGTGGATGTGGTCCCGCTCGGCGAACATGCGCCCGTTGTCGTGCAGCCAGTGGACCTGGCGGGTCGACCAGTCGGTGTTGTCCCGGAACCGCCCCTTGAGCGTCCAGTACAGCGCCAGGTAGGACCCCGCCCGGTCGTCGCCGAACAGCGGCGCTTCGCCCGCGATGCGCAGGTCCTTCAGGTCCCGGGTGCACACCCAGCGGCGGCCGGCGAAGTACCAGGGGCCGATCATGCACCCGGCGTAGAAGTGGTCCCGCTCGTACCAGCGGTTGTAGGCGACCTCGTGGCCCTTGTGCGGCTCGACCAGGGTGAACAGCGCGCTGCCCAGGCGGACCTCGCCGCCGAGGTCCCAGCCCGGCTCCCGCTCGCGGCTCGCTCATGTGCTGATGCCGAACCGCTCGAGGCCGAACGCCCGGATCGCGTTGCCCCGCAGCAGCTTGTAGATCTCGCCCTCGTCGAGGCCGGCGGTGGCGCAGATCTCGGTCGCCACCTCCTTGGACCGGGGGAACGTCGAGTCGGCGTGGGGGTAGTCGGTCTCGAAGCAGATCTGGTCGATCCCGATGGCGTCGCGGTTCCGCAGGCCGGTCTCGTCGTCGAAGATGCAGCCGTACACCCGGCCCGGGATGTAGCTGGTGGGCGGGTGGGGGAGCGACGTGCCGAAGCTGTTGTCGCTGCGCTCGGCCCACAGCTTGTCGGCCCGCTCCAGCACGTAGGGCATCCAGCCGACCTGGCCCTCGGAGTAGGCGATCTTCAGCGTGGGGAAGCGCTCCAGCGTGCCGGAGAAGATGTAGTCGAGCATCGACCCCATGGCGTTCTGGAACGTGAGCGTCGACGACACGATGAACGGCGCGTCCGGCGAGGTGGCCGGCATCCGGGACGACGAGCCGATGTGCATGCACACGACCGTGCCCGTGTCCTGGCAGGCGGCGAAGAACGGGTCCCAGTGCCCGGAGTGGATCGAGGGGAGGCCGAGCGGGTGGGGGTTCTCCGAGAACGCCACCGCGAAGCAGCCCCGGTCGGCGGAGCGCCGCACCTCGGCGGCGGCCAGCTCCGCGTCCCACAGCGGGATCATCCCGAGCGGGATGAGGCGGCCCTTCCCGTCGCCGGCGCACCACTCGTCGATCATCCAGTCGTTGTAGGCCTGCACGCACAGCAGCGCGAGCTCGGGGTCGCCCCCCTCGCGCTTGACCCCCTGCTCCCAGAACGTCTGCCCGCAGAAGCGGGGCAGCGTGTTGGGGAAGCAGATCGACGCCTCGACGTGGTTGGCCTCCATGTCGGCCAGCCGGTCCTTCTGGATCCAGCAGCCGGAGCGGATCTCGTCGAACGTGGTCGGGGTGACGTCGAGGTCGTCGAAGCCGACGGCGGCGGACAGCTTGGGGAACGGGTAGACGAGCTCGTCGTAGAGCCACCAGTCGCACCACTCGCCGTCGGGGACGCCCTTCTCGTAGCTGAACACACCCCCCGCGAAGTCGAACTTCGCCCGGTCGCGCACCACGCGCGGGCCGACGTCCTGGTAGCGGGCGGGCAGCCGGCTGGTCCACAGGTCGGGCGGCTCCACGACGTGGTCGTCCACCGAGATGATCCGGGGCAGGTCGACCGTCATGCCCCCGACTTTAGAACGCGTTCTAGTTGGCCGCACGTACGCTCCTCCCTACTGGACTTGACGTCAATTTCATGTGAGATGGTGGAATGCCTGCCGGCGAGGCGGACCGAGCTGGAGGGGATCAGTTGCTACCGAAGCTGTCGCGTTCGTTCCGCCTGCACCACCTGCTGCTCGCCCTGGCGATGGCGGTCGGGCTGTTCGCCCTCGTCCCCGGAGGGGCCGGCGCCCAGTCGCCCGGCCTGCCGCCGGTCGGGACGAACTTCGCCGCCCCGGGGCCCTACGCCGTCACCGTCCAGAACGATGCCGCGCACACGTACTACAGCCCCGCCACGCTGGGCGAGGGCGGGGTCGACCACCCGATCATCCTGTGGGGGAACGGCACCGGCACGACCCCGCCCGTCTACGACGGGCTGCTGCGCCACTTCGCGTCCCACGGCTTCGTGGTGGCCGCGGCCAACACCAGCAACGCCGGCTCGGGCAACGAGATGCTGGCCGGGCTCGACAACCTGACCGCGTTCAACGGCCAGTCCGGTAACCGGTTCTTCGGGCACCTCGACCTGGGCCACGTGGGCGCCACCGGGCACTCGCAGGGCGCGGGCGGGGCGGTGGCCACCGCACGTGATCCCCGGATCGACACGATCTTCCCGCTGCAGGGCTACGGCGCCCCGACGGCGCGGGCCGGGCTGACCGCCGTCTACTTCGCCGGGCAGAACGACACGATCCTGACCCCGACCGTGGTGCGGGGCAGCTACACCGGCTCGTCCGGGATCCCGGCCGCCTACGCCGAGCTGGCCGGCGCCACGCACTTCGTGCCCGTGGGCAACGCCGGCGGGTTCCGCGGGCCGGCCACCGCCTGGGCCCGCTGGCACCTCGCCGGGGACGGCAACGGCCGCGGCCTGTTCGTCGGCGCCGGCTGCGGGCTGTGCTCGTCGCCCGAGTGGAGCGCGTACGAGGCCAACCCGCGCCTGCAGGAGCTGGCCCCGCCCACCCCGACCACCACCACGACGTCCACGACGTCGACCTCGACCCCCGAGCCGACGACCACGACCACCGTGGTCCCGCCGGGCGAGTGCGTCACCGCCCTGAACTCCGCCCACATCCAGGCCGGCCGGGCCAACCGCCCGTTCCTCCTGGTGCGGGCCGTCGGGTCCGGCGACGTGCTCGGCTTCTCGTTCCAGTCGTCTGCACTGCGCCAGACCGCTCCCGGTACCTGGGATCGGGTCCAAGGCTGCTAGCGCCGACCAGAGTCGGGCCGGCCGCCGCGCTCCGTGTGGCGGCGGCCGGCCCGGCTTGCCCATTCCGGCCGCCCTTCCGCCGGCTCCGGGTTGCCCGAAATTAGAACACGTTCTAGTGTCGGGTCGGTGAGCGACGCGCACAGCATGCTCGTGGGGGGCGACCGGGTCGCCGGCGACCGGGGGACCTACGAGATCGTCAACCCGGCCACCGAGGCCGTCGTCGGGCACGCCCCCGAGGCGTCCGTCGACCAGGTCACCGCGGCCACCCGGGCCGCGGCCGAGGCCTTCGGTCCCTGGAGCCGGACCGCGCCCGGCGAGCGGGCCGCGCTGCTCGACCGGCTGGCCGACATCCTGGCCTCCCAGGTCGACGACCTCGTGCCGCTCGTCCAGGCCGAGACCGGGGCCACGCTGCGGGTGGCCCGCACCATGCAGGTGCCCCAGACGATCGACCGCTTCCGCCGCTACGCCCGGGGCGCCGCCGAGCCGACGGCCCAGCCGCTGGCGCCCACCGAGATGCCCTCCACCGCCCTGGCCCCCGGCGGCCTGCTCGGCACCGTGGTCGAGCGCCGGCCGGTCGGCGTGGTCGCCTGCATCACGCCCTACAACTTCCCGCTCGTCAACATGGCCGGGAAGGTCGGGCCCGCGCTGGCCATGGGCAACACCGTCGTGGTCAAGCCCGCGCCGCAGGACCCCCTGGCCGTGCTGCGCGTCGCCGACGCCGTGGTCGAGGCCGGGTTCCCGCCCGGGGTCGTCAACATCGTCACCGGCGCCGGGGCCGACACCGGCGAGGCGCTCGTCGCCTCCCCGCACGTCGACATGGTCAGCTTCACCGGCTCGACCGCGGTCGGCCAGCGCATCGGCGCCGTCGCCGGCCGGGACATGAAGCGCCTGCTGCTCGAGCTCGGCGGCAAGGGCGCGGCCGTCGTGTTCGACGACGCCGACCTGGCCACCGCCGTCGGCGCCATCACCAGCGTGTGGGCCTTCCACTCCGGCCAGATCTGCACCGCCCCGACCCGGGTCATCGCCCAGCGGGGCATCCACGACCAGCTGGTGGCGGGCCTGACCGCCGCCGCCGGCCGCCTCCCGGTCGGCGACCCCCTGGCCCCCGACACGGTCGTCGGCCCGGTCATCTCCGCCGCCCAGCGGGACCGCATCGAGGGCCACGTCCGGGCCGGGGCCGACGAGGGCGCCTCGGTGGTCGCCGGCGGCCGCCGCCCCGACGTCAGCCCCGGGTTCTACGTGGCCCCCACGCTGATCGTCGACGCCAAGCCCGCCATGCGCATCGTGCAGGAGGAGATCTTCGGCCCCGTCGTCGTGGTCCAGCCCTTCGACGACGAGGACGAGGGCGTCGCCCTCGCCAACGGGACCGACTTCGGGCTCAACGACTACGTGTTCACGGGCGACACCGCCCGGGGCCTGCGGGTGGCCCGCCGGCTGCGGTCGGGCAGCGTCGCCCTCAACACCGCCCAGCAGAGCCCCGAGGCCCCCTTCGGCGGGTTCAAGCTCTCGGGCGTCGGGCGGGACCGGGGCAGCTTCGCCCTGCACGCCTACAGCGAGCTCCAGTCGATCGTGTGGCCGGGTTGAGGGGGAGGGCAGAGCCGTGAAGGGCATCGTGTGGACCGGGGCGCTCGAGGTGCGCGACGACGTGGCGGTCCGGGACCCCCGGCCCCACGAGGTCCGGGTGCGCATCGCCAACGCCGGGCTGTGCCACAGCGACGTGTCCGTCGTCGACGGCACCATCCCGTTCCCGACCCCGGTCGTCCTCGGCCACGAGGGCGCGGGCGTGGTGACCGAGGTGGGCGACGCCGTCACCAAGGTGGCGGTGGGCGACCACGTGGTGCTCACCACGCTCGGCAACTGCGGGCGCTGCGCCGCCTGCGACCGCGGTCAGCCCACCCACTGCCGGGACACGATGGGCCGCCTGTCGCGGCCGTTCACCGTGGGCGGCGAGAAGGCGTACAGCTTCGCCAACACCGGGGTGTTCACCGAGGAGGTCGTGGTCACCGAGACCCAGGCGGTCGTCATCGACCCCGAGGTCCCGCTGACCGCCGCCTGCCTCATCGGCTGCGCCATCGTCACGGGCGCCGGGGCCGTGCTCAACCGGGCCCGGGTGCAGCCCGGCCAGTCGGTCGTGGTCATCGGCGCCGGGGGGATCGGCCAGGCCGCCGTCCAGGGTGCCCGCATCGCCGCCGCCGGCCGCATCGTGGTCGTCGACGCCAACCCGGCCAAGGAGGCGGTCGCCCGCCGCTTCGGCGCCACCGACTTCGTGGACGCCTCGGCCACCGACGACACTGCGGCCGCCAGTGCCGCCGGCGGCATCGTGGCCGCCGTGAAGGACCTGGGGCTGCCGAACGGCGCGGACCACGTGGTCGAGTGCGTCGGGCACCCCGCCCTGATCCGCCAGGGCGTCGCCCTGCTCGACTGGGGCGGGACCCTGACGCTGCTCGGCGTGCCCAAGCTCGGCACCGAGGCCAGCTTCGTCGTCAACGACCTCTACAACGACAAGTCCATCCTCGGGTGCCGCTACGGGTCGACCCGGCCGCACCACGACATCCCCCTGCTCGTGCAGTTCTACAAGGACGGCCGGCTGCTGCTCGACGAGATGGTCAGCCAGGTCTACCCCCTCGATCAGATCAGCCAGGCCCTCGACGACCTGCACCACGGCAAGCTCAACCGCGGCGTGCTCGCCGTGCCCGGATAAGGAGACCAGATGGAGTTCGGCGTCTTCGCCCAGCTGTTCGTGCCGCAGTTCGAGCGCGACCGCGACCCCCAGGCCGAGCACAAGCGCATCATGCGCAACATCGAGATCGCCAAGACGGCCGACCGCAACGCCTTCAAGTACGTGTGGTGCCCCCAGCACCACTTCCTCGACGAGTACAGCCACATGCCCGGGCCCGAGGCGTTCCTCGGCCACTGCTCGGCGCTCACCGAGCGGGTCCACCTGGGGTCCGCCATCTTCAACATCACGCCGGCGGTCAACAAGCCCCAGCGGGTGGCGGAGAACGTCGCCCTGCTCGACCACCTCACGAACAACCGGTTCGAGTTCGGGACCGGGCGGGGGTCGTCCAGCACCGAGGTCCTCGGCTTCGACATCGCCAGCGTCGACGAGACCAAGGCCATGTGGCGGGAGACGATCCGCGAGATCCCGAAGATGTGGAAGGACGCCCCCTACAGCTACGACGGCGAGTACTTCCGCATGCCGGAGCGCAAGGTGTTCCCCAAGCCCCACGGCCCGCTCCACCCGGCCATCTGGGTGGCGGGCGGCAGCCCCGGCACCTTCACCGAGGCCGGCGAGCTGGGCCTCGGCGTGTTCTGCTTCGCCATCGGCCGGCCCCAGGACATGGCGCCCCTCGTGAACGCCTACAAGGCGGCGATCCGCTCTGCCACGCCGGTCGGCGACTACGTCAACGACAACATCATGGGCGTGACCAACATGTTGTGCATGGAGGACCGGCGCAAGGCGTTCGAGGTCGCGTCCAACATGGGCATGAACTACTACTCGTCGCTGGCCTACCACTGGCTCGACAACGTGCCCCGGCCCAAGACCCTGCCCCCCTGGCCCGAGAAGATCCCGGAGCCCACGCCCGACGCCGTCGAGAAGCTCTCCGCCGAGGGCTACATCGCGGTCGGCGACCCCGACGACTGCGCCCGTTCGGTGCAGCGGTGGGTGGACATGGGCTTCGACCAGCTCACCTTCAGCCCCACCACCAACACGCTGCCGACCGAGGTGGTGGTCAGCTCGATGGAGCTGTTCGGCCGGGAGGTCATCCCCACCTTCGACACGGACCCCGAGCACTCGACGACCCGCTACCGCCGGGAGGCGGCGGCCGCGCTCGCCCGTTGATCCCATGGGCACCGTCCCCACCACCTACAACTTCGCCGACGTGTGGGAGATGGCGGCCGACGCCGTCCCCGAGCGGGAGGCGCTGGTGGTCGGCGACGAGCGCCGCACCTATGCGGCGCTGGAGGAGCGGGCCAACCGGCTCGCCCACCACCTGGCCGCCCGGGGCGTCGGGCCCGGCGACCACGTCGCCCTCTACCTGGAGAACTGCCCCGAGTACGTCGAGGCCATGCTGGCGGCGTTCAAGCTGCGGGCCGTCCCCATCAACGTCAACCACCGCTACGTCGCCGGCGAGCTGCGCTACCTGCTCGACAACAGCGACGCGGTCGCGGTCCTGACCCAGCCGTCGCTCGGCGCCACGGTGGCCGCCGTGGCCGGCGAGGTCCCGGCCGTGCGGTTCGTGCTCGAGGTGGGCGACGCCTACGAGGCCGCCCTGGCCGCCGCGCCCGCCGACCGGCCGGCGGTGCCGGGGCGGGGCGACGACGACCGGTACATCATCTACACCGGCGGGACCACGGGGCTGCCCAAGGGCGTCGAGTGGCGCCACGCCGACGCCTTCTTCGCCTGCTTCGGCGGGGGCGACCCCTCCCGCGTGTCCGGCGCCGTCTCCCGGCCCGAGGAGCTGCCCGACCGCATCGTCGAGTCGCCGCTCTGCTACCTCCCGCTGGCCCCGATGATGCACGCGGCCGCCCAGTGGACCTCGTTCGCGTGGTTCTTCGCCGGGGGCAAGGTCGTGCTCATGCCGGGGTCGCTCGACCCCGAGGCGGTGTGGTCCGCGGTGGCCGCCGAGGGCGTCAACCTGCTGACCGTCGTCGGCGACGCCGTCGCCCGCCCGCTGCTCGACGCCTGGGACCGGGCCGGCGGGTACGACGTGCCGTCGCTGTTCTCGGTGTCCAACGGCGGGGCGCCCGATGGCCCCCGCCACCCGGGAGCGCATCTTCGCCACCCTCCCCGACGTCATGGTGGCCGACGGGTTCGGGTCGTCCGAGGCGGGCACGCAGGGCGCCATGCGGGTGCAGGCCGGGCAGGCCACGGACGGGGCGAGCCTCGTCCGCTTCAACCTGCCGACCAAGCCCACCGTGGTGATCGGCCCGGACGGGGACGAGGTGGTGCCCGGGTCCGGCGAGGTCGGCCAGGTCCTGGCCGGCGGGCGCCTGCCGGTCGGCTACTACAACGACCCCGAGCGCACCGCGGCGACGTTCGTCGAGCGCGACGGCGAGCGGTGGCTGATCACCGGCGACATGGCCACCGTCGGCGCGGACGGGGCCATCGAGCTGCTGGGCCGGGGCTCGCGGCGCCATCAACACCGGGGGCGAGAAGGTGTTCCCCGAGGAGGTCGAGAGCGTCCTCAAGGCCCACCCGGCGGTGTACGACTGCCTCGTCGTCGGGGTGCCCGACGAGCGCTGGGGGAGCGCGGTGACCGCGGTGGTCCAGCCGGCGGCGGGCGTCACGGTGACGCTCGAGGACCTCGCGTCCCACGTGAAGGGCTCGCTCGCCGGCTACAAGGCGCCGAAGCACGTCGTGGTGGTGGACGCCGTGGTGCGGTCGCCGTCGGGCAAGGCCGACTACCGCTGGGCCCGGGACGCGGCCGGCGCCGCCCTCGGTCACACCTCGTAGCAGTAGGCCCGCCACTGGCCCGAGCGGGGCACCGGGCACAGGGCCCCGGTCGCCCGCAGCAGCCACGCCAGGACCGCGTCGAGCTCCTGGTCGGTGGTGGCCGGCCGCGGCACCACGACCAGGCCGCGGCGGGCGTGGTCCTGGGTGACCCGCCAGCCCGGCGGGACGGCCACGTCCTTGTCGGCCAGGGTGCGGACGACCCGCGGGCCCTGGCCGTGCTCGATGCCGATGGTCGCCGCGTCCCGGCCCTGGGCCGGCGCCCACGTGCCCATCGGCACGAGCGGCCCGCGCGCCGCCAGCAACGAGCCGAGGGCGCTGCGGGGCGGGGGCGGCTCCTCGACGTTCAGGCCGGGCGACAGGTTGATCCACCCGGCCCCGGCCGCGGCCATCTTCTCCATGCGGCGGATCACCGCGGCGCGGTGGTCCTCGCCGAACTCGACGACGACCGGCTCGGGGGTGGGCACCGGACCAACCTACGCCCCCCGGCGTGCGAGGCTGCCATGCCCCCCCGCTAGGGTTGACCCGGTGGTCAAGGGCGAGCTGATCGACGACCGTCCGCTCACCCCCGAGCAGGACGACGGACCGGCCGGGCCACCGCCGGCGACGGTGACCTACAGCCCGTGGTGGGGCAGGGTCGCGCTGGCGCTCACGCTGCTGCCGCTCGTGGTGTCGGCCCTGTACCTCCGCCTGTTCCACGGCGACTTCGTCAACACCGGCGACTTCTCCCTCACCGAGCTCCAGACCC
The DNA here is from genome assembly GCA_963759225.1 of uncultured Acidimicrobiales bacterium. Lineage (GTDB taxonomy): Bacteria > Actinomycetota > Acidimicrobiia > Acidimicrobiales > VFJN01 > ZC4RG19. The sequence goes on along the minus strand of CAVWYL010000008.1, from coordinate 314,060 downwards.
GGGACATCGGTCACAACTGGGTCGAGCTCGGGGCGTTCTCGCGGGACGGCTGGTTCCACCCCGGTCCCGCGCTGTTCTACGCCCTGGCGCCCATCTACCGGCTGCTCGGCGGCGCCGCCGTCAACCTCCACGTCGCGGCGCTGGCCGTCAACGCCGCCGCCATCGCCGGCATGGGGTTCGTGGCCCGGCGGAGGGGTGGGCTGCCCCTGCTGCTGGTCACCCTGGTGGCCGTCGCGCTGGCGGTGCGGACGCTCGGCGTCGATCCGGTCCGCATGGCGTGGAACCCGTGGATGGCCGTGCTGCCCTACGGGCTGGTCCTCCTGCTCGTGTGGGCCATGGCGTGCGGCGAGCGGTGGGCGCTGCCGGCCGCCGTCGTGGCGGGCACGTTCGCGGCCCAGACCCACGTCGGCTACGTGGCCCTCGCCCTGCCACTCGTGATCCTGGGGGCCGTGTGGCTGGTGGTGGCCACGCCGGCCGGGGAGCGGCGCCGGCTCGTCGTGCCCGCGCTGGTGGCGGGCGCCGCCGCGGCGGTCATGTGGCTGCCGCCGGCCGTGGAGGCGCTGACGAACGACCCGGGCAACGCCCGCACGGTCGTGTCGTGGTTCCGGGAGGGCGGCAACGGCCCCCAGGAGGCCAGCACGCTGTCCGCGGGCTGGAACGTGGCCGTCACCTCGCAGTGGTCGGTCCTGCCCGAGTGGGCGTTCGGGAACCGTCCGCCCACCTTGGCGCAGACGCCCGCCGCGCTCGCCGACCCCCGCCCGCCGGTCCTGCTCCTGGTCGTGGCCGCCGCGTCGCTCTACCTCGTCCGCCGCCGGGTCCCGGGCGCAGTCCAGCTCGTGGCCGTGTGGGCGGTGGCGACGGTGGCGGGCGTCGTGTCCACGGCCCGCACCGTCGGCGGCGTGTACCAGTACCGCACGGGCTTCGTCACCGTCCTCGGCATGATCGGCGGCATCGTCGTGCTGTGGGCGGGCTGGACCGCGCTCGCGGCCTGGCGGCCGCGGCTGGAGCGCCGCGTCCTCGTCCCCGGCGCGCTGGCGGTGCTGGCCGCGCTGGCGGTGGTGTCCTCGGTGGCGCACGTGCAGGCCGGCGAGCCCGAGGAGACCAGCACCGAGCTGGCCCGCGAGCTTCTCCCGCGGCTCGTCGATGCGCTGCCGCCCGGTGAGGGCGACGTGGTCGTCGACGGCCTGTCCTTCGGTGCGATCGGATTCCGGTCGGCCGTGGTGGTCGAGCTGAACCGGGCGGGCATCGACGCCTACCTGCCCGCGGGGGAGCGGGGCGGCGGCCGCCACCACATGTACGACGGCGACGGCCCGGTGCGGGCCCGGTTGCTGGTCGCCACCGATCGCGAGATCGACCACCACCTCGACGAGGGCAAGGAGATGCTCGTCTACACCGGCTCGATGCCGCTCGACGAGCTGCGGGAGCGGGCGCCGGCCAGCATGCAGCTGGAGGTCGCCCAGGAGCGGGGCGTGCCCGGGGCGTTCGCTGACGAGGCCAAGGAGGGCACCATCGCCCCCGGCACCGCGGTGGCCGTCTTCCTCGACGGGTAGCCGGCGCCGTGCGGTCCCGGCGGCCGCCCTAGGCTGCGGGCGCATGGATCTCCCCCAGGCCCTCCGCGACGCCATCGAAACCCAGGTGATCGAGCACGAGCCGGCGCAGGCGGCGCTGGTGCTGCGCAACGCGGTCGCCGACCTCGGGGCCGAGGAGGTGACCGGGGGTCTCCTGGACGCGGCGGCGGTGGCGCTGCGCCGGCTGGTGGCCGAGACCGACGAGGCCTACGACCAGGTCGAGCTCCTCGACCGCCTGGCGCTCGACGGGGCGGTCCCGGCCGACAACATCGACATCCTGGCCCGCATGCTGACGCTGGCGGCGTCGACGGCGGGCGGGGTGCGGCCGCCGATCGACGGGGTCGTCGCCGAGCTCGGACCCGAGCGGGCGCTGTTCGGGGCGTGGCTCACGACGCTGTCGGTGATCCGGGTCGTGTCCCTCAGCCTCGAGCGCACCGAGGTCGAGATCGCCGAGGAAATGGTCGAGGCCGTCGACGCCTTCTAATATCTGACACATCGTCAGATTCGAGGCTGCGCCGATAGGCGTAGCCGTGGCCCGAGCCGCCCGCTGCGAAGCAGCAAGAGCGGGAAGCACGGACCACGGTGGCCGCGATGGCGTGTCCAGTCCGCGTAGGCTTTTCGAGGAGGGTCATGGGCTTGCTCGACGGCAAGGTCGCCATCGTCACGGGGGCGGGGCACGGCATCGGACGGGGTCATGCCATGGAGCTGGCCCGCCAGGGGGCGCAGGTCGTCGTCAACGACCTCGGGGGCTCGGTCGGCGGCGAGGGGACCTCCCGGGACGCCGACCTGACGGTCAAGGTCATCGAGTCCCGCGGCGGCGTGGCCGTCGCCAACTACGAGGACGTGGCCGACCACGAGGGCGCCGGCCGGCTGGTCGCCCGGGCGGTCGACGAGTGGGGCCGGCTCGACATCCTGGTCAACAACGCCGGCATCGTCCGGGACGGCGCCATCTGGAACATGAGCGACGCCGACTTCGACGCCGTCATGCGGGTCCACGTGCGGGGGACGTGGAGCCCGAGCCACTGGGCCGCCAAGCACTGGCGGGCCCGGTCCAAGGCGGGCGAGACGTTCACCGGGCGGATCATCAACACGACGTCCGGGGCGGGGCTGGTCGGCAACTTCGGCCAGACCAACTACGCCACGGCCAAGGCCGCCATCGCGGGCCTGACCCAGACGCTGAGCCTGGAGCTGTACCGCCTGGGCGTCACCGTCAACGCCGTGGGGCCCGCCGGCGCCACCCGCATCACCGCCACCATGCCGGGGGCGCCGCCGGTCATCGAGCCCGACGACCTGGGCGAGGACGACTACGACCCGATGGACCCGGCGACCGCCTCGCCGCTCGTGGCGTGGCTGGCCTCCGACGAGGCCCAGCACGTGACCGGGCAGGTGATCCGCGCCGTCGGCGACAAGATCGTGTGGATGCGGGGCTGGTCCGACGGCCCGACGATCGCCAACGGCGGCAAGCGGTGGGACGCCGCGACGCTCGGCACCCTGCTCGCCACCGACGTGTTCGGCACGCGGGCGCCGGGTCTGCGCTACTGACGGCGGGAGCGGCTACGGTCCGTCCCCGATGGGGGGACGCGACCAGAGTGTCGCGGCAGGTGGTCAGGCCTACCTGCGCGACGTCCAGTACCGCGACAGCTCGCGGCTGGCCGCCCGCGCCCGCCTGCACGTCAAGTACGGCACCGCCGCGGTGGCGTGGTTCCCGTGGCTGGCCACCCAGGTCGACTGGCCCGAGTCCGCCCGGGTGCTGGAGGTGGGGTGCGGGGCCGGCTGGATGTGGGCCGAGGCGGCCGCCCGCCTGCCCACGGACCTCGACCTCACGCTGACCGACCTGTCGCCCGGCATGGTCACCGAGGCGGTCGACCGGGTCGGCTCGCTCGGTCGCTACCGGCGCACCGCCGGCCGGGTGGCCGACGTGCAGGAGCTGCCGTTCCGGTCGGGGACCTTCGACGTGGTGGTGGCCAACTACGTGCTGCACCACGTGCCCGACGCCGGCCGGGCCGTGGGGGAGATGGCCCGGGTGCTGCGGCCGGGCGGCATGGCGGTGGTGGCCTGCGTCGGCGACGGGCACCTGGCCGAGCTGCGCCAGATCCGCATCGAGGTGTTCGGCGAGCAGTGGGCGAACGCGATCACCGGCTCGTTCGGGGCCAGCGCCGGGGCCCACCTGCTGCCGTCCCGGTTCGGCCGGGTCGAGTGGCGTCCCTACGACGACCGGCTCGACTGCAGCGATCCCGACGACGTCCTGGCGTACCTGGCCTCGACGCCGCCGGTCGAGGACGCGGACGACGACCACCAGTCCCGGGTGGCCGCGGCCGTCCAGGCCCGGTTCGACGCCGGCGGCGGCCGGCTGCGGGTGAGCAAGGACACGGGCCTGTTCGTGTGCTGCGACCCGGGCGAGGGCACCCGCCCGACCTGACACGCGGCGGGGGCGGCGCCTGGGCGCCGCCCCCGTCTCACGTGCGTGTTGCTGTTGTGGTTCCGGTGCGAGGTCTCGCGACGGCCGTGGCCGTCAGCGCAGGCCCAGCTCCCGGGTGCACGCCGGCCACTGCCCCCAGCCCGAGCGGGCCTGGAGCCGCTGACCCATCAGGATCTGCGTCTCCCGGGAGTGCTGGTGCGGGAGGCCGGAGCCACCGACGCTCGACCACGTGCTGGCGGAGAACTGCAGGCCGCCGTAGTAGCCGTTGCCGGTGTTGGCGGCCCAGTTGCCGCCGGACTCGCAGTCGGCGAGCGCGTCCCAGGTCTCGTAGCTGGCGGGATCGCCGAAGCCACCACCGCTGTCCGGCGGTGGGTCCTCGGCCGGAGCCTCAGGCTCGGTCTCCGGCGGCGGCTCCTCCGTCGTCGTCGGCGCCTCGGTGGTCGGAGGCGGCGGCGGCTCGGTCGGGGGTGGCGGGGGCGGGGTGGTCGTCGTCCGCAGCGAGAAGGCGGCGTTCGCCTTCGCCAGGTCTGCCTGAGTGGCGCTGCGCTGCAGGGCGATCAGGGACGTTCCCGACTCGGCGGACGCCTCGACCTTGTCGCCGGCGCTGTCATCGGGGACGATGACGTTCGCGAGGGCGACGGGTCCGACCAGCAGGGCGACGCCGGCGATACCGCCGATGATCGCCCGGCGCATGGCCGTGCTGCGTGCCGAGTCGTTGGTACTGGGAGGGTGATCGGTCCGCTGTGGTTGCACAGTGGCTCTCCTTCCGTTGGCGCGCGCGTCGGGGGGATCTTTCTGGAGAGGAAGAGCAACCAGGGGCGCCCCAGCGCGTGCCGTCCTATGCGGTTGGTGAAAGGAGTCTGTCACGATCGAAATGATTTCGCAACGTTGAGTGGTCGTCGGGGACCCCCAGTGGTCCTCCCCGGCGAGCCTCCCCAGCGGAGGTTCGGGCCACCGTAGATGGTGGAGAGCGGTCCGTACAGCACACCCCCCGGCGAAGATCTGACGGTGTGTCAGAACTTGTGCCAGACTCGTTCCCGCCCTGCTCAGGAGAGGAATTCACCCCGTGACGGAGCGCAGCGACACGACCACTGATCCGGCCCGGCGGGCGCCCCTCGCGGGCGTGCGGGTGGTGGAGTGCTCGATGCTGGGACCGGGCGCGGTGACCACCCATCTCGCCGATCTCGGTGCCGACGTCATCAAGGTCGAACCGCCGTCCGGTGACTACATCCGCGCGATGACGTGGCCGATCGTCGAGGGCGTGTCGCTCATGCACCTGCACATCAGCCGGGGCAAGCGATCGGTCACCCTGGACCTGCGCACGGAGGAGGGCCGCGCGGTGTTCGTGGACCTCGTGCGGGGCGCCGACGCCGTCGTCGAGGCCATGCGCCCGGGCGGCCTCGACCGCCGGGGTGTGGGGTACGAGGCGCTTGCGCGAGGTGAACCCCGCGATCGTGTTCATCACGATCTCCGGCTACGGCATGACGGGGCCCTACGCCGACATGCCGAGCCACGGCGTCGCCTACGACACGTGGGCCGGTCTCGTGAACCCGGGCATCGACGACGAGGGGTTCGCCTACATCCCCGAGCACCCGTCGATGGGCATCCACGCCGGGCCCCTGTTCGGGGCGCTGGCGATCCTCGCCGGGGTCATGCGGGCCCGGGCGACCGGCGAGGGCTGCCGCATGGAGATCGCCCAGTCGGACGCGGCGGCCGCCATGGACTGGTACCGCAGCGAGACCTGGAAGGCGTACGAGCGCCCGGAGTCGGAGGTGACCGGCAACGCGTCCGACGGCTACGAGCGCCGCGCGCCCGGGCACGGCGGGCATGCGCCACGGCGTGCGCTACCAGATCTACGAGGCGAAGGACGGCTTCGTGCTGTTCCAGGCGTCGGAGCGGGAGTTCTGGCAGAACTTCTGCGCGGGCGTCGACCGCACGGACCTGTTCGATCGGTGGCCGGGCGCCCGGATCGCCGACCACGCACCGGGCAACCGGGTGCTGCAGGCCGAGCTGCGGTCGATCTTCGCCACCCGCACCACGGCCGAGTGGATCGCGTTCGGCGACGAGCACAACACGCCCATCGCCCCCGTGAACACGCCCCAGACCCTGGCCCAGGACCCCCAGTTCCGGCACCGGCTGCCGTTCCATCCCCTCGAGGCGCTCGGCGCCGAGCAGCTGCCGACGCCCATCAAGCTGATCGGCGAGGACCTGCCCGTGCCGACCAAGGCCCCGACACCGGGCCAGCACACCGACGAGGTGCTGGCCGAGGTGCTGGGCTACGACCCCGAGCGCGTGGCCGCCCTGCGGGCGAGCGGCGCACTCGGCTGACACGGCTCATCGGATCTGGGCGGGGTCGATGGTGTCGAGCTGGTCCCCGTCGGGGGCAGCCGGCGTAGAGCTGGTCACATCGTTTCGCCCGGCAGGTTGCTGGCCTGCTCGATCCAGGACCGGAGTTGGCCCTCGTCCGGTTCATCGTCCTCGCGGATGTCGAGGTAGCGCACCTCGTCGTGCTTGGACGCCTTCGGCGGCATGGGATCGAGCGATGTCCCTCTGAAGAACTGCAGCTGCACGTAGTTCGTGTAGCAACGGAACGCCAGGAACCAGCCCTCGCCCTCGTGGCCGTAGAACGGTTGGTTCCATTTCACGGCCTTGTGTACATCGGGGACCGTGCGCACGATGAGGTCATCGAGGCGTTCCCCGACGCCTCGTTTCCAGCCCGGCATCGCAGCGATGTAGTCCTGCACCGGGCCGTTCCCCTCACCCTTGGGTATCTGCGGGTTGCCGCCCGAGAGCAGCTTCGGCCCCACGTCGTCGTTCTTGCGATCGGTCATCGGATCGGTTCCTCCATGCGGTCCGTGTCAGCCGGCGAGATGCTTCTCGAGTGCGTGAGCTCCACGGGTTGACCTTGGTGCGCTTGCATTCCCATTCTCATGCTCGGTTCACGGCGGCGGGTGGGCGTCAACACAGGCCGACCGTGTCGGTCACGGCGATGGCCATGGCGGGCGAGAGGAGGGCATGGACCGCGGCCAGGGCATCGGTCCACCCGGGGAGGCCGGCGAGCAGCCACCGGGCCCACATGCCGTCGTCCATCCACGCGGCGAGGTCGGCGGGCCGCCCGCCGCCCGGCACGTCGACGACCGACGGCTCGGACCGCAGCCGGGACCACGGCCACGCCTCGGCCAGCGCCACGGCCGCCGCGGCCAGCGCCGACGGGTCGGCCGGGTGCGGGGGCGGGCCCGCCGCCGGGTGCAGGGCGGCCACGGCCGGCCAGCCGGCCAGATGCGCCGGGCCGCCGGCGCGCGCCGCCACCTCGACGATGCGGTCGAGCCAGGTCAGCGCCCACAGCTCGGCCGTCGTGGCCGGGGGCGGGGCGGTGGGCAGCACGAGCGCCCGCCGGCAGGCGTCGGCCACGACACCCTCGGGCGGGTCGGGCAGCTCGCTCACGCCGGCGGCCTTGCGCAGCACGCCGGCGGCCACGCCCGAGCGGCTGAACAGCACGGTGACCTGCACCGAGGGCGCGTCGGGGCGGCGCCGGGGACGGCCGGTGGCATCGAGCGGGTGTGCCCACCCCGCGTTGGACACGCCGATGGCCGCCCACTCCGGCGGGGCGACGAACCCGACCAGGACCTGCAGCGGGTGGGCTCCGTGGAGCGAGCGCCACGAGAGCGTGCCGTCCGGGGCGACCCGGATGAGGGCGCCGTCGATGCGGTGCTCGGCCAGCTCGGCGTCGGCGGCCGTCGCCAGCGCCACCAGCCCCGCCCGCTCCTGCACCGGGCGGCCGGAGCCGGCGGGCGGGCCGGTCGTGGGAGCCGCCGTCGGAGTGTCGGCGTGCCGCGGCGGGCGGGAGGCGGCAGGATGCCGGCCGGCCTGGTGCGCGGCGCCGTCGCGGTCGTCGGGGGACCGGGCGCCGCACGAGGGCGTGACCGGGTCGCCCGGGCCCGCGTGGCGGCGCAGGGGGGAGTGACGGATGGGCGTCGGGGGGATCCAGGGAGTGGGGCGCATACCAGCCTCCAGGGCGCGTCGAACCAGACCATTTCGTGGGTGGTCACGTGCCGGTGGCGGCGCCGGCGGGGGGACCACGAACCCGCTGGAACGAGAGGCTACTGCGGGGGTGTGACAGTTATGGGAGGAGGTGGGAATCCACGAAAGAAACCAGCCCGGCACGACGACGCTCGACGAGCATCCGGGTGAGGCGGGCGTCGCTGGCGACGTACGCATCCAGCTCGGCGGTGCCCAGCTCGTGGATCCGCTCCCGGTCGACCTCCACCGGGGTCAGGCCGACGACCCGGGCGATCGCCTTGAGCGAGCACGAGATGCCGAGCACCCGGCCGACGTCGCCCCGGTACATCCGGTAGCCGTCGACGTGGCGGTGGGCGTACCACGAGGCCCGGTACGCCCCCTCGTGCCCGGCCAGCGGGCCGTGGCGCAGCGTCACCGTCGGGTCCGGCGCCAGGCGCAGGCCGAGGGTCACCCCGCACGCCGCGGCCCGGTCGGCCAGGAACGGCAGGTCGAACGAGGCGCCGTTCCAGGTCGCGAGGATCCCCGGCGCCAGCACCCGCAGCCGGTCGTCCAGCGCCACCAGGATCGACCGCTCCGGCCCCACGAAGGTCTCCTCGCCCGCCCCCGTGGCCAGCGCGACCGTGACCACCGGCGACACCGCGGGGTCGAGGCCGTCGACGGACGTGTCCGTCTCGATGTCGAGGCCGTAGATGGCGGGCGCCGTCACCGGATGGCCAGCACCACGGCGGCGTAGTGGCAGGCGTAGCCCACCAGCGTGCAGCTGTGGAACACCTCGTGGTAGCCGAACACCGCCGGCAGCGGATCGGGTCGCCGCAGGGCGTAGACGACCCCGCCCACGCTGTAGGCCAGGCCCCCGACGACGATGAGCGCCACCACCCCGGCCCCGCCCGCCCGGGCCAGCGACGGCAGGACCCCGACCGCCACCCAGCCGAGCGCCACGTAGAACGGCGTGTACAGCCAGGGCGGTGCGGACAGCCACGCCACCCGGAACACCACGCCCGCCAGCGCGCCGACCCACACCACCGTGAGCACCACGTCGCGGGCGGTTCCGTCGAGCAGGGCCAGGCAGATCGGCGTGTAGGTGCCGGCGATCATCAGGAAGATGTTCGAGTGGTCGAGCCGGCGCAGCAGCGCCAGCCTGCGGGCGCTCCACCGGCCCCGGTGGTACAGCGCGCTCACCCCGAACAGGACGGCGCTGGCCAGGGCGTAGACGACGCACCCCCAGCGCTCGGCCCCGGGCTCGGCCATCGCCACCAGCACGGCGCCGGCCACGAGCGAGACGGGGAACGCGATCAGGTGCAGCAGGCCCCGCAGGCGGGGTTTGGGCGGCGGGCCGGCGACCGGACCCGCCGCCGGCGCAGCGAGCGACATGCCCCCAACCTACTGAGCACCTCTGACGGTGAAGGGCAGCGTCAGGCGGCCTCGACCGTGGTGGCGTTGAGCAGGCCCAGCAGGCGGGCCTGGATCTCGCGGTAGTGGGGGTCGTCGATCACCGACACCCGGTCGCGGGGCCGGGGCAGCTCGACCGGGATGACGTCCATGATCGACGGTCCCGGCGGGTTGCCCAGCACGACGATGCGGTCCGACAGCAGGATCGCCTCGTCGATGCCGTGCGTGACCATGACCACGATCTCGGTGTCGGACTCGCTCTGCCACAGCTCGATCAGCTGGGCCTGGAGCTTGGCCCGGGTCAGGGCGTCGAGGGCGCCGAACGGCTCGTCCAGCAGCATCACCCGGGGCTCGACCGCGAACGCCCGGGCCACCGCCGTGCGCTGCTGCATGCCGCCCGAGACCTGGTAGGGGCGCTTGCCCCGGGCGTCCCACAGGCCCACGGCCCGCAGGTAGCGCTCGGCCACGGCGCCGGCTTCGTCGCGGCGCTCGGGCCGGGCCGAGCGGATCGCGGCCCGGACGTTGTCGAACAGGCTCAGCCGGGGCAGCAGCGAGTACGACTGGAACACCATGGCCCGGTCCGGGCCCGGACCCGTGACCGGCTCGCCGTCGAGGAGGACCGAGCCGGCGTCGGGCGGGACCAGCCCGCCGAGCACCTTGACCAGCGTCGACTTGCCGCAGCCGGAGTGGCCGATCAGCGACACGAACTCGCCCGGCCGCACCGTCAGATCGACGTCGCGGAGCACCCACTGGCGGTCGCCCGCGTGGGCGAAGCCCTTCCACAGCGAGGAGATGTCGAGGGTCATGCGTGGGCCTCCTGGCGGGCGACGGCCCGGGCCAGTCGCAGGAACAGCAGGTCGAGGATCAGGCCCACCACGCCGATGACGAGGATGGCGCAGATCACGTGGGCGATGTTGAGCGCGTTGTACTCGGTCCACACGTAGGAGCCGATGCCGGACCCGCCGGCCAGCATCTCGACGGCGACGATCACCATCCAGGCGATGCCCATCGACACCCGCAGCCCGACGACGATCGAGGGCAGCGAGTCGGGGATGAGCACGTGGCGCAGGTAGGCCAGCCGCCCGAAGCGGAACACCCGGGCGATGTCGCGGTGGTCCTGGGGCACCTCGGCCACCCCCGCCGCCGTGTTCAGCACGATCGGCCACAGGGCGGTGACGAAGATGACCCACGGCCCCGCCTTGAGCGGGGTGGCGAGCACGGTGAGGAAGATCGGGTACCAGGCCAGCGGGGACACCGGGCGCAGCAGCTGCACGACCGGGTTGAACGCCATCCACGCCCGCCGGCTGGCGCCGAGCAGCATCCCGAAGGGGATGCCGACGAGCGCGGCCATGGCGAAGCCCTTGAACACCCGCTGCACCGACTCGCCGACCCGCAGCAGGATGCCCTTGTCGTTCGGCCCGTTGTCGTAGAACGGGTCGGCCAGCAGCTGGCGCATCTCGGTGAAGGTCTCGCCCGGCGTCGGCAGGTCGGGGGACGACATGCTGGCGAGCTGCCAGGCGCCGACCACGATCGCCAGCCCGACCAGGGACCAGGCCACGCCCGTCGCCACCCGCCGGGCCCGGGAGGCGCCTGGCGGCACCGGGGGCGGCACGGGGTCGGGTGGGGCGACCCCGGGCACCGGCGCGGGCGCGGCGGGCGCGGGTGCGTCGGCCGGGGCGGGCTCGGTCACGGACAGCTCGTGGACGCTCACTGGTGCCCCCTAGCGGGTGCACGCAGTGAGCGATCGGCACTTCGTGCCGAGTACCGCACTGTGCCGATGATTCGCTCGCTTCGCTCGCTCATGGGCTGGCCTCCTGATCGGGGCGGGCAGGGACGGCGGCGGCGGGGCCGGGACGGGCCGCGGTCATGTGCGGGTCGCCTCGGCCTCGGGGTCGGCCGGATCGAAGGTGACCTCGTCGAGCTGCACCTCGAACGGGGCCATGTCGTCGTCGGGGACGTCCACGCCCTCGGCCGCGGCCACCTCGGCGTAGAGGTCCGTGAGGATCAGGTCGTCGACGATCTCCGCGTACGGCGGCGGCTCGGTCAGGTAGCCGAGGCGCTGGTACTGGGCGAGGAACCAGTGGGCGTGGGCCCGGCGGGGGAAGCTGACCTGGCCGTCCCGGAAGAACCGCATCTGGTTGCCGTCGAAGGTCGTCTCGCCCAGCCCGGCGCCGAGGTCGTAGACCCCGGTCAGCCGGCCCCGGATCTCGTCGGGCGGGGCGTTCACGTAGGCCTCGGCGCCCAGCGTGTCGGCGGCCTCGGCCCGGTTGTCGGGCTCGTCCAGCCACCGGGCCGCCTGCAGCACCGCGCCCATCAGGTCCCGCAGGACGTCGGCCTTGGCCTCGGCGAAGCCGGCGTTGACCACGAGCGCCTTCTCCGGGTGGTGCTCCCACAGGTCCTGGGTGGCCAGGTGGGTGAAGCCGATGCCCTGGCGGACCGCCACCGCGTTCCACGGCTCGCCCACGCAGAAGCCGCTCACCGCGCTGGTCGCCATGTTCTGGACCATCTGCGGCGGCGGGATCGGGTCGATCTTCACGTCGTCCCGCCCCGTGCCCGTCGCCGCCAGCCAGTAGCGCAGCCAGATGTCGTGGGTGCCGCCCGGGAACGTCATGCCCAGCGCCGGGGTGCCCGCCCGGGCCAGGGCGTCGCCCGCGGCCTCGAGGTCGCCGTAGCCGGCCGCCTCCAGGCTCGACGCCAGCGTGATCGCCTGCCCGTTCTGGTTCAGCATCATGGCGACCTTCAGGTCGCGGGAGTCGCCGGCGATCCCCGTCGCCACCGACAGCGGCATGCTGAACAGGCAGTGGGCGCCGTCGATCTGGCCGGCCAGCAGGGCGTCGCGGGTGGCCGGCCACGAGGCCTGCTTGATGACCGACACGTCGAGGTCGCGCTCGTCGAAGTACCCCAGCTCCTTGGCCATGACCAGCGGGGCGCAGTCGGTCAGGGCGATGAACCCGAGGTTGACCTTGCGGGTCCCGCCGCCGCCCGAGCCCGAGCCCGAGCTCGCGCCGCTCGACGCGTCGGACTCGCCGCCCCCGCAGGCGGCGAGTCCCGGCAGGGCGACGCCGAGAGAGGCGAGGCCGGCGGCTTTCATGAAGGATCGTCTGTCCACGGCCGGAACGTACGGACGGCCCCGTTCGGCCGGGTTTCCGCGCCGTCACCATCCGGGGACGACTGGCGCATGGCGCCGCTGCCCCGGTGTGCGGGAGTTCTCAACCCCGGTCCGCCCGGGAGAGGTCGCTTTACAGGATCTGGCGGAGGAACGCCTTGGTGCGCTCCTCGGTGGGGTCGTCGAAGAAGTGCTGCGGGGTGCCCACCTCGACGATCTGCCCGTCGGCCATGAACACCACCCGGTCGGCCACCTCGCGGGCGAAGCCCATCTCGTGGGTGACCACGATCATGGTCATGCCGGAGCGGGCCAGCTCCTTCATGACGTCGAGGACCTCGGCGATCATCTCCGGGTCCAGGGCGGAGGTGGGCTCGTCGAACAGCATGATCTTCGGCTGCATGGCCAGTGCCCGGGCGATGGCCACCCGCTGCTGCTGGCCGCCGGAGAGCTGGCCCGGGTACTTGTCGGCCTGCTCGGGGATCTGGACCCGCTCCAGCATCTGGGCCGCCAGCTCGTTGGCGTCGGACCGGTTCAGGCGCCGGACCTGCCGGGGCCCGAGCGTGACGTTCTCCCGCACGGTCAGGTGGGGGAACAGGTTGAACTGCTGGAACACCATGCCGACCTCGCGGCGGATGCCCTGGATGTTGCGCAGGTCGTCGGTCATCTCGATGCCGTCGACCACGATGCGGCCCCGGTCGTGGGTCTCGAGCCGGTTGATGCAGCGGATGAGCGTCGACTTGCCGGACCCCGACGGCCCGATGACGACGACCACCTCCTGGCGGGCCACGGACAGGTCGATGCCGCGCAGGGCCTGGAAGTCGCCGAACCACTTCTCGACCGCGGCGCAGTCGATCATGGCCTCGCGGTCCTCCGGCCCGGTCTCCGGTGCATCGGGGGCGTCGGTGGTGGTGTCGGTCATCGTCGATCTCCGAGTCCGAGCCGGCCCTCGATGCGGCGGCTCTCGCGCGACATGGTGTACGACCCCGCCCAGTAGATGAGGGCGACGAAGGCGAACGTGACGGTGTGCAGGCCCTGGCCCAGGAACTCGGGCTGGCTGGACGCGTTCTCGGCCACCTCCAGCAGCTCGACGAACCCGATGATCTGCAGCAGCGAGGTGTCCTTGAACAGGCTGATGAACTGCCCGACCATGGCCGGGATCACGGCCCGCAGCGCCTGGGGCAGCACGATGAGGCGGGTCACCTTCCACGGCGACAGGCCGATGGCCTGGGCCGCCTCCCGCTGGCCCCGGGGTACGGACTGCAGCCCGCCCCGCACGGTCTCGGCCACGTATGCCGCCTCGAACAGCACGATGGCGATGAGCGCCCGGGCCAGCGGGCTGGGCGGCTCGACCGTGTTGGGGAAGAACAGCGGGATCACGTACTGGCCCATGAACAGCAGCGCCACCAGCGGGACGCCGCGGATGGCCTCGATGTAGCCCACCGAGATCGTGCGCAGGGCCGGCAGCGACGACCGGCGGCCCAGCGCCACCAGCACCCCGAACGGGAACGAGAGGGCGATGCCGGCGAAGGTGACGAACAGGGTCAGCTGCAGCCCGCCCCAGTCGTCCCAGCCGACGCCCTGCTCGCCTGTGCCCACCTGGACCGCGAGCACGCCGGCCGCGATCACCGCGATCAGGACGAACCGCATCGGGCGGCGCCCCAGGCTGCGGGTGCTGGCCACGAGCATGCCCACGATGAGGGCGAGCTGCACGGCGTCGGGCACCGACCAGGTGCCGCCGCTGGACCCGGCCACCAGCTCGTAGACGAGGATGAGGGTGATGACCACGCCCACGACCATGTGGTTGGCCACCCCCGGGAGCCGCAGCCCCAACCACCGGGCGGCCGCCAGCGCGGCGCCGGCGCCCAGCGTGAGCACCGTCGGGGTCCACGTGCGGGTCTGGGACAGGATCACGGCCACGCACATCAGCGCGGGCCAGTAGCGCCGGATCCAGTTCGCACGCCCGGGGCGCTCGACCGGCCGGCCGGCGGCCTCGGCCAGGTGCTCGGCCCGGGCCACGACGGCGCCGCTGTACAGCCCGATCGCGCCGGCCACGACGTAGAGCGCCGCCCACAGCCGCCACGCCTCGTCGACCGGGAACCGGCCGATCATGAACAGCCGCAGGTTGGCCCGCACGATCGCCCAGTCGGAGGACACGAGCGCGAACCACGCCAGCCGGAAGAGCACGTACGCCAGCAGCACGCCGATCCCGACGCTCAGCACCGAGGCGAACCACGACGGGAACAGGTTGCGCCGTGCCCACTGCCGGGGGGTCAGGTGGACCTCGGGGCGGGTGGGGTCGACCGGCTCGGCGAGGGGCAGGGGCTCCTCGGTGGTCGGGATGCCGGGGACGTCGACCGTCATCGCTCGACCAGCTGCAGCCGGCGGTTGAGGATGTTGAGCACGAACGAGATCACCAGCGAGAACGTCAGGTAGATGGCCATCAGCAGGGCGACCATCTGCAGGGCCGGCGCCCGGGACGAGCCGATGAGCCGGAAGGACAGCGCGGCCACGTCGGAGTAGGCGACGGCGATGCCGAGCGAGGTGTTCTTGACGAGGCTGAGGTACTGGTTGATCGTCGGCGGCACCGCGATGCGGAACGCCTGGGGGAGGATCACGAACCGCAGGCGCTGGATCTCGCTCAGGCCGATGGCTGTCGCCGCCTCGGTCTGACCGTGGGGCACGGCCTGGACGCTGCCCCGCACGATCTCGGCGATGTGGCTGCCGTGGTAGATGGCCAGCGCCAGCGTGATGGCGACGTAGGGGATGTTGAGGATGGCACCGCCCACCACGCTGCGGCCCTCGACCTCGGGGTGGGACCACGTGATCGGCGCGCCCAGCACGAAGTAGCCGGCCACGGCCACGGCCACGACCAGCCCGCCGGCCCACAGGTAGCGGCGATCGGGAGCGCCGGTGGCGGCGGACACCCGGGTGCGCCACGCCGCGACCGCCACGGCGGCCACGACGCCGAGGGCGAGCACCCCGAGGTAGAGGCCGAAGTTGTCGCCGGCCTCCGGCGACATGACGGCGATGGCCCGGTTCGAGATCACGAGCACGTCGCCGAACGAGCGGGCGTCGTCGATCGGCGGCAGCGTCTGCAGCCCGGCGGCCAGGAACAGGATGACGAGCAGCACCGGGACGTTGCGGATGACCTCGACGTAGAGCGTCGACGCCTTGCGGGCGACCCAGCTGTTGGACAGGCGCACGACGCCGACGACCACGCCGATGATCGTGGCGATCACGATGCCGACCGCCGCGCACGCCGCGGTGTTGACGATGCCGACCCACAGCGCGTCCTTGACCGGCTGGCCGGGGCTGAACTGGGGGTCGAACGCGATGTTGAACCCGGTGGGCTCGTTCAGGAACCCCCAGCCGGTGCGGGCGTTGCGCTCGCTGACGTTGGCCCGGTAGTTGTCGCCCAGGTAGGCGGCGAGCGCCACGAGCAGCCCGATGGCCGCCACCTGGCCGACGGTCCGCAGCAGGCGGACGTTGAACACCAGGGCGCCCAGCCGGCCGCCCCGGTGCGGGGTGGGGACGTCCGGGGGAGCGGGCGCACCCGCCCCCCCGGTCACGTCAGTGGCCACCGATCAGCGGAACGGTGGTGAGTAGTGCAGCCCGCCCTCGGTCCACAGGGCGTTGGCCGTGCCCTCGCGGTCGATCTGGAGCGCCGAGTCCGGCCCGACGTGGGCGGCGTAGATGTCGCCGTAGTTGCCCACGGCCCGGATCACGTCGACCGTGAAGTCGGGGTCGACGCCGAAGCCGTGGTCGACCACCGCCTCCTCGCCCTCGACCTCGACCGGCTGGCCCAGGAACCGGCGCACCGCCGGATCCTCGCTCTCGAGCATCTGGTCGAGGTTGTCGGCGGTGATGCCGAGCTCCTCGGCCTCGATGGTGGCCAGCACGACCCAGTTGACGACGTCGAACCACTCGCTGTCGCCGTCGACGACCGCGGGGCCGAGCGGCTCCTTCGAGAACGTCTCGTCGAGGATCGTCAGCGACTGCCGGGCCGCCCTGGTCGGCGGGCCAGTTGGAGCGGATGCCGGCGAGCTGGGACCGGTCGGAGGTCCAGGCGTCGCACTGCCCGGCCAGGAACGCCTCCTGGACCTGCGCGTTCTCCTCGAAGGTCTGCGGCGTGTGCTCGATGCCGGCCATGCGGTCGGCCAGGTTCTGCTCGGTCGTCGTGCCGGCGGTCAGGCAGATCGTGGAGCCCGCCAGCGCGTCGATGGACGTGACGCCCGAGGCGGCCGGGACCATCATCGCCTGGCCGTCGTAGAACGTCGTGGTCACGAAGGCGGCGCCCTCGGCCCCGTCCCGGGTGGACGTCCAGGTGGTGTTGCGGGCCAGCACGTCGATCTCGCCGCTGGCGAGGGACGGGAAGCGCTGCTCGGGCGTGAGCGGGATGTACTCGACGGCCTCGGGATCGCCGAGGACCGCGGCGGCGATCGCCTTGCAGTAGTCGATGTCGAAGCCTTCGAAGGTGCCGTCGGCCGTCTCGAAGCCGAACCCCGGCACCGAGTTGTTGACGCCGCAGTTCAGCGTGCCGCGGTCGATGACCGCGGCGAGGGTGCCGCCGCTGGTCTGCGCGCCGCTGTCGGACTCCTCCTCGCTGCCGCTTCTTCGTCGTCGGAGCTGTCGTCGCTGCATGCCGCGCCGAGCAGGCCCGCGACCAGCAAGCCGGAAGCGAGCGTGAACGCACGTGTGCGTCGGAACATTGTGGGTTTCCCCCTTGTAGGAAAGCTGTCGGAGCCAGTGGCACGCCCGCCCTGACCCTCCCCACCGACTTCCCGTGCTGGACTACCAGCGCCCGAGACCCTACCGACGTACGGCGGGCACTTCAGGCGCACTGTGTTGCAAGTTGGGTACACAACCTCCTTGCGAGCGCGCGATTCGCCTCCTTTCGGGGCCGCGGGCGCGCCCGGATGAGCACCCGCACCCGATTCCGGTGTCCGCGAGCGGCGGGCCGTCAGTGGGGAACGGTGCCGTCCAGCACGCCGGTGACCAGGGCGGCCACCGGGCTGCGCTCCGCCCGGGTCAGCGTCACGTGGCCGAACAGGGGGTGCCCCTTCAGCGTCTCGATGACCGAGGCGATGCCGTCGTGGCGCCCGACCCGCAGGTTGTCCCGCTGGCCGACGTCGTGGGTGAGCACGACCCGGCTGCCGGTGCCCAGCCGGGACAGGGCGGTGAGCAGCACCGACCGCTCCAGGTTCTGGGCCTCGTCGATGACGACGAAGCTGTCGGTGAGGTTGCGGCCCCGGATGTGGGTGAGGGGCAGGACCTCCAGCAGGCCCCGGCCCAGCACCTCGTCGATGACCTCCTGGCCGGCGATGGCCTCCAGGGCGTCGGTCACCGCCGCGCCCCACGGCATCATCTTCTCGGCCTCGGATCCGGGCAGGTAGCCGAGGTCCTGGCCGCCGACGGGGAAGATGGGCCGGAACACGATCACCCGGTTGTGGGTGCGCTCCTCCAGCACGGCCTCCAGGCCCGCGGCCAGCGCCAGCACGCTCTTGCCGGTGCCGGCGGGCCCGCCGAGCGACACGATGCCGACCTCGTCGTCGGCCAGCAGGTCGACGGCGATGCGCTGTTCGGCCGAGCGGCCCCGCACGTCGAACAGCGACCGGTCGCTGCGGGCCAGGTGGACCTGCTTGTCGTCGCGCACCCGCCCCAGCGCCGACTGGCTGCCGGCGTGCAGGACCACCCCGGTGTTGCAGGGCAGGAGCCGGGCCTCGGCCTCCTCGACGACGTGGTCGTGGAACAGGGCGTCGATCACGGTGCGGTCGACGTCCAGCTCGGCCAGCCCGGTCCAGCTCGAGTCGCTGGCCAGCTCGTTGCGGTACTCGTCGGCCTCGAGGCCCACGATCGACGCCTTCAGCCGCAGCGGCAGGTCCTTCGTGACGATGGTGACGTCGTAGCCCTCGGCGGCCAGGTTGCGGCCGACGGCCAGGATGCGGTGGTCGTTGGTGTCGCGGCTCAGCGACGCCGGGAACCCGGCCAGCTCCGTGTGGTTGACCTCGACCCGCAGCGTCCCGCCCTGCTCGTTGGCCGGCATGGGCCGCAGCAGCGACCCGTGGGTGACGCGCAGGTCCTCGAGCATGCGCAGCGTCTCCCGGGCGGCCCACCCCAGGTCGGGATGGTGGCGCTTGCCCTCCAGCTCCGTGAGCACGACGAGCGGGATGACGACCTCGTGCTCCGCGAAGCGCTGGAGCGCCCACGGGTCGGACAGCAGCACCGAGGTGTCGAGGACGAAGGTGCGCTCGGCGTCATCGGCGCGCGTCACCACACGGACGGATTCGGTCACGGAACCCCCAGGGAGATCGGGCAGCGGGATCCCGGGCGGCAGGCTGGCGGCCGGTCGCACGGACGCTGCGTGGACGGGTGTGTCACCGGTCGCCAGTCAAGCGCAGGGCCGCGCCGCGGGCGCGGATGCCGGGCCGGCTCAGACCGTGGACACGGTGGAGGATGCGCGGCCCGCACCTCACGCGCTCCTGGACGGCGGGTGGTCCCGCAGCGGGCACGAAGGATGGCGGCAGCGCATCGGAACGTGACGATAGGCGCCGGCGGGACGCCCGTGGCGGCGCGGGGCGAACTGTTCACAGCACCGACACACAGGTGAACGCCGGGCGTCCGCGCCCGACGGGGCCGCCGATCCCTACGCTGGCGGCCCATGCCCGCCCGGCCCTGCACGTTCTGCGAGATCCTCGCCGGGCGGCTGCCCGCCCACGTCGTGCTCGACGACGAGGCCGCCCTGGCGTTCCTCGACGTGCGGCCGCTGTTCCCGGGGCACACGCTGCTGGTGCCCCGCGCCCACCACGAGACCCTGGCGGACCTGCCCGTCGCCGACGTCGGCCCCTACTTCGCCCGGGCCCGGCGGCTGGCGCGGGCCGTGGAGTCCGGCCTCGGCGCCGCCGGGTCGTTCGTGGCCATGAACAACCGGATCAGCCAGAGCGTGCCCCACCTCCACACCCACGTCGTGCCCCGCAACCCCAAGGACGGCCTGCGCGGCTTCTTCTGGCCGCGCGGGCGCTACGCGGACGACGCGGAGGCGGAGGCGGTCGCCGCCCGCCTGCGGGACGCGCTCTCAGGGCTCGAGGCGGAATGACGGGGCGCCGCCCTGACCGTGATGGTGCCGGGCACGCCCAGCAGGTCGAGCGGGTCGGCCGCCAGGCCCCGGGCCACGAGCGTCACCACCTCGCCCTTGGCCGGGCCGGCGACGATCGTGAGCTCGACGCCCACCGTGCCGTCGCCGCGGTCCTCGGCGTCCACCACCAGGGCGTCGTAGCGGCCGTCGGGGAGCGCGGCGGCGCCGGGATCGGACATGGCGAAGTGTCACACGCCGGTGCCACACTGGGGGACATGGCTGCCGTGCCGGTCCCCGTGTCCGAGCGCGAGATCGACGACCGACGTCGTCTCGGAATCGACTCGCTCGACGAGCGCTGGGCCGGGGAATGGCGGCTGGTGAACCCACCGAAGTTGTGGCATCCGATCTTGAACACGCCCTGTACGAGGCCTTGGCGCCGCTGGCACACGACGGGAGGCTGCTCGCTGCCGGCGACGCGTGCGGGCTGTTCGGCGCGGAGGACGACTGGCGCGTGCCGGACCAGACCTACGCCCGCCCCGAGGACGCCCGCGAGGAGGGCTTCGTGTCCGCCGAGCTGGTGGTCGAGATCCGCTCGCCCGGCGACGACAGCTACCGCAAGCTGCCGTTCTACGCGGCGCGGGGCGTCCACGAGGTGCTGATCGTGCACCGCGACCGCCGGGCCGAGCTGTACCGGCGCAGCGCCGAGGGCGAGATGGTGGCGGTGGCGCCGGCCTGGTCCGAGGTGCTCGACGTCGACCTCGGGGCGGTCCTCGCATGCCTCCCCGGCGACCGGTGAGGCATGCTGGAGGGTGGTGACGCACGACCGCGACCGCCCCGATGACGCCGCCGACGGCCACACGGTGGGCAAGCTCCTCATCGCGGAGCCGATGCTGGGGGACCCCAACTTCGACCGCACCGTCGTCCTCATGATCGAGCACACCGACGAGGGTGCGCTCGGGGTCGTGCTCAACCGCCCGACCGACCTGGAGGTCGACGCCGTCCTGCACGAGTGGGCCGACCTGGCCGCCACGCCGCCGGTCCTCTACATGGGCGGGCCCGTCGAGCAGAACGGCGTGCTGGCGCTCGGGCGCCGGCGCCCGGACGCCGGCCCGGTGCCGGGCTGGACCGCGGTGCTCGGCGACGTGGGCACGGTCGACCTGCACCTGGGGCCCGACGACGTGGCCGACGGGCTCGACGGCATCCGCTTCTTCGCCGGGTACTCGGGCTGGGGCGGCGGCCAGCTGGAGGCCGAGCTGGCCGAGGGCGCCTGGCTGGTGGTCGACGCCGACGCCGGTGACGTGTTCGCACCCGACACCGACGCCATGTGGCGGGCGGTCCTGCGCCGCCAGGGCGGCCGCACGGCGATGCTCGCCCACTTCCCCGCCCACCCGTCGCTCAACTGACGCTGTCTGTCGTCTCTCACCGCGGATATCCGCGGTGAGAGACGACAAACGGTCAGAGGTCGGTGATGGCCTTGAACGCCTCGCCCAGCGGGACCCCGGCGAGCGCGCCGTGCTCGGCGAGGCGGTCCCGGACCCGGGACCGGAACGCGCCGAGCTGCTCCTCGTAGCCGGGCGACCCCTCCTCCACGAACATCGTCGACCGCAGCTGGCTGCGGTGGCTCTCCAGCGCCGCCAGCTTGCGCTCGGCGTCCGCCCCGGTGACCGACCTCGACGTGGTCCGGCTCGTCCGCCTCGAACAGCAGCAGCGCCGCCGGCCGGTGGTGGGGGAGCGCCTGCTCGGGGAAGAAGTGCGGGTCGCGGGCCGCCACCACCCCGTCGACGGTCAGGAACCCGGCGTGACGGTGGTCGGGGTGGAGCCGGTACCGCTGCCACGGGTCGTGCCCGAGGACGACGGTGGGCGTCAGCCGCCGGATCCAGTAGGCCACCTGCCAGCGCTGGCGGACCCCCGACTCGAGCTCGCCGTCGGGCCAGCCCAGGAACGCCACCTCGCCCGTGGCGCCGAGCGCCTTGGCCGCGTCCCGCTGCTCGATCTGGCGCAGCGCCACCAGCTCGGCCAGGTCGGCCGACGGGTCCCAGCTGCCCTTGGACCCGTCCGTGCACACGAGGTGGTGGACGACGCAGCCGGCCCGGGCCCACTTGGCCAGCGTGGCCCCGCACCCGAACTCGACGTCGTCGGGGTGGGCGCCGATCGCCAGCGCGGACGCCGGGACCGGCAGGTCGACGCCCGCGGTCACGACGACCGCTGGGCGACGGCCTCGGCCAGGTCGACGGCGCCGGGGGCGCCGGGCCAGGCCAGGTCGGCCGGCAGGTCGACGTCCCACGCCAGCGCCGGGTCGCGCACGATGCGGGCGGCGAGGCCCAGCCGGGCGGCCTCGGCCCGGTGGCGGCCGAACGACCCGGCCCCGTAGGAGAACCCGAAGCCGGCGCCGGTGGGCACGCCCACGACGTTGCTGCCGTCGAGGCGCCGGTCCGGGACGAGCGTCACCCCGGCGAAGTCGGCCACCCAGTCGAGCCGGGTGGCGAGGGGCAGGTCGGCGTGCGCCACCACGGCCCGCTCGACGCCGTCGGCGGCCAGGGCCGCCACCCCGTCGGCCACCGCGCCGTTCAGGCCGCGGCCCGGGCACCACACGACCCGGGCCCCCGAGCGCTCGGCCCACGACCGCACGTCGGCGTCGTCGCACACGACGACGGCCGGCAGCGGGGCCGCCGCCAGCAGCACGATCTCGGCCATGTGGCGGGCCAGCGCCGCCCGCTCGCCGGGGTCGAGGGCGCCCGCCAGGCGGACCTTGGCCGCGCCGAACGCCTTCACCGGCACGATCACCGCTGCGGAGGTCGTCGCTGCCACCGGCGCGGAGCGTACCGTGGCCGCGGGCGCGGCCCACCGTTCGCGCACCCGATCGGCGGGGCGACCGCGGGCTACGGTCCCCCCATGCCCATCCGTGTCGCCGTGATCGGCGCCGGGTCGTGGGGGACCACGGTTGCCGCGCTCGCCTCCCAGAACACCCCCACGGTGCTGTGGGCCCGGCGCCCGGAGCTGGCCGCCGAGATCAGCCGCGACCACCGCAACTCCGAGTACCTGGCCGCCTACGAGCTGCCCGAGGCGCTCGAGTCCACGGACTCCCTCGAGGAGGCGGCCGGCTCGGCCGACGTGCTCGTCATGGGCGTCCCGTCGCACGGGATGCGGGCCACGCTCCAGGAGATGGCGCCCCACGTGCGGCCGTGGGTCCCCGTGGTCAGCCTGGCCAAGGGCCTGGAGCAGGACACCCACCTGCGCATGACGCAGGTCATCAGCGAGGAGCTGCCCGGCCACCCGGTCGGCGCCCTGACCGGGCCCAACCTGGCCCAGGAGATCCTGTCGGGCCACGCCGCCGCCACGGTGGTGGCGTTCTCCGACGACCACATCGCCGGCGAGCTCCAGCGCATCTTCGCCAGCGAGCTGTTCCGGGTGTACACCAACGCCGACGTCGTCGGGTGCGAGGTGGCCGGCGCCCTCAAGAACGTCATCGCCATCGCCTCGGGCATGGCCGACGGGCTCGGCACCGGCGACAACACCCGGGCCGCCGTCATCACCCGGGGCCTGGCCGAGCTGTCCCGCCTCGGCATGGCCATGGGCGGGGAGCTGCTCACCTTCGCCGGGCTGGCGGGCATGGGCGACCTGGTGGCCACCTGCATCTCCCACCAGAGCCGCAACCGCTACGTGGGCGAGCAGCTGGGCAAGGGGCACACGATCGACGAGATCGTGGCCGAGATGAAGATGGTGGCCGAGGGGATCAAGACCTCCAAGGTGACGGTGGAGGTGGCCGAGAAGTACGGCGTGGACATGCCGATCGCGCAGGAGGTCTACCAGGTGGTGCACGAGGGCCGGTCGGCCGCCGACGCCTACCGGGGCCTGCTCCGGCGCGCCTCCGGCGCCGAGACCGACGGCATGGGCTGACATGGGGGCGCGCGCCTGGCTCCAGCGGCGGGCCCTGCGGGCCGCCGGCGTTCCCGAGGAGGCGCTGCGCACGCTGGCCGCCGCCGGGCGGCTCGACGACCCGCCGGCGCCGGTCTGGCCCCGGGCGGTGGCCCCCGCGACCGCGCCGGCGCTGGCCGGCGCGCTGCGGTCCCGGGCCGCGGTGGACGCCGCGCCCGGCTGGGTGTGGCCGTACTGGATCGAGCGCCAGGCCGACCCGGCGTCGCCCGCGTTCGTGCCGGCCGGGCCGCTGCCGTTCCTCGTCAACGTCACCCACCGCGACTGGACGGTGGTCGGCAACCTCGACTCGGACCGCGCCGCGCGGGTCGACCCCCGGGGGCTGGTGACGCCGCCGGGCGGCGGCTGGTCGCTCGACTGGTGGATCGGCGCCGACGACCGCTGGCACGTGCCGTCCCGGGAGGTGGCCGTCCGCCAGCGCCTCGTCGGCGGCTCGCCGGTGGTCGAGACGGCCATGAGCATCCCGTCCGGCGACGCCGTCGCCCGGGCCTTCGCCGTGCGGCGCAGCTCGGCCGAGGGCGGCGGCGAGGTGGTGGTCGTCGAGGTCGAGAACCGGTCCCGGGTGCCGGTCGCCCTGGCCCTGGCCGTGCGGCCGTGCACGCCCGAGGGGCTGACCGTCGTCGAGCGGATCGACCTGTCGGGCAGCACCGTCACCGTCGACGGGCGGCCGGCCCTGGTGCTGCCCCGCGCCCCCGCCAAGGTGGCGGGCTCGTCGCTGCGCCACGGCGACTCGGCCGCCGTCGTCATGGGCGGCGCCGCCGCCGACCGCTGGCGGCGGCCGGTGCGCGACCCGGCCGGGCTGGCGCAGGCCGCGTTCGTGTTCCCGCTGGCCCACGGGGCCACGTTCCGGGCGGTGATCCCGCTGGACGACGACCCCGCCGCCTCGACGTTCCCCGGGGTGCTGCCCCCGGCCGACGCGGTGGCCGGCGGCTGGGCCGCGCAGGCCGAGCGGGGCCTGCGCCTGGTGGTGCCCGACGAGCGGCTCGGCGCCGCGGTCGAGGCCTGCCGCCGTCACCTGCTCGCCCGCCCGGGGCGGGATGCGGCCGTGCTCGGTGCGCTCGACGCCTACGGCTACCACGACGAGAGCGCCGCGGCCCTCGCCGCCTGGGCCGCCGGCCAGCGGCCCGACGGGTCGTTCGGCGGCGCCGAGGCCACCGCGTCCGCGCTCGTCGCCCTGGCCGCCCACGTCGGGCTGGCCCGGGACCCGGCGCTGGCCGGAGCGGTGGCCGAGACCGTGGCCGAGGCCGTGCAGTGGATCGACCGGGCCCGCCGCGGCACCGGCGACGGGCTGCTGCCCGCCGAGCCGCCCACGGGCCGCCGCTTCGCCACCGACCTGTGGGCGGTCGCCGGCCTGCGGGCGGGCGCCGCCGTCCTCGACGCCGCCGGCCATCCCGAGGCCGGGGCCGACGCCCGGGGGTTCGCCGACCGAGCTGTGGGCCGCCGTGGAGGCGGCGCTCGACGGCGCCCGCGACCGGTGGGGCACCGCCGCGGTGCCGGACGGCCCCGACCGCCCCGCGGGGCCGGGAGCCGGGGCGACGCTGGCCGCCTGCGCGCTGCTCGGCCTGCCCGCCCGGCGACCCCCGGGTCGCCGCCACCGCCGGCGCGGTGCGCGACGGCGGGACCGCCGGCGACGGCAGGGCCGTGTTCGACCCGGCCGCCGGCGGCCTCAGCCCGGTGCTGACCCTGGCCCTGGCCGGGGTCGAGCTGCGCGACGGCGACCGCCGGGCCGCGGGGCGGCTGGCGTGGGTGCTCGACGCCGCCACCCCCACCTGGACCTGGCCCACCGCGGTCCACCCCCAGCTCGGGGGCGGCTGCGGCGGCGACGGCCACGACCCGGCGGCGACGGCGGCGCTGCTCCGGTGCGTCCGCGACCTGCTCGTCCGGGAGGACGGCGACGGCCTCGCCGTGGCGTCGCTGGTCCCGGACGGGTGGTACGGCCAGGGATGGGAGATCCACGGCGCCCCCACCGCGCACGGGCGCGTGTCCTACGCGGTGCGCTGGCACGGCGACCGGGTCGCCCTGCTGTGGGAGATCGAGCCCCACCCCGGGAGCGGGCCCGTGCGGCTGACCGCCCCCGGCCTCGACCCTGGCTGGGCGACCACCGAGGCGCGGGGCGAGGCGCTGCTCGGGCCGGTGCCCGGACCGCCCGCCGCCGATCCGCCCGGCAACGGCGCCAGTCGGCCTGCGGGTCGGCCCGCCCCCCGAGCCGGGAGGCTCCTTCGGGTGAGCGCGCCCCCGGCGGCCTCGACCCCACGGCGCTGGGGCCCGACGCCGTCCGGGCGGTGCGCGAGATGCTGCGCTCGCTGGGCTGCAGCGACGACGAGCTGGACGCGGCCGAGCGCACCGGCACGCTGCCGCTGCTGGCGGTCGAGCGGCTGATCGTGCCGTCGGCCGCGACCTACGACCTCGACGCCGTCACCGCCCGCACGGGGCTGTCCACCACGCAGGTCGCCCAGCTGTGGCGCACGCTCGGCTACCCGGTGCCGCGGCCGGGCGAGGTGGCCTTCACCGAGGCCGACGTCGAGATCCTGGCCGAGATCGGCGAGCTGATGGCCGCCGACGTGGCGTCGAGCGACCTGGTCCTGCAGATGAGCCGGGTCATCGGGTCGTCGATGGCCCGGGTGGCGTCGGCCCAGGTCGACGTCATCAGCGCCCGGGTCAGCGGCTCGCCCCGCCGGGGCGCGGTCGGCGGCCGCGCGGTGACCGACGACCAGATCGTCGTGAGCGCCAGCGCGCTGCTGCCCATCGTGCCCGACGTGCTGACCGCGGCCTGGCGCCGGCACCTGCTGGCCGCCATCCGCCGCCGCCTGAGCATCGCCGAGACGGGCCAGGGGGCGCTCGGCGCCGTCGGGTTCGCCGACCTGGTCGGGTTCACGGCCCTCAGCCAGCAGGTGGGCGACGACCAGCTGGCCGCCATCGTGGACCGGTTCGAGCAGGTCGCGTTCGACACGGTGACGTCCCGGGGGGGCCGGGTCGTCAAGATGATCGGCGACGAGGTCATGTTCACCGTCGACGACCCGCGGGCCGCGGCCGCGACCGCGCTCGCCCTGTCCGACGCGGCCCGGGGCAGCGACGAGCTGTCGGACCTGCGGGTCGGCATGGCCTACGGCCCGCTGCTGGAGCGGGAGAGCGACCTGTACGGCCCGGTCGTCAACCTGGCCAGCCGCATCACGGGCGTGGCGTTCCCGGGGACGATCGTGGTCGACCAGGCGCTGCGCGACGCGCTGGCCGACGACGAGCACTACCGGGTCCGGTCCATGCGCCCCCGCTACCTCAAGGACGTCGGCCGGGTGCCGCTGTGGGTGCTGCGCCACGCGTCCGAGGGTGACGCCGGTGTCCGCCGGGGCCGGCGCTCTCGGGCCTGACGGTCAGGCGTCGACCACGACCGCGGTGGCGATCCCGCGGGGGCGCAGGTCGAAGGCGCCCTCGAAGGCGAGCAGCGGGCGGCCCCGCAGGTCGACCAGCCACCCCCGGCGCCCGGCGACGCGCACGGTCGCGGGCTCGTCGCCGGGGTTGAACACCCGGACGACCAGGGCGTCGCCCTCGCGGGTCACGGCCGACACCTCGGCGCCCGTGACGTCGAGGCCGGACCCGGTCGGCGGGAGGTCGCGGGCGGTCGCCGGTCCCGCCGCCGCGGCGGTGGTGCCCCGGCCCGCAGCCCCGGGCGCGGCCACGTGCAGCGGCACGAGGACCTCGTCGGCCAGGGCGAACGGGTCGACGTCGCCGGCCGCCACGGCGTAGCGCCGGGTGACCGGCCCGAGGAGCTGGGCGTCGCCCGCGGGGACCAGCGGCCCGGCCGGGAGGGGCCGGGTGGCCATCGGCATCTGCGACAGCATGCCGGTGGCCCGCAGCAGCGTGACCGCCAGCGTGCGCTCGTCGGTGAGCTCGTACTCGGTGACGCCGTCGTGGACGACCGTCAGGCCCCCGGCCTGCACGAACCGCTGGGCCGGGTAGGTGGCGAGCGGGGCCTCGGTCGGCCCGCCCTCGGCCACGAGCCCCCGCTCGACGGTCCCGAACGCGCACTCGGCCCGCGAGCTCGTGGCGGGGGAGGGCAGCGGGAAGTGGGCCCGGAGGCGGTGGTCGCGGCTGGCGTTGTCCACCGTGACCTCGACCCGCACCGCCCGCTCACCGGCCCGCAGCTCGAGCCGCGTGTGGACCGTGTTGTCGACGGTGGCGGCGGTGCGGCGGTCGAGGCCCTCGCGCCCGGCCGGCCAGCGGTAGCGGGCGACGACCAGCACCCGGGCCCGGAGCGGGCCCCGCTCCAGCACGGCCACGTCGACGGACGCGGGGGAGTCGACCACGGTGTCGTCGGTGGGCGGGCACCAGTTGTACGTGTCGCCGCAGTCGCCGCCGTCGACCAGGCGCCCCAGCCCGGCGTGGCCGTCGAGGGCGAAGGTGCCGTCGGCGGGGTCCACCGCCACGGTGACGAGGCCGTTGGCCAGCACCGGCCCGCCGTCGCCCTCGCGTCACGGTCACGGGCTCGACGCCGGTGGTGTCGCCCGGCGTCCAGCCCCGCCACCCGAACCCGGGCACGTCGCCCACGTGCGCCAGCACCGTGACCTGCTCGGGCCGGCGGACGGTGAGGCGCAGCGGCCCGGTGTCGGTGTCCCGCAGCCGGTCGAGTGCGGCCCGCACGTCGGCGGACACGAGCTGGGCCGTGCCCCGGCGCTGGTTGGCCACGAGCACCGTGCCGCCCTCGTCCTCGACCGCGAAGGCGGAGATGCCGGGGATCCAGTCGACCTCCTGGGCCGCGGGGAGCACGATCTCCGGCGGCCCCCCGTGGAGGACCGCCTCGGCCGCGCTGGGCCCGCAGCAGCTGGGTGCCGGCGGGCGCCGCGGTCCCCGGCAGGGTCACCTCGACGAGCCCGCCGCGGGGCCGGGCCGTGGGGTTCACCACCAGCGGGCCGTCGTGGTCGACGCGGCCGGCGAGGTGGGCGACGGCGCGGGTGGCGAGGCCCTCGCCGATGTCGGCCGCCTCCCGGTAGCGGGTGAGCACGGCGTCGCACACGTCGTCGATCGAGCAGGCGCACACCGAGTCGTGGGCGGAGTTGAGGATCACGGCCCGCCACGCCTCGTCCAGCAGCGCGCCCGGCCACCGCTCCGGCGGGAGGAACAGGGCGGACAGCGGCTCGGCCCCGGTGAGCAGCGCCCGCTCGGCCCGGGCCGAGGCCGCCCGCACGTCGACGCGGTTGGACACGACGCCCATGAGGAGGTTGGCCCGGGCGCCGGACCGCAGCTCGCCCGCCCACGTGGGCAGGCCGTCGGTGGGGGCGGCGGCCAGGTGCTCGGCCAGCGACACGATGCGCAGGTCGAGGTCGTCCTGGATGTCGTTGGCCTCGGCCACCACCCGGCCCAGCCACGGCTGGGGCATCTGGTGGTCGGTGCCGTTCATCCACAGCACGGGTCCGGTGACGAGGTCGCGCCACACGTCGGCGAAGCCGGCGACCGCCTCCACGAACACCTTGGCGTCGTCGGGCAGCGCCGAGCCGTTGCCGTAGCCCTGGGGCATGTACTCGGCCCGCACGGTGGTCCCGTCGGGCGCCTCCCACCAGAACCCGCTGCGGTCGACGGCGGCGGGCACGCCCCGCCACACGACCGCGTGCTCGAACCCGAACCCGGCCAGGATCTGGGGCATCTGGGCCACGTGGCCGAACATGTCGGGCAGGTAGCCGACCGGCATGGCGCCGCCGAAGCGGTCGCCCACCCGCAGCCCGAGCTGCAGGTTGCGGACCAGCGTCTCGCCCCCGACCAGGAACTCGTCCGGCAGCGTGTACCAGGGCCCCACGGCGATGCGCCCGCTGCCGACGAGCCGGCGCAGCCGCTCGGCCTCGCCCGGGCGCACGGCGAGGTAGTCCTCGACCACGGCCAGCTGCCCGTCGAGCAGGAACCGGGCGTAGGCCGGGTCGCCCTCCATCCGGGGCAGCAGGTCGTCGAGCAGGTCGACCAGCCGCAGCCGGAAGGTCTGGAACGACGAGTACCACTCGCGGTCCCAGTGGGTGTGGGGGACGATGTGCACCCGCCGTCGGGTGCCCTGACCTGCGGTCGTCGCTCGGCGCCGTGCTCCGGTGCGCTCGATCAGCCCATCTCAGTCCTCAACCAGTCCTCGGCGTCGCCGCCGAGGGTCACGTCCACGACCAGTTACGCGCATCATCCTGGCGGATCACCTACCCCAAACCGTCGAACGCCGCCGGGTAGACGACCGTCCCCCGGAGCGCCGGATCGTCGGGGTCGAACGATGACAGCCGCACGACCTGGGCCGCTTCGGGTGGTGCCCAGTCCGGCAGGTGGATCTCGATGCCGTAGCCGGTCGAGTGCTCGAAGCCGAGGCGTCCGTAGTACGCGGGGTCGCCCTCCAGGACGACCAGGGGCTCGCCGAGCGCGTCGGCGACGGAGAGCGACGCGCGGACGAGGGCGCTGCCGATGCCCGACCTCTGGTGTTCGGGATCGACGGCGAGGGGCGAGAGCATGCTGATCCGCCGGTCGCCGTCGTCGTTGCGGATGACGGCGTGGCTCACCATCACGTGCCCCACGACCTCGCCGCCGACCTCGGCCACGAGGGCCATCTCGGGCACGTACTCGGGCGAGGCGCGGATCCGCTCGACGAGCCGGGCTTCCCCGTCCCTCCCGAACGCCGCGGCCACCAGGTGGCGGATCGCTTCGTCGTCGTCGGGCGACTCGGGCCGGATGGCCATCGACCGTGACCGTGCGTGCCATGGCGAGAGTGTTGCAGGGCGTCTCGCACCCGGCCCCGGCGGTCACCGCTCGCGGGCCCAGGCCTCCGCCCACGCCGACAGCGGCTCGATGGCGTCGCCCAGCGAGCGGCCGAGCGGCGTCAGCTCGTAGCGGTCGCCGGCGTCCCGGCCGACCAGGCCGGCCGCCTCCAGCTCGCGCAGCCGCTGGTAGAGGACGCTGGTGGACATCCCGTCGCACCGGTCCCGCAGGGCCCGGGCGCCGAGCGCGCCGTCCCGTAGCTCCCACAGGACCCGCATGGCCCACCGCCGCCCGAGCAGGTCGAGCGCGGCCATGATCGGCCGGCCCGTGCGGGATCCCCGCACCGGGCGGCCGGGGACCGGGACATCCGGGGGTCGTGTTTCGGATACAGAAACGCTACCGTCGGCCGGGCAGGTTCCGAAATCCGAAACACGCAATCCGATGCACCTGGAGGTCGCCGTGTCCCGCATCGCCCCCCTCACGCCGCCGCTCGACCCCGACGTCGAGGCCGTCCTGCGCCGCATCACCCCCGACGGCGTCGAGCCCATCGCCCTGTTCCGCATGCTCGGGCGCAACCTGCGGATGGCCGACGCCATGACCGTCTGGGGCGCCTACGAGCTGGGCCGCGAGCTCAGCCTCAGCCGCCGCCAGCGCGAGCTCGTCATCCTGCGGACCTGCGCCCGCTGTGGCAGCGAGTACGAGTGGGGCGTCCACGTGGCCTACTTCGTGCCCAAGGTCGGCCTGACGCCCGAGCAGATCACGTCCGTGACCCACGGCGCGGCGACCGACGCGTGCTGGACCGACGACCGGGAGCGCCTGCTGATCGAGGCGGCCGACGCCCTCCACGACACCAGCGACATCGCCGACGAGCTGTGGGACCGCCTGGCCGCCGCGTTCGACGACGCCCAGCTGCTCGACCTGCTGGCCCTGGCCGGCTGGTACCACGCCGTCAGCTACCTGGCCCGCGCCACCCGCCTGCCCGGCGAGGACTGGGCGCCGGCCTTCGCCGACGTGGCCCCGCCGCCGCCGGACGAACTAGAACACGTTCTATGGCGCTGCCCGACCACCTCCAGCAGCTGGCGGCGAGGGTGTCCAACACCGGGCGGTGGGGCCCCGACGACCAGCGGGGCACGCTCAACCTCATCGACGCCGCCGCCGTGCTCCGCGGCGTGGCCGCCGCTCGCCAGGGGAAGGTGTTCTCGCTCGCCATCCCCTTCGACGAGGACGGTCCCCAGACCGGCCAGATCCGGGGCCGCGAGAACCCCGCCCGCCGCATGCTCTCGGTCAACGCCCCCTACACGGGCGACCCGAGCGAGTTCTGCGGCAGCGACGACGCCCTGACGATGGGGGTGCAGGCCGCGACCCACTGGGACGCCCTGGCCCACGTCAGCTACGGGGGCCGCATGTACAACGGCACCGACGCCGCCGCCGTCGGCGACGCCGGCGCGTCCCGGCTCGGCGTCGAGCAGTTCGGCCCGGTCGTGACCCGGGGCGTGCTCGCCGACGTCGCCGCCGTCCACGGCGTCGACCACTTCGAGGACGGCTACGCGATCACCGGCGACGACCTCGAGGCCGCCACCGCCGGCCGGGGCGTCGCCGTCGAGCCGGGCGACGCCCTGCTCGTGCGCACCGGGCACATGCACTTCCTCCGGGCCGGCGACCGGGACCGCTTCGGCCACCCGTCACCCGGCCTGTCCACCCGGTCGGTCGAGTGGCTGCACGACCACGACGTCGCCGCCGTCGCCACCGACACGCTGGTGTTCGAGGTGTGGCCGTGCGAGGACCCCGCCGTCCTGCTGCCCGTGCACCTGCTGCACCTCGTGGACATGGGCCTGCCGCAGGGCCAGCTGTGGGCGCTCGACGACCTGGCCGCCGACTGTGCGACCGACGGCCGGTACGACTTCCTGCTGTGCGCCACCCCGCTGCCCCTCACCCGGGCGGTGGGCGGCCCCGTCGCCCCCACGGCCGTCAAGTGAGCGCGATCGTCCCCGAGGGGACCGTGGCCTGGGGGCTGCAGCTGCCGATCCAGGCCCAGAGCACGATCTTCGTGGAGCCGTGGGAGGCCGCCGCCGGCGTCGACGACCTGGTGGCCGTGGCGCAGGCGGCCGACCGCTCCGGCGCCCTGTACGTCGGCGTGTGCGAGCACGTCGCCATCCCCCGCCCGCTGGACGAGACCATGGGGACGACCTGGTACGACCCGGTGGCCACGCTGGCGTTCCTGGCCGGGGTGACCACGTCGGTGCGGCTGCTCAGCCACGTGCTGGCGCTGCCGTACCACCACCCCCTCGCGGTGGCCAAGGCGTTCGCCACGCTCGACCGGCTGTCCGGCGGCCGGGCGATCCTCGGGGTCGGCGCCGGCCACGTCGAGGGCGAGTTCGCCCTCCTGGGCCTGGACTTCGCGGCCCGGGGCCGCCACGTCGAGGCCGCCCTGCCCGCGATCCGGGCCGCCCTCGACGACGAGTACCCCGCGCTGCCGGGCGGCGCCTGGGGCCTCGACGGGTCGGCGGCGCTGTCTCCCCGCCCGGTCCAGGCGTCGCTGCCGATCTGGGTCGGCGGCTCGTCGCCGGTGGCGGTGCGCCGGGCGGCGCAGCTGGGCGACGGCTGGCTGCCCCAGGGCATCCGGCCCCGCGACCTCCCCGGCGTGGTCGAGCGGCTCCGCCGGCTGCGGGCCGAGGCCGGGCGCCCCGAGCGGTTCGACGTCGGCGCCAACGTCGGCTGCTACGTCGGCACCCCGACCTGGGACGTCGGCCGCACCTACGTGGGCGAGCCGGCGGCCCTGGCCGAGGCGTTCCGGCCCTGGACCCGGGCCGGGGCCAACCAGCTCCAGGTCCGGTTCCGGTCCCGGGACCGGGCCGAGCTGGTCGACCAGATCGAGAGGTTCGGGGCGGAGGTCGCCCCGAACCTCTGACCGGTCAGCTCGCCGTCGCCGGCGCGTACCGCCATGGCTGCTGGCGCCCGGGCGGCCCGGCAAGGCGGGCTGACTACTCGACCACGACGCCGGACAGGTCCTCCTCCGGCTCCGGGTAGCGCAGGTCGAGCCCCTCCAGCGTCGCCACGATCGTCCGGCAGACCACCAGGTCGCGGTGCCACTTCTTGTCGGCCGGGACCACGATCCACGGGGCGTCGGGGGTGGCCGTGCGCCGGATCGCCTCCTCGTAGGCCGCCTGGTAGTCGTCCCAGTGCTTGCGCTCCTCCAGGTCGCCGAGGCGGAACTTCCAGCGCTTGGTCGGGTCCTCCAGGCGGGCCCGCAGGCGCTCGGCCTGCTCCTCCCGGGAGATGTGGAGGAAGAACTTGCGCACCACGGTGCCCTCGTCGACCAGCATCTGCTCGAAGCCGCGGATGGCGTCGTAGCGGGCCCGCCAGCGCTCCTCGGGCACCAGGTCGTGCACGCGCACGATGAGCACGTCCTCGTAGTGGCTGCGGTCGAGGATCGAGATGTGCCCGAGCGCCGGCGCGTGCGGGTGGATGCGCCACAGGAAGTCGTGGGCCAGCTCGATGTCGGTCGGGGCCTTGAACGCGGCGACGTGCACGCCCACCGGGTCGAGGCCCTGGAACGCCTTGCGGATGGCGCCGCCCTTGCCGGAGGTGTCCATGCCCTGGAGCACCACCAGCAGGCTGCGGCGGCCGTCGGCGTAGAACGTCTCGTGGAGCTCGGCGAGGCGGGCGGTGAGCTCGGCCACCTCGGCGCGGCCCTCGTCCTTGCCGGCCACCCCGCTGTCGGCGCCGGGGTCGTGGTCGGCCAGCCGGAACCCGTCGCCGTCGGTCACCTCGTAGCCGTCGGTCACTGGTGCCCCCTTCGGGGGCCCCGGTGACCGGATCGCCACTTCGTGGCGCAGGGCCGACTGTGCTTCTGGACCTCGCTCCGCTCGGTCATACCCCTGTCTACCGCCCCTACGCTGGTGGGCATGCGCATCGCCTTCGGTACCGACGAGCGGACCGCGCTGACCGACCACATCAAGGCCGCCCTGGCCGAGCGCGGGCACGACGTCGTGGTCGTGGGGGAGGGCGACCCGTGGCCCGACGTGGGCCGGGGCGTCGGCGAGGCCGTGGCCGGCGGCGACGCCGAGCGGGGCGTCGTCTGCTGCTGGACCGGCACCGGGGTGTCGATGGCGGCCAACAAGGTCCCTGGCGTGCGGGCCGCGCTGTGCACCGACGCGGCCACGGCTGCGGGGGCCCGGCGCTGGAACGACGCCAACGTCCTCGCCCTCGGCCTGCGCCTGACCTCGGCCTCGGTGGCGGACGAGATGATCGAGCAGTTCCTCGCCACCGACGTCGAGGACGACGAGCGGCCCAACATCGGCAAGCTGGACTAACTGACACCCGTGACTAGGGTGACGCGGTGACTGCCCCTCGCCCACCGCTGGTCCGGCCGCGGCCGCCGTCGCCGCCTGCCTCGCCGCCGTCGCCTGCTCCGGCGGCGGCGACTCCGCCTCCGAGCAGCCCGCCGGGGCGGACGCCACGGAGCCGGTCGCCGCCGAGCCCACGGCCGTCTACCCCGGGGTCGAGTGGTCGCGGGCCGACGCGGCCGAGATGGGCTTCGACCAGGCCGAGCTCGACGAGCTGGCGTCGCTGGCCGCAGCAGCGGGGTCGAAGTGCCTCGTCGTCACCCGCCAGGGCCAGATCGTGGGCGAGTGGTACTGGGCCGGCACCGACGCCTCGTCGACGCAGGAGGTGTTCTCGGCCACCAAGTCCTACGCCTCGACGCTGGTCGGCATCGCCCAGGAGGAGGGCCTGCTCGACATCGACGACCCGGCGTCCGAGTACATCGACGCCTGGGCCGGCACCGACTCGGCCGGGGTCACGGTCGCCAACCTGCTGAGCAACGACTCGGGCCGCACGTGGGACCCCAACGCCGACTACCGCCAGCTCCCCGTCTCGCAGGACATGAACACCTTCGCCGTCGGGCTCGGGCAGCAGGCCGCGCCCGGCACGACCTGGGCGTACAACAACGCCGCCATCCAGACCCTCGACGCGGTCCTCCAGGCGGCCACCGGCGGGTCGTCGGCCACCTTCGCCGAGGACAAGCTGCTCGGCCCCCTCGGCATGGACGACTCGCACATGACGCTCGACCCCGCCGGCAACACCAAGCTGTTCATGGGCCTGCAGTCCTCGTGCGAGGACATGGCCCGGTTCGGCTACCTGTTCCTGCGGGGCGGCGAGTGGGACGGCGAGCAGGTCGTCCCGGCCGCCTGGGTCGAGGAGGCCACGGGCGCCCCCTCCCAGGGGATCAACGAGGCGTACGGCTACCTGTGGTGGCTCAACCACCGCGGCAAGGTCCTCAGCCCGGCGGGGGCCACGACGGCCGACCAGGCCGGCGGCGGGCCGGACACCCAGCTGGTGCCCGGCGCCCCCGAGGACATGTACTTCGCCCTCGGGCTGGGCAACCAGATCATCGCCGTCGACCCGGCGAGCGAGACCGTCGTGGTGCGCCTGGGCGTCGGCGCCCCCCGGGGCGTCGCGCCGTTCGACCCGTCCGCCGCCGCCCGGGTCGTGACCGAGGCGTACGTCGGCGAGGCCACGGGCGCCGACGACACGACCTCCACCACGGACGGCTGACCCGCCGGGGTCCACCACGGACGGCTGACCCGCCGGGGCGCTCACCAGGTGCGTCGGTGCGGCTCCCGGCGCAGGTCGTCGGGGCGGATCGTGCCGTTGAGCACGGCGTCGTCGGCCACCCGCCGCACCCGGTAGCCGCTCGGTCCCCTGCCCGCATCGGGCCCACCGTCACGGTCCCCCTCGGCCGGGGCGGCGATCGCCTCGGCGACCTCGAAACCCGTCGACCACGAGCCGTCGAACCGGTTGCGGACCTCGACCCGGACGCCCGGGGGCAGGCCGCGCCCCGCGTTCGGGGAGGTCGGTACGGGCTCGCCCCCAGGGTGCGCTGCACCGTTGGTCATGGTGTTCCTCCCGTTCACCGTGACAACGCGCGCCATCATCCCTACCGTCGCCCGCCGCGTCAATCGCGCGCCCAGGGTAAATCGGTCACTCACGTTCCGCGTCGTCCCCGGGGCGCCCGAGCGGGCGCAGTAGCCTCGCCGCGATGGCCGCCACCGCCCCCACGCTCCGCCGGGCGCTGCAGGGCCGG
Source organism: uncultured Acidimicrobiales bacterium (assembly GCA_963759225.1). Classification (GTDB taxonomy): domain Bacteria; phylum Actinomycetota; class Acidimicrobiia; order Acidimicrobiales; family VFJN01; genus ZC4RG19. The sequence goes on along the minus strand of CAVWYL010000008.1, from coordinate 277,757 downwards.
TCGCCGTCGCTCGCCTACGAGCGGGCGCTGTGGGACGCCGGCCACGGCGTCGTGGTCGGGGTCGACGAGGTGGGCCGCGGCGCGTGGGCGGGGCCGCTGACGGTGGGCGCGGCGGTGCTGCCCCGGGACCGCCGGGTCTACAAGGTGCGCGACTCCAAGCAGCTCACCGAGCGGGAGCGGGAGGCGCTGTTCGACCGCATCGCCGGCTGGTGCGTGGCCTGGGGCGTCGGCCACGCCAGCGCCGCCGAGTGCGACGAGCTGGGCATGAGCGCGGCCCAGCGGCTCGCCGCCGCCCGGGCGCTGGGGCGGATGGGGGTGGCGCCCGACCGGGTGCTGCTCGACGGCAAGTGGGACTTCGTCGGCGGCGGCATCGTCGACCGGCTGGTGCGGGGCGACTCCCGCTGCCTGTCCATCGCGGCGGCGTCGATCCTGGCCAAGGTGACCCGGGACCGCATCATGCGGGCCGAGGCCGAGCACCACCCCTGGTGGTGGTTCGACGCCAACAAGGGCTACCCCTGCCCGCGCCACCAGGCCTCGCTGCGGGGCGTCGGCCCCTCGGCCATCCACCGCCGCAGCTGGGTGTTCATGGACGGTCTGCCGTGGTCCGGCGTGCCCCGGCTGGTCCGCCCCGACCCCCAGGGCAGCCTCTTCTAGCGTCAGGTTCTACGAGGTGTGGCTCATCGACACGGCGGTGGAGGGCATGGTGTCGCTCGGCGGGCCGTTCCTCTCACGCCCTGCATTCGCCCCGGGCGCTCCGCGGGATGCACCCGGCCCGTGGGGCAGCGGTTGGACCGGAGGGGCACCGGGTAGGGCCGTGGTGTGGCAGACCCCGATGACGACACCACCCCGGTCGAGCAGCTCGAGGAGCACCTGGACGAGGTCACGGCCAAGCCCGACGAGATGCAGGATCGACTCGACGAGCTGGGGGAGAGCATCGAGGCGACCCGCCGCCAGGCGGAGGCCGACGACCTGCTGGCCGCTCCGGACGGCGAGCCCGAGGGCGACCCGATCCGGAACGAGCTCGGCGTCCCCGGAGGGCGGCGAGTCCATCGAAGGGGCCCCTGGCCGAGGCGACAGCGCTGGTCGCCGAGCCCGTGACGTCGTGCCCGGCCTCGCCGGAGGCCGCTCGCGGTGCGCACGCTTGCTCGCGGGGCGGCGGTGCGACGACCGTGGGCGTTGCCCCGTGGCTGGGGCGGTTGTGCTGGCCCGCTGCCCGGCCGACTCTTGCGGGCTGACCCGCCGACCGGGTCGCTCGCGCTGGCTTCGGTCGGCGGGTCCGTGGGCTCTAGCCTCGGGGGATGCGCCGCCGTCCCGCCGCCCTGGCCCTCGTGGCCTGGACGTTCTTCGTGTGGACCACCCGCATCGCCAACATCTGGCGGGACGAGGATCTGTCGGTGGGCGATCAGGTCGGGCGCACGGCCCTGGCCCTGAGCTTCACCCTCCTGGCGATCGGCGTGCTGGTGGCCCTGTGGCGCCGGTCCGAACCGGCGACGGCGATGGCCGTCGGGGCGCTCGCAGGCTGGTCCGTGGCCGTGTGGGTCGTGCGCGACGTCCGCATCGTGCTGGCGGACCACGATGTGGCCTTCGTCGTCGTGCACGTCGTGCTCGGCGTGGTGTCGGTCGTGCTGGCCGCCCTGGCGTGGCGGGAGGTCCGCCGCCACAGCGACCCGGCGCCCGCCGCCTCGCCGCCGCTCAGCCGCGCGAGCTGACCTCCTCGGCCGCCAGCACCACGTCGAGGCACAGGGTCAGGCACCGGCAGCCGCCCCCGGCCTTCAGGAACTCGCCGACCGGGCTCTCGACCACGTCGAAGCCCCACGCCTCGAGCTGGCGCCCCACCCGGGGCGGCGTCGTGGGCATCACGACGGTGCCGTCGACCACGACCGAGTTCGCGCAGAACGACAGCGCCTCCTCCTCGGTCAGCACCAGCGGCTCGGGCACGAGCGCCTCGACCACCCGGCGGCCGTACGCGTCCCAACCGCTCGGGGCGATGATCGCCCGCCGGCCGTCGAGCGGGCAGAACGTCAGGTCGAGGTGGTACAGCCGGGGATCGACGAGCTGGATCGGCCGCACGGGACACCCCAGGAGCGTCGCCAGCTCGGTGGCCGCCCGGGCATCCGAGCGGAACGAGTAGCCGGACAGCAGCACGGGACGGCCGCCCTCGGGCGTGAACGGGAGGGCGTCGCCGGCGCCCTCGTGGTCGATGTCGTCGGGCAGGCGATCGACCCGCCAGCCGCTCGCCGAGAACCACTCGGTGTTCACCGGCGTCTCCGGCTGGCGCTCCGCGTGCCGGAAGTGGCTGGGCACGAACTGCGCGCCGTTGACGAGCCCCGCATTGGCGGTGAACACGAGGTCGGGGACCTCGGCGTGTGCCTCCATCTCGACGACCTCGGCCCCCGCGGCCCGCAGCGTCGCGGCGAGGCCCTCCCACTGTTCGACGGCCCGGGCGGGCTCGACCTCGACCTCCTGGCTCATCCACGGGTTGATCTCGTACAGGACCCCGAAGTGCCGGGGCGGGCACATCAGGATCCGGCGACCCCAGTCCAGCGTGCCGGTGGTCATCGGGCGGCGAGCAGCTCGTCGGCAAGCTGCCGGACGAACGGCCCGACGTCGGTCACGATGCCGAGCGCCTGGTGGCTGCCCCGATCGGCGAGCTTGGTCACGACCGCCTGGTTGATGTCGACGCAGAACGTCTCGACCCCGGCGGGCAGGCAGTTGCCGGTCGCGATGGCGTGCAGGGTGGACGCCAGCATCACCGCCACCTCGACGCCCGGCAGCTCGGCCCGCATGGCGTCGGCGGCGGAGACCGTGTCGGTGATGACGTCCGGCAGCGGGCCGTCGTCCCGGATGGAGGCGCCGAGCACGAAGGGCACGCCCCGCCGGACGCACGCGTGCATCACACCGCCGGACACGAACCCGGCCTCGACCGCCGCCGCGATCGAGCCGTGGCGCCGGACCTCGTTGATGACCCGGATGTGGTTGGCGTGGCCGCCTTCGGTGGGCACACCCTCGGACACGGACACCCCGAGCGACGTCCCGAGCACGTTGGACTCGATGTCGTGGGTCGCGAACCCGTTGCCCGCGAACAGGACGTCGACCCAGCCGGCCTCGACGAGGCGGGCCAGGTCGGTCGAACCGCCGGTGTGGACGACCGCCGGGCCGGCGACCACGAGGATGCGCCCGCCCCGCTGCCGGGCCGCCCGCAGCCGGTCGGCCACCCGGGCGACGAGCAGGGCCTTCGGCTTCTCCGAGGAGACCTCCGACGCCATGAACTCGAACATCTGCGTGTCCCGTGCGTGCCCGGGCGCCTGCACCCGCACCCCCTCGCTGCCGACGACGACGAGGTCACCGGCCCGCACCCGGTGCATCGGGGCGGTCCGGGCCCGGCCGTCCGCGACGACGAGGGCGCAGTCCATCTCGGGGTTCTCGACCGCGAGCCAGGTGCCGTCGACCCGCACCTCGCTGGCCAGGTTCGTCGTCGAGTAGAAGCCGGCGGGCAGCACGCCGTCGCGGTCGGTGGCCTCGAGGCGTGCGTCCTCCTGCGCCGTGCGGTTGGCCCCGTGGACCTGGAGCTCGTCGAGCAGCGCCCCGAGCACGCCGTCGTCCCCGGTCACGGCGATGCGGGCACTGGACGGATCGAGGCTGGTCTTGCCGATGCGCACGTCGCTGATCTCGTAGTCGCAGCCGGCTTCCAGGATCGAGTCGAGGATCTTGGCCAGCAGCAGCGAGTCCACGATGTGGCCGGTGACCTCGATCGTCTCGGTGCTCACTGGTGCACCCTTCGGGATGGGTGCACCCTTCGGGATGCACGCAGTGACCGATCGGCACTGCGTGCCGAGCAACGCACTGTGTCGATGGTTCGCTCGCTGCGCTCGCTCACTGGTGCACCCTTCGGGATGCACGCAGTGACCGATCGGCACTGCGTGCCGAGCAACGCACTGTGTCGATGGTTCGCTCGCTGCGCTCGCTCACGTGCCCTCCCGGTTCGGGTGTGCTTCGACCGCAGGGATATCATGCCGCCCGCCATGGGACAGCCGATCAACGTCGTCGAGAAGCCGTCCTCGAATCCGGGCATCGCCCGGTTCGAGACCAACCGATCGTTCACCGGCATGGGCCACGAGCGATACGCGTCGAGGGAGGACATCCTCGACGACCGCCCGGTCGACGAGCTCGCCCGGCGCCTGTTCGACTCCGGCGGGGTGACCCAGGTCCACGCCAACGGGAGCATGGTCACCGTCCACCTGGCCGACGGCTGGACCGGAGCCCAGCTGCTCGACGTGATCCGGGGCCTGTACATCTTCTATCCCCCGGCCACCAACGGCGACGCCGCCCAGGTGCCCGAGGCGGAGGAAGCCGAGGCGGACGAGGCGGACGAGGCGGCCGCCGCACCCGAGGTCATCACCGAGCGGGACACCGCCGTGGAGCTGTCGGAGGCGCCGGAGGCGGAGACCGCGCCGGCCGACGAACCCGTCGCTGCCGAGAGCGAACCGCAGAAGTAACGTCGCTCCGCCCCCCGCAGTGGGCATGCTGTGAGGGTCGACCGCCACCGCCGCCGGTCGTGACGAAGGAGAGACGATGGGTTCCAGGGCCTGGCAGGCCGTTCTCGACCACCTCGACGAAGCCGCCGAGCTGGCCAAGCTCGACGCCGACGTCCACCGCATGCTGCGGCGACCCGAGCGCCTGCTGGAGGTGTCGATACCGGTCCGGCTGGACGACGGGTCCGTGGAGGTCTTCACCGGCTGGCGGGTCCACCACAACACGACACGGGGCCCCGGCAAGGGCGGCATCCGGTTCCACCCCGACCTGGACGCCGACGAGGTCAAGGCCCTCGCCGCCATGATGTCGTTCAAGACCGCCCTGGTGGACCTGCCGTTCGGCGGCGCCAAGGGCGGCGTGCGCTGCGACCCCGGCGTGCTCTCGCTCGGCGAGCTGGAGCGGGTCACCCGCCGCTACACGTTCGAGATCAGCTCCCTGCTGGGACCCGACACCGACATCCCGGCTCCCGACGTGAACACCGACGGCCGGGTCATGGCCTGGCTCATGGACACCCTGTCGATGGTGCAGGGCCACGCCTTGCCGGCGTCGGTCACCGGCAAGCCCCTGTCCCTGGGGGGCACGCGCAACCACACGGGCGCCACGTCCGCCGGGTGCCTGTCCTGCGCCCGCGTGGCGTTCCGGGAGATGGGCATCCCGCTCGTCGGCAGCCGGGCGGTGCTGCAGGGGTTCGGCAAGGTGGGGGCGCCGCTGGCGTTCCTGCTCAGCTCCGCGGGCATGCGCGTGGTCGCCGTCAGCGACGTGGGCGGCGCCGTGCTCAACGAGGGTGGCCTCGACGTCGGCTCGCTGTCCGACCATGTCGCCGAGACCGGCTCGGTCGCCGGCTTCGGCGGCGGCGAGTCGATCAACTCGGACGCGATCTGGGACGTCGGCTGCGAGCTGCTGGTGCCCGCCGCCCTCGGTTCGGTGATCGACGCTGCGGTCGCGGAGCGCATCGCGGCGCCGCTCATCGTGGAGGCGGCCAACGGCCCCACCACGACCGATGCCCAGCCCGTGCTCGATCGCCGGGCCGTGGTCGTCGTGCCGGACATCCTCGCCAACGCCGGCGGGGTCACCGCCAGCTACTTCGAGTGGGCCCAGGCCCGGCAGGGCTACCCGTGGGACGACTCGCTGGTGGCCGAGCGGCTGCGCCACCGGATGGAGGCGGCCTTCACGGCAGTCTGGGCACGGTCGCAGACGCTGGGGGTCAACATGCGGACGGCGGCCCACGTCGTGGCGCTCGAATGCATCGCGTCGGCGATGCTCGCCCGCGGTCTGTTCCCCTAACTCGCCTGAACGGCCGGATTCTGCCCGTATTCGGGCAAGTTCCTTGCGTTCAGAGCCGATCGGGCACGAACATCGGTGCTCATGGCGCCGCCGGAGGACCTCCGCGACCTGGTCGACCACGTGGTACGCACCACCCATCTGCCCGCCGGCGTCGCCCGGCGGGTGGTCGACGACGTCGTGGCGTGGTTCTCCGAGACGACCGAGGTGGTCGTCCGCCGCCGGCACCGCGAGCTGCAGGCCGCGGGGCTGGCCAACCCGGCCATCTTCGACCGCATCGCGGCCGAGCTGGCCGCCCGCCCGGTGGCGGCGCAACCCCTGACCCACCGGCAGATCCGCCGGATCGTCTACGGCTGAGGAGGCACGGACATGTGCGGGATCGTGGGAGTGATCGGCGCCGGTGACGCCGTGGACGTGCTGGTGGAGGGCCTGGCGCGGCTCGAGTACCGGGGATACGACTCGGCCGGGATCGCCGTCGTGGGTCCGTCGGGCCTCAAGGTCCACAAGCGGGCCGGCCGCATCGACGACCTGGTGTCGACCCTGCCCAAGCGGCTGAAGGGGAGCGTCGGCATCGGCCACACGCGCTGGGCGACCCACGGCGAGCCCAACGACCTCAACGCCCACCCCCACCTGGACGCCTCCGGCCATGTCGCCGTCGTGCACAACGGGATCGTGGAGAACGCCGGCGAGCTGCGGGCCAAGCTGGCCGCCGAGGGCATCGAGATGGCGACCGACACCGACACCGAGGTCATCGCCCAGCTCGTCGGCCTGCGGGCCGCTGCGGGCCTGCCGCTCGAGCAGGCCGTGCGGGAGTCGCTGTCGCTCGTGGCCGGCACCTACGGCCTGGCCGTGGTCGACGACCGCCAGCCCGACCGCATCGTCGTCGCCCGCAACGGCAGCCCCGTCGTGCTCGGCGTCGGGCGCCGCGCCCACTACGTCGCCTCGGACGTGTCCGCCCTGGTGCGCCACACCGACCAGATCGTCCACATCGACGACCACGAGATGGCGGTGCTCGAGGCCGGGTCGTACCGCACCTTCACCCTCGACGCCCGACCCACGGACAAGCGGCCCGCCACGACCGAGGTGGCGGCCACCGCGTTCGACCTGGCCGGGCACGAGCACTACCTGCACAAGGAGATCCACGAGCAGCCGGAGGCCACCGAGCGCACGCTGCGGGGCCGGCTGGACCGGCGGTTCGCCACCGCCCACCTGGGGGGCATCAGGCTGACGGCGCGGGACGTGCTCGGCGTGCGCCGGGTCAAGATCCTGGGCTGCGGGTCGGCGTACTACGCGGGGTTGACGGGGGCGCTGCTGATCGAGGGCCTGAGCCGCATCCCCGCCGACGCGGAGACGGCGTCGGAGTTCCGCTACCGCAACCCCGTGATCGACCCGGAGACCCTGTACGTCGCCGTGAGCCAGTCGGGCGAGACGTTCGACACGCTGGCCGCCATCCAGGAGGTCAAGCGCAAGGGCGGGGACGTCATCGGCATCGTCAACGCCCCGGGCAGCACGATCGCCGGCGCCTGCGGGTCGGGCGTGTACATCCACGCCGGGCCCGAGGTGTCGGTCGCCTCGACCAAGGCGTTCACCTCGACGGTGGTGGCGTTCGCCCTGCTGGCGCTGCACCTGGGGCGGGTGCGGGACCTCGGCCCCGGCGACGGCGGCCGCCTGATCGCGGCGCTGTCGGCACTGCCGGACCAGATCACCGACGCGCTGGCGGACGAGCCCGCCGTGGCGGCCGTGGCCCGGACGCTGGTGGCCCCCGCGGCCAGCATGTTCTTCGTGGGCCGGGTGGGCGGGCACGCCGTGGCGCTGGAAGGCGCCCAGAAGCTGAAGGAGGTCTCGTACGTGCACGCGGAGGCCTACCCGGCGGCGGAGCTGAAGCACGGGCCGCTGGCGCTGGTGGGGCCCGACGTGCCCACGGTCGTGGTGCTGCCGGACGACGCCCTGCTGGACAAGAACCTGGCCACGGTGGAGGAGATCCGCGCCCGGCGTGGCCCGGTCATCGCGGTGACCGACGTCGCCGACCTCGCCGCCCGGGCCGGGGGCGACGACCGCTTCGCCGCGGTGCTGCGGGTGCCGCGCTCGGAGCCGGAGCTGGCCCCGGCGCTGCTGGGCATCCCCCTGCAGCTGCTGGCGTACCATGCCGCGCTCGCCCTCGGGCGGGACGTCGACCGCCCGCGCAACCTGGCCAAGAGCGTGACCGTGGAGTAGCCGACGTTGCGTGCCGGGGACGGTACGAGGGTTGCCAGAAGCGAACACGTGTTCGATCATAGAGGACGTGGCGCGTGTGGAGGTCCTCGCTGACGATTTTTCGTCCCCGGACGCAGATCCCGGGCCGGCGCGCGGCCGGGGGTGGGGCGGGGCGGTGCCGATGTCCACCCGGCGGGACCGGGGGCGGCCGGGCCGTGGTCGAGGCCGTGGGCACCCTCCGCCAGGGTCGGAGCCCGGGCCGGACCGGGGCGGCCACGGCTGTGGAGGTGGGACCCGCCGACCTGGCCCGGGACCGCTGCCTGCCCGTCCTGCCGGCGTTCGACGGGCTGCTCCCCGGGGCCGGGCTGCGGCGGGGGACGACGGTGGCCGTGTCGGCCGCGCCGGGGGTGGCGGGGACGACGTCCCTGGCCCTCGCCCTGGCGGCCGGGGCGTCGCAGGCGGGGTCGTGGGTGGCGGCGGTCGGGGTGGGATCGCTGGGACTGGTGGCCGCGGCCGAGCTGGGGGTGGCGCTGGAACGGCTGGTGGTGGTGGCCGACCCCGGGCGCGACCGGGAGGGGTGGGCGTCGGTGATGGCGGCCCTGGTGGACGGGTTCGACATCGTGCTGGTGGCCGCCCTCGGCCGGTTGCGTCCCGCCGACGCCCGGCGGCTGGTGGCCCGGGTCCGGGAGCGGGGGGCGGTCCTGGTGGCGGTGGGTGGCGACCTGGCCGGCGAGCGCAGCCCCCTGCACCTGACGGTGACCACGACCCGCTGGGACGGCCTGGGTGCCGGGTGGGGGCACCTGGAGGGCCGGCGGGTGACCGTCGAGGCCGGCGGCCGGGGCGAGGCCGCCCGGCCCCGCCGGGCCGAGCTGTGGCTGCCCGCCGGCGGCGGGGGTGTGGAGCCGGCCGAGCCGGTCGAGGTAGCCGAGGTGGCCGATCCCGTCGGGCCGGTCGCCGAGCCCGTTCCCCTGCGGGTCCGGGAGGCGGGGTGAGGGCGGCTCGGTCTGCGAGCGGTGTGGTGGTCGGTGTCGTTTCGGGTCGTGGAAGCGGTGAGATGGAGTCCAGGTGTGAGCGTGTGGGTGGTGGACGGAACCCGCGTGAACGTGACCCTGGTGCGGGGGTGGGCAGGGTGATCACGGTGGCGTGGTGTGCAGCCGTGGCCGGGCTGGTGGCCGGTCTCGTCTCCCTGCGGATCGGGGAGGCGGGGTGACGGAGGCGGTCCGGACGCTGGTGGCGTGGTGCGCCGACTGGCCGGTGGTGGCGGCCGGGGTCCCGCTCGACCAGCCGGCGGCGGTGCTGCGGGCCAATCGGGTGGTGGCATGCTCACCGGTGGCCCGGATCGAAGGGGTCGAGCGTCACCAGCGACGGCGAGACGCCCAGTCCCGCTGCCCCGAGCTGGTGATCCTCGAGCACGACCCGGCGGCCGAGGCCCGGGCCTTCGAGCCGGTGGCCGCCGCGCTGGAGGTGCTCACCCCCCGCATCGAGATCACCTACCCGGGGGCCTGCGCCTTCCCCACCCGGGGGCCGTCCCGCTACCACGGCGGCGACCAGGCGCTGGCCGAGCGGGCGGCCGTCCTGGTGAGCAGCGTCCTGGCCGGACGGGGCCCGGTCCGGGTGGGCATCGCCGACGGTCCGTTCGCGGCGGGGCTCGCTGCCCGCCGGCACCGTCCGGTCGTGCCCACCCGCACGGTCGGACCCGCCGCCAGGGTCCCGGCCAGCCGGCGGCCCGGACCCACGCGGCCACCGGAGACGGCCGGCGAGCCACCCTCCGGCTCGGCCCGCCCGGCGGCGGAGTCGGTGGTGGTCGTCCCCCCGGGGACCAGCCCGGCGTTCCTGGCGCCGATCCCGGTGACGGTGCTGGCCGACGAGGGGCCGGAGGGCGTCGCCCTCGTCGACGTGCTCGAACGGCTGGGGGTCCGCACGCTCGGCGCCCTGGCGGCGCTGCCCGTGGCCGAGGTCGTGGGCCGGTTCGGCGCCGGCGGCCTGCGGGCCCACCGGCTGGCCGGCGGCCGCGACGCCCTGCCCCCGGTCACCGCCCCGCCGCCGGTGGAGTGGACCCTGTCCACCGTGATCGACCCGCCCGCCGAACGGGTCGAGGCCGTGGCCTTCGTCGCCCGCGGTCTGGCGGACGACCTGCACCGGCGCCTCGCGGAGGCGGGGAGCGCCTGCACCCGGCTGATCGTCGGGGCCGAGACCGAGCACGGGGAGACGCACGAGCGGGTGTGGCGCACCGAGGGCAGCTTCAGCCCGCTGGCCATCGCCGACCGCGTCCGCTGGCAGCTCGAGGGATGGATCGACGGGTTGGCGCACTCGGCGCACCGGCCCTCGGGCGGGCTGACCCGGCTGTGGCTGGCACCCGACGAGATCGTGCCGGCCGGCGGCCGCCAGCTCGCCCTCAACACCGGCGGCCCCGGGGCGGTCGACCCCATCGAGGCCGGCGACCGGGCGGCCAGGGCGTCGGCCCGGATCCAGGGCCTGCTGGGCGTGGAGGCCGTGCGGGTGCCCGAGTGGCGGGGCGGCCGGGGCCCGGGGGAGCGGGTGGGGCTGGTGCCGGTGGCGGCGGACGACATGACCGAGCCCCGCCCTGCCGCCCGGCGCGGGTGGGTGGCCGAGCCGTGGCCGGGCCAGGTGCCCGATCCGGCGCCCGCTGCGGTCCATGCTCCGCCGCTGCCGGCCGAGGTGGTCGATGCCGCCGGCCGTCCCGTGCGGGTCGGGGGCCGGGGCGAGGTGAGTGCGGACCCGGTGGCCCTGGTGGTGGCGGGCGGCCGGCGCAGCACCGTGGCCGCCTGGGCGGGGCCGTGGCCGTGTGACGAGCGGTGGTGGGACGCCGCGACCCATCGCCGGCGGGCCCGGATCCAGGTGGTGGCGGCGGACGGGGTGGCGTACCTGCTGGTGGTGGAGGCCGGCCGCTGGTCGATCGAGGCGACCTACGACTGAGGGGGTCAGTGGAGCCGGACGACCCGCAGGACGTCGGCTGCCGGGTCGACGTCGCCCGGGTAGCCGCCGATGACCACGAGCACGTCCCCGGGACCGGCGATGCCGGCCGCCATCGCCTCCTCGGTGGCGAACCACACCATGTCGTCGGTGGACTCCCACGCCCGGGCGCACACCGCGGTGACGCCCCAGGTGAGGGCCAGCGCTCGGACCGTCCGCTCGGACGGGCTGACGGCGAGGACCGGTACCGTCGGCCGGAAGCGGGCGACCGCACGGGCGGTGTCGCCGGTGTGGGTGCAGCAGACGATGGCCGCCGCGCCGATGTTCGTGGCCGCCCGCCAGGCGCCCTCGCTGGTGGCGTCGGTGATCTTGGCCGTGGTCGACAGCTCGCAGGACCGCCGCAGCTTGCCCAGCTTGGCACCCCACTGGAGGTAGTCGGCCTCGCGCTCGGCCCGGGTCACGACCGCGGCCATGACCGCGACCGCTTCCGGCGGCTCGGTGCCTACGGCTGTCTCGGCCGACAGCATCACGGCGTCGGTGCCGTCGAACACGGCGTTGGCCACGTCGGACACCTCGGCCCGGGTGGGGTAGGCCGCGGTGATCATCGACTCGAGCATCTGCGTGGCCGTGATGACCGGGCGCCCCGCGGCGATGGCGGCCCGCACCAGCCGCTTCTGGACGTGCGGCACGTCCTCGATCGGCAGACGGATGCCGAGGTCGCCACGGGCGATCATGATCGCGTCGGCGACCGCCATGATCGCGTCCGCCTGCTCGACGGCGGATGCCGTCTCGATCTTGGCCACGACCTGGGGGCGCTCCGGCCCGAGCACGTCGATCAGTCGCTGCACGTCGGCGGCACTGTGGACGAACGATGCGGCCACAGCATCCGCGCCGGCCGCCTGGGCGGCCACCGCGAGCTCGAGATCGCGGGGCGTCGGCCCGGCCATGCCGCCGGCCCCGTCCGGCAGGTGGATGCCGGGACGGCCCTGCATCCTGCCGCCGCGCCGGACCCGGGCGGTGGCCGGGCGCCCCAGACCGTCGGGGCCGGACTCGACCTCGAGGACGACGGCGCCATCGCCGAGCACGATGCGATCGCCGGCGTGGACCCCGAGGTCGTCGAGGTCGACGCCGATGGAGCTGCGGTCGCTGACGGGCTCGCCGCAGCGGAGCTCGATCGCGTCGCCGGGCACCAGCTCGATCCCGCCGTCAGGGAACGGCGCCGTGCGCAGCTTGGGCCCGGGGAGGTCCACGAGCACGGCGACCTCGCTGGCCTCGTCGCGGCTGACCTGCCGCACCCGGTCGATGAGCGCCAGCTGGGTCGCGGGGTCGCCGTGCGAGAGGTTGATGCGGATGACGTCGGCGCCCGCCGCGATCATCTTGCGCAGCACCGGCTCGTCCCACGACGCCGGCCCCAGGGACGCCACGATCTTGGTTCGCCGCACCTGCCTGTGCCTTCCTGCAGCTCCGCGCTGCCTGCCCGCCTGCCGCCCCAACGGCGCCCAGCTCGATCGCGACGCACGGTAGCGAGGGACGCGGACGAGCGGACAGCGGGTTATCGCGGCCGGGCGCGGACGTCGCGGTCTTCCCCCTGGGAACATAGGCTGGCGGACCATGTCCGCCGCCGCACCGGTCGAGCCCACGACCACGGGCTACACGCTGCTCGGCCTGCTCTCGTTCGGGCGCGAGCTGTCCGGCTACGAGCTGAAGCAGTGGGCCGACAACCTGCGCTACTTCTGGTCCGCGCCGGCCATGAGCCAGGTGTACCGGGAGCTGGAGCGCCTGTCGGCGGCCGGACTCGTCGACCAGCGGCTGGTCGTGCGGGAGGGCAACAGGTCGACGAAGGTGTACGCCCTGTCGACCCAGGGGCGGGAGTCCCTGCGGGCCTGGCTGGCATTGCCGCCCGCGCCCCCGGTGCTGCGACACCCGGTGGCGCTGCGGGTCTTCTTCGGGCACCTGCTCGGCGCCGCGGAGCTGGAGGCGGCGGTGGCCGCGCACCGGGAGTGGTGCGACCGGATGATGGCCGACCTGGCCGCCCTGCGGGCGGAGCTGGGCGACGACGAGCTGTGGCGCAACGCGGCACTCGTGGCCGAGTGGGGACTCGACTACTACCGCGGCGAGATCGGGGCGGCCGACGGCATCTCGGCGACGATCGCGGCGGGCGGGGCGACGGTGTCGGACACCGGTGACGGTCCGACGGACGAGCATCGCGCCGACGGCGGCCCGACCGGCGAGGGGCGCGCTGTTGACGGCCCGGCGGACGAGTCGCCCGACGAGGTACTCGCCTAGCAGGGCCAGCAGCCTGCCCAGTATGTGGCGGGCCCGCCCCCGGGAGCGGGCGATCGCCGGCTGCCGACGCCACCTCGTCCGGGGCGCGACAGGCCGGCGCCCGGGTCGGAGTCCGGCTCCGGATTTTTCTTCGTGGCGACGTGCGAAGGCGAACATGTGTTCGTAGAGTAGCACGCCGTGGGCTTCAACAACCCGGGGGTTCCCTGGAGCGAGATCGAACGGGCGCTGTCCGACCGCAAGACCGGCGGCGACCCGCGGCAGTGGTGGGTGCAGCCCCATCCCGGCCGCCGCGACCATCGGCCGTCACCGGTGCCCGAGGGCGCCAACGGCGGCGACAGCCCGGCGTGGTCGTCCCGGCGGGCCGACTACGAACCACCCTCCCACATCGAGCGGCACGCCAGCGCCGCCCCCTACGCCGAGCTCCACTGCCACTCCAACTTCAGCTTCCTCGACGGGGCCAGCCATCCCGAGGAGCTGGCCGAGGAGGCCGCCCGGCTGGGGCTCGAGGCGCTGGCCCTGACCGACCACGACGGGCTCTACGGGGTGGTCCGCTTCGCCGAGGCGGCTCGGGCCGTGGGGGTGCCCACCGTGTTCGGGGCCGAGCTGTCGTTGGACCTGGCCGCCCCCCAGAACGGCCAGGCCGATCCCCAGGGCCGCCACCTGCTGGTCCTGGCCCGCGATCCCGAGGGCTACGGCCGGTTGGCTGCCACGCTCAGCGAGGCGCACCTGGCGGGTCGGGAGAAGGGTCGGCCCGACTACTCGGGCATCGACTGGATGTCGGTGCACGGAGACCACTGGGTGGTGCTCACCGGGTGCCGCAAGGGGGCGGTGTCCAAGGCGCTGCTGCAGGGCGGCGAGCCCGCGGCCGCCCGGGAGCTGGCGGCTCTGGTCGAGTGCTTCGGGGCCGGCAACGTCGTGGTCGAGCTGTGCGATCACGGCGCCCCGCTCGACTCGGCCCGCAACGACGCGCTCGCCGCCCTGGCCGTGCGGGCCGGGGTGGGCATCGTGGCCACCAACAACGTCCACTACGCCACCCCCGACCGGCGCCGGTTGGCCACCGCGCTGGCCGCGGTGCGGGCGCGACGCAGCCTCGACGACCTGGCCGGGTGGCTCCCGGCCGCCGGTGCTGCCCACCTGCGCTCGGGCGACGAGCAGGCGCGGCGCTTCGCCCGCTGGCCGGGAGCGGTCGAGCGGGCGGCCGAGCTGGGCCGGGACTGCGCCTTCGATCTCGCGCTGGTGGCACCCCAGCTCCCGCCGTTCCCGTGTCCGCGGGGGCTGGGCGAGATGGCCTACCTGCGGTACCTGGTCGAGAAGGGAGGCGACGCCCGCTACGGCGCCCGTGGTGGGCGCCATCCGGCCGGCGGCGCCGAGCTCAACCGCAAGGCCTGGGCCCAGATCGACCACGAGCTGGCGACCATCGAGGAGCTGGGGTACCCCGGTTACTTCCTGGTCGTGTGGGACATCGTCGAGTTCTGCCGGCGGTCCGGCATCTACTGCCAGGGACGGGGCAGCGCCGCCAACTCGGCTGTCTGCTATGCGCTCGGCATCACCAACGCCGATGCGGTGTCCCTGGACCTGCTGTTCGAGCGCTTCCTGTCCCCCGAGCGCGACGGGCCGCCGGACATCGACATCGACATCGAGAGCGGGCGCCGGGAAGAAGCCATCCAGCACGTCTACCAGCGTCACGGCCGCCGGCACGCGGCGCAGGTGGCCAACGTCATCAGCTATCGGGCGCGGTCGGCCGTGCGCGACATGGCCAAGGCCCTCGGCTACTCACCGGGTCAGCAGGATGCCTGGTCCAAGCAGATGGACATGTGGTCGACCGTGTCGTCGACCTCCGCCGAGGGCGGCCACGACATTCCGGCCGCGGTGCTGGCCCTGGCCCGGGAGGTCGAGCGGGCACCCCGCCACCTGGGCATCCACTCGGGGGGCATGGTCATCTGCGACCGGCCCATCGTGGAGGTGTGCCCTGTCGAGTGGGCACGGATGACGGGCAAGGCGTCACTGCGGGGCGGCGGGGACGGCAGCGCGGACGGCGAGGGCACCGGGGACGACCGACCGGGCCCCGGTCCCGACCCCGACGCGATCGTGCCGTTGCGCACCGTGCTGCAGTGGGACAAGGACGACTGCGCGGCGGTGGGCCTGGTCAAGTTCGACCTGCTGGGCCTGGGCATGCTCGAAGCCCTGCACGGGACCATCGACCTGGTGCGGGGGGCGCACGGGGCCGAGGTCGCCCTGGAGTCCCTGCCCCAGGACGACGAGGTCTACGCCATGTTGTGCCGGGCCGACTCGATCGGCGTGTTCCAGGTCGAGTCGCGGGCCCAGATGGCCACCCTGCCCCGGCTGCGGCCCGAGAAGTTCTACGACCTCGTGGTGGAGGTCGCGCTCATCCGCCCCGGCCCCATCCAGGGCGGTTCGGTGCACCCCTACATCCGGCGGCGCAAGGGCCTGGAGAAGCCCACCTACCTGCACCCGTCGCTGGAACCGGCGCTGCGCAAGACCCTCGGCGTCCCGCTGTTCCAGGAGCAGCTCATGCAGATGGCCATGGACGCCGCGGGGTTCACGCCGGGGGAGGCCGACCAGCTCCGCCAGGCCATGGGATCCAAGCGCAGCCACGAGCGCATGGAGCGACTGCGCCGCCGGCTGTACGAGGGCATGGAGGCCAACGGCATCACCGGCGAGGTGGCCGACCGCATCTGGGAGAAGCTGGCCGCCTTCGCCAGCTACGGCTTCCCCGAGAGCCACTCGGTGAGCTTCGCCTACCTGGTGTACGCCTCGTCCTGGCTCAAGCGGTACTACCCGGCCGCGTTCTGCGCGGCCCTGCTCAACGCCCAGCCCATGGGCTTCTACTCGCCCCACTCGCTGACCCAGGACGCCCGCCGCCACGGGGTCGAGGTGCGCACGCCGGACCTGGCGGTCTCCGGCGCGGGTGCCACGTTGGAGGTCGACGGGGCACCGCCGGGCCGGGCGCCGGGTGCGGGGGCCCCGCCGGAGACGTGGGGCAGCAACGGGCCCGCCGTGCGCATCGGGCTCGGATCGGTGCGGGGCATCGGGACGGACCTGGCCGACAGGATCGTGGCCGAGCGGGAGGCCCACGGTCCCTACGCCCGCCCCGAGGACCTGGTGCGCCGGATGCCGGGCCTCACGACCGCCCAGCTCGAGGCGCTGGCCACCGCGGGGGCGCTGGGCTGCTTCGGGCTGGACCGGCGCCGGGCCCTGTGGGTGGCGGGAGCGGTGGCGCAGGCGGGGGCCGATCGGCTCGACGGCATCGTGACCGGGACCGACGCCCCCACCCTGCCCGGCCTCGATCCGATCGACGAGTCCCGGGCCGACCTGTGGGCAACGGGCGTCAGCCCCGACGGGCACCCCACCCGCTTCGTGCGGCATCTGCTCGACGATCTGGGCGTCGTCACGGCGACCGGCCTCCTCGAACGGCCCCACGGGTCGCGGGTGACGGTGGGGGGCGTGGTCACCCACCGCCAGCGACCCGCGACGGCCGGGGGCACCACGTTCCTCAACCTGGAGGACGAGACCGGGCTGCTCAACATCGTCGTGTCCAAGGGCTGCTGGCTGCACCACCGGCGGGTGGTGCGCACGGCGCCGGCCGTGCTGGTGCGGGGCCGGCTGGAACGGGTGGACGGGGTCACCAACGTGATCGCCGAGCGGATCGAGGCCCTGCCGATCCGTTCGGCCCTCCGGAGCAGGGACTTCCGATGACCGGCCGGTGGGGGGCTGCAAGGCTGGCGGGCATGGTCGGTGGTGGCTGGGTGCAGGCACTCCTGGTGGGGGCCGGGCTGCTCGTGCTGTCCTGGGTCGTGCTGGTGGCGCTGGCGGCCCGGCTGCCCGCGGGCACGGCCCGGGAGATCGCGGGCTTCCTGCCGAACTGCGTCCGGGCCGCCCGCACCCTCGCCCGGGATCCCCGGGTGCCCCGGCGGGCGAAGGTGGCCGTCGTGGTCGCCGGGCTGTGGTGCGTGTCGCCGATCGACCTGGTTCCCGAGTTCCTGCCGGTCATCGGGCCGCTGGACGACGCCGTCGTGGTGGCGCTGGCGCTCCGCTACGCGGCGCGGCGCACACCCCGAGACGTGCTCGTGGCCGCCTGGCAGGGCGATCCGGCGGTGCTGGAACGGCTGCTCGGGTCGCCCGGTCGCCGGGGCCGGTCCGCTGGGCCTACCGTGGCGACCGTGCCGGACAAGCGCAACGACTCCAAGCAGCGCCGGGCCGCCCGTAACCGGGCGAGCCGCGAAGCGCTCGCTGCCCGCCGTGACAACGTCGCCTCGGCGCCCACCACCCCATCGTCGACCGGCGGGGGAACCGGCCGGGCCGGCGGTGGTGGCAGTGGGCGCCCGGCCGCGGCCGCCGCCGTGGCGTCGGCGCCGCCGCCGACGGGGCTGGCAGCGATCCTCCGCAGCCGGCGGCCGGGTGACCGGGCCGTGCTGCTGGCCGTGGCCTTCTCCGTGGTGTCGGTGATCTTCCTGCTCTTCGTGAAGGTCGACGTCGACGACCGGGGCGAGGCCATCCCGCCGAGCTTCGGGGGCGTGACCATCCTCGCCCGGGAGGCTGTCACCGGGGAGCCGGTGCCCGACAAGACCGAGTCGCTGCTCGCGGCCAGCGGCCCCGGGATCATCGCGGTGATGGCGCTGCCCGTGCTGGTGACGCTGTTCGCGTTCTGGGGCAACCGGCGGCCCGACCGGGGCCGGATGCTCACGTTCGCCATGTTCGGGATGCTGGCCGCTGTGCTCGTCACCGGCGGCCTCGGGATCTACTTCCTGCCATCCCTGATCGCCATCGGCTTCGCGAGCTTCCAGGTCCGGCGGCTCGAGATGCCGGCGCGCGCGGCGGCGGAACGCGCCGCGCCCCGGGAGCGACGGCGCCGCGGACGGGTCATCGACGCCGAGTCCCGTGAGGTGACCGACGACGAGCCTGTCGACGACCTCGGCTCGTCCGCCGACGATGCACCGGCCGACGAGCCCGCGCCCACCGACGACGCGCTGGCCGAGCTCGAGGCCGAGCTGGAAGCGGAGGAAGCGGCCGACACCGACAACGGCGAGGACGGCACCGATGTCGGGGGGAACGGTGGGCGCAAGCGGTCCCGGTGACCGCTCCCGTCGTGCGGGTGCGGGCCCTGGTGTCGGGGCGCGTGCAGGGCGTCTGGTACCGGCAGAGCTGCCGGCGGGAGGCTGACCGCCTCGGGGTGGTCGGGTGGATCCGGAACCGGCCGGACGGTCGGGTCGAGCTCGAGGCCGAAGGACCGCGGCCCGCGGTCGACGCGTTGTTGTCCTGGGCCAGGATCGGGCCGCCACAGGCGGTCGTCGACTCGCTGGCGATCACCGACCTGGCACCCGAGGGTGGCGCCGGCTTCGCCGTGGGGTGACGGGCGGCGCGTCGATCCGGTCAGCCGGCGGCGGCGGAGCCGCTGAGGACCGCCGAGGCTCGGACCGCACGGGTCTCGACCGCGCTGGCTGCCTCCGACGCCGGTTGGCCCGCGGTCACACCGGACGGCTCCGCCAGCGCGAACAGGGTGAACTCGTAGTTGTGCGTGCCCGATGGCGGGCACGGCCCTGCCCAGCCCGGCCGGCCGAAGTCGTTCATGGCCTCGATCCCGGGCGGGGGAGTCGCCTCCGCGATTCCTCCGACCGTCGGCGCCATGCCGGCCACGACCCAGTGGACGAACCCCTCGGCGTCGACGTCGCGGACCACGATCGCCAGCTCGACGGTGTCCGCGGGGATGCCGGTCCACGACAGCGGCGGCGCGAGGTCGGCACCCCGGCACGTGTACTGGGCGGGGATCGTCGCCCCGTCCCCGAACGCGGGGCTCGCGACCTGTAGCGGGACGGTCGTCGTCGTGGTGGCGCCGGCGGCGAGCGTCGTGGTCGTGCCGCCGGGCGGGGCCGACGTCGTGGTCTGGTCGGCGCCCGGCTCGCGCAGGGCGCGACCGTCGTCGCCACACCCCGTCACCGTGGCCAGGAGGACCACGGCGAGGGCGACCGTGCCGGCGCCGCGGCGTCCCCACCGCACGGTCGCCGACCGTGCCCCGACCCCAGCGTCACCCGGCATGACGGACGAGTGTTGCAGACTGTCACCAATCGATGAGCAGACCCGAACGCAGCCCTCACTGACCAGGACATTCGTCCCCAGCTCATCCGTCACCAGGTCCTCGATGCCCCCGAAGAACGCCGCCGTGGCGCGCCTGCGCGCCCTCTTGGGGTCGGACGCCGCCGGCGTCCGGCAGAGCCTCGTCGCGCTCGGGCTGAACTCGTCCACCAGCCTGGTGGCGGGCGCCTTCCTCGGCGCCATCACGGGGACCCTGCAGAAGTACCCCGGCCTGCTGGTGCTCGTCCCGGCCGCCATCGGCCTGCGGGGCAACATCTTCGGGTCGTTCGGCAACCGGATCTCGACGTCGATCCACGCCGGTACCTTCCGCTGGTCGTTGCGCCGGGAGGCCGTCCTCGGCCAGAACGTGCTGGCCTCGATGTTGCTGACCATCGGCATCTCGCTGGCCCTGGCGGTGGTGGCCAAGGCCGTCGCGGTGGGCCTCGGCATCACGGGCTCGATCGATCTGTTGTCGATGGCGACCGTCTCCATCGTGGGCGGGCTGCTGGGCTCGATCGTGGTGCTGGCGGCCTCGCTGGGGCTGACGGCGGGGGCGGTGCGCTTCGGGTGGGACCTCGACAATGTCACCGCACCGCTCGTCTCCACGCTGGGCGACGTGCTGACGTTGCCCGCCCTCTACCTGGCCACGTTCCTGCTCGGCATCTCGGTCGTCACCCCGTCGGTCGGCCTGCTGCTGGTCGGCGGCGGCGCTCGTCTGCCTGGTGGCAGGCTGGCGGTCCTCGACCGAGGGTCTGCGGCGCATCGTGCACGAGTCGGTGCCGGTGTTGCTGGTGGCCGGGTGCATCAGCGCCGGGGCCGGGCTGACGTTGGAGAAGTCGTTCACCCGCTTCGACGCGTTGCCCGCGCTGCTGGTGCTGGTGCCCGCCCACCTGTCCAGCTCGGGGGCGCTCGGCGGCATCCTGTCCGGGAGGCTGTCGTCGAAGCTCTTCCTCGGCCTCGTGCCGCCGTCGAGCAGCCCCAACCGCGAGGCCCGCCGGGACATCTCGCTCATCGTCCTGCTGGCCGTGCCCGTCTACCTGTTCAACGGCGTCGCCGCCAACTTCGTCGCCACCGCCCTCGGTCAGGCCAGCCCGGGCCTGCTGCAGATGGTGGCGGTCTCGATGATCGCGGGTGCCCTGGCGGTGCTGTTCGTGGTGGCCGTGGCCTACTACGGGACGATCGTCGCCTACCGCACGGGCGTCGACCCCGATACGTACGGCATCCCGATCGTCAGCTCGTCGGTCGACTTCGTGGGCGCCTTCACGCTGATCATCGCCATTTCCCTGCTCGGATTGTCATGACCCGAGCCCTCAGAGCGTCACACCCCGCGCCTATCGTGGAGAGCGATCCCGCCGATGGATGACAGACCCCGCAATCTCCGGGCCATGCTGGCCGAGGCAAAGGACCTCTCCGAGCTGATGGTCGACCTGGCCTACGCGGCGCTGTACTTCGGCGACCCGGACATGGCCGAGGAGGTCGGTGCCCTCGAGGAGCGCATGGACGACCTGGTCCACGACATGCGTTCCGTGTGCGTCATGGCGGTCCGGGACCCCCGCGAGGCCGACGCCATGGCGTCGGTGCTCCAGGTCATCTCCGCCATCGAGCGCATCGCCAACGCCGCGGTCGACATCGCCCGGATCGTGACGCACCGGCTCGGCATCCCGCGCGAGCTGGTGGCCGACCTGTCCAACGCCGAGGAGGTGTCCCACCGCGTGCGGGTGCGGGACGGCTCGCACCTGGCCCGGCGGCCGCTGGTCGACCTCGAGCTGCCGGTGCAGACCGGGATGCGCATCGTCGCCATCCGCCGCGATCGCGAGTGGATCACCGACGTGGAGGGCGAGGAGATCCTCACGCCCGGCGACGTCCTGTTCCTGCGGGGGTCGCCGGCGGGGATCCCCCGCCTCCGGGAGCTGGCCGCCGCGCCCCAGTGGGAGCCCCCGACCCCGCCCGAGGACGGCACGCTCACCGACCTCGACCGTGCGGTCGACGTGCTGGTCGAGATGAAGAACGTGTCCGAGACCGCGGTCGGGCTGGCCTACTCGGCGCTGGTGCTGCGCGACCTCGGGCTGGCGGCCGAGGTGCGGCACCTGGAGGACCGGCTCGACGAGATGAAGGATCGGCTGGAGCTGTGGGTCCTCCGGGCCGCGTCCAACGACATCGACCCGTCCCCGCTGCGGGGGCTGCTGCACGTGTCGCAGGCCGCCGAGGACCTGGGCGACTCCGCCCAGCAGATCGTGTGGCTGATCGAGAAGCACGAGGACGTGCACCCGATCATCCGCATCGCGCTCGGCGACAGCGACGAGGTGGTCGTGCGGGTGCCGGTGGCGGCGGGATCGCCGGCCGACGGGGCCACGCTCCAGGAGCTTCAGCTCGACGTCGACCCGGGCTTCCACGTGCTGGCGGTCCGGCGGGGTGGGCGCTACGTCTACCGGCCACGTGGCCACGTCGTCCTCGCCGAGAACGACGAGCTGATCGCGAGCGGGCCCGACGAGGGCCACCCGCTGCTGGCCGCCCGGCTGGGCTGGCGGCTGGAGGAGGACGAGGACACCGGCCAGGAGCGCCTCGAACCGCTCACCACCGCCGTCGGCCGCTGACGCCGTTCCCGAGGTGGCGAACCGGGCCCGGCGTCAGTCGCTCTCCGGTGCGGTTGGCTCGGCGTGCGCTGCGGTCGCTGGCGGTCTCGGGCGGGAGCGCCCTGGGGTCAGGTGGCGTCCCGGGTGGCACCGGGGCCACGGTGAGGGCGGGCTTGCCGGGACCGTCTCCGGGGTCGTCGTCAGGAGGCGTCGTGCCGTTGCCGGTCGACGTGCCGTTGCCGCTGTTGAGCAGGTCGGCCACGGCGGTCAGCGAGCCGGCGATGCCGGCCAGCTCGGTGGGGACGACGATCTTGGTGGCGCGTCCGTCGGCCATCGCCGTGAGCGCCTCCAGGTACTTGATCGTGAGCAGCGGGGTGTCGGGCGCCGCGTCGTGGATGGCGCCGTACACCGAGTCGATGGCCTCGGCCTCGCCTTCGGCGACGGTCTTCTGGCGGTACTTCTCGGCTTCCGCCACCCGCTGGATGGCGAGCGCCTCGCCCTCGGCCCGCAGGATGCGCTGCTGCTTGTCGCCCTCGGCCCGCAGGATGACCGACTTCTGCTCGCCCTCGGCCCGGGTGATCGCCGCCTGGCGCTCGCCGTCGGCCTGCGTGACGACGGCACGGCGGGTCCGCTCGGCCTTCATCTGCTCGTGCATCGAGTGCATGACGTCCGGCGGCGGGTCGATGCGCTGGATCTCCACCCGGCCGACCCGCACGCCCCACTTGTCGGTGGCGTCGTCGAGGATCTCGCGCAGCTCGAGGTTGATCTTGTCCCGGGATGTCAGGGCCTCGTCGAGCTGCATGTCGCCGACCACGTTCCGGAGGTTGGTCTGCGCCAGCTTCGTCACGGCCATCATGAAGTTGGCCACGTTGTAGACGAGCTTCTGCGGCTCGGTCGGTTCGTAGTAGATGACGGCGTCCACGGAGACCACGACGTTGTCGGCCGTGATGACCTCCTGGGGCGGCACGTCGACCACCTGCTCCCGCATGTCGACGGGGCGGAGGGTCTGCATGAACGGGATGATCACGCGGAGGCCGGGCTCGACCGTCTCCTTGTACTTGCCGAGCTGCTCCTTGAGCCCCTTCTGATAGGGGTTCACGATCTTCACGCTCTTGGCGATGAACACGAACAGCACGATTGCGAGGACCGCCAGCAGGATCACGTAGGCCACGATGGGCGCTCCTTGCTCGGGGGGCTCAGGGTCGGGGCTCGCCGCTGTCGCCGGCGGCGGGCTCGGGGTGCGGGGACGGACCGTTGCCGGTCGTGGGCTCCGGGTCGGGCCCGAGGTCGCCGGGCGCCCGGTCGGGGGCGGGGGCATCGTCGGACGCGGCAGCGGATGGCGGGCCTGGCTCGGTGACCTCGGTGGCGTCGGGCGTTGGTCGCGGCGTCGGGCACGGCGGCGGGCGGGGCGGGGGTGCCGCTCGGTGCGGAGGACTCGGGCGGAGGCGGCGGGAGGCGGCGGGTCGGCCGGGGTCGTGGGGGCCGCGGTTGGGGTGGCGGTGTCGGAGGTGGTCGTGGGCGTGGCGGGGGCGTCGGCCGCGGCGTTGGGGGCCGAGGTCGGGGTGGCCGGGGCGGTCGTCGGGGTGACGTGGTCAGGGCGGGGGGTGGGGTGGAGACCGCCGGGTCGACGGGGGTGACCATGACCCTCGTGCCCTGGACGTCGGCGATGCGCACCGGCGCGCCGGCGGCGATGGGGGCGCCGTCGATGGACTGGGCTCGCCACGGCTCGCGGTCGACGCGGACCATGCCGATCTCGTCGCCCGGCGGGATGTCCTGCAGCACCGTGGCCTGGCGGCCGATCAGGCGGCGCGACCCGACGCCGTGGTCCAGCGCATCCCGGTCGAGCCGGCGGGCCAGCGGTCGCAGCAGGGCGAAGACGATCACCGACACGATCACGAACACCAGCCACTCGACCGTGACGCTCACCCCGGCGAACGCCAGCAGCGCCGCGACCAGCGCGCCGACGGCGAACGGGGCGAGGAAGAAGCTGCCCGGCGTCGCCATCTCGCCGATGGCGAAGACCGCCGTCGCGCCCAGCCACAGCCAGCGCCACTGCTCCGGTGAGTCCATCTGAGTGTTCCGCCTCGGTTCTTGTGGTACCACGGCCAATCTACTTCCGAGCATTCCCTCCCCGCCGTCGGTCACGTTCCAGTTGCGCGTCAGCCCCCAACCGGCGGCCGGTAGCGTGACCGACGATGCCCGACACCCCTCTCTGCTTGATGACCGTCCACGCGCATCCGGACGACGAGGCGTCCAAGGGCCCGGGGACGGTCGCCCGCTACCACGCCGAAGGCGTGCACACCGTGCTGGTCACCTGCACCGGCGGCGAGGCCGGCGACATCCTCAACCCGGCCATGAACAAGCCCGAGGTCGTCGACGATCTCCCGGCCGTGCGCATGCGCGAGCTCGCCCGGGCCGCCGAGATCATCGGCTACGACGACGTCGTCCTGCTGGGCTACCGCGACTCGGGCATGCCCGACACGCCGCCCAACGCCCACCCCGACGCCTTCGCCAACGCCCCGCTCGACGAGGCGGTCGGCCGGCTCGTCGAGGTCATCCGCCGGGAGCGGCCGCAGGTCATCGTCACCTACAGCGACGACCAGCGCGGCTACCCGCACCCCGACCACCTGCGGGTCCACGACATCTCGGTGCTCGCCTTCGAGCAGGCCGGCGACCCCGACGCCCACCCCGGCACCGGCGAGCCGTGGCAGCCGCTCAAGATGTACTACTCGGTGTGGTCCCGCAAGCGGATGGCCGCCATGCACCAGCGCTTCGTCGACCTCGGCCTCGAGTCGCCCTTCAGCGACGAGTGGCTGTCCCGCCCCCACCAGGACGACCGCATCACCACCTCGATCGACATCGCCGGGTTCAACGAGGTCCGCATCGACGCCCTGCTGGCGCACGAGACCCAGGTCGACCCGACCTCGCCGTTCTGGTTCGGCCTGCCCCGCGAGGAGCAGGCCAACATCCACCCCTTCGACGAGTACGTGCTCGCTCGCAGCCTCGTCGAGGGCGAGCCGCCCGAGTCCGACCTGTTCGCCGGCGTGCGCAGCCAGGTCGCCGGCCGTCCCTGACCGTTCGGCGTGGGTGACATCGCCTTCCTGAGCGCCGACTGGGTGGCGCGCCAGCGCGACCTCGGCGCGGACCTGCCCGAGCGCCCCGGCCTGTCGGCCCGGGTCGAGGTCACCGTGACCGACCGCGGCGGGCGGCGGACCGAGGCCGTCTACTGGCTGGCGTGGGAGGACGGCCGGGCCGTCGACGGCGGCACCGGGCCCGACCCCGAGGCCGGCGTGCAGCTCACCGCGCCGGTCGCCGTCGTGCGGGAGCTGGCGGGCGGCGCCGTCGACGCCAGCTCGGCCTACATGCAGGGGCGGCTCAAGACCGCCGGCGACCAGGCGGCGCTGCTGCGGTTCCTGCAGCTGACCGCCACGCCCGAGTACGACGCCGCGGTCCGGGCGCTGGCCGCGGACACCGACCTCGCCTGACCGTCAGGCGCCGCGGCGCTGGAGGTCGCGCAGCGCGCGGTAGCCGACCAGGTGGGCGCCCGCCCGCTGCAGCAGCGTGCGGAGGCTGTGGTCGTTGACCACCAGGTCGTGGTCGTCGACCCGGGCGGCCCAGTCGGTCGTGAGCGCCCGGATCTCGGGCGTGTCGACCGCCGGGTGGACGTTGATCTCGGTCACCCCGGGCCGCAGGTCGTGGATCGTGCGCTCGACCACCCGGCGGCTGCCCACGTCGCGGGCCATGACGAAGTGGTCGGGGAACACGACCCCCTCCTCGGCGGCCAGCTTGCGGAACGGGAACCCGATCGTCCGCTCGGTCGACGCCCCCGACAGCCGGACCGGCAGGCCGAAGTCGACCGCCAGGTCGAGGTAGACGTCGAAGAACTCGGGCTTCAGCTGGACCGCCCCCATGTGGCTGTCCAGGTGGCTGATGTCGAAGCCCCACAGGATCGCCCGCTCCACCTGGGCCCGCAGCTCGCGGCGGGTCTCGTCGAGGTCGGCGTGGTCCCACAGGTCCCGCAGGGTGCGGGGGAACCCGCCGTCGCCGTCCAGCAGGGAGGGGGCGTGCGTCACCGGCCCCCAGCGGTAGCGGTCGTACTCGGCGTTCAGCGTGAGGTGGACGCCGACGTCCTCGCCCCGGTAGCGGGCCGCGGCCTCGCGGGCCCACGGGCACGGCACCATCAGCGAGGCGCTGGTGGCGATGCCGTCCCGCAGCGCCTCGTACACACCGACGTTGGCGGCGTGGCTGGACCCGAGGTCGTCGCAGGTCAGGATCAGCACGCGGTCGTCGTCGGTGAAGCCCAGCCGGCGCGCGAGGGAAGCCATCCGGGGAGAGGCTACCGGCGGGGCCGGTCCGCGCCGCGGGATCGGGGCCGTGCGCGCCGCGTGGATCGGGCGCAGGGACGTGGGGCCCGCTGCACGCGCCCCACAGGCCGCGGCGGGCGTCGCGGGCCCGGGTCTCGGCGGCCTCGAGGCCGGGGCGGTGGGCGACGTTGGGCGGGTAGTGGCGGGCGTCGGCGACGCCGTCGTCCACCAGGGCGGCGTTGACGAACACGCCGTCGGCGGTGCGGTGGACGTAGGCGAGCAGCCGGTCGTAGCGGTCACGGGGCTCGACGTCGCGCGACAGGCGGACCTCGGTGCCCGGCGGGACGAGCGCGGCCAGGGCCGCGGCCGCCTCGGGACCGAAGCACTCGACCGGGCGCCGGGGCGCCACCGTCTCGGGCGTGTCGACGCCGATGAGGCGGACGGTCTCGGTGCCGCCCGTGGCCAGGGTGACGACGAGGGTGTCGCCGTCGACGGCGCGCACGACGGTGGCCGCGCCGGGCGGGCCGTCGCGGCTGCGGTCGGGGGCGGGCCAGACCAGGAACGTGAGGATGGCGGCGGCCACCGCGCAGGCGGTGGCGCCGAGGGCGCGCAGAGCCGGGGACATCCGTCCCTCCGGGAGCTGGGTGGTGACGGGCGGCGAGTGGCCGCGAGGCGCGCCCGGCGGCGCGCGTGGCTCAGATGCGCTCGATGATGGTGCCGGTGCCGAGGCCGCCACCGCAGCACATGCTGACGAGGGCGGTGGTCTGGTCGGACCGCTCGAGCTCGTGGAGGGCCTTGGTCATGAGGAACCCGCCGGTGCCCCCGAGGGGGTGGCCGAGGGCGATGGCGCCGCCGTTGGGGTTGGTCTTGTCGAGGTCGGCGCCCACCTCGCGGGACCAGGCCAGCACGACCGAGGCGAACGCCTCGTTGATCTCGAACAGGTCGATGTCGCCGATGGCCATGCCGGTGCGGTCGAGCAGGCGGCGGGTGGCGTCGATGGGCCCGGTCAGCATCAGCACGGGGTCGACGCCGACCAGGCAGGTGTCGACGACCCGGGCCCGGGGGGTGAGGCCGAGCGCGGCCGCCTTCTCGGCGGTGGTGACGAGCACGGCCGAGGCGCCGTCGCTGATCTGCGACGAGTTGCCGGCCGTGTGGACGCCGTCGGGGCGGGCCACCGGCTTGAGCCCGGCGAGCGCCTCGAGGCTGGAGTCGCGCAGGCCCTCGTCGCGGGCGACGTGGTGGGTGGTGTCGGTCGGCTTGCCCTCGTCGTCGAGGTCGGGCGCGTCGACCGGGACGACCTGGGTGTCGAACCGGCCCTCGG
Organism: uncultured Acidimicrobiales bacterium; assembly: GCA_963759225.1. Taxonomy (GTDB): domain Bacteria; phylum Actinomycetota; class Acidimicrobiia; order Acidimicrobiales; family VFJN01; genus ZC4RG19. The sequence continues at coordinate 250,242 of CAVWYL010000008.1, read as the reverse complement.
CCCATGCCCGGGCGGCCCGCTGCTGGGAGGCGAGGCCGAAGGCGTCGGCGTCGGCCCGGGTCACGCCCCACTTGTCGGCGATGCGCTCGGCCCCCTCGAACTGGGAGGTGAACTCGTACTGGCCGAAGTACGTCTTCGGGATGGGCACGCCGAGGCCCAGCTTGCGGGACGAGTTCGACCCGATCGGCACCCGGGACATCAGCTCGACGCCGCACGCGACGGCCACGTCGACCACGCCCGCCCCGACGAGGCTGGTGGCCAGGTTGGTGGCCTGCTGGGACGAGCCGCACTGCGTGTCGACGGTGGTGGCGGCCGTCGTGAGGGGCAGCCCGGCGCTGAGCCAGGCCGTGCGGCCGATGTTGAACGACTGCTCGCCGACCTGGCTGACGCAGCCGGCCACGACCTGGCCGACCTCGGCCGGGTCGACGCCGGAGCGGGTCACCAGCTCGCCGATCGCGGTGGCGAGCAGGTCGGCGGGGTGCACCGTGGACAGCCCGCCGTTGCGGCGGCCGATGGGGGTGCGGACGGCTTCGACGATCACGACCTCGGGCATGGGCTCAACCTAGGGGGAGGGGGGTCTCGTTGTCAGGCTGACGGCGACGTCAGTGTCGGCCCCGGCGACCGCTGAGCGCCTGCAGCACCAGGAGCAGGACGACGGCCCCGAGGAAGGCGACGAAGATCGACCCCAGGTCGAAGTCGTCGAACGTGTCGGAGTCGGCCCCCGTCGCCAGTTGGTACAGCGCCCCGCCGATGAAGGCCCCGGCGATGCCGACCACGATGGTGAACAGGCAGCCACCGTCGCCCGCCTTGGTGACCCAGCGGGCCAGCGCGCCGGCGATCAGCCCGACGAAGATCCACCCCAAGATGCCCACGCCCCGACGCTAGCCGGGCCCGGCACCGCCGACGGGCGCCGCCGGCCGGCGACCCGGGGCGTCAGGCCGCGTGGCGGGTGGCGTGGGGCGGGGTGCCGCCCCCGCGGCGTCGGCCGGGGCGGCCGGGCGGGGAGGGGGTGGGGCTGGGGGAGCGGTCGCGGAGGCCGTCCTTCAGGGCGGCACGGGCCCGGGCGATGCCCTCGAAGCCCAGCTCACGCGTGCGATCGTCGAGCCGCCAGCTCTTTGGGGTGTCGATGAGGGTCAGCTGGTGCTTGGTCATGGGACGAGTATCCGTGGGGGGTGTGACAGTTTGGGTGCTACCCCCGGGACCCGCCGCTACACCGGCGCTCCGGGGGCCACGAGGGGCCAGGGGCGCTCCCGCTCCACGACCTGGGCCAGCGCCAGGAGCAGGGCGTCCTCGTGGTGGCGGCCGATGACCTGCATGCCGACCGGCAGCCCGTCGATCGTCCCGACCGGGATCGACACCGCCGGGTTCCCCACGATGTTGGCCGGGATGGTGAGGGCGCCGTTGTTCTCCGGCCCCACGCCCTGCGTGCCGACCGCCAGGTTCAGCGTGACGTCGGCGCCGAACGCCACGTCGGGGTTGGTGGCGCAGATCACGACGTCGACCTGGTCGAAGACCTCGGCCATGCGCTCGTTGGCCTGCGTGCGCTGCTCCTCGCAGGCCGCCGCCAGGTCGAGGTCGAACACCTTCGTGGCCAGGTCGAGCCCGAACGCCATCTCGAGGGTCAGGTCGTCCCGGCAGGCGGGCCACCGGTCGCCCAGCTCGGCCCGCAGGCCGGCCATGTTGGCCATCGCCCACTCGTAGCCGACGCCGGGCAGGCGCACGTCGACGTCGACGAGGCGCAGCCCGGCGTCGCGCGCCAGCGCCTCGCCGGCCGACCGGACGCGGTCGGCGACTGCCGGGTGGACGACGGCGCTGCCGAGGTCGGGGGCGATGACCGCGGTGCGGCCCGCCGGCGAGGTGGTGGCCAGGCCGGCCTCCCAACCCGCCACCTTGGGCAGGCTGTACGGGTCGCGGGCGTCGTGCCCGGCGCACACGTCGTACCAGCGGGCCACGTCGCGGACCGACCGGGCCAGGCAGCCGAGCACCACCGTCAGCGGCGCGATGGCGGTGCGGGGGCCCCGGGGGATGCGCCCGGCCGTCCCCTTCATGCCCACCAGGCCGCAGAACCCGGCCGGGATGCGGATGGACCCGCCCCCGTCGCCGCCGGTGGCGATGGGCAGCAGCCCGCCGGCCACCGCCGCGGCCGAGCCGGCCGACGACCCGCCCGCCGTGCGGCCGTGCTCCCAGGGGTTGTGGGTCACGCCGTGGAGCCGGGACACGCTCACGTTGAGCCCCCCGAACTCGCTGGCGGTGGTCTGGCCCACCCGCACGACGCCGGCGCCGTCCAGCCGGGTCACCATCGTCGACGTGTAGGCCGCCACCCGGTCGGCCAGGACCAGGCTGGCCTCGGTGGCGGGCCAGCCCTCGACCGGGTCCAGCTCCTTGACCCCGAGCGGCACGCCGCCGAAGGGCAGCGCCACGTCGGCGGCGGCGGCCGCCGCCCGGGCGCCCTCCTCGTCGAGGAACGGGACGGCGTCGAGCTTGCTCGCGCCGATGGCGGCCAGCACGGCCTCCAGCTCCTCCGTCGGTGTTCTCTCGCCGGCGCGGAAGGCGTCGACCAGCCCGCACGCGTCCCCCAACCAGGGCGAGTCGGCAACGCACTGTGCCGTCGATTCGCCCGCTGCGCTCGCTCATGCCCGCAGTCTGGCGCATGACGGGCGCGTCACCGGGGCCGCCTACGATCGCCGGCGATGGACGCCCGCACCTGGCTCGGCCTCGAGCCCACGCACAACCCCATGCGCTGGGTGCTGCCGGTGACCCCCGGCATCTCGACGCCCGGGCCGTTCCTGTTCGGCGGGTGCGGCCTCGGCGCGGCCATCGCCGCCCTCGAGGCCACGAGCGGCCGCCCCGTGATCTGGGCCGCGGCCCAGTACCTGTCCTACGCGAACCCGCCGTCGATCCTCGACATCGACGTGACGCTGGCGGCGCAGGGCCGCAGCGTGACCCAGGGCCGGGTCGTCGGGCACGTGGCCGACAAGGAGATCCTCACCGTCAACGCCGCGCTCGGGTCCCGGGAGATGGACCAGGAGGGCGTGTGGGTCGAGCGGCCCGACGTGCCGCCCCCCGACGAGTGCGACGACCGCGGCGCCCGGTTCCCCGGCATCGAGTCGATCATGGACCGCATCGACGTGCGGCTGGCCAGCGCCCGCGGCTGGGACGAGGTCGACGGGCACCCCGCCGCCGGGGGCCGGTCGACGCTGTGGGCCCGCATGCCCGACCTGCTGGACGCGTCCTCGGGCGCCAGCCTGGCGATCCTCGGCGACTACGTCCCGTTCGGCATCGGCCAGGCGCTCGGCCGGCTGGGCGGGGGCAACAGCCTCGACAACACGCTGCGGGTCTACCGGCTGGTGCCGACCGAGTGGGTGCTGCTCGACATCCGCATCCAGGCGGTCGCCCACGGGTTCGGCCACGGCGCCGTGCACCTGTGGGCCGACGACGGGACGCTGCTGGCGACCGCGAGCCAGTCCACGATCGTGCGGATCATGGACGCCGACATGGCCGCCGGCCTGGCCGCCATGTCCCGCGACGGGGACTGAGCCCGACCCGACCCGACCGGCCCGCCGTGTGACAGCATCCCGGCATGCAGCGCTACGGCATGACCATCCCCTTCGACGGCGCGCCCCTGCACGCCCAGCGTGACTGGATCGTCGAGCTCGCCGACGTCGGCTACACGGACGTGTGGTCGTCGGAGGCCAACGGGGCGGACGCCTTCACGCCGCTCGCGCTCGCCTCGGTGTGGGCGCCGTCGCTGCGGCTCGGCACCGCCATCGTCCCCGCCTTCACCCGGGGACCGGCGTGCCTGGCCCAGAGCGTGGGGTCGCTCGCCCAGGCGGCGCCGGGCCGGTTCGCGCTGGGCGTGGGGACCTCGTCCAACGTGATCGTCGAGGGGTGGAACGGCATCCCCTTCGACCAGCCCTACCGCAAGACCCGCGACATCGTCCGGTTCCTGCGCCAGGCGCTCGCGGGCGAGAAGGTGACCGGCGACTTCGACACGTTCTCGGTGCGGGGCTTCCGCCTCGGGGTCCGGCCGCCGGAGCCGGTCCCGATCCTGGTGGCCGCGCTGCGGGAGGGGATGCTCCGCCTGGCCGGCCGCGAGGGCGACGGCGCGATCATCAACTGGCTGTCGGCGGAGGACGTGGCCACCGTGGCGCCCATCGTGCACGAGGCGGGGGGCGGCGAGCCCCGGGAGATCGTGGCCCGCATCTTCGTGGCCCCGAGCGACGACGCCGACCGGGTGCGGGGCATGGGGCGGTTCGCCATCGCCGCGTACCTGAACGTGCCCGTCTACGCCGCCTTCCACGAGTGGCTGGGCCGGGGCGACCGGCTGGCCGACATGTGGCGCCTGTGGAAGGAGGGCGACCGCCAGGCCGCGGCCGCCGCCATCCCCGACTCGGTGGTGGACGAGCTGATCGTGTGGGGCCCGCCCGAGGCGTGCCGCGAGCACATCCAGCGCTACATCGACAACGGCGTCACGACCACGGCCCTCGCCCTGCTGCCCTTCGGGATCGACGCCCGCCAGGCCGTGCGGGACCTCGCGCCCCGCTGAGCAGGGGAGTCCCCGACCCGGGGTGGGGTCAACCCCACCCCGAACATGCCAGCGTCCTGCATCCACATTGCAAGCGCGCCGTCGTACCGTTCCTGCATGCGGACGAACTCGCTGGTCACGTGCGTGCGGCCCTCCCGCCCGTCGTGTGCCCCGGCGGGCCCGCGGCGTCCTGGGGGGAATCCCCGATGCCGTCCGGGAGTTGTCCTCCGTAGCGTGTCGACCATGTGGAGCAGCCCGAGGGACCCCCGGCCGGGGGAGACGGGGGTGTGATCACCCTCGACTTCCTCGCGGAGCTCTCGGCGCTGGCCTACGTCCTGGTCTTCCTGCTCGCCGCGTTCGACGTCGTGGTGCCCATCCTGCCCAGCGAGAGCGCGGTCATCCTCGGTGGGGTCCTGGCCTGGCAGGGCCGGCTCCACCCGGTGCCGCTGCTGCTGGCGGCGGCCGTGGGTGCCGTGCTCGGCGACCACCTCTCCTACGCCATCGGGCGCTGGACCCGACGCGGCCGTCCCCGGCGCGGTTCCCCCTCCGTGCCGGACGGCCGCGCCGGCAAGGCGTCCCGGCTCCAGGCCTGGGCCGCGGGCCAGCTCGACCGGCGGGGACCCACGCTGCTGATCGTCGCCCGGTTCATCCCCGGCGGGCGGACGGCCGCCACGTTCATGGCCGGGCGCACCGCCTACCCGCTGCGGCGGTTCACGCCCACCACGGTCGTCGCCGCGCTGCTGTGGGCCGCCTTCGCCACCATGCTCGGCTACATCGGCGGCAGCGCCTTCCACGAGCAGACGCTCCTCGCCACCGGGCTCGGCATCGTGCTCGCCATCGGGTTCGGGGCCCTCATCGAGCTGGCCATGTCGTGGCGGCGCCGGTCGCTGCCCGCGGCCGAGGTCGTCGAGGACGACCGCGGCGGCCTCGCCGCCTGACGCCGCCCCGGACCGCGACGTCCTGGCCCTGCTCGTCGACGGTCTCAGCAACAAGGAGATCAGCGCCCGGCTCGCCATCTCCGTCCACGGCGTGAAGCGCCACGTGTCGAGCATGCTCAGCAAGCTGAACTCGCCCAGCCGCAGCCACCTCGTGTCGTCGGTGCTCCGGGCCGAGGCCGACGCCCGGCCGGCGCTCGCCTTCACCCGGGCGAGCCGCTGACGGCCGGGCGGTGGCGGCTGTCGGGCCTAAGGTCCGGCCATGGGCGACTCCCTCCTGGACCTGACCGACAAGCTGTGGAGCGGCGACCTGAGCGTGCGGGGGATCCACCCCGTGACCAGCACCCGCGACCTCGAGGAGGTGGCCCCCGGGATCGCCTTCGTCCCCGCCTTCGGCAACGTCAGCGCCTTCGCCACCGACGGCGCCCTGGTGCTGGTCGACACCGGGAACCAGCGCCGGGCGAACCGCAACTTCGCGCAGGTGCGGGGGTGGTCGAAGCTGCCGCTCGACACCGCGGTCTACACGCACGGCCACATCGACCACGTGTTCGGTCTGGGGCCGTTCGAGACGGAGGCCGAGCGCGACGGCCGCCCCGGGCCCCGGGTGGTGGCGCACGAGGCGGTGCCCGCCCGCTTCGACCGCTACAAGCTGACCGCCGGGTACAACGGGGTCATCAACGCCCGGCAGTTCAAGATGCCGGGCTACCAGTGGCCCACCGAGTACCGGTACCCGGACGAGACCTACCGGCTGCGCCACGACCTCGACGTCGGCGGCGTCCGCTTCGAGCTGCACCACGGCAAGGGCGAGACCGACGACCACACGTGGGTGTGGCTGCCCGACCGCAAGGTGCTGTGCACGGGCGACATGTTCATCTGGGCCTCCCCCAACTGCGGCAACCCCCAGAAGGTGCAGCGCTACCCCCGCGAGTGGTCCCAGGCCCTGCGGGAGATGGCGGCGCTCCGCCCGGAGCTGCTCCTGCCCGGCCACGGCTGGCCCATCGCCGGCGCCGAGCGGATCCAGGAGGCGCTGGGCGACACCGCGGACCTTCTCGACCACCTGGTGGACGAGACCCTGGCCATGATGAACGCCGGCGCCCGCCTCGACGACATCGTCCACACGGTGCGCGCCCCGGACCACCTGCTCGACCGGCCCTACCTGCGCCCCGTCTACGACGAGCCCGAGTTCGTGGTGCGCACCGTGTGGCGGCTCTACGGCGGCTGGTACGACGGCAACCCGGCCCACCTCAAGCCCGCCCCCGACGCCGCGCTGGCCGCCGAGCTGGCGGCGCTGGCCGGCGGCGCGGGCGCCCTCGCCGACCGGGCCGAGGCGCTGGCCGAGGCGGGCGACCTGCGCCTGGCCGGCCACCTGGCCGAGCTGGCGGCCCAGGCGGCGCCGGACGACGCGCTGGTCCACCGGGTGCGGGCCGCGGTGTTCGCCCGGCGGGCGGGCGAGGAGGCGTCCACCATGTCGCAGGGCGTGTTCTCGTGGGCCGCCGACGAGTCGCAGGCGCGGCTGGCGGAGATGGGAGACTAGGCGGGTGTTGCGGGGGGTCCTGCTCGACTCGGGTGACACGATGATCGGTCCCCGGGGCGGGCGGTGGAACCCCCGGTTCGACTTCGAGGACATCGTGGCCGCGGCCCACCCCGAGGTCCCCGACGGCCGGATGGCGGACGGCGGTCGCGGCCGGCGACCGCTTCCTCGACGGCTACGGCCGCACCGCCCCCCGCGACGAGTACCACCGGGCGGTGCTGGCCGCCCTCGGGGTCAACGACCCGGCGGACGACCTGCTGGCGGCGCTGGACGCGCCGCTGCCCGGCAGCGCGCTGGTGGAGGTGTTCCCCGACGTCGAGCCGGCGCTGGCGGACCTGCGGGCGCGGGGGCTGCGGCTGGCGGTCGTGTCCAACGCGTGGCCCCAGCTCGAGGCCATCTACGTCGAGGAGGGCCTGCGGGGCCACTTCGACGCGTTCGTCATCTCGGCGGTGCTCGGCTGCGCCAAGCCCGACCCCCGCATCTACGCGGCGGGCAGCGACGGCCTCGGCCTGGCGCCGGCCGAGTGCGTGTTCGTCGACGACGACGCCGACCACGTGGCCGCCGCCGTGGCGCTCGGGTACCGGGGCCTGGTGATCGACCGCACCGGCACCGGCGGCGACCACGGGCTGCCGGTCATCGCCGACCTCGGCGAGCTGGTCGCCTGGGCGACCGACGCCGGAGGGTGGTGATGGTTACGCTGCGGCATGGCCCGGACACGCGTCCGTAGCGACGACGGCGCCGACCTGCTGGTCGAGCGGCCGCCCGGGCGCCCGCGACGCGACGTCGAGCCGGCCCATCCGCTGCTCGCGCTCCAGCGCCAGGCCGGCAACGCCGCGGTCGGCGCGTTCCTCGCCGCCGGGAAGTCCTGCACGTGCGGCGGCACCTGCGACAGCTGCCGCCAGCCGGCCGTCCAGCGGACGCTCGGCGACGGCCACGACCTGACCTCGCCGCGGTTCTCCCGGCTGCTCGACCTGGAGGCCGCCTACGACGACGAGCGCATGGTGGCGGACGGGGCACAGGGACGGGGCGTGCAGGCCATCCAGCACGCGCTCTACGACCTCGGGTTCCGCGTGGCCCGCAAGGGCGCCGACGGCGCCTTCGGCCCCGAGACGGTCGCCGCGGTGCGGGCCTTCCAGGGCGCCAACCCGCCGCTGCGGGTCGACGGCATCGTCGGGCCCCGCACGATGGCCGCCCTCGACGCCCGCTTCGCCGCCCCGGCCCTGCCGCCGGCGGCCGACCGCTCGGCGCCCTGGACCGTGCCCTGCGTGCGCGACGTCCTGTGCCCGTGGTCGCCCCACACGGTGGACGTGCTGGCCACCCGCATCACGCTCAAGTCGTTCGACTCGATCTCCTGGGCCGACGAGATGTGGGACGGGGCGGCCTGGGTGCCCTCGGTGTTCCCCGGCGGTGGCTACAACACCGGCACCGAGATCGGGGTGCTCAACTCGTCGTGCGAGACCATGGCCGAGACGCTCTACCACGAGGTGCTGCACGCCGAGCAGCCCACGTCCCACCGCACGACCCGGGACCGGGAGGCCTACGCCTACCGCATCGGCGAGGAGTTCAGCATCGCCATGGGCCTCGGCGGCGATCCCAGCCTGCGCAGCACCGACGCCCAGGGGCGCGAGTTCGCCGACCGGGGCAAGGTCGACGCGATGGTGGCGGCCGAGTACCCGTCGGTGCCGGCGAGCGGGGCCGACGAGGAGATCATCGGCAAGGGTGCCGGGGCCGGCGAGGTCCAGGTGGAGCGGGCCGACGGCTCGATCTACACCCGGCCCGCCCGCGTGGGCGAGAAGGTGCCGGGCCCCATCGCCCTCGCCAACGAGGTCACCCACGCGCCGGGCGACTGGGTGTGCCCATGACGGACCGCGGTCTGGCGCGCCTGCGGGGCGTGCCCGTGACGGTCAGCTACGTGGCCGACCCGGCCGTGGGGCGCGGCGAGTTCGCGCTCGACAACGAGGGCGACGCGCCCCTGTCCGCCGCGGTGGTCGAGGCGTGGCTGGACCGCGACGGCGACCGCCTCCCGCTCCCGGGCGTCTCGCTGTTCGACCTCGGGACCGAGCAGGCGGTCGAGAGCGCCGATCTGGCCGTCCCGGCGCGGAGCACCCGGCGGTTCCTCGTCGGGTTCCCGCGGGTGGCGGTGGACGGCCCGGTTCCCGCCGCCACCACCGTGGGCCTGCGGGTCCGGGTGGGCGACCGCGAGCTGGAGGCGGCCTCGCCGATCCGGCTGGAACGGCGCATCCCCCGGCGCTAACCCCCGCGCGCCAGCTCGGCGGCCGCCCGGAGGTGGGCGGTCAGCTCGGCCAGCGGCGTGGCCGCGTTGAGCCCGCTGGTCGAGGGCATCACGTAGACGGGGACGTCGCCCAGCCCCATGGGCTGCACGCCCGACTGGGCCCGGCGGTCGACCGCGGCCCGCCACCCGGCCAGGCCGACGAAGCACACCGCCCCCGGGCGCAGCCAGCGGAGCAGGCGCTCGATCCGGCCGAGCCCGGCCACGTACTCGGCCCGGGACAGCTCGTCGGCGGCCACCGTGGCCCGCTTGACGATGTCGGTCATGCCGATGCCGTGGTCGGCCAGGGCCCGGGCGGGCGAGCGGTCGACGGCGACGAGGCCGGCGCCCAGCATCGCGGGCCAGAAGCGGTTGCCCGGGCGGGCGAAGCCGATCCCGGCGTCGGCCGCGTACAGGCTCGGGTTCAGGCCGCAGATCAGCAGGCGCATGCCGGGGGCGACCGTGTCGGCCAGGGTCCGGGCCCGGAGCGCCCGGGCCGTGAGCCGGGCGTGCGGGTCGCCGTCGCCCGGCGTCACTTCCTCGACCGCGAACCCGGCTCCCACGAGCAGGTCGATCAGCGGCCCCGGCTCCCACCACGTGAACCGGCGGCCGGGGAAGTCGTCGTCGGGTCCCGAGGTGTCCGCCCCCCGGCCCCGGAACACGGTGAGGTCGAGCACGCCCCCGACCGTCAGGACCCGGTGCAGGCCCCCGAGCACCCGGGGCAGGTCGCCCCGCTCGACGTGCTGGAGGCACTTGCTCGCCCACACGCCGCCGAGCGATCCCGGCCGCACCGGCAGTGCCCCGAGGTCGCAGGCGACGCCTGGCGTCCCCGGGAACCGGCGCCGGGCCTCGGCCACCATCGCCGGCGCGGCGTCGGCCGCCACCACCGGCGCCCCCAGGTGCGGCAGGTAGTGGCCCGGGCCGCACCCCAGGTCGAGCCGGACGGCGCCCGGCGCCACCTCGGTCGCGAACGACGCGGCCCGCTCCGGGTGGGACGCCCGGCGCCGGGCCGCGTAGTCGGCGGCCGAACGCTGGTAGATGCCGACGGTCGCCCGGTCCATCCCTGCCGACGCTACCGACCGCGGGGGCGGCCGGCGTCGGGCTTGTCCCAGTCGCAGACGCCCTCGGGGAACACCTGCTCGAGGCGGGCGCGCTCGGCGTCGGTGGGCGCCCAGTCGCCGTAGACGCCGACCCGCAGGGCCCGGTTCACCGGCTGGAGCTGGCACTTCCACACGCCGCCCTCGTAGGGGCCCCCGGCCTGGCGCCGGGACGACGAGTACACCGGGAACCGCTCGGTGCAGGCGCCGGCGGCGCCGCCGTCGAGGATGCCGTTCCACACCCCCTCGCCCGAGGCGATCAGCGCCCCACCGGTATCGAAGCACGAGTCGACCGCGGCGTCGGGCTTGTTGCCGGCCACGCCCTCCTCGGGGTGGGCGGCGATGTTGCGCATCCACTCGTCGATCACCCCGAACGCCATCGGCGTCTGGTCGAAGGCGACCGCCGGGCGGGCGTCGGTGAACCAGATGACCTGGTTGGAGGCGTCGCCGTCGGCGTTGAGCATGCGCTGGCGGGCGGCGAAGGACTGCTGGGTGTTGTGCATGTCCAGCTCGTCCTCGAGGTAGTGCCGCCAGTCGATGACCGGGATGTCGATGTCGCCCTGGAACTCCATGCCCGACGTGTAGGCGGCGGCCATGGCGTCGGGGTCGCCCTCGCGGCGGGGGGCCGGGGTGGTGCCGCCGTCGGGGCTGAGGTTCATGTTCCGGCTGCTCCACGGGTCGAAGTTCTCGGGCGTGAGCGGGCCCTCGAACGGGAACCCCTCGGGCACCATGTCGCCGGTTTCCTTCCAGCTGCCGACCTGGGCGTTGAGGTCGAGGAACTCGGCCGGGGTGATGACGCCGGACCGCAGGGCCTCCAGCCCGTACTGGACGCCGACGTTGTCCCACGGGACCCGGGCGAAGCCGTCGTCGGCGACGCCGTAGATGTTCTTCGTGTCGCCCCAGTGGGTCCACTCGACGCCCTCGGCCCCCTGGGCGAGCTTGTCGAGGTCGTCGACGTCGGTGAAGGTCGGGTTGAGGGCGAGGGGGGTCAGCCCGAACCAGCCGGGCTTGCACTCCATGAGCGCCGGGGCGGGGGAGGCGGGGTCGCGGTCCATGACCTGGTACCCGAACGCCGCGTACAGCTGGTAGAGGCCGTTCCACTGCGCGATCTCGCCCGACGAGAGGTTCTGCGGGAAGTTGGTGCCGTTGAGCCCGATGACCGCCTGGCGGACCTCCGGGTCCTTCCAGCGGGGGTTGGCCCGGTCGGTGGCGTCGAAGTAGTGCTCCAGCAGCTCGCAGTCGCCGACGTGGATGGTCTGGGTGACCATGTCGGGGTACGAGTACTGGGCGATGGCGGCGTCGATCAGCCCCGGGTGGTTCTGGGCGTAGACGTACTGCTGGATGGCGCCGCCGGACCCGCCGACGGCCACCGTGTAGTCGGGGACGCCGTGGGCCTCGACCGTGTGCTCCTTCAGCATGAGCGCCGTCTCGCCGCCCACCTGCAGGTTGTAGTGGGTGCTCGTGCGGGTCCCGCTCGACCACATCACGCCGTAGCCGAGGCCGAGCAGGTCGGGGGGCAGCATCGCGCCCTCGCTGGTCGTGCCCTGGATGTGCCCGATGGCGACGCCGCCCTGGAAGCTGAACACGAGGCGCCGGTTCCACAGCGAGTCGTCGGGGGTGGCGGGGTCGGCCTCGCCCACCGGGGCGAGCATCGCCACGCTGTAGACGAAGCGGTTGATGGTGCCGCGCTCCCAGCGGACGACGAACGGCACCGTCCGGCCGTCCATGGTGGTGGTCGTGGCCACGTCGGCCGGCGGGGCCGCGGGGTCGTCGAGCCAGTGGAAGCGGCCGTCGGTGGCCGACCGGTAGACGTAGCCGTAGCGGGTGTCGGCGGCGCAGTTGCCGCTCCAGCCCACGATGGTGGCTGCCGCGGTGGGGTAGCCGCGGCCGTCGGCCGGGTAGCTGCCGTCGGGCGCCTCGGCGGCGACGGGGATGCCGAAGCTGTCCTGGTTGTCGACCAGCGGCTGGTCGAGGATGGGGCGCCCGTCGAAGCGGCCCCGGGCGGTGGTGCACACGAAGGGCTGCTGCTGGGGCCCGGAGAAGATGGGGCCGCCGATGGGGTGGTTGACGAGCGTCAGCTGGGCGGGGCGCGGGTGGCGGCCGCCGCCGGTGGCCTCGACCGCCAGCGTGTTGGCGCCGTCGGCCAGGCCGGTCACCAGCCCGAGGACGGTGCCGTCGCCCTGGTCGGCGAAGGCGGCGGAGATGTCGGTGCCGCCGAGCGTCACCCGGGTCTGGGCGGCGCTGACGGCGTCGGGCAGGTCGATCGACACGAGGGCGTCGCCGCCGCTCACCTGGTCGGCCGGGCCGGACAGGACGGTGATCGTGAACTTGTTGCCCCCGCCCGCCTGGCCGGGCGCGGCGGCGCCGGGCAGGGCGACGGTGCAGGCCGTGGCCAGGGCGGCGACCGCCAGCGTGGCGGCCAGCGCTCGGCGTCGCGACCCGACGCGGCGGCGGCCGGATCGTCCGTGGCCAGACGGTGCCAGGTGCATACGAGTCCCCCCTTGATGCGGCTCGCCCCTTCTCGAGCCACGACGGCAACCTAGCGCGGTCCTACGATGCGGGTCGTGGAGCTCCGGGACCGCATCTGCGTCGTGACCGGCGGGGCGGGTGGCATCGGCGCCGCCCTCGCCCGGGCCTTCCTCGACGAGGGCGCCCGCCACGTCGTGGTGGTCGACCGGGCGGCCGACGGCGCCCGGGCGGTCGCCGCGGCGCTGGGCGAGCGGGCCTCGGCCCGGGCCGTCGACGTCACGGACGAGGCCGCGGTGGCCGCGCTGGTGGCCGGCACCGAGGACGAGGTCGGGCCGATCGACCTGTTCGTGTCCAACGCCGGGGTGCTCGGCCTCGGCGGGGTCGAGGTGCCCGACGCCACCTGGTCCCTGGCCTGGGACGTCAACGTCATGGCCCACGTCTACGCGGCCCGGGTGCTCGTCCCCCGCATGCTGGCCCGGGGCGGCGGCTACCTGCTCGCCACGGCGTCGGCCGCCGGCCTGCTGACCCAGCCGGGCGACGCGCCGTACTCGGTGACCAAGCACGCGGCGGTGGCGCTGGCCGAGTGGCTGTCGATCACCTACGGCGACCAGGGGATCACGGTGTCGTGCCTGTGCCCGATGGCGGTGGACACGGCGATGCTGCGGGGCGGCCTGCCGCCCGGCGAGGCCCCGCCGCCCACCACCGGGGCCGGGGGCGCGGCGGCCGTCCAGGGCATCCTCACCGCGGAGCGGGTGGCCGGGGCCGTGGTCGAGGGGCTGCGGGACGAGCGGTTCCTGATCCTGCCCCACCCCGAGGTGGCCACCTTCGAGCGGCGCCGCACCGGCGACCGCGACCGGTGGCTGGCGGGCATGCGCCGGCTCGTCGCGTCGCTGGCGGACGGGGACGTCCCGCGGCCGTGAGCGAGCGCAGCGAGCGAACCATCGACACAGTGCGTTGCTCGGCACGAAGTGCCGATCGGTCACTGCGTGCACCACGAAGAGTGCACCAGTGAGCGAGCGCAGCGAGCTGGTCGAGCTGGGGCTGGCGCCGGGGGACCGGGTCCGGTGGCGCGAGCGGGACGGGTCCCGCTGGCGCGAGGGCCGGGTCGTGGGCCGCGAGCGGGACGGCAGCGTCGGCGTGCGCGACGCGCAGGGTGCCAGCCGGGCGCTCGTGGCCGGGCGGCTGGAGGTGCGGGTGCTCGGACCGCGGGGCGGGCGTGTGTGGGAGCCGGTGGTGGAGCGGGCCGCCCGGACCGAGCAGCTGCCCCTGTTCTGAGCGGTCAGCCCTGGCCGAGCGCCGCCCGGATCGTCGCCTCGGCCGACGCCCGCCGGTCGGCGCCCCACGGCAGCGGCATCAGCACGGGGACCTCGACGCCGCCGTCGACGTAGGCCCGCATGGTGGCGTGCACCGTGTCGGCGTCGCCCATGACGTCGATGCCGTCGACCATGCGGTCGCTCACCGCCCCCAGGGCCCCGGCCCGGTCGCCCTCGGCGAAGCGGGCCCGGATCTCGGCCACCTCGTCGCCGTAGCCGGCCCGCTCGAAGTTGCGGGCGTAGCTGTCGACCACCGCGTAGGAGAACAGGTCGCGGCGGGCCAGCTCGACGCCCTCCTCCCGCTCGCACAGGCCCGCGTGCACGAAGGCGTAGACCGTGGCGTCGCCGCCCTCGCGCACCCGCTCGACCGACCAGGCCACGTGGCTGGCCGGCAGGTAGTTGAGCAGCACGCCGTCGGCCAGCTCGCCGGCCAGGCGCAGCATGCCGGGGTTGAGGGCCCCGACGACGATCTTGGGCCGGCGCTCGCCGAGGCGCACCCCGAGCCGGAACCCCTTGACCTGGTAGAAGTCGCCGGCGAAGTCGACCTTCTCGCCCGACAGGCAGGCCCGCAGGAGCGTGACGTACTCGCGCACCCGGGCGAGCGGCCGGTCGCCGTAGGGCACGCCGTGCCAGCGCTCGGTGACCACCGGCGAGGAGATGCCGATGCCGAGCAGGATGTCGCGCTCGGGGTGCAGGGCCTGGAGCGTGGCGCCCGCCATGGCCACGACCATCGGGGTGCGGAGCTGCAGGGCCACGACGCCGGTGCCCAGGTCGAGGCCCGGGGCGGCCGCCCCCGCGGCGGCCAGGATCGAGAACGCCTCGGGCCCGGTGGTCTCCGCGGTCCAGAAGCTGGTGTAGCCGAGGTCCTCGGCCAGGCGGGCCGTCGATACCGCCAGGTCGGGCCCGAGGGCCATCAGCGAAGCGAACGTGACGCCGGCGCGGTCCATCCCCATGGCGGCGCAAGTTAGTGCCCACCCGTGGGGCCCCCGCCACCTGAGTGGGGTGGCTCGCAGCCCGGCGCCGGCCACCGCCGGCCAGCGACGCCGCTGGACGGCGTCCTCGTCGTCGCCGCAGCTTCGGCTGCGCCTTCCTCCTGCGTCCTTGCCAGCGACGCCGCTGACTCGCCGGTGACCGGGCGAGCGCTGCGAGCCACCCCACTAGCATCGCCACCCATGGAGTTGACGGCGGCCGAGGGTCGCGTGCTCGGGTGCCTGATCGAGCTGGAGGCGGCGGCTCCGGGGGCGGTCCCGCTCACGCTGAACGACCTGCGCCTCGCCTGCAACCAGACGACCGGGCGCGACCCGGTGGTGGCCTTCGACGACCGCACGGTCGAGGACACGCTGCTCTCGCTGAAGTCCAAGGGCCTGGCCCGGTTCGTCCCGCCGAGCGCCGAGGTCCGCACGACCCGCTACCGGCAGCGGGCCGACGAGCGCTGGCGCATGGGCCCGGCCGAGCTGGCGGTGCTGGCCGTCCTGCTGCTGCGGGGCGTGCAGACGCTGGCCGAGGTGCGCACCCAGGTGCAGCGGCTGCGGCCCATGACCGAGCCCGGCGAGGTCGACGCGGTGCTCGACGCGCTCGCCGCCCGCACACCGAGCCCGTTCGCGTCCCGGGTCGGGCGCCGGGACGGCGAGGGCGAGGTCCGCTGGGTCGAGGCCCTCACGCCGGAGGGCGCCGAGCGGGGCGCCGCGTGGGAGGCGACCAACGGCACGGGCCCGGCCGCCGGGCTGGAGCCCGCCGGACCGAGCTACGCCGAGCTGGTGGCCCGGGTGGCCGAGCTGGAGCGCCGGCTGGCGGCCGCGTGGGACCGGCCGGCGCCCGCCCCCGAGCCGCCGCCCCCACCCCCGCCGCCGGTGGACGTGCGGCCCCGGCCGGTGCCGCAGCTGGCGTTCCCCGACGAGCGCCGCTTCACCCGATCCCGGCCGGCGGCGACCCTCGACGAGCTGACCGAGCTGGTCGACCGGGTGGTGGACATCGAGCGTCGCCTGGCCCGCATCGAGGCCGAGCTGGGGGCGCTCCGCTAGCCCGCTAGAAGTTGCCCTCCCGGGTCAGGCGGTAGCTGGCCGCCACCCGGTCGCTGCCGATGGGCCGGACGATGACCTCGAGCGTCGCGGCGTCGTTGCCGCCGCACGCCTGCTCGGACATGCGGATCTCGGCGGGCGTGCCGTCGACGCTGGTGGCCTGGTCGACCAGGCCGCTGCTGTCGTGCACCTCCAGCCCGAGCACCATGCCGGGCGGCGCCTCCAGCCGCACCTCGAGCGTCCCGTCGCACAGCAGCTGGAGCTTGTCGTCGACCTCGACGCTGTAGGTGTCCACGTCGTCGGCGGGGACGATGTTGGCCTCGATGACGTCCTCGAGGGGCTGGTCGCCGACGTCGTCGGGCGCGGCCTCGCACCCGTTGGCCAGGTCGCCGTCGTAGTCGGCGTGGTCCTCGATGCACTGCACGCCGTCGGTGAACGGCGCGGGCTGGTCCTGGTCGCAGGGCTGGTAGGGGCGCAGGTCGCAGTCGAGGGGGACCTCGGCCAGGCTGCCGTCGGTCGACGTCGGGTCGCCGTCGTCGCCGGTCAGGGCCACGCACGCGCCCACGCCCACGACCACGGCGGCCACCGCCCCGACCACGGCCAGCCGCCCGCGGCCCGACAGCCGCGGCGCCGGGAGCGTGAGCGTGCGGGGGGACGTGCCGTCCGGGCCGCCCACGAGGGCGGCGGCGCTCGGCCGGCGGGCCGGGCGGGGGTCGAGCATGGCCGTCAGCAGCCGGCGCAGCCCCGGGGGCAGGGACTTGGGGACCCGCTCGACCTTGCCGGATGCGGCCCGGACCATGAGCAGCCCGGGATCGCCCTGGCCGTAGGGGCCGTCGCCGGTGGCGGCGAACAGCAGCGTGGCCCCGAGCGAGAACACGTCGGTGGCGGGCGACACGGCCTCGCCCCGGGCCTGCTCCGGCGCCATGAACCCCGGCGTGCCCACGACCATGCCGGCCACCGTGAGCCCGTGGGTCTGGTCGCGGCTGAGCGCCACGCCGAAGTCGGCGAGGCACGGCTGGCCCTGGTCGTCGAACAGCACGTTGGCGGGCTTGATGTCGCGGTGGACGATGCCCTCGCGGTGCGCGGACGCCAGCGCCGCCAGCAGGCCGACGGACTGGCGCTCGACCTCGTCGGCCGGGGCCGGACCGTGCTGGGCCACCCGCTCGGCCAGGCTGCCGCCGGAGAGGTAGGGCATGACGAGCACGATCTCGTCGCCCTCGTCGACGACGTCGATGAGGCCGACGACGTGGGGGTGGTCGAGCCGGCGCAGGACGTCGGCCTCCCGCAGCAGGCGCTGGCGGGAGCGGGCGATCTCGGCGGCGGACCCCTGCAGCGTCAGGCGCTTGAGCGCCACCTTGCGGCCGTGGCGGTCGCGGGCCAGGTCGACGGTGCCCATGCCGCCCCGCCCGAGCCGGGCCACGAGTTCGTAGCGGTCGAGGCCGGACTCGACCCGCTCGGTGTCGTCGTCGCCGGGCCGCGCGTCGCCGCCGTTGGCCCCGGAGTCGGGAGCGCGGGTCGTGCCCGCCGTCGGCTCGTCGCTGTCGGCCACCGGGTCAGAGGCTACGACGGTTGGGACCCCGTCCCCGGACGCGGCCCCCCACGGCGAGGGGTAGTCGTGTGACTGCGCTGTGTAGATCTTGCGTCATGTCGACGTAGCGCCCCGGGCGACCGGTATGGTGGGTGACGTGACCGAGACCCGTGCGCTCGATGAGATGATCAGCGAGGCCTTGGCCGTCATCGACAAGGGCCTGGGTGAGCTGGGGCACCGTGAGCTGGTGTCGTCAAACGAGGTCGCCGACCTGTTGCTCGACGTCCGCACCCTGCTGGCCCAGCCGGCGGCGAACGACGAGCGCGACGACGTCGCCGTCGTCGGCTGACCTGGCATCGTCCGGCCGCTCGCGGCCGGGCTCCGAGGACGCGGGCGTGAACGCTGGGGAGCGGTTCGGTTCCGGCTAGCGCTTCAGCGACGTGTGCTTGAACTCGTTGAGCTGGGGAAACCCGTCCAGCAGGTCGAGCACGCGGTCGATCGTGCGCTTCGCCACCTCGCCGTCGCCCCGGGGGCGGTCCATGAGCCGCACGAACACGGCCTGGTCGCCCCGCATGAAGGTCGGCACGCCCCACGCGGTGTGATCGTCGGCGGAGGCCGTGTGCTCGATGCGCACCTGCTCGAGCGCGGCGCCGCTGGCGATCTCGGCGAGCACCACGTCGGCGTCGACGCCGTGATCGGTGAGCACCCGGCGCACCTCGGCCTCGTCCTCGAGGTGCTTGCCCTCGTCGTGGCGGAGCGCGAACAGCGCCTCGTGGACGTCGAGGAAGGCGTCGGGGAACTTGTCGCGCACGACCACCCCGGCCTGCAGGGCGAGCAGGCCCCGGTCGACCTCGGGGCGGTCCCACACGTCGGGGTCGCCCTCGGCCACGTGCACCTGACCCAGCGAGAAGGGGACGAAGCGGACGTCCCAGTCGGCTCCGGCCCGCAGCCCGGCGATCACGTGCTCGTGGGCGTTGCGGGCGAAGGGGCAGCGGTAATCCCAGTTGACGGCGAAGTCGGTCATCGACAGTGCGAACCCGCACCGTCACCCGCGCATTCCCGCCGGGGCGGAGACGGCATCGGCCAGACCCGCCGCACCACACGGGCCAGGGCGATGCCGACCAGCGCCCCCGCGACGACGTCGGAGGGATGGTGGATCTTCACGTAGACCCGGCTGGACGCCACGACGCCGGCGATGGCGTAGTACAGCGGCCACAGCGGGTCGCCCTCCGACAGCAGGCCGGCGGCCGTGAACGCGGACGAGGCGTGGCCCGACGGGAAGCTCGACGTGCGGGGCCGGCGCAGCCGGCGGGGCCGCTCCTGCTCCCAGGCGGGGCGGTGGCGGCGGAACAGGCTCTTGACCGGGCCGTTGACCAGCGCCGACTCGGCCCCCAGCACGGCGGCCACGCGCACCGCGTGCATCACCCGGCGGTCCGGGCCGAGGGCCCGGGTCGTGCCCACGAGGTGCCAGATCAGGCTGAAGTCGCCCAGCTCGGACGCCGCGTACATCAACCGGTCGAGGTGGGGGTGGCCCCGACGCTCGTCCACCCGGGTGTCGATGGCGGCGTCGAAACGGGCGACCGCACGCGTCAACGCGTGCAGGGGATGGGCCGGCATCGGCGGGTGAGCCTACCGGCGCGCCCGGCTCACGCCGGGACGGCCACGGGGACCGCCGCGGCCTCGGCCCGGGCGGCGCGGGCGGCGGCCAGCTCGACGGCGAGGGTGCGGGCGGCCTCCGGGTCGCCGCCCTGCGCCGGACAGTAGGCGTGGAAGGCGCAGTAGTCGCACAGCCGCGACCGCTGCGGCCGGAAGTCCTCGCGCTCGCAGGCCCGCTCGACGGCCTGCCACAGGGCGGTGAGGGTGCGGCGGGTGCCCCGGGTCGTGCGGTCGGTGGGCTCGGTGGCGATGGCGAGCGGCGACCGCAGGTACAGCAGCTGCACCCGCTTGGGTCGCCGTCCCAGCATCTGCTCGCACAGCAGCGAGTAGATGTGGACGCCCGCCAGCCGCTTGCGCTCGTGCTCGGTGGTGGGGGCGGCGCCGGTCTTGTAGTCGGTGACGACCAGCTCGCCGTCGTCGTCGAGCTCGAGCCGGTCGATGATGCCCCGCAGCCGGACGCCGTCGAGCTCGCCCTCGACCTGCAGCTCGAGGCCGATGGCCCGGACCCGGCGGGGGTCCTCGAGCCGGAAGTAGTTGGCGACCAGCTGGGCGGCGTCGGCCCGGAAGGCGGCCTCGTCGTCGCCCGCGAGCCCGAGCGCCGTGTACTCGGGGTCGTCGCCCAGGGCGGCGACGGCCTCGGCCAGGGCGACCTCGGCGGCGGCGGGGGTGCGCTCGGCCGGGGGCAGGACGAACAGGCGCTCGAGCGCGGCGTGGACCAGCGTGCCCTTGGTGGCCGCCACGGAGGGCGGCTCGGGGAGCCGGTCGATGACCGAGAACCGGAAGGCCAGCGCGCAGCCGGTGAACGACGACACCTTCGACGGGCTGAGCGAGCCGGGCATCTCGAAGGCCATGGGGCGAGCGTACGCCCCGGCTATGACAGGGACGGGGACCCGAAGGCGGCGCGGACGCTGCCCGCCATCCGCGCCGGATCCTGCATCGGCCCGAAGTGCGTCAGGTCGGGGTGGGTCTCCAGCCGGCCGGCGGGCAGCGCCTCCGCCACCGCGGGGCCGAACGACGACGGGCCCGGCTCGCCCCCGACGGCGACGGTGACCGGGCACCGCACCTCGTCCAGGTGCGCGAACGTGTCCTGCCCGAAGCCGCTCTCGAACACCCGGGCCTCCACCTCGGGGGTGCACGCCAGCTCGACGGTGCCGTCGCCCCGGTCGCGCAGGCCGTGCTCGACGTAGGCCCGCAGCACCTCGGGGGCCAGCGCGCTCAGCGGCGGCTTGGCCGAGAAGTTGGCGTAGGCCGCCTCCCGGTCGGCGAACCACGGGCGCCGGCGGCGGGCCGCCTCCGCCATGAAGTTGACCCGCGGGCCCTCGCCGCGCCGGGCGGGCGACACGATGGGCTCGTACACCCACAGCGCCGCGAACGTCCCCGGCCGGCTGATCTCGGCCATGAGCAGGGCGGTGCCCCCCATCGAGTGCCCCACGCCCCACAGGCCCGCGGCGCCCAGGTCGTCCACGACCGCCAGGACGTCGTCGCACATGCCCCGCCACGCGAAGTCGAGCGACGCGGGCGACGTGCTGGCGCCGTGGCCCCGGAAGTCGAGCGCCCAGCCGTGGGCGTCGCCGGCCAGCTCGGCGGCCATCGCCGCCCAGGTCATGCCGAGGAACCCGGTGGGGTGGCCGAACAGCAGCGGGGGCCCGTCGCCGCCCAGATCGTGCAGTGCGAGGGTGACGCCGTCGCTCGACGCCACCGGCCGCGCCCCGGACGCAGGGACGGGGGCAGGGGTGACCGAGGCCATCGGACCATGCTGGCAGCGGGGGAGGTCCCCGGCCCAACCGGTAGGGTCGGCGGCCGATGCCCGAGATCGACGTCGACGCCGTGCGGGCGGCCAACCGCGCCTACTACGAGGCCTTCGAGGCCCGCGACCTCGACGCCATGTCCGACATCTGGCTCCACGCCGACGACGTGGTCTGCACGCATCCGGGGTGGAAGACGCTGCACGGGTGGGGGGCGGTGGCGGGCTCGTGGTTCGCGCTGTTCGGCGGGCCCCAGCGGCTGCAGTTCATCCTCACCGACGAGCGGGTCCACGCCCTCGGCGACGTGGCGTGGGTGACGGTCGACGAGAACCTCATCGGCGAGGACGTGGGCGCCACCGTGGCGGCCGTCAACGTGTTCCGCCGCATGGACGGGCAGTGGCGGATGGTCCTGCACCACGGCTCGCCGGTGGCTCCCTCCAGCTAGGGACTCGTCGGGCCCCGGCAGGGGTAGCCTCCAGGTTCCGTGCAGGAGATGACCCTCCCCACCGACGGCAGGGCGGCCCGGGCCGCCCGGACCCGCGACGCGATCGTCGACGCCAGCATCGGCCTCGTCGAGGCGGGCGACGTGCGCCCGACCGCACCCCGCATCGCGGCGCGGGCCGGCGTGTCGGTGCGGTCGGTCTTCCAGCACTTCGACGACCTCCCGTCGCTGCACACCGCGGTCGTGACCCGGGTGGTCGAGCGGCTCTCGATGCTGGTCGTGACCGTCGACCCGGCCCTGCCGCTCGCCCGGCGCATCGAGTCGTTCGCCTACTACCGGGCGGCGCTGCTGGAGGCCATCACGCCGTTCCGGCGGGCCGCGGCCGTGCACGGCCCGTTCGCCCCCCAGATCGCGGAGGCCGTGGCGCACGGCAACGACTTCCTGCGCAGCGAGGTCGCCACCACGTTCGCGCCCGAGCTGGCCACGATCCGCGCCGGACGACCGGCGCGAGCTGCTCGACGCGCTGTCGGCGACGGCGTCGTGGGGCACGTGGGACAGCCTGCGGGCCGAGGCCGGCGACTCGGCCGAGCAGGCCCAGGCGGTGCTGCGGCGCATGCTGACGGCCCTGCTCGCCGGGGTGCGGGCCCCGGGGTAAACCCGACCGGGCCCCGCGGCGAGTGGAGGGCATGGATGCAGCGGGGCCGGCGGCCGTACGCCGGGGGACCGATGGTCGTGACTTCGACGCCTTCGCCCGGCGCGAGCGGGGACCGCTCGTCGCCTTCGCCTGGTCGCTGACCGGCGACCGGGGCGCGGCGGAGGACCTGGCCCAGGAGGCGCTGGCTGCGACGTGGTCGCGCTGGGGCGACGTGTCCGGCTACGACCGGCCCGGCGCCTGGGCCCGCCGGGTCGTGGCCAACAAGGCCGCCGGCCGGGGCCGCCGCGCCGGCCGCGAGCAGCGGGCCTACGGCCGCTGGTCCGGGCGCCGCCGCCCCGACGCCGAGCTGGAGCCGGCCGACGACCGCTTCTGGGCCGAGGTCCGCAAGCTGCCGGACCGCCAGGCCCAGGCGGTCGCCCTCCACTACCTGGAGGACCTGCCGATCGCGGAGATCGCCCTCGTGCTCGGCTGCGCCGAGGGCACGGTGAAGGCCCACCTGCACCGGGGCCGGCTGCGGCTGGCGCAGGCGCTCGGGCTGCTGGACGCACAGGACGGGAGCGAGCGATGAACCCCCACGACCACGATCCCGGCCCGCTCGACGAGCGGGAGGCGGCCGCCCTCGCCGCGCTCGACCACCGCGGCCGCGCCGCCGGCGCCGCGCTGCGGGCGGCGGTCGCCGCCACCCTGGTCGCCGAGCCGCCGGCCGAGCGGGCCACGCCGGCCACGCCCCGGCCGTGCGGTCCGGCTACCGCCCCGCTGCCCGGATACGCCGAGCCCGCCCGCCCGTCGTCCGCGCCCGGGGCTGGCTCGTCGCCGCGGCCGCCGCCGTGGTGGCGGTGGCCGTCGGGGCCGCCGCCGTCGCCCTGCAGGGCGACGAGCCGCCCACCACCTCGAGCGGGGGCGGCACCCTGCTGCTGCCCGACTGGCTGCCCGACGGCTTCGCCCCCGGCCAGGCGGTGGACGGGCGCACGGTGAGCGACGTCCTGCCTGACGGCCGCGTCGTGGTCTACGGCCGCGCCGGCGAGACCGATCCGTGGGCCGGCCCGACGATCGCCGTCGCCCGGGTCGAGCAGGAGTGGCTGCCGGACGGCGAGGCCGAGGTCACGGCCGGGTCCCGGCAGGCCAGCGTCGTCGGCGACGCCGACTGGCCGACGTTCGCGTGGAGCGACGCCGGGGCGACCGTCGGGCTGGTGGCCCGCGGGGTCTCGGAGGCGGAGACGATGGCCGCCATCGCCGCCGCCACGGCCGAGCCCGCGGTGCCGGCCGGGGCGCTGCCTCCCGGCTTCGCGGAGATCGCCCGGGGCGGAACGAGCGCCACGGCGCGGCTGCCCGGCCTCCGGTACGGCTCGCCGGGCGAGACCCTGACGGTCGTCTACTACCCGGACGGCACGCCGCGGCCCGAGCCGACGCTCGTGGTCCGGCAGCGTCCCGGGGCCGAGGCCGAGGTGGACCTCGCCCGGCTCGGTGCGACACGGGAGCAGGCCGGTCGAGGTCCGGGGCCGGCCCGCCGCCGCCGTGACGGCGGCCTCGGAGGACGGCACGGTCGTGTACCACGCCGTGCAGTGGTGGGAGGACGGCATGCTCGTCACGGTCGGCGGCACCGGGTTGCCCGAGGAGGCGGTCGTGCGGGTGGCCGAGGGCATGCGCCCCGCGGCCCGCGGCGAGATGGACGACCTCCTGGCCGCCTACGGCGTGCCCATCGAGGAGTCGGTCGCCGCCGGTTCAGCGCCGCCGACGTCGCCGGCGGGACCGAAGCGGGGTATCCGTGGACCCTGGAGGCGACCGAGGGCGCCGACTCGAACGGCCTCGGGCTCGCCTGGGGCGACGGCCAGGTGTCGGTCGGCTGGGATCCGGCCGAGGGTCCCGGCGACCTGCTGGTCGAGGGCTCGCAGTCCGCCGGCTGGCCCGGGACCGCCCTGTTCGGGGCGGCGGCCGAGCGGGTCGCCTCGGTGTCGGTCGAGGGGCCGGGGCTTCCCGCCACGGACCTCGAGCTCTACGTCGCCGTGGTCGGCGAGACCACCATCCGGGTGTTCGTGGTCTTCCCGCCCCCGGGGTCGGGCGAGGTGACGGTCGTGGCCCGGGACGCCGCGGGGGCCGAGGTGGCCCGGGACGCGGTCAGCCCAGCGACTTGAGGGCGATCATGAGCTCCTCGTTGAGGTTGCCCGGCACCTCGTAGCCCTCCTCGTCGCGGATCTCGTCGAAGCGGTCCCGCACGGTCTCGACCGTGAGGTCGGTGTCGACGACGCCCGGGGTGACGCCGACGAACACGCGGGCCACCCGGCCGCCGCCCACCGAGTACAGCTCGCCCGAGACGGGGCACGACTCGTGGGCCAGGAACGCCACCACCGGGGTGACGAGCTCGGGCAGCAGGCGGTCGGCCACGGGGCCGAGGATGTCCTCGGTCATGCGGGTCTTGGCCACCGGGGCGATGGCGTTGACCTTGATGTTGCTCTTGGCCCCCTCGACCGCCAGCACCCGGGTCAGGCCGACGAGGCCCATCTTGGCGGCGCCGTAGTTGGACTGGCCGAAGTTGCCGAAGACGCCGGCCCCGGAGCTGGTGTTGACGATGCGGCCGTAGCCCTGTTCGCGCATCGTCTCCCACGCCGGCTGGGTCACGTTGAACGCCCCCCGCAGGTGGACGTCGAGCACGGGGTCGACCTTGGCGGCGTCCATGTTCTTGAACGAGGCGTCCCGGAGGATGCCCGCGTTGTTCACGATGACGTCGATGCGGCCCCAGGTGTCGAGCGCCGTCTGCACGATCGCCCTGCCGCCCTCGGGCGTGGCCACCGAGTCGTAGTTGGCGACGGCCTCGCCGCCGGCCGCGCCGATCTCGTCCACGACGGCCTGCGCGGCGGTGGTGCCGCTGCCGGTGCCGTCGACCGAGCCGCCGAGGTCGTTGACGACCACGAGGGCGCCCCGCCGGGCCAGCTCGAGCGCATGCGAACGGCCCAGGCCCCCGCCTGCGCCGGTGATGATCGCGACCTTGCCGTCGAATCCGAGATCTGCCATGCGGCGCAGATTAGAGGCCCCCTCGCGGGCGCTCCGAATCGCCGGAGGCGGTCAGAGGCGCCGGTGGGACCGGGCGTCCAGCCACGACCCGAGGGCCAGCAGGACGTACACGCCGGACACCGTGGCGGCCGCCCAGGCGTAGCCGCCGGCCACCGGGACCAGCAGCGCGCAGGTCACCGCGGCGATCAGGAAGAACGCGGCTCGCCGGTCCATCAGGCCCTCATGACACCACGTCGAGGACGGTGAACGTGAGCCAGGCGACGGCGAACGATCCGGGGATGGTCAGCACCCACGCCCACACCACCCGGCTGGCCACGCCCCAGCGCACCGCGGAGAGGCGGCGGGCGGCGCCGACGCCGACGATGGCGCCGGTGATCGTGTGGGTGGTGGACACCGGGATGCCCGCCGCCGAGGTGGCGAACAGGGTGACGGCGGCCGACGACTCGGCGGCGACGCCCCCGACCGGCTGGAGGCGGGTGATCTTCGACCCCATCGTCTTGACGATGCGCCACCCGCCGGTGAGCGTCCCCAGCGCGATGGCGGTGTGGGCGGCCAGCACCACCCACAGGGGCGTCGAGGCGTCGGGGGCGGCGTGCCCGCTGGCGATGAGCAGCGCCAGGATCACGCCCATCGTCTTCTGCGCGTCGTTGGCGCCGTGGCCGAGGCTGAACGCGGCGGCGGACACGAGCTGGCCGTGCCGGAAGCCCCGGTTGAGGCGCTCGATGTCCCGGCTGCGGTGGAAGGTCCAGTAGATGGCCAGCGTGGCGACCAGGCCCATGGCCAGGCCGATCAGCGGCGACAGCACGATGAACACCCCGATCGTGCGCAGGCCCTCGCCGATCAACGCCGCGAACCCGGCCTTGGCCACCGCCGCCCCCGCCATCCCGCCCACGAGGGCGTGCGACGAGCTGGTCGGCAGCCCCAGCCAGAACGTGACCAGGTCCCACAGGATGGCGCCGACGAGGCCGGCGAAGATCACGCCGATCGACAGCACGTCCTGGACGACGACGTCGTTGGCGATGGTCGAGGCCACCGCGTCGCCGAACACGACGAACGCCGCGAAGTTGAAGAACGCCGCCCACACCACCGCCTTGCGGGGCGTGAGCACGCGGGTGGACACGACCGTGGCGATCGAGTTGGCGGCGTCGTGGAAGCCGTTGACGTAGTCGAAGCCGAGCGCGACGGCGATGACGAAGATGACGGCGAGGTCCATCGGGAAGGGCGGGGAGGGTCAGGCGTGCTTGAGCACGATCGACTCGACGACGTCGGAGATGTCCTCCAGGGTGTTGAGGGCCGCCTCCATCGACTCGATGACGTCCTTCCAGCGCAGGACCTCGAGCGCCTCGAACTCGCCGCCGAACAGGCGGGCCAGGATGCGGCGGTGGACGGCGTCGCCCTCGCTCTCCAGGCGGTCGATGGCGTCGAGGTGGGGCTGCACGCCCTTCATCGACTCGAGTCGCGTCATGAGCTGCTGCGTCTCGTCCGCGCACTGGACGACCAGGTCGGCCTGCTCCTTGAGCTCGGGCAGGACCGTGCCGATGCCGGTTGTCTGTATGCGGTACGAGACCTCCAGCATGTCGTCCACGACGTCGTCGAGCTCCTCGGCGAGGGCGTGGATGTCCTCCCGGTCGAACGGCGTGACGAACGATGTGTTGAGCCGCTGGAGGATCGTGCGCACCAGCTCGTCGCCCCGGTGCTCGCACGCGGCCACCTTGTCGTGGGCCTCGGGGTCGGTCGGGTCCGAGAGCAGGTCCCGCAGCCGGCGGGCGCACTCGGCGACGTTGGCGGCCGAGTCGTCGAACAGGCCGAAGAAGGCGTCGTCGGTCGGCACCAGCCGGAAGCGCACCGATCAGCCTCCCACGATGTAGCGCACCCGCTCGCTGATGTGGACGGCGTGGTCGCCCAGGCGCTCGTAGAACCGGGCCACGAGCACCGTCTGGAGGGCGTCGGGCAGGGCGATGTCGGCCGTGCCGAGCTCGTCGACCAGGCGGTCGTGGAGGTCGTCGAGCTGGTCGTCGGCGGAGTCGAGGTCCTTGTACGCCTCGGCGTCGCGTTCGGCCCAGGCGTCGGCGGCCCGGCGCCACATCGAGCCGCAGATGCCGCCCATCTGCTCGAGGTAGCCCCGCACGGTGGGCGTGAGCCGCAGCGCCAGACCGGTGGCGGCGCGCTGGGCGATGTGCTCGGCCAGGTCGCCGCTGCGCTCGAGCTCGGGCACGACCCGCAGCACCGACACGAGGAAGCGCATGTCGCCGGCCATGGGCGTCTGGGTGAGCAGCTCGTGCTCGGCCACCTGCTCGAGGTCGACCTCCAGCTCGTCGATGTGACGGTCCTGGTCGGTGAGGGCCCGGGCGGCGTCGGTGTCGCCGCCGAGCAGCGTGTCGGTGGCGGCGACGACGCCCTCGGTCACGAGGGCGAACAGGCGGATCACCTTGGCGTCGATGGTTTCGAGCTGCTGGTGGAACCGGCGGCGCAGCTCCAGGGGCTGGTCGGACACGGCCCGCACCGTACCCGCCGTTCACCTGCTAGTTACTTCATGTTCGCCGAATGTCCATGTTCAGGGGGAGCCGAGGGCGTTGGTGGCGTAGGTCCTGAGCCGCTTGTAGTCGACCTTGCCGTTCGGGGCCCGCCCGATCGTGTCGATCCCGAACACGTACTTGGGCGCCTTGTAGGCGGCGAGGCGGCCCTTCACGTGGGCGATCAGCTCGTCGGCCGGGGCCGGGTCCTCGCCCGCCGGCTCGACCACCGCCGCCACGACCTCGCCGAACTTGTCGTCCGGCACGGCCACGGCCACGGCGTCGCGCACACCCGGGTGGGTCTTGAGGACCTCCTCGACCTCCTCGGGGAAGACCTTCTCGCCGCCGGTGTTGATGACCACCGAGCCGCGGCCGAGCAGGGTCAGGCTGCCGTCCGCCTCGACCATGGCGTAGTCGCCGGGGCACGAGTACCGCCGGCCCTCGAACTCGATGAAGGTCGCCGCGGTCTTGTCGGCATCCTTGTAGTAACCGATGGGCTGGTAGCCGCCGACGGCCACCCGGCCGATCTCGCCCGAGCCCGGCTCGACCCGGCGCCCGTCGTCGGTGATGACGACCGTGTTCTCGCCGAGCGAGAACTGGGCGGTGCCGCTGGCGCTGGCGGCCGAGGAGATCGACTGGCCCATGCCCAGCGCCTCCGACGACGAGAACGCGTCCACCAGGATCAGCGTCGGCAGGTGCTTGAGCAGGGCCTGCTTGACCGGCTCGCTCCACATGACCCCGGAGGACGCCACCATGAACATGCTGGCCAGGTTCCAGCGGTCGGGGTTCTCGTCGAGGGCCCGGATCATCG
This sequence comes from uncultured Acidimicrobiales bacterium, assembly GCA_963759225.1. Lineage (GTDB taxonomy): Bacteria > Actinomycetota > Acidimicrobiia > Acidimicrobiales > VFJN01 > ZC4RG19. The sequence goes on along the minus strand of CAVWYL010000008.1, from coordinate 221,726 downwards.
GCTTGCCGAAGGCGTCGCCCACGATGGCGATCTGGTTGACCCCCTCCCGCTCGATCGTGTCGAACATCTCGACGATGTCGAGGCGCCGGGAGACGAGCGTGACGCTGGAGCCGCCCATCGACAGGATGATGAGCTGGGTGTAGAGCCCGGTGCCGTGCATCAGCGGGCAGGCCGGCAGGCCCACCGGGCCGGCCTGGCGGACCTGGTCCCGCACCATCGCCGGATCGGCGTCGGCCCCCCGGTACAGCGGGTTCATCTGGCCCACCAGCGCCCGGAACAGGTCGTCCTGGCGCCACATCACGCCCTTGGGCATGCCGGTGGTGCCGCCCGTGTAGGTCATCATCAGGTGGTCGCCGCTGCGACCCCACGGGGCGACGACCCGCTCGTCGTCGTGGCTGTTGGCCGCCTCCTCGTAGGGGGTGGCCCACTCGGGGCAGAGCCCGTCGCCGTCGTCGACCCACAGCCAGGTGGCGACCCGGGGCACCCGGTCGCGGATGCGCTCGATCGTGGCGGTGAAGGCGCCGTGGAACACGACCGCCTGGGCGTCCGCGTTGTCCCACAGGTAGACGAGCTCGTCGTCCTGGTAGCGGTAGTTGGTGTTGATGGGGACGAGCCCGGCCTTGAACGCCGCGAACATCGACTCGATGTACTCGGTGCCGTTGTAGAGGTACTGGGCCACCTTGTCCTGCTCGGTGGCGCCCCCGTGCAGCAGGGCGGCGGCGACGCCGTTCGCCCGGCGGTCGAACTCCGCCCACGTGACCCGCCGGTCCCCGTGCACCTGTGCCTGCGCGTCGGGGATCTGCTCGGCGATGACCTCCCAGACGTCGGCGAAGTTCCAGCCCGGCATCGGTGCTCCCTCTCGATTCGGCGATCGCGGGGAGACGGTAGTGGCTCGCCCCGGGGCGGAGAAATGGGCCTCCCGTCCCCTCATGCCCCGCGTGGAGAGGTCACCCCGACCCGTGTCTCGACGCTGTGCTTGCTGGGCGCCTCGCTGTCGAGCTGGTGCCCACCCGCCAGATCGCGGACTGTTGGCCTGTGCGAGCGCCCGATCCGCTCGGCTTCTAAGTTGCGGCCCGTGGACTTCGAGTTGCCGCCCGACGACGACCCCCACCGCACCGAGGTGCGGGCCTGGCTGGCGGAGCACCCGTCCCCGTCGGGCCGGGCGCTGGCCGAGGCCGGGCTCGTCGCGCCCCACTGGCCGGCGCCGTGGGGGCGGGGGGCGGACCCGGTCCAGCAGCTGGTGATCGACGACGAGCTGGCCCGGGCCGGGGTGCGGCGGCCGGTGAACCCCATCGGCATCGGCTGGGCCGGGCCCACCATCCTGCTGGCGGGGACGCCCGAGCAGAAGGAGCGCTACCTGTTCCCGCTGCTGGCGGGCGAGGAGCTGTGGTGCCAGCTGTTCAGCGAGCCGGGGGCCGGGTCCGACCTCGCCTCGCTCACCACCCGGGCGGTGCGGGACGGCGACGAGTGGGTCGTGAACGGCCAGAAGATCTGGACCTCGATCGCCCAGTTCGCCCGCTACGGCATCCTCATCGCCCGCACCGACCCGGAGCTGTCCAAGCACCGCGGCATCTCCTACTTCGTGTGCCCCATGGACGCGCCCGGCATCACCGTCCGGCCCATCGTGGAGATGACCGGCGGGCAGACCTTCAACGAGGTGTTCCTCGACAACGTGCGGCTGCCGGCCGCCAACCTGGTCGGCGCCGAGGGCGACGGCTGGACCCTGGCCAAGGTCACGCTCGGCAACGAGCGGGTGTCCCTGTCGTCGGGCGGGGCCATGTGGGGCATGGGCCCGACCGCGGGGGACCTGATCGACCTGGTGCGGGAGCGGGGCGGCGTGGCCGAGCCCACCCTCCGCCAGCGGGTGGCGGGCCTGCACATCGAGGCCGAGATCCTGCGGCTGATCCGCCTGCGCACGGTGAGCGCCGCGGTCCGGGGCCACGCCCCGGGCCCGGAGGCGTCGATCCGCAAGGTGCTGGCCGACGAGCACGGCCAGCACGTGTTCGGCCTGGCCAAGGACCTGGCCGGCGCGGCCGGGATGCTCGCCGACGGCGGCCCCCTCGGCGCCCCCGCCGAGCCGTGGGCCCACGGGTTCCTGTTCGCACCGGCGCTGACGGTCGGCGGCGGCACCGGCGAGGTGCAGCGCAACATCATCGGCGAGCGGGTGCTGGGCTGCCCCACGACCCGGAGCCGGCCGACACGTCGCCCGGCGCCTGAGCCCGTGTCGGCACGGCCCGTCGATTCGTCGCCCGCCGTGCGATTTGGCACTATCTGCGGCATGGCGAAGCGCAGGGCCCCGGGCGAGTTCCGCCGGGACGACAAGGTGAAGACCCTGGACCCGCTGCCCGGCGTTCCCCAGGGCACGGCCGGGCGCGTCTACCTGGTCGACGGCTTCGCGTGGACCCGGTACCGGGTGCTGTTCACCAACGGCGTCGACGTCGGCTCGCTCGACGGCTCGACGCTGGCCATGCCCAGGGACTACGAGGCCGCGCTGCAACGGCGCGAGGCCGCGGCCGAGGCCGCGGAGACCGCCGCGGTCGCGGTCGACGAGGGCGGCGAGGCCGCCGCGGCCGGCGGGGCCGACAAGACGGTCAACGGGGTCGTGGTGCCGGCCCTGCTGCTCGAGCGGTCCAAGCGGGCCCGCGAGCGCCTCACCGCCGCCTGAGCCCTCAGAGCGGCGCCGACAGGCGCAGCCGTGGCCCGAGCGGCCCGCTGCGCAGCAGCAAGAGCGGGAAACACGGTGAACCGCTCGGGGGAACGGCATGACTGTCCGGACCGCCTCAGGCCCGCAGCTTCGACAGCACCGCCTCGGCCTCGTCGACGAACCGCGCCACCAGCTCGCCCGCGGGGACGAGGGCGTCGATGGCGCCCACGCCCTGGCCGGCCGGGAAGAACTCGCGCTCGGTGTCGACGCCGGGGGTGGACTCGTCGCCGCCGAGGTGGTTGACCCCGTCCTCCATGGACCGCAGGACCTGGGTCGGGAAGCGCTCGGCCTCCCGGGTGCCGTCCTCGTAGGCCTGCGTGTAGCGGTTGGCGATGACCCGGCACGTCTTGCCGGTGTAGGCCCGGGTCACCGTGGTGTCGTCCTCGTGGCTGCGCAGGAGCACGTCCTTGTAGCCGGCCACGCCGCGGGCCTCGGGGGTGGCGATGAACCGGGTGCCGACCCACACGCCGTCGGCGCCGAGCGCCAGCGCGGCCGCCAGGCCCCGGCCGTCCACGATGCCGCCCGCGGCCACCACCGGCACGCGGTCGCCCACGGCGTCCACGACCTGGGGGACCAGCGCCATCGTGGCGATCCGGCCGGTGTGGCCGCCGGCCTCGGTGCCCTGGGCCACGACGATGTCGCAGCCGGCCTCGACCGCGGCCACCGCGTGGCGGACCTTGCCGCACATGTTGACCACGACCAGCCCCGCGGCGTGGCACTGGTCGACGACGTCGCGGGGCACGCCCAGGCCGGCCACGAAGGCGGTGGCGCCGCCCCGGATGATGTCGTCGACCTTGGCCTCGAGGCCGCGGGGGAGGGCGGTGAGCAGGTCGACCCCGAACGGGCGGTCGGTGGCCGCCCGCACGGCGGCGATCTCGTCCCGCATCTGGTCGTCGCTCATCGTGGACGCGCCGAGGCACCCGAACCCGCCCGCGGCGCTGACCGCGGTGGCCAGGCGGCTGTAGGACACCCCGCCCATCCCGGCGAGCATCACGGGATGGTCGATCTGCAGAGCCTCGGTCAGGCGGGTGCGGAGCATGACGCGATGCTGACCGCGCTTGACCGGGCGGTCAAGCGCGGTGGCGCGCAACCGGCGCCACCTGGGGGGCAGGGGGCGCCGGGTGCTGGTGGTGGTGGCCAAACCGCCGCAGTCGGCCACCGACGGAACGGGGTCGTCGACGCGACCGAGGGGATGGCCGCGTCCGCCACAGGTCCGCAGACGGCACCCTAGGCCGGGCTCGTGACGGGCCGGTGTTGCGCAGGTGAACGGACGGCGACGCGGGGGCGAAGTCCGGGTGGCTCAGCCGGTGGCGTAGGCGCCGGGACCGGTGAACATCCCGCGGTGCCACCGGCGGGGCGTCACGGCCAGGGCCCGCGGGTAGTCCTCGAACAGCCAGCGGGCGAAGTTGCGCCGGGTCCAGCCGGTGGCGCCGGCCAGCCGCATCCCGGCCCGGACGCCCTTGCGGTGGCGCACGGCCCGGATCAGCAGCAGGGACATCCGGTGGTCGGCCACGAGCGCGGCGGTCGCCGCGTCCCGGTAGGTGCCGGTCACCGCCGCCGGGTCGGGGCCCGCGCCCGTGATGGCGTCGGCCGCCAGGACCCCGGTCAGCAGGGCCTGGCCGATGCCCTCGCCGGTCAACGGGTCCGTCGCCGCCGCCGCATCGCCCACGAACAGCGTGCGCTCGCCCGTGAGGACCACGTCGTCGATGCGGGCCGGGATGGGCCAGGCCCGGTGGGGCGACTCGGGCTCGGCGCCCTCGCCCAGGACGGCCCGGATGTGGGGGCGGTCCAGCAGCTCCCGCCAGATGGCGGCCATGTCCTGGATCCGGGCGACCTTGCCGCCGCGCTGGATCCCGAAACCCACGTTGGCCCGCCCGTCCGGCAGGGGGAACGACCACGCGTAGCCCGGCAGCAGGTCCGGCTCGAACCACACGACCAGGTCCCGGGCCGCCCGGGGGCCCACGCCCGTGAAGTACTGGCGGAACGCGTGCCACTCGCCCCGGTAGCCCGGCGTGGCCAGGCCGAGGTGCTTGCGCACCGGCGACCACATGCCGTCCGCCGCGATGGCGAAGCCCGCCTCGATGTCGCCGTGGCCCTCCACGCTGACGACGACGCCGTGCGCGTGCTCGGCGGCGCCGGTGACGCCGTGGCCCTCGATCACGGTGGCCCCCGCGTCCCGGGCCAGGTCGACCAGCGCGGCGTCGAGGTCGGTGCGGCGGGCGACGGCGGCGTAGGTCCCCCGGCCGCGGGGCAGCGGGAACGTGACCTCGTGGCCGGCCGGGCCCTGCACCACCACGTCGTCGACCCGCTGCCACGACGGCACCGACGCCGGGTCGAGCCCGAGCCGGTCGAGCAGCCGCAGGGCGCCCGTGGTCAGGCCGTCCCCGCAGATCTTGTCCCGGGGGAACCGGGCCTTGTCCACGACCGTGACCCGCCGGCCCGCACGCGCCAGGGTGACGGCCGCCGCCGTGCCGGCGGGCCCGGCGCCGACGACGACGGCATCCGCAGGCGTCAACAGGTCTGGCCCTCGCCCGGCCGGTACTGGGCGCGGAACGTGTCGTTCTCGGTGTGGCCGTCGGGGAAGGTCCGGGTGCGGGTGGTGCTCACCACCCTGGCAGGCCCCGTTGGACGACTCGGAGATGCCCGTCTGCTCGCCCGAGGCGTAGGGCGTGGAGTACATCGTGACGGTCAGGCTGCTCGCCGTGTAGGACGTCCAGATCAGGATGCCGTACGGCGTGTTGTTGCGGATCCGGAGGTCGGGGTTGGGGTAGCCCATCGTCGCCTCGCGGCCCCGCGGGTAGCGGCTGAAGTACTCGGTGTGGGCCTGGTAGGTGGGGATGTCGAGGCCGGCGAAGTAGGCCGCGTTGAACGTCGTCGTGGCGAACTGCGACACGCCGCCGCCCACCTCCTCGACGTGCACGCCCTCGCGGATGGCGCCGGCCTCCACGAACCCCTTGGCGGTGGTCCGCGGGCCGACGTGCTCGTTCACCGAGAACGTCTCGCCCGGCAGGATGACCGCCCCCCGCACCAGGTCGGCGATGCGGTGGATGTTGGTCACCCGGGGCTGGCCGGCGTCGTGGTAGGTGGTGAAGCCGGGGCCGGCGGTGGTCGGGCCGCCGTTGCGCCAGGCGTTGTTCCCGCCGACGGGTCCGACGATGCCGAGGGCCTGGGCCTCCTCGGTGGTCAGCTCGGGCTCGGTGATCTGCACCTCGAGCGTGGCGGGGGACTGGCCGCCGAGCACCGCCTGCCACACGATGTCGGGGCTGGTGGGCCCGCAGCACTGGACCCCGGGGCGGGACGGGATCACGACCGGCGTGCCGTTCTGGAGGTCGAAGCCGGCGTCGACCGGTGCGGCCGACACGCCGGCGAACAGCCCGGGCAGCGCCGCGTTCACGGCGTCGCCGTTGATGGCGAGGTCGAGGGTCCCGTTGGCGGTGGTCGGGCCGATCCAGCTCCGCAGGGTCGGGGCGTCGACCTGGGCGGTCACGTCCCCGGCGACGAGGGCGACGCCGTTGGCGGTCATCGTGTTGGCCCGCTCGGCCAGCGCCTCGGCGTCGGCGTCGGTGTAGGGCGGCAGCACGGGGACCATCTCGGTCTCGACGACGATCGTGCCCTCGGGGGACTCCTCGGCCGCCTCGGGGAGCTGCTCGGCCACGTTCTCGGTGTCGATGCCCCGGCCGGGGACCCCCGGGACGGCCACGAAGCCGGCGTCGGTGAGCTGGATGGTGGGCGGGTGGGCCGCCGTCAGGTCGGCGCCCTGCAGCTCGAACATCTTCGCCTCGACCTGCGACTGCTGCACCGCGTAGCGCATGTCGACCTGGCGGGGGCTGAAGAACGAGCCCAGCCAGCTCAGCGGCCTGGTCAGCAGCGAGTCGCTGCGCCCGGCGTCGAGCGCGGCTTCCGAGGTGGCCTCGGCGTCGAGCGTGAGCCCGAGCTCGCCCGCGGTCGTCTCGTACACCTTGTCCTCGGCCTCGATGCGGACCTTCCGGGCGGCCAGCTCGTCGTTGATGCTGTCCATGACGTCGGGGAGCGACGCCTCGCCGAGCCCGCCGACCGGGCGGCCGGAGACCTCGACGTTGCGCATGACCTGGCCGGACAGCGCCGCGGTGTCGACGGCCCAGCTGGCGAGCAGCAGGACCACGATGGCGATGGGGGCGGCGATGGCGAGCACGTTCCACGACGGCAGGCGGAGCCCCTGGCCGTGCGGCCGGCCGCACCGGCCCCGGCGAGCCGGAAGTGGCGGCCGGCCGCCTCGTCCCCGGTGTCGTCGGGGCCGGCGGTCCGTGCCCCGGCCGGCCCGGGTCCCCCGATGCGCGGCGTCGGACCGGTCGTCCGCCCCTCGGCCGCCGCGGCCCCGCCGAGCACGAGCGTCCCGCTCCCGGTCGACCGGGCGTCGTCGGGCAGGTCGAAGATCGGCGCCGCGGCGCCCCGGGACGCCCCGTAGGCCGGCGGCCCCGTCGGCGCCGGGCCCGCGTGACCGCCCCGCCCTCCCCGGGCACGGCGACCGGCACGGTCGGCGCCCCACCCTCGTCGCCCGGCGGTGCGGACTGCCGCGCCGCCGGCGCAGGGAACGACCGGTGGCCACGGGCCGACGGCGGTCCCGGGACCGGCCTCGCCCGAGCCGGGCGTGGGGGCGGGTGCCGCGGTGCTGCTCGGTTCCCCGGGCGTCGTGCCCCCGGGCGTCGGGGGCGGGGCTCGGTGCGGTGGGCGTGGATGCCGCGGGGCCGTTCGCTGCGGGGGCGTTCGCTGCGGGCTTGGGCGTGGTGGAGCCGGGGGCCGGGTACGAGGTGGTGGCCGCGGGCCTGTTGCCGGGGGTCGCGGGGCTGGCCTCGGTCGTGCCGGGCCGGTCGGGGGCTGGGGTCGGTGCTGCGGGGCCGCTCGGTGCGGGCTTGGGCGTGGTGGAGCCGGGCGCCGGGTACGAGGTGGTGGCCGCGGGCTTGGTGCCGGTCGGTGCGGGGGCGGCCGTGGGGGTTCGGGTCGGGGGTGGTGGCCGCGGGCCGGTTGTCGGGGGTTCGGCGGGGCCGGTGGTCGGTCGTGCCGGGGGTGGGTGCTGCGGGGCCGTTCGGTGCGGGCTTGGGCGTGGTGGAGCCGGGCGCCGGGTACGAGGTGGTGGCCGCGGGCTTGTTGCCGGCGGGCGGGGGTGCCGCGGGGCCACTCGGGTCGGGGGTGGTGGTGGCCGCCGCCCCGTTGGTGCCGGCCGGGTCGGCCCCGTCGGATCCGCGCTGCCGTCGTGGCGGCGGGTTCGGTGCCCGCGGGCTCGTCCTCGGTGGCGGGGGTCGCGGTGGGCGTGGGCGCACGCTTCGTGCCGGGAGCCGGGAACGAGGTCGTGGCCGGGGGACGGTTCGCCTTGGGTGCCGGGGCCTCGCGGGGCTCCGTGCCGTCATCCGCACCGGGGCGCGCGGTATCGCCTGCTGACGGGGCTTCAGTCGCTGCCCCAGCGTCCGCGTCTCCAGGCGCGGGCCTACCTTCGATCCCGTCCACGACGGACTACCCTGCCACGCGGAGCAGCAGGGGTTCTAACCACAGCGCGTGAACCGTCGCTCGATTCTCGGATCGTGCGTTCACCGGGGCGTCACCGGTGGGGTGGCGTCGCCGTCGGTGTCGTCGTCGACCGCCCGGGGGTGGTCGACCGCCATGTGATCCTGAACCTCGTTGCGGCTCACGAAGCGCAATTCGCAGTACGGGCAGTGATGCACGTCGCTCACGTCCACCAGTGTCGCGCTGCTACGTTCCCCGCGGGCGGCAGCCGCAGCGAGACAAGGGGATCGTGCAATGGGCATCTGTGAGGGTCGGGTCGCGATCGTGACCGGGGCAGGCCGGGGCATCGGGCGCGAGCACGCATTGTTGCTGTCCGCGCAGGGTGCCAGCGTCGTCGTGAACGACCTCGGCGGGTCCCGGGACGGCGTCGGCGGCGACGCCGGGCCCGCGCAGGAAGTGGTCGACGAGATCGTCGCCGCGGGCGGCCAGGCGGTCGCCAACACCGACGACATCAGCGACTTCGCCGGGGCCGAGAAGCTCGTCGGCACCGCCATCGAGGCGTTCGGCAAGCTCGACGTGCTCATCAACAACGCGGGCATCCTGCGGGACCGCATGCTCGTCAACATGACCGAGGCCGAGTGGGACTCGGTCATCAAGGTCCACCTGAAGGGCACCTTCGGCCCCGTCGCACTTCGCGGCCAACCACTTCCGGGACCGCTCCAAGGCCGGGGACGAGGTCGACGGGCGCATCATCAACACCACCTCGCCCTCGGGCATCTACGGCAACGTCGGCCAGACCAACTACGGCGCGGCCAAGGCCGGGATCGCCAGCTTCACGATCATCGCCGCCAAGGAGCTGGCCCGCTACGGCGTCACCGTCAACGCCATCGCCCCCGCGGCCCTCACCCGCATGACCGAGGACCTGGGCATGGGCCAGATCCCGGACGAGGCCAAGGAGACGATGTCGCCCCGCCACATCGCCCCCATCGTGTGCTGGCTGGCCAGCCCGCTGTCGGCGAGCGTGACCGGCCGCGTGTTCGACGTCACCGGCCGCATGCTGTCGGTGTCCGAGGGCTGGCACCGCGGCCCGTCGATCGAGAACCCCGACGACGATCCCGAGGTGCTCGGCCACGCCGTGCTCGACCTGGTCAGCCAAGCCCGCCCGAACGCCAACATGGGCGGCTACGACGAGAAGTGAGGGGACATGCCCATCAATCCTGACGCCGTCGGCGCCCGCTCCGAGCCGACCCGGCGCTCCTGGACCTCCAAGGACAGCCTGCTCTACGCCGTCGGCGTCGGCGCCGGCGCCGAGGACCCGCTGGCCGAGCTCGAGTTCACGACCGAGAACAGCCAGGACGTGACCCAGCGGGCGCTGCCCACCATGCCCGTCGTCCTCGGCTTCGGCGGGGGCGGCGTGATCGCCAAGATCGGCAGCTTCAACCCGATCATGCTCGTGCACGGCGAGGAGGCCGTGACGCTGGCCCGCGAGATCCCGCCCGAGGGCGAGCTCGAGGCCGTGACCGAGATCGTGGGCATCTACGACAAGGGCTCGGGCGCCGTGGTGGTGACCGAGACGTCGGCCACGCTGGTGTCCGACGGCCAGCCGCTGTTCACCAGCCGCACCGGCATCTTCCTGCGGGGCGAGGGCGGCTGGGGCGGCGAGCGGGGCCCGTCGTCCAAGTTCGAGGCGCCCGACCGGGAGCCCGACCACGAGGTCACGTACCAGACCCGCACCGACCAGGCCCTGCTGTACCGGCTGTCGGGCGACCGCAACCCGCTGCACTCCGACCCGAAGTTCGCGGCCATGGCCGGCTTCCCCCGGCCGATCCTCCACGGGCTGTGCACCTACGGGTTCACGGGCCGGGCCCTGCTGCACACGGTGGCCGGCGGCGACCCCGCCAACTTCAGGTCGATGAGCGGCCGGTTCTCCAGCCCGGTGTTCCCGGGCGAGGCCCTCACCGTGCGGGTGTGGGTCACGGGCGACGGCGAGGGCGCGTTCCAGACCTCCGGCCCCGACGGCCGCGTGGTCCTCGACGCCGGCAGCGTGACCTTCGCCTAGCGGTCAGAACAGCCGCAGGTCCCCGGAGTCCAGGCCGCGCAGGGCGTCGTAGTCGACCTCGACGCAGTCGATCTCGCGGCGCCCGGCCAGGACCCGGGCCTGCGGCTTGATCTGCTGGGCCACGAACACGCCCCGCACGGGGCGCAGGCGGGGATCCCGCTCCAGGAACTCCAGGTAGCGGGCCAGCTGCTCGACGCCGTCGATCTCACCGCGGCGCTTGATCTCGATGGCGACCGCCCGGCCGTCCGCGTCCCGGCACAGCAGGTCGACCGGGCCGATGTCGGTGGGGTACTCCCGGCGCACCAGCACCAGCCCGGGGGAGATGGCGTCGCAGTTGGCCGCCAGCAGCTCCTGGAGGTGGGCCTCCACCCCGTCCTTGAGCAGCCCGGGGTCGACGCCCAGCTCGTGGCTGGTGTCCGACAGGATCTCGTGCAGCGTGATCGTCAGGGTCTCGCCCTTGGCGGCCCGCACGGTCCAGACGCCCTGCCCGGCGTCGTCGACGGCCTCGGTCACCGTGTTGGGGGCGTTCATCCAGTTGAGCGGCTTGTACGCCCCGCCGTCGGCGTGGACGGCGACGCACCCGTCGGCCTTGACCATGATGAGCCGCACCGCCGCCGGCAGGTGGGCCGTCAGGCGCCCGGCGTAGTCGACGGTGCAGCGGGCGACGACGAGGCGCATCGCCGGCGACCCTAGCGGCGGCTGCTACCGGTCCCGGGGTTTGCGGCCCCGCCGGGACTGGGACGACAGCTTCTCCCGGATCGCCTCCCGGCGCTGCTGCAGCTGGCGGTACGTGAGCGTGTCGACGGAGTCGTCGACGCCGAAGTTGGCCTTGACCCCGGCCATGTCCAGCTCGACCGAGCGGGGGTCGATGCCGACGTCGGCCATGATCCGGTCGCCGTGGCGGGTGGCGAAGTAGATCGACATCTGGGCCACCTCGTCGATCATGTCGAGGTCGGGCGCCAGCGTGGCGATGGCGTTGTCCAGGAACACCATGTTCTTGACGAACAGCATGAGCTCCTTGGGCATCCGGGCCCCGAAGCCCAGCAGCGCCTTGACGACCTGCTGCAGCTCGCCGACCAGCTGCTCGCCCGACAGCGACAGCGGGTCGACGAACGGGTCCTCCAGCTTCAGCTCCCGCGACACCTCGTCGAGGTCGGCGTCGGCCGGCAGGGCCCCCAGGTCCCGCAGGGCGGCGAGCTGGGCCCGCACGTCGTTGGTCGAGCCGCCCATCATCAGCCGCAGCATGGCCAGCCGCTTGGTCTCGTTCAGCCGCCCCGTGATGCCGAAGTCGAGCAGCGCCGTGCGCCCGTCGGGCAGCACGAACAGGTTCCCGCCGTGCAGGTCGCCGTGGAAGATGCCGTGGATCAGGGCGCCCTCGATCGACCCCACCATGCCGGCCCGCACCACCGCCTCGGTGTCGAGGCCGGCCCCCTGCATCCCGACGACGTCGTCGAAGCGGAAGCCGTCGAGGCGCTCCATCACCAGCACCCGGCGGGTGACCAGGGTGGGGTGGGGGCGGGGGATCACGTAGTGGCGCTGGCCCAGCTCGGCGAACGCCCGGGCCACGTCGAGCATGTTCTCGGCCTCGAGCCGGAAGTCGAGCTCCTCGGTGATCGTCTCGGCGAACAGCTCGACCAGCGCCGGCGGGTTGGCCAGCGCGGCGATGGGGATGCGCCCGACCAGCTTGGGCGCCAGCCAGGCCATGACCCGCAGGTCGTCGCGCACCAGGCGGGCCACCGTGGGTCGCTGGACCTTGACCACCACGCTCTCGCCCGTGCGCAGCGTGGCCGCGTGCACCTGGGCGATGGAGGCCGCCGCCAGCGGCGTGCGGTCGACCCAGCGGAAGACCTCCTCGAGGGGGCGGCCGAGGTCGGCCTCCACCACCTCGCGCACCACCCGGAACGGCTCGGCCGGGACCCGGTCGCGGCACAGCTTGAACTCGCCGACCAGCTCGGCCGGGAAGATGCCCTCGCCGGAGCTGATGATCTGGCCGAGCTTGATGTAGGTGGGCCCGAGCTTCTCGGCCGCGATGCGCAGCCGCCGCGAGATGCCGGCGAGGCTGGTGCTGCCGCCGGCCCGCTCGCTCCCGCAGCGCCCACAGGCCGACGGCCGTGCCGAGCCGGCGGGTCACGGTCAGCAGCCGGGCCCCGGGCGGCCACCGCGACGGCTGGGTGAGCGTCGGCACCTCGGCGACGGCCTCGGGCCCGGATCTCGTCCAGGCCCCGGCGCCACGCGAGCGCCGTCGGGTCGTCGAGGGTCCAGGGCGGGGTGTCGCTGAAGCTGCCCTGGTCGAGATCGGTGGGGGCGACCGCCATCCCCGGGAGTCTGCCTGACCGTCCCGGCTCCGGCACATCGCGCTAGACGAAGGCCACCGTGCCGTCCGTCACGGGGACGCCCTCGGCCCGCAGCCGGCGGGCGTGCTCGACCTCGTGGCCGGGGACCAGGCGGCCGGTGGTGGTCACGACCCGCCACCACGGCAGGTCCTCGGGGCTGGTGGCGAGCAGGCGCCCGACCGCCCGGGCGGCGCCGGGGAACCCGGCCTCGGCCGCGACCTCGCCGTAGGTGACGACGTCGCCGGGGCCGAGCGATTGGAGGACGGCCACCACCGCCTGCTCGAATCCGGACATGCGACGCAACCGTAGAGCCGCCGCGCCGGCCACGCCGGCCGGGTCGCCGTCGTCACCGGCGCCAGCCGGGGCCTGGGCGCGGGCATGGCCGCCCGCTTCGCCGCCGCCGGCCTCCGGCTCGGCCTGGCCGCCCGCACCGAGCCCGCGCCGCCGGCCGGTGCGGAGGCCCTCAGCGCCTCCGTCGACGTCACCGACGCCGGGGCCGTCGACCGGTTCGCGGCCGCCGTGGTCGAGCGGTTCGGCCCCATCGACCTGTGGGTGAACAACGCCGGGGTGCTGGCGCCGATCGCCCCGCTGCGGGAGGCGGACCCGGCCGAGCTGGCCACCAACGTCGAGGTCAACGTCCTCGGCGTGATGTACGGCTCGGCGGCGTTCGCCCGCCACGTGCGCGGCCGGACCGGCGGCGGCGTCCTCGTCAACATCTCGAGCGGCGCGGCGACGACGCCGTACGAGGGCTGGGCCGCCTACTGCGCCGCCAAGGCCGCGGTCGACCAGCTCACCCGGGTCGTGGCCGCCGAGGAGGCGGACGCCGGGCTCCGGGCCCACGCGGTGGCGCCCGGGGTGGTGGACACCGACATGCAGGCGCTGATCCGGGCCAGCACCGAGGAGCGGTTCCCGCGCGTGGAGCGCTTCCGCGCCATGGCCCGGGACGCGGCGTTCAACAGCCCGGCCTGGGTGGCCGACCAGGTCCTGCGGCTGCTCGACGGGGACCCCGGCACCGTGGTGCTGCGGATCCCCGACGAGCCGCGGCCCTGAGAGCGTGCGCGGATAGGGCACGCCATCGCGGCCACCGTGGTCCGTGCTTCCCGCTCTTGCTGCTTCGCAGCGGGCCGCTCGGGCCACGGCTGCGCCTGTCGGCACAGCCTCCGTGCTTCCCGCTCTTGCTGCTTCGCAGCGGGCCGCTCGGGCCGCCCGGCTACCGTCCGCCCATGCGCACGCTCACGCCGGACGAGGTCGCCAGCCACCTGCGGGCCATCGAGGCGCGCGGCTACTCGGTGATCGAGGACGCCATCGAGGCCGACCTGGTCGACGAGATCGCCGGGGCGCTGGAGACGCTGGAGCGCGACCTGGGCACGGCCCCGGCCGCCAACAGCTTCGAGGGGCGCCAGACCTGGCGGGTCTACAACCTGCTCGTCCACGGCGAGGTGTTCGGGCGCATCCCCACCCACGCCAACGTCCTGCCGGTCGTCGAGGCCGTGCTGGACGACGGCTGCCTGCTGTCCTCGCTGTCGTCCATCGCCATCGGGCCCGACGAGGGCGCCCAGCCCATCCACGCCGACGACCAGCTCATCCCGCTCCCCAAGCCCCACCCGCCGGTGGTGTGCAACACGATGTGGGCGCTCACGGACTTCACCGAGGCCAACGGCGCCACCCGCCTGGTCCCCGGCACCCACGTGCAGGACAACCCGGAGTTCGGGGGCGACTACGGCTCGGTGCCCGCCGAGATGGCCAAGGGCAGCGTGCTCGTGTGGCACGGCAGCCTGTGGCACGGCGGCGGCGCCAACACCACCGGCGAGCGGCGGGTGGGCATCGCCTGCAACTACTGCGCCGGCTACATCCGCCAGCAGGAGAACCAGCAGCTCGGCATCCCCCGCGACATCGCCCGGGGCTTCGACGAGCGGCTGGCCCGGCTGTGCGGCTACGGCATCTACCAGGGGCTCATCGGCCACATCGACAAGCACGACCCCATCGACCTGCTGCGGGGCGGCGCGTCGGGCGGGATGGTCTGGGACGCGATCTGACCGGGCTCAGCCCGCCGCGGCGGCGATGACCCGCTCGGCCAGCTCGGGCCGGCACACGAGCAGGTCGGGGAGGTAGGGGTCGGGTCGGTTGTAGACGAGGGGCGAGCCGTCGAGCCGGGACACGTGCAGCCCCGCGGCCGCCGCCACCGCCACCGGCGCGGCCGAGTCCCACTCGTACTGGCCGCCGCTGTGGGCGTAGACGTCGGCCTCGCCCAGCACCACCGCCATCGTCTTGGCGCCGGCCGAGCCGAGCGGCACCAGCTCGCCGCCCAGGGCCTCGGCCACGCGGGTCGCCTCCACCGGCGGGCGGCTGCGGCTCACGAGGACCCGGGCCGGCCCGCCCCACGCCGGCGGGGGCGGCGGCGGGGGATCGGTGGCCAGCGTCAGGTCCCGGCCGGGCAGGGCCACGGCGCCGGCCACGGCCACGCCGCCGATGACCAGCGCCACGTGGACGGCCCAGTCGGTGCGGGGGATCTCGCCGTACTCCCGGGTGCCGTCGAGCGGATCGACGATCCACACCCGCTCGGCGGAGAGGCGGGCGGGGTCCGCGACGCCCTCTTCCGACAGCACGGCGTCGCCGGGGCGAAGCTCGGCCAAACGGGCGGCCAACAGCTCGTGCGCCCGGGCGTCGCCCTCGCGGCCGAGCGGCTTGCCGGAGATACCCTCTGCGGACAGCTTGCCCCGCAGGTCGACCAGCAGCCGTCCGGCATCGGTCGCCAGGGTGGCGGCGAGGGCGTGGTCGTCGGTGGAGGCCTCGGGCATGCCCGTTGCTTACCAGAGTCGAATTGCTTACCAAACTGGTCGGTTTTAGCCTGGAGCGCTCATGCCTGGCACGTCCTACGAGTTGACGCACCTCGAGATGCTGGAGGCCGAGGCCATCCACATCGTGCGCGAGGTGGCGGCCGAGTTCGAGCGCCCGGTCCTGCTGTTCTCCGGCGGCAAGGACTCGGCGGTCATGCTGCACGTGGCGGTGAAGGCCTTCGCCCCCGCCAAGCTGCCCTTCCCCGTCATGCACATCGACACCGGCCACAACTTCGCCGAGGTCATCGAGTTCCGCGACCGGCGGGTCGCCGAGCTGGGCCTGCGGCTGGTGGTGGCCAGCGTGCAGGACGCCATCGACGCCGGCCTGGTCGTCGAGGAGACCGGCCCCCGGGCCACCCGCAACCGGCTCCAGACCGTCCCGCTGCTCGCCGCCATCGAGGAGCAGCGGTTCGACGCCGTGTTCGGCGGCGCCCGCCGGGACGAGGAGAAGGCCCGGGCCAAGGAGCGGGTGTTCAGCTTCCGGGACGACTTCGGCCAGTGGGATCCCAAGAACCAGCGCCCGGAGCTGTGGAGCCTCTACAACGGCCGCCACCGCAAGGGCGAGCACATCCGGGTGTTCCCGCTGTCGAACTGGACCGAGCTCGACATCTGGCAGTACGTCGCCGCCGAGGGCGTCGACCTGCCGTCGATCTACTTCGCCCACCGCCGGCGGGTGTTCGAGCGGGACGGCATGTGGCTGGCCGACTCGCCGTGGGTCACGCTGCTGGACGGCGAGGAGCTGGTGGAGCGGACGGTGCGGTTCCGCACGGTCGGCGACGCCACCTGCACCGGCGCCGTCGAGTCGGCGGCCGCGGACGTGGCCACGATCATCGAGGAGACGGCCGTGACCCGCGTGACCGAGCGGGGCGCCACCCGCGCCGACGACCGGATCAGCGAGGCCGGCATGGAAGACCGCAAGCGCGAGGGGTACTTCTAGTGGCCGCCACGCTGACTGCCGAGAGGGGCCACTGACCGTGGAGATGCTGAGGTTCGCCACGGCGGGGTCGGTGGACGACGGCAAGTCGACCCTGATCGGCCGCCTGCTGTACGACTCGAAGGCCATCTTCGAGGACCAGCTCGCCTCGGTGGAGCGCACCAGCCTCGAGCGGGGCGACGCCCACACCAACCTGGCGCTGCTCACCGACGGCCTGCGGGCCGAGCGCGAGCAGGGCATCACCATCGACGTCGCCTACCGCTACTTCGCCACCCCCAAGCGGAAGTTCATCATCGCCGACACCCCGGGGCACATCCAGTACACCCGCAACATGGTCACCGGCGCCTCCACCGCCGACCTGGCCCTGGTGCTGGTGGACGCCCGCAAGGGCGTGCTGGAGCAGTCCCGCCGCCACGCCTTCCTGGCCTCGCTGCTCGGCATCCCGCACCTCGTCGTCTGCGTCAACAAGATGGACCTGGTCGACTGGTCGTCCGAGCGCTTCGAGGAGATCAAGGCCGACTTCCGGTCCTTCGCCATGAAGCTGGACGTCCACGACCTCACCTTCATCCCGATGTCCGCCCTGCACGGCGACAACGTGGTCGACCGGTCGGCGTCGATGCCGTGGTACGAGGGGTCGTCGCTGCTGCACCACCTGGAGGAGGTGCACATCGCCAGCGACCGCAACCTGATCGATGCCCGCTTCCCGGTGCAGTACGTGATCCGGCCCCAGGACCAGACCAACCACGACCTGCACGACTACCGGGGCTACGCCGGGACGGTGGCGGGCGGCGTGTTCAAGCCGGGCGACGAGGTGGTCGTGCTGCCGTCGGGCCTGACCTCGACCATCGCCTCCATCGACACCGCGCAGGGCCCGGCGACCGAGGCGTTCTCGCCGATGGCCGTGACCATCCGCCTGAGCGACGACGTGGACGTGTCCCGGGGCGACATGATCTGCCGGGTCCGCAACCGGCCCCACGTCGGCCAGGACATCGAGGCGATGGTGTGCTGGCTCACGCCCGACTCCGAGCTGCGGGCCGGGGCCAAGCTGGCCGTCAAGCACACCACCCGGTGGGGCCGGGCGCTGGTCAAGGCCCTGCAGTACCGGCTCGACATCAACACCCTGCACCGGGACGAGGCCGCCACCGGGCTGACGCTCAACGAGATCGGCCGCGTCCGGCTGCGGACCACGGTGCCGCTGTTCTACGACGACTACCGCCGCAACCGCGCCACCGGCAGCTTCATCCTCGTGGACGAGACCACGAACAACACCGTCGCCGCCGGCACCATCCTCGGGCCGACGGACGTGGCGTGAGTGAGCGACGCGGGCGGGCCGGCAACGTCGTCTGGCACGAGGGCGCCGTCGCCCGCGCCGACCGCCCGACCGCGGGGGCGACCGTGTGGTTCACGGGCCTGTCGGGGTCCGGCAAGTCGACCGTGGCGGCCGAGGTCGAGCGGGCCCTGGTGGCCGCCGGGCGCCCGGCCTACCTGCTCGACGGGGACAACCTGCGTCACGGGCTCAACGCCGACCTCGGGTTCTCGGCGGGGGACCGCAGCGAGAACATCCGCCGGGTGGGCGAGGTGGCCCGCCTGTTCGCCGACGCCGGGGTGGTGGCGCTGGTCCCCGTGATCAGCCCCTACCGGGCCGACCGGGCCGCGGCCCGCGCCATCCACGACGGGGTCGGCCTGCGGTTCGTGGAGGTGTTCGTCGACACCCCGCTGGCGGTGTGCGAGGCCCGGGACCCCAAGGGCCTGTACAAGCTGGCCCGCCGGGGCGAGATCACGGGTTTCACCGGCATCGACGACCCCTACGAGGCCCCGGCCCAGCCGGACCTGCGCCTCACCCCCGAGGACGGCGACCCCGCGGCCCAGGCCGTGCGCGTCCTCACGCTCTTGGGCTAGCACCTGTCATCTCGGTGGTGTACGGTGCTGTCCAATGGCGCTTGTAGCCCGCCACCACGTACCCGACCACGTCACCGCCGAAGAGTTCTTCGCCATGACCTGGCTGCCTCCCACTGCGCAGTTGGTCGATGGCGAGGTCGTCTTGAATTCCCCCAGCTTCCGGCACCAGGACGTCGCCCTCGACCCTGGTCGTTCCGTCTGAAGCAGTGGATCGAGGGCCGCGCCGGGCCGCGGTAGGTGCGGGATTCCCGTCGACGTGCGGGTCGACGACCGCAACGTCTACGCCCCCGACGTGTGGTGGTTCCGGGAGGGCAACGTGCCCGGCATCGACGAGGTCCGAATGCCGTGGCTGCCCGACCTGGCCGTCGAGGTGCTGTCGCCCTCGACCCGGCGCCGCGACGTCGGCGTCAAGCGCGAGCGGTACGAGGAGGCCGGCCTCCCCGAGCTGTGGATCGTCGACCCGCGGCCGCGGGCGGTCGACGCCGTCCGGGTGCTGCGGCGGTCCGAGCCGAAAGCCTCGACCTTCGACCTCGACCTGAGGTTGACGGTTGACGACGAGCTGACGTCGCCCCAGCTCAGCGAGTTCTCGCTGCCCGTGCGCGACCTGCTCGCCTGAGCCCGGGCGTCAGAGCCGGCGTTCGAGGATCAGCTCGTCGCGCAGCGGGATGCCGTACTGCCCCGTGGCGGGGATCGCCGGCTTGGTGCGCCGTGAGGCGTCCACCGCGCCGGCGCGCAGGGCGACCAGCCGGTAGCCGTGGCGCTGGTACAGCCGCAGCGCGTCCAGGTTGTCGTTGGTGGTGACCAGCCACTGGACGGCGGCGCCGGTGACCCGGGCGGTCTCGGCGGCCACCTCCACCAGCGTGCCGCCCCAGCCCTGGCCCTGGTGCGACGTCGCCACGGCCAGGGCGGCGAGCTCGGCCCGCCCGTGGCCGTCGGCCTTGCCCCAGGTGACGAGGCCGATCAGCCGGTCGCCGTCCCAGGCGCCGGCGCCCGGCAGGGCCAGCACGTCCTGGCGCTGGCCGAGCCGGGACTGGAGGCGCCCGGCCATCAGCTCGTCGAGCAGCGCCTCGGCCGCGTCGAGGTGCGGCGGGGCGAGCGGTCGCAGGGATCCGGGTTCCATCGGCGGCGGGTCCTAGCGCACCAGCGGCTTGTACTTGATGCGGTGGGGCTGGTCGGCCTCGGCCCCCAGCTCCTTGTGGCGCCAGGCCTCGTACTCGCTGAAGTTCCCCTCGAACCACCGCACCTGGCTCTCGCCCTCGAAGGCGAGGATGTGGGTGGCGATGCGGTCGAGGAACCAGCGGTCGTGGCTGATGACCACCGCGCACCCGGGGAACGCCTCCAGCGCGTCCTCCAGCGCCCGCAGCGTGTCGACGTCGAGGTCGTTGGTGGGCTCGTCCAGCAGCAGCAGGTTGCCGCCCGTGCGCAGCATCTTCGCCAGGTGCACGCGGTTGCGCTCGCCGCCGGACAGCACGCCCACCGGCTTCTGCTGGTCGGAGCCCCGGAAGTTGAACGACGCCACGTAGGCCCGGCTGTTGACCTCCCGGGTGCCGACCTTGAGCAGGTCCTGGCCGCCCGTGATCTCCTCGTAGACGGTCTTGGCCGGGTCGAGCGCGTCCCGGGACTGGTCGACGTAGGCGGCCTCGACCGACGTGCCCACCGTGATCGTGCCCGAGTCCGGCGACTCGGCCCCGGTGAGCATGCGGAACAGGGTCGTCTTGCCGGCGCCGTTGGGGCCGATGATGCCGACGATGCCGGCCCGGGGCAGCGAGAACGACAGGTCGTCGATCAGCAGCCGGTCGCCGTAGCCCTTGGACAGGTGGTCGACCACGACGACCTGGTCGCCCAGGTGGGGGCCCGGCGGGATGTGGATCTGCAGCCGGTCCGGGCCCCGCTCGGCCGCCTCGGCCTCGGCCTGCAGCCGCTCGTAGGCGGCCAGGCGGGCCTTGCCCTTGGCCTGGCGGGCCCGGGGCGCCATGCGCACCCACTCGAGCTCGCGCTCCAGCGTGCGCTTGCGGGCCGAGTCGGCCTTGTCCTCCTGGTCGAGGCGGGCCCGCTTCTGCTCCAGCCAGCCCGAGTAGTTGCCCTCGAACGGGTAGCCCCGGCCCCGGTCCAGCTCCAGGATCCAGCCGGCCACGTTGTCGAGGAAGTAGCGGTCGTGGGTGATGGCGACGACCGTGCCCGCGTAGTCGCGCAGGAACCGCTCGAGCCACGCCACCGACTCGGCGTCGAGGTGGTTGGTCGGCTCGTCGAGCAGCAGCAGGTCGGGCCGGGACAGCAGCAGCCGGCACAGCGCCACCCGGCGGCGCTCGCCGCCCGACAGCGTCGTCACGTCGGCGTCGCCCGGCGGGAGGCGCAGGGCGTCCATGGCGATCTCGGTGGTGCGGGCCAGGTCCCAGGCCCCGGCGGCCTCGATCTTCGACTCGAGGTCGGCCTGGCGGGCGCCGAGCTTCTCGTAGTCGGCGTCGGGGTCGGCCCAGCCGGCCATGACCTCGTCGTACTCGGTGAGCAGCGCCGCGACCTGGCCGACGCCGTCCATGACGTTGCCCTGCACGTCCTTGGCCGCGTCGAGCTGCGGCTCCTGCTCCAGCATGCCCACGGTGAACCCCGGGCTGAGCCGGGCGTCGCCGGTGAACCCGTCGTCGACGCCGGCCATGACGCGCAGCAGCGACGACTTGCCCGCCCCGTTCGCACCCAGCACGCCGATCTTGGCCCCCGGGAAGAACGACAGCGAGATGTCCTTCAGGACCTCCTTGTCGGGCGGGTGGAACCGGCTCACCTTGCGCATGGTGAAGATGAACTGCGCACTCATGAGGGGGACCGTACCGGCTGGCGGAGAAGCTCAGCGCAGCCGGAGCCCGGCGACCGTGCGGAAGTCGCGGTGGTTGCGGGTGTGGAGCGTCAGGTGGTCCGGGATGTGCCGGCCGCCGCCCAGTGGTCAGGCGGCGTGGACCGAGACCAGGTCGTCCATGTGGAGCACGACGTCCTCGTCGTTGACGACGAACCAGGCGCTGTCACGGACGCAGGACAGCAGCGTGCCGCGCCACAGGGCGGACGGGGTGCGCACGACGACCGGGGCGCCGAGGAGGGGGCGGAGGGCACGGGCCGACACGGTCGGGCGGCCGGCGATGCTGGGGCTGATGACGGTGGGGCTGACGACGGTGGGCTGACGACGGTCGCACTCATGGTGGGCCTCCCGCGCATGCAGTTTCGGTTCGGTCTACATCCGTAGAGGCGCGTCGTGGTGGATGCGTGCGGTGACACATGCCACGTCCCGCATCGCCGCAGGTAGGGGCAGGTAACGGGCCGGAAACATCTGGGCAACACGGTGCCGCCAGCATGGCGGGCGTGGCGCTGGAGGAGATGTCCGGGTTCCTGGTCGGGGTGGCCGCCGACCGGCGCGCCGCGGAGCAGATCGCCATGCTGGAGCGCCGGGGGGCGACCGTGCTCCACGGCCCCGCCATCCGCACCCACCCGGTGGCCGTCGACGGCGCGCTGGCCGCGTCCCTCGACGCCCTGGTGAGCCGGCCGCCCGACGTCACCGTGCTCAGCACCGGCATCGGCGTGCGGGGCGTGGTCGAGGCGGCCGAGGTGCTGGGCCGGGCCGAGGCCCTCGTCGACGCGCTGGCCCGGTCGCGGGTCTTCGCCCGCGGGCCCAAGGCCCACGGCGCCGCGGTCACCGTCGGCATCCCCGTGCACTGGAGCTCGCCGTCCGGCATCTCCGGCGAGATCCTGACCGAGCTGGGCCGGTCCGGCATCGCCGGGGTCCGCGTCGCCGTCCAGCTCGACGGCGCCCGCACCCAGCCCCTGGCCGCCACGCTGACCGACCTCGGGGCCGACGTCGTGGCGATCCCCGTGTACCGCTGGTCGCTGCCCGACGACACCGGCCCGGCCGTGCGCCTGATCCAGGCGGTGGCCGACCGCCGGGTCGACGCCGTGACCTTCACAGCCCGGCCCCAGATCGAGAGCCTGTGCGAGATCGCCGAAACCGAAGGCATGCTCGACGGCCTGCGGTCCGGGTTCCGCCGGGGGGTCGCGGCCACGTGCGTGGGACCCGTGTGCGCCGACGCCGCCGTCGCCGCCGGGTTCGGGACCCCGGTCGTCCCGGTCCGCCCCCGGCTGGGCTCGATGGTCATGGCGCTGGCCGACGCGCTCGGGGCGCGGTCGGTGACGTTCCGGGTCGGGGCCGACGAGTTCCGGGTCCAGGGCCGGCTGGTCACGCAGGCCGGCGAGACCGTGGAGCTCAGCGAGCGGGAGCGGGCGGTGCTCGCCGCCCTGGCCCGGCGGCCCGGCGCGGTGGTGTCCAAGGCCGAGCTGCTCACCGTGGCCTGGCCCGAGGGCGACGCCGACGAGCACGCCGTCGAGGTCGCCGTGGCCCGCCTGCGCCGGCGGCTGGGCAGCGGCGGCGGGGTCCTGGAGACGGTGTTCCGCCGCGGCTACCGGCTCGCGGTCTGACCTCACACCCTCGCCCGGTCGCCGTGAGGAGGATCACCGCGGCGGCCGCCCCGGGTGTGCCCGGCGTGTCGGAGCGTTCACCCTCCGGAACCGGCGGCGAAACAGCGGTCGGGGACGGTGGGCCCATGACCGAGCGCAGCGAGGTCCAGCAGCACAGTCGATCTGTCGCCACGACGTGGCGATCCGGTCACCGGTGTGCCCGACGGGTGCACCAGTGACCGGCCCACCGACCTCCGCCAGCGCGCGGGTGCGCGACCTCTGGAGCTTCCAGGGCCGTTACCGCATCCTGCACCTGACCTGGTTCGCCTTCTTCCTGAGCTTCGTCGTCTGGTTCGACTTCGCACCGTTCGCCACGACGATCAAGGACCAGCTGGGCCTGACCGACTCGGAGATCAAGACGATCGGCCTGTGCAACGTGGCGCTCACGGTCCCGGCCCGGATCTTCGTGGGCATGGCCCTCGACCGCTGGGGACCCCGGCGGGTGTACGCGGCCATCCTCGTGTTCGCCGTGGTGCCCAACACGGCGTTCGCCCTGTCGACGACGTTCGAGACGCTCGTGCTGTCCCGGCTGGCACTGTCGGTGGTGGGCGCCGGGTTCGTGGTCGGGATCCGCATGGTGTCCGAGTGGTTCCCGCCCCGCGAGGTGGGCACCGCGGAGGGCGTGTACGGGGGGTGGGGCAACTTCGGCTCGGCCGCCGCCGCCTTCGCCCTCCCGCTCGCCGCCGGCTGGCTGGGCGGCGACGACGGCTGGCGCTGGTCGATCGGCACCGTCGGCGTCGTGGCCGCCGTCTACGGGCTCGTGTACCTGCGGTCGGTGACCGACACGCCCGAGGGCGTGAGCTACGCCCGGCCCCGCCGCCAGGGCGCGCTGGAGGTCACCCACCGCAGCGCCGTGTGGGGGCTGGCCGCCCTCACGGTCCCGCTCGCCGCGGTGCTGGGGCTCGTGGGCTGGCGGGTGTGGCGGGAGGGCGTCATCTCCGACACCACGCTCTGGGTGGTGACGGCCGCGGTCGTGGCCCTGCTGGTGGTGCAGGAGCTGGCGGTGTTCCGGGTCAACCGGCCCGCGCTGGCCGGCGAGTACCCGGTCGAGGACCGCTACCCGTTCCGCAACGTGGCCGCGCTGTGCGCCGCCTACTTCGCCACGTTCGGGTCGGAGCTGGCCGTGGTCACGATCCTGCCCGCGTTCTTCGCCGACACCTGGGGCCTCGGCCCCGCCGCCGCCGGGGCGGCCGCGTCGGGGTTCGCGTTCATGAACCTCATGGCCCGGCCGGGGGGCGGGCTCCTGTCGGACGTGCTCGGCAGCCGCAAGCGGACCCTCACGGCCCTGTGCGCGGGCCTCGTGGCCGGCTTCCTGCTGATGGCCTCGATCGGACCGGCGTGGCCGTGGGTCGCCGCCGTCGCCGCCTGCATGGTGTGCTCGTTCTTCGTCCAGGCGGGCGAGGGCGCGGTGTTCGCCATCGTCCCCCTCGTCAAGAAGCGGGTGTCCGGCCAGATCGCCGGCATGACCGGGGCCTACGGGAACGTCGGGGCGCTCGTGTTCCTGACCGTCGGCATCCTCACCTCGACCCGGGTGCTGTTCCTCGTCATGGCGGTGGCCGCGGCCGCCGCGCTCGCCGCGTCGCGGTTCGTGGTCGAGCCCGACGGCAGCTTCGCCGCGGACCTCCCTGCGGCACCGGTCCCGACGTCGGGGGCTCCGACGGTGCCCGTCCTGGCGGGTGTGGGGGTGGTGTCGTGAGCCGGCCCCGCATCGTCGTGGCCGGCAACGGCATGGTCGGCCACCGGTTCCTGGAGGCGGCGGTCGAGCGCGGCCTGCACACCGGCCACGAGATCGTCGTGCTCGGCGAGGAGCGCCACGCCGCCTACGACCGGGTCCACCTGACCCGGGCGCTCGACGGGGCCGACCCCGGGGCGTTGCGGCTCGGCGACGCCGGCTTCCACGACGCCCACGGGATCCGGCTGCTGCTGGGCCAGCGGGCCGAGGCGCTCGACCCCGGGCGCCGCACCGTGACCACCACCTCGGCCGGCGACCTGGCCTACGACCAGCTGGTGCTCGCCACCGGCAGCGCCCCGTTCGTGCCGCCCGTGCCGGGGACCGACCTGGCCGGCGTGTTCGTGTACCGCACGCTGGACGACGTCGACGCCATCCGGTCGTGGGCGAAGATGTGCGAGCGGGGCGTGGTCATCGGCGGCGGGCTGCTGGGCCTGGAGGCGGCGGGCGCCCTGCGCGCCCTCGGGGTCGAGGTCACCGTGGTCGAGCTGGCCGACCGGCTGATGGCCGTGCAGCTCGACGCCGCCGGCGGCCGGGCGCTGCGCCGCCGCATCGAGGACATGGGCATCGACGTCCGCACCGGCGTGGCCGCGTCGGCGGTGCTCGGCACCCACGACGGCCGGGTCGCCGGCCTGTCCTTCGGCGACGGCGACGACGCCCCCGCGCCCCTGGCGGCCGAGATCGTCGTGTTCGCCGCCGGCATCCGCCCCCGCGACGACCTGGCCCGGGCGGCCGGGCTCACGATGGGGGAGCGGGGCGGGGTGGCCGTCGACGACATGCTGGCCACGTCCGACCCCCACGTGTGGGCCATCGGCGAGGTCGCCGCCCACCGCGGCGGCCGCCCCTACGGCCTCGTGGCCCCCGGCTACCGGCAGGCCGAGGTCGTGGCCGACCGGCTCGCCGGCGGCGACGCCACCTTCACCGGCGCCGACACCTCCACCAAGCTCAAGCTGCTGGGCGTGGACGTCGCCAGCGTCGGCGACTGCTTCGCCGCCACGCCGGGCGCCGAGGAGGTGACCTTCGCGGATCCGGTGGCCGGCGTGTACAAGAAGCTGGTCGTGTCGGCCGACGGTTCCCGGGTGCTGGGCGGGATCCTGGTCGGCGACGCCGCCGCCTACGGGACCGTCCTCCAGTACGTCACCAACGGCCTCCCGGCGCCGGAGCGGCCCGAGCGGCTGATCCTGCCGGCCACCGGCGGCGAGCCCGCCGGGCTGCGGCCCGCCGACCTGCCCGAGGCCGCCACCGTGTGCTCGTGCCTCAACGTCACCAAGGGCGCGATCTGCGGGGCGATCGCGGGCGGCGAGCTCGACGACGTGGCCGCGGTGTCGGCCGGCACCAGGGCCGGCACCGGCTGCGGGAGCTGCGTCCCCGTGCTCAAGGAGCTGCTCGACGACGAGCTGCGCCGGGCGGGCCGGGAGGTGTCCAACCGGCTGTGCGAGCACTTCGGCCAGTCGCGGGCCGAGCTGTTCGAGGTCGTGCGGGTGACCGGCATCCGCTCCTTCGCCGAGCTGGTCGGCCGGTTCGGCACCGGCGCCGGCTGCGAGACCTGCAAGCCCGCGGTGGCGTCGATGCTCGCCTCGCTGGGCTCCGGCTACATCCTCGACGGCGAGCAGGCCAGCCTGCAGGACACCAACGACCACTTCCTCGCCAACCTCCAGCGGGACGGCACCTACTCCGTGGTCCCCCGGGTGCCGGCCGGCGAGATCACCCCGGCCCAGCTCATCGCCCTCGGCGAGGTCGCCCGCGACTTCGACCTCTACACCAAGATCACCGGCGGCCAGCGGGTCGACCTGTTCGGCGCCCGGGTCGACCAGCTCCCCGCCATCTGGGAGCGGCTGATCGCGGCGGGCTTCGAGTCCGGTCACGCCTACGGCAAGGCGGTCCGCACCGTGAAGTCGTGCGTGGGCGACACCTGGTGCCGCTACGGCGTGCAGGACTCGGTGGGCATGGCGGTCCGCCTGGAGCTGCGCTACCGCGGCCTCCGCTCGCCCCACAAGATCAAGCTGGCCGTGTCGGGCTGCGCCCGGGAGTGCGCCGAGGCGCAGGGCAAGGACGTCGGCGTCATCGCCACCGAGCGGGGCTGGAACCTCTACGTCGGCGGCAACGGCGGCATGCGCCCCCAGCACGCGGTCCTGCTGGCCGAGGACCTCGACGACGAGGGCCTGCTGCGGGCCATCGACCGGTTCCTCATGTTCTACGTCCGGACCGCCGACCGGCTCGAGCGCACCGCCACGTGGCTGAACAAGCTGGAGGGCGGCCTCGACCACCTGAAGGCGGTGGTGCTCGACGACGCCCTCGGCATCTGCGCCGACCTCGACGCCGACATGGCCCGCCACGTCGAGACCTACGAGTGCGAGTGGCAGGCGACGCTGGCCGACCCCGTGCGGCTGGCCCGGTTCCGGCCGTTCGTCAACACCGACGAGCCCGACCAGTCGGCCGCCTACCTGCGGGTCCGGGGGCAGCGCCAGCCGGTCGAGCTCCGCCCCTCCCGCCTGGCCCGCACCGGGGAGGTGGCCCGATGAGCGAGCGAAGCGAGCGAATGATCAGCACAGCGCGGTACTCGGCACGAAGTGCCGATCACTCACTGCGTGCCGCCCGAAGGCCGCACCAGTGAGCGCCGACGCCGTCGACGAGCAGGTGGCCGCCGTCGCCGTCCGCCGGCCCGCGTGGGTGCGGGTGTGCCGGCTCGACCAGCTCACCCCGGACCGGGGAGCTGTCGCCCTGGTCCGGGGTGTCCAGGTCGCCCTGTTCCGCCTGGCCTCCGGCGAGGTGTACGCCCTCGGCAACCGGGACCCGTTCTCGGGTGCGCAGGTGCTGTCCCGGGGGATCGTCGGCGACCGGGCGGGGGTGGCCAAGGTGGCGTCGCCGGTCTACAAGCAGAGCTTCGACCTGCGCACCGGCGCCTGCCTCGACGACCCGGAGGTGGCCGTGCCCGCCTACCCGGCCCGGGTCGAGGACGGCTGGGTCGCGGTCGACGTGCCGGACGGCGACCCGTGAGCGGGCGCCGGCGAGCGAACCGATGACTTGGCAGGCCGTGTCGCTGCGGGTGGCGCCCGAGACCGGGCCCGTCCCCGAGCTGCTGCCGCTGGACGCCGGCGAGCAGTACCGCTTCACGTTCGCCATGGACTCCTGCGTGGGCTGCCACTCGTGCGAGGTGGCCTGCGCCGAGCAGAACGGCCTGCCCCCGGGCACGGCGTGGCGGCGGGTGGGCGAGTTCGAGGGCGGCGAGCACCCGCACACCCGGCGGTTCCACCTGTCGATGTCGTGCAACCACTGCCTCGACCCCGCCTGCCTCACCGGCTGCCCCACCAACGCCTACGAGAAGCTGGCCAACGGCGTCGTCGCCCACCACGCCGACGACTGCATCGGCTGCCAGTACTGCACCTGGAACTGCCCGTACTCGGTGCCCGCGTTCCAGCCCGACCGCCGCATCGTCACGAAGTGCGACATGTGCCTGCCCCGCCTGGAGGAGGGGCTCAAGCCCGCGTGCGTCGGCGCCTGCCCCACCCGGGCCCTCGACGTCGAGCCCGTGGACGTGGCGGCGTGGGCCGCCGACCACTCCGGCGCCGACGCCCCCCACCTGCCGCCGTCGGGCCTGACCCTGTCGACGACCCGCATCGACCTGCCGGCCGCCGACCTGGACGGGACGGTGGCCGCCTCGGACGTCGACCTGCACCCCGAGCACCCGCACTGGCCGCTCGTGGTCCTGACCCTGCTCACGCAGGTGGCGCTCGGGATCAGCGTGACCGCCGCGATCCGCGGGCGACCGGCTGGCGGCGGCCGCGGTGGCGGGCGTCGCCCTCGCCGGCTCGCTGGGCCACCTCGGCCGCCCGATCCACGCGGTCAAGGCCCTGCGCAACCTGCGCCGGTCGTGGCTGTCGCGGGAGGTGGCGCTGCTCGGCGCCTACGCCGCACTGGCCGCCGTCGCCGTGGGGGTCCCCGCCCTGGCCCCCGCGGCGGCGGTGGTGGGCGTGGCCGGCGTGTTCGCCAGCGGCCGGCTCTACGTGGTGCCGGGCCGCCCCTCGTGGGACACGCCGCTCACCATCGCGGCGTTCTACCTCACCGCCCTGGCCACCGGGCCGCTGCTCACCGGGCACCCGGTGGTGGCCGTGGCGGCGCTGGGCGCCCAGCTGGCCGTGTGGCTGGCCAACCTCGCCCGCCTGTCCCGCGACCCGCGGCGGGAGGCCACCGGGACCGTCACGCTGTACCGGCACCCGTTCGGGGGGCTGACGGCCCTGCGCTGGGCGGTGGCGGCCGGCGGCGCCGGGCTGGCGCTCGCCGGGTGGCCGCTCGCGGCCCTGGCGGCGGTCGGGCTGGGCGAGCTGATCGGCCGGTACCTGTTCTACGTGACCGTGGTCCCGCTCAACATCCCCGGCCCCTGGCGGCGGGGCTGATGCTCCGCCGGCTCCGCCACCTGCTCGGCGTCGACCACGGCGGCGACCGCTACACCTACGCCCACGACGACCTCGTCGGCCCGGTCAGCGCGTCCCGGGCGCCCGAGCGCTGGGTCCGCACCACGTGCGGCTACTGCTCGGTGGGCTGCGGGATGCTGGTCGGGGTGCGGGACGGCCGGGCGGTGGCGGTGACCGGCGACCCCGACCACCCCGTCAACCAGGGCCGGCTGTGCCCGAAGGGCCTGTCCGAGCACCACACGCTGGCCGCCCCCGGCCGGCTCACGACCCCGACGGTCGACGGCCGGCCCGCCACCTGGGACGAGGCGTTCGCCCGGGTCGCCGGCGGGTTCCGCCGGCTGGTCGACGAGCACGGCCCGGAGGCGGTGGCGGTGCTCTCGACCGGCCAGCTCGTGACCGAGGAGTTCTACGCCCTCGGCAAGCTGGTCCGGCTCGGGATGGGGGTCCGCCACTACGACGGCAACACCACCCTGTGCATGGCCTCGGCGGTGTCGGGCTACAAGCTCAGCTTCGGCAGCGACGGCCCGCCCGGCGCCTACGACGACTTCGTCGAGGCCGACGTCATCCTGCTCATCGGGGCCAACGTCGCCGACAACCACCCGCTGCTCGTGCCCCGCGTGCTGGCCCGCAAGGGCACGCTCATCACCGTCGATCCCCGGGTGACCAAGACGGCGATGATCGCCGACCAGCACCTGGCGGTCCGGCCCCGCAGCGACGTCACGCTGCTCAACGGGATGATCAAGCTCCTGCTGGACGAGGGGCTGGTCGACCTCGAGCGGGTCCGCCGGGAGGCGGACGGTCTGGACGAGCTGGTCGACCACGTGCAGGCGTTCGACCTCGAGCGGGTCGAGCGGGAGTGCGGCGTCCCCGCCGACGAGGTCCGGCGGGCCGCGCTCGCGTTCGGGACCGCCCGCCGGGGCCTCGTGGCGTGGACGATGGGGGTCAACCACTCGGTGCAGGGCGCCGAGACCGTCGCCCTCATCAACACCCTGTGCGTGCTGACCGGCAACGTGGGCCGGCCGGGGGCGGCGCCGTTCTCGATCACCGGCCAGTGCAACGCCATGGGCACCCGGGAGGCCGGGTTCACCGCCTCGATGCCGGGGTACCGGCCCTACGACGACCCCGACGCCCGCCGCGAGCTGGCCGCGCTGTGGGGCGTCGACGAGGACCGGCTGCCCGTCGAGCGGGGCCGCGCCTACCCGGACATCGTCAACGGCGTCATCGACGGCCGCATCAAGGGCCTGTGGATCATCGCCACCAACCCGGTCGTGTCGTTCCCCAACCGGGAGCTGCTGGAGCACGCCCTCGGCCGGCTGGACCTGCTGGTGGTGCAGGACGGGTTCGAGACCCCGACGACCGCGCTGGCCGACGTGGTGCTGCCCGCCGCCATCTGGGGCGAGAAGGACGGCACGTACACCAACTCGGAGCGCCGGGTGTCCCGGGTCCGGGCTGCGGTCGAGCCGCCGGGCGAGGCCCGCTCCGACTTCGCCATCGTGATGGGGCTGGCCGAGCACCTGGGCGTGCGCGACGAGCTGTTCCGCGGCTGGACCGGGCCCGCCGACGCCTTCGCCGAGTGGCGGCGGGTGTCGTCCGGGCGGCTGTGCGACTACAGCGGCATCACCTACGAGCGCATCGACGCCGCCGGCGGCGTGCAGTGGCCGTGCCCGACCGGCGACCCGTCGGTCCCGCTCGGGGGGACGCCGCGGCTGTACGCCGACCGGCGCTACCCGACCCCGTCGGGCCGGGCCCGCCTGCAGTGCGTGACCCCCAAGCCCATCAGCGACCGGCCCCGGCGGCTGTACCCGCTGCTGCTCAACACCGGCCGCACCGTCGAGCACTGGCACACCCGGACCAAGACCGGGCGCGTCGAGATCCTCGACCGGCTGGCCCCGGAGGGCTGGGTCGAGGTCCACCCGGCCGACGCCCGCCGCTACCGGGTCCACGCCGGCGACCTCGTGCGGCTCGTGTCGGAGCGGGGCGCGGTGGACCGCATCCGCGTCCGCGTGACCCGCACCGTGCGGGAGGGCGAGGTGTTCGTGCCCTTCCACTTCGACGAGCAGTGCGCCAACCGGCTCACCCTCAACGAGTTCGACCCCATCTCCCGCGAGCCCAACTACAAGCAGTGCGCGGTCCGGCTGGAGAAGGCCCCGGCGACGCCGTAGGCGTCGAGGATGCCCAGCCGGTGGAAGCGGAACATCCACCGGTGGCGCTGGTCGAAGCGGCGGTCGGTGACGTCCATCGACCCGTCGGCCACCCAGCGGGCGTCGAACGGGCGGTAGCCCTCGGGCAGGCCGTCCCGGTCCGACGTGCTCACCGCGAACCACTCGCCCAGGCCCTCGCGCCACGACGGCGTGATCGCGTCGCGGACGTAGAGGGTCGTCCACTGGTGGCGGTCCCGGCCGCCCCAGCTGGCGTGCCACAGCAGCGGATCGAAGGCGATCACGTCGCCGGGCTCGGTGGCCAGGACCTGGGCCGGGACGTCGGGCACCTCCACGTCGATCGAGTGCAGATGGCCGCCGAGCGCCTCGCTCGGGCAGGCGGTGGCTGCCCGGCATGACCCGCAGCGCGCCCGTGGCGCCGTCCAGCGGCTCCAGGTAGGCGACGAGCTTCACCGCCCGGACGCGGATGTCGGTGTCGCTGTGCCAGCCGGCGCTGTCCGCGAAGCGGATGCCCTGGGTGTCGACGGGGGAGGGGAGCACGGCCCCGCCGACCAGGCGCTCGGCCAGGCCCACCAGGCGCCGGCCGTCGACGAGGTCGACCGTGCGGGGCGCCCACGGTCCCAGCAGGCAGGTGTAGTGGCCGGGCATGCCCGGGTCCGGTGGGGCGGTCGTGGTAGCGGTCGCCGTGGACCGCCAGCATCGTGGCCACCACCTCGTCCCGGAGGGCTGCGACCAGCGCGGGCTCGAAGAAGCCGCGCAGGACGAGGTAGCCGAAGCACCGGAAGCGGTCGACGTCGGCGTCGCCGGTCCAGCCGTCGAAGGGGTCGGGCGGCTCGTGCGCCAGCGCGGCGCGGGCCGCCAGCTCGGCGGCGAGGTCGGGATGGGACTGGCTGAGGGCGCCGGCGGCGCGGTCGAGCAGCCGGCCCAGGTCGGTGGTGTCGGGCATGGGTGAGGGTCCTCCTGTGACGACTGTCTCGGATGGGGACAGCCGCCGGCCGGAGGGTCACGGGCCCGGTGCAGGCACGATCAACATCGACGCACGTCACCAGAGTACCGGCGGGTCTGGCTGGGGGTTCGCGCCGGTACCATCGACGGACGTGGGTGACGCATCGCAACAGCAGCGGATCTCGGCGGAGAACCTCGGCCCCAACGCGTGGCTCGTCGACGAGATGTACGAGCAGTACCTCGCCGACCCGACCTCGGTGAGCGAGAGCTGGCGCGACTTCTTCGCCGACTACCGCCGGGACGTCGACCACCACGCCCCGGCCACGCCCGGCGGCGACGTGTCCACCCGCGCCGCGGCCCCGGCGGCGCCCGCCCCCACCGCCAACGGCGCGGCGGCCCCGGCGGCCGCCCCGCCCGCACCGGCCGCGCCCGCGGCGGCCAAGCCGGCCGCGGCCCCCGCGCCGGCCAAGGACGCGGGCAAGCCCGCCGAGCAGCCGGGTCAGCCCCTGCGGGGCGTGGCCGCCCGCATCGTCGAGAACATGGAAGCCAGCCTCGGCGTGCCCACCGCCACGAGCTTCCGCGACGTGCCGGCCAAGCTGCTCGAGGTCAACCGGCGGGTCGTCAACGGCTACCTGGGCCGCACCCGCGGCGGCAAGGTCAGCTTCACCCACATCATCGGCTACGCCGTGGTCCGGGCCATCGCCGAGAAGGCGCCCGTCATGAGCTCCACGTTCGTCGAGGGCGACGACGGCAAGCCCCGGGTCATCCGCCACGAGCACGTGGGCCTCGGCCTCGCCGTGGACGTCGAGAAGTCCGACGGCAGCCGCAGCCTCGTCGTGCCGGTCATCCGCGACGCCGACACCCTCGACTTCCGGGCGTTCTGGGGCCGCTACGAGGAGATCATCCGCAAGACCCGCTCCAACAAGCTCACGGTCGACGACTTCGCCGGGGCCACCGTCACCCTCACCAACCCCGGCACCATCGGCACCAAGCAGTCGGTGCCGCGCCTCATGCCGGGGCAGGGCACGATCGTCGGCGTCGGCGCCATCGACTACACGGCCGAGTGGCGGGGGGCCGACCCCGTGCTGCTGGCCAACCTCGGCGCCTCCAAGGTCATCACGGTCACCTCGACCTACGACCACCGCATCATCCAGGGCGCCGAGTCCGGCCGGTTCCTCAAGCGGGTCGAGGAGCTGCTGCTCGGCGCCGACGGCTTCTACGACGAGATCTTCCTCAGCCTGGGCGTGCCCTACGAGGCCATCCAGTGGCGCCGCGACGTCAACCCCATCGACCGCACCGAGTCGATGCTGGAGAAGCAGATGGCGGTGGCCACCCTCATCCGGGTCTACCGGGTGCGGGGCCACCTCATCGCCGACCTCGACCCGCTGCGGTGGAAGGAGCCGCACATGGCTCCCGAGCTCGACCCGCCACCTACGGGCTCACCATCTGGGACCTCGACCGCGAGTTCCTGACCGGCGCGCTCGACGGCCGCGACCGCATGGCCCTGTCCGAGATCCTGCGGGTGCTGCGCGACGCCTACTGCCGCACGATCGGCATCGAGTACATGCACATCCAGGACCTCGACGAGCAGCACTGGATCCAGGAGCAGGTCGAGAGCCAGAGCCAGCAGAGCCTCGACACCGAGGACCAGCGCTACATCCTCGAGCGGCTGAACGCCGCCGAGGCCTTCGAGCGGTTCCTCGGCACCAAGTGGATCGGCCAGAAGCGGTTCGGCATCGAGGGCAGCGAGAGCCTCATCCCCATCCTCGACGCCATCCTCGAGGCCGCGGCCGACGACCACCTGGCCGGGTCCGTGATGGGCATGCCCCACCGGGGGCGGCTCAACGTGCTCACCAACATCGTGGGCAAGAACTACGACCAGGTGTTCAAGGAGTTCGAGGGCACGCTCGACCCCACGGCCGTCCAGGGCTCGGGCGACGTGAAGTACCACCTCGGCCAGGTCGGCAAGTTCCAGAGCCGGGCCGGCAACGAGATCGACGTCGAGCTGGCCGCCAACCCCAGCCACCTCGAGGCGGTCGACCCGGTGGTCGAGGGCATGGTCCGGGCCCAGCAGGACCAGATCAACGACCCCGAGGCGTTCTCGGTGCTGCCGATCCTCATGCACGGCGACGCCGCCTTCGCCGGGCAGGGCGTCGTGGCCGAGACGCTCAACATGAGCGACATCAAGGGCTACCGGGTGGGCGGCACCATCCACATCGTGGTCAACAACCAGATCGGGTTCACCACCACGCCCGAGGCCGCCCGGTCGGGCTTCTACTCGACCGACGCCGCCAAGATCGTCCAGGCCCCGATCTTCCACGTCAACGGCGACGACCCCGAGGCGTGCGTGCGGGTGGCGCGGCTCGCCTACGCCTACCGCCAGCGGTTCCACAAGGACGTGGTCATCGACCTCGTCAGCTACCGGCGCTACGGGCACAACGAGGGCGACGACCCCAGCTACACGCAGCCGCTGATGTACGCCAAGATCAACGACCGGCGCTCGGTGCGCAAGCTGTTCACCGAGTCGCTGGTCAAGCGGGGGCAGCTCACGCTGGAGGAGGCCGAGCAGGCCCTCGACGACTACCAGAAGCGGCTCCAGCAGGCGCTGGACGAGACCCGCCAGTCGTCCCCGCCCGCCAACCTCAAGGCGGCCGAGCCGGCGCCGGCGGTCGGTGTCCTGCCCCGGGTCGAGACCGGCGTCGACCGGGCCGTCCTCGACCGCATCTACGACACGCTGAGCGGCTGGCCGGACGACTTCAACGTCCACCCCAAGCTGGCCAAGCAGTTCGAGACCCGGGACAAGATGGTCCGGGGCGACGGCGAGGTCGACTGGGCCACGGCCGAGGCCCTGGCCTTCGGCTCGCTGCTGCTGGAGGGCACCGACATCCGGCTGGCCGGCCAGGACACCCGCCGCGGCACGTTCAGCCAGCGCCACGCCGTGCTGGTCGACCACGTCGACCGGCCGGGAGTGGGCGCCGCTGGCCCATCTCGGGCCGGAGCAGGGGAAGTTCTGGATCTACGACTCGCTGCTGTCGGAGTACGCGGCGGTGGGCTTCGAGTACGGCTACTCGGTGGCCAACAAGGAGGCCCTGGTGGCGTGGGAGGCCCAGTTCGGCGACTTCGTCAACGGGGCCAGCACGATCATCGACCAGTTCCTGGTGGCGGCCGAGGACAAGTGGAGCCAGACGTCGGGGCTCGTGCTGCTGCTGCCCCACGGCTACGAGGGCCAGGGCCCCGAGCACAGCTCGGCCCGCCTCGAGCGGTTCCTCACGCTGTGCGCCGAGGACAACATCCAGGTCGCCAACGCCACCACCGCCGCCCAGTACTTCCACCTGCTGCGCCGGCAGATGGTGCGGGACGTGCGCAAGCCGCTCGTCGTGTTCACGCCCAAGTCGCTGCTGCGGGCCAAGCCCGCCCGCTCGCCGATCGAGGACCTGACCAGCGGCTCGTTCCGCGAGGTGCTCGACGACCCCCGGGTCGCCGACCCCGCGGCCGTGCGCCGCATCGTGCTGTGCTCGGGCAAGGTGGGCCAGGAGGCGCTGGCCGAGCGCGACAAGCGCGACGCGCCGGTGGCGGTCGTGCGGGTCGAGCAGCTCTACCCGTGGCCGTACGACCAGCTCGACGAGGTCGTGGCCCGCTACCCGGCGGCCGGCGAGATCGTGTGGCTCCAGGAGGAGCCGGCCAACATGGGCGCCTGGGCCTTCGCCCAGGACCGGCTGGCCGAGAAGTTCGCCGAGAGCCACACCGTCCTGCGGGTGAGCCGCTACGAGTCGGGCTCGCCGGCCACCGGCTCCCACACGATCCACGTGCAGGAGCAGGACGCCATCCTCGACGCCGCGCTGTCCGTCGACTGAGAGGCTGCGCCGACAGGCGTAGCCGTGGCCCGAGCGGCCCGCTGCGAAGCAGCAAGAGCGGGAAGCCAAGAGGCTGCGCCGATCAGGCGTAGCCGTGGCCCGAGCGGCCCGCTGCGAAGCAGAACGCCTGCCGCCCGGTGACCAAGGTCACAGAACGTCGTCTTTCGCCCTTACGGCGTAGCGACAATAATGACCGTTATCAGATCGACCGAGCCACCCGACCGAGGGGGTCCCATGGCGCTCGACCCGTACGCCGCGAATGCCGAAATCATCGGTCGTGACGACATCAACGACCTGGAGGCGATCCTCGCCGTCAGCAACACCGACGTCGACGAGGCGATCCACACGGTCGAGGACAACGCCGACGCCATCTTCACCTGGGACTACGAGAAGGGCGCCCGGCCGGCGCTCAACAAGCTGTACGAGAAGGCCAAGCACGCCCAGTGGAACGGCGAGACCGACCTCCCGTGGGACACCGACGTCGACCTGGTGAAGAACGCGGAGCTGCAGCGCCTCCAGTTCGCCGACATGCGGGCCGACGTGACGGGCACGCCCCTCGAGAAGTTCTCCGAGGAGGACTTCATCAACCTGTCCATCGAGATGGACAACTGGACGCTCAGCCAGTTCATGCACGGCGAGCAGGGCGCCCTCATCTGCACGGCCAAGATCGTCGAGACCGTGCCGTGGATCGACGCCAAGTACTACGCGTCCACCCAGGTCATGGACGAGGCCCGCCACGTCGAGGTCTTCGCCAAGTACCTCCGGGAGAAGCAGAACGGCTTCTACCCGATCAACGCCCACCTGAAGATGCTGCTCGACGACATCATCTCCGACAGCCGCTGGGACATGACCTACCTGGGCATGCAGATCATGGTCGAGGGCCTGGCGCTGGCCGCCTTCGGGTTCATGCAGCAGATGACGCCCGACCCGCTGCTCAAGCAGCTGCTCCGCTACGTGATGTCCGACGAGGCCCGCCACGTGGCCTTCGGCGTGCTGTCGCTGAAGGAGTACTACGCCGACCTCAGCCACGCCGAGCTGCGGGAGCGCCAGGAGTTCGCCTTCGAGGCCGCGGTGCGGATGCGGGACCGCTTCCTCCAGCAGGAGGTGTGGGAGCGCATGGGCATCAAGCCCGCCGACATCCTGCCCGCCGTCCTGGCCGACCAGGGCCGGGGGATGTTCCAGCAGATGCTGTTCTCCAAGATCGTGCCCAACACCAAGAAGCTCGGGCTGCTCGACGCCGGCGACGGCTGGCTGCGGACCAAGTTCACCGAGATGGGCGTGATCCAGTTCGAGGACTGGCAGGACACCGGCGAGGAGTACGAGTCGCTCCAGGCGACCGGCTGAGCTCAGCCCAGCCGCTCCGCCACGTCCTCCAGCAGGCCGACGACCTCGTCGGACTGGGCGGACGGGTCGGGCGCGTCCTCGCCGAGCAGGATCCCGTAGCGCAGCAGCACCGCGGTGCCGTCCTCGCGGAACCCGGCGGTGGTGCCGCCCGTGGCGTCGCTGCGGACCACGAACGCCTCGTCGCCGGGGCCGTCGAGCGGCTCCGGCTCGCCGCCCCACAGCGAGCTGTCGAGCGGCTCGCCGCCCTCGTACACCGACAGCTCCAGCTGGTAGAGCGTGGGCGCGTCGGCGTCGCCCACCTCGGCCTGCCACAGGCAGTTGCTGGCCACGTCGTCGACGCCGGCCTCGCCCGGCACCACCTCGGCCGGCTCGCCGAACAGCTCGCCCACCTCGTCGGTCGTGAGCAGCCCGCACGCCCGGCTGGTCGCACCGTCACCCTCGCCGGTGGCGGTGTCGCCGCCGTCGCCGGTGTCCTCGGTGGTGGAGCCGCCGGCGTCCCCGCCGTCGCCGTCCCCGCCGCACCCGGCGACGAGCGCGGCGGCCAGCGCCAGCCCGGCCAGCGCCCCCCGCACCCGCATCGCTCAGCGCAGCGGGAAGCCCACGGCGGCCTCCAGCTCGGCCAGGGCGACGTCGGGGTCGCCGACCTTGATCGTGGTCATGCCGAGGGCCCGGGCGGGCTTGAGGTTGACGCCCAGGTCGTCGATGAACGCGGCCTCCTCCGGCTCGACCCCCAGCTCGTCGCACACGAGCCGGTAGATGGCGGGGTCGGGCTTGCGCAGCCCCACCCGGCTCGACTCGACGATGACGTCGAAGTGGTCGAGCACGTCGGCCATCGCGCCGGTGGCGGCCGGCGCCGTCGGCGCGGGGCGCCGGGCCCGAAGTTGTTCGTGAGCATCGCGGTCTTCAGCCGCTCGTGGCAGCGGCGCAGGGCCTCGACCATGGCCGGGCGCAGCTGCCCGGCCAGCAGGCCGAGCACGGCCCGGCCGTCGACGGCGTGCCCGGCCGCCCGGGCCTCGGCCTCGAACAGGTCGGCGAAGGTGGCCAGGTCGACCTCGCTGCGCTCGAGCCGGGCCCACGCGTTGGTGTCGGGGTCGGTGGCGTTGAGCCGCCGGAGCAGGCCGGCGGGGAGCCCGTTGTCCGCCTCGTAGCGGGCGAACGCCTCGAACGGGCTGGTCAGGATCACCCCGCCGAAGTCGAAGATCACGGCGCGGATCGGCATGGTCCGCCGAGACTAGTGGGACGCGTTACGGGGCGAGCAGGTCCCGGGCCACGGCCTCCCACAGCTCGGTCGACAGGCGCAGCGACTCGAGGTCGACCCGCTCGTCGTCGCCGTGGAACATCGTGACGTAGTCGTCGAACGTCAGCTTCTCGCTGAACAGCCCGAAGCCGTACGCCGTGGTGCCGAGCCGCCGGAAGAACCGGGCGTCGGTGGCGCCCACGCTGAGCATCGGCACGATGTGGCTGTCGGCGTAGAACGCCCGGCTGGCCCGGGACAGGCTGTCCCACAGCGGGGTGTCGACCGGCGACTCGGTGGCCGGGTCGTCGTGGACCTCGACCATCGTGACCCGGTCGGCCAGGTCGCCGAGCGCCTCGTCGAGCATGGCCTGCACGTCGGGCAGCGTCTCGCCCGGCAGCGTGCGGATGTCGAGCTGGACGTCGACCGCGTCGGGGATGACGTTGGTCTTGGTCCCGCCGTGGGCCACGGTGGGGGCGATCGTCGTGTGGGTGCAGGCGTGGAACTGCCGGGCCATGCCCGTCGGCAGGGTGGCGAGGGCGTCGAGGAACCGGTCGGGGTCGAGCAGCGGGGCGACGACCTCGTCGGGCAGGGCCATCCCCTCGAGGAAGCGGCGCCAGGAGTCGTGGATGCGGGTCGCGGGCCGGTAGTCGGCCAGGCGCTGCACGACGCGGGCCGCGGTGACGAGCGCGTTGTCGGTGGCGTAGGGCTGGGACGCGTGGCCGGGCGTGCCCCCGATGCGCAGCGTGCACCAGCACGAGCCCTTCTCGCCCACCAGCACGGGCAGGCGCACGTCGCCGTCGCCGCCGGTGACCGGGATGCCCCCGGTCTCGGTGATGACGTAGTCGGCCCCGACGGCGTCGGGCTCGTGGCGGGTGAGGTGCTCGGCGCCCCAGGTGCCCAGCGCCTCCTCGTCGGCCACGGCCAGGTAGATCAGCGTGCCGTCGGGCCGGAACCCGGAGGCGGCCAGGTTGCGGGTGGCGACGGCCATCGAGGCGGTGAGGTTGAGCATGTCGATCGCGCCGCGGCCCCAGACCTCGCCGTCGACGAGCTCGCCGCCGAAGGGATCGTGGCGCCAGCGGTCGGCGTTGGCGGGCACGACGTCGGTGTGGCCCATCAGCAACAGGGTGGGGGCGTCGGGCCGCCGGCCCTCGATGCGGGCCACGAGGCTGGCCCGTCCCGGGACCGGCTTCGTAGCGCTGCACGTCGAGACCGGCGCCGTCGAAGTATCCTGCCAGGAGGTCCGCGC
This sequence comes from uncultured Acidimicrobiales bacterium, assembly GCA_963759225.1. Classification (GTDB taxonomy): domain Bacteria; phylum Actinomycetota; class Acidimicrobiia; order Acidimicrobiales; family VFJN01; genus ZC4RG19. Next base: position 182,065 of record CAVWYL010000008.1, on the reverse strand, counting down.
TGCGGGTCTCGAACCCCGATCCGCGTGTGCCGTCGTTGACGCAGGCATTGCGGATCAGGTGTTGCAGCAGGTCGGTGACCTCGGCCGTCGAGGTGGCCATCGCTGGCACCGTAGCGGCACCGGTCCGCCCGAGTCGCCCGTTCATTTGGTTGAATGCAGCCCGGAATGAAGATCGCACACGTCATCGTCGACGGATCCAACATCGCCACCGAGGGTCGCGACGCGCCCAGCCTCGCCCAGCTCGACGAGGCGGTGTCGGCGTTCATCGAGGAGTACCAGCCCGACCACGTCACCGTCGTGGTCGACGCCACCTTCCCCAACCGCATCGACCGCAAGGAACGCCAGACCTACGAGGACGCGGTCAACGCCAACGAGCTGATCACCCCGCCGGCGGGCGCCATCGGCCGGGGCGACGCGTTCGTCCTGCAGATCGCCAAGCGGGCCGGGGCGTCGATCCTGTCCAACGACTCGTTCCAGGAGTTCCACGGCGAGTACCCGTGGCTGTTCGAGCGCGGGCGGCTCATCGGCGGCAAGCCGGTGCCCCACGTGGGCTGGGTGTTCATGGAGCGGGCCCCGGTGCGGGGGCCGACCAGCCGGCGGTCGGTGAGCGAGGCCCGCAAGGTCGCCAAGACGGCCGACAAGGTGGCCAAGGTCGCGACCGGAGGTGGCCGACGCCGCCGAGGCCGCGGACGCCGCCGGCGCCGCCGCGGGCAACGGCTCGGGCGAGGCGGAGGCCAAGCCCACCCGGCGCCGCCGGTCGTCGAAGCCGGCGAAGGCCGCCGCCGCGGCCGTGGTCGAGGCGGCCCCCGAGCCGAGCACCGACGGCCTGGACGACGCCGCTCGGCCAAGGGTGGCCCCGGGCGCGGTGTCGAGCCGTACAACGAGGCGATGCCGTTCATCGAGTTCGTCGGCGAGTACCCGGTGGGCAGCGAGGTCGAGGCCACGATCGAGCGGTTCAGCTCCCACGGGGCCTACGTGCTGGTGGGCGACGCCCGGGCCTACGTCCCGCTGCGCAACCTGGCCGACCCCGCCCCCCGCAGCGCCAAGGAGATGCTGCGGGTGGGGGAGACCCGCCGGTTCGTGGTGGTGACGATCGACCCGCCCCGGCGGGGCATCGACCTGGCGCTGCCCGGCATCGTCGACGTCCCGGCGGCCACGCTGCCCGAGCCGTCGGAGCCCGACGGCGACGTCGACACGACGGTCGCGGCGACCCCCGACGCCGCGGCCCCCGCCAAGCCGGCCCGCAAGCGGGCGGCCAAGGCGACGGTCTCCGCCCCGGACCCGGACGGGGCCGCACCGGCCCGCAAGCGGGCGGCGAAGAAGGCGGCCGCGCCCGCGGACGAGCCGGCAGCTGCGGCCCCCGCCCGCAAGCGGGGTGCGACGAAGGCGGCCGAGGCGGAACCGGAAGCACCGGCCCGCAAGCGGGGCGGGAGGAAGGCCGCGGAGGCGCCGCCTGAGCCGGCACCGGCAGCACCGGCCCGCAAGCGGGGGGCGCGGATGGCGGCGGCGACCCCGGAAGGCGGCCCCGCCCGCGGCCGACGCCGGCGCCGGCGCGGAAGCGAGGGGCGCGCAAGGCCGCCGAACCGGCTCCTGCGGACGCGGCTGCTCCCGCCGACACGCCGGCCGACGCGGCGCCCGGAAGCGCGGCCGCGGCGACGGACGCGCCGGCGGCCGCGGCCCCGGCGCGCAAGCGGGGTGCGAAGGCGGCGGCGCCGGTCGAGGAGGCGTCCCCGGCCCCCGTGCGCAAGCGGGGAGCGCGCAAGGCGGTGGCGGCGGCCGAGAGCCCCGCGGGGGACGCAGGCGATCCGTCACCGGACGGCGACAGGGCGGCCGCGGTCGACTGATCCCGGCCCGGCCGGGCGGTTGCGCCCGCAAACGGCGCTCGCCCGTACCGGATGCCGACACGAACGAACGCCGCGCTGCGTGCAAGGCCGTCGCGCGAGGTCTGAGCGCGGCGCAGGCGTCGCCGGCGGGATGCCCGCCCAGGAGTAGTTTGCGGTGCCGTGCGCATCGCCACCTGGAACGTCAACGCGCTCACGGCGGACCGCATGCAACGCGTGACCGGCTGGCTGGACATCGCGCAGCCCGACGTCGTGTGCCTCCAGGAGACGAAGTCGTCGGACACCGCGTTCCCGGCCATGGAGTTCCTGGCCGGGGGCTACGACAGCGTCCACCACGGCGAGGGGCGCTGGAACGGTGTCGCGGTCCTCAGCCGGGTCGGGCTGGAGGACCCGGTGTCCGGCTTCGCCGACGGCGGTCCCGCCGACGCCGAGGCCCGGCTGGTGACGGCCACGTGCGGGGGCGTGCGGGTGTCGTCGGTGTACGTGCCCAACGGCCGGTCGGTGGGCTCGGAGCACTGGCACCACAAGCTGGCGTGGCTGGCCCGGCTGGGGGCCCACGTCGAGGCCGACGCCGCCCCGGGGCGGCCCGTGGCGCTGTGCGGCGACTTCAACGTGGCCCGCGACGACGTCGACCTGTGGAGCCCGGCCGCGTTCGTGGGCGACACCCATGTCACGCCCGAGGAGCGGGCCGCCGTCGACGCGCTGGAGGCCGCCGGCCTGCGGGACGCCTTCCGGGAGCGCTACGCGGGCGTCGGGGACCTGTTCAGCTGGTGGGACTACCGGGCCGGTAACTTCCCCAAGCACCGGGGCATGCGCATCGACCTGGTCATGCTGTCCGCCGACCTGGCCGACCGGGTCACCTGGGCCCTGGTCGACCGCAACGCCCGCAAGGGCGCCAAGCCGAGCGATCACGCCCCCCTGTTCGTCGACGTCGACATCCCCGCCTGAGAGGACGCTGACCATGCCCGTGCCCGAGCTGCCCGACATCCCGCCCGAGGTGGTCACCCCGGGCTCGGAGGGCTGGCCGGAGTGGCTGGTCAGGGCCCGGGTCGATCCGCCGACGCCCCGGCGGGCCGAGCTGCACCGCACGGGCGACGCGCTGCGGCGCATCGTGGACCGGCTCCACGGCAGCCCGGCCCCGGCCGAGGAGCTGGCGGCGGTGGCCGCCGAGCTGGAGCGCCTGGCCGAGCGGCTCGACGCCTTCCCGACGCGGTCGGTGTACGAGGGCTTCGGCGAGTCGACGCTGGCCGGCCAGGAGAACTTCACGTTCTTCGACCACAGCCCCATGCTGGGCCGGGCCAACCCGCTGGCCCCGCCGATCGAGCTGTGGGCCGAGGGCGACGTGCTGCGGGGCGCCGCCCACTTCGGGTCGGCCTACGAGGGCCCGCCCGGGTGCGTCCACGGCGGGTACGTGGCCGCCGCGTTCGACGAGGTGCTGGGCTCGACCCAGTCGCTGGGCAAGCGCCCGGGCATGACCGCCAAGCTGACGATCGACTACCGCAGCCCGACCCCGCTGCACACGGACCTGCGGTTCGAGGGCCGGGTGACGGAGATGTCGGGCCGCAAGACGTACACGAAAGGCACGCTGCACGCGGGCGACCGGCTGTGCGCCGAGGCCGAGGGCCTGTTCGTGGCCATCGACTTCGCCAAGCTGGCCGAGCTGCGCCGCCAGCGCGAGGAGGCCTTCGAGGACTGAGCGGGGCCGGGCCGGGTCAGGCGCCGTCGCCGAGCGTGGTGCGCAGGGAGGCCAGGCCGCCGGCCAGGTAGCCGCGGGTGCGGGACGGGGTCAGGCCGAGCGTGGTCGAGATCTCGGCCAGCGTCATGGGCTCGCCGCCGCCGAGGCCGAACCGGGCCACCACCACCGCCCGCTGCGTCGGGGTCAGGCCGTCGAACAGGTGGGGGGCGATGGCGTGCAGGGCGACGAGGTCGTCGTCCGAGCCGGAGCGCAGGTCCTCCGGGTCCGTGACCCGGTCGTCGTCGCTCGTCGTCCGGGTACGGCCAGCCCCCCTCGTTCGTGTAGAAGTCGAGTGGGTCGCCCATGTTCCCCTTGTCGCGCCCGCACCGCGCCAGCGTCAACCCGAAACTCACTGTGTGTGGTCGGCGATGTACTGGTCGACCAGGGCGACCTCGGCGGCCAGGTGCTCCTTCAGGCCCGACACGATGGCCCGCTCGACCGCACCTCCCACGATGAGCGCCCGGACCTTGAGCGACCCCGTCACGGTGCGGACGCTGCCCCCGTTGGTGCGGTCGGTGATGGCGCACGAGCCCGACGACTGCAGCCGGTCGGCGTAGTGGTCCGGGGCCAGGCGGTACCGGACCCGGCGGGCGGCCAGGTCGTGCTCGCTGTGCTCGACCCAGGTCAGCTTGTCCGGATCGACGACGGCCGTGACCGCGGGCGACAGGTCGCCGATGAACTTGTAGCGGAGCTGCAGGCGGACGGTGGTGCCGTCGACCCGGTGGTCGAGGACGTCGGGCGTCGACAGCTTCGGCAGCCCCACGAGGTGCTCGTACAGCTCGGCGCTGGCGTAGGCCCGGGCCACGGCGTCCCCGCCGGCCGCGAACACCTGGTCGAGCATGAAGTCCATCGGCCGCCTCTCAGCTCGCCTGCGGGGACGGGTGCAGGGCGGCGAGCAGGTCGTCGCCCACCCGGGCCGCCAGCAGCGGGCCCATGCCGGGGACGGCCACCAGCTCGTCCTGCGTCGCCGGCATCCGGGCCGCGATCGCCTCCAGCAGGTGGTCGTCGATGACGGACGCGGGCTCGGCCCGGGCGGCCCGGGCCCGCTCCGCCCGCCACGCGTGCAGGGCGGCCAGCGGCTCCGGCGCCTCCGGCGGCTCCGGCGCGCGCGCCCGCCAGCGCGGCCCGCTGCTCGGCCAGGTGCCGGCGCCACTGCGGGCTCGGCGCCGCGCCGTCGTCGGGGCGGTCGCGCTGGCGCTCGGCCAGGCCGGTGAGCCACGGGGTGAGCCGCCGCTCGGTGGGCGTCCCCCCGAAGCTGCGCTGCGCGGCCCACGAGCAGCGCAGCTCGTCCTCCGCCCGGGTCATGGCCACGTACAGCAGCCGGGCCTCCTCGGCCCGCTGGGCCTGCGTGCGGGCGTGCGTGATGGGGACGAGGCCGTCCTCCAGCCCCGCCAGGTGGACGACCGGCCACTCGAGGCCCTTGGCGGCGTGGAACGTCGCCACCGTGACCGCGTCCCGGCGGGTGTCGCCGCTCTCGGCCTGCAGCGTGGCCACCAGCCACGACACGAACCCCGGCGCGGTGGCCCGCGGGTCGAGCCGCAGGTGGTCCCGGGCCATGGCGGCGACCACGCCGAGGTCGGCGGCCGCCTCGCCCTCGGCCTCGGCCGCCGCCGTGACCAGGTCGGGCAGGCAGGCCGCCAGCGTCGGCTCGCCCCGCCGCAGCATGTCGAGCGCGGACCGCACCTCGCGCCGGTCGAGCATGCCGTCCGCGCCCTTGACGTGGTGGGGCACCCCGGTCATCCGCAGGGCGTCGGTGAGCACCGGGACCTGGGCGTGGGTGCGGACCAGCACCGCCTGCGCCGACCAGGCGGCCCGGGGCCCGTGGCGGTCCCGCACCGCCCGGGCGATGGCCCGGGCCTCGTCGTGCTCGCTGGCGTGGCGCTCCAGCCGGACCGCCGGGCCCTCGACCCGGGTGGCCACGACGGTGGGCTCGCCGGCCCCGGCCCGGCCGAGCACGTCCGCCGCCGCGGCCAGGATCTCGGGCGTGGACCGGTAGTTGCCGTCGAGGGCGATGACCTCGGCCGGCGGGTACAGCCGCCGGAACCCCGACAGGAACCCGGCGTCGGCCCCGTTCCAGCCGTAGATGGCCTGGTGGGGGTCGCCGACGACGCACAGGTCGTAGCTGTCGCCCCGCCAGGCGTCGAGCAGCCGCAGCTGCAGCGGGTTGACGTCCTGGAACTCGTCGACGAACAGGTGCTGGAACCGCCAGCGCTGGGCGGCGGCGAACGCCGGCTCGGTCTCGACGAGGTGGCTGCACAGCCGCAGCAGGTCGTCGAAGTCGACCATGCGGGCCCGGCGCTTGTCGTCCTCGTAGCGGCGGTACAGGTCCGCGACCCGCTCCGCGGCGGCGGGCGGGCGGCGGCGGGCGGCGGCCGCGGCGCCGGCGTAGTCGTCGGGGCCGACCAGGCGGGCCTTGGCCCACTCGATCTCGGCCGCCAGCTGGGCCACCGTCACCGGGACGCCGGCGACGATGCCGGACAGCACCGGGCGCCTTGCGGGCCAGCAGCGCCGGCGCGGCCCGGCCCTGGTCGGCCCACCAGCCCCGCAGCTGGGCGTAGGCGACGCTGTGGAACGTGCCGGCGGCCACGCCCGAGCGCAGGCCGAGCGCCCCGAGGCGGTCCCGCAGCTCGCCCGCGGCCTTGCGGGTGAAGGTGAGGGCGAGGACGTGGCTGGCGTCGGCGTCGCCGGCCTCGACCCGCCAGGCGATGCGCCGGGCCAGGACCCGGGTCTTGCCGGACCCGGCCGGCGCCAGGATGGCGAGCGGGCGCGCCGGCGAGGTCACCGCCCGGCGCTGGGCGTCGTCGAGATCGTCGAGGATCGGCACGGCCACCGTGGCAGACAGTATTCGGGTGCGTAGCATCCTGGCGGTGATCGAGGTGCCGCCCGACCGGTTCGAGGAGCTGGTGGGCACCGCGCTCGACGGCATCCCCGACGCGCTGGCCCGCTACATCGACAACGTGGCGGTCGTGGTGGAGGACGGCGTGGTCGGCGGCCACCTGCTCGGCCGCTACCAGGGTGTGCCCCTCACCGAGCGGGGGGCCTGGTACGGCACCGGGCATGACGATGCCCGACCGGGTGACGATCTTCCGCCTGCCGATCTGCTCGCTGTGCGCCACCGAGGACGACGTCGTGGAGCAGGTCAAGGTGACCGTCGTCCACGAGATCGCCCACCACTTCGGCATCGGCGACCGGCGGCTGACCCAGCTCGGCTGGGGCTAGGCGGGCCGGCACGTGACCGGGATCGACGATGCGCTGGGCGAGGGCTGGGTGCGGACCCTGGCGCTCGCCGCCGCGTTCGACGACCCGTGGGTGACCAGCGCCGCCGCCTGGGCGGTCGAGGGCCTGGCGGGCGCCGTGGTCGTGGACGTGGGGTCCGGGTCGGGGGGCGCGGCGCGCGCCTTCGCCGCCCGGCCCGAGGTCGGCGTCGTGGTGGCGGTCGACCGGGACACCCGGCTCCTGGAGCTGGTGGGCGCGGCGGCGTACCGGGCGCACGGGGTCGTCGGGAGCCTGCCCGTGCGGGCCGGCGGGGCGGACGTCGTGTGGGCGTCCGGGGTCGTGCACCACGTGCCCGACCAGCAGGCGGCGGTGCACGAGCTGGCGGCGCTGCTGCGGCCCCGCGGCCGGCTGGCGCTGGTGGAGGGCGGCCTCCCGCTGCGGTGCCTGCCGCACGACCCGGGCGTCGGGCGGCCCGGGCTCGAGGCCCGCCTCGACGAGGCCCGGGCCCGGTGGTTCGAGGACCTGCGCACCGAGCTCGGCGGGCCGCCGCTGCCCTACGGGTGGCCGGCGGCGCTGGCGCGGGCCGGGCTCGTCGACGTGCGGACCCGGTCCTACATCGCCGAGGCGACGTCACCGCTCGACGAGGTCGGGCGGCGGGTGGCCCGCAGGCACCTGGAGTCCGCCCGCGACGAGCTGGGCGACCGCCTCGACCCCGACGACCGTGCGGCGGTCGGGCGGCTGCTCGACCCCGACGACCCGCAGGGGGTGGACCGCCGCGACGACCTGACGGTCACGGCCGTGCGGACGGTGCAGATCGGCCGCCGCCCCGGCTAGTCCCCGTCCGGCAGCACCGGGGCCACGGCCGTCGTCGGGCCCGGGGCCAGCTCGCCGTCGAGCAGCTTCCGCTCGACGTCCGGCGGGAACGGCTTGGCGAACAGGGGCTCGTGCTGCTGGCGGGACCGGAACAGGTTGGTGATGTAGTACATGCGGTCGTCGAAGCTCGCCCAGTTCCGCACCCGGCGGCCGTCGTCCTCGCCCTCGGACAGGTCGTAGCGGGTGAGCAGGGCCTGGACCAGCGGGGTGGTGACCGCCTGCAGGTCGTCGGGGAACAGCGGCGTCCCCGGCGGGCCCGGGTGCGGCAGCGGGCGCCCCAGCATCAGCGTCTCGTCCGGGAGCTTCAGGACCATGAACCGCGACAGGCCCCGGGCGTAGAGCCAGGACGGCCACACCCGCCACGACAGGTCCGGCCCGAACCGCCGGCACACCAGCTTGCGCATGGCGTGGTCGCTGAACAGGGCCAGCGACGCCGTCACGTAGCCCTGCACCCGGCGCTGCTCGTAGGCCCCGATCAGCACGTTGCCCGCCAGGATCCGCTCGGCCCGCTCCTTGGGGCCGGTGGCGTACAGGGCCTCGAAGTACTGGCGCAGGCCGCTCTGCAGCTCCTCGGGCGGCGGGCTCTCCGTGAGCATCCAGCTGGGGTCGAGGCGGCCCTGGTCGTCCAGCTCGCGCCGCATCGCCCCCCAGTAGGCCGACCACGCCGCCTCGGCGCCGGCGGGGGCGGGCACCGGGTCGAACGCCTCGAGGAACCGGGCGAACGCCGTGCCGATCTCGAGGAACACGTAGCGGTTGCCGGCGGCCAGCGCCCGGTAGGTGGCGCCGTTGTCCCGCTGCATCAGCCACCGCAGGGCCTGCCGCCGCCAGCCGTCCACGAACCCGGGCAGCCACCACGGCGGGTCCTCCAGCGGATCGGGCTGGGGCTCGTGCTCGATCCAGCCGCCGATGGTCTTGGAGGACCACGTCGAGAACGTGCACCAGTTGGCCTGGCGCTGGGCGCCGCCCCGGGCCAGGAGCGCGGCCAGCCGCACCGACAGGTCGCCGTAGGCCAGCGTGATGCGCCGGTTGCGGAGCTGCATCACCTCGACCGGCTCCCACAGCGGGTAGCCGCGGCTGGCGATCACGCGCACCTCGGCGGCCGAGATGGGCAGGTCGACGCGCTCGGCCGCGGTGGCGAGCGTCGTCCGGTAGGTGAGCTCGTGCTGCCCGTCCGCCCGCTCGTGGGTGATGCCGCCGTGGCGCAGTCCCGGCCCGATCACGACGCCAGCTCCGTCGCCCGGCGACTCGGGCGGTGGCGGCCGGTGCCCGGTCAGCAGCGCCTCGCCCGGCCCCCGGGTCTCGACCGCGGGGGACCGGCGGGCGGCGCGCGTGGCGACGCGGGCGCGGCGCCGGGCGCGGCGGACGTCGGAGGTCGTCACCGCCAGCGCGTCGGCCGTGGTCACGTCGAGCCGGAACGCGGGCCGGACCCCGTCGAGCTCGCTGTCGACGAACATGCGGATCATCGACCGCCCGAGCAGGTCGCCCGGCACCGCAAACACCTTGTCGGCCCCCGGGACCCGGCGCAGCGCCGACCCCGTCGCCCGGGTCGCGTCGAGCAGCGGGCGCCACCATGCGGCCTTCGGCACCCCCACCAGGTCGGCCACCCCCGGTCGGGTCATCTGCCGGACCAGGGTGCGGGGCAGCTTGCGCAGCCCCCAGGGCATCGCCAGCTCCATCTGCGCCAGGAGCACGTCCATGAGCCGCTCGCCGGCGACGCTGGCCCCGTGCTGGCGCCGGTAGATGGTGTCGGCCAGCTCGGTGGCCTCGGCCCGGGTCAGGGGCAGCAGCCCGGGATCGATCCCGAGCTGGGCGCCGACCACGCACCACGCGTGGACGTAGCCCTCGGCGCCGTCGTCGTCGTAGGGGATCCCGATGCGGTCCAGGGCGTTGAGCACCGACACCGTGAACGTGAGCAGCGTGCCGAGCAGATCCTCCTGGTTGATCGGGTGGCCCCAGGCCGCGCACCAGCGGCGGGGGACCGCCTCGTCGCACGTGTGGGTGACCAGCCGGGCTCGTGAGGATGGTGTCGCGCACCACCGCGTGCAGCAGGCGCACGCCCCGCACGGTCAGGTGCCCCTGGCCGCCCGGCTCCAGCGTGTCGGGCGAGCGGGGGCCCGGGTCCATGATGTCCATCAGCATCTGGGCGGTCTCGGCGATGCGCCGGCGCATGTCGCTCGACGCCAGATCCGACGTCAGCGCCAGCACCTGGACGCCGTCGGCGCCCGCGTAGCCGGTGGGCAGCGACGCGCAGAACAGCGCGGTGCACACGGGCAGCGTCCAGTCGGCGAAGAACTCCTGCCCGGCCCGGATGCGGGCCCGGTCGGCCCAGTCCGGCAGCGGGGGTCCCGCCGAACAGCCAGTCGCGCAGGTCACCGGCCTCGGCCCGGGCCGGGGCGGCCAGCCCGTCCAGCACGAGGCGCACGAGGTCGCGCTCGTCGAGGTCCTCGTGGCCCTCCCGCAGGGCGGCGGCCAGCGCGTCGGCATCCGGGTCGCCGATCTGGCGGAGTTGGTCGAGGCGGTCGTCGTCAAGCGGGCCGGTCGTCACCCGCCAGCTCCTTGACCATGATCGACGAGTAGGCGACGAGGTCGGCCGGGGTCATGGCGGCCCCCGCCCGGCGGGCGGCCTGGTAGCGGTCGCGGTCGATCCGCTCGGCCAGCGTGGCGTCCACGATCATGTACCGGGGCGTGGCCCGCCACGGCGTCCGGGCCAGGCCGGCGCAGATGGTCGCCGCCACCTCGTAGGCCTCGAGGGCGACGAGGGGGTCGAGCATGCTCATCACGGTGAGGATCTGCTCGGCGACGTTGCCGGCGTCGGCGAACCGCCCGGCGATCGTGCGCAGCGCCTCGAGCGCGGCGGCGTGGCCGCCTTCGCGGGCGTTCAGCTCCTCGATGAGCCGCATGGCCTGCTGCACGACGATCGAGTTGTGGGCCGCCGAGGCCACCGCCAGCGCCTCGTGCAGCTCGACCCGGGCCCGGTCGGGGTCGGTGCCCATCGTGGCCCGGCCGTGGGTCAGCAGGGCCATGGCCCGCAGCGACGGGTTGTTGCGCTCGGCGGCGAGGTCGAGCAGCGACTCGGCCGGTTCGACCCCCAGGTCGGGGCGGCCGGCCAGCGTGTAGATCAGGGCCCGGTCGAAGTCGGCCAGCGCTGCGGCCAGCGGGTCGCCGGTGGCGGCGCTGTGGGCCTCCATGGCGGTGAGGTGGCCGGCCCAGATCGACTGGTCGGGGTCGGCGGCGGCCAGGAACGCCAGCGTGTTGTGGGCGATCCACCACGGCCCGACGGCGGGATCGGTCGTCACCTCGAGCGCCGCGGTGCAGTGGCGCCGGGCGTCGTCCAGCCGGCCCTCGACGCCGGCGGTGATGCCGGCGATGGCCAGCGCCACGCCCCGCAGCGGCTCGTCGCGGGCGCCCTCGTGCATCAGGAGCGCCTCGGCCCAGCGCCCGATCTCGCGCTGCTCGCGCATGAGCAGCTCGTCGACCAGGGCCGTCATCAGCCGCAGCGCGTCCCGGATCCGGCCGGAGGCGACGAACCACTCGTAGGCGGCCCGCAGGTTGTCGGACTCGGCCCGCAGGCCCGCGACCCAGGCCGGCTCGCGCGGGCCCCGGCGGTGGGGGACCGCCTCCTCGGCCAGGTGCAGGAAGTGCGCCGCGTGGCGGTCGGCGACGGTCGCCGCCAGGCCGCGCTGCTCGAGGTGGTCGGCCGCGTAGGCCCACATGGGGCTGAGCATGTCGTAGCGGGCCGAGCCCTCGGGTGGCAGGTCGATGCGGACCATCGACTGCTCCACCAGCTCGGCCATCAGCGGGGCCACGGTGGACTCGTCGAGCCCGGCGGCGGGGGCGATGCGCTCGGCCTCGTCGAGCGTCCAGCCGCCCCGGAACACCGACAGCGCCGCGAACAGCGTGCGGGCGTCGTTCCCCAGCAGCTGGAACGACCAGTCGACGGTGGCCCACAGCGTCTCGTGGCGGGCCGGCGACCCTGCGGGCGCCGGGGCCAGCAGGTCGAGGCGGCGCACCAGCCGGGCGGCCACGGCGCCGGGCGACATCGTGGCGAGCCGGGGGGCCGCCAGCTCGATGGCGAGGGGCAGGCCGTCGAGGCGCAGCACGATGTCGCCGAGGGCCGGGTGCTCGGGCACCACGCGGGCGCCGGCGGACAGGGCCCGGTCCACGAGCAGCTGGACCGCGGGCGCGGGGCCGTCGCCGTGGTCGCCGCCCTGGCCCGGCAGGCCCAGCGGGTCGAGGGGCAGGACCTGCTCGCCCTGGACCCGCAGCGGGGCGCGGCTGGTGGCGATGATCCGCACGTCGGGGCCGGCGGCCAGCATGTCGCCCACCAGGCGGGCCACGTCGGGCCGCAGGGACTCGCAGTTGTCCACGACGAGCAGCAGGCGGGCCCGGGGCATGGCGGCCAGCACCGCCCGGCGGGCGTCGCCGCCCCCGGTGGCCAGCCGGAGGCTGGCGGCGAGGTGCTCGGCCAGCCCGTCGGCGTCCCGGACGGACGACACGTCGCAGAACCACACGCCGTCGGGGTAGTCGGCCAGCCCGGCCCGGCGGGCGACCTCGAGCGCCAGGCGGGTCTTGCCCAGCCCGCCCTCGCCGGTCACGGTCACGAGCTGGCCGGCGCGCAGCAGGCCGGCGACGTGCTCGCACTCGTCGGGCCGGCCCACGAAGCTGGTGGCCGGGCGGGGGAGGGCGCCGGTGTGGGGCCGCCCCGAGCGCAGCGGCGGGAACCCGGCGGTGAGCCCGGGGTGGCGGAGCTGGTACACCCGCTCGGCCCGGGCGAAGCCCTCGAACAGCCACGTGCCCACGTCCACCAGCTCGGTGTCCGCCGGGGCCGAGTCGACCACCAGCTCGCGGGTGGCCGCCGACACGAGCACCTGCCCGCCGTGGGCCGCGTCCCGCAGGCGGGCCACCCGGTTGACGGTGACCCCGAAGTAGTTGCCGTCCCGCTGCTCGGCGTCGCCGGTGTGCACGGCCATGCGGACGTCGAGCGGCTCGTGGCCGGCCCAGCTGAGCCGGGACAGCCGCAGCTGGGCGTCGAGCCCGGCCTCGACCGCGTCCGACGCCACCTGGAACACGGCGCAGAACCCGTCGCCGGGGTGCCCGAACACGTGCCCGCGGTGGCGGGTGATGGCGTCGCGGACCAGGGCGTCGTGGTCCTGCAGGGCCTGGCTCATGGCCCCCGGGTCCCGGTCCCAGCGCGCCGTCGAGTGCTCGACGTCCGTGAACAGGAAGGTGGCCAGCGAGCTGGTCGGCGCCGCCGGGGCCGGCGGCGCCGTCCTGCCAGTCGAGCGCGGGGTCCTGCGCGAGCACCGCCCGCTCCAGGCCGGCGAGTTCGGCACAGGGGAGGATGCCGAGCTGGTCGGCCAGGATCTGGCGGAGCCGCTCGTAGGCGCGCAGGGCCTCGGCCTGGCGGCCGCAGCGGTAGAGGGCCCGCATGAGCTGGCCCCACAGCGACTCGCGCAGCGGGGCCCGCTCGACGAGGTCGCCCAGCTCGCCGACGAGCGCGCGGTGCTGCCCGAGGGCCAGGCGGGCCTCGATCGAGCACTCGACCGTGGCCCAGCGCTCCTCCTCCAGCTGGCCGGCCCGCGGCCCGGCGAAGGGCTGGTCGGCGAACTCGGGCAGTGCGGCGTCGCCGCGCCAGCAGCCGAGCGCCTCGGCCGCCGCGGCCGCGGCGTCGGCCCACCGGCCGGCCTCGAGCGCCTCCCGGGCCCGGCGGGCGGCGTCCTCGAACGCGAGGGCGTCCAGCTCGTCGACGGCGCACCGCAGCGCGTAGCCGGAGCCGGGGTGGAGGTCGATGCGGTCGCGCCCGAGGACCGTGCGCAGCCGGGACACCTGGGTCTGGAGGTTGTTGGCCGCGTCGACCGGGGGCGCGTCGGCCCACAGCGCGTGCACCAGGACGTCGCTCGGCACGACCTCGTTCGCCCGCACCGCGAGCGCGGCGAGCAGGGTCCGGGTCTTGGGCCCCCCGACCCTTCGTGTCGCTTCCCCCTCGCTCACCTCGAGGGGCCCGAGAATGCCGAATCTCACGGCGCCGCACCTCCCAGCCCCGCCCGGGAGCCTAGGCTCCGGCCGGGGGTGGCGGTGACACCAGTGTCGGTGGGCGGCGGGACCGGCCCGGGTGAGCGCGCGGTGCTGCATCGTCAGGCGGCGTCGAGGACCCGCTCGATCTGGCCGTCGTCCTCGTGGCGCGCCAGCCACCGCTGGCACGGGAAGGTCCACTCGACGCCGCGGGCCTCGTCCCGCATGACGAGCCGGTCGAGGAGCCAGCCGGGCGCCGCGCCGGTGTTGTCGTGGCGCACGTGCACCCGGGTGATCTCACCGAGGTCGGGGAGCTCGACACGGACCGTGTCCACCCCGGTGAGGCCGAAGCGGCCGTGCCCGTTGCTGCCGTCGCCCACCCGCAGCTCGGCGCTGGAGGCCCGGCTCCCGTAGAGGGTCACGAAGACGCTGGCGTCCGTCGCCGCCGCCTCACCGGGCCGCGCCTGGCCGGTGTAGACGTCGATGCGGTACGTCGCCATGTCGTGGTCCCTTCCCGTGAGCCGGCTGCGTTGTGTGGTGGCGCGGGCCGGCCCGCCGCCACAGGGAAGGGAGCCGACCCGCCGCCGCCGGGGGACGGGCCGGCCCGTTCCGCCGTGGGTGGGGCGGCGAACCGCCTCACCCACGGGCCGGCCCGCATCCCCGGGCCCGAAAGGGTTCCGTTCCCGGGGCTGAGGGCGTGAACCACGCTCTCCACCCGAAGGTGCCAGACCGGGCTTTCAGGGAACGCACAGCCGGCGCACAGGTGTCGCCCCCGGCCGTGGCAGCGCAGGGTTACGCTGACGCCGTGCCGTTCCCTCGGAAGCTGCTCAACGAGTCCGAGGACATCGTTCTCGACCTCCACCCCCACTGGTGGTTCTTCGCCCCGCCGCTGCTGGCGCTCATCGCGGCGATCGTCGTGGGGCTGCTGGCGTTCACCGCCACCGACATCGCGGCGCTGCAGGTGCCGCTCGGCGTCCTCATCCTCGTGCTCCTCGGGTGGTTCGGCTGGCGCTACCTGCGCTGGGTCACCACCAACTTCGTGGTCACCACCGACCGGCTGATCTACCGGCACGGCGTGCTGTCCAAGCACGGCATCGAGATCCCGCTCGACCGGGTGAACACGGTGTTCTTCCGGCAGTCGGTGTTCGAGCGGATGGTGGGCTCCGGCGACCTGGTCATCGAGTCCGCGGGCGAGATGGGCCGCCAGCACTTCTCCAACGTCCGGCACCCGTCCGCGGTGCAGAACGAGATCTACCGGCAGATCGAGGCCAACGAGAACCGCAAGTTCGACCGCGTCGGCGCCTCGGCCGCCGCCGGCAAGACGGCGGGCTCCGGCGGCGAGGGCTCGATCCCCGAGCAGATCCGCCAGCTGGACGAGCTGCGCAAGCAGGGCCTCCTCACCGAGCAGGAGTTCGCGGCCAAGAAGGCCGAGCTCCTCGACCGCATTGAGCGAGCGCAGCGAGCGTCAGCTCGAGCCGGCACGGTGCCGATCGGTCACTGCGTGCATCCCGAGGTGCCCGTGACGGCCCGGGTCGTCAGCCTCGTCCCGTCGGTCACGGAGACGCTGCTGGCCTGGGGGGTCACCCCGGTCGCCTGCACCCGGTTCTGCGAGCAGCCCGACCTGCCGCACGTGGGCGGCACGAAGGACCCCGACGTGGGCGCCATCGTCGCCCTCGCCCCCGACCTGGTCGTCCTGTGCGTGGAGGAGAACCGGCGCGAGGACGCCGCCGCGCTGTCCGGGGCGGGGATGGTGACCGCGTCGCTGTCGATCGACTCGGTCGGCGACGTCGCCCCCGCGCTGCGGATGCTGGCGGGGCTGGTGGGCGTCGACCCGGGCGTGGTCGAGGCGGTGGAGCCGGCGCCGGCCCCGGCCGACGGGCCCCGGGCGTTCGTGCCGATCTGGAAGCGGCCGTGGATGACGATGTCGGGCGGCACGTACGGCTCGTCGCTGCTGGCGGCGGCGGGCGTCCACAACGTGTTCGCGGCGGCCCGCGACCGCTACCCGACCGTCACGCTGGACGAGGCCCGCGCCGCCGGCCCGGACGTCGTGCTGGCCCCGAGCGAGCCGTACCCGTTCGCGGCGCGCCACGTCCCCCAGCTGGAGGAGGTGGCCCCGGTGGTCCTGGTCGACGGGCAGGACCTGTTCTGGTGGGGCGCCCGCACCCCGGGCGCCCTCGCCCGGCTCCGCGACCAGGCGGCCGGCTTCAGGTCCGCGCCGTGAGCGTGGCGCCCGGCGCCGGGCGGCCCCGCCACACGACCGGCCCGCCGATGCGGGTCTTGGGCCTGCACAGCGCGACCACGCAGCCGCCGAACCCGGCGCCCGTGACCCGGGCCCCGTAGACCCCGGGGACGCCCCGGACCGTGCCGACCAGCTCGTCGAGCACCGGCGTGGACACCTCGAAGTCGTCGCGCAGGCTGGCGTGGCTGGCGACGAGCAGCTCGCCCGCGTAGGCGAGCTGGTCCTTGGCCAGCGCGCTGGCCAGGGCGTCGACCCGGCGGTTCTCGGTGGTGACGTGGCGGGCCCGGCGCCGCAGCACCGGGTCCTCGATGGCCTCGACGTCGACCGGCGACGCGTCCCGCAGGCGCCCCACCACCTGCTCGGCGGCCTCGCACTGGGCCCGGCGCTCGGCGTAGGCCGACCCGCTCAGCTCGCGGTGCTCGCCCGAGTGCAGGACGACGATCTCGGCGTCCTCCGGGAACGGGATCTGGTCGACGGTGAGGCTGTCGCAGTCGATCCGCAGCACCGAGCCCTCGACCGCGGCCAGCGACACGAGCTGGTCCATGATCCCGACCGGCACGCCGACCGCCCGCTGCTCGGCCCGCTGGCAGGCCTGCGCCACGTCGAGCGGGTCGTCGAGGTCGGCGCCGAGCGCCGTGGCCACGGCCACCTCCAGCGCCGCGGACGAGGCGAGCCCGCTGCCGGCGGGCAGCGTGGACTGCACCATGCCCACGAGGCCGTCGTCCGGGTCGACCTCGTCGACCACGGCGGCCACGTAGCGGGCCCAGGGCGGGTCGATGGCCGCCGGGTCCTCGACCCCGCCGAGGGGGATCTCGGCCACGCCCTCGAACCGGTCGGAGCCGAGCATGACCCAGTTGCCGCCCCGGTCGCCGGTGATCTCGGTGCCGAGGCCGATCGCCATGGGCAGCACGAGGCCGCCCATGTAGTCGGTGTGGTCGCCGATCAGGTTGACCCGACCGGGCGCCCAGGCGCGCAGTCCCACGTCACGCTCCTCGCAGTGCGGCCGCCGCGTCCTCGGGGACGACGGGGTTGATGAACTCGCCGCTGCCCAGCTCGGCGGCGGCCACGTAGCGTTGCACGTCCGGCGACCGCATGGGGGAGACGATGTGCAGGTGCAGGTGCGCCTCCGGCCACGCGCCGCCGTCGGTCGGCCGCTGGTGGATCCACAGCATGTAGGGGAGCGGGGCGTCGAACAGGCGGTCGAGCCGGGCGAGCACGTCGACCAGCAGCTCGGCGAGGCCGTCGCGCTGGGGGCCGTCGAGCGACGGCAGGTCGGGGCGGTGGACGTCCGGCGCCAGCAGCAGCGCGTACGGGTAGGCGCTGGCGCCGGGGACCCAGGCCCGCCAGCCGGTGGACTCCGCCACCGTCAGCGCGGGGTCGGGCTGGGGGCACAGCGCGCAGTCGCCCCGGGCGGCCCGCCGCAGCTCGCCCAGGGGGGCGTCGGGGACGTGGTCGTAGGCGAAGATCTGGCCGTGCGGGTGGGCGATGGTGGCGCCCACCTCCTCGCCCCGGTTCTCGAACACGAGCACGTAGTCGACGCCTGGCCGGGCGCCCAGCGCCTCGCTGCGCTCGGCCCACAGGTCGACCACCCGGCGGGCGCCCTCGCTGCCCAGATCGGGGAAGGTGACGTCGTGGTCGGGGGTGTAGAGCACGACCTCGCAGCGGTCGTCGGGGAACGACGGCCAGCGGTTGGGGAACGCCCGGACGTCGTAGGGCTCGGGGGCCTCGATGCCGCCCACGCAGAACGGGCACGACGCCGCCGGCCGGTTGGGGCGCTGCTGGCGCGACCCGGCCATGACCACCGTGGCGCCGGTGAGATCGTCGGTGCGGACATCGGACATGGGTGGGCTCTCGGGCAGGGGTGCGGTACGGCGGTCAGCGCAGGCGGGCTACCGCGGCGGCGGCCCGTTCCAGGGCCCCCGGGTCCCATGGCGCCCGCAGCGCCACGGTGACCACGTCGGCGCCGGCCGCAACGTAGCGGGCGAGGGCCTCGGCCGTGTGGTCCACGCTGGTGCCGACGACGGCGCCGGGCCGGACCGCCTCGGTGCGGGGGCCGAACTGGGCGGCGAGCGAGGCGTCGTCGTCGCACACGATGACGTTGACGCCGATGCGGATGGCGGCCGGGTCGCGGCCCGCGGCCTCGCAGTGGCGGGCGAGGGCGTCGCGCTTGGCCGCCAGCGCCTCGGGTGGGACGAACGGCAGGTTCCAGCCGTCGCCGTGGCGGGCGACGATCGCCGCGGTGCGGCGCTCGCCCGCCCCGCCGATCCAGATGGGCAGCGCCGCCTGGACGGGCCGGGGCTCGCAGCGGGCGTCCCGCAGCTGGACGTGGGCGCCGTCGAGGGTGGCCACGCCGTCGTGGAGGAGCGCCCGCACGGCGGCGGCCGACTCGTCGAGCAGGTCGAGCCGCTCGCCCGCGCGCGGGAACGGGAAGCCGAACGCCGCGTACTCGGCCTCGGCCCAGCCGGCGCCGAGGCCGATCTCGGCCCGCCCGCCGGAGAGGTGGTCGATGGTGGCGACGGCCTTGGCCAGCACCCCGGGATGGCGGTACCCGGCGCCGTAGACGAGGCAGCCGCACCGCACCCGGGTCGTGTGGCAGGCGAGCGCGGCGTGGAGGGCCACGGCCTCGTGGCACTCGTAGGTCGCCAGGTCCGACGAGTAGAAGTGGTCCCACACGGACACGGCGTCGAAGCCCAGGTCCTCGGCGGCGCGCCACATCGCCGCCAGCTCGCCGACGGTCGTGTTCTGGACCCCGGTGTGGACGCCGAACGTCGTCATCGCCCGCCACCCTAGGGTCCGGCGAGCCGCTTGACCGGCCGGTCAAGACCCACCACGATGAGCGCATGCCGCTCGCCGCGTCCAACGGGATCGAGATCTGCTACGAGGAGGTCGGCGACCCGGGGGACCCGCCGCTCCTGCTCGTCATGGGCCTGGGCGGCCAGCTCATCCACTGGCACCCGGGGCTGGTGGAGGCCCTGGCCGGGCGGGGGTTCCGGGTCGTGCTGTTCGACAACCGCGACGTCGGGCTGTCGACCCACCTCGACGCCCCGGTCGACGTCATGGCGGCCCTCGCCGCGGTGGGCGGGGGCGACATCCCGGCCGTGCCCTACCTGCTGTCGGACATGGCCGCCGACGCCGCCGGGCTGCTCGACCACCTCGGCATCGCCCGCGCCCACGTCGTGGGCGTCTCGCTCGGCGGCATGGTCGCCCAGACGCTCGCCATCGAGCACCCGGACCGGGTGGCCACGCTCACGTCGATCATGTCGACGACCGGCGACCCCGACGTCGGCAACCCCACGTGGGAGGCCCTCCAGGTGCTCACGGCCCCGCCGGCCGCCACCCGGGAGGGGCACATCGAGGCCACGGTGCGCAACGTCCACGTGTACGGCAGCCCCGGCCTCATCGACGACGACCGCATCCGGGCCCAGGCCGCCGCGGCCTGGGACCGCAGCCACGACCCCGCGGGCGCGGCCCGCCAGCTCGCCGCGGTGCTGGCGTCGGGGTCCCGCTCGCCGGCGCTGGCCCGCCTGTCGGTGCCGACCCTCGTCATCCACGGCACGGCCGACACGCTGGTCCAGCCGGACGGCGGCGAGCGCACGGCCGAGGTCGTGCCCGACGCCAAGCTGCTGATGGTCGAGGGCATGGGCCATGATCTGCCCGAGCCGATGTGGCCGCAGGTCGTCGACGCCATCGCCGGCCACGCCGCCGCCCATCCCTGACCCCCCGAGACTGGAGCCAACCGCATGGGACCCCTCGCGGGAATCACCGTGATCGAGATCGCCGGCATCGGCCCCGGCCCGTACTGCGGGATGATGCTGGCCGACATGGGCGCGGACGTGATCCGCATCGACCGCGCCGGCGCCGTGGCCGGCGGCGACCCGGCCCGCCCGCCCGCCGACTTCCTGGCCCGCGGGCGGCGGTCGGTCGGCGTCGACCTCAAGAGCGCCGACGGCGTCGAGGTGGTGCTCGGCCTGGTCGAGCGGGCCGACGCCCTGATCGAGGGGTTCCGGCCCGGCGTGACCGAGCGCCTCGGCATCGGGCCCGAGGACTGCCTGGCCCGCAACCCCCGCCTGGTCTACGGCCGCATGACCGGCTGGGGCCAGGAGGGCCCGTACGCGTCGACGGCCGGCCACGACATCAACTACATCTCGCTGGCCGGTGCGCTCGATCCCATCGGCCGCGCCGGGCAGGCGCCGGTGCCGCCGCTCAACCTCGTGGGCGACTTCGGCGGCGGCGGGCTGCTGCTGGCGTTCGGCGTCGTGGCCGGGCTGCTGGAGGCCCGGACGTCGGGCCAGGGCCAGGTCATCGACGCGGCCATGGTCGACGGCGCCGCCTCGCTCATGACGATGACGCACTCGTTCCGGGCCATGGGCATCTGGAACGACGAGCGGGGCACCAACATGCTCGACACCGGCGCCCACTTCTACGACGTGTACGAGACCGCCGACGGCGGCTACGTGTCGATCGGGTCGATCGAGCCGCAGTTCTACGCCGAGCTGCTGCGGCTCACGGGGCTGGAGGGCGAGGACCTGCCCTGGCAGCAGGACCGGACGCAGTGGCCGGCGCTGAAGGAGCGGCTGGCGGGGATCTTCCGCACGAAGACCCGCGACGAGTGGTGCGAGATCATGGAGGGCACCGACGTGTGCTTCGCGCCGGTGCTCAGCATCCCCGAGGCGGTGGCGCACCCCCACAACGTCGAGCGGGGCACGTTCGTCGAGGTCGCGGGCCTGACCCAGCCCGGTCCGGCGCCCCGGTTCAGCCGCACGGCCCCGGTCGTGGCCGGCCCGCCGGCCCACGCCGGCCAGCACACGGACGAGGTCCTGGCCGCGGCCGGCTTCGACGCCGAGCGCATCGCCAAGCTGCGCGAGGCCGGCGCCATCGCGTAGGCGGCCGCGTCAGCCGATAGAAACAGGGGATGGCCACGCTGGTCGCGTTCCACGCCCACCCCGACGACGAGACCCTGACCCAGGGCGGGTCCATCGCCAAGGCGGTCGACGACGGGCACCGGGTCGTCATCGTCTACGCCACCGGGGGCGAGAAGGGCGAGGTGCCCGAGGGGCTGCTGGCCCCGGGCGAGTCGCTCACCGAGCGCCGGGTGGCCGAGGCCGAGGGGTCCGCGGCCGCGCTCGGCACGGCCCGGCTGGTGTGGCTGGGCTACCTCGACTCGGGCATGGAGGGCACGCCCGACAACGACGACCCCGCGTCGTTCTGGCGGGCCGACGTCGACGAGGCCGCCGAACGGCTGGCCGCCGTGCTGCGGGAGGAGGACGCCGACGTCCTCACCATCTACGACGAGAACGGCAACTACGGCCACCCCGACCACGTGCAGGTCCACCGGGTCGGCCTCCGGGCCGCCGAGCTGGCCGGCACGCCCGAGGTCCTCGAGGTGACGATGAACCGCGACCACGTCCGCCGGATGCTCGAGGCGGCGGCGGGGTCCGGCGTGGAGGTGAGCGAGGACTGGCCCGACTTCGACGATCCCGACCTCCGCCTGGGCATGCCGGAGTCGGTCATCACCACCACCGTCGACGTCACGCCGTGGCTCGACCGCAAGCGGGCGGCCATGGTGGCCCACGCCACCCAGATCGGCGACATGGGCCCGTTCCTCGCCATGCCGCCCGAGGTGTTCGGCATGGCGCTCGGCACCGAGTTCTACATCCGCCACGGCGTCGAGCCGGGCCACCGCGACGACGACGTCTTCGCCCCGCTCGACCGGGCGCCCTCGCCCCGCTGAGGTCAGATCGCCGTCGGGTGGCGGGGCTCGTACAGCGCGACGTGGACCCCGCCCGGCAGCACGATCGTCGTCGTGATGCCGTAGCCCTCGTCCACCGGGTCGCCGCGCACGTCGAGGCCCCGCGCCCGCAGGTCGGCGACCGTGGCCGTGATGTCGTCGCACATGAACGTGAGCGCGTGCCTGATCCCGGCGTCCGCGGCCGGACCCTCTATCGGGTGGACGCCCAGCTCGGACGGCGGGAGGGCGAAGATCAGCCACCCGTCGCCGGCGTCGACGTGGGGGAACCCGAACACGTCGCGCAACACGGCCCGCAACGCGTCGGGCTCGGAGGTGTACAGGAGGGCGTGCATCCCGGTGATCGCCATGCCCGCCATTGTGACGCGGGCGGCCGTGCCATCGTGGGCGGATGACGGAGCACGACCCGTTCTCGGCCGGCGCGGTGCGGGCGGCGTACGACGTCGGCGGCCGCCGACTACGTCCGCGAGTTCGGCGACGACCTGGACGCGCTGCCCCTCGACCGGGCGATGCTCGACGCCGCGTGGGACGCGGCCGGGCGGCGGAGGGTGGGCCCTGGAGGCCGGTTGCGGGCCCGCCCCGGCGGCCGCCCACCTGGCGGGCCGGGCCGACCGCGTCGTCGGCCTGGACGTGTCGGCGGCGATGCTCGCCACCGCCCGGCGCCGCGTCCCCCACGTCCGCCCGGTCCACGCCGACCTGCGCCGGGTCCCGCTGCGCGACGGCAGCTGCGCGCTGGTCGTGGCGTACTACACGCTCCAGCACGTCCCCCGCACCGACCTGGCGGCGCGCGCTGGCCGAGCTGCGCCGGGTGCTGGCGGCCGGGGGCGTGCTCGTGGCCGCCACCCACCTGGGCGAGGGCGACGTCGTCGTCGAGGAGTTCCTCGGCCACACGGGCCACCCGTTCGCGGGGGCCCTCCACGGACGCGACGAGTTCGTGGGCGCCCTCGACGCCGCGGGCTTCCGCGTCGAGGACGAGCGGACCCGCGGCCCGCTGCCCCACGAGTACGCCAGCCAGCGGCTGTACGTCCTCTGCCGCGCCGCTTAGCCCGGGGCGCCGGCGGGAAGTCGGTCAACCGTGGATCCCCGTCACCCGCTGCGCTGGTTCGTCGCGACCCTGTCGTTCGGAGCCGGCGTCATCCACCTGTCCATGGTGGGCCCGCACGCCCAGGAGTCGCTCGGCACGGGCCTGGCGTTCGCGGCCGCCGGCTGGCTCCAGATCGTCGTCGGGGCCGCCGTGCTCGCCCGCCCCACCCGCCGGTGGGCCACCTGGCGATCGTGGGCAATCTCGGTCCTCATCGCGGCGTGGGCGTGGAGTCGCACGGCCGGCCTTCCGTCGTGGACGGGTGACGGCGGTGTCGAGCCGGCGTCGGCGGTCGACGTCCTCTGCGTCGCCCTCGAAGCCGGGGTCGTCGCCGGCGCCCTCGCGCTGCGGGTCGCGCCGGGCAGGCTCGACGCCTGGAGGCGGCCGGCGGCCGTCGCGTCGGGCATCGCGGCGGTCGGCGTCCTCGGCGCCACGAGCGCGGTGCTCGCCGCGCCCGGCACCGCGCACCACGGGCACGGCGGCGCCCGCGAGCACGGTCACGAGCCGGCCGCGGCACCGGCCCACCACCACGGCGGGGAGCGCGGCGTCACCTACGACGAGCTGCCCGCGGCGACCAGGGCCGAGGTCGACCAGGTGATCGACGCCTGGGCGCACGCCTATCCCACCGCCGCCGACGCCACGCGGGCGGGCTGGTCCAAGATCACGCCGAGCCTCTACGGGATCGGTGCCCACTACGCCAGGGAGGCGGGCGGGTTCTCGGTCGCGGCGCCGTTCGACCTGCTGAACCCGAGCATCCTGCTGTACGACGGCGAGGGACCCGACGCCCGGTTCGCGGGTGTGAGCTACATCGTCGCCGCCGACACCGAGGGGTTCACCGGGAGCTACGACGTCTGGCACACCCACCCCTCCCTCTGCGTCGAGGACGGCAGGATGAGCCTGACCGAGAACGACTCGCCCCACTGGTACTCCGAGAGCGAGTGCACGGCCGCCGGCGCCACCCTGATGCCGGTCGCCGCCGACAGGATGATCCACGTCTGGATCGGTCCCGGCTACACCGACGGGCCGATCTTCGCCCACGACAGCCCCGAGCTGTACGACGGCTACTACCCCAAGCGCGAGGCCTGACCCGGCAGCCCGGTCGGCCCGGCATGGCCTGTTCCGGTCGGCGGTCGGTAGCGTCGCATCCCGTGACCGTCATCAAGATCAACGCCATCACCGTGCCCGAGGGTTCGGGCGACGAGCTGGGCAAGCGCTTCGCCGCCCGGGCCGGGGCCGTCGACAACCAGGAGGGCTTCGAGGGCTTCGAGCTGCTGAAGCCGACCGACGAGCGCACGACCTGGCTCGTCATCACCCGCTGGCGCGACGAGGAGTCGTTCCAGGCGTGGGTCAACAGCCCGGCGTTCGGCCACGGCCACCAGGGCGCCGACCGGCCGGCGCCGCACGGCGGCCCGGTGTCGGTGTCGAGCGAGCTGTGGTCGTACGAGGTGTCGACCGGCTCGCCCGGTCACAGCGGCTGAGCCGCGGGTGACGCTGCGCGCCGCCCACGAGTGGGGCGCGTGGGTGGTCGTGATCGGCAACGGGCTCGTCGGCCTGTGGGCGCTGGGCGCCCACTGGCTGCCGGCGCTGCGCCGGCCCGCACTGTGGTGGGCGACCGCGGTCGCCGAGGTGGCGATCGTCGTCGAGGTGGTGCTGGGCGTGCTGCTGGTCTCGACCGAGGACCGGGAGGCGCCCCAGTTCCACATGTTCTACGGGTTCGTGGCCCTGGCCTCGGTCGGCATCATCTACAGCTACCGGCAGCAGCTGGCCGCCCACCGGTACCTGCTCTACGGGCTGGGCGGGCTGTTCCTCATGGGCCTCGGCATCCGGGCCATGGTCATCGGCCCGAACCGCTAGGGCCGCCTAGAGGTGGACGACCGGGCAGGTCAGGGTGCGGGTGATGCCCTCGATCATCTGCACCCGGCTGACCACCATCTTGCCGAGCTCGTCGACGGTGTTGGACTCGGCCCGGGCGATGACGTCGTAGGGACCGGTCACATCCTCCGCCGAGACCACCCCGTCGATCTCGCTGACCTCCTCGGCGACCTGGGCCGCCTTGCCGACCTCGGTCTGGATGAGGATGTATGCGCTGACTGCCATTCCGGGCCTCCCTCACAGCCATGTGGCTGGCCACGGATCGTAGTCGTGGCCGGGAGGCCCGGCGTGCGGCAGTGGGTCAGCTCTCGTGCGACTCGGCCTCGATGGGGGTGCGGGTGTGCGAGCCGCCGACCGCGACCTTGCGGGGCTGGGCCTGCTCGGACACCGGGCACGGTGATCGACAGGACGCCGTGGTCGTAGGCGGCCTCGAGCCGGCCGGTGTCGAGGCTGTCACCGAGCAGGACCCGCCGGCTGAAGGTTCCCTGGTACCGCTCGTTCGCCAGCATCTCGTCGCCCTCCGACCGCTCGAAGCGCCTCGTGGCGGAGACGGTCAGCGTGTCGCGCTCGATGGTGAGATCGATGGCGTCGGGGTCGACACCGGGCAGATCGAAGGAGAGGAACACGCGGTCGCCGTGGCGCACCGCGTCCATCGGGATGGACAGGGTCGACTGGCGGACGGCCTGGTTGACCTGATCGGTCCACCGGTCGAGCTCGCGGAACGGGTCGAAGCGCATCAGCATCGTGGATGTCCTCCTGGAGAGGAGAGGGTTTCAACCTGCACAATCACTCTACAACAAAGTTGAGTGCTTGCGCAATCAACTTATCTGTTGCTGTAGCTACGTGACCAGCGGTAGTCGCTCGTCACCCCGATCGGTGAGGTTGGCTCGGCCGGGCACGGGTAAGCCCCGTGGACACGATGAGCGACGAGCGACGACCGAAGGTGAGGCCGATGGCGAGCAGGACGAACGGCGGCAAGGCCAAGGGACCCGAGCGCGAGCGGGCGGCCACGCCCGCCGCCGACGGCCGCACCGGCGTGGCCGCCCGCGACGACGCCCTGGCGCCGCCGTGGGGCCAGCGTGGCGACGCCATCACGACCGAGGGCGGCATCCCGGTCGACGACACCGACAACAGCGTGACGGTCGGCCCCCGGGGCCCGACGCTCCTGCAGGACTTCCACCTGCGGGAGAAGATCATGCACTTCGACCACGAGCGCATCCCCGAGCGTGTGGTGCACGCCCGCGGCGCCGGGGCCCACGGCCGGTTCGTGGTCACCGATCCCCTCGACGACGTCACGTGCGCGCGCGTCCTCACCGACACAGCCACGGAGACCCCCGTGTTCGTGCGGTTCTCCACCGTCGCCGGCTCGCGGGGCTCGCTGGACACCGCCCGCGACGTCCGCGGCTTCGCCGTGAAGTTCTACACCGACGAGGGCATCTGGGACCTGGTCGGCAACAACATCCCGGTGTTCTTCATCCAGGACGGCATCAAGTTCCCCGACGTGATCCACGCGGTCAAGCCCGAGCCCGACCGCGAGATCCCCCAGGCCGCCAGTGCCCACGACACGTTCTGGGACTTCGCCTCGCTCCAGCCCGAGACCACCCACATGCTGATGTGGGTCATGTCCGACCGGGCGATCCCGCGCTCGTACCGGACGATGCAGGGCTTCGGCGTCCACACCTTCCGGCTCTACGACGGGGCCGGGGCGACGACGTTGGTCAAGTTCCATTGGACCCCGACGGCCGGCGTCCACTCCCTGGTGTGGGAGGAGGCCCAGAAGCTGGGCGGCATCGACCCCGACGTCCACCGGCGCGACCTGTGGGACGCCATCGAGGCGGGCGCTCACCCGGAGTGGGACCTCTCCGTCCAGCTGTTCCCCGACACCGAGGACCAGATGTTCGAGGGCATCGACCTCCTCGACCCCACGAAGCTGGTCCCCGAGGAGATGGCGCCGCTGCGGCGCGTCGGGCGCCTGACGCTCGACCGGAACCCCACCAACTACTTCGCGGAGACCGAGCAGGTGGCGTTCTGCACGGCGCATGTGCCCCGGGGGATCGACTTCACCGACGATCCGCTGCTCCAGGCCCGGAACTTCTCGTACCTGGACACCCAGCTCACCCGACTGGGCGGCCCCAACTTCAACCAGCTCCCGATCAACCGGCCCCGCAACGACGTCAACACCAACGAGCGCGACGGGTTCGGCCAGCAGGTCATCCACGAGGGCGTGGCGGCCTACTCGCCGAACACGGTGGGCGGTGGCTGCCCCTTCCACATGGGTGCGGCCGGCCACCGGCACGTGCCCCGGGCCGTCTCCGGGACGGTCGTCCGCGAGCGGCCGGTGTCGTTCGGAGATCACTACAGCCAGGCCACGTTGTTCTGGAACAGCATGAGCCCGGTGGAGCGGGACCACATCGTGGGGGCCTTCAGCTTCGAGCTGGGCAAGTGCAACAGCCCGGCCGTCCGGGAGCGGATGCTCGGCAATCTCGCCGAGGTCGACGCCGAGCTGGTGTCCCGGGTGGCCGACGCCCTCGGGATGCCGGCCCCGGAGGGAAGCCCGTCTTCGGACGCCGGTACCTCCGCCGCCCTGTCGATGCTGCCGGAGGCCCCGGGCCCCGTCGGCGGCCGCACCGTCGGCGTGCTCGTCGGGCCGGGCGTCGACGGGCGGGGCGCGGAGAGCCTGCGCACCGCGCTGGAGGCGGCCGGCGCTGTCGGTGTACGTGATCGCGCCCAAGGGTGGCAAGGTCGAGGCCAAGCGCGGGACCCTCGACGTCGACCGCTCGGTGCTGACCACCGACTCGGTCGAGTACGACGCCCTGGTGGTGGCCGGCGGCGACTCCGCCGCCGAGCTCGCAGCGGACCCGTGGACCGCCGTGAACCTCGGCGAGGCCTTCCGCCACCACAAGACCATCGGCGCCTGGGGCGAGGGGAGCGGCGTGCTCGACGCCCTCGGGCTCACGGGCCCCGGCATCGTCACCGCCGCATCGGCCACCAAGACGTTCGCCAAGGACCTGATCACCGCCATCGGGTGGCACCGCCACTGGGACCGCGTCCCCGTCGCCGCCCGCTGACCCGCCGAGAGGAAGCCGAACATGACCACGACCGACGGGCGCGACGTCGCCCAGTTCATCCGTGACCAGCACGAGGAGATCAAGCGCCTGATGGCCCAGGTCGACGGCCGCACGGGCGACGAGCGACAGGCCGCGTTCGAGGAACTGGTCCACCTCCTCGCCGTCCACGAGACCGCCGAGGAGGTGGTCATCTACCCGGTCGTGCGGTCCGAGCCGGGCGGCGACGAGGTGGTCGACCTGCGGACCCAGGAGGAGGGCGAGGCCAAGCGCATGCTCGCCGACCTCGAGAAGGTCGACACCGGCAGCGACGAGTTCGCCCCGCGGTTCAACGTGCTGCGGGACGCGGTGCTCCGCCACGCCACCAGCGAGGAGAAGACCGTCCTCCCCCTGCTGGAGCGCACCCAGGACCAGGACAAGCTCGACCGCCTGGGTCAGGCCGTGCGGGCCGCCGAGAAGCTGGCGCCCACCCATCCGCACCCGAACGCGCCGGACAGCGCGCTCGGCAACGTGGCGGTCGGCCCGATGGCGGCCGTCATCGACCGGACGCGGGACGCGTTGCGCGACCTCACCCGCTGACCGGGCGCGCCGGCGCGCGACGATGGGCGGCATGGCGACTCCGTACACGAGGGGACTGCACGAGATCGGCGACGGGCTCTACGCCTACCTCCAGCCCGACGGCGGCTGGGGGTGGTCCAACGCCGGGCTCGTGGTCGACGGCGAGGCGTCCCTGCTGGTCGACACGTTGTTCGACCTCCGGCTCACCGCCGAGATGCTCGACACCATGCGCGCCGCCGTGCCGGCGGCCCGCTCCATCGGCACGGTCGTCAACACCCACGCCAACGGCGACCACTGCTGGGGCAACCAGCTCGTGCGCGACGCCGAGATCGTCGGCTCCCGGGCCTGCGCCGAGGAGATGGCCGAGCTGCCGCCGGCCCTGCTCGCCGCGCTCACCGCCTCGCCCCCCGAGGGGCCGGCGGGAGAGCTCGTCCGGTCGATGTTCGGGGCCTTCGACTTCTCCGACATCGAGGTCGTCCCCCCGACCACCACCTTCGACGGCGAGCTGACCCTGCGGGTCGGCGACACCGACGTCCACCTCGTCGAGGTGGGGCCCGCCCACACCCGCGGCGACGTGATCGTCCACGTGCCCGGGCAGGGCACCGTGTTCACGGGCGACATCCTGTTCAACGGCGGTCACCCCATCGTGTGGGCCGGGCCGGTGGCCAACTGGGTGGCGGCCTGCGAGCGCATCCTCGCCCTCGACGCACCCGTCGTCGTCCCCGGCCACGGCCCGGTGTGCGGGCCCGAGGCCGTCGCGGGCCAGCGCGACTACTTCACCTACCTGGTCGACGAGGTCCGGCCCCGGGCCGAGGCGGGGATGGATCCCGCCGAGGCGGCCCGGGACATCGACCTCGGGCCCCTCGCCGGCCTGGGCGAGCAGGAGCGGTTCATGGCCAACGTCCTGGCCGTCTACCGGGACCTGGGCCGGCCGGCACCCGCCGATGCCGCCGGGGTCCTGATGCAGATGGCCGAGTACGGCGCCGCCGCCCGCTGAGGGTCGCCGGACCGCCGGTGCCGCCCCGCGGGCGGCCCGGACGACGCGGTCGCGGTGGCTCAGCCGGCGGCGAGCCGCTTCTCCAGCCCGTCGAGCTGCTCACGCAGGGCCGACGGCACGCTGTCGCCGATGAAGCGGTAGTGCTCGTCGATCTGGGGCAGCTCCTGGCGCCACGACTCGGGGTCGACCTCGACCAGCTTGGCCATGGTGGCGTCGTCGACGTCGAGCCCGGACGTGTCGATGGCCCCGACCGCCGGCACCCGGCCGATGGGCGTCTCGGTGAAGTCGCCCTCGCCCTCGATGCGCTCGACGATCCACTTCAGCACCCGGCTGTTGTCGCCGAAGCCCGGCCACAGGAACCGGCCGTCGTCGTCCCGCCGGAACCAGTTGACCCAGAACAGCTTGGGGAGGTTGCCCGCGTCGGTCGCCTCGCCGATCTCCAGCCAGTGGCCGAAGTAGTCGCCCATGTCGTAGCCGCAGAACGGCAGCATGGCGAAGGGGTCGAAGCGCAGCTTGCCCACCGCCCCGGCCTGGGCGGCGGTGGTCTCCGAGCTCATGATCGAGCCGAGGAACACCCCGTGGTCCCAGTCGCGCGACTCGGTCACCAGCGGCACGTTGGTGGCCCGGCGGCCGCCGAAGAGGATCGCCGAGATGGGCACGCCCTTCGGGTCCTCCCACTCGGGGGCGATCGACGGGCACTGCGACGCCGGGGTGGTGAACCGGGCGTTGGGGTGGGCGGCCGGCGCGTCGCTCTCGCGGCGTCCAGTCGTTGCCCTTCCAGTCGGTCAGGTGGGCGGGCGCCTCGGACAGGCCCTCCCACCACACGTCGCCGTCGTCGGTGCGGGCGACGTTGGTGAAGATCGAGTTCGCGTAGAACGTCCCGACTGCGTTCGGATTGGTGTCGGCGCCGGTGCCGGGGGCCACGCCGAAGAACCCGGCCTCCGGGTTGATCGCGTGGAGCCGGCCGTCGTCGCCGAACTTCATCCACGCGATGTCGTCGCCCACCGTCTCGACGGTCCACCCCGGCAGGGTCGGGATCATCATCGCCATGTTGGTCTTGCCGCAGGCCGACGGGAACGCGGCGGCGATGTAGCGCTTCTCGCCCCCGGGCGGGGTCACGCCGAGGATGAGCATGTGCTCGGCCATCCACCCGTCGTCGCGGGCCATGGTCGAGGCGATGCGCAGCGCGAAGCACTTCTTGCCCAGCAGGGCGTTGCCGCCGTACCCGGAGCCGTAGGACCAGATCTCGCGGGTCTCGGGGAAGTGCACGATGTACTTGTTGTCGGCGTCGCACGGCCAGGGGACGTCGGGCCGGGCGGTGCCCGCGGCGTCGACGAGCGGGTAGCCGACGGAGTGGAGGCAGGGGACGAACTCGCCGTCGTCGCCCAGCACGTCGAGGGGGCCCTGGCCCATGCGGGTCATGATCCGCATGTTGACGGCCACGTAGGCGGAGTCGGTGAGCTGCACGCCGATGTGGGCGATCGGCGACCCGAGCGGGCCCATCGAGAACGGGACGACGTACATCGTGCGGCCGCGCATGGCCCCGGTGAAGAAGCCGGTCAGCTCGGACGCGCATCTCGGCCGGGTCCCGCCAGTTGTTGGTGGCCCCGGCGTCGGACTCCTGCTCCGAGCAGATGAAGGTCCGGTCCTCGACCCGGGCGACGTCACCGGGATCGGACAGCGCGAGGAAGCTGTTGGGCCGCTTGTCCCCGGCCAGGCGCTCGAAGGTCCCCCCGGCGACCAGCAGCTCGGTGAGGCGCTCCCATTCCTGCTCGGAGCCGTCGCACCACTCGATCTCGTCTGGCTGGAACACGCCTGCCCAGTGCTCGACCCAGTCCTTCAGCTTCTGGTTGGTGGTGGTTGCAGCCAATGGTCCTCCGGTCGGCGTTCGGGGGCGGTCAATCGGAGGTCGCGTCGTCCCCTGGTGGGAAGCGTTCGGGGTCGAGCCCCGGCGTCCCCATGTCGACCTCCGAACCCAACCGCAGGCGCGTGGCCCGACCCTCGCCGTCGAGGTCGAAGATCACGCGCTGCCCCTGGCGGAGCAGACGGAAAACCGAGCCTTCGAGCGCATCCGGGGCGAGGTCGACCTCGGACAGGTCGGTGTCACGCACCACGATCCCGTCACGGGACCCCGGGTCGTACGCCTTGATCACACCTTGCACCTGTCGGGCTCCTCGTGGACGGCTCGCAGTTGGGTTCCGTCACCGTATCGGACGGGTCTGCCGGCAACCCAAAGCGCAGCGCTGACCACGGCGGGCGCACATCGGGGCGCGCCGAGTCCCGCGAAAGGGGGCGTTAAGTATCCCTACCGTCGGTGACGACGGCGAGCCCGCTCAGTGGGCGACCTTGGTCACCTTGCCCGACTTGATGCAGCCGGTGCAGACGGCCACGCGCTTGGGCGCGCCGTTGACGAGAGCGCGCACACGCTGGATGTTCGGGTTCCACCGGCGCTTGGTCCGCCGGTGCGAGTGGCTGACACTCATGCCCCACGACGGGTGCTTGCCACACACCTCGCAAACGGCTGCCATCGGACGCGTCACCTCATGTCGGGCTTCGAAAGGAACCGAGTGACTGTACTGGCGTTCCGGGCCCGCTCACAACCCGGCCCACGACGATCAGCCCGGCCGCCCACCAGCCGGCAGGGCCGGGGGAGCGCGTCACTTATCATCCACAGCCGTGACCGCCGTCGACCGCCTGGACGCCACCCACCTGCGCGCGGTCGTCGAGACGTACCGGGACGCCCTGGGCGCCCACCGCGAGCCCATCAACCGGCTCAACGTGTACCCCGTGCCCGACGGCGACACCGGCACCAACATGTCGCTCACGCTCGTGTCGGTGTGCGACGACCTGGCCGGGGTGGACGACGACCTGGCCGCCGTGTGCAGCGCCATCAGCAAGGGCTCGCTGATGGGGGCGCGGGGCAACTCGGGCGTGATCCTGTCCCAGATCCTGCGGGGCCTGTCCGGCGCCATCGCCGACGCGGGCGGCTGCGACGGCCCGACGCTGGCCGCGGCGCTGCGGGCCGCGTCCGACGCCGCCTACGGCGCCGTGATGCGCCCCGTCGAGGGCACCATCCTCACCGTCGTCCGGGCCTCCGCCGAGGCCGCCGAGGCCGCGGTGGCCGGCGGCACGACCGCGCTGGTCGAGGTGCTCGAGGCCGCCCGCGCCGCCGCGGCCGACGCGCTGGAGCACACGCCCGAGCAGCTCCCCGTCCTGGCCGAGGCCGGGGTCGTCGACGCCGGCGGCAC
This sequence comes from uncultured Acidimicrobiales bacterium, assembly GCA_963759225.1. Lineage (GTDB taxonomy): Bacteria > Actinomycetota > Acidimicrobiia > Acidimicrobiales > VFJN01 > ZC4RG19. The sequence goes on along the minus strand of CAVWYL010000008.1, from coordinate 149,582 downwards.
CGGGTTCGTGCTGCTCCTCGACGCCGCCCTCAACGTGGTCGACGGGCGTGACGTGCCGGCGCCGAGGGTCGGCGAGGGGGCCGTGCGCTCCGACGCCCACCTGGTCCAGCACACCGCCGACGAGCACGGCGACGTCTCCGACCTGCGCTACGAGGTCATGTACTTCCTGGAGGCGCCCGACGAGTCCATCCCCGCCTTCAAGGACGTGTGGGCGGGCATCGGCGACTCCATCGTCGTCGTGGGCGGCGACGGCATCTGGAACTGCCACATCCACACCGACGACATCGGCGCCGCCATCGAGGCCGCCGTCGACGCCGGGCGGCCCCGCCAGATCCGGGTCACCGACCTCATGGAGCAGGTGGTCGAGGAGCGGTGGGTGCGCGAGGCCACCGCGTCCGACATCGTCGAGGTGCCCCCGCACGTCACCGAGCCGGTGTGCACCGCGGTGGTGGCCGTGGCCGCGGGCGACGGCATCAAGCGCATCTTCTACAGCCTCGGCGTGCAGGGGATCGTGGCCGGCGGCCAGTCGATGAACCCGTCGACCGCCGACCTGCTGGCCGCGGTCGAGGCGGTGCCCGCCGAGCAGGTCGTGATCCTGCCCAACAACAAGAACATCATCCCGGTGGCCGAGCAGGTCGACGCCCACAGCGTCAAGGTCGTGCGGGTCGTCGGCACCCGGGGCATCGCCGAGGGCTTCGCGGCGCTGATGGGCTACGACCCCGAGGCCCCGGCCGACGAGAACGCCAAGGAGATGGCCTCGCTGTCGTCCAACGTGCTGGCCGGCGAGGTGACGCGGGCCGTCCGCGACTCCCACAGCGAGGCCGGGCCCATCGCCGAGGGCGACTACCTCGGCATCGCCCGCGACGGCATCCGGGCGGTGCAGGCCAGCGCGGCCGACGCCGCCTGCGTGCTGCTCGACGCGCTGGTGTCCGACGAGCACGAGATCGTCACGGTCATCGAGGGCGAGGGCGCCACCGCCGCCGACACCCGCCAGATCACCGAGTGGCTGTCCGAGAACCGGCCCGGCGTGGCCCCCGAGGTCCACCACGGTGGCCAGCCCCTCTACCCGTACCTGTTCGGCGTCGAGTAGGCGCCCGCCGCGGCCGTGACCGACGGGCCCATCACGCTCGGGGAGCTGTCCTCGTGGCCGGTCACCCGGCTCGCGGGGGTCGGCGGGCGCAAGGCGGAGGGGTTGGCGCAGGTCGGGGTCGAGAACCTCGCCGACCTGCTGACCTACTACCCGCGGCGCTACGTCGACCGCACCAACGAGTGCCGCGTCCGCGACCTGGTGGTGGGGGAGGAGGCGATGGTCCTCGTCACCGTCGACCGGGTGTCGCTGCGCCGGACCCGCGGCCGCCCGCCCAAGGCGCTGGTGACCGCCGACGTCAGCGACGACACCGGGCAGCTGCGGGTCACGTTCTTCAACCAGGCGTGGCGGGAGCGCCAGCTGGCGCCGGGGACGCCGGTCGCCCTGTTCGGCAAGGTCGACCTCTACAACGGCCGCCGGCAGATGACCAACCCCGTCGTCGACCTCATCGGCAAGCGCACCGGCCGCATCGTGCCGATCTACCCGCAGTCCGAGAAGGCGGGCCTGTCCACCTGGGAGATCGGCGACTGGGTGGCGGAGGCGCTGCGCCGGTCGCAGGCGCGGGGCCTGGCCGACCCGGTGCCCGACTGGGTGCTCGACCGCTACGACCTGGTGCGGCGGGGCGAGGCGTTCGCCGGCATCCACGCCCCCGAGTCGATGGCCCACAAGGAGGTGGCCCGGCGCCGGCTGGTGCTCGACGAGCTGCTGCGGGTCCAGCTCGCCCTGGTCCAGCGCAAGCGGCACATCGAGCGCACGACCCGGGGCATCGCCCAGCGCACCGAGGGGCCGCTGCTCGACGAGTTCGTGTCCCGGCTGCCGTTCGAGCTGACCGCCGACCAGGAGGCGGCCATCGTCGAGATCGCCGCCGACCTGGCCGCGCCCCACCCGATGCACCGGCTGCTGCAGGGCGACGTGGGCGCGGGCAAGACGGTGGTGGCGGTGTGGACGCTGCTGGCCGCGGTCGAGGGCGGCCACCAGGGGGCGTTCATGGCCCCGACCGAGGTGCTCGCCGAGCAGCACGCGGCGGGGATCCGGGCGCTGCTCGACGGGGTCGAGGTGCCCGACGCCGGGACGTCGCTGTTCGGGGCGCGGCCGGTGCGGGTCGAGCTGCTGACCAACCGGGTCGGGGCGGCGGACCGGCGGCGGATCCTGGCCGCGCTGGCGGCCGGCGAGGTGGACGTCGCCATCGGCACCCACGCGCTGATCCAGGAGGGCGTCGACTTCGCGTCGCTGGGCGCGGTGGTCATCGACGAGCAGCACCGGTTCGGGGTCGAGCAGCGGGCCGCCCTGCGGGACAAGGCCGGCGGGGGGCCGGTGCCGGACGTCCTCGTGATGACGGCGACGCCGATCCCGCGGACCGCGGCGATGACCGTGTACGGCGACCTGGACGTGACCGTGATCCGGTCCCGGCCGGCGGGGCGCCAGCCGATCGAGACGGCCTGGGCCCGGGGCGAGGACGCCGAGGCCGAGGTGTGGGCCGCGGTCCGCCGGGAGGTCGGGGCCGGGCGGCAGGCCTACGTGGTCACGCCGCTGATCGAGGAGTCCGACAAGCTGGAGGCCCGCTCGGCCGAGGACACGTACGCGGCGCTGGAGGCGGGCGACCTGTCCGGCCTGCGGCTCGGCCTGCTGCACGGGCGCATGGCACCGGCCGACAAGGAGGCCACCATGCACCAGTTCCGGGCGGGCCGCCTGGACGTGCTGGTGGCGACGACGGTGATCGAGGTGGGGGTGGACGTCCCCAACGCCACGGTCATGGTGGTGCTCGACGCCGACCGGTTCGGCATCGCCCAGCTCCACCAGCTGCGGGGCCGGGTGGGGCGGGGCAGCGAGCGCTCGTGGTGCTACCTGGTGTCGGCGTCGGACACCCCCGAGGCCGAGGCCCGCCTGGGCGCCCTGGTGGAGTCGACCGACGGCTTCGCGCTGGCCGAGGTCGACCTCGACCTGCGGGGCGAGGGCACGATCATGGGCGAGCGCCAGAAGGGTCGCAGCGACCTGAAGCTGGCGTCGCTGCGCCGCGACAAGGACTGGGTCACGAGCGCCCGCGAGGTGGCCTTCGCCATCGTCGACGGCGACGGCGGCCTGGAGTCCCACCCCGACCTGGCCGCCGAGGTCGCCCTCGTCCTCGACGAGGACGACCAGGACTTCCTCCTCAAGGGCTGAAACCGCCGGCGATTTACCTTCGCCCTGACCCATCCCGCGTTGCTTCTAGATACCGCCGCACCGCTGAGAAACCCAAGACAGAACCCGCAGCCAGTAAACCAGACGGCGCAAGCGTCACGACTGCGATCGCCTCGAATCGTCGTTCTCATGTTCGCCGCCGTGACGACGTGTTCATCTGGCCCGACCTGGCACCGCTGCCAGAGCGGCCGACGTCATCATCGAGCTCGGCGGGCCCTCCATCCGCACGACGCCGTACTCACGCTTGCTCTCGACTATTCGGGCCTCAGTGCTGGTCCACTCTACGCTTCACGCGGAGGTGGGCTCGCACAGCTCCATCCGAGCGTCTCCAGACGTGACAATCCTGTGCTCCCACGCCGACCCCAACACCACCCGAGGCGAGGCCCGCGCCATCGCCGCACGGCCGCTGAGCAGGACTGAGATTCGATGATCCTGGTCACCACACCCGACCATGCCTGGCGCTCCGCTGGCGTGTGTCCCGCTGCTTCCCCGGCCAGGTCTACGTGAGCACCACGCACCTGCCCTTCTCGAGCTGGTTCCGGCAGATCCCCTACCAGTGGGCTGCCGGCGCCCGGGCATTGACCCTCGAACGGGGCTGCTAGTGCTCTGACCACACTGGTTGGAGGGTCACGTCCAGCACCTGGGGGCCGAGCCTGTTTGATCGTGATGGCTGAACGTGTGAGGGTGCGTCGGTGTCGAATGAGCGGAGGGTCGTGCAGCTGCAGCGGATCGTTCGCCGGGGCGGCAAGACCGATCGGTCGATCGTGCGCTGGCGGCGAGCGATCGTGGTGCTGTCTTCGGCGGTGGGAACGACTGGCCACGATGCTCGGCTGGTGCAGACCTCCCCGGATCGGGTGCGGGAGATGAACCACCGGTTCAACGATCTGGGGATGCGCTCGCTGGACCCTCAGTGGGCGGGTGCCGTCCCCGCCAGATCACGACGATGACCGCGAATTGATCGTCGAGACGGCCAAGACCCACCCCACGAAGCTGGTCGCCCGTTCACGCATTGGTCGGTCCGAAAGCTCGCCGACTACCTCGCGACCGAAGCAGGGCCGGCGGGTCCGCATCGGCGCGGGAGCGGCTCCGCCCGATCCTCATCGCGGAGGCATCACCTTTCAGCGAACCAAGACTTGCAAAGAGTCACCCGATCCGCTCAAGGAGGCGAAGCTCGGCCGCATCGAGTGGCTCCTCGAACACGCGCGGGACCGCACGTTCGCGGTCGACGAGATCGGGCCGCTCTCGATCAAGCCCGGTCGGCGCTCGGCTGGGCGCCGAAAGCCAAGCCCGAGCGGCTGCGGGCGACTACCACAAGCCGCACTCGTCCCGCAGCCGTTCGCCGGCTACTCGATCGTCGAAGACCACCTCTTGCGGCACGTTCGAACCCGCCAGGGGATGGGCGCGACGCTGCGAGCGCTGCAGTCCATCCGGGCGAGCCTCGATGACGGTGAGCCGATCCACGTGCTCCTCGACAACCTGAACCATACGGTCGCAGCAACGCCTCGTTCACCGACGTCGGCTTCGGAGGCGTCGACGGCGGTCTCGGTGTGGGAACCCTTGTGAGGGTCAAATCCCGATGGTGATCACGAGTGCTCCAAGCCTGGTGCAGTGGTGGCGCCCCCGGCGGGCAATCCTGATGCGGGGTCGGTCGCCGCTCCCTTCGAGCCACGCCGCGACAGACCCGACAGACGATCGCTTCGTTCAAAGGCCAACAACTGTCGCGGCAGGGCATTCTGGAGACACGCCCGTCAGGTTCCTCGACGCTACGAACCCGTCTCGCCGTGCGTCCCATACCCATCAGGGCAATCTGGGCGGGTGACTTCCTCCCGCACCGACCGGCCCCAATTTCCGCGAGGTGGTGGGTGATGCGGGTGGAGTCGCTGCGGCTCGAGTGGATCGAGGCATTGATCGACGGCGACGCTGCGTTCACCGAACGATTCGGCATCGCCGTGATCGAGGGATGGGCTGGATTCCCCGAAGCTCTCCCACACGCCCTCGACGCCGCCCGCCGCCACAACGCCGACCCGTGGGGATCCCATCTCTTCTTCGACGACGACGGCGCCCTCGTCGGCTTCGGGGGGTTCAAGGGGCCGCCCATCGGGGGAGAGGTCGAGGTCGGCTACGCCATCGCCCCCGCCCGTCAAGGCCGAGGCCTGGCCACCATGGCGACACGAACGCTGATCGACTGGGCCCGTGACCGCGGAGCCACCCGTGTCGTCGCCCACACGCTCGCCACCCCGAACGCCTCCACCGCTGTGCTCGTTCACTGTGGGTTCACCCGCACCGCCACCGTCGCCGACCCCGACGACGGCGTCGACGACGACGTCTGGCGCTGGGAACTCGAACTCCGCTGACCTCAACAACGACCAGACCGCTCGGATCGAAAGCGGTACCGATCTGTTCGATCTCGTGCAGGCCGTCATGGCGCGGCTTCACCCAGGACCCGCGCCCAGATCACCGCCGTCAACCCGGCGGTTGGTGGCACCGGCAGGGGATCGAGGCGCTCCGCGTTCTGGGACAGCCGTCGATCGCTGCACCCGCGAGCAGACGCCGAATCTGTGTCTCGGCGACCGACGGCAGTTCATCAGGAGTCTGAACTGTTAGGAGACGTCTGTCCTGCTCGTCGCGCGAGGACGACCCGGTACCACGCAGGGAGCCTGACCTGGCCGTCCGATCGTTGAAGCGTCGCAGCGAGGCACGCACCGCCGCCGCGACCGCTGCTTCGCCCGAGCGGCGGATGGCCAGAGCCATCGGTCCCGCGCCGACGAAACCGCGTGTGGCCGAGTCACGCTGTCGAAGGCGTTGGGGAGCTCGATTTGTCGTCCTCTACGACAGTCAGCGTCGCATTGGCAAGGGTCGTCGAGGCGCCTGGTTCCGACAGCGCAAACATGCCGCTGTGCCTCATGCCTCAGTCGGCGGGCGGGAACAGTGGGAACAGCGGCTTGAACACCGCTGCGATGCCCGACGAGGCGACACACGTGGGGATGATCGCAGCGGTGAGGTCCCGCGACACCCGACCGGCCTCGCGAAGAGCCCGCACCTTGTCGTCGGCGAACTGGAAGGAGCTGAAGCCGGTCACCAGATCGAAGGAGTCGGTGTCCCACGGCAACGCCTCGAGGTCGCCGACTCGAAAGTCGCCGTCAGGCGTCCGGCCGGCGGCGATCTCGATGAGCTCGCCCGACGCGTCGATGCCAGCGACCTCGGCGCCGCGATCGGCCGCCATCCTCGCGAACCGGCCCGCACCGCGCCACAGTCGAGCACGGTCGACCCTGGATCGATGTGAGCCCGGTCAAGCACGTGCTCGTAGACCGGTGATCCCCAGCCGCTGGGCCCCTCCCAGGTCTCGGCCCAGTCAACGGCGCGTGCGCCGAACAGCGGTCCCCAGCGGGTCGCGCTGCCCGCCTGCTCCCGACTCGTCTCCATCGAGGCCCTCCTCCCACCTGAAGCAGACTGGAACGGTCTCCACTCTTTGCCGACTTGCGCGCAACGGATAGGACAAAATCTGGACTTCACGGCCCCGGCGCGTCGTGTGACACTCCGGCCATGCGGACCTACGGCCAGTACTGCCCAATCGCTCGGGCCTCAGAGATCCTCGCCGAGCGCTGGACGCCGGTCATCCTGCGGAACCTCCTCCTCGGCTGCCGCACGTACACGGAGATCGGCGCCGGAGCGCCCGGCTTGTCACGAACCCTCCTCACCCAAAGGCTGCGTCAGCTGGAGCGGGTGGGCATTATCGAGATCCATCCCAAGCCCACGGGCCGTGGCGTCACCTACGAGCTCACCGAAGCCGGGCGCGACCTCTGGGACGTCATCATGGCGCTCCGCATCTGGGGGGAGCGATGGCTCGAGGTTGGCGACGAGCACACCAATCCCAGCCTCGTGTTGTGGGCGTGGTGCACCGTTTACCTCGACCGCGACCGGCTCCCCGCCGAGCGTGTCGTGGTGCGCTTCGACTTCCTGGACCAGCCTCCCGGGAACCGCCGCCTGTGGATCTTGGTCGATCGTGGTGACGCCGAGGTCTGCAAACACGACCCTAGCTTCGAGGAGGACGTCATCGTCGAGACAGACGCGAGGACCCTCGTGCGTTGGCACCTCAAGCAGATCGAGTCGGCGGACGCGGTGCGCGCCGGCCAGATTCGGGTTGCCGGGTCGCGCAGGGTCGCCCAGGTGCTACCGACGTGGAATCGACGCGGCATGCCCGACGAGGAACTCCGGGAGCGAGCGACTGCCAAGACGCCTGTCGCCGTCAGCTGAACCCGGGTCCCACCGACGCCGAGTCAGTCGCACGCTGCGAATGAGCCGGCTGCTCCGTCCCCGGAGCACCTGCCGACTTCACACCGCGACCGCACAGATCGACGGCTCGGGCCGCGTCACGACGTGTGTGCTGTCCCAGAACATGTGCCCCGAACGTCGGCTGTAACCGGCCCGCCGCACGGCCGCAGGCTGGCGAAGGCGCTCACCGGCGAGCAGCTGCGATCATGCCTTGACCGATTGGGGGACGGCATGGCGAGCTTGGATGTGAAGGCAGAGCTGCACAGCTACCTGCGCGGTGCGCGCGAGACGCTGGTCTGGAAGCTGGACGGGCTCAGTGAGTACGACATTCGAAGGCCCCTGACTCCGACGGGCACGAACTTGCTTGGACTCGTCAAACACAGCACGTTCAGCCACGTCGGGTACTTCGGCGATGTGTTCGGACGAAACACCGACGCGTCACTCGCGCGGCTCTCGGGCGGTGCAGGGCCCGCCGCCGAGTTCTGGGCCACGCCGGACGAGTCCAGACAGGACATCGTCACCAGCTACCGAGACGCCTGGAAACTCTCAGACGCGACGATCACGGAACTTCCGTTGGATGCAGTCGGCCAGGTGTGGTGGTGGGGAGACGCGACGGTCACGCTGCACCATGTCCTGGTGCATGTCACTGCTGACACGCAGCGTCATGCCGGCCACGCCGACATCGTCCGCGAGCTGATCGACGGCTCGGTGGGCATGCTGGAGGGCGTCGACAACCTCCACATCCGCGATCCCGCCGAGCAGGAACGATTCCGCGACCAGGTGGAGGCCGCAGCCGCCGAGTTCCGATGACTCGTAACTGCCTCGGCGACCAGTTCACGGATCGCATCGGGAACCCCGCGGGCAGCCGCACGCGTAGCGTCGCCGCCGTGCCTGCCCCGCACTGGTTCTTTCGCTTCATGTACGACCGCGAGAGCGCGGCCTGGGAGCGGCGACGCGACGAGCCGGAGCATCGTGAGCTGGTCGAGCGGACCGCCGATGAGCTCGCGAACGTGGTTGCACCTCCCGGACCTGTAGCCGACCTCGGCTGCGGACCTGGCGCGCACGCGCTCGCACTCGCGCGGCGCGGTTACGACGTCGTCGGTGTCGACGGGTCACCTCGCATGGTCGAGGTCGCGCGGACACGAGCCGCGCGCGACGAGGTCGACGCGACGTTCGACGTGCACGACGTCAGCGCGCCGCTCCGCTTCGCGGACGCGTCGCTCGGAGGTGTCCTCGCGATCCTCGTCCTACAGCACCTCCCGCATCCCGCGGCCTTCATCGCCGAGATCCGGCGCTGCCTCCGGCCGGGCGGGCACCTGTTGATCACCGCTCCCGCCCGCGACAGCACGTCGCTCACGTCCCAGAACCTGTACTGGCGGCTGCGCGCCGCGTGCTACCAGCTCGTGCCCGGCGTCGTCCGCTTCTACGACACGAGCTCCCTCCCTCGTCTCGTCGAGGACCAGGGCCTGACCGTCGTCGAGTGCAACGGCGAGCCCGGTCGCGTGAGCGTGTTGGCTCGCGCATGACGTCGCTCGTCGAATTGCCCTCCAACGCCGGGCGTGTTGCGGGGTGGTTGGCTGAGGGAGTCGAGCTATCGGACGGCGGCGATGACGGCGGCGGAACCTGAACGCCAGACGAGGCCAGCCTCCGCGAAGCCTGCGTCCCTCAGCGCCGCGATGTGCCAGCTCGCCGGCGGCGAGAACTCCTCGGTCGGATAGGTCGTCTCGAACACCGCGTGCCGCTGTGTCACCGCGGGCTGAAGCGCCGGTTCGCGGGATGCCTGTTCCCACCAGGCGTCCCAACGGGCCCGGCGGTCATCGCTGCCAGCCGTGTGTTGCTGCTGGATCTCGGCGAGTGCGGGCCCGAGGCGGGGGAGCTCGGCCAACGGCATCCGTTCGCTGTGCGCCACCACGCCACCCCGACGGACCAAGACCGCAAGATCGCGTACAGGCGGCGAACAGCGTCCTGGGGAAGCCAATGCAGCGCGGTCGCCGTGAGTACGGCATCGACTTGGGAGTCGGGCAGGGCATCGGCCCACCCCGGTCACGCAGGTCGGCGCGCACGACGTGCACGCGGTCGTCGTCGGCGAACGTCGCCGACGCGATTGTGAGCAGCACCGGATCGACGTCGACAGCGATCGAGTGTGCCCCGGCCAACCGATCAAGCAATCGGCAGGTGATCGTGCCGGTGCCACACCCGAGGTCGATGACGGTCGGGGTGGCGCCGGCTATGGCCTCGACGACATCCAGCAGCACCCTGATCTGGCGCTCCCGGTCGGGGACGAGCACCTCTTCGAGCCGGTCCCACGATCGCTGCCATGACTCGGCCCACTTCGACGGCACTCGCGGTCGACCCCCCACACATGCAGGCTAAGCCGACCACCCGACCTGGCCTCACCGGTGGTTTCCAGGTCACCGTGCGTGACCGTCCGGCTATGGTTCCCCACATGGGCGGGCATCCCAGCACGCCCCCGTGATAGGGGGGAATCATGACGATCAAGCGCGCCGCTGTGGCGGTGGTCGCAGGCTTCGGCCTCCTGATGGGGCTGGTGTCACCGGCCTCGGCCGGGAAGCCGGAGCAGGAGCGAGCGCACGTCGTCTTCACCGACGAGGATCAGGACATCTGCGGTCTCAACCTCGATGTGGTCGTGGACGTGAGGTTCTTCGACAAGGCGTTCTTCGACGCCGACGGGAACTTCGTCCGCCTCGTGGCGAACTCCAGCGGGTCGAACGAGTTCGTCAACGACGCCGGGGAGTCGGTGATCGTCAACTTCGCCAACCTCACCCGGGAGACGGAGTCGATCGACGAGGAGGCGGGCACCATCACCTTCCATACCTCGGTCAGGGGCCTGCCGGAGAAGATCAGCACGCCCCACGGTCCGGTGATCACGAGGGACGCCGGTCTGATCTCGTTCGTGACCACCTTCGACCTGGCTACCGAGGAGCAGATCTCCTCGGAGGTCATCGTCAACAACGGCCCGCACCCGCAGGCCGAGAGCGACTTCACCCTCTTCTGCGAGATCATCACCGCCGAACTGGGCTGACCCTGAATGGAGCGGCCCACCCCGCGCGGCTGCGGCCGCTCTGCTGCACCTCAGCGGCGGCCAGATGGGCGACGGCGAGGATCCAGGCGTAGAGGCCCGCGTCCAGCAGGCGCTGGAGGAGGCCCCGCCAGTCGTCCGCCACCAGGACCGCCAGCCCGATCGCCGCCAGCACCGGCGCCGCCACCAGGCCGGCGCGGCCCACCCGGCGGGCCGGCGCCCAGGCCGAGCGCCGGACGGCCAGGCCGAACACGACGAGCGCGGCGATGGCGAGCGCGTAGCCGGCGCTGCTCACCAGGCTGTGGACCGCCTGGGCGGCGCCCACGTCCTCGTCGGGGCAGCCGGGCTCGCAGCGGGCGACCGCGGAGACGGCGTACGAGGCGCCGAGGCCCCCGCCGGCCAGCCACACGGCGACCGCGGTGGCCGCCCCGGTCACGCCGACGGCGGCGGCGACCCGCGGCGCGGCGAGCGCAGCCCACGCAACGAACAGCACGCCGACGACGAGGAAGGCGACGCTGACGGCCGCGCCGTCCGGCGCCCCGCGGGCGCCCAGCTCGCTGATGTACTGCGACCGGTGGCTGTAGCCGTCCCACCCGAGCGCGGCCACGAACGGCAGCGCCACCGCGAGGCCGACCGCGGCGACCGCCACCCACCACCCGCGCCCGGCCCCCACGCACGCCGCCAAGCTAACGACCGGCGCGCCGGCGGGGCGCGGCACGCCTTCTGTACGGTGGGCCGCATGCCGGTGTCCGACGACCGGCCGCGGGTGGCCCTGCTCACGGGTGAGCCGGGAAGCGGGAAGTCCGTCCTCGGCGCGGAGCTCTCCCGTGCGCTGCGGGTGCCCTTCATCGCCCGGGACGATGTGCGGGGCGGCCTGTTCCTCACCGCCGGAGCCTGGAGCGCGCAGCCGCGACGCGTTCCCGACCGCGGACGAGGCGGTCGAGGCGTTCCTGCGCATCGTGGAGTCGACCGTCGGGCTCGGCGTGAGCTGCGTCGCCGAGTACGTCGTCCGCCGGGGGCGGCCCGGCGACCTGCGACGCCTGGCGCGAGCGTCGCCGACTGCCGCGTCGTGCGCACCTGGTGCCGCGACGCCCCCGAGCGGCTCGCCCGCCGCAACGCCGCGGATCGGCTGCTCAACCGGCGCCCGGTCCTCGACGCCCTCGGCTACAGCACGATCGACGCCCACACGAGCGCCGCCGTCGCCCGGATGCGGGCGGTCACCGACGACATGCGGACGGACTTCGACCTCCCGGTCCTCGAGGTCAACACGGACGACGGCTACGAGCCCGGACTCGAGGCCGTCATCGACTTCCTCGTCGGCGGGTCGGGGGCCCCGGTGGGACCCCCGACCCGCTGAGCGGGATGCCTAGCCCCCGATGTTGCACTCCTCTTCCATGTACGCGTCGACCTCGTTGCTCGCGCTCTCGAACTCGGTGAGCTGGTCCTCGCTGGCGGCCGTGGGGTCGTCGACGAACTCGCCCATGAAGTCGATCATCTGGTTCCACGACTCCTCGATCTCCGCGGGCGGGTCGAGCTCCGAGGCCTCGGCCAGGATGCCCTCGATGTCTTCCTGGGTGGGCTCCTCGTCGTCGAAGCGCTCGTCGAGCGCCTGCATGGCCTCGCAGAAGTCCTCGCCCCCGCCCGAGGCGGCCTCGTCGCCGCCGTTGCTGCTGCTGTCCTCGTCGTCACCGCAGGCGGCGGCGACCAGGCTGAGGGCGCCGAGCAGTGCGAGCGCCGCCCAGCGCCCTGCGCGGCGGGTGGGGGTGGTTGTCCGATACATCGTTGGGGTCTCCCGGTACTGGTGGATGCCACAGGCCACCACATCACGGCCCGGATGTGGAGTCATGGGGGAGACCCCGGCGATCCCGCCGGCCCGTCAGGGATCGTCCGGAACGTTGCCGTCCTCGTCGGGAACCACCAGGTCCCAGCGGTCGAGGCAGTCCTCGCAGCGGTAGACGACCAGGTCGCCGGGGTGCCAGCCGTCCTCGGGCGGGTACGAGATGAGGTGCGCCCTGCCGCCGCAGTCGATGCAGGTGATGACGGCGTCGACGTCGTCCACGCCGGCGCTCTAGTCGACGCTGCGGGTCTGCTGGTGGTCCTCGAAGCGCTCGACCCCGGCGCCGAAGTCGTCGGAGAAGATGACCTCCCGGCCCAGGCGGTCCTCGTTGGCGAGCGCCTCCGCCGCCTCCAGCCCGAGGCCGTCGTAGACGGCCCGCCGGTCGCTGACCACGCAGCGCCACGGGCTGGCGGCGATCGCGGCGGCCAGCTCCACGGCCGCGGCCAGTGCGGTGCCGGCCGGCACGACCCGGTCGACGAACCCCATCCGCTCGGCCTCGGCGGTGTCGAGCTCGCGGCCGGTGAGGATGAGGTCGAGCGCCCGGCCCAGGCCCACGATGCGCGGCAGCCGGTAGGTGCCGCCGTCGACCAGCGGCACGCCCCAGCGCCGCTCGAGGCAGCCGAACCGGGCGGTGTCGCCCGCCACCCGCAGGTCGCACCACGCCGCCAGCTCCATCCCCCCGGCCACGCACCACCCCTCGATGGCGGCGATCACCGGCTTGGACAGGGTGAGCCGGGTCGGCCCGAGCGGGCCGCTGTCCCGCAGCTTCGGCAGGCTGCGGAGGTTGGCGCCCGCGCAGAACGCCGCGGTGTCGCCGGTCAGCACGGCCACCCGCGCGTCCTCGTCGTAGTCGAAGGCAACGAACTCGTCGTGCAGCCGCTGCGCCGTCTTGGAGTCGATGGCGTTGCGGACCTTCGGCTGGCCGATGCTGATCACCCGCACGTGGTCGCTGGTCATGGCTCCACGATGCCACCCGGTACGGTGCGCCCGATGCGCATCGTAGGGGGGACCGCCCGCGGCCGCCCGCTGGTGGCACCGCCCGGCGACCGCACCCGCCCGACGTCCGACCGGGTGCGCGAGGCGGTGTTCAACGCCCTCTGGAGCCGCGGCGCCCTCGACGGCGCCCGGGCGGTCGACCTGTTCGCGGGCAGCGGCGCGCTCGGGGATCGAGGCGCTGTCCCGGGGCGCCGCGCACGTCACGTTCGTGGACAGCGACCGGGCCGCCCGCCGGGCGATCGAGCGCAACCTCGCGGCGTGCGGCGTCGCCGACCGGGCCGCGGTCGTCGGCACCCCCGTCGAGCGCTGGCTGGCCGGCCTCGCGGCCGGGAGCCGGTTCGACCTGGCCTTCTGCGATCCGCCCTACGCCTACGACGGCTGGGACGCCCTGCTGGCCGCCCTGCCCGCCGGCCTCGCCGTCGTCGAGTCCGACCGCCCGCTGCCGCTGCCCGCCGGGTGGGACCTCGCCCGCGAGGCCCGCTACGGGGGGACGTGGGTCGGGTTCGCCACGCCGTCCGGCCCAGGTGGTACCCGGTTTCCCGACGCGTGAGAGCTACCGTGACGGCGTGACCACCGTCCTCTACCCGGGGTCGTTCGACCCGATCCACAACGGGCACATCGAGATCATCGAGGTGGCGTCCGGGCTGTTCGACGAGGTGGTGGTGGCGGCGGTCCGCAACCCGCAGAAGGGCGAGCCGCTGTTCACGCTGTCCGAGCGCCAGCAGCTGATCGCCGAGGCGACGTCGCACCTCGACAACGTGCGCATCACGATGTTCTCCAGCCTGGTGGTGGACCTGGCCCGGGAGGTGGGCGCCGACTTCATCGTCAAGGGCCTGCGGGTGGTGTCCGACTTCGAGTCGGAGCTGATGATGGCCCACATGAACAAGAACGTGTCGGGGGTCGTCACGATGTTCATCCCGTCGGGCTCGCAGCACTCGTACCTGGCGTCGAAGCTCATCCGGGAGATCGCCCGCTTCGGCGGCGACGTCAGCTCCATGGTCCCGCCGGCCGTGGCGAAGATGCTGAGCGACAAGCTGGCCGACGAGCACGGGGACGGGTGAGGTGCGCGACGACGACAACTCCTTCGAGTACAGCTTCGAGGCCCGGGTGGCCGAGCGGGCCCCGGGGGGCGACGTCGAGGCGCTGCTGCACCAGCTCCACGAGCTGATCGACGCCGCCCGGCCCGCACCGCTGTCGACCCAGGTCAAGGTCGACCGCGACGAGGTCCTCGACCTGCTCGACCAGGCCATCGAGCGCCTGCCCGACGAGGTGCGGGCGTCGCGGTGGCTGCTGAAGGACCGCGACGAGTTCCTCGACCGCACCCAGCGGGAGGCCGACGACATCCTGGCCGCGGCCCGGGGCCAGGCCGAGCGCATGGTGCAGCGGTCCGAGGTGATGAAGGCGGCCGAGGCCAAGGCCCGCCGCATCGTCGAGAACGCCCGGGCCGAGGCCAGCCGCCAGCGCAACGAGGCGGACGACTTCTGCGACAAGCGCCTCGCCCAGATGGAGACGGTCCTGGAGCGGACGATGGCGATCATCTCGTCCGGGCGGGCCAAGCTGCGGGGCCCGGCGGGGGAGGGGCATCCCCCGGCGGTGCGGCCCGGCCGCCAACGGCAACGGCAACGGCCGCCACCAGCGACGACGACCCCGGCCGCCGGATCGCCTCGCCGGCGGCTCGACGTCGCGGGTGTCTTCGACCAGGACTCGGCTCGGTCCGATGGCCGCGTCTGCGTAGCCCGAGGGTGCGCCGTGAGTCGCCCCGCTTTCCTCGTTCCCACCGCCGAGCTGGCGCACCGTCCCGGTGCCCGCCACGCGGTGACGGCTGGCCGGCCCGCTGCCGGGCCTGGCCCTGTCGAGCGCCCGGCTGACCGACGACGACGTGCGTGGTGGACGTCGTCCTCGAGTCCCAGGGCGACACCATGACGGTGACCGGCACCGCCACCGCGTCGTGGGAGGGCGAGTGCCGCCGCTGCCTGGAGACCACCGCGCGGCGAGGTGACGGTCCAGCTCAGCGAGGTGTTCGAGCCCCGCCCGACCGAGGGCGAGACGTACCCGCTGGGCCGCGACCACCTCGACCTGGAGCCGGTCCTGCGGGAGGCCCTGGCCCTGGCGCTGCCGCTGGCCCCGCTGTGCGACGAGGCGTGCCCCGGCCCGGACCCCGACGCCCACCCGGTCGGCATCGACGACGGCGCCGACGAGGGCCCTCCCGCCGACCCCCGGTGGGCGGCCCTGGACAGCCTCCGCTTCGACTGAGCCGTCGCCATCGGACGCCGGGGGTTCGACGGTTCCGCGCAGCGGGGCCGCTAGTCTTTCTCGCTTGTGCCCGCAGTGCGGGTTGGCTTTCGCGACGCTGACTGGTGAATCCCCATGGCCGTCCCCAAGAAGAAGACCTCCAAGGCCAAGAGCCGCAGCCGCAAGGCGAGCGCGTGGCGCCTCGACCGCCCCGCCCGTAGCGTCTGCCCCCGCTGCAACTCGGCCAAGCTGCCCCACGTCGTGTGCGGCAACTGCGGCTGGTACGGCGGGCGCGTGGCCATCGAGGTCGACTGACCGTCACCCACGCGGCGACGACACCTCCGATGCTGCCGATCGCCGTCGACGCCATGGGCGGGGACAACGCGCCCGGGGCGATCGTGGACGGCGCGCGCCAGGCCGCCGACCAGCTCGGCGTGCCCGTGCTGCTCGTGGGCCGGCCCGACGACCTGGCCGGGCTGCGCGGTGACCTGGAGGTGCTGCCCGCGTCCGAGGTGATCGGCATGGGCGACCCCGGTGCGAGCGTGCGCACCCGCAAGGACTCGTCGCTGGTCCGGGCGGCCGAGGCCGTCCGCGACGGCAAGGCGTCGGCCATGGTGTCGGCCGGCAACACCGGCGCCACCATGGCCTCGGCCCTGCTCCGCATGGGCCGGATCAAGGGCGTGGCCCGCCCCGCCATCGCCACCCCGATCCCGGTGCCGGGCTCGACGCCGACGGTCCTGCTGGACGCCGGGGCCAACGCCGAGTGCCAGGCCCCGTGGCTGGTGCAGTTCGCGCAGATGGGGGCCGTGTTCGCCCGGGAGCGCTACGGCATCGCCGAGCCGCGGGTGGGCCTGCTGTCCATCGGCGAGGAGTCGTCCAAGGGCAACCCGCTCGTCAAGGACACCCACACGCTGCTGAGCGACCCGGGCGCGCTGCGGCGGGCCGGTGCCCGCTTCGTGGGCAACGTCGAGGGCCGCGACATCATGACCGACGAGGTCGACGTGATCGTCACGGACGGGTTCACCGGCAACGTCGCCCTCAAGACCCTGGAGGGCGGCATGCGGACGCTGGTCCGCAGCGTGCTCGACGCCCTCGGCGCCACCTCGGTGGCCGACGAGGCGGTGGCGTCGCTGATGCCCCTGTACGCCACGCTCGACCCGGACCAGACGGGCGGCGCCATGCTGCTCGGCGTCGACGGCGTGTGCATCATCAGCCACGGGTCGTCCTCGGCGACCGCCATCGTCAACGCGGTGCGGGTGGCCAAGGAGATGATCGAGGCGGAAGTGGTCGACCGGCTCCGTTCCGCGGTCGCCCCGGCCTGACCTGTTCACAAGCGCACAAAGTGCGGCCTGGTTATGCTGGCCCGCGTCCTTGCCAGATACCAGGAGTAGTTTGAGCGTGCCCGCCGAGACCCACGTCGAGCGCAGTCCCATGGATCGTCAGCAGGTCTTCGACCTCATCCGCGACCGCCTCGCCGACATCCTCGAGGTCGAGCCGTCCTCGATCCACGAGGGCGACTCTTTCACCGACGACCTCGATGCCGACTCGCTGGCTCTCATCGAGCTGGCCGAGGCGCTGGAGGAAGAGCTGGGCGAGCGGAGCGTCGGCTTCCGCATCGAGGACGAGGACCTCGAAGACATCAAGACCGTCCGCGACGCCGTCGACTACGTCCTCGCCCGGCTCTGAGGCGAAGACCATCCCCCTTCCCGTCCCACGACTCCCCGAGCTGGCCGAGCGCCTCGGCGTCACCCTCGAGTCCCCCGAGGTCCTCGCCTCCGCGCTCGTGCACCGCTCCTGGTGCGCCGAGAACCCCGGGCACGACTCCAACGAGCGGCTCGAGTTCCTCGGCGACGCCGTGCTGGGCGTCATCATCACCGACCACGCGTTCCACGCCTACCCGACGCTCAGCGAGGGCGAGCTGACCGACGTCCGCAAGGCCGTCGTCAACGCCGTCACGCTGGCCGAGGTCGCCGACGAGCTCGACCTCGGCGACCACCTGCTGCTGGGCAAGGGCGAGGAGCAGTCGGGCGGCCGCGAGAAGCCGTCGATCCTGGCCGACGCCCTCGAGGCCGTGCTCGGCGCCGTGTACGTGGCGGCCGGCATGACCGAGGCGCACGAGCTCGTCCTGCGCCTGCTCGGCACCCGGGTGGCGGAGGCCCACGCCGGCGGCCCCGGCGGCCAGGACTACAAGAGCCGCCTCCAGGAGCTGTCCGCCCGCCACTTCGACGAGCAGCCGCGCTACGAGACCCTGGCCGAGGGCCCCGACCACGCGCGGCGCTTCCACGTCACCGTGGCCGTCGGCGGCGAGCCCCGGGGCACGGGCGACGGGCGGTCCAAGAAGCAGGCGGAACAAGTGGCCGCCCGGGACGCCTACACGACGCTCCTGGCCCAACTGGAGTCCGAAGATGCCTGAGCTGCCCGAGATCGAGACCTTCCGCCGGGGTCTCGAACGCGAGACGGTGGGCCGGCGCGTCAAGTCGGTCGAGGTGCCGGTGGCCAAGACCGTGCACCGCAACGGCTCGCGCAAGGCGTTCCAGGGCCGGGTCGAGGGCGCCAAGATCAAGAGCGTCGACCGGCGCGGCTCGCTGCTGGTGTTCACGCTCGACACCGGCGACCTGATGGTCGTCGACATCGGCGCCACCGGCGGCCTGCTGCGGGCGGCGCCCAAGGACGACACGCCCAAGGACACCGTCGTCGTCATCACCTTCACCCAGGGCGGCCAGCTCCGCATCACCGACCCCGAGCACGCCATCGAGGCGTTCGTCGTCACCTCCGAGCTGCTCAAGGAGGAGATGCCGGAGCTGACCACGCTCGGGCTCGACCCCGTCGCCTCCCCGGTGTCGTGGACGTCGTTCGCCCAGTCGCTCGTCAACCGGCGCAACGAGAAGCTCAAGCCGCTGCTGCTCGACCAGACCTTCGTGGTCGGGCTCGGCGGCCTGTACGCGGACGAGATCCTCCACGACGCCGGCCTGCGGCCCGACCGCGAGGTGTCGACGGTCTCCACCATGGAGATCCGCCGGCTCTACCGCTCGCTGGTCGAGATCCTGCACGAGGCGACCAAGCACCACGGCACCTCCACCGCGGAGCACCCGTTCACCGATCTCCACGGCAAGGAGGGCGCGTTCCAGGAGGAGCTGCAGGTGTGGGGCCGGGACGGCGAGCCGTGCCGCCGGTGCCGCCAGACCGTGACCAAGCAGCGCAGCGGCGGCCGGGTCACCTACTGGTGCCCCAGCTGCCAGGTCTGACCGTCCCCGGACCGGGTCGCGCGCTCACCTAGCCTGGGCTTTCGATGTTCCTCAAGGCGCTCACGCTCAAGGGCTTCAAGTCGTTCGCCGAGTCGACACTGCTGGAGATGCAGCCCGGGGTGACCGTCGTGGTCGGCCCCAACGGATCGGGCAAGTCCAACGTGGTCGACGCCATCGGCTGGGTGCTCGGCGCCCAGGCGCCCTCCGCGGTGCGGTCGCAGAAGATGGAGGACGTCATCTTCGCCGGCACCGACAAGCGCACCGCGCTGGGCCGGGCGGAGGTGGGCCTCACCATCGACAACAGCGCGGGCCTGCTGCCCATCGAGTTCAACGAGGTCACGGTCACCCGCACGCTGTGGCGCTCGGGCGAGAGCGAGTACGCCATCAACGGCGTGCCGTGCCGGCTGCTCGACGTCCAGGAGCTGTTCAGCGACACCGGCGTCGGCCGCCAGCAGCACGTCATCGTCGGCCAGGGGCAGATCGACGCCGTGCTCAACGCCCGACCCGAGGAGCGGCGGCTCATCATCGAGGAGGCGGCCGGCGTCCTCAAGCACCGCAAGCGCAAGGAGCGGTCCGAGCGCCGGCTGCTGGCCACCGAGGCCAACCTCACCCGCCTCGGCGACCTGCTGCGGGAGGTGCGCCGCCAGCTGCGCCCGCTGGAGCGCCAGGCCGACGCCGCCCGCCGCCACGGCGACCTCGTGACCGAGCTGCGGGCGCTGCAGATCTTCGTGGCCGGCCGCGAGCTGGCCACGCTCAAGCGCCGGCTGGGCGACACCACCGCGGCCCGGGCCGAGCTGCGCAACGAGCAGACGCTGCTGACCCGGCGCCTCACCGAGCTCGACACCGAGGTCATGACGGCCGAGGCCGAGCTGGGCACGCTCGGCGGCAGCGAGGTGGGCGACGTCCTGGCCCGGGCCCAGGCGCTGCGCGAGAAGGCCCGCGGCCAGCTGGCGCTGCTGGCCGAGCGCCGCCGGGGCGTCGACCGCGAGCGGGCCGCGTTCGTCGACCAGGGCGTGGTGGCCAGCCTGGAGGCCGACGCCGCCCGGCTGCAGTCCGACCTGGCCGGGCTGGCCGGCGAGTCCGAGGCGCTCGGCCCCGACGCCGAGGCGCTCGCCACCGCCGAGGCGGCGCTGGCCGAGGCCCGCGAGGCGTTCGAGCAGACCTGGGCCGAGGGCGTTCCCGCGCCGTCGGGCCGGGCCGCCGAGGTCCGGGGCGAGCTCGGGGCGCTGCGCAAGGCGCTGGACCGGGCCGGCGGCGACGCCGAGCGCACCGGGCAGCGGGCCGCGCAGCTGCAGGCCCGGCTGGAGCGCCTGGACGCCGAGGCGGCCGGGGCCGCCGCCCAGATGGAGGGGCTGGCCGACGAGGCGGCGCTCGTGGCCGCGGTGGACCGAGGCCACCTCGGCGCGGGAGGCGGCGGAGGCCGCGGCCCGGGCCACCGAGGCCCGCCGCGACGCCGCCGAAGCCGAGCGGCACACGTGGAAGGCCCGCAGCGACGCGCTCGGGATGGCCCTCGACGAGGCCCGGGCCCGGGCCGGCGCCGAGCGCCTGGCCGGCGTGGACGGGGTGGTCGGCACGCTGCTCGACCTCGTCGACGTCGACGCCGGGTGGGAGGCCGCCACCGAGGCCGCGTGCGGCGAGGCGCTCGGTGCGGTGGTCGTCGACTCGGTCGAGTCCGGGCGCCGGGCCCTGGCGCTGCTGGCCGGGGGCGACGTCGCCGCCGCGGTCCTGGCGCTCGGCGTGGCCCCCGCCCCGCGGACGCCGCCGCCGGTGGGCGAGCCGGTGCTCCGGCACGTACGGCCCCGCCGGCCCGAGGTCGCGCCCCTGCTCGACGGCCTGCTCGGCGCGGCCGTCGCGGTCGAGGGCGGCTGGCCCGAGGCGGTCGACGCCGCGCTGGCCCACCCCGACGCGGTCGTCGTGACCCGCCAGGGCGGCCGGTTCGGGTCCGCCGGCTGGCGGGTGTCCACCGTGACGACCGGCGCCACGGGCGCCGCGCTGGACGAGGCCCGCGAGCGGGCCGCGCTGGCGGCCGCCGAGGCCGACGACGCGGTGGCCGCGCACGGCCGGGCCCGCGCCGCGCTCGCCGAGGCCCGCGAGGCCGAGGCCGCGGCGGCCAAGGCGCTCGACCAGCACCAGCGCACGCTGGCCACGGCCACCGCCACCCGCGACCGGGCGCTGCGCGACCGGGCCGACGCCGCCGCCGAGCTGGACACGGCCACCGCCCAGGCGGGCGAGGGCGCCGACCGCCGGGCCCGCGACGAGGCCCGGGCCGCCGAGCTGGCCGCCGAGCTGCCGGGCCTGGAGGCCGCCGAGGACGAGCTGCGGGCCCGGGCCGAGGCCATGGCGGCCGACCGCCGCCGCCTCGACGAGCAGGCGTCCGCGGTGGCCGCCCGGCGCACCGATCTCGACAAGCGGCGCACCGCCCTGGCCGACCGCAACACCTTCCTCCAGCGCCGCCTGGCCGAGGTGGAGGAGCGCCTGGCCGGGTCCGTCGCCGCCCGCCACCAGGCCGAGGAGCGCCGCACCGAGCTCGACGCCACCGAGGTCGCGCTCGACCGCCTGTCCGCCTTCGTCCAGGGACGGCTCGACGGCCTCGAGGCGCGCCTGGTCGACCTGGGCGAGCGGCGCCGGCGCGAGACCGTGGCCCAGCGCGAGCTGTCGGCCCGGCTCGACGGGCTGCGCCGCGACCGGTCCACCGCGGAGAAGACCCTGGCCGAGCGGCGGGAGAGCGCCCAGCGCACCGAGCTGGACGAGGCCGAGGTCCGGCTGCGCCTGGAGCAGGCCATCGAGGTGTGCCGCACGCAGCTCGACGTCGAGCCCGAGTCGGCGGTCACCGCCGAGGCCCCGGAGCTGGCCGACGGCATGACCCCGACCGTGCGGGTCCGCGAGCTCGAGCGCGAGCTGCGGGTCATGGGCCCGATCAACCCGCTGGCCCTGGAGGAGTACGAGGCGCTGGCCGAGCGGCACACGTTCCTCACCGACCAGCTCGACGACATCAAGTCGAGCCGCCGCGAGCTCAACAAGGTGATCCGGGCCATCGACGAGGAGATCGTCCGGGTGTTCGCGGCGGCGTTCGCCGACGTGAGCGAGAACTTCGAGCAGCTGTTCGCCACCCTGTTCCCCGGCGGGCAGGGGCGCCTGCGGCTGACCGATCCCGACGACCTGCTCAACACCGGCATCGAGGTCGAGGCCAAGCCGTCCGGCAAGAACGTCAAGAAGCTGTCGCTGCTGTCGGGCGGCGAGCGGTCGCTGACGGCGCTGGCCTACCTGTTCGCGGTGTTCCGCAGCCGGCCCTCGCCCTTCTACGTGATGGACGAGGTCGAGGCCGCCCTCGACGACGTGAACCTGCACCGCTTCCTCGACCTGGTGGCCGAGTTCCGCCAGGAGGCGCAGCTCATCATCGTGAGCCACCAGAAGCGCACGATGGAGGCGGCCGACTGCCTCTACGGCGTGACCATGCAGACGGGCGGCTCGTCCAAGGTGGTGAGCGAGAAGGTGGCGGCCGGCGCCTGACGCCGGCGCGTCAGGGCCGGTCGTAGCGCCAGATGTCGACCGGGAAGCCCCGCAGGGTCGTGGACGTCACCGTCCGCCCGCCCAGCCGGCGGGCGACGGCCTGGGACGCGGCGTTGTCCGGGTGGATCACGCTGCACACCCAGGGCGGGTCCAGCCGCGCCCACGCCAGGTCGAGCGTGGCCCGGCCCACCTCGGTGGCGTAGCCGCGACCCCAGTACGCCCGCCCGAGCGTCCAGCCGACCTCCAGCTGCGGCCAGCCGGAGGGGTACCAGAGGCCGCCGCGCCCGACGACGGCCCCGGACTCCTTGTCGACCCACGTGTACATGCCGAAGCCCCGCAGCTCCCAGTGCCCGAGCCAGGTGCACACGCCCCGCCACATGTCGTCGCGGCTGGGCACGTGGCCGTCGAGGTAGCGCACGACCTCGGCGTCGAACAGCGGCAGCAGCGCGTCGACGTCGTCCTCGACGGGCCGGTGCAGCCACAGCCGCTCGGTCTCGTGGCGCACGGGGATGCGGGGCTCCATCCGGCCACGCTAGGGACCCGGTGCGCCGGACGGGCACTAGGCGGGTGCGTGGAACTCGAAGTCGAGGTCGAAGCGCACGGCGTCGCCGAGGGCCGCGTTGTACATCGGACCGAAGTCGATGCCGTGCTCGCGCCGGCTGACGGTGCCCGAGGTCGTGAACCCGGCGGACATCCGGCCCATGGCGTCGCTCGCCCCGCAGAACTCGACGGCGAAGCTGACCGGCCGGGTCACGCCGCCGACGGTCAGGTCGCCGTCCATGGTCCAGTCGTCGCCCGCGCCGCTGATGCCGGTGGAGCGGAACGTCATCGTCGGATGCCGCTCGACGTCGAGGAACTCGGGCGAGCGCACGTGGGCGTCCCGGTCGGCGTTGCCGGTGTCGATCGAGCCGAGGGCCACCGTGGCCTCGACCTGCAGGTCGCCGGCGCGCTCGCCCGACCTCCAGCGTGGCGTCGACTTCGGTGAAGCGGCCGCGGACCCGGGCCAGGCCCAGGTGGCGGATGGCGAAGGTGACGGAGCTGTGCAGCCCGTCGAGGGTCCACCGCCCGGGGGCGAGGGGGAGGGCGGTGGTGGTGATGCCGGTGTCGGTCGTCATGGCGGTCAGGGTGCGGGCCGGCGGCGCCGGGCGGGAGGCCAGGTCTTTCCTGGGAGTGCCACACCCACCCTCCCGGCGCCGGGACCGGGCATAATGGTCGGATGACCGAGCGCAGCGAGGTCCAGACCGAGCGCCACGACTTCGCCGCCTTCCTGCGGGCGCCGGCGCGAGCGCGCTGTCACGCCCGCCGAGGTCGGCCTGCCGCCCGGCGGGCGGCGGCGCACCCCGGGGCTGCGCCGCGAGGAGCTGGCCATGCTGGCCGGCATCAGCGTCGACTACCTGGTGCGGCTCGAGCAGGGCCGGGAGACCAGCCCGTCGGTCGGTGTCGTGCGGTCGCTGGCCTCGGTCCTCGGCCTCGACGGCGACGAGACCAAGCACATGTGGTCGCTCGTGGCCCGCAACGAGGACCCGGGCATGTGCCCGCTGGCCGCCCTGGCCGACGAGCCCGTCGACGCGTCGACCCGGGCCCTGCTCGACCGCATGGGCCCGACGCCGGCCTTCGTCCTGGGCGAGCTCACCGAGGTGATGGCCTGGAACGACGCCTACGAGCGGGTCATGGCCGCCACCGGGGTCCTCGACGAGCGGCCGCCGAACCTCGTCCGCTACACGTTCACCGACCCCCGGGCCCGGCGGCTCTACCGCGACTGGGACGACATCGCCCGCGAGCAGGTCGGCAACCTGCGCCGGTTCGTGTCCGACCTGCCCGACGCGCTGGCGGGCCGCGGCCGCGAGCTCGTGGCCGACCTGTCCGCCCGCAGCCCCGAGTTCGCGGCGCTGTGGGGCGCCTTCGACGTGGGGGAGAAGCGCCGCGGGGTCAAGCGCCTCGACCACCCGGTGGCCGGGCCGCTCGACCTGGAGTTCACCGCCCTCGGCCTGCCCGGCGGCATCTACCGCCGGCTGGTGGCCTACGTCCCGGCCGACGAGGCCAGCGCCGCCGCCCTCGACCGCCTCGTGGCCGCGCCCCGGCTGCGGGCGGTGGGCGACACCGCTGGCTGACCCGGACCTACGGCAGGCGCTGCGACCACAGCAGCGAGAGCGACCCCGCCACCGCCAGCAGCACGATCCCGGCGCCGACGAACCAGGCGCTGACGTCCCGCTCGACGTCCTCGGACCCCGCCACCCGGCGGATGTCCCGGTACGCCCCGCTCAGCTCGTCGAGCGAGCCGGCCTCGTAGGCGTCGCCGCCCGTCGCCGAGGCCAGGTCGGCCAGGGGCTCCGGGGCGACCGGGACCGGCACGGTGCCCTCCAGCTCGTCCTCGATGGTCCCCTCCGGGGTGCCGAAGGCGATGGTGTCGACCGGGACCCCGGCCCGGGCCGCCCGCTCGGCCGCCTCCTCGTTGGCGATGCCGGTGGTCGTCTCGCCGTCCGACATGACCACGATGCGGGCGGGCGCCGGCTCGCCGTCCTCGCCCGCCGGTGCGCCGGCGACGGCGTCGAGCGAGGTCACGACGGCCTCGCCGATGGCCGTGCCCTCGCCGAGGTCCAGCCCGTCGACGGCCGCCAGCAGCGCGTCGCGGTCCCGGGTCGGTGCCACCGCCACGCCGGCCACCCCGTGGAACGTGACCAGCCCGACGTGCAGGTCCCCGGGCAGGTCGGCGACGAAGGCCCGGGCCGCCTCCTGGGCGACGGCGAGGCGGTTGGGCTCGACGTCGGTCGCCTCCATCGACAGCGACACGTCGACGGCCAGGATCACCGTCGCCCGCTCGTCGGTCATGCGCATGGCCCGCACCGGCCGGGCGAACCCCAGCACGAGTGCGGCCAGCGCCACCAGGAACAGCACCGCCGGCACGTGGCGCCGCCAGCGGGGCGGGTTGGGGGCCACGACGTCGAGCAGCTCGACCGACGTGAACCGCACGACGTGCCGGCGCCGCTGCGTGGCCACCGCCACCCACGTCCCGGCCATGGCCCCCACGCCGACGAGCAGGGACAGCCGCCACACGACGAGGAAGCGCATCACCAGCCCACCACGGCGCCCGCCGGGTGCACGGCGCGGCGCCGGCGCATCCGGGCCACCCGCTCGGGGCGGCGGGCCAGCCAGCCGACCAGGTCGGCGGTGGCGTCGCGGTCGGTGCGCAGCACCAGGTGGTCGACGCCCGCGCCCCGCAGCGTGGCCGCGGTCGCCGCCCGACGGTCGCGGGCCAGCGCGGCGTAGCGGCGGCGCAGGTCGGCGTCGCCGGTGGCGACGTCGCGCTCGGCGCCGGTCTCGGGGTCGACGACCACGAGCATCCCCACGTCGACCAGGTCCAGCTCGCGGGGGTCGAGGACCTCGACCGCCAGCATCTCGTGGCGGGCCGCCGCCAGCCGCAGCGCCGGGGCCCACGCCCCGCCGGGCGGGAAGTCCGACACCGCCACGACGAGCCCGGGGCGGGTGGCCGGCCGGGTCAGGCGCCCGAGCGCGGCGCCCAGGTCGGGGCCGGTGCCGTCGCTGCGGGGGGCGGCGATCAGCCGGTGCAGCAGGGCCATCAGGTGGAGGTGGCCGGACCGGGGCGGCAGGGTCACCACCCCCTCGGTCGTGAGCAGCAGGGCGCCCACCCGGTTGCCACCCCGGGACGCCAGCACCGCCAGCGCACCGGCGGCCGTCACCACCAGGTCGCGCTTGGTACAGCGGGCGGTCCCGAAGTCGACCGAGGCCGTCAGGTCCACCACCAGCCAGGTGGTCAGCTCGTGGTCGGCGACGGCGTCGCGGACGTGCGGCGTGCGGGTCCGGGCGGTCACGTTCCAGTCGATGCGGCGGGGGTCGTCGCCCGGGACGTAGCGCCGGGTCTCGCCCGGCTCCGTGCCGAGTCCCGGGACGCGGCCGGCGTGGTCGCCGTGGAAGCAGGCCGTCGATGCGCCGGCTGAGCGCCAGCTCGAACCGGCGGACCGCCTCGGCGGGGGAGGGGGCCGGGGCGGGCCGGCTCATGCCGACCACACGAGGCGGGGACCGGCGGGCGCCGTCGGCCCGGGCACCGGGGGAAGTGCCCGGGCCGTGGCGTCCTGGGTCGGGGTGATGCGGGGGGCCGTGACCGTGGCCAGGATGCGGGCCACGACGTGCGCCGGCTCCACTCCGGCGGCCAGGGCGTCGTAGGTGACCGCCAGCCGGTGGGTCAGGACCTCGGGGGCGACGTCGTAGACGTCCTGGGGGAGGGCGAAGTGCCGCCGGCGCAGCAGGGCCAGCGCCCGGGCCGCGGCCACCAGGCCGAGCGTGGCCCGGGACGACACGCCGCCGTCGACGAACGGGGCCAGGTCGGCCAGCCCGTGGCGGGCGGGGTCCCGGGTCGCCGACACCAGGTCGACCGCGTACTGCAGCACGCCCGGGTCCACGTAGACCGCCTCGCGGGCGGCCCGCTGCAGGCGGACCAGGTCGTCCCGGCCGAGCCGCTCGGCCGCCACCGGGGGCTCGACCCCCATCCGCCGCACGATCTCCAGCTCGTCGGCCGGGGAGGGGTGGCCGACGGCGACCTTGAACAGGAAGCGGTCCCGCTGCGCCTCGGGGAGCGGGTACACGCCCTCGGACTCGGCCGGGTTCTGGGTGGCCACGACGAGGAACGGCTCGGGCACCGGGTAGGTCCGCCCGCCGATCGACACCTGGCGCTCCGCCATCACCTCCAGCAGCGCCGACTGCACCTTGGCCGGCGCCCGGTTGATCTCGTCGGCGAGCAGCAGGTTCACGAACACGGGCCCGAGCTCGACGTCGAACTCCTCGGTCGAGGCCCGGTAGATGCGGGTGCCGGTGATGTCCGCGGGCAGCAGGTCCGGGGTGAACTGCACCCGGGCGAAGCTGCCGCCGACCACGGTGGCCAGCGTCTCGGCCGCCAGGGTCTTGGCCACGCCCGGCGGCCCCTCCAGCAGCACGTGGCCCCGGGCCAGCAGCGCGACCAGCAGGCGCTCGACCAGGCGCTCCTGGCCGACGATGACCTTGCGCACCTCGAACAGGGCGTGCTCGAGCAGCGTGGCGTCGTCGGCCGTCGGTGGGGCGGGGGGCGTCATGGGGCGACCGTACGGTCGGGCCCGCTCCCCGGGATCGGGGACACCCCCACGCCTGCCGGGGGCCCATGGGGGGACCGGTAGGCTCCGAGCGCCATGGAGATCGTCATCCTGCTCGCCGTCCTCGCTGTCCTCGTCGTCGGCGGCATCGCCTTCGTCTCCCTGCGGTCCGGCCGCGACGCCGACCTCGAGCCGCCCCCGGTCCACCCCGAGGTCGCCCCGGGCACCACGCCGGTCGACGAGGACCTGGCCGCCGAGGTCGAGGAGGCGCTGGGCGGCGTCCACGACGAGGCCGCCCGCGGCACCGCGCTGGCCCCCGAGCCGCCGGTCAGGCCCCGGTTCCGCGACCGGCTGGCCAAGGCCCGCGGCACGATCGGCGGCTACCTGGGCTCGATCCGCTCCCGGTCGGTCGACGCCCAGACGTGGGACGAGCTGGAGGAGGCCCTCATCCGGGCCGACGTGGGCGTCGCCACCACGACCACGATCCTCGACGACCTCCGCCAGACGGCCAAGGCCGAGTCCATCACCGACCCGGAGATCCTGCTCGACCGGCTGAAGGCCCAGCTCAAGGACGTGCTGGCCCCCGGCGACCGCACGCTGCGCCACGAGCCGGGGGCGCCCAACGTGTGGCTGTTCGTCGGCGTCAACGGCGTCGGCAAGACCACCACCATCGGCAAGCTGGCCCGCCAGCAGCAGGCCGAGGGGCGCACGGTGATCATGGCCGCCGGCGACACGTTCCGGGCCGCGGCCGCCGAGCAGCTCGGCACCTGGGCCGAGCGCACCGGGTCCGACTTCGTGCGGGGCAACGAGGGCGGCGACCCGTCGGCCGTCGTGTTCGACGCCGTCGAGCGGGCGGCGGCCCGGGGCTACGACCTCGTGCTGGCCGACACCGCCGGCCGGCTCCACACGAAGACCAACCTGATGGAGGAGCTGCGCAAGGTCCGGCGTGTGGCCGACCGCGATCCGGGGAACGTGACGGAGGTGCTGCTCGTGCTCGACGCCACCACCGGCCAGAACGGCCTGACCCAGGCCAGCCAGTTCACCGAGGCGGTCGACGTGACCGGCGTGGTCCTGACCAAGCTCGACGGCTCGGCCAAGGGCGGCATCGCCCTGGCGGTGCAGGCCACGCTCGGCATCCCGATCAAGCTGGTGGGTCTCGGCGAGACGGTGGATGATCTGGTGGAGTTCGACCCCGACGAGTTCGTCGAGGCGCTGTTCGCATGACGGGAGGTACCAAGGTGATCCGCACGTTGTTTGTGCCTGTTCGCCTGACCTACGGGGCCGGCAAGCTCGGGGTGAAGACCGGCTACATGGCGGGCCGGCTCACGGCGGGCTCGACCTACAAGGTCGGCCGGTTCGTCGGCCTGACCCGCATCCTGGCGGTCGGGCTCGGGGTCGGGATCGGCCTGCTCGTGGCGCCGACCACCGGGGCCGAGCTGCGCGAGCAGCTGCGCCGCCGCTGGGAGGGCCGCAACGCCCCGGCCAGCGACGACGCCGTGGCCGAGCGGGTGCGCTACGAGCTGTCCCACTCGCCCCGCACATGGCACCTGCCCCAGCCCGACGTCGACGTGGTCGGGGGCACGGCCATCCTCACCGGCGGCGCCCCCCACGAGACCGGCAAGGCCGACATCGAGCGCGCCGCCGCCGCGGTCCCGGGCGTGACCGAGGTCGACAGCCGCCTCGTCGTGGGCTCCACCGGCAACGGCGAGTCCGAGGGCTGACCCCAGGCCCGGTTGGGGGGTTCGCCCCCTACGACCCCCGGCGACGGGACGCGACCGTGGCCGCATGGTCGACGCCCGCCGTGCCCTCCCCGCCGTCCCCACCGCCGTGTCCCTCGGCGCGGTGGCGGCCTTCGCCGCCCCGTCGGATCCTGCCGCCGTCGGTCTGGCGGCCGCCGCCGTCACGCTGGTCGGGACCTACCACCTCGTGGCCGGGTGGAGCGACGCCGACCGCCGGTGCCTCGGCTACCTCACCGCCACTTGGCTCGGGTGCGCCTGCTGGGGCCTCGTCGCCGCTGCGGGGCTGCTGTTCGCGATGCTGGCGCCCCTCGCGGGCTCGGCGGGCCAGGACGACGCCACCCGCCTGGGCGTGCTCCTGCTGGTGGTCGCGACGCCCGCCGGCGCGGCCGTCCCCGCGCTGTACGCCGTCGCCGACCGGATCACGCGGCGCTGACCGCCGCCCCGCCGTGGGGCCTTGCCGCACCCGCCGGATAGGCTGACCGACTCATGTTCGAGTCATTGTCCGAACGGTTCGAGGGCATCTTCGCCCGGCTGCGCAGCAAGGGCACGCTGCGCGAGGCCGACGTCGAAGAGGTGCTGCGCGAGATCCGTCTCGCCCTCCTCGAGGCCGACGTCAACTTCGTCGTCGTGCGGTCCATGCTCGACCGCATCCGCGAGCGCGCCGTCGGCGCCAGGATCCACGAGGCCCTCAACCCCGCCCAGCAGGTCATCAAGCTGGTCAACGAGGCGCTGGTCGAGGCGCTCGGCGGCGAGTCGATGCGCATCACCTACGCATCGCGGCCGCCGACGGTCGTGCTCATGGCCGGCCTCCAGGGCTCCGGCAAGACCACCAGCGCCGCCAAGCTGGCCCGCTGGTTCCGCCAGCAGGGCCGCAACCCGCTCCTCGTCGGGGCCGACCTCCAGCGTCCGGCGGCGGTCGAGCAGCTCCGCACCATGGGCGACCGGGTCGGCGTCCCGGTGTTCAGCCAGCCGGGCGACCCCGTCGCCACCGCCAAGGCCGGCGTCGACGAGGCCCGGCGCCTGGGCCGCGACGTGTGCATCGTCGACACCGCCGGCCGCCTGGCCATCGACACCGAGATGATGGACCAGGTCCGGCGCATCTCCGAGACCACGGCCCCCGACTACACGTTCCTCGTCGTCGACGCCATGACCGGCCAGGACGCCGTCACGGTGGCCGAGTCGTTCGACGCCACCCTGGCGCTCGACGGCGTCATCCTCACCAAGCTCGACGGCGACGCCCGGGGCGGCGCCGCGCTGTCGGTCAAGGAGGTGGTGGGCAAGCCCATCGCCTTCGCGTCCACGGGCGAGAAGGTCGAGGACTTCGACCTGTTCCACCCGGACCGCCTGGCCAGCCGCATCCTCGGCATGGGCGACGTCCTCTCCCTCATCGAGAAGGCCGAGCAGGTCTACGAGAAGGAGGAGGCCGAGGCCGCCGCGGCCAAGCTGCTCGAGGGCAAGTTCACCCTCGACGACTTCCTCGACCAGCTCCAGCAGGTCCGGAAGATGGGCCCCCTGCAGAACCTCATGGGGATGATGCCGGGCATGCCCAAGGAGATGCGCAACGCCGAGATCGACGAGGGCCAGGTCAACCGGGTCGAGGCCATCATCCGGTCGATGACCCGCGACGAGCGCAACGACCCCACGATGATCGACGGGTCCCGCCGGCTCCGCATCGCCAACGGCAGCGGCACCCAGACCGCGGACGTCAGCCAGCTCATCAAGCAGTTCCGCGAGATGCAGAAGCTGATGAAGCGCATGCCCGGCATCTCCGGCACCAAGGGCGTGCGCGGCCGCAAGGGCAAGAAGGGCCGCAAGGGCGGCGGCGGCCGGGTCACACCGGCGGGCGGTGCCCGCCCGGCGGCGGCCCGCCAGCCCTTCACGCTGCCCGGCCTCAACAACAACTAGGGCCCTCTGCGGCTCTCATTGCCTCTCACCGGCACCTGCCGGTTAAGCTTTCACGCCGTTCTCCAACGAAGGAATGTCACCCGTGGCCGTCAAGCTCCGCCTCATGCGGATGGGCAAGAAGAAGCAGCCGACCTACCGCGTGGTCGCGGCCGACGCCCGGTCGCCCCGCAACGGCCGGTTCATCGAGATCGTGGGCATCTACGACCCGCGCCCCGACCCGTCCGCCATCCGCATCGACAACGACAAGGCGGTCGACTGGCTGCGCAAGGGCGCCCAGCCGACCGACTCGGTCCGCAAGCTGCTGCAGATCTCGGGTGCCTGGGACGTCTACAGCGGCAAGGCGCCGGCCACGCCCGGCCACGCCGGCCGAGGGTTCGACGTGAGCGACGTCGCCTCGTCGACCGAGGTGCCCACGGCGCGGGCCGTGCTCGAGCACCTGGTCGGCTCCCTGGTCGAGGACCGCGACGCCGTGCGCATCGACGTGTCCGAGGGCCGCTCGCTGCCCCGCCTGACCGTCCGCGTCGGCCCCACCGACATGGGCCGGGTCATCGGCAAGCGCGGCCGGGTGGCGCAGGCCATCCGCACCGTGGTGCGGGCCGCCGCCGCCCGCGACGGCAGCGATGTCGAGGTCGAGTTCGAGGACTGAGCCCGGGGTGAGCGCCGCCGGAGAGAGCGGCTCCTCCCCGCTGCTGGAGGTCGGCTACGTCGCCCGGGCCCACGGCCTGCGGGGCGAGGTGGTGGTGGCGCTGACCACCGACCGGGTCGAGCGCCTCGATCCCGGCACCGTCCTGTCCACCGACCGGGGCGACCTCACGGTGGACGCCGCCCGGCCCCACCAGGACCGCTGGATCGTGGCCTTCGCCGGGTACGCCGGCCGCGAGGCGGCCGACGGCCTGCGGGGGCTGGCGCTGCGGGCGCCCGCGCTCGACGACCCGGCCGAGCTGTGGGTCCACCACATGGTGGGCGCCACGGTCGTGACCACCGCGGGCGACACCGTCGGGACCTGCGTGGCCGTGGTCGCGAACCCCGCGTCCGACCTCATCGAGCTGGACGGCGGCGCGCTGATCCCGGTGGCCTTCGTCGTCGACCACGCGCCCGGGCTGCTCACCGTCGACCCGCCCGACGGCCTGTTCGAGCTCTGAGTGCGCATCGACGTCTTCACCATCTTCCCGGCGATGGTCGGCCACTTCGCCGACCAGAGCCTCCTGCGCCGGGCCCGGGAGTCGGGCGCGCTCGACGTCCGGGTCCACGACCTGCGCTCGGCGGCCACCGACCCCCACCGCTCGGTCGACGACTCGCCCTTCGGTGGCGGGGCCGGCATGGTGCTGATGCCCGAGCCGGTCTTCGGGGCCGTCGAGGCCGTGGACCCGCCCCGGCCGCTGCTGTACCTGAGCCCCGCCGGCTCCCGCTTCGACCAGGCGGCCGCGGCCGAGCTGGCCGCCCTCGACGGCTTCAGCCTGCTGTGCGGTCGCTACGAGGGCGTCGACGAGCGGATCCGCGAGCACCTGTGCGACGGCGAGCTGTCGGTCGGCGACGTGGTCCTCT
Source organism: uncultured Acidimicrobiales bacterium (assembly GCA_963759225.1). GTDB lineage: Bacteria > Actinomycetota > Acidimicrobiia > Acidimicrobiales > VFJN01 > ZC4RG19. The sequence continues at coordinate 116,915 of CAVWYL010000008.1, read as the reverse complement.
CGGGTGGCGAGGTGGCCGCCATGGTGGTGATCGAGGCCGTCGGCCGCCTGGTCCCCGGCGTCATGGGCAACGAGTCCTCGGCCGAGGACGAGTCGTTCAGCGACGGGTTGCTCGAGTACCCGCACTACACCAGGCCGGCGTCGTTCCGGGGCTGGGACGTGCCCGAGGTGCTGCGCAGCGGCGACCACGGCCGTGTCGCCCGCTGGCGCCGGGCCCAGGCCCTGCGGCGCACGATCGACCGGCGGCCCGACCTGATCGCGGCGCGCGGTGGCCTCGACGCCACGGACCGGAGGCTCCTCGAGGAGTTCGGGCTGGACGACGGCCTCTAGGCGCCTTTGTGCCGGGGCCGCGGATCCGGATACGCTCCTACGTCCCCGTGTAACCCCTGCGCCGGAGCGACGCGCGATGAACCCCACTGATCTGGTCGACCAGACGAGCCTGCGGAACGACATCCCCGACTTCGCGCCCGGCGACACCCTGAAGGTGCACGTGCGGGTGGTCGAGGGCCAGAAGGAACGGGTCCAGGTGTTCCAGGGCGTCGTGATCGGGCGCTCGGGCTCCGGGCTGCGTGAGACCTTCAAGGTCCGCAAGGTCAGCTACGGCGTCGGCGTCGAGCGCACGTTCCCCCTCCATGCGCCCACCATCGCCAAGATCGAGCGGATCAGCCGCGGCGACGTGCGCCGGGCCAAGCTCTACTACCTGCGTGACCGCATCGGGAAGGCCGCGAAGGTCAAGGAGAAGCGCGACAACTGAGGCCGGCTCTGTGCTCCCGTGCCCGGCGATAGGGTGCGGGTATGAGCACCGAGGACCTCGAGCGCTACGAGGCGGACATCGAGCTCCAGCTCTACAAGGAGTACAAGGACGTCAGCCCGATGTTCTCGTACGTGGTGGAGACGGAGCGCCGTTTCTACCTGGCCAACGAGGTCGTGCAGACCGTCCGCGAGGCCGGCGGGGCGCACCTACGTCGAGCTCGAGCTGCGCGACGCCTGGGTGTGGGACATGTACCGCACGAGCCGGTTCGTCCAGGGCGTGCGCATCGTCACGTTCAAGGACGTGAACGTGGAGGAGCTCCCCTCCAAGGAGGGGTAGGTCCCGTGGCCGGCGGGCGGCACCTGCGCCTGGGGGCGCAGGGCGAGCAGCTCGCCGCGGACTGGTACACGGCCCGGGGCTACGTCGTGGTCGCCCGCAACTGGCGCTGCGACGAGGGCGAGCTCGACGTCGTGGTGGCCCGCGCCCGGTGAGCTGGTGTTCTGCGAGGTCAAGACCCGGTCGTCCGACCGGTTCGGGCTGCCGGCCGAGGCCGTCACCCCGGCCAAGCAGCGGCGCCTGCGGCGGCTGGCGGCCCGCTTCCTGGCCGCGGCCGGTGGGGCCGGCGGGAGGTCCCTGCGCTTCGACGTGGCGTCGGTGCGCGGCGGGCGGGTCGAGGTGATCGAGGCCGCGTTCTGACCGTCAGCCGAAGAAGGCCCAGGCCACCAGGGCGACGCACACGACCAGGGCGGCGGCCACCAGCAGGATGTCGGCGGTCGAGGCACGGTGCTGGCGGAACGGGTTGAGGCCCACGAGCGTCAGTATCGTGCCCGCGATGGCGCATGTGCAGGTCGAGCGCGACGGGAACGTCGCCACGGTGACGTTCGCGAACCCCGGGAAGAAGAACGCGATCCCCCCGGGGGCGTGGCCGGTCATGGAGGCGGCGTTCCGCGACCTGGGCACCGACCCCGGCGTCCGCTGCGTGGTGGTGACGGGGGAGGGCGACGACTTCAGCTCGGGCGCCGACGTCGGCGGCGACGGCGCCGGCGGTGCGGTGCCCCCGGGGCTGGCGTTCATGCGCACGGTGTCGCGGGCGATCGAGGCGCTGCACGCGGTGCCGCAGCCGGTCGTGGCCCGGGTGGCGGGCGTGTGCGTCGGCGCGGCGCTGAACATCGCGCTGGCCTGCGACCTGGTGGTGGCCAGCGACGACGCCCGGTTCTCCGAGATCTTCGCCCGGCGGGGGCTGAGCATCGACGGGGGAGGGTCGTGGATCCTGCCCCGGGTGGTCGGCCTGATGCGGGCCAAGGAGCTCGCGCTGCTGGCCGACATCGTCCCGGCGTCCGAGGCCGAGCGGCTCGGCCTGGTGACCCGGGTGGTGCCCCGAGCCGACCTGGACGCCACGGTGGCCGACATCGCCGCCCGCCTGGCGGCGGGCCCGCCGGTGGCGCTCAGCCTGACGAAGCGCCTGCTCAACCAGAGCGCCCACGTCACGCTGTCCCAGGCGGTGGAGGCCGAGGCCCAGGCCCAGACGGTCAACTTCGGCACCGCCGACACGGCGGAGGCCCTCCGGGCCTTCGTCGAACGCCGCCCGCCGAACTTCGAGGGCCGCTGACCGTCCGGTGGAGCCCCACGGCTCGCCATGGCTTGCCCGTGGTTTTGTATGTGCTAGCGTGATCTTCACGCACTTCCGGGTTCGGTCGTAGCGGATCGTGGCCGTTGGGCCACCTCACGTCCCTCTGTGAGAAGGCTGCCACCGTGCTGTCATCCGTGGGGTCGGCGACGCTGCTCGGCGTCGAGGGCCGGCCCGTCCGAGTCGAAGTCCACGTGTCCACGGGCCTGCCCGGGTTCACGGTCGTCGGCCTGCCCGACACGACCTGCCGCGAGGCCCGCGACCGGGTCCGGGCCGCGCTGCTGTCGTCCCGGCTGACCTGGCCGTCGGCCCGGGTCACGGTCAACCTGGCCCCGCCCGGGCTGCGCAAGGTGGGCGCCGGCCTCGACCTGCCCATCGCGGTCGGGCTGCTGGCCGCCAGCGCCCAGGTTCCGCCCGACTGCGTGGGCGGCCGGGCGTTCGTGGGCGAGCTGGGGCTCGACGGCTCGGTGCGCCCGGTCCCGGGTGCGCTGCCGCTGATCGACGCCCTGGACGAGCCCGAGGTCGTCGTGCCCGCCGCCTGCTCGGTCGAGGCGCAGCTGGTCGGGCGGCATCGCGTCCGGCCGGTCGAGCACCTCGGCGCGCTGGTGGCGGCACTGGCCGGCCTGGCCGACTGGCCCGAAGCGCCCACGCCCGCACCCCCGGCCCCGCCGCCCCCCGGGCCCGACCTGTCCGAGGTGCGGGGCCAGCCGGCCGCCCGCTACGCGCTCGAGGTGGCGGCCGCGGGCGGGCACCACCTGCTCCTCGTGGGCCCGCCCGGCGCCGGCAAGACCATGCTCGCCCGCCGCCTGCCGGGTCTGCTGCCCGACCTGCCGCCCGGCGAGGCGCTGGAGGCGACGTGCATCCACTCGGCCGCCGGCCTGCCGCTGCCACCGGGCGGCCTCATCCGCCGCCCGCCGTTCCGGGCCCCGCACCACGGCGCCTCCGCGGTCTCGCTGGTGGGCGGAGGGTCGGGGTCGATGCAGCCGGGCGAGGTGAGCCTGGCGCATCGCGGCGTGCTGTTCCTGGACGAGCTGGGCGAGTTCGATCCGACGGCGCTCGACAACCTGCGCCAGCCGCTGGAGGAGGGCGTCATCCGGGTGGCCCGGGCCGCGGCCAAGGTCACGTTCCCGGCCCGGCTGCTGCTGGTGGCGGCGATGAACCCGTGCCCGTGCGGCGAGGGCGGCGCGCCCGGGGCCTGCCGCTGCTCGCCGTCGGCCCGCGCCCGCTACGCCCGCCGGCTGTCCGGACCGCTGGTCGACCGCTTCGATCTCCGGGTCGAGGTCGGCCGCCCCGAGCCGTACCGAGCTGCTGGACGGCGACGAGTCCGAACCGACGCAGGCGGTGGCCGCCCGCGTCCACGCGGCCCGGGCCCGGGCGGCGCGCCGAGGAGTACCGGCCAACGTCCACCTCCCGTCCTGGCGCCTGGACGACGAGGCTCCGCTCGACCGTGGCGCCCGCCGGCTGGTCGAACGCACCCTCCGCTCCGGCCGCCTGACCGGACGGGGCCTGAGCGGCATCCGCCGGGTCGCCCGCACCATCGCGGACCTGGCCGACCACGAGGGGCCCCTGACGGTGCCCCACGTCAGCGCGGCCCTGGCCCTGCGGGCCGAGCCGACGTTCCTCGACGGCAGGGCGGCATGACCCCGCCCCCCGCCCACCCGGTCCTCTCACCGGCACACCTCGACGACGCACCGGCGCCGGCCGACCCGCGCCGGCCGAGACGTCGCCGGCTGACCGCCACGACGACCCGCCGGCCGAGGCGTCGCCGGCGCCGTCGAGCTGCCGCCGGAGGCGTTCGCCGCGGTGCTGGCCGGCCTGCCCGGGATGGGCCCCGCCCGCCTGACGGCGGTGCTGGCCGCCGCCACGCCCGCCGAGGCATGGGCCCGGGTCGCCGCCGGGCGCCCGTGGACGCAGCCCGACGTGGTCCGGGCCCTCGGCGCCCGCGGGCCCGAGGTGCTCGCACGCTGGCGTGACGCCGCCGGGGACGTCGACCCGGCCGCGGCCTGGCAGGCGCTCGTCGCCTCCGACGTCGAGGTCACGCTGCACGGGCGGCCGGGCTACCCCGACGTCCTCGCGGGCGACGTCGAGCCGCCTGCCGTGCTGTTCCACCGCGGCGACCTCGCCGTGATCGCCGGCCCCCGGGTCGCCATCGTCGGCACCCGCCGCTGCTCCTCCGTGGGCACCGCCGTCGCCTTCGAGCTGGGTCGCGACCTCGCGGCGGCGGGCGTGGTGGTCGTGTCCGGGCTGGCCGCCGGCGTCGACGGCGCCGCGCATCGGGGGGTGATGGCGGCGGGGGCGCGCCGCCCGTCGGGGTGGTGGGCAGCGGGCTCGACGTGGTCTACCCCCGCGGCCAGGGCGCGCTCGTGGCGCTCGGTCGGCCGCGCCGGGGTCCTGCTGTCCGAGGCGCCGCTCGGCGCCCGACCCGAGCGCTGGCGGTTCCCGGCCCGCAACCGCATCATCGCCGCCTGCTCCGACCTGGTCGTCGTGGTCGAGTCGCACCGGCGGGGCGGGTCGCTCCACACCGTCGACGAGGCCGACCGCCGGGGCATCGACGTGATGGCCGTCCCCGGGTCCGTGCGCAGCCCCTCGGCCGCGGGGACGAACGACCTCCTGGCCGAGGGCCGGGCACCGGTCTGCTCGGCGGCCGACGTGCTGGTGGCGCTCGGGCTGGGTGCCGGCGACCGCCGTGACGACGCCGGCGACCGGCGCCCGCCGCCCGATCCGGCCGACGGGCTCGTGCTCGACCTGCTGGGCTGGCAACCCGCCTCGCTGGACCAGCTGGTCCTGCGGTCGCGGGGCCGACCTCGCCACGCTCGCCCCCGCCCTCGACCGCCTGTGCGAGACGGGCTGGGTGGCCCGCCGGGGCGGCTGGTACGAGCGCATCGCGGGAGGTCAGGGCGATGCATGACACGTTCGTCCTGGCCGTGGTCGGTACCGTGATCGTCATGGGGTGGCAGTTGGACGGGTTCGCACGGTCGCTGACGGCCGTGAGCGCCGCCACCGTCGACGCCTACGGCCGCGATCTGCGGGCGTTCGTGACCTGGGCCGAGCGGCTCGGGCTCGACGGGCCCGCGGGGGTCGACCGGCGCACCCTGCGCCGCTACCTCGCCTACCTGGCGACCCGCGGCACCGCCCGGCGCACGATCGCCCGGCGTGCCTCGGCGCTGCGCCGCTACTTCCGGTGGCTCCAGCGCACCGGCGCCATCGCCGACGACCCCACGGCCGGGCTCAGCGCCCCGAAGGGCGAGGCGCGGCTGCCCCGGGTGCTCCGCCCCGACGAGCTCCGTCACCTGCTCGAACCCGGCGCGGGCACCGGTCCGGCCGGCGACGGGGCGGTGGACCTGCGGGACACCGCACTGCTCGAGCTGCTGTACGGCACCGGGCTGCGCATCGCCGAGGCGACGGCCGTGGACGTCGACGAGCTGGACCTGGCGCGGGGTCGCCTCGTCGTGTGGGGCAAGGGCGGCAAGCAGCGCACCGTCCCGGTCAGCGAGCCGGCGGGGGAGGCGCTCCGGCGGTGGCTGGCCGACGGCCGGCCGGCGATGGTCACCGAGGCCACCCCGGCGGCGGCCGTGTTCCTCAACCGGCGGGGCCGGCGGCTCACGCCCCGTGACGCCCGGCGCATCGTCGACCGCCGGGCGGCGGCTCCGACGCATCCCCACGCACTGCGGCACACGTTCGCCACCCACCTACTCGACGGAGGTGCTGACCTGCGAGTTGTCCAGGAACTGCTCGGTCATTCAGACGTGGGTACCACGCAGCGTTACACTCACGTCTCGAAAGAACGGCTGAGGTCAGTATTCGACGCCACCCATCCGCGGGCTTAGGGACGCGTAAGTGACAGACGTCGATATCGACATTCAACGGCTGTGGCACGCGCACAAGCGCGCGGGTCAGGTATCGGCCAGGGATCAACTGATCCTCCACTACGCGCCTCTCGTGCACGTGGTGGCGGGGCGGATCGCCGCGGGCGCGCCCCGGCACGTCGACCGGTCCGATCTCGTGGGCTACGGCGTCTTCGGGCTGATCGACGCCGTCGAGCGGTTCGAGCCCGACCGCGGCTTCCGGTTCGAGACCTACGCCATCGCCCGCATCAAGGGCAACATCCTCGACGAGCTGCGCTGCTACGACTGGGTGCCGCGGTCGGTGCGGGTCAAGGCCCGGGCCATCGACGCCGCCCAGCACGACCTCCAGTCGGAGCTGCACCGGCCGCCCACCGACGCCGAGCTCGCCCGGGTCCTCGACATGACCGACGACGAGCTGCAGCGGGCCATGGCCCAGGTGTCGCTCGTCAACCTGGTGAACTTCGACGCCGCGCTCAGCGCCGCCGTCGACGGCGAGCCGCCCCTCACCGTGGGCGACGTCCTCGTCGACGGTGCCCCGGCCCCGGGGCACCAGGTCGAGCTGGCCGAGACCCGCCGGGCCCTGGCCGACGCCATCGAGCGGCTGACGGCCCGCGAGCGCGAGGTCGTGAGCCTCTACTACTACGACGGCCTCACCCTGGCCGAGATCGGCGAGGTTCTCGGGGTGACCGAGAGCCGGGTCTGCCAGATCCACGGCAAGGCCGTCGCCCAGCTGAAACGCAGGCTCGACGCCACCGAGCGCGAGCCGGCCTGACCCTCCCGTCCCGGGTCTGAAGACCTGGGAGGGATATCGCGGGACCACCCGCCTCTGACCGCCCGGCCTCCGGGTCGCGGCGCCACCGCCACCCCTCACGGGTGCAGCGCGGATCGCGGCACATGCCGCCCCTGCACCCCGGGCCGCGCCCTCGCGGCGCGGCCCGGGGATCCATCGCACCCGCACGTCCCGAGGGGGAGTTCCCATGCGCGCCCACCCGCCGCGTCCGTCCACCGACCGCCATCGCCACCGACCCCCGGCCACGCCCACCGACATCGGTGCCCGGCCGCCGTCCTCCGGGCTCCGGCTCCGTAGCCCGGCGGCGGCGGTGGCCGTCCGCCCGTGACCTGTGCCGGTGGCGGCTGGCGTGGGCCGCGGTGGCGATCGGCCACCTCGTCGTCGTGCTGCTCGTCGCCGCGGCGCCGGCGGCCGGCGCGCAGCCCGGCGCGGCCTACATCCCGCCCGTGGACGCGCCCGTGGCCGACCCCTTCCGGCCGCCGTCGACGCCCTACGGTCCCGGCAACCGGGGCATCGAGTACGCCACCACGCCGGGCACCGTCGTGCGGGCCAGCGGGGCGGGCACCGTCCTGTTCGCCGGGCCGGTGGGCGGGGCGCTGCACGTCACCGTCGGGCACCCGGACGGGCTGCGGACCAGCTACTCGTTCCTCGCCACCGCCGGCGTGGCGGCCGGGCAGGCCGTGCGGCAGGGCGATCCTGTCGGGACGGCCGGCGGCCGGCTCCACTTCGGCGTGCGGGCCGGGGACACCTACCTCGACCCCGCGTCCCTGTTCGGTGGCGCGGCCGTCGAGGTCGAGCTGCTCCCGACCGACCCCGGGCCGGGCGCGGCCGCCACCGAGGCCGCGGCGATGGCTGCGCTCGTCGACGACCTGGGCGGGGGACCCGACCTCGCGCCGCTGGGCGGGCGCGCTCGACTGGCTGCGGGACCGGGCCGCCGCGGGACTGCCCACCGGGGCGCTCGCCGCCTACGGGCGTGGCCTCGACCTCGCCGCCGATCTCGCCGGCCGGGTGCTGGCGCCCCCGCCGTGCTCGGACGGCCCGCCGCCGGTGCAGCCCGCGGCCGGCCGGGGCCGGGTGGCGCTCACCGTGGCGGGGCTGGGCTCCTCGTCCGAGCAGGCCGCCGTCGACGACCTGCGGGTCGGCGACCTCGGCTACGACCCCGACCGGGTGCTCCGGTTCAGCTACGCCGGCGGACGCACGCCGCCGCCCGGGGGCGACTTCCCCGGCGTCGCGGCCCGGCCCTACGACTCCGCCGACACCCAGGGCGACATGACCGCGGCGGCGGGGCGGCTCGCCGACCTGGTCGACCAGCTGCTGGCCGCCGACCCGGAGGCCACCGTCGACCTCTACGCCCACTCGCTCGGCGGGCTGGTCACCCGCCTGGCCCTGCTCGACCTGGCCGAGCGCGGCGCCGACCTGGGCCGCCTCGGCGTCGTCGTCACGCTCGGGACCCCGCACCGCGGCGCCGACCTGGCCACGGCCGTCGTGGCCGGCAACTCGGGCCCGGCCGGGAACCTGGGGCTCGACGTCGCCGGACGGGTCCTCGACGTCGGCATCGACCCCGACGCCCCGGTCGTGCGGCAGCTGGCCTCGGGCTCGGACGTGGTCGACCGGCTGGCCGCGGCCGGCCTGCCGCCCGGGGTCCGGCTCCTGTCGATCTCGGCCCGGGGCGACCTCGTGGCGGCCTCGCCGACGAGCCGGGTCGCGGGGGCGGCCAACGTCACCGTGCCCGTCACCGGGTGGCGGGCGCACAGCTCGCTCGTGGGCTCGGAGGCGGCCACGGCCGAGATGTCGCGGGCGCTGGCCGGGGTGCCGCCCGGCTGCGAGACGTGGTCCGACGCGCTGGGAGATGTGCTGGCCGGGCACGCCATCTCCTTCGTCGAGGGCCACGTCGCCACATCGGTCATGGCGCCGGGGTGACGGGAGCCACCCGCCGGTGCGGAGGTGTCGAGATGCAACAGGCCCGGGCGCGCCGATAGGCTGTCCCGCCGGTCGGGCTTCGCCCGGCCGCGCCAACGCACACCTCTACACCACATCGCAGTCGGCCCACCCCACGGTCGCCTCCACGGCGCCGGGTCGACCACGCCAACCGATGGGAAGGAACCACACGTGGCTGTCGTCACCATGAAGCAGCTCCTCGAGGCCGGTGTCCACTTCGGGCACCAGACCCGCCGCTGGAACCCGAAGATGAAGCGCTTCATCTTCGGCGAGCGCAACGGCATCTACATCATCGATCTGCAGCAGACCCTGGCGCGGATCGAGACCGCCTACACCTTCGTGCGCGACGTCACCGCCAAGGGCGGCAACGTGCTGTTCATCGGCACGAAGAAGCAGGCGCAGGACCCGATCGAGCAGTACGCCGAGAAGTGCGGCATGCCGTTCATCAACGAGCGCTGGCTCGGCGGCATGCTCACCAACTACCAGACCATGAGCAAGCGGGTCGGCAAGATGCTCGAGCTCGAGCGCCAGCGCGACTCCGGCGAGTTCGCCGCCATGCCCAAGAAGGAAGCGCTGCTCAAGTCCCGCGAGCTCGACAAGCTGGAGCGCTACCTCGGCGGCATCCGGTCCATGGAGCGCCTGCCCCAGGCCGTGTTCGTGCTCGACACCAAGAAGGAGCACATCGCGGTCACCGAGGCCAACAAGCTGGGCATCCCGGTCGTGGCCGTGGTCGACACCAACTGCGACCCCGACGTCATCGACTACGTGATCCCGGGCAACGACGACGCCATCCGGTCCGGCACCCTGCTGTGCCGGGTCATCGCCGACGCCGTGATCGAGGGCAAGCACATCGCCTCGCTCAAGACCCCGGCCGCCCCCCGCACGGTCGACGACGAGCAGCGGGTCGCCGCCGAGCAGGCCGAGGCCCGCCGGCAGGCGCTGATCGAGTCGCAGCAGCGGGAGGCCCGCGTGGCGTCCGGCGGCCGGCGACCGGTCCCGCCGCCGCCCGCGGCCGGCGGCGCCGAGGCGAGCGCTGCGCCCGAGGCGACCGCCGACGCCCGAGGCCGAGCGCGCCGCGCCCGAGGCGACCGCCGCCCGAGCGCGCCGCGCCCGAGGCCGGCGCGCCGCTGCCCGAGGCGACCGCCGCGCCCGAGACCAGCCCTGCCGCCGAGACGGCTGCTGCCGACGCGACCGCCGCCCCCGAGGCCGGTGCCGCCGCCGAGGCGCCCGACGCCGCCCCCACCGCCGAGCCCGCCCCCGACGACACCCAGGAGTCCTGAGCCACGATGGCCGACTTCACCGCCAAGGACGTACAAGCCCTGCGCCAATCCACGGGCGCCGGCATGATGGACGCCAAGAAGGCCCTCACCGACACCGACGGCGACATGGAGGCCGCCCGCAAGCTCCTGCGGGAGAAGGGCCTGGCCAAGGCCGACGACCGGGCCGGGCGCGAGAACGCCCAGGGCGCCATCGCCATCGCCACCAACGTCGGCACCGTCGGGCTCGTCGAGCTCAAGTGCGAGACCGACTTCGTGGCCAAGTCCGACAACTTCATCCGCCTCACCCAGGAGCTGGCCGACTCCGTGGCCGCCCGGGGCGAGGGCGCCGTGGGCAACCACAAGGACGAGATCGACGACCTCAAGGTCCAGCTCAAGGAGAACATCGAGGTCGGGCGGGCCATCCAGATCCAGCTCCAGCAGGGCCAGATCGTCGACACCTACCTCCACCGCCAGGACGGCCGCGGCGTCAACGGCGTCGTCGTCGTGCTCCAGGGCGGCTCCAAGGACCTCGCCCACGACATCGCGGTCCACGTCGCGTTCGCCAAGCCGCAGTACATGCACCGCGACGAGGTCCCCGCCGACTCGGTCGAGGAGGAGCGCCAGACGCTGCTCGGCATCACCAAGGCCGAGGGCAAGCCCGAGGCGGCCTGGCCCAAGATCGTCGAGGGCCGGCTCAACGGCTGGTACAAGGAACGGGTCCTCCTCGAGCAACCCTTCGTGCGGGACGAGAAGCAGACGGTGGCCCAGCTCGCCGACAGCGGCGGGGCCGAGATCGTCTGCTACGCCCAGCTCTTCATCGGCGGCTGAGAGGAACGACCCGCTGACCGCGACGGACACGCCGACCACCGGCTACGGCCGGATCCTGCTCAAGCTGTCCGGCGAGGCGTTCGCCGGCGAGACCGGGTACGGCATCGACGGCGCCTTCGCCGACTTCGTCGCGGCGGAGATCGCCGACGTCCGCGAGGCGGGCGTCGACGTCGCCGTGGTCGTCGGCGGCGGCAACATCTGGCGGGGCATGACCGGCGCGGGCGCCGGCATGGACCGGGCCCAGGCCGACTACATGGGCATGCTGGCCACCGTCATCAACGCCCTGGCCCTCCAGGACACGCTCGAGCGCGTCGGCCAGCCCACCCGGGTCCAGACCGCCATCCACATGGCCCAGGTGGCCGAGCCCTACATCCGGCGCCGGGCCATCCGGCACCTGGAGAAGGGCCGGGTCGTCATCTTCGCCGGCGGCACCGGCAACCCCTTCTTCACCACCGACACCGCGGCCGCGCTGCGGGCGGTGGAGATCGAGGCCGACGGCATGCTGCGCGGCACCCACTCGGGCGTCGACGGCCTCTACACCGCCGATCCCCGGACCACGCCCGACGCCACCCGGCTCGACGAGGTCAGCTACCTCGAGGTCCTCAACCGGGGGCTCAAGGCGATGGACTCGACCGCCATCACGCTGTGCATGGACAACAAGCTGCCGATCGTCGTGTTCGACCTGCTGGGGAAGGGCAACATCCGGTCCATCGTCGACGGTCAGGCGATCGGTACGCTGATCCACTAGCGGACGGCGTGCGGGCCCGGTGGCCGAGCCGGACCCTCGCCGGTCGCCTTCGACCCAGGAGCACCCCATGTCCGACGACGACATGATCGCGATGGTCCTCGACGACGCCCGCGACAAGATGGGCCAGGCCGTAGCCCACACCCGGGCGGAGTTCACCGGCGTCCGCACGGGCCGGGCCGCGCCGGCGCTGGTCGAGAAGCTGCCCGTCGACTACTACGGCACCGAGGTCCCCCTCCAGCAGATCGCCGGCTTCACGGTCCCCGAGGCCCGCATGCTCGTCATCAGCCCGTACGACAAGAGCGCGATGGGCGCCATCGAGAAGGCGATCCAGGGGTCGAACCTCGGCCTGTCGCCGAGCAACGACGGCCAGGTGATCCGGCTCAACTTCCCGCCGTTGACCGCCGAGCGCCGCAAGGAGCTCGTGCGGGTGGTCAAGGGCATGGCCGAGGAGGGCCGGGTCCGCATCCGCCATGCCCGCCGCGCCGCCCGCCACGATCTGGAGGCCCTGGAGAAGGACGGCGACATCTCGGCCGACGACCTGAACTGGGCCGAGAAGGAGCTCGACAAGCTCACCCACCAGCAGGAGGGCGAGGTCGACGCGGCCCTCAAGCACAAGGAGCAGGAGCTGCTGGAGGACTGATTGCCCGCCGTCGCGGGCACGCCCGCGGCGGCTTTGCCACCACCCGCGCGGTCCGCGCGTGCAGGATGGAGGGCGGCCGGAGGAGAGGATGACGACGTGACCGATTGGGACGACCGCCGCGACAAGCGCCACCGCGATCCCACCGAGGGCGTGCGTCTGCTCGGCGCCGACGAGGCGGCCGAGGCGCTGGAGCGCGACGACATCCGCCACCGACTCGGTGACGACCAGCCCCGTTTCGGCGACCGCCCGCCCCAGCCGTCGACGGAGGGGCCCCGCCCGGCCCTGCGCTTCCCTCTCGGGTCCTACGACGACCCCAACTCGATCGAGCGCCCCCCGGTCGTCCCGGTGCAGCGGCGGGCCGAGGCCCCCGAGCTGTCCCACTGGGCGGGGTCGGCCGCGGAGGAGGTACCCAACATGAACCGCCGCGATCCCCGCCAGGGGCCGGACGACGACTGGCCCGGGTTCGAGCCCGACCCCCGCTGGCGCGAGGAGCCGACGCCGCCGCCCACCCGGGCCCAGCCGGCGATGCGCCCGCCCGCCGGGCCGCCCCCGGGCCCCCCGCCCGGCGGTCCCGGCGGGGCACCGTCCTCGTGGCCCGACCCGCAGACCCGGCGGGCGCCGGCGCCCAGCGGGCCGATGCAGGGCACCCCCGTGGACTTCGAGGAGGGCGATCGAGCCGCCGCCGGGCCGGTCGGTGTTCGGCGGCAGCCCGGCCCCGGGGACCGACGACGCCTACGCGGACGAGACGTACGCCGAGGAGTACGAGGCCGGCTACGAGGAGCCGTACGAGGACGTCTACGACGACGAGATCTACGAGGAGCCCGCACCGGGCTACCCCGACCCCCGCCACGGCGCGGCGGTGCGGGGTGCACCCCGCCGGGCCGGGCGCCGGGGCTCGGACCGCGACCTGCGCACCGCGGTGCTGGTGGCCATCGCCTTCGCGGCGGTGGCCCTCACGCTGTTCAAGGTGCTCGGCCCGCTCGGCGGCATGATCGTCGTCGTCCCGGTGCTGGCCTACGCCGCCTACGAGTACTTCGTGGCCGTCAACACCGCCGGGTTCGAGGCGCCCATGCCGGTGGGCGTGGCCGCGGCGGCCGGCCTCGCCGTCGCCGCCTACAACTACGGCGAGGCGGCCATACCCCTGGTCCTGGTGCTGGCGGCGGCCGTGGGGTTCCTCTGGTACCTCGTCGGCGCCGGCGGCGACCGGCCGGTGGCCAACATCGGCGTGACCATGCTCGGCATCGGCTGGATCGGCCTGTTCGGCGCGTTCGCCGGGCTGCTGCTGTCGGGGCCCAACGGCGTGGCCCTGCTGCTGGCGGCGGTCGTCCCGACGATCGGCTACGACGTCGGCGCCCTGTTCGTGGGGCGCAGCGCCGGGTCCCGGCCGCTGTCGCCGGCCAGCCCGTCCAAGACCGTCGAGGGCCTGGCCGGGGGCATGATCCTCGCCATCGTCACCGCGGTGGTGTTCTCGCTGGTGGCGGGCGGCGTGTTCCCGTTCGACGACTGGCAGGAGGGGCTCAAGCTGGGCGTGCTGGTGGCGCTGGTGGCGCCGCTCGGCGACCTGGCCGAGTCGCTGGTCAAGCGGGACCTCGGCATCAAGGACATGGGCAGCATCCTGCCGGGCCACGGCGGCCTGCTGGACCGCTTCGACGCCCTGCTGTTCGTGCTGCCCGCCGTCTGGTACCTGGCCCGGGTCAGCGACTTCTTCCTCACCTGAGCGCCGACCGACGGCAGCCGGCGGCCGCCAGGTACGGTGAGGCCGTGGCCGTGACGACCGTCGCCATCGCCGGCTCGACCGGGTCGATCGGCACCCAGGCCATCGACGTCGTCCGGGCCGAGCCCGAGCGCTTCGAGGTCGTGGCGCTCGGCGCGTGGTCCTCGACCGACGCCCTGGTCGCCCAGGCCCGCGAGCTGAGCCCCAAGCTGGTCGTCGTCGGCGACCCGGCGCGGGCGGCCGCGGTGGCCGACGCGGTGCCGTCGGGCACCGAGGTCCGCCACGGCGCCGAGGCCCTGGCCCAGATGGGGACGGTGGCCGACGTGTGCGTGAACGGCGTGGTCGGCTTCGCCGGGCTGCGCCTGACGCTCGCGACCCTGGCGGCGGGACGGCGGCTGGCGCTGGCCAACAAGGAGTCGCTGATCGCGGGCGGGCCGGTCGTGCAGGAGGCGCTGGCCCGGCCGGGCGCCGGGCACATCGTGCCGGTCGACTCGGAGCACGGGGCGGTCCACCAGTGCCTGGCCTCCCACGCCGGCGAGCACCGCGAGCGGGTGGCCCGCATCGTGCTCACCGCCAGCGGCGGACCCTTCCGGGGCCGGTCCCGGGACGAGCTGGCCGGCGTCACGGTGGACGACGCCCTCGCCCACCCGACCTGGTCGATGGGCCCGAAGATCACGGTCGACTCGTCGACGCTGATGAACAAGGGCCTCGAGGTCATCGAGGCCCACGAGCTGTTCGGCGTCGGCTACGACGCCATCGAGGTCGTGGTCCACCCCCAGTCCATCGTCCACTCGATGGTGGAGATGACCGACGGGTCCACGATCGCCCAGCTCAGCCTGCCCGACATGCGCCTGCCGATCGGCTACGCGCTGGCCTGGCCCGACCGGATCGCCACCCCGTTCGGCCGCATCGACTGGACGGCGTGCGGCCCGCTGGAGTTCGAGCCCCCGGACCGGGCCGCGTTCCCGTGCCTGGACCTGGCGTACGCCGCCGGGCGGATGGGGGAGACGGCCCCGGCGGTGCTCAACGCGGCCAACGAGGAGGCCGTGGCCGCGTTCCTGGCCGGGGCGATCCCGTGGCGGGCGATCCCCGACGTCCTCGACGGGGTCCTGGCACGGCATGATGGTGCGAGGGCCGACGGAGTCGAGGCGGTGATCGAGGCCGACCGCCGCGGTCGCGAGGCGGCTACGCAAGAGATCGGTAGGATCACGCAATGACGGACACGCAGCCACGCGACGAGGCGTACGCCCCGCAGGGGTCGCGTGCGGGTGACCAGGGCGAGCGCCCGAGCTACGAGACCGGCGGTCTCCGGCTGGCGCTGCTCGTCGGCTCCGTGCTCGCGCTGGGCCTCCTCGCCAACTGGTCCTACGTGCTCGTCGTGTTCGGCATCGTGGTCATGATCTTCCTCCACGAGCTGGGCCACTTCCTGACCGCCAAGTGGTCGGGCATGAAGGTCACCGAGTTCTTCATCGGGTTCGGCCCCCGCATCTGGTCGTTCCAGCGGGGCGAGACCGAGTACGGGGTCAAGGCCGTCCCCGCGGGCGCCTACGTGCGCATCATCGGGATGAACAACCTCGACGAGACCGACCCGACCGACGAGCCCCGCACCTACCGGCAGCAGTCGTTCCCCAAGCGCCTGCTCGTGGTGTCGGCCGGCTCGATCATGCACTTCATCCAGGCGTTCGTGCTGCTCGTGATCCTGCTGACCGCGTTCGGGCTGCCCGGCGGCACGTTGACCGACGACGCCGCCCGCGACCGCAAGTGGGAGGCCGGGTCGATCTCGCCGGACAGCGCGGCCGAGGACGCCGGCCTGCGCGAGGGCGACAAGATCGTCCGCTTCGACGGCCAGCCCGTGGCGACGTTCGACGACGTCACCACCCTGATCCGCGCCAGCCGGGTGGGCGACGAGGTCACCTTCGAGGTGCTCCGCGGCGGCGAGGTCGTCGTCATGACGGCCGAGCTGGGCGCCCGCCCCGAGAGCGCGGGCGGCGACCCCGGTTCCCCGTTCCTCGGCGTGGGGGCCACCTCGCCGGTCGAGAAGGTCGGCCTCGGCACGGCCATCGTGCAGGCCCCCGGCGAGATGGTGGCCTTCACCGGCGACGCCCTCGGCGCCCTGACCGGGTTCTTCAGCCCGTCGGGCATCAGCGACTTCGCCGGCAACGTGTCCGACGGCAGCGGCGACGGCGAGCCGTCCGGCTCGTCCGGCGGCGGGTCGTCGGCCACCAGCGACGGCTCCGACGAGAACCGGCTCATGTCGCTGTTCGGCGTGGTCCGCATCGGCGCCGCGGTGAGCGAGGACGGCATGGCCAACCTGCTCATCCTGTTCTTCACCATGAACGTCTTCATCGGCGTGTTCAACATGGTGCCGCTGCCCCCGCTCGACGGCGGGCACGCAGCGGTGGCGGTCTACGAGCGCATCCGCTCCCGCAAGGGCCGCCGCTACCACGCGGACGCCACCAAGCTGCTGCCGCTGACCTACGCCGTCGTCATGGTGATGGCGGTGCTGTTCGTGACGACGACCTACCTCGACGTCGTGAACCCCGTCGACCTCTAGGGGCCCGCAACGTGGAGCTCGGACAGTCCTCCTACCCGCGCCGCAAGACCCGCCGCATCATGGTGGGCGACGTGCCGGTCGGCGGCGACGCACCGATCTCCGTGCAGTCGATGACGACGACGAAGACCGCCGACGTCGACGGCACCCTGCAGCAGATCTACGACCTGGCCATGGCCGGCTGCGACATCGTCCGCTGCACGTGCAACGACATCGAGGCGGCCGAGGGGCTGGCCCGGATCGTGCCCCGGTCGCCGGTGCCGATCGTGGCCGACATCCACCACCAGTACCGCATGGCGCTGGCGGCGCTGGAGGCCGGGGTCCACTGCCTGCGCCTCAACCCGGGCAACATCCGCCGGCCCGAGCACATCAAGCTGGTGGCGCAGGAGGCCAAGGACCGGGGCGTCCCCATCCGCATCGGCGTCAACGGCGGCTCGCTGCACCCCGACCTGTACAAGCGCCACGGCGGCAAGGTCACGCCCGAGGCGATGGTCGAGTCGGCGCAGATGGAGCTGGCGTACTTCGACGAGGTCGGCTTCGAGGACGTGAAGATCTCGGTGAAGGCGTCGTCGGTGCCGCTGATGGTCGAGGCCTACCGGCAGCTGGCCGACGCCACCGACCACCCGCTGCACCTGGGGGTCACCGAGGCGGGCCCGCTGCCCGGCGGCGTGATCAAGGCCACGGCCGGCATCGCCACGCTGCTGGCCGAGGGCATCGGCGACACGATCCGCTACAGCCTGACCGCCGACCCGGTGGAGGAGGCCCGCGCCGGGCGGGCGCTGCTCGAGGCCATGGGCCTGCGGGAGCGGCGCAACGTCGACCTCATCGCCTGCCCCTCGTGCGGCCGGGCCGAGATCGACGTGATCGAGGTGGCCCGCCAGGCCCAGGAGGCGTTCGGCGACCGGCAGATCCCGCTGCAGGTGGCGGTGATGGGCTGCGTGGTCAACGGCCCGGGCGAGGCCCGCGACGCCGACATCGGCATCGCGGCGGGCAAGAACAAGGGCCACCTGTTCGTACGGGGCCAGAACGTCGCCGTGGTCCCCGAGTCCGAGATGGTGGGGGCGCTCGTCGAGTGGGCCACCTACATCGACGAGCACGGCATCGACGCCGCGCTGGAGCGGGCCCGGTCCACGAGCGACGCCGCCCGGCGGGCCGCCGAGCGCGACCGGGCCGAGCTGCTCGGCGAGCAGGGCGCCGACGCCAACCGCAGCGAGCAGCGCGTCGAGGTCATCCGCAAGCTCGGCTGAGAGGCTGCGCCGACAGGCGTAGCCGTGGCCCGAGCGGCCCGCTGCGAAGCAGCAAGAGCGGGAAGCACGGACCACGGTGGCCGCGATGGCCTGCCATCCGCAAGCTCGGCTGACGGGGATCTCGGCGCCGGAGGGCTTACGCTCGACGGCATGGTGCAGCGCGTGGCGGTGGCCGTCCTGGTGGTGATCCTCCTGTGGCTCGTGGTCGGCGCGATGGTCGGGTTCGTCTACTCGCTGGTGCGAGGGCTGCTGTTCGTCGCACTGTTCGCGGTCGTGGCCTGGTTCGTCCTGATCGGTCCGCCGGGCGGGCGCGATAAGTAACGAATCCGGCACGTTTCGGCCCTCCGCCGCGCATGTAGATTGACCGCCGGTGCGAACGCCGTCCCGCTCTCACAACTCACGCCTGGCGCTGGCCGCGCTCGGCGTGCTCGCCGCCCTCGTCGCGCTCAGCGGGGGCGCGCAAGGCACCGCCGGTGCCGGTCCCACCGCGCCCGCTCCGGTCGACGACACCATCCGCGACGTCGACTTCGCCACGGTCGCCCAGCCGGGCACGACGTGCGCGGACGGGCTCCGCATCGCACCGCCCCGGCGCATCGCGGTCGACGGCGGGCAGAGCGGCCTGCTCGACCTCGGCCGCCTGACGCGCCTCGAGGTCGACGACGACGTCGCCTACGGCGACCTCGACGGCGACGGCGCCGAGGAGGCCGTGGTCCACACGGTGTGCGCCTACGGGGCCAACGGCGCCCAGGACACCGTGCAGGTGTGGGCGGTCGACGACGGCGAGCCGGTCCTGGTCGACACGCTGGGCGAGCCGTCCACGCGGGTCACCGGCCCGAAGCCGCCGGCGCTGGTCGAGGCCGCGGTCGAGGACGGCGAGCTGTCCCTGACGTGGACGCACTACGGCGAGGACGACCCCAACTGCTGCCCCTCGGGCGAGACGTCGCTGCGCTACGAGCTGGACGACGGCGCGCTCGACCAGGTCGGCCGGGCCGTCAACACGGTCAACGCCGCCGCCGGCGCCCACTGACGGGGCGGCCCCGGGCGGGCCGGTACCATCCTCGCCCTATGGCGAAGGTGCTCACCCCGCAGGCCGACGACTTCCCCCGGTGGTACCAGGACGTCCTGTCCAAGGCGCAGCTGGCCGAGAACGGGCCGGTGCGCGGCACGATGGTCATCCGCCCCTACGGCTACGCCATCTGGGAGCGCATCCAGGCCGAGATGGACGCCCGCATCAAGGAGGCGGGCGCGGAGAACGCCTACTTCCCGCTGTTCATCCCCGAGAGCTACCTGCGCCGCGAGGCCGAGCACGTCGAGGGGTTCAGCCCCGAGCTGGCCGTCGTCACCCACGCCGGCGGCAAGGAGCTGGACGAGCCGATCGTCGTCCGGCCGACGAGCGAGACGGTCATCGGCGAGTACATGGCGAAGTGGACGCAGAGCTACCGGGACCTGCCGCTGCTGCTGAACTGCTGGAACAACGTGGTCCGCTGGGAGCTGCGGCCCCGCATCTTCCTGCGCACCAGCGAGTTCCTGTGGCAGGAGGGCCACACGGCCCACGCCACCCGCGAGGACGCCAGCGCCTACGCCATCCGCATCCTGCGGGACGTGTACGAGGACTTCATGGTCAACGTGCTCGCCATCCCGGTGCTGGTCGGGCGCAAGACGGCGGGGGAGCGGTTCGCCGGCGCCATCAACACGCTGACGTGCGAGGCCATGATGCGCGACGGCAAGGCGCTGCAGATGGGCACCAGCCACGAGCTGGGCCAGAACTTCGCCCGGGCCTTCGACATCACCTACCTCGACGCGGACGGCGCCACCCAGCACTGCTGGACGACGTCGTGGGGGTCGTCGACCCGCATGGTGGGCGGGCTGATCATGACCCACGGCGACGACGACGGCCTGGTGGTGCCGCCGCGGCTCGCCGCCACCCAGGCGGTGGTGCTGCTGGTCAAGGACGACGGCGGGGCGGGCGAGGCGGCCCGCACGCTGGCCGCCGAGCTGGCGGCCGCGGGCGTCCGGGCCCGGCTCGACGACCAGGTGGCGCAGAGCTTCGGCCGCCGGGCCACCGACTGGGAGCTGAAGGGCGTGCCGATCCGGGTCGAGGTCGGTCCCCGGGACCTGGCCCAGGGCCAGGTCACGCTCGTCCGCCGCGACACCGGCGTCAAGGTGCCGGTGCCGGTCGGCGAGGCCGCGTCCCGGGCCGCCGGACCTGGTCGAGGCCATCCAGGCCGACATGCTGGCGGCGGCCCGCGAGCGGCTCGACGCCGCCGTGGCCGACGCCGCGGGCATCGACGACGCGCTGGAGATCGCCCAGACGGGCTTCGCCCGGGTGCCGTGGGGCGTGGTGCGCGGCGAGGGCGAGGCGCAGCTCGCGGGCAAGGGCGTGACGGTCCGGTGCCTCATGGCCCCGGACGGCTCACTCCCCGTGACCGACGACGACGATGACCTGGTCGCGGTGGTCGGGCGCTCTTATTGACGCCCATTCATGTTGACGGTGAGTGAGCGGATCGCGCCAGCTATACTTCAGCGTCCGTTCCGTTCGAATTCGTCGAGCGAAGGCGTGGGCCAATGCCCACGCCTTTCGTATGACAGAGCCCGTTTGAGGCAGGAGGTGAGCACCATGGCCGTCGTCGATCGCGTACGGGGTGTCGTGCTGCCCCTCCTCGACGAACGCGAGCTCGTCCTCTACGACGTCGAGCTGTCCGGCCCCGTCCTGCGGGTGGTCGTCGACTCCGGCGGCCCGCTCGACCTCGACGTGCTCAGCGACGTGACCCGGGCCGTGTCGCGGGCGCTCGACGAGGCCGACCCCATCGCCAGTGCCTACACGCTCGAGGTGACGAGCCCGGGCCTCGAGCGTCAGCTGCGCACCCCCGAACACTTCGCCCGCGCCGTGGGCGAGTCGGTCAGGGTCAAGACCCGCGCCGGCGGTGTGGCCGACGACGACGACCGGCGGATCGCCGGCGTGCTGGCGTCCGCGGACGGCGACGGCATCGTCGTGCGCACCGGCGCGGACGACGCGGGCACCCCGGTCGAACGGCGCCTGGCCTACGACGACATCGAGCGGGCGCGCACCACCTTCGAGTGGGGTCCAGGCGCCAAGCCGGGCGGGCGCAAGCCGAGAGAGAAGAGGGACAAGAGGTCATGAGCGAGACCATGGAGGCGCTGCAGGCGCTCGCGGCCGACAAGGGCATCTCGGTCGACACCCTGATGGCCGCCCTGGCGGACGCCCTCGAGTCCGCCTACAAGCGCATGCCCGGCGCCCACGAGTACGCCTGGGTCACGATCGACCCCACCAACTTCGACATCCGCGTCTACGCGCAGGAGATCGACGAGGACGGCGAGCCCTACGGCCCCGAGATCGACGCCACCCCCAAGGACTTCGGCCGCATCGCCGCCCAGACGGCGCGCCAGGTCATGACCCAGCGCATCCGCGAGGCCGAGCGCGAGCTCCGCTACGAGGAGTACGCCGGGCGCGAGGGCGACATCGTCACCGGCACGGTCCAGCAGGGCGACAGCCGCTACACGCTGCTGAGCCTGGGCCCGGTCGAGGCGCTGCTGCCCCAGGCCGAGCAGGTGCCCCACGAGCGGCCCGAGGCCAACACCCGGCTCAAGGCGTACATCGTCGAGGTCCGGCGCACGTCGAAGGGCCCGCAGATCGTCGTGTCGCGCACCCATCCCGGCCTGGTCCTCGAGCTGTTCAAGCTGGAGGTGCCGGAGATCGCCGACGGCGTGGTCGAGATCAAGGCGTGCGCCCGCGAGCCCGGGCACCGCACGAAGATCGCGGTGTGGTCGAACGACAACAACGTCGACCCGGTGGGCGCCTGCGTGGGCGCCCGGGGCGCCCGCGTCCGCCAGGTGGTCAACGAGCTGCGGGGCGAGAAGATCGACATCGTCCCGTTCAGCGACGACCCCTTCGAGTTCGTGGCCAAGGCGCTGTCCCCGGCCAAGGTCAAGGAGGTCCGCATCGACGAGACCTCCGGCGTGGCCGAGGTGATCGTGCCCGACTACCAGCTGTCGCTCGCCATCGGCAAGGAGGGCCAGAACGCCCGCCTGTCGGCGCGCCTGACGGGCTGGCGGGTCGACATCAAGAGCGAGACCCAGCTCGTCGAGGAGGAGGCCTACGGCCAGCAGGACTGGGCCGAGGGCGAGTGGGTGACCAACCCCGAAACCGGCGAGCAGGTGTGGCAGCCGGCCGAGGGCGGCCCCGCCCTGTCCGCCGAGGACTGGGAGGCCGCGGCCTCCGAGACCCCGGCCGAGGGCGAGACCGAGGCCGAGGCCGAGGAGAAGCCGGACGGCGAGGCCCAGGGCCCCGCGGTCGACGCAGCGGACGACGCCGAGGCGGAGGCCGAGGCTGCGCCCGCAGCGGAGGCCGAGACGCCCGCAGCGGAGGCGAAGGCCGAGCCCCCCGCCGGCGACGCGGCGGAGGGCGAGGGGTAGCGCCATCGCCGAGCCGGTGCGCACCTGTGTCGGGTGCCGTCGCCGGGCGCCGCAGGCGGAGCTGGTGCGCTTCGTGGCCGGACCCGACGGATCTCCCCGCGAGGGCCGTACACTGCCTGGACGCGGAGCCTGGCTCTGCAGAGACACAGTCGAGGCGTGTCGGGCGCTGGCCGACCGCCGCGGGGCGTTCGAGCGGGCGTTCCGGGGCGCCGGAAAGCGCTGAGGCGTCGCAGCCGGAGCTCACCGTTCGTCCCGAGACGGCGGTGTGCGCGAGGATAGAGGGCCGCGATCCGCACCACTAGGTGCGCGGGTCGCGCCCGAGGAAGAGACGAAGGGCTGGTCAGAGAGAACTTTGGCAGCGAAGATCCGGGTCCATGAGCTCGCTCGAGAGCTCGGGCTGACGAACAAAGAGTGCCTTGACCTCTCGTTGAAGTTGGGCATCGGGGTGAAGACGCACTCCTCGGGCATCGAGGAGGCGCAGGCCGACCGCGTCCGCCGGCGTGCGGAGCGCGAGGGCATGGTGCGCGCCGTCCAGCCAGAGGAGCCCAAGCCCGTCTCCAAGCCGTCCTCCGCCCCCGCCCGCAGCGAGCCCGCCAAGGCCAAGGCCAGGGCGCAAGGCGCCGGCGAAAGACGCCCCCGCGCCCGCCGCGCCGCCGGCCCCCGCCCGCGAGCCGCAGCAGGCCGAGGCCCCGGCCGCCGCTGCGGCGGCCCCCGCGCCCGCATCGGCGCCGCCCACCCCGCCGGCCGATACCGGTCCCGCGCCCTCCCGCCCGGCCCCCGGCCAGGGCGGCGGGCGGTCCGAGGGCTGGAACCCGCGCCCGTCGTCGCCGCCCGCGGCGCCGCCCCGGCCCACGTCGGGTCGCCCGACACCGCCGCCGCCTCCGGGCCGGTTGGTGACCTCGTCGGGCAGCGAGCACCCGCCGCGCCCGCCCCGTCGTGAGGACGACGTCGCACGGCCGCCCGCGGCCGCCGCGTCGGCCGCGCCGGCGGAGGCGCCCCGCGCCCCCCGGCCGCCGGAGCGCTCCGCCCCGCGCGCGCCCCGGCCGCCGCGCCCCGCCGCGCCGCCGCCCGGCCGCCCGGCCCCGCCCTCCGGCGCCCCGCGCCCGGCCGCGCCGCCCCCCGGCGGCCCTGCCGCGCCCTCGGCGCCCCCCACGTCCACGTCGGGCAAGCCCATCCCGCCCCCGCCCGGCCCCCCGGCCTCGCTCTCCGGCAAGCCGATCCCGCCTCCGCCCGGCATGGGTGGTCGCGGCCCCGCGCCCTTGCGCGGCGGTCGCCCCGGCGGTGGTCCCCCCGGCCGTGGCCGCCCGAGCGGTCCCGGCGGCAGCGGCGGCCCCGGCGGCGCCGGTGGTGCCGGTCGCCCCGGTGGTGGCGGCGGCGGCTTCGGCGGCGGCGGTGGTGGTGGCCGTCCCGGCGGCGGTGGCTTCGGCGGCGGTGGTGGTGCCGCGGCGGCTTCGGCGGCGGTGGCCCCGGTGGCGGCCGACCCGGTGCCGGTCCCCGCGGCGGCCAGCGCGCCCCGCGGCGACGCGGACGGCGCCGTCGCAGCCGCGAGGAGCTGCAGCCCATGGAGGCGCCCTCCTACACGCCGGCCTCGGCGCCGGTGCCGGAGGGCACGATCGTGGTCGAGCGGGCGTCCACGCCCCAGGACCTCGGCCCCAAGCTCAACCGCACCGCGGCCGACGTCGTGCGCTTCCTCATGCAGCAGGGCGAGATGGTCACGGCCACGCAGTCGCTGACCGACGACATGATCGAGCTGTTCGCGGCCGAGATCGGCGCCGACATCCGGCTGGTCGACCCGGGCGAGGAGCAGGAGGTCGAGCTGCAGCGCCAGCTCGGCTTCGACGAGCTCTTCGACGACGACGACAACGAGGACCGCACGCCGCGGCCCCCGGTCATCACCGTGATGGGCCACGTCGACCACGGCAAGACCAAGCTGCTCGACCGCATCCGCAACGCGAACGTGGTCGAGGGCGAGGCCGGCGGCATCACCCAGCACATCGGCGCCTACCAGACCGAGAAGAACGACCGCCGCATCACCTTCATCGACACCCCGGGCCACGAGGCGTTCACCGCCATGCGCGCCCGGGGCGCCCAGGCCACCGACATCGTGGTCCTGGTGGTGGCGGCCGACGACGGCGTCATGCCCCAGACGGTCGAGGCGCTCAACCACGCCAAGGCGGCGGACGTGCCGATCGTGGTGGCCATCAACAAGGTCGACCGCGAGCAGGCCAACATCGACCGGGTCAAGCAGCAGCTGTCCGACCAGGGCCTGATCCCCAGCGACTGGGGCGGCGACACCGAGATGGTGCCCGTCTCCGCGCTGCAGGGCCTGGGCATCGACACGCTGCTCGAGACGCTGCTGCTCGTGGCCGACGTGCAGGATCCGCCCCTCGAGGCCGCGCCCGACGGGCGTGCCGCGGGCGTGGTGCTGGAGGCCAACCTCGACGTCGGCCGGGGCCCCGTGGCCTCGGTGCTGGTGCAGCGGGGCACGCTGCGGGTCGGCGACCCGCTCGTGGCGGGCGCGGCGTGGGGCCGGGTCCGGGCGCTCATCAACGACCACGGCGAGAACGTCCGCGACGCGGGTCCGTCCACGCCGGTGCAGGTGCTGGGCCTCAACGAGGTCGCCGACGCCGGCGACCAGTTCGTGATCGCCCCCGACGAGAAGCTGGCCCGCACCGCGGCCCAGACCCGCGAGCACTGGCACCGCGTGGCCAGCCTCGGCCGCGAGGCCGCGGTGACGAGCGGTGGCGCCAAGCTCGAGGACATCTTCGAGCAGATCCAGCAGGGCGAGGTCGCGACCCTCAACCTGGTGCTCAAGGCCGACGTGACCGGTTCGCTGGAGGCGCTCACCGAGGCGCTCCGCAAGCTGGAGCGCGAGGACGTCAAGCTGTCGTTCGTGCAGCGGGGCGTCGGCGGCATCACCAAGAGCGACGTCCAGCTGGCGGCCGCGTCCAACGCCACCATCATCGGCTTCAACGTGCGGCCCGACCGCACGTCCCGCGAGCTGGCGGCGGCCGAGGACGTCGAGATCCGCACCTACGAGATCATCTACCAGGTGCTCGAGGACATCGAGAACGCCCTGCTGGGCCTGCTCCAGCCGGAGTTCGAGGAGGTGGTCACGGGTGAAGCCGAGGTGCGCGAGATCTTCTCGGTGCCCCGGGTCGGCAAGGTGGCCGGCTGCTACGTCACCAACGGCACCATCACCCGCAACTCCAAGGTCCGCTTCCTCCGGGACGGCGCCATCATCTGGAAGGGCACGATCACGTCGCTGCGGCGGTTCAAGGACGACGTCCGCGAGGTCCAGTCGGGCTTCGAGTGCGGCATCGGCCTGTCGGACTTCCAGGACCTCAAGCAGGGCGACGTCATCGAGACCTTCGAGGATCGCGAGATCCCTCGGACCTGAGTGGCCCGTGCACGCGGCCGCCCTGCGGATCGACCTGTACCTGCGTGAGTGCCGGTCGCTGAAGGCCAAGCGCGCCGCCATCCGGCCCGTCATCGAGGGGCTGCACAAGCGCCACCGGGTGTCGGTCTCGGAGGTGGGACATCACGACGAGTGGCATCGCGCGACGATCGGCGTCGCGGCGGTGGCCTCGACGCCGTCCCACCTCCGCGACCTGCTCGACCACGTCGAGCGGTTCGTGTGGTCGTTCCCCGAGGTCGAGGTGCTGCGCATCGACCGGTTGTGGATGGAGGAGGAGGAGACATGACGAAACGCCAGGGCTCCGCCCGAGATTTCCCGCGCACGGCCCGGCTCAACCACCTGGTCCACGAGATCGTGGCCGAGGAGTTCGAGCTGCTGGACGACGAGCGGCTCGGCTTCCTCACCGTGATCGGCGTGGAGGTCGAGTCGGACCTGCGCCGGGCCACGGTCTGGTACACGGCCATGGCCGACGAGGAGGACGACACCCTCGCCGCGGCCCTGGAGGAGAACCGGCCCCGGGTCCAGGCGGCGATCGCCCGCCAGGCCCGCCTGAAGCGGACGCCCGAGCTGGTGTTCCGGCAGGACTCGGTGATCGAGCAGGCGCAGCGGGTCGAGGACATCCTGCGCGACCTGGACGGCGACCGGTAGTGGCGCGGGGCGGGCCCCCGTCCGGGCCCGACGGCGTGGCGGTCGTGGACAAGCCCGCCGGCTGGACCAGCCACGACGTGGTGGCGAAGTCCCGGGGCCTGCTCGGCACCCGCAAGGTCGGGCACTCGGGCACGCTCGACCCCGACGCCACCGGCGTGCTGGTGCTGGGGGTGGGGCGGGCGACCCGGCTGCTGACGTTCCTGTCGGGGTTGGACAAGCGGTACGTGGGCGAGGTGGTGCTGGGCACGGCCACGTCCACGCTCGACGCCTCGGGCGAGGTGACCGGCACGTGGGACATGGGCGCCGTGGGCGTCGAGGACGTGCGCCGGGCGGCGGCCGGCCTGACCGGCGCCATCGAGCAGGTGCCGCCGATGGTGTCGGCCAAGAAGGTCGAGGGGCGCCGGCTGCACGAGCTGGCCCGGGCCGGGGTGGAGGTCGAGCGCCCGCCGGTGCCGGTCCGGGTGGACGAGCTGGCGGTGGGGGAGCCGGTGGCGCCCGGCGTGTTCCCGATCACGGTGACGTGCTCGGCGGGCACCTACGTGCGCTCGCTGGCCGCCGACCTCGGCGCCGCGCTGGGCGGCGGCGCCCACCTGCGGGCGCTGCGGCGCCTGGCGGTGGGCCCGTACTCGATCGGGGAGGCGGTCCCGCTGGCCGACCTGGCGCCCGAGGGGCTGCTGCCCCCCGCCGAGGCGCTGCGGGGGCGGCCCCGGGTGTCGGTCGACGCCCCCACCGCCGCGCTGGTGGCCCACGGCCGCGTGCTGGACGCCGAGGCCCTGGGCGCCGACGGCGAGGGCCCGTGGGCGGTCGTGGACGACACGGGCGCCCTGCTGGCGGTGTACGAGCGCCACAAGGGCGACACGGTGAAGCCGGCGGTGGTGCTGGCGAGCCCCGTGACGGCCGGCCGTGCGGCGGGCCCCGGACCTATACCTGACGGTCCGTCAGATTCGGCGTATGGTGGGCGCATCGACCCCTTCGCGCCAGCCCGGCTCGGTCCCCTGACGCTGCGCAACCGCATCGTCAAGGCCGCCACCTTCGAGGGTCTCACCCGCGACCACATCGTGAGCGAGGAGCTGATCGAGTTCCACCAGCGGGTCGCCGCCGGCGGGGTCGGGCTGACGACCGTGGCGTACTGCGCCGTGTCCCCGGACGGGTGCGGGACGCCGAACGAGCTGATCGTCACCCCCGACGCCGCGCCCGGCCTGTCCCGGCTGGTCGAGGCGGTCCACGGCGAGGGCGCGGCCGCCGCCGCGCAGATCGGCCACGCCGGGGCCGTGGCCGCCGGGACCGGGCGGCGGGGCGTGTCGCCCTCGCCCGTGTTCAGCCCGCTGGCCATGCGGCGGACCCGGGCCATCAGCCCGGACGGGATCGCCCGCGTCGTCGACGACTTCGCGGCCGCGGCCGCGGTGCTGGCCGCCGCCGGGTTCGACGCCGTCGAGGTCCACCTCGGCCACGGCTACCTGCCCAGCGAGTTCCTCAGCCCCCGCCTCAACCGGCGGACCGACGAGTGGGGCGGGTCGCTGGAGAACCGGGCCCGCTTCCCCCGGGCCATCGCCCGGGCCGTGCGGGACGCCGTCGGCGCCGACGTGGCGGTGGTGGCCAAGGTCAACATGGCCGACGGCGTGCGGGGCGGGCTGTGGCTCGACGAGAGCGTGGCCGTGGCCCGCATGCTGCAGGACGACGGCGCCCTCGACGCCCTCGTGCTGTCGGCCGGCAGCTCGCTGCAGAACCCGATGTACCTGTTCCGGGGCGAGGCGCCGGTGGCCGAGATGGCCCGCACGATGCCCCGGGCCGTGCGGCCGGCGTTCCGGCTGGCGGGGCGCGCCTTCCTGCACGAGTACCCGTTCCAGGAGGCGTACCTGCTGCCCTACGCCCGCCAGTTCCGGGCCGCGCTCACGATGCCGCTGGTCCTGCTCGGCGGGATCAACCGGCTCGCCACCGTCGAGGCCGCGCTGGACGAGGGCTTCGAGTTCGTCGCCATGGCCCGGGCGCTGCTGCGGGAGCCCGACCTCGTCGCCCGCTGGCAGGGCGGCGACACCCACGAGTCGCTGTGCGTCCACTGCAACAAGTGCATGGCGACCATCTACCGGGGGACGCACTGCGTGTCTCGTTGGACTGAGCGTGGCTACCATCGGACCGCCATGTCCGACGAAGAGCCCCAGATCGCGGGGTCGCTGATCGAGCTGATCGGCAACACCCCCCTGCTGCGACTGAACCGGGTCACCGAGGGCCTGTCCTGCACGGTGGCCGCCAAGCTGGAGATGCTCAACCCCGGCGGCAGCGTCAAGGACCGCCCGGCCCTGGCCATGGTCACCCGGGCCGAGGAGGAGGGCCTGCTGAAGCCGGGCGGCACCATCGTCGAGCCCACGTCCGGCAACACGGGCGTCGGCCTGGCCATCGTGGCCGCCGACCGGGGCTACCGCTGCATCTTCGTGGTCACCGACAAGGTGGCGCCGGAGAAGATCCGGCTGCTGGAGGCCTACGGGGCCGACGTGATCGTGTGCCCGGTGGCGGTCGAGCCCGACGACCCCGCGTCGTACTACTCGGTGTCCGAGCGCCTCGTCCGCGAGACCCCGGGCGCCTTCCGGCCCAACCAGTACGACAACCGCTGGAACCCGTGGGCGCACGAGCAGTCCACCGGCCCGGAGATCTGGGAGCAGACCGCCGGGCGCATCACCCACTTCGTGGCCGGCGTCGGCACCGGCGGCACCATCACCGGCGTGGGCCGCTACCTGAAGGAGCGCAACCCCGGCGTGCAGATCGTGGGGGCCGACCCCGCCGGGTCCGTGTACTCGGGCGGGTCCGGGCGGCCCTACCTGGTCGAGGGCATCGGCGAGGACTTCTGGCCCACCACCTACGACCCCGGCCTCGTCGACCGGGTGGTGCCGGTCAGCGACGAGGACAGCTTCCTCATGGCCCGCCGGGTGACCTGCGAGGAGGGCCTGCTCATCGGCGGCTCCGGCGGCACCGCGGTGGCCGCGGCGCTGGAGGTCGGTCGGGAGGCCGGGCCCGGCGACCTGGTGGTCGTGCTGATCCCCGACTCGGGCCGGGGCTACCTGTCGCGGGTGTTCGACGAGGACTGGATGGCCGGCTTCGGCTTCCTGCGGGGCGGCGAGCACACGGTGGCCGACATCCTCGACGACCGCGGCGCCGCCATCCCGCCGCTCGTCTACGTGGGTCCCGGCGACACGGTGTCCCGGGCGGTCAACGTGATGCGGGCCTACGGCCTGTCCCAGCTCCCGGTGGCCAAGGGCGAGATGCCGCTGGCCGCCGCCGAGATCCTGGGGGCGGTCGACGAGCTGGCGCTGATGGACCGGTCCTTCCACGACCCGGCGGTCATGGACGAGCCGGTCGAGAAGGTGATGGGGGACCGGCTGCCCACCATCGGCGTCGGCCAGCCGATCGCCCTGGCGGTCGAGCTGCTGGACCGGGCGCCGGCGCTCGTCGTGCTGGCCGGCGGGCGCCCCCGGGCGGTGCTGAGCCGCACCGACGTGCTCCGCCACCTGTCCCCGGCGGGGGCGGTACCGTGACTGGCCCGCTGGGGAGCGACGACCGCGGCTTCGAGACCCGGGCCATCCACGCCGGCCAGGCGCCGGACCCGGTCACCGGGGCCGTGGTCCCGCCCATCAGCCTGTCCACGACGTTCGCCCAGGAGCGGGTCGGCCGCCACCGCGGCTACGACTACGCCCGCAGCGGCAACCCCACCCGGACCGCGCTCGAGGTGTGCATCGCCTCGCTGGAGGGGGCCCGCTACGGGCTGGCCTTCGCCTCCGGGCTGGCGGCGGAGGACGCGGTGCTGCGCCAGCTCATGCCGGGCCGGGGCATCGTGCTCGGGGGCGACGCCTACGGCGGCACGTTCCGGCTCATCGACAAGGTGTACGGGGCCAGCGGCCACCCGTGGGTGGCGCGCGACCTCACCGACCCGGGCCACCTCGACCGGAACTGGCCGGAGGGCGCCGCGCTCGTCTGGGCGGAGACGCCGACCAACCCGGCGATGGCGATCGTCGACATCGCCGCGGTGGCCGAGGTGGCGCACGCGCACGACGCCCTGCTGGTGGTCGACAACACGTTCGCGACCCCGTACCTCCAGCAGCCCCTGGCGCTGGGCGCCGACGTGGTCGTCCACTCGTCCACCAAGTACCTGGGCGGGCACTCCGACGTGATCGGCGGGGCGGTGGCCCTGAACGACACCGACCTGGCCATGGACATCGGGTTCACCCAGAACGCCGTGGGCGCGGTGCCCTCGCCGCTCGACTGCTACCTGGTGCAGCGGGGGATCAAGACCCTGGCCGTGCGCATGGACCGCCACTGCGACAACGCCCGCGCCGTCGTGGACGTGCTGACCGACCACCCGGCCGTCGAGCGCGTGCTGTGGCCGGGCCTGCCCGGCCACCCCGGTCACGACGTCGCCAAGCGCCAGATGCGGGACTTCGGGGGGATGGTGTCGTTCGTCGTCCGGGGCGGCGAGGAGGCGGCGCTGGCCGTGTCCGAGGCCACCCGCCTGTTCACGCTGGCCGAGTCGCTGGGGGCGGTCGAGTCGCTCATCGAGCACCCCGGCCGCATGACCCACGCGTCGGCGGCGGGCTCGGAGCTGGCCGTCGACCCCGGCCTCGTGCGGCTGTCGGTGGGCATCGAGTCGGCGGCCGACCTGGTGGCCGACCTGCGCCGGGCGCTCGACTCGGTCGATTGAACCCGGCCGGCGATCGGGTACTTCTGGTCCTCGTGGCAGGGACCGACCCCGGATCGATCGCCAGTGCATGCCTCGCCGCCTGGACCAGCGGCGACATGGCCGCGACGCGGGCGCTGCTCGCCGACGACGTGCGCTTCGTCGGGCCGCTCGCCCTGACGGTGGGCGCGGACGAGTACGTGGCCGGCGTCGAGGGCATGTCCCGCTTCGTCACCGGCGCCGACCAGCACCAGGTCATCGTCGACGGCGACGACGTGTGCATCGTCTACGACCTCGTGACCGACACCGAGGCGGGCGCCATCCCGTGCGCGGGCTGGTACCAGGTGCGCGACGGCAAGGTCGCGTGGGTGCGCGTGTTCTTCGATCCCCGCCCGCTGCTGGAAGCCCTCGCGTAGGTCGCCCCGGGGGGCCGGTACGCTGCGCGCCCGATGGAGGTGCTCCGCGACCTGTCGTCCTGCCCCCGGCCGCCCGAGGGCACCGCCGTGACCATCGGCGCCTACGACGGCGTCCACCTCGGGCATCGCGCCGTCATCGGCGAGGTCCGCCGCCGGGCCGCCGAGCGGGGCCTGGCCAGCGCGGTCGTGACCTTCGACCGCCACCCGGCGTCGGTGGTGCGGCCCGAGTCGGCGCCCCGGCTGCTCACCGACCTCGACCAGAAGCTCGAGCTGCTGGCCGCCACCGGCATCGACTACTGCCTGGTCGTCACGTTCGACGACACCCGCAGCCGCGAGTCGGCCGACGACTTCGTGCGCGAGGTCCTGGCCGGGTGCCTGGCGGCCCGGGCGGTGGTGGTGGGCGAGGACTTCCACTTCGGCCACAACCGGGCCGGCAACGTGGCGCTGCTGCGCCGGCTCGGCGACGAGCTGGGCTTCGAGGTCGAGGGCCTCGAGCTCGTCGACGGCACCGGCCGGGCGGCGGGGGAGGGCGAGCGGGTGTCGTCGACCCGCATCCGCCACGCCCTGGTGGAGGGCGACCTGCAGCTGGCCAACGCGCTGCTCGGGCGGCCCCACGAGGTGCGGGGCGTCGTGGCCCGGGGCGACAAGCGGGGCCGCGAGCTGGGGTTCCCGACCGCCAACGTGTCGGTGCCCGGCGACGTCCTGCTGCCGGCGGACGGCATCTACGCCGGGTGGTGCGAGCGGTCCGACGGGTCGGTCCACCCGACGGCCATCTCGCTCGGCCGGCGCCCGACCTTCTACGTCGAGGCCCACGCCAGCCTGCTGGAGGCCCATCTGCTCGACTTCGAGGGCGACCTCTACGACGAGAAGGTGAAGGTCCGGTTCGTGGCCTGGCTGCGGGGCGAGGTCCGCTTCGAGAGCGTCGACGACCTCGTGGCCCAGATCGCCCGCGACTGCGACGAGGCCCGCCGCCTGTTGTCATCCAACTGACGGCGATCCGATGCGAAGGTGTCCAGGTATCGTGGCGTAACATCGGGTACACGGAGGACGCCGGGTACACGGAGGCACACGGTGCGGGACGAAGACGATCCGCTGGCGGACGTGATCCCCCTCCCCGTCGACGGGGACGGGGACGGGGCGACCCAACATCGGGCCGCCGAACCGCCTGTTCGACGACTCGGTCATCGGCGCCCCCGGCGACCCGATCATCGGCCCCGCCGGCGACGCCCCGGCCACCGCCCAGCTCGTGGCGGTGCCGCGCCTGGCCCGCCACGAGATCGTCCTCGACGACGAGCACCAGGTGGGCGTGGCGGTGTGCGGCCGGGGCCTGCCGCTGGTGCTGGTCCACGGCTTCACGGCCGAGGGCATCCTCTACGCCCAGACGCTGTCCCGCCTGGTGAACATGGGGTTCAAGGTGGTGGCCATCGACGTGGCCGGCCACGGGGCCACCCAGGGCCTCCCGACCGGCGGCGACGACCTGGCGTCCTACACCCGGCTGCTGGCCCGGGTGCTCGACGAGCTCGGCGTCCGCCGGGCCGTGTTCGCCGGCCACTCGATGGGCGGGCGGCTCGTCGCCCAGCTGGCGGCGACCCAGCCCGACCGGGCCATCGCCGTCGTGCTCATCGACGCCGTGGTGGGCGAGTGCTGGGACCGGCTGATCCGCATCTCCCGGTTCGCCCCGCCCGTGATGCTGGGCGTGGCGGTGCTGCTCGTGGCCGACACGCTGTCCACCCTGCCGGTGCTCGGCAACCCCGGGCAGGCGGCGAAGCTGGGCCGGCTCGTGGGGCCCACGGTGCTCGGGCACCTGAGCAGGCCGTGGCGCATGCTCGGCCCCGCCATCTCGCTCATGCGGTCGCACCGCAGCCGCGAGCTGCTGGAGGCGCTGGCCGACGCCCGCATCCCGGTCGTGGTCATCCACGGCGACCGCGACCTGCCGGTGCCGTACCCCACGGCGGTCGACGCCGCCCGCCGCTCGGCCGGCACGCTGGTCACCGTCAAGGGCGGCACCCACTCGTGGGTGCTGAAGGACCCCGAGACGCTGCCGGCCATCATCGCCGAGCTGCTCGACGGGCCCCTGGCCCGGGTGCGGGCCGCCGCCCTCGGCGCCGCCGGGCTGCTGGAGGACGCCACCCCCGACCAGATCGAATCGGCGTTCCTCGGCCCCCACGCCTGGGTCCGGCGCCTCACGCCGCCGCTCGAGTTCCGCATCGGGCCCACCCACCACCACCAGGCCCGCTACTCGTGGACGGTCGAGCAGCCCGCATGACCGAGGGAGCGGGCCGGCTCAGGTTTCGCCGCTTACGCCCGCACGCTGGTAGTCTCTAACGACGCTCTGTACCAGGCGTAGGGCCGATCGTGCGCACGGCGCACCGTAAGCCCTCGGCACTCCCATGCCGAGCGGGTCACGGAGCAGGGTAAACAGTCACCCAAACGAAGGAATCACGCGTGTCCGACCAGATCGACGCGGCGAAGCCCGCGATCATCGCCGACAACAAGCTCCACGACTCCGACACCGGGTCGCCCGAGGTGCAGATCGCGCTGCTCACCGCACGCATCAACCATCTCAACGACCACCTGTCGAAGCACAAGAAGGACCATCACAGCCGGCGTGGCCTGCTGATGCTGGTCGGGCGTCGGCGGCGGTTGCTCGACTACGTACGGTCGAACGACGTCGAACGCTACCGGGCGATCATCGCCCGCAATGGCCTCCGCCGCTAGGACGGGGTCCCAGTGAAGCGGCCCCGCCGGGGCCGCTTCGTCGTATGACAACAGAATCACCGGCAGCGTGAAGGTCAGCTGCCAGTCGCCTTCCACGGCCCGCGACCGACGCGGCGTCGCGGCTGCCGACTGGGAACTGGCCCCGCTGCCCGATCCGGCGGACGATCCGCCGGGAAGGAGAAACAGCGATGGCTGATCCCATCGTCGTGTCGGCGCCGGTATCCGGCAGCGACACCACACTGAGTTTCGAGACCGGCAAGCTGGCGTTCCAGAGCCAGGGGTCCATCGTGGCCCGCCTCGGCAAGACCGAGGTGCTGGTCACCGCCAACGCCGCTCGCTCCATCCGCGAGGGCATCGACTTCTTCCCCCTGACGGTGGACGTCGAAGAGCGCATGTACGCCGCCGGGCGCATCCCCGGCAGCTTCTTCCGGCGGGAGGGCCGGCCCACCGACCTGGCCATCCTCACCTGCCGTCTCATCGACCGGCCGCTGCGGCCGAGCTTCGTGGACGGCTACCGCAACGAGACCCAGGTCGTCGTGACCGTGGTCGGCGTCGACGGCGAGAACCCCTACGACGTGCTGGCCATCAACGCCGCCTCGGCGGCGCTCATGGTGTCGGGCATCCCCTTCGAGGGCCCGATCGGCGCCGTGCGCATCGCCTGGTCGTCCGAGGGCCGCTGGGTCCCGCACCCCACCTACGCCCAGGGCGACGACTCGACCTTCGAGCTCGTCGTGGCCGGGCGCCAGCTCGACGACGGCGACATCGCCATCATGATGGTCGAGGCCGGCGGCACCGAGGCCGCCTGGCAGCTCTACCAGGACGGCACCCCGTACGTGACCGAAGAGGTCATCGCCGGGGGCCTGGAGTCCGCCAAGACCTGGATCCGCGAGTCCATCGAGGCCCAGCGCGAGCTGGTCGAGGCGGCCGCCAAGGCCGACCTGATCGTCCCGCTCGAGTGGGAGCCCCAGGTCGACTACGCCGACGACATCGCCGCCCGCGTCGAGGCCGTCGGCACCGACCGCTTCGCCGAGGTGGCCCGCATCACGGCCAAGGCCGAGCGCGAGGCCGCCCAGGGCGAGGCCGCCCGGGCCGTCATCGACGAGCTCCTGCCCGAGTTCCCCGAGCGGCAGGGCGAGATCAACAACGCCGCCAAGGCGCTGCTGAAGAAGATCATCCGCCGCCGCATCGTCGAGGAGGGCGCCCGCATCGACGGCCGTGGCCCCCGCGACATCCGGCCGCTGTCGGCCGAGGTGGGCGTGCTGCCCACCGCCCACGGCTCGGGCCTGTTCCAGCGGGGCGAGACCCAGGTGCTCAACGCGGTCACCCTGGGCATGCCCAAGACGGACCAGATCCTCGACAACCTGGGCAACCGCGACCGCAAGCGCTACATGCACCACTACAACATGCCGCCCCACGCCAACGGCGAGGTCGGCCGGGTGGGCAGCCCCAAGCGCCGCGAGATCGGCCACGGCCTGCTGGCCGAGCGGGCGCTGCTGCCCGTGGTGCCCGCGCAGCGACGAGTTCCCCTACGTGCTGCGGCTGGTGTCCGAGGTCCTGGCGTCCAACGGCTCCACGTCGATGGCGTCGGTGTGCTCGTCGACCCTGTCCCTCATGGACGCCGGCGTGCCGGTCAAGGCGCCGGTGGCCGGCATCGCCATGGGCCTCGTGGCCGCGGACGGCAAGTTCACGACCCTCACCGACATCCTGGGGGCCGAGGACGCGTTCGGCGACATGGACTTCAAGGTCGCCGGCACCGCCGACTTCGTGACCGCCCTCCAGCTCGACACCAAGATCGACGGGCTCCCCGCCGACGTGCTGGCCCAGGCGCTGCAGCAGGCCTACGAGGCCCGCACGCAGATCCTGGAGGTCATGGCCGAGGCGATCCCGGCACCGCGCGACGAGGTGGGCGAGACCGCCCCGAAGATCGTCAGCTTCGAGATCCCGATGGACAAGATCGGCGAGGTCATCGGCCCGAAGGGCAAGGTGATCAACGCCATCACCACCGAGACCGGCGCCGACGTGAGCGTCGACGACGACGGCATGGTCGGCCGGGTGTCGATCGGCTCGACCGACAAGGGTGCGGTGGAAGAGGCCAAGCGCCAGATCCAGCTCATCCTCAACCCGCCGACCGCCGAGGTGGGCCAGGTGTACCCGGGCCGGGTGGTCAACATCACCAAGTTCGGCGCCTTCGTCAACATCCTCCCCGGCCGCGACGGCCTGCTCCACATCTCCAAGATCGGGGGCGGCAAGCGCATCGACAGGGTCGAGGACGTGCTCGACCTCGGTGACGAGGTCGAGGTGCGGGTCGACGACGTCGATCCCAGCGGCAAGGTGTCCCTCTCGCTGGCCTCCTCGCCCGAGCCCGCCGCCGGTGGTGGCGAGGGCCGGCGGCGTGAGAGCCGCAGCGGGGGCGGGTCCTCCAGCAGCGCCGAGTCGGTGAGCTTCGAGGACAGCTTCGACGCCGAGCTGTCGGCCGACCTCGGCGACCTCGGGCCGGCCACGGTCGGGTCCGGCGAGGGCCGGGGCGACCGGGGCGGGCGCGGCGGCGGCGACCGCGATCGCGGCGGCCGCCGGCGCCACCGCCGGTAGCCCGCCGCGTATGGCCGCGGCCACCACAGAGGACATCCGGGAGACCCGGCTGGGCAACGGCGTGCGCATCGTCACCGAGCGCATGCCGGAGGCCCGGTCGGTGTCCCTCGGCATCTGGGTCGGCGTGGGGGGGCGGGACGAGCCCGCCACCCTCGCCGGCGCCTCCCACTTCCTCGAGCACCTGGTGTTCAAGGGGACGTCCACCCGCAGCGCCCGCCAGATCGCCGAGGCGATCGACGCGGTGGGCGGCGAGATGAACGCCTTCACCAACCGCGAGCACACCGCGTACTACACGCGGCTGCCCGCGGACCGGGCCGACCTGGGGTTCGACATCCTGGGCGACGTGCTGACCGACCCGGCGTTCCGGCCTCCCGAGGTCGACGCCGAGCGGCACGTCATCCTCGAGGAGATCCTCATGAACCTGGACATGCCCGAGGATCACGTCCACACCCTGCTGGCCGAGGCGCTGTTCCCCGGCCACCCGCTGGGGCGCGAGGTGCTCGGCACCCGCGAGACGGTGGAGGCCGCCACCCGCGACGAGATCGCGGACTTCTTCGCCCGCTGGTACCGGCCCCGCAACCTCGTGGTGGTGGCGGCCGGCGACCTCGACCACGACCGGGTCGTGGCCGCGTTCGAGGGCTCGCTCGGCGGCCTGTCCGGCGGCGAGCGCCCCGAGCGCACGCGCGCCCGAGGCCGTCGGTCGAGCCCCGGGCGGTGCTCGACGACCCGACCGAGCAGGTGCACGTGGCCATGGGCTGGCGCGGCGTCGACCACTTCGACGACGACCGCTACCCCCTGACCGTCGCCAACCAGATCCTCGGCGGCGGCATGTCGAGCCGCCTGTTCCAGGAGGTCCGCGAGCAGCGGGGCCTGTGCTACTCGGTGTACTCGTGGGCCTCGACCTACGTGGACTCCGGCACCGCCGGCATCTACGCCGGCACGGCGCCGTCCCGGGTGGGCGAGCTGCTCAGCGTCGTCGACGACGAGGTCGCCAAGCTGGTCGCCTCGGGCGTGACCGAGAGCGAGCTGGCGGTGGCCAAGGGCTACATCGAGGGCTCGATGGTGCTCGGCCTGGAGGACTCGGGGTCCCGCATGGCCCGGCTGGGCCGCAGCCTGATGGCCCGCGACGAGATCGTGACCGTCGACGAGCAGCTGGCCCGCATCCGGGCGGTCACGGTCGACGACGTCGGCGCGGCGGCGGCCCGGGTCTTCGGCGGCGACCGGGCGCTGGCCGTGGTCGGCCACGTCGACGACGACGCCCTCGACTGAGGGCACCCGGGCCTGACGCCGGCTGTATCCAGGGGCGGTCCATCGGCATCTCCTTCGTGGTGACGAAGGGAGCTGCAGATGTCGACGACGATCCGAGGCACCGGACAGGAGCCGTTCGTCAGCTTGCAGGTCGGCTCCGGCCTGCGTGGCGTGACCAAGCTCAAGTGGCGCGGGTGGCCCCACCGCAACTGGCTGAGCTACACGTGCGCGATCGTGTTCCTGGCGGCCGCCGGGCTGATCGTCGCCGCCACCTCGAAGGTGCCCGACAGCGAGCCCGGCGGTCTGACGGCCGTGCGCGTGGGCTTCACGATCGGGCTCGGCCTCCTGGTCGCCTACCGGCTGTACAGCGAGCGCAACCTCCTCGAGCCCGGCGAGATCCCGGAGTGGGACCGCAGGTTCGGCGACCCGTGGTGGACGACCCTCCACACGCTCACCGGGGTCATGCTCGGCCTGTGGATGACGCCGTTCCTCGTCCTGGTGCCCCTGACCCTCGCCTGGGAGGTGCAGGAGATCTCGGTGCCCGGCTTCGGCGACGAGGAGATCAACGGCAACCGGCTCGTGGACATCGCGGTGGCGTGGCTCGGCTGGATGCTCGCCGCCGGCATCGCCGCCTCCATCAGCGACGTGGGCGCCCCGTTCCTGCCCTAGTGCCCCGGACGGGGCACTAGCGGCGCTCGGTCACCCGGCCGTCGGCGACGTCGACCACCCGGTCGATGCCCACGGTGTCGAGCAGGCGCCGGTCGTGGGTGACGAGCACGAGCGTGCCCGTGAAGCCGTCGACGGCCTGCTCGAGCTGCTCGACCGCCTCGAGGTCGAGGTGGTTGGTGGGCTCGTCGAGGACGAGCACGTTGACGCCCCGGACCTGGAGCACGGCCAGCGTGGCCCGGGTGCGCTCGCCCGGGGACAGCGAGGCGGGCGGGCGGGCCACGTGCTCGGCGGTGAGCCCGAACTTGGCCAGGGCCGAGCGGGCCGCGGCCCGGTCGTCGACGCCGGTGGCGGCGTGGAACCCGTCGAGCAGGGTGGGCGCGCCGGCGAACAGGTCGCGGGCCTGGCTGATCTCGCCGACCTCGACGCTGGGCCCGAGCCAGCGGGCGCCGGACGCCAGCGGCAGCCGGCCGAACAGGGCGCCCAGCAGCGTCGACTTCCCGGAGCCGTTGCGCCCCACGACCGCCACGCGGTCGCCCCAGCCCACCTCCAGCGTGACGGGACCGAGCGTGAAGTCGGGCTCGTCGCCCGCGCCCGGCCGGACGACGACGGCCTCGGCCAGCCGGGCCACGACGTCGCCGCTGCGGCCGGCGTCGGCGATCTGCAGCCGCAGGTCCCAGCCCTCGAACGGCTTGTCGACCCTGCTGAGCCGGGCCAGCGCCCGGTCGGTGGCCTTGGCCTTGGCCGCCACGTGCTCGGAGCTGGACTTGTTCCAGTGGCGGATGAACTTGTCGGTCTCCCCGGACCGCTTGACGGCCTTCACGCCCTGGACCGACCACTCGCGCTGGGTCCGGGCCCGTTCCCGCAGCGTGTCGCGCTGCTCGGCGTAGACCCGGTAGTCCTGCTCGGCGTGCATGCGGGCCCGGGCCCGCTCGTCGAGGTAGGACTGCCAGCCGCCCTCGTAGCGGGTCAGCGTGTGGGTGTGGGCGTCGATGTCGGCCACGGCCGTGACGGTGCGCTCCAGGAAGGCCCGGTCGTGCGACACGACCATGAGCGGCGCCTCCAGCCCGAGCACGAAGCGCTCCAGCCGGTCGAGGCCGTCGAGGTCGAGGTCGTTGGTCGGCTCGTCGAGGAGGAACACGTCGAAGCGGGCCAGGAGCAGCGCGGCCAGCTGGGCGCGGGCGGCCTGGCCGCCGGACAGCTCGGCCACCGGCCGGGGGAGCGCACGCCGGGTCAGGCCGAGGTCGTCGAGGGTGGCGGCGGTGCGGGCGTCGAGGTCGGCGCCGCCGAGCGCCATCCACCGGTCGAGCGCCCGGGTGTAGGCGTCGGTGGCCCCGGGGGCGTCGGCGCCGAGGGCCTCGGTGGCGGCGTCGAGGTCGGCCGACGCCTCGGCCACCCCGGTGCGGCGGGCCAGCATGGCGGCCACGGTCTCGCCCGGCCGGGGCGCGGGCTCCTGGGGGAGGTAGCCGACGGCGGCGTCGGGGGGCGCCAGCCGGACGCGGCCGCCGTCGGGCGGGCGCAGGCCGGCGAGGACCCGCAGCAGCGTGGTCTTGCCCGACCCGTTGGGGCCGACCAGGCCGACCCGGGCCCCGGGCGCGAGGACGAGGTCGACGTGCGCCAGCAGCGGCCGGGGTCCGGCCGCGACGGCGAGATCGCGCGTTGTGAGGGTGGCGGGCACGGCACTCCAGGGGTCCCCGTGAGGGTAGAGGCCGGGCGGGCGCACGCCACCCCCGATATTCACCGTCCGTGGCCGCTAGGGTGCTCGGCCGATGACGATTCGTGTCGGGGTGTTCGGGGCCGGGGGGCGGATGGGCAGCACGGTGTGCCGGGCGGTGGCCGGCGACCCGGAGCTGACCCTCGTCGGCGCCATCGACCCCCACCACTCGGGGCTCGATCTGCGCCACGCCACCGGCGTCGACGTCCCCGACCTCCACATCGACCCCGACCCGTCGACGCTGCTCGACGCCGGCGTCGACGTGGTCGTCGACTTCACGGTGCTCGACGCGTCCGCGGCACAACCTGGCGTGGGCGGCCGAGAACGGCGTGCACGCGGTGGTCGGCACCACCGGGCTCACCGAGGACGACCATGCGGGCCTGGCCAAGGCGTTCACCCGGTCGAACTGCGTGATCGCCCCCAACTTCGCCATCGGCGCGGTGCTGATGATGCGCTTCGCCGAGCTGGCGGCGCCGTGGTTCGAGACGGCCGAGATCATCGAGCTGCACCACAACGCCAAGCTCGACGCCCCGTCGGGCACCGCCATGCTGACGGCCCGGCGCATGGCCGCGGCGTCCGGCGACTGGGCCGACGACCCCACCCGCACCGAGGTGGTCCGCGGCGCCCGGGGGGCGGCGGGTCCGGCGGGCATCCCGGTGCACTCGGTCCGCCTCCAGGGCCTCGTCGCCCACCAGGAGGTGCTGCTCGGCACGACCGGCCAGTCGCTGACCCTGCGCCACGACAGCTACGACCGGGCCAGCTTCATGCCGGGCGTGCTGCTGGCGGTCAAGCACGTGGCCGACCACCCGGGACTCACCGTCGGGCTCGACAGCTTCCTCGGTCTCTGAGCCACCTACTATCTGACGCATCGTCAGAAGAGGGAGGGGCGCGCCGTGCTGGAGGCTCGCAACATCTGGGATCTCGTCGTCCGCCGGGCCGAGGAGACCCCCGACCGGGAGATGGCGGTCGACGAGGCCGGGCGGCGGCTCACCTTCGGCGACTACCGGGCCCGCGCCGAGCGGGCCGCCGCCGGGCTGGCCGCCCGGGGCGTCGGCGACGGCACGGCCGTGTCGTGGGTGCAGCCGACGACGCTGGAGTCGATGGTGCTGTTCGGCGCGCTGCGGCGCCTCGGCGCGGTCCAGAACCCGATCCTGCCGATCTACCGCGAGCGGGAGGTCGGCTTCATCGTCCGCCAGGCCGGGCCCCGGCTGCTCGTCGTGCCGTCGGTGTGGCGGGGCTTCGACTACGGGGCCCTGGCCGCCGAGGTCACCGGGGACACCGACACCGAGGTCCTCGTCAGCGACCAGGACCTGCCCGACGGCGACCCGGCCACGCTGCCGCCCGCCCCTGACGACGACATGACGGCCGAGGGCGACGTGCCGGTCCGGTTCATCTACTACACGTCCGGGACCACGGCCGAGCCCAAGGGCGCCCGCCACGGCGACCGGTCGCTGCGGACCGCCTCGATCGGCATGTCCGAGCGCCTCGGGCTGGCCGAGGACGACCGCTTCGCCTTCGTGTTCCCGATCACCCACGTGGCCGGCGGCGTCTACATCTACGCGGCGCTGGCCTACGGGCTCACGTTCGTGCTCGACCAGGCCTTCGACCCCGCCACCACCATCGACCTGCTGCGGCGGGAGCAGATCACCCAGGGCGGGGCCGGCACCTTCTTCCACCAGACCTACCTGGCGGCCCAGCGGGCCCTGCCCGCCGGCGAGAAGCTGTTCCCCGGCGTGCGCACGTTCCCCGGCGGCGGCGCCCCCAAGCCGCCCAGCCTCCACTACGAGCTGAAGGAGGCGTTCGGCGCGGGCGTCGTGTCCGGCTACGGGCTGACCGAAGCGCCCATCCTCACGATGAACCGCCACGACGCGCCCGACGAGGTGCTGGCCACCACCGAGGGCCCGGCGGTGGCGGGCACCCGGCTGCGCCTCGTGACGGCGGACGGCAAGGAGGCCGGGGTGGGGGAGGAGGGCGAGGTCCGGGCCAAGGGCCCCCAGGTCACGCTCGGCTACCTCGATGCCGGGCTCGACGCCGCCGCGTTCGACGACGAGGGCTGGTTCCGCACCGGCGACCTCGGCACCCTCGACGCCGACGGCAACCTCACCATCACGGGCCGGCTGAAGGACGTCATCATCCGCAAGGGCGAGAACATCTCGGCCAAGGAGGTCGAGGACCTGCTGTTCACCCACCCCAAGGTGGCGGACGTGGCGGTGATCGGCCTGCCCGACCCCGCCAGCGGCGAGCGCGCCTGCGCCGTGGTGGTCACGGCCGAGGGCCAGGACCCGATCGGCTTCGACGAGATGAAGGACCACCTGCTGGGCGCCGGGCTCATCACCCGCAAGCTGCCCGAGCAGCTCGAGCACGTGGACGCGCTGCCCCGCAACCCGTCCGGCAAGATCGTGAAGTTCGAGCTGCAGGCCCGCTATCGGAGCTAGGACCTACACCTAGGGCAGGCGGGTCGTCAGCGACGTGCCGTGGAGGCCGGCCAGCGCCCGCTTGAGCCCGGCGATGCCCGCCAGCGCGCCCGCCCGGTGGCCGTTGACCAGGGCCCGCTGGCAGGCGCCGTCGCCCTCCCACGCCAGCCGGCACCCGTCGGGGTCGACGT
The DNA here is from genome assembly GCA_963759225.1 of uncultured Acidimicrobiales bacterium. GTDB lineage: Bacteria > Actinomycetota > Acidimicrobiia > Acidimicrobiales > VFJN01 > ZC4RG19. The sequence goes on along the minus strand of CAVWYL010000008.1, from coordinate 73,859 downwards.
TGGCCAGGGCCAGGATGGCGCCCGAGGCCCCCATGGCCCGGGCCTGGAGCAGCAGCGGGGCGCTGCCCGTGTAGACGCCCTCGCCCAGCTCGTCGATCTCGACGGCCAGGCGGGCGGGCTCGCCCGTCGAGTCCTTCACCCCCGACACCGGCAGGTCGCACAGCAGGTCGACCGGGATGCCCGGCGCCGACACGGTGGGGAAGTGGTACGCGAGGACGGGCACGTCCACCGCCTTGGCCACGGCGTCGTAGTACGGCCGGGGGTCGTCGGTGCCGGGGGGCGACAGCACCAGCAGGGCGTCGGCCCCGTCACCCGCGGCCCGCTCGGACAGCGCCACCGCCTGGCGGGCGGACGGCGCCCCCGTGCCGGCCAGCACCGGCACCCGGCCGCCGACGGCCGAGCGCACGGCGGCCAGCAGGGCGCTGCGCTCGTCGGGGTCGAGCGCGGACGCCTCGCCGGTCGAGCCCGCCACCACGACCCCCTGCACCCCGGCCTCGACGAGCCGGGCGGCGTGGTCGGCGGTGGCGGCCGCGTCCACGTCGCCCGCCCGGTCGAACAGCGTGACCAGGGCGACGCCGATGCCGGTGAACGGCACGTGACGATCGTGCATCACCCGAGCGTACCGGCGGGCCACAACGGCTCGGGGACCTCGAAGCCCGCGGCGTCGCCCCAGCGGTTGCGGTAGGTCACCTCGTGGACCGGCCGGCGGGCGGCCACGCCCCACCGGCCCGTCGGGTAGCCGAACGACACGGTGGCGGCCAGCAGCCAGCCCTTGCCGTCGGGGACGCCGAGGATCTCCAACGTCTCCTTGGGGGCGAAGAACCCGAGGATCGTCGTGAGGGCGCTGCCGACCCCCTCGGCCCGGGCCGCCAGCATGGCGCTCCACACCGCCGGGTAGATCGAGCCACCGGTCGGGTCGTTGCGCGTGAACGCGAACAGGAAGAGCGGCACCTCCTCGAAGTGGTCGGCGAGGTGCTGGGCCGAGCGGATCATGCGGCCGGTCTGGGCGTTGAGCGGGTCGTCGGGGTCGGTCGCCACCGCCGCCACCCGGTCGGGGTACACCTCGGCCCACAGCCGCTCGGTGCCGACCCGGTACAGCGGCCCGATGCGGGCCTTGATCTCGGGGTCGTCGACGAGCATGAAGCGCCAGCCCTGGGTGTTGCCACCGCTCGGCGCCCGCACGGCGGCGTCCATCATGCGGGCCTGCACGTCCGCGGGGATCGGGTCGGGGCGGACCCGGCGCATGGCCCGGGTCGTGTAGAGGGCTTCGTGGAGGTCCATGGGCAGGGTTTACACCCCCGACGCCGTAGGCTGGTCCGTCTGTGCAAACCCGGACCGACCTCCGCAACGTGGCCATCGTGGCCCACGTCGACCACGGCAAGACCACCCTCGTGGACCAGATGCTGTGGCAGTCCGGCGCGTTCCGCGAGCACCAGGACGTCGGCGAGCGGGTCATGGACTCGATGGACCTGGAGCGCGAGAAGGGCATCACGATCCTGGCCAAGAACACCGCCGTCCGCTACGGCGACGTGAAGGTCAACATCGTCGACACGCCCGGCCACGCCGACTTCGGCGGCGAGGTCGAGCGGGGCCTGTCCATGGTCGACGGCGTGCTGCTGCTGGTCGACGCCAGCGAGGGGCCGCTGCCCCAGACCCGGTTCGTGCTGCGCAAGGCGCTGGAGTCCCGGCTGCCGGTCGTGCTGGTGGTCAACAAGGTCGACCGGCCCGACGCCCGGGTCGCCGAGGTCGTGTCCGAGGTCGAGGAGCTGTTCCTCGACCTCGACGCCGACATCGACCAGCTCGGCTTCCCGATCGTCTACTGCGTGGCCCGCCAGGGCCGGGCCTCGCTCGACCGCCCGGGCGACGGCGAGGGCCTGCCCGAGGGCGCCACCCTCAAGCCGCTGCTCGACCTGCTGATCGAGCACATCCCGGCGCCCACCTACGACCCCGAGGCCCCGCTGCAGGCGCTCGTCACCAACCTCGATGCCTCGCCGTACGTGGGGCGCCTGGCGCTGTGCCGCATCTACAACGGCGTGCTGCGCAAGGGCCGCAACGTGGCCTGGTGCCGGGCCGACGGCAGCGTCGAGCGGGCCAAGCTCACCGAGCTCTACATCACCGACGCCCTCGACCGCGTGCCGGCCGAGCAGGCCGGGCCCGGCGAGATCGTGGCCGTGGCCGGCATCCCCGAGATCACGATCGGCGAGACGCTGGCCGACCCCGACGATCCCCGGCCGCTGCCGGTCATCCTCATCGACGAGCCGAGCCTGGCCATGACCGTCGGCACCAACACGTCGCCGCTGTCGGGCCGCGAGGGCACGTCGCTCACCGCCCGGCTGATCAAGTCCCGGCTCGACGCCGAGCTGGTCGGCAACGTCAGCATCCGGGTGCTGCCGACCGAGCGCCCCGACACGTGGGAGGTCCAGGGCCGGGGCGAGCTGCAGCTCGCCGTCCTCGTGGAGATGATGCGGCGCGAGGGTTTCGAGCTGACCGTGGGCAAGCCGCAGGTCCTCACCCGCGAGATCGACGGCACCCTCCACGAGCCGGTCGACCGGGTCACCGTCGACGTGCCCGAGGAGTACCTGGGGGTCGTCACCCAGCTCCTGGCCCTGCGCAAGGGCCGCATGGCCCAGATCACCAACCACGGCACCGGCTGGGTGCGGCTCGAGCACCTGGTACCGGCGCGGGGCCTCGTCGGCTTCCGCACCGAGCTGCTCACCGAGACCCGGGGCACGGCCCTGCTCCACCACGTCTTCGAGCGCATGGACCCGTGGGCCGGCGACATCCGCCCCCGGCGCAACGGCTCGCTGGTGGCCGACCGCAGCGGCGCCACCACCGCCTACTCGCTCATCAACCTCCAGGACCGGGGCCAGATGTTCGTCGGGCCCGGTGTCGAGGTGTACGAGGGCATGGTGATCGGCGAGAACGCCCGCCCCGACGACATGGACGTCAACCCCACGCGGGAGAAGAAGCTCACCAACGTGCGGGCCGCGGCCGCCGACAGCTTCGAGAAGCTGATCCCCGCCCGCAACCTGTCGCTGGAGCAGGCGCTCGAGCACATCGCCGACGACGAGTGCGCCGAGGTCACCCCGCGCTCGGTGCGGCTGCGCAAGGTCACGCTCGACCAGACGGTCCGGGCCCGGGCCGCCAAGCGCGCCAAGGCTTGACCCCCGGCTGACGCGCGTCACCTATAACCGGGCGGCGGCGGAGGTTACCCGCCCGTACTGCGGTCATTTCTGCGCGTTCGGTGCGGCATCCCACGCTCGCGGTTACTAGTGTCATGGTCGGACTCGTGGGTCGGCTGGGCGAGTTGAGGGGGAGCGACAATGGGGAAGCGGCGACGCCTGCGCGGCGCGGAGAACCGGGCTCTGAAGGGCTATGCCCCGCTGGTCGTGCTGGTGGCGGCCCTGATCGCCATGGTGGCGGTCGTCCCGTCCCAGGTCCCCGACGACGTCGCGGCCGCCGGGGGCGGCGAGGCGCTGGAGGTGGGCGAGGGCCAGCCCGCCAGCGGGTGGGGGACCACGGTCACGGCCTGCCCCGCCGACCAGCCGGCCCAGGTGCCGGACATGGCCTACTCGCCGCCGTGCTTCGCCTTCACCGGCGACAACGGCGGGGCCACGACCCGCGGCGTCACGGCCGACACGATCAAGATCTCCTACCGCGTCACCCCCGACAACAACCTGCTGAAGACCCTGGCCGACCTGGGCGGCGTCGAGCTGGACGAGTCCAACCAGGAGCAGGCGAACACCGCGGCGGCCCTGGTCGAGTACTTCAACGCCAACTTCCAGTTCTACGGCCGCCGCATGGAGCTCGTGCCCTACGAGGGCCGGGGCCAGATCCTCCAGGAGTTCCTGGGCGCGGGCCAGGACGCCGCCACCAACGACAGCATCCGGGTGGCCAACGAGATCGGCGCCTTCGCCGACATCACCGGCCTGAGCCAGCCCTACGCCGACGCCCTGTACCGCAACCAGGTCATCTCGGTCGGGGCCCCCTACATGTCCCGCGAGTGGTTCACGCAGCGCCGCCCCTACGTGTGGAGCAACGTCCCCGACTGCACCAACGTCAGCGACATCTCGGCCGAGTACACCAACAAGCGCCTGCTGGGGCGGGAGTCGCTGTACGCGGCCGGCGACCTGGCGGACCAGCCCCGCACGATGGCCGTCATCGCCCCCAACAACCTCGAGTACCAGCAGTGCGTGGACTCCTTCGAGGAGCGGCTGGCCGAGCAGGGCAACGCGCTGACCATGCGGCTCGACTACACGCTCGACGTCGCCACCCTCCAGACGCAGGCCGCCAACCTGCTCGCCCAGGTCAAGTCGGAGGGCGTGACGTCGGTGTCGTGCGCCTGCGACCCGGTCATGCAGATGTACCTGGCCGAGGAGGCCGCCGCCCAGAACTACGAGCCCGAGTGGCTCGTGGCCGGCGTCGGGCTTCATCGACCTGGACCTCGGCGGCCAGATCATCGCCAACCGGGCGGGGGAGCAGTGGAGCCGGGCCTTCGGCGGCAGCCGGTGGGCGACCGCCCAGTCGCCCCAGACGAGCCAGGCCCATGCCGCCTACCGCACGGTGCGCGACGACGTGCCCTCCGAGCTGGTCGACCAGATCTACGCCCAGCTGCTCACCGTGGCCCTCGGCATCCAGATGGCCGGGCCCAACCTCACCCCCGAGACCTTCGAGACGGGGCTGTTCGCCTACCCGCCGACGTCCGGCCAGGCCGGCCGGTGGGACTTCAGCCCCGAGCACTACACGCCCGTCACCGACCTCCGGGAGATCTGGTGGGACCCCGACGCGGTGTCCCCCTTCAACGGCAAGCCCGGGACCTGGGTCGACGACGGCAGACGGTTCAACGACGGCGAACTACCGCCGGGCGACCCGGAGGTGTTCCCGTGAAGCGGTCCTACGTCCTCGTCGGCGGCCTGATCGCCGCCCTGCTCCTCGCGACCCAGATCGCCCCGGACGACGTGCCCCTCGGCATCGTCGCCAAGGGCGCCCTGTTCGGGTCGGCCACCGGCCTGCTGGCCGTCGGCCTCGTCCTCACCTACCGCACCACCCGGGTCATCAACTTCGCCTACGGCGCCATGGGCAGCCTCGGCGGGGCGGTGGCCGCCACCCTCGCCGTCGGCAAGCAGTGGAACTGGGCGCAGGCGGCGATCGTGGGCATCGCCACCGGCGTCGCGGTGGGAGCGCTCGTCGAGCGGTTCATCGTGCGGCGGTTCGCCAACTCGCCGCGCCTCGTGCTGACCGTGGCCACCATCGGCCTGGCCCAGCTGCTCGGCGGCATCGCCATCTTCCTGCCCGACTGGCTGGGGGCGCCCGAGGTCATCCCGAAGGTCCCGACCCGGCTGAGCGACAACACGTTCGAGATCGACCCGGTGGTCTTCAACGGCAACGACCTGCTGCTGCTGGCCGTCGTGCCCGCCGTGCTGATCGCGCTCACGTGGTTCCTGCTGCGGTCCGAGGCGGGCATGGCCGTCCGCGGCATGGCCGAGAACCTGGACCGGGCCCGGCTGCTCGGCATCCCGGTCAACCAGCTCTCGCTGCTGCTGTGGTCGGTCGCCGGCGGGCTGGCGGCGCTGACGGTCGTGCTGCGGGCGCCGAGCGACGGCGTGCCCCTCACCGCGGCCGCCGGGCCCACGGTGCTCCTGCCGGCCCTGGCGGCGGCCGTGGTCGTCGGCATGCGCTCGCTGACCGGCGCGTTCGTCGCCGGGGTGCTGCTCAGCATCCTCGACCAGCTCGTGCTGTGGAACGTCGACAACGCGGCGCCGACCTCGGTGGTGCTGCTCGTGGTGATCGTGGTGGCGCTGCTGCTCCAGCGGCGCTCGGGGCACCGGGCCGACGAGGCCGGCGAGGCCTCGTGGTCGGTCGTCGGGGTCGGCCACGGGCTGCCCCGGGCCTACGCGCGGCTCGGCGAGGTGCGGGCGGCCAAGGTCGTCCTCGGCACGCTGCTGGCCGTCGTGGTGCTCGCCCTGCCGGCGGTCGGCACCGACTCGCAGATCAACTTCGGGACCCTCACGCTGGCCTACGGCATGGTGGCGCTGTCGCTGGTCGTGCTGACCGGGTGGGGCGGCGTGGTCAGCCTCGGCCAGGTCGCCCTCATGGGCGTCGGTGCGGTGGTCACCGCCAACCTCGTGGCCGACCGCAACGCCGACCTGTTCGTGGCGCTCGGCCTGGCCGCGGTGGCGGGCGGGCTCGTGGCCCTCGTGCTCGGCCTGCCGGCCCTGCGGGTGTCGGGCCAGTTCCTGGCCGTGACGACCCTGGCCTTCGCCGTGGCCATGGAGCTCTACGTGCTCAACCCGGCGAACTACGAGGACCTCATGCCCGCCGCCTACGGGCGGCCCGAGCTGTGGGGCGCCGTCGACCTGTCCGACGAGCGCTGGCTCTACCTCTTCGCGCTGGGCCTGTTGGTCGCCTGCGTCTACGTGGTGCGCAACCTCCGGGCGGCCCGGGCCGGGCGCACCATCGCCGCCACCCGCGACAACCAGCGGAGCGCGGCGTCGGCCGGCATCAACATCGTCGAGACCCGGCTGGCCGCCTTCGTGTTCGCCGGCGTCATCGCCGGTGTCGCCGGCGGCCTCCACGCCATCGCCCTGCGCGGCATCGGCCAGTCGACCTACCCGGCGGCCATGAGCCTCCTGGTGTTCTCGATGGCGGTCATCGGCGGCGTCACCTCCATCGGCGGCACGCTCGCGGGCGTCGCCCTGGTCCAGTGGGCGGGCTACCTGTTCCCGCGGGCCCAGCTGCTGCTCACCGGCGTCGGGCTGCTCGCCATCCTCCTCGTCATCCCCGGCGGCCTCGCCCAGGCGTTCGAGCGCCTGCGGGACCGGCTGGTCAAGCGGGTCGCGTTCCGGCACGGGCTCGAGGAGGTCGACCACGTCGAGACGGTCGAGCAGGCGGCGGAGCCCGGCCTGCCCACGGCCATCCACCGTGACGCCGCCGGCGCGGGGCTGATGGTGGGCAGCGTGCGGCGCGAGCGCCTCGGCGCCCACCTGCTGGAGGCCGAGGAGGTGGCGGCCGCCTACGGCAGCCTCCAGGTGCTGTTCGGGGTGGACATGGAGGTCGAGCGCAACGAGATGCTCGCCCTGCTCGGCACCAACGGCGCCGGCAAGTCCACGGTGCTCAAGACCGTCGCGGGCCTGCTCCCGCCCACCGGCGGGCGCATCACCTTCGACGGCCGCAACATCGCCGGCATGCCCGCCGAGGCCATCGCCCGGCTGGGGATCTCGCTGGTCCCGGGCGGCAAGGGCGTGTTCCCCACGTTGACCGTCGCCGAGAACCTGCGGCTGGCGTGCTGGATGCTGCGCCACGACCAGCAGGCGGCCGAGGCGGCGCGGCGCGGGGCCATCGCCATGTTCCCGATCCTCGGGCAGCGGGCCGACCAGCTGGCCGGCGACCTGTCCGGTGGCGAGCAGCAGCAGCTGTCGCTGGCCATGGCCTTCGTCACCCGGCCGAAGCTGCTCTGCATCGACGAGCTCTCGCTCGGCCTGGCCCCGACCGTGGTCGACCGGCTGATCGAGAAGGTGCGGGAGATCCACGCCACCGGCACCACCGTGGTGGTGGTCGAGCAGTCGGTGAACGTGGCGCTGCTGCTGTGCCACCGCGCGCTGTTCCTGGAGAAGGGGCAGGTGCGGTTCCGGGGCCCGACCGCCGGGCTGCTGGACCGGCCCGACATCCTGCGGGCCGTGTTCATCGGCGGCGACGGCGGCGGCGCCGCCGGCGGCCGGCGCGGCGGGATCCCCGCCACGCCGTCGAGCGTGCCCCCGCCGTGGGAGCGGGCGAGCCGCGACATCACGCTGGAGGCCCGGGGCGTGTCCAAGCGCTTCGGCGGCATCCGGGCGCTCGACGACGTCCACCTCACCATCCACCCCGCCACCATCGTCGGGCTCATCGGCCACAACGGGGCCGGCAAGACCACGCTGTTCGACGTGCTGACCGGGTTCCTGCCGGCCGACGGCGGGCAGGTGCTGCTCAACGGCGTCGACATCACCACGTGGCCGCCGCACCGCCGGGCCATCGCCGAGGTGGGCCGCACGTTCCAGGAGGCGCTCGTCTACCCGTCGCTGACGGTCGAGGACGCCATCGCCGTCTCGCTGGAGCAGCATCTCGCCAACCGCGACCCGCTGGCCGCCGCGCTGCGGCTGCCCGCGTCGGTGCTGTCGGAGCGGTCGGCGGCCGAGCGCACCGACCAGCTGATCGAGCTGCTGGGGCTGGTCCCGTACGCCGACCGGCCCACGGGCGAGCTGTCGACCGGCATGCGCCGGATCGTCGAGCTGGCGTGCCTGCTGGCCCAGGACCCGGCGGTCGTGCTGTTCGACGAGCCGTCGTCGGGCGTGGCCCAGCGCGAGACCGAGGCGCTCGGGCCGCTGCTGCGGCGGGTCCAGGCCGAGACCGGCTGCTCGATGATCATCATCGAGCACGACATGGCGCTGCTGGCGTCGCTGTGCGACGGGTTCGTGGCCCTGGAGCAGGGCGCGGTCATCGCCGGCGGCACCCCGCAGCAGGTGCTCTCGGACCACCGGGTCATCACGTCCTACCTGGGCACGAACGAGGACGTCGTCCACCGCTCGGGGATGCGGCGGGGGTCGTCCTACAGCGCGGGGGCCGGCGAGCCCCGCTGGTGATTGGGCGGGTCAGTCCGCCGGCGGGCCGGTCTCCGCTCCGGGATCGGCCTCGCCGGCGGCGGCCTCGCCGCCCTCCGGGTCGCCCTCCAGCTCCTCCTCGAGGTGGGCCAGGGAGCCGACCTCGGTCTCGCCCTTCTTGGCCTCCATCACGATCGACAGCACGACGAGGCCGACGCTGAGGACCAGCAGCGGGATCCGGTGGTCGCCGATCCAGCCCACCAGGTCGTCGATGGGGGCCTCGAACGCCTCGCCGAACCGGCGCACCAGCCACAGGCGGGTCACGGTCCCGGCGATGTTCACGGCGAAGAACGCCCGCAGCGGCATGCCCGCCGCCCCGGCGAAGAGGCACACGTAGCTGTTGGGGGCGATGAAGATGATCGGGTACGCCGCCTTGCCGAACCACTGCTCGATCTGGCGCAGCATCTGGCCCCAGGTCTTGGTGCGGCGCTCCATCCAGGACACGGCGGCGTCGCCGTACCAGTAGCCGAGCAGGAAGAACAGCGGGTCGCTGACGAGGAGGCGGGTCAGGCCGATGCCGTAGTAGGTCACCGGGTCGACCTCGTTGGTGACCAGGGCCAGGTTGCGGGTCCGCGAGTTGAGCCCCATGAGCCACGCCGGGTGGGTGTCGACCAGCGTGGGCGCGATGGCGTCGCCGACGTAGGCGGCGACGGTCAGGACGATGAGCGGGATGCTGACGAGCATGAGCGCCCGGCGCGACGGCCGGCGGCGCGCCGGTGAGCTCCTGGTGCTCAGATCCTCCGCCATTGCGCCCAGAGCCTAGGCTGGCCGCGCACGGCGATGACATCCGGGAGGGGAACGATGGACGGGCTCATGCAGGAGTTTCCGCTGACGCTGCCGCACTTCCACGCGCGGGCGGAGCGGCTGTTCGCCGACAAGCGGGTGGTCACGGTGACGGCCGCCGGCAAGGTCACCGAGACCTACGGCGAGTGGGCCGACCGCACGCGGCGGCTGGGCGGAGCGCTCGATGCGCTCGGCATCGGCGGCGACGGCCGGGTCGCGACGTTCGGCTGGAACAGCGCCCGGCACCTGGAGCTGTACTTCGCGGCCCCGTGCACGGGGCGGGTCCTGCACGCGCTCAACATCCGGCTGTTCCCCGAGCAGCTCGTCTACGTGGCCAACCACGCCGAGGACGAGGTCGTCTTCGTCGACCGGTCGCTCGCCAGGCTGGTGTGGCCGCTGTTCGACCAGTTCAAGACCGTGCACCACATCGTCGTGATGGACGACGGCACCGGCGAGGTCCCCGAGGCACCGCCGGGCAAGCAGGTCCACGACTACGAGGAGCTGGTGGCGGCCGCGTCGCCGGTGGCGTTCCGGGTCGACGACGAGAACCGGGCCGCGTCCATGTGCTACACGAGCGGCACCACCGGCAACCCCAAGGGCGTCGTCTACTCGCACCGCTCGACGTTCCTGCACACCTACGGGGTGCTGACCTCGGGCGGGCTCGGGCCCACGGAGGAGGACCGGGTCCTGCCGGTCGTGCCCATGTTCCACGCCAACGCCTGGGGCCTCGCCCACGCCGCGGTGGCGTGCGGCGCCGACCTGATCATGCCCGGCCCCGACCTGTCCCCGGTCGGCCTGGCGTCGCTGATCGAGTCCGAGCGGGTCACCGTGGCCGCCGGGGTCCCCACCATCTGGATGGGGGTGCTGCCCGAGCTGAAGGGCCGCGACGTCTCCAGCCTGCGGGCCATCCCGTGCGGCGGCTCGGCCGTGCCGCGGTCGCTGTCGGAGGCGTACCGCACCCAGGTCGGGCTGCCGATCACCCAGGCGTGGGGCATGACAGAGACGTCGCCGGTGGCGTCGGCCGGCCACATCAAGTCCACGCTGGCGGCGGTGCTCGACGACGACGGCATGGCCGACCTGCGCATCACCGTGGGTCAGCCGATCATCGGGGTCGAGGCCCGCATCGTGCAGCCGGGCTCGTCCGACGAGCAGCCCTGGGACGGCGAGTCGTCGGGCGAGCTGCAGGTCCGGGGCCCGTGGGTGGCGTCGACGTACTACGACGACGAGCGCTCGTCCGAGTCGTTCACCGACGACGGCTGGCTCAAGACCGGCGACGTGGCCACGATCGACGCCCACGGCTACATCCAGCTGCGGGACCGCACCAAGGACGTGATCAAGTCCGGCGGCGAGTGGATCAGCTCGGTCGAGCTGGAGAACGAGATCATGGGCCACCCGGCCGTGGCCGAGGCCGCCGTCATCGGGCTGCCCCATCCCAAGTGGAGCGAGCGGCCGCTGGCGTGCGTCGTGCTGCGGGAGGGCGAGACGGCCACGAAGGAGGAGATCATCGCCTTCCTCGACGGCCGGGTCGCCAAGTGGTGGCTGCCCGACGACGTCGCCTTCGTGTCCGAGATCCCGAAGACCAGCGTCGGGAAGTTCTCCAAGAAGGACCTCCGCAAGGAGTTCGAGGGCTACACGCTGCCGACGGCCTCGTCGTAGCCGCCGCGCCGGTCAGAAGCGCCAGCGGGTGGTCCGGGGGGCGTGGTCCTCGTCGGTCCCGAACGCGTACACCGTCTCGGGGCGGACCTCGTACACCTGGTACGGCGGCGGGCCGGCGGTGGGGGCGCCGAAGGGGGCGTCGAAGGCGCCGTCCACGACCGTCACCGGCCACCCGTACTTGTCGTGGTAGGCGCCGGCGACCTGCTGCAGGCGGTCGGGGTCGGTGACCGGACGGGCGCGGCCCTCCAGCACGAGGTCGACGTGGTCGTCGGCGAGCGAGAACGAGCACCGGTCCTCGGACGCGAGGTTGCGGGCCTTGCGGGCGCCCGGGCCCGACGTCGTGAACAGCGACCCGTCGACCCACACGGCGAAGACGGGCCGGACGTGGGGGCGGCCGCCCGGCACCGTCGTCGCGCTCCAGTAGGTCATGGCCCCGGCCAGGCGGCGCTCCGCCTCGCCCCACGGCAGCGGCTCGGTCGGCGTGGTGGCGTCGCCGGCGATGGCGGCGGCCGACCGCGGCCCGCGGCCTGCGCCGCCGGTGGTCTCGCCCGGCTCGGTCACGCCGCCTCCCACAGGTCGACGACGTCGTCGAGGGGCACGAAGCTGTCGGCCCCGTCGGTGAACAGCCACAGGGTGCGGGCCGGGCCCCGGCCGGCGGACACGAGCTGGCAGTCGTCGATCCGGCGCCCGCCGCGCACGGCGAGGCCCACCCGGCGACCCTCCAGCGCTCGGAGCTGTCGGATCTGGTGTGCGGACATGCCCCTACGACGAGCCGGGCGGCCGGGACTCATCGGTCCCGCCGTGCGGCAGCGGCGGTCAGAGGGGCTTCGCGAACCAGTGGTGGGCGTAGGGCTCGTCGTTGAACGGCGGGACCTCGGTGTAGCCGGCCGAGCGGTAGAGGGCGATCGCCTCGGCCAGCGTGCCGTTGGTCTCCAGCACGGCGGTCGTGGCCCCCGCGGCCCGGGCCCGGGACTCCAGGTCCGCGAGCAGGCGGCGGCCCACGCCGAGGCCGCGGGCGGCCGGCGCGACCCACATGCGCTTCAGGTAGGCGGAGCCGTCGTCCTGCCGTTTGAACGCCCCGCACCCGACCGGTGCGCCCCGCAGCCGGGCCACCACGAACACGCCCGCCGGCGGCACCATCTCGTCCCGGTCGAGCGGCAGGCTCCGGGCGGGGTCGAACCCGGCGTCGAAGCGCCGGTCCAGCTCGGCCATGTACTGGGCCAGGCACCAGCGGGCGTCCGGGTCGGCGGGGTCGGTGGCCCCGACCTCGACGAGCGCCGCGGTGAGCAGCCGCTCGACCTCGGCCATGGCCGCCACCAGCCGGTCACGCTGGCGGTCGGTGAGCGGGCGCCAGCAGCCCGGCCGCCAGGGCCTCGGCCCGGCGGTCGAGCACCGCCCGCTCGGCGCGGCCGGCGGGGGTGAGCCGGGCCCGGCGGACGCGGCGGTCGCCGTCGCCGGGCCCCACGGCGACGAGGCCCGCGGCCTCCAGCGAGCGCAGCAGCCGGCTCGCGTAGCCGGAGTCGATGTCGAGCCGGGACCGCAGGTCGCGCACGTCGCAGCCGTCCGGGCCGATCTCCCACAGCACCCGGGACTCGGCGAGGGGCCGGTCACGCGCCAGGTAGTGGTCCTGCAGGGCGCCCACCCGCTGGGTGACGACCCGGCTGAACCGGCGCACCTGGGCGACGTCGCCGCTCGCCGTGTCGGTCGTCAGATTGTCGGTCGTCAGCGTGCCGGCCATTACCTGACTTTAGTCAGACAACTACCGCTCCGGGTCGCGGAATTTCTCGAACTCCCACCACTCCTCGCCGTCGTAGGGCGCGTCGCCCCACCACCCCCGCAGCCGGGCGGCGATCGACGCCTCCTCGCCGTGGGGTGAGGGCCGGTAGTACACGCGGCGCTCGGCCGAGCCCGGCTCGCCGCCCGCGATCTCGGGCGGGCGGTACTCCTGGCGCACGAAGCCCGACGGGTCGTTGTGCGGGTAGCGGTAGCCGCCGCCCTCCTTCAGCTTGTTGCGCTGGTAGGGGTGGACGCTGCGCAGCGGCCCCGGCACCGCCCCGGCCTGGCGGCCCCGCACGTCGCCGAAGGCCCGCGACAGCCCGGCCATGGCGGTGTTCGACTTCGGCGCGGTGGCCAGGTAGACGACCGCGTGGGCCAGGTTGAGCCCGGCCTCCGGCAGGCCGACGTACTCGACGGCCCGGGCGGCGGCGTCGGCCACCACCAGCCCCATCGAGTCGGCCATGCCCACGTCCTCGGACGCGAGGATCACCAGCCGCCGGGCGATGAAGCGGGCGTCCTCGCCGGCCTCGAGCATCCGGGCCAGCCAGTACAGCCCGGCGTCGGGGTCCGAGCCCCGGATCGCCTTGATGAAGGCGGAGATCACGTCGTAGTGATCGTCCTCGCCGTAGCGCAGCACCCGGGACTGGCGGGCCCGCTCCACGTCGTCGAGGCCGACCTCGCCGCGGTCGCCCTCCTGGGCCAGCGCCAGGGCCACCTCCAGCGTGGTCAGCGCGGCCCGGGCGTCGCCGTCGGCCATGTCCACCAGGTGGTCGACGGCGTCCGGCGCCGCCGTCACCTGCTCGGCGGCCAGCGCCCGGTCGACCACCACCCGCAGGTCGTCATCGCCCAGCGGGTACAGCCGGAACACGGTCGACCGGCTGAGCAGCGGGGCGTTCACCTCGAAGAAGGGGTTCTCGGTGGTGGCGCCGATGAGCGTGAGCAGCCCGCCCTCCACCGCTGGGAGCAGGGCGTCCTGCTGGCTCTTGTTGAACCGGTGGACCTCGTCGAGGAACAGGATCGTGCCCCGGTCCTCCTCCTCGAGCAGGGCGCGGGCGGCGGCGATGGTCTCCCGCACGTCCCGGACCCCGGCCGTCACCGCCGACAGCGCCACGAAGTGGCGGTCGGTCGACGACGCCACCACGCTCGCCAGCGTCGTCTTCCCCGTGCCCGGCGGGCCCCACAGGATGACCGACGACAGCCGGTCCGCCTCGATCAGGGCGCGCAGCGGGGCGCCCGGCACCGAGCAGGTGGGGCTGGCCCACGATCTCGTCGAGCGTGCGCGGGCGCATCCGGGCCGCCAGCGGGGCCTGGGCCGCCAGCCGCTCCTCCAGCGGCGACGGTGGCGCGGCCGGTGCCCGCTTCCCCGGAGCCTTGCGTGCCGGCACCCGGCGGCAGGCTACCGCCCGCCCCGATGCCGAGCAGGACCACCGACGTCGCCGGCTACCTCGCCGCCTGCCGCAGGCACGTCGACGTCGAGGTGGCCGAGACGAGCGCCCGTTCGTGTCGCCGCGGTCCTTACGATCCTCGGAACAGCGGCCCCGATCCCGGCCCCGGCGACCGGCCCGTCCCTACGGTGGCGGCATGGAGACCGAGGCCGGGCCCGCCCTGGAGGCCGAGCCGTTCTGGTCCGAGCCCCCGGCGCGCCGGCGGCGGTGGCCGTGGGCCGTGGCCGCCGCCCTGGTGCTCGCCGCGCTGGCGGTGTTCGTCCTGGTCTGGTTCCAGCCCCACAAGCTGTTCGTCGACGACCGGGTCGACCAGGCCGTCCCGACGGCCCGGCCGACCCCCTCGACGACGGCGGGCGGGGCCGCCGCACCGGCCCCGCCCGCCGCTCCCACGACGACCGCCCCGCCCGCGCCGGTGGACCTCGCCGCCGGCGGGTTCGTGTCGCTCGACCACGCCACGGCGGGCACGGCCCGGATCATCGCCCTGGCCGACGGGCGGCGGTTCGTCCGCCTCGAGGGGTTCGAGACCGAGAACGGTCCCGACCTCTACGTGTACCTGTCGACCAACCCCGCCGGCGGGCCCGAGGGCGCCTTCGACGACGACGTGGTCGACCTGGGTCGGCTGCAGGGCAACATCGGCGACCAGAACTACGAGCTGCCCGCCGACGTCGATCCCGGGCGCTTCGCCAGCGTCGTCGTGTGGTGCGACCGGTTCGACTCGGCGTTCGGCGCCGCCGACCTGGCCTGAGGCGCTACCCGGCCCCGCTGTCGCCGCGCCGCTCCCGCACGTCGGACAGGCGCTCGCCGAAGTGCCAGCGGTGCCCCTCCAGGTCGAGCGCCTCGTAGCGGCGGTCGCCCCAGAACATGTCCTCGAGGTCCATGACGATGCGGGCCCCCCCGGCCACCGCCCGGGCGTGGTGGGCGTCCACGTCGTCGACGTAGACGTTGATCATGCTGGTGTTGGCGCCGCCGAGGTCGGCCGGGCTGGACAGGTCGTGGTGCTCGGGGCCGGCCCGGCTGATCATGACCACGCCGTCGCCCACCTCCAGCCAGGCGAGCATGCCGTCGGCGTGCTCCATGCGGGACTCCCGCCGCTCCCGGAACCCGAACACCCGGGTCAGGTACTCCAGCGCGGCCACCTCGTTCCGGTAGGCGAGGCGGGGGTAGATCGACGGCATGCGCTGCTCGGTGGTCGGGTCGACGGTCTGGTCGATGGTGGACATGAGTCGCTCCCTCTGTTCGGCAAGGACCGCCGGATCGGGCGGATCGTCCGGTTGCAGGCGGTCGGGCCGGGCCCGGCGCAGCGGGTCGAGGTCGTCGCTCACGGCCCGATCCTCCCGCGGTCCCCGGTGTGCGTCGACTGTTGTTCGCCGCCGGCCGCCTCCGGTTCGCGGAGCGCCCGCAGCCGGCGGCGGGCCCGGTTGAGCCGCGACCGCACGGTCCCGACCGGGATCCCGAGGGCGGCGGCGATGTCGTCGTAGCCCAGGTCCTCCCAGGCGTAGAGCAGCAGGGCGTCCCGCTCGCCCGGCGGCAGCTCCGCGATGGTCGCCGCCACCCGGGGCCACAGGGTCGCGGGCGTCGAGGCGGGCGGCGACCGCGGCGCCGGCGTCGGTGTCGGCGCCGGCGGGCGTGCCCTCCCCGCCCCGGCCCGCCAGCCGTTCGAGCGCCGCCCAGCGCCGGGCCTCGGCGCGGCGGTGGCGGGCGAGCAGGTTGGTGGCGATCCCGTACAGCCACGGGCGGGCGCAGGGCCGGGCGCTGTCGTAGGACGCCCGCCGCTCGAAGGCGACGCGGAACGTCTCGCCCACGAGCCCGTCGGCGGCGTCGGGCCCGATCCGGCGCACCAGGAAGCGGAGCAGCGTGGCCGCGTGGCGGTCGAAGACGAGCGCGAACGACGCGGGATCCGCGAGCGAGCCCGCGATCACCGCGGCGTCGGTGGGGTCCTCCACACCCGGTTGTTCCCCGTTCGTGCCCCCAGGTTCGCGCCGCTGCGCGACGATGGGGGTGAACCCGGTGTGGGAGGTGCCCCCATGGACGGCAAGCGAGCCGAGCAGGTCGAGGTCGACCTCGACGGACGGACGATCCCCGCCACGGTCCCGCCGGAGTCCGCGCTGCTGCGCCCCGCGTGGGCGGCCGTGCTCGGCGTGGGGTGGCCGCTGGCGTTCCTGATCATGCTGGCCCTGGAGCCGGCCCCGGCCGACCCGCAGGCGGCGCAGCCGCTGGCGGGCACGCTGCTGGCGGTCGGGTTCATGACGGGCCTGCTGCTCACGTCGGCCGCGGCGGGCACCCGCCACCGCCTCGCCGCGGGCGCCGCCGCCGTCACCGGCGTGTTCGCCCTGGTGGGGGCGGCGGCCTGCCCGGCCAGCGGCCACCACGCCTACGGCGCCTGGTGGTTCGCGCAGATGGCGGTCGTGATCGCGATGCTCGGTGTCAGCGTCGCCGCCCTCGGCGCCCGCGCCCGGGCCTGACCGCGCCGCCGAAATCGCCCCTTGCACCTCACGTGACGTGAGGTCTTACGGTGACCGCATGGCAGGTCACCGGGTCGGCGAGCTGGCGGGAGCCACGGGGCTCACCGTCCGCACGCTGCACTACTACGAGGAGATCGGGCTGCTGGTGGCGTCCGGCCGCACGCCGGCCGGGCACCGGGTCTACGGCGACGACGACGTGGAGCGGCTCTACCGCATCTGCCTGCTGCGCCGCCTCGGCCTGCCCCTCGACCAGATCGCCAAGGCCCTGGACGACCCCGCCTGGAGCCTGCGGTCGGCCATGTCCGCCCACCTGGGCGAGCTCGACCGTCGCCTGGAGGCCGGCGCCCGGCTGCGGGGCCGGCTGGGCCGGCTCGTGGGGACCCTCGGCACCGACGGCGACCTGACCGACGACCTACTGGCAGTCATGGAGGAGATGACCATGCTCGACACCACCGTCCAGCGGCGCATCCAGATCCTGGTGTACGCCGACCTGGAGGCGGCCCACGACTACCTCGTGCGGGTGTTCGGCCTCGGGGCCGGCGAGCTCACGCGCGACGGGGACGGCAAGGTCGTCCACGGCGAGCTGCAGGCCGGCGACGGCGTCGTGTGGCTCCACCCGGAGGCCGAGGCGTTCGGCCTGGCGTCGCCCCGCACCGCCGGGGTCGCCACGTCCAGCGTGGCCGTGATGGTCGACGACGTCGACGCCCACTACCGCCACGCCAAGGCCGAGGGCGCGCCCATCGAGTACGAGCCGGTCGACCAGCCCTACGGCTACCGCGAGTACAGCGCCCGCGACAGCGAAGGCGGCCTCTGGTCGTTCATGAAGCCGCTCGACTGACAGGCTGCGCGGCCAGGTCACGTCGTTCTCGCAGCGGTTCACCGCGTTTCCCGCTCTTGCTGCTGCGCAGCGGGCCGCTCGGGCCACGGCTGCGCCCATCGGCGCCGCCTCTGAGCGGGTTCCGTCCCCGGGACCGGCCGGACCTACCCTGGCCGGGTGGCGAACGCCCGCTTCCTGCTCCGGCCCCGGTGGCTGCTGTCCCACCTGCTGGTGGCGCTGCTGGTGTGCGCGCTGGTGAGCCTCGGCCTGTGGCAGCTCCGGCGGCTGGACGAGAAGCGCGACCGCAACGCCCTCGTCGAGTCCCGGCAGGAGGAGCCGGTCGCCCCGGTCGAGGACCTGCTGGCCCCGGGGGCCACCGACGCCGAGGTGGACGCGGCCCGCTACCGGCGGGTGACCGCCACGGGCACCTACGACGCCGGCGACACGGTCACGGTCCGCAACCGCACCCAGGACGGGGCCGCGGGGGCCTGGCTGGTCACCCCGCTGGCGCTGGCGTCGGGCGACCGGGTGGGCGTGATCCGGGGGTTCGTGGGCCTGGCGGCCGACGGGTCGGCGGTCGACGCGCCCGTCCCCGAGGGCGACGTCACCGTGACCGGCCAGGTGGTGGCCCCCGACCGGCTCGACGGCACGGCCCCCCGCGACCTGGCCCCGCTGCTGGCCGACGACGGCACGCTGCCGGCCCTGGTGCTGGCCGAGTCGTCGGACCCGCCCGAGCCCGCAGGCGCCGAGGTGGGCGGGGACGCGGGCCCCGACAGCATCCTGGCGGTGGCGCCGCCCGAGCTGAGCGAGGGGCCGCACCTCAGCTACGCGGTCCAGTGGTTCATCTTCACCGCCATCGCCGTCGTCGGCTACCCGCTGGTGCTGCGCCGGGTCGTGCTGCGCCGCGGCAAGGAGGTCGACGACGAGCCCGCCCGCGACCCCGACGAGCTGGCGCACCAGGGGGGCTGAGCGACGACCACCCGGCAGCGCATCGTCGAGGGCGCCTACGCCTGCATGGCGCGCGACGGCATCGCCAAGGTCACGGTGGAGGGCGTGGCCCGGGAGGCGGGCGTGGCCCGGGCCACGATCTACCGCACGTTCCCCGGCGGCCGCGACGAGCTGGTGGCGGCGGCGATGTCGTGGGCGGTCGGTGACTTCTTCGCCGGCCTGGCGCTGGAGATCGGGCCGGTCGACGACGTGGCGACCCTGCTGGAGCGGGGCCTGGTGGCCGGCCGCCGCCGGCTGGCCGAGCACGACGTGCTCCAGCACGCCCTGGAGGTCGAGGCCGACCAGGTCGTCCCCCAGCTGGCGTCGGTGATGCCGGCGGTCCTGGCCTTCCTGCGCCGCGACCTGGCCCAGCGGCTGGCCGGCGAGCGCCTCCGCCCCGGCGTCGACCCCGAGGAGGCGGCCGACGTGCTGTCCCGCCTGGCGCTGTCGCTCATCGGCACCCACGGCGCATGGGACCTGGACGACCCCGCGGCGGTGCGCCGGCTGGTCCGCGGCCACCTGCTGGCCGGTGTCCTGGAGGACCCGGACGGTCCCTAGACAGTGAGACGAAATCGTGCCTACTGTCTCAGGCATGGCGCCCGCGGCCGATGCCCTCGTCGACGAGTGGGCGACGGGGTACCGCGACGCCGACGAGCTGGAACGGCGCCTGGTGGCGGCCGCCCGGGCCTGCATCGCCCGCTGGGGCCTGCGCAAGACGACCCTCGACGACATCGCCCGGGAGGCCGGGGTCGGCCGGGCCACCGTCTACCGGGCGTTCCCCGGCGGCAAGGACCGGCTGGCCGAGGCCGTCCTGTGCCACGAGACCGGGCGCCTCTTCACCGAGTACGACGCCGCCCTGGCCGCCGCCGCCACGCTGGAGGAGCTGCTGGTCGTCGGGGTCACGGGCGCCCTCGCCGTCATGCACGACGACGAGGTCGTGCGGTCGGTCCTCACCCACGATCCCGACCTCGTGCTGCCCCACTTCGCGTTCCACCACCTCGACCGCTTCCTCGACATCGCCGCCACCCTGTGCCGCCCGCACCTGTCCCGGTTCCTGCCCGGGAGCGCGGTCCGCAACGCCGCCGACCTGCTGGCCCGGCTCGTGCTCAGCTTCGGCTTCCGGCCCGCGCCCTGGCTCGACACCCGCGATCCCGCCGCCGTCCGCCGACTCGTCACCACCTACCTGGTCCCCGCCGTCAGCCCGCCCCCCGAGGAGCCGTCATGACCACCAACGAAGAGCTGATCGGCCGGGCCGATCTCGACGACCTGACCGCCATCCTGTCCGTCTCCAACACCGAGGTCGACGAGGCCATCCACGCCGTGGCCGACAACGCCGAGGCCATCTTCACGTGGGACTACGAGAAGGGCAGCAGGCCCGCCCTCAACCGCCTCTACGAGAAGGCCAAGCGGTCCCAGTGGAACGGCGAGACCGACCTGCCGTGGGACACCGACGTCGACCAGGAGGCCGTCGTCGTCAACAACGCCGTGCAGAACATGGGCGGCCTGATGCTCGGCATCGACCAGTCGACCGTCGACGGGACCCAGTTCGCCAAGTGGCGCCCCGAGGACTGGATCCAGCTCGGCGTCCAGAGCCAGAACTGGACGCTCAGCCAGTTCATGCACGGCGAGCAGGGCGCGCTGCTGTGCACGGCCAAGATCGTCGAGACCGTGCCGTGGATCGACGCCAAGTACTACGCGTCCACCCAGGTCATGGACGAGGCCCGCCACGTCGAGGTGTTCGCGAAGTACCTCGACACCAAGCTGTCGGGCCACTATCCGATCAACGCCCACCTCAAGCTGCTGCTCGACGACATCGTCAACGACAGCCGCTGGGACATGACCTACCTGGGCATGCAGATCATGGTCGAGGGCCTGGCGCTGGCCGCGTTCGGGTTCATCCACCAGATCACGACCGAGCCCCTGCTCAAGCAGCTGCTCCGCTACGTCATGTCCGACGAGGCCCGCCACGTGGCCTTCGGCGTCCTGTCGCTGAAGGAGTACTACGGCGAGCTGACCGACGCGGAGCTGGCCGAGCGCCAGGAGTTCGCCTTCGAGGCCGCGGTGCGGATGCGCGACCGCTTCCTCCAGCAGGAGGTGTGGGACCGCATGGGCCTCGACGTGGCCCAGGTGCTGCCCCTCGTCATGGCCTCGCCGCAGCGGGCGATGTTCCAGTCGATGCTGTTCTCGAAGATCGTGCCCAACTGCAAGAAGCTGGGCCTGCTCGACGCCAACGGCGGCTGGCTGCGCACGAAGTTCACCGAGCTGGGCGTGATCGGCTTCGAGGACAACCCCGACACCGGCGAGGAGTACGCCATGTTCCAGCTGGCGGAGGGCGAGATCGCGGGCTGAGCGCCGCCGCCCGGCCTACGCTCCCGGGCGGTGGACGGCATTCACGACATGGGCGGCATGCACGGTTTCGGACCGGTCGCGCCCGAGGGCGGACGAGCCGGTCTTCCACGAGCCGTGGGAGAGTCGGACCCTCGGGCTCGTGCTGGTGGCCGGCTCCCTGCGGCTGATGCCGGCCGGCACGGGCCGGGGCCGCATCGAGCGCATCGATCCGGCCACCTACCTGGCGTCCTCGTACTACGAGCGCTGGGCCCTCGGCATGGAGGCGGGGCTCGTCGAGGCGGGCACCCTCACGACCGCCGAGATCGACGCCCGGGCCGCCACCGGCGACACCGAGCCGGCCCGCTCGGACGGAACCAACGCCGACATGGTGGCGCTGGTCCCCACGTTCCTGAACAGCCCGCAGCCGACCTCGGGGGTGCCGGCGGCCGGCGCCTTCACCGTCGGCGACCGGGTGACGGTGCGGCGCATGGCGCCCGCGGCCCACCACCGCTGCCCGCGCTACGTGCGGGGCGCCACCGGCACGGTCGCCCTGGTCGAGGGCGCATGGCCGCATCCGGGCGACGACGAACCCGAGGCCGTCTACAGCGTGCGGTTCGCCAACGCCGACCTGTGGGGCGACGACGCCGAGCCCGGGTCCGTGACCATCGACCTGTGGGAGAGGTACCTGTCGTGAGCGAGCGCAGCGAGCGAACCATCAACACAGTGCGTTGCTCGGCACGAAGTGCCGATCGGTCACTGCGTGCATCCCGAAGGGTGCACCAGTGAGCGAGCGCAGCCACCACGCCGCCGAGCCGTCCGCCGCCGAGCGGCGGGTGGCGGCCATCGAGTCGCTGCTGGTGGAGAAGGGCCTCCTCACCTCCGACGTCGTCGACGCCGTCGTCGAGACCTACGAGCGCGACGTCGGGCCCCTCAACGGGGCCAAGGTCGTCGCCCGGGCCTGGGTCGATCCGGACTACCGGGACCGCCTGCTGGCCGACGGCACGGCCGCCATCGGCGAGCTGGGGTTCGGCGGCGCCGAGGGGGAGCACATGGTGGTGCTGGAGAACACGCCCGCGGTCCACAACGTCGTCGTGTGCACGCTGTGCTCGTGCTACCCGTGGCCGGTGCTGGGACTGCCGCCCCGCTGGTACAAGAGCTTCGCCTACCGCGCCCGCCTGGTGCGCGAGCCCCGGGCGGTGCTGGCCGAGTTCGGCACCACCGTGCCCGACGACGTCGAGTTGGCGGTGTGGGACTCCAGCGCGGAGGCCCGCTACCTGGTGCTGCCGGAGCGGCCGGCCGGCACCGAGGGCCTGTCCGAGGACGAGCTGGTCCCGCTCGTGACCCGCGACCACATGATCGGGGTGGTGCGGTGAGCGAGCGCACCGGCGGGGTGCCGCCGGACATCCCCCGCAGCAACGGGGAGCTCGTGTTCGCCGCCCCGTGGGAGAGCCGCGCCTTCGGTCTGGCCGCCGCCTACCTGGCCGGGCGGGACGAGGACTGGGGGCGCTTCCGCCGCCTCCTGATGGACGCGATCGCCGAGGCGCCGCCGGACACGCCCTACTACGAGGCCTGGCTGACCGCGCTCGAACGGCTGCTGGTCGGCGACGGCGTGCTGGTCACGGCCCCGTAGCCGGGGTCCGGCCGGGGCGGGGCCCGCTGGTACCCTTCGCCCGATGCCCCACCCCTCCGACCCGACCCTGCTGGTCCTGCACGCCCTGCGGCTGAAGGGCGTGGCCGGGGAGGCGACCCTGGCCGAGGCCACCGGCCTCGACGCCGGCGAGGTGGCCGCCCGGCTCCGGCAGCTGGCCGGCGAGGGCCTCGTGGTCGAGCGCACCGGGGCCCTGCAGGGCTGGTCGCTCACGCCCGCCGGGCGGGCCGAGCAGCAGCGCGCGGTGCGCGACGAGGTCGACGCCGCCGGGGTGCGGGGCACGGTCACCGGCGCCTACGAGCGGTTCCGGGCCCTCAACGCCGGCGTGCTCGACGCCTGCAGCCGCTGGCAGGTCCGCACGATCGGCGGCCGCATGGTGCGCAACGACCACGACGACGCCCGCTACGACGCCCGGGTCGTCGCCGACCTCGCC
The DNA here is from genome assembly GCA_963759225.1 of uncultured Acidimicrobiales bacterium. GTDB lineage: Bacteria > Actinomycetota > Acidimicrobiia > Acidimicrobiales > VFJN01 > ZC4RG19. The sequence continues at coordinate 50,891 of CAVWYL010000008.1, read as the reverse complement.
CGCCTGCACGCGCAGGCCGAGCCCGTCGTCGAGCAGCTGGCCGGAGCGCTCGACCGCTACGGCACCTACGGCCCGGCGCTCCGGGAGGCCGTGACCCGGGTGGAGGCGGGCGACGGCGACTGGTTCGCCAAGCCGATGATGCCGAGCTTCCACACCGTGTGGTTCGAGCTGCACGAAGACCTGCTCAGCACCCTCGGCATCGAACGCAGCGACGAGGCGGCGTCGTGACCCACAGCTTCAGCGAGGCCGCGCCGCAAGGCGTGGCCGTGGCCCGAGCGGCCCGCTGCGCAGCAGCAAGAGCGGGAGGAACGGCAACGGCACGCCGCGGTGGCGGAAGCGTCGAGCACACCTTCACAGGAGGCGAGTTAATGGGCAACGCCCGCTTCGGCAAGGTCATCACCGCCATGGTCACGCCGTTCACCGACGGCGGCGACCTCGACCTCGACGGGGCCGCGGCCCTGGCCCGCTGGATGGTGGCCCAGGGCAACGACGGCCTCGTCCTGGCCGGCACCACCGGCGAGGCGCCCACCCTCACCGACGACGAGAAGGTCGCGCTGTGGGAGGCCGTGCGGGCCGCGGTCGACGTGCCGCTGCTGGCCGGCTCCGGCAGCTACGACACCCGCCACACGGTCGAGCTGTCCCGCCGGGCGGCCGCCACCGGGGTCGACGGGCTGCTGGTGGTCACGCCGTACTACAACCGGCCCACCCAGGCCGGCCTCGAGGCGCACTTCCGGGCGGTGGCCGAGGCCACCGACCTGCCCATCGTGATCTACGACGTGCCGATCCGCACGGGGCGGGCGATGACCGTCGACACCCACGTGCGGCTGGCCCGCGAGGTGCCGGCGATCGTGGGGCTGAAGGACGCCCGCGGCCGGCCGGACGAGGCCGCCGCCATCGTCGCCGGGGCGCCCGACGAGCTACGACCTCTACTCGGGCGACACCGCGTTCACGCTGCCCCTGCTGGCCGTGGGTGCCGTCGGCGTCGTCGGCGTGAGCACCCACTGGACCGCCGGGCTGCACGCCGAGATGATCGCCGCCTTCGAGAAGGGCGACGTGGCCAGGGCCCGCGAGGTCAACGCCCGCCTGCTGCCGTCGTACGCGGTCGAGTCGAGCGACACCTGGGTCCAGGCCGGGGCGGCCAAGGCGGCCCTCGCCGCCCTCGGCCAGCCGGGCGGGCCCTGCCGCCCGCCGATGCCGCCGCTCGGCGACGACCTCCACGCCGCGGTGCGCCGGGTGCTGGCCGACCTCGGATCCGACGCCGATGGCTGAGCCCGTCCGGGTCACCTTCCTCGGGGGACTGGGCGAGATCGGGCGGAACTGCGCCTGCGTCGAGGTCGACGGCCGCATCCTGCTCCTCGACGTCGGGCTGATGTTCCCCGAGCTCGACATGCTCGGCGTCGACCTGGTGCTGCCCGACTTCACGTACCTGCGCCAGAACGCCGACCGGATCGACGGGGCCATCATCACCCACGGCCACGAGGACCACATGGGCGGGCTCAGCTACCTGCTGCGTGAGCTGACGTTCCCGATCTACGGGTCGGCGCTCACGCTCGGCCTGGCCCGCAACCGCATCGAGGAGGCCGGGGTCCTCGACCGCACCGAGCTCATCCCGGTGGTGGACGGCGAGCGGCGGCGCATCGGGCCGTGCGACGTCGAGTTCATCCCGGTCACCCACTCGGTGCCCCACGGCTTCGCCACCGCGTTCCACACGCCGCAGGGCACGATCCTGCACACCGGCGACTTCAAGCTCGACCTGACCCCGGTCGACGGCCGGCTCACCGACCTCGGGCGCATCGGGGCCATCGCCTCGGGCGACGGCATCCGGCTGCTGCTCAGCGACTCCACCAACGCCGACGAGCCGGGCTACGCCCGCAGCGAGACGACGATCGGCAAGGTCCTCTACGACCTGTTCCACACCCACGAGGGCCGGCGCATCGTCATCGCCTGCTTCGCCAGCCACATCCACCGGGTGCAGCAGATCGCCGACGCGGCCATGGCCTTCGACCGCAAGGTCGCCACGCTCGGCCTGTCGATGAAGAAGAACGTGCGCCTGGCCCGGGAGATGGGCCTGCTGCACATCCCCGACCACGTGCTCGTCGACATCGACGACGTGCGGGACCTGCCGCCCGGGCAGGTGTGCGTCATCTCCACCGGCAGCCAGGGCGAGCCCATGTCGGCGCTGGCGCTCATGGCCCAGCGCAACAACCGCTGGCTGGAGGTCGACGCCGACGACACGGTGATCCTGTCGTCGCACCCGATCCCGGGCAACGAGATGAACGTGTCCAAGGTGATCGACGGGCTGGTCCGCCTGGGCGCCGAGGTCGTCCACTCGGGCATCGCCGACGTCCACGCCTCGGGCCACGCCAAGCAGGAGGAGCTCAAGACCCTGCTGTCGATCGTGCGGCCCGACTGGTTCGTGCCGGTGCACGGCGAGTACCGCCACATGGTGGCCCACGCCAAGCTGGCCCGGGCCATGGGCGTGCTGCCCCACGACCACGTGCTGGTGTGCACCGACGGCGACCAGCTGGTGCTGGACGACGCCGGCCTGCGGGTCGACCAGACGGTGCCGGCCGGGTACCTCTACGTCGACGGCATCATCGGCGACGTGGGCCACGGCGTGCTGCGGGACCGCCGGGTCCTGGCCGAGGAGGGCGTGGTCGTCGTGGTCGTCACCGTCGACGTCGCCACCGGCGCCATCCTCGTCGGGCCCGAGGTCATCACCCGGGGCTGGGTGTACGCGCCGGAGGCCGAGCCGCTGCTGGCGGAGTGCGCCGACGAGGTCCGCCAGGCGGTCAAGGAGGCGGTGTCCGGCGGCACGGCCGACATCGAGTCGCTGCAGAAGGTGGTCCGCCGGGCCGCGGGCAAGTTCGTGAACGAGTCGACCCGGCGCCGGCCGATGATCGTCCCCGTGGTGCTGGAGGCCTGACCCCGAGGGTGCCGGAGCTGCCCGAGGTCGAGACGATCCGCCGCCAGCTGGAGCCGCTGGTGGTGGGCCGCCGGTTCGGCGCGGCGTGGGCGTTCGCCCACCCGAAGTTCTCGCCCGCGCTCGACGCGGCCGGGGCCGAGGTGCGCTCGGTGGGCCGCCGGGGCAAGTACCTGCTGGTCGGGCTGGACGAGGACCGCGAGCTGGTGGTCCACCTCGGCATGACCGGGTCGCTGCGGGTCCGCCCCGCGGGGGACGCGGGCGACGCCTACGTGCGGGCCTGGTGGGCGCTCGACGACGCCGCCGGGGAGACGCTGGAGTTCCGGGACGTGCGCCGGTTCGGCCGCCTGGCGGTGGCGGTGGGCGGCGCCTACGCGGGCACGCTGGCGGTCCAGGGGCCCGACGCCCTCGACCCGGCGCTGACGGCCGAGGCGTTCTGGCGGTCGCTGCGGGCCAGCCGCCGGGCGGTGAAGACCCAGCTCCTGTCGCAGCGGCCGCTGGCCGGCGTCGGCAACATCTACGCCGACGAGGCGCTGTGGCGGGCCCGGATCAACCCGTTCCGCCGCACGGTCACCCGGGCGCAGGCCGCGGCGCTGCTCGACGCGCTGCGGCGAGGTGCTGGCCGGCAGCATCGTCTACGGCGGGACCACGCTGACGAACTACCGCACGGTGGAGGGCCGGCCCGGCCGCAACCAGCAGCGCCTCGAGGTCTACGGCCAGGCCGGCCTGCCGTGCCCCCGGTGCGGCACCGAGCTGCGGTCGCGCCCGCTCGACGGCCGCACCACCACGTGGTGCCCCACCTGCCAGCGCCGCTAGCCCGGGCGCCGGTGGACCTGGCGGGCGCCGGCCTGGTCGCGGGCCAGCACGATCATCTGGTCGACGTTGACGTGGCTCGGCCGGGAGGCGACCCAGCGGACGCACTCGGCCACGTCGTCGGCGGTGAGCGGGGTGACGCCCTCGTAGACCTTGGCCGCCCGGTCGGCGTCGCCGCCGAAGCGGACGAGGCTGAACTCGGTCTCGACCATGCCGGGGTCGATCTCGGACACCCGCACCGGCCGGCCGAGCAGCTCCTGGCGCAGCACGCCCATCACGGCCCGCACGGCGAACTTGGCGGCGTTGTAGCCGGCGCCGCCCGGGTAGGGCTCGTGGCCGGCGATCGACCCGATGGTGACGACGTGGCCGTCGCCGCCGGCCTCCAGGGCGGGGAGCAGCGCGCGGGTCATGCGGGCGACGCCGAGCACGTTGGTCTCGTACATGGCCCGCCACTCGTCCTCGTCGGCCTCGGCCACCGGTGCGAGGCCGAGGGCGCCTCCCGCGTTGTTCACGAGCAGCCGGCAGGCGGGCACGGTGGCGACGAACGCCTCGACCGACGCCGCGTCGGTCACGTCGAGGACGTGCGCCCGGGCCCCGATCCCGGCCGCCAGCGCCTCGATGCGGTCGGCCCGCCGGGCCCCCACGACGACGTCCCACCCGTCGCCGGCCAGGGCGCGGGCGGTCGCCGCGCCGATCCCCGAGCTGGCCCCGGTCACCACGGCCACCCGCCCCGGCGTAGGTTCGTCCACGCCGGGTCACGCTAGTGCCCCGTCCAGGAACGCCTGCGCCCTGCCACGCCGGCCGGATCGGCCCTCTCTCGCGCAGCTACGGCGTCCTGCGATCGGTCGCCGGGACAGGACGAAGTCCCTGGACGGGGCACTGTGACCCTCGGCCCCTCCGGTCGCCCATGATGGTGCTGTGGCGGATGGGGCTGCTGGTAGCTTTGTGGCCACTGTGACGACGCGTCAGACCTCCTCCCGCTCCTCGTCGCGGGCGCGTCCCCGCCAGGCCCCCCGCAAGAAGACGACCCGGCGCGGCACCGTGGCGCGCAAGCCGACGCTGACCCAGCGGGCGGTGCGGTCGTCGTCCCGGGTGCTCGGCCGCCACGCCGACGAGCTGACCGGGCTGCTGCTGGTGGCGGTGGGCCTCGTGTGCGGGCTCGGCATCTACCTCGGGGGCGGCGGGCCGGCCGGGCGCGGCGTCGCCGACGCCGCCGGGCCTGGTCCTCGGCGCGCTGCGCTACGTCCTGCCCCTCGCGCTGGTCGCGGGCGGGGCCGCGCTGGTCCTGTCCCGGGGGCCCGCCACCGACGCCGACGGCAAGCCGGTCGAGGGCGACGCCCCGTCCGTGGCCGCCCACGTGGGGGTGGGCACCACGCTGCTGGTCCTGGCCGCCGCCGGCCTCGCCCACCTGGTCGGGCGGCAGCCCCCGCTTCGACGCCCCCGACCGCGACCTCCGCCACGCCGGCGGCTGGCTGGGCGCCGGCGTCGGCACCCCGGTCGAGAGCGCGCTCGGCACCGGCGGGGCCGTCGCCGTGCTCGTCCTCGTGGCCGTGGCCGGCCTGGTCGTGCTCACCCGCACGCCGCTGCGCGACGCCGCCGACCGCACCGTGGCGGGCGTCCGGCCCGCTCACGGCCGGGGTCAACCAGCGGCTGGCCACGCTGTTCCGCCTGCCCTACGACGACGGCAGCGGCGGCGCCGACGGCACCGCCACCGACGTCATCGACCCGGCCCTCGTCCCCGACGACGACACGCTGGTCGAGCCGCCCGACGACGAGGCCGACGACCGCCAAGCCGGCCCGGGCCCGGCGGCGCAAGGCGCCCAAGTTCGTGGTCCCCGAGCCCGACGCCGGCGACGTCGAGCAGCTGGAGATCGCCCTCGGCCCCGCGGCCAAGGCGTCGCCCTGGAAGCTGCCGCCGGTCACGCTGCTCGACCGGGCGGGCGCCCACCAGGTCGACCGGCGCTCCATCGAGGACACCGGCCGCACCCTGGAGAAGGCCCTGGCCGACCACGGCGTCGAGACCCGCCTCGTGGGCATGGTCGTCGGCCCCACCGTCACCCGCTACGAGCTGGAGCTGGGCCCCGGCGTCAAGGTCAACCGGGTCACCAGCCTGCACAAGGACATCGCCTACGCCATGGCGACGCCCGACGTCCGCATCCTCGCCCCCATCCCGGGCAAGCAGGCCATCGGCGTCGAGGTGCCCAACGCCCGCCGCCAGATCGTGTCCCTCGGCGACATCCTCGTCAGCGAGGAGGCCCGCCGGGCCTCCCACCCGCTCGAGGTGGGGATCGGCCGCGACATCAACGGCCGCTCGATCATGATGAACCTGGCGGCCATGCCCCACGTGCTCATCGCCGGGGCCACCGGGGCCGGCAAGTCGAGCTGCCTCAACTCGCTGATCACGTCGATCCTCATGCGCTCGACGCCCGATCAGGTCCGGCTCATCCTCGTCGACCCCAAGCGGGTCGAGATGGGCCAGTACGACCGCCTGCCCCACCTGCTGACCCAGGTCGTCACCAACCCCAAGAAGGCGGCCAACGCCCTGGCCTGGGCGGTCAAGGAGATGGAGCGCCGCTACGACCTGCTGGCCGAGGTCGGGTTCCGCGACATCACCGGCTACAACGCCGCGGTCGACCGGGGCGACCTCGACGGCGACGGGCGGGGCACCGTCGCCGGCTACGTCGACGACGACGGCGACGGGGTCAGCGACTCGGCCGAGTCCGGGCGCAGCTTCCCCCGCCTGCCGTTCATCCTCGTGGTGATCGACGAGCTGGCCGACCTGATGATGGTGGCGGCCCGCGACGTCGAGGAGTCCATCGCCCGCCTGGCCCAGATGGCCCGGGCCGTGGGCATCCACCTGGTCATCGCCACGCAGCGCCCGTCGGTCAACGTCATCACCGGCCTCATCAAGGCCAACGTCCCGGCCCGCATCGCCTTCGCCGTGTCGTCGGTGACCGACAGCCGGGTCATCCTCGACCAGGGCGGCGCCGAGCGGCTCATCGGCAAGGGCGACATGCTCGTGCTCGACAGCGGCTCGTCGGTGGCCCGCCGCATCCAGGGCGCGTGGGTCACCGAGGACGAGGTCCGCAAGGTCGCCTCCGTGTGGAAGCGCCAGGCCCCCGACGTGTCCTTCGACGAGTCGGTCCAGGGCAGCGACGACGGCCCGGGCGGCTCGCCGGGGTCGGGCGGCGGCGGCGCCGGGGACGACGACGACGACCTGCTGTGGCAGGCGATGGAGCTGGTGGTCCGCAGCCAGCTCGGGTCCACGTCGATGCTGCAGCGCAAGCTGCGGGTCGGCTTCGCCCGCGCCGGCCGGCTCATGGACCTGTTGGAGCAGCGGGGCGTGGTCGGCCCCTCCGAGGGGTCCAAGGCCCGCGCCGTGCTCATGACGGTCGAGGAGCTCGACGACATGGTCGACGGCCAGGACTGATACGCCCCGGCCGGAAACCATGTCCGGCCGGCGCCCCGGGGCGTGACAACATCGCCCCGTGCGACGCGTACGGTGGCTGTCATGGACCTGACGGCGGATACCCCCCAACCCGAAGACGCTGCCGCCCCCGTGGCGACCGCGGAGCCGCCCGCGGCCCGGGCGGTCGAGGCCCGCAAGATCTACGGCCAGGGCGACACCGCGGTGGCGGCCCTGGACGGCGTGACCCTCGAGATCCCGGTGGCCCACTACACCGCCATCATGGGCCCGTCGGGGTCGGGCAAGTCCACGCTGATGCACTGCATGGCCGGGCTCGACTCGCTCACCTCCGGCCAGGTGTACGTCGGCGACCGCGACCTCAGCACCCTCAGCGAGGACCAGCTCACGCTGCTGCGCCGCGACCGCATCGGCTTCGTGTTCCAGGCGTTCAACCTGGTCCCCACGCTCAACGCCCTCGAGAACATCGTGCTGCCGCTGTCGCTGGCCGGGCGCAAGCCCGACGCCGAGTGGCTCGACCAGGTCGTCACCACGACCGGCCTGAGCGACCGGCTCACCCACCGTCCGAGCGAGCTGTCGGGCGGTCAGCAGCAGCGCGTGGCCGTGGCCCGGGCGCTGGCCAGCCGGCCCGAGATCATCTTCGCCGACGAGCCCACCGGCAACCTCGACTCCCGGGCCGGGGCCGAGATCCTGGACTTCATGCGCCGGGCCGTGCGGGACATGGGCCAGACCATCGTGATGGTCACCCACGACCCCGTGGCGGCGTCCTACGCCGACACCGCCGTGTTCCTGGCCGACGGCAAGATCGTCGACAGCATGGAGGACCCGACCGCCGAGCGGGTCCTCGACCGCCTCAAGCGCTTCGGGGACTGACCGGTGCTCAAGGTCGCCCTCCGGGGCCTCATGGCCCACAAGTCGCGCCTGGTCACGACGTTCTTCGCCGTGGCCCTCGGCGTGGCGTTCGTCGGCGGCGTGCTGGTGCTCACCGACACGGTGAACCGCACGTTCAACGACCTGTTCTCCGACGTCTACAAGGACACCGACGCCGTCGTCCGCTCCGACCAGACGATCGACCAGGGCTTCGCCGGGGGCGGCGAGGTGCGGGGCCTGATCGACGAGAGCCTGCTCGACGAGGTGCTCGACATCGACGGCGTGGCCGACGCCGACGTGGCGGTCGACGGCTACGCCCGCATCATCGACAAGGACGGCGACCCGGTCGGCGACCCGGCCATGGGTGCGCCCACGTTCGGCACCAACTGGGGCACCTCCGACACGCTCAACCCCTTCACCATCGTCGAGGGGGAGGGCCCGCAGAGCGACGACGAGCTCGTCATCGACAAGGCCACGCGCCGACTCGACGGGCTACGAGGTCGGCGACACGGTGCCGGTGCAGACCCGGGCCGGCACCAACGAGTTCACGCTGTCCGGCATCGCCCGGTTCGGCACCGCCGACAGCCCCGGGGGCGCCAGCTTCGCCATGTGGACGGTGGAGGAGGCGCAGGCCCAGCTGGGCGAGCCCGGCAAGGTCAGCTCGATCTCCGTGGCCGCCGACGAGGGCGTGTCCCAGACCGAGGTGGTCGACGCCATCCGCGACGGGCTGGGCTCCGACGCCGGCGTGCAGGTGATCACCGGCGAGCAGATCACCGAGGAGACCCAGAACGACATCCAGCAGGCACTGTCGTTCCTGACGATCTTCCTCGGCTTCTTCGGCGTGATCGCCGTCGTGGTCGGCGCGTTCGTCATCTACAACGCCTTCTCGATCATCGTGGCCCAGCGCACCCGGGAGATGGCCCTGCTCCGGGCGGTGGGCGCCCGCCGCCGCCAGGTGCGCCGGGCGGTGCTGGCCGAGGCCGTGGTCGTCGGCGTGGCCGGCTCCGTGGTCGGCTTCCTGCTCGGTCTCGGCGTGGCGGCGCTGCTGGCGGGGTTCCTCGGGCTGCCCGACTCGTCGCTGGCGATCCTGCCCGTCCTCGGTGGCCATCGCGCTGGCGGTGGGCATCGTCGTCACGCTGGTGTCGGCGCTGATCCCGGCGTGGCGCGCCTCCCGGGTCCCGCCGCTGGCCGCCATGCGCGACGTCGCCGTCGACACGAGCGGCCGCTCCCGGGTGCGGCTGGTCCTCGGCGCCGTCGTCCTGGTGCTGTCCGTGGTGCTCGTGGCCGTCGGCGCCTTCGGGTCGGAGCCGGCCCAGGTCGGCCTGGGCGTGCTCGGCGTGTTCGTGGGGACGGCTGCTCATCAGCCCCGTGCTGGCCCGCCCGGTGGCCACCGTGCTGGGCGCGCCGGTGGCCCGCCTGCGCGGCGTGTCCGGCGAGCTGGCCCGCGACAACGCCTCCCGCAACCCCCGGCGGACCGCATCGACCGCCTTCGCCCTGATGATCGGCGTCGGCCTGGTGTCGTTCTTCCTGGTGCTCAACGCCTCGGTCCGTCAGTCGATCGACGAGGCGCTGTCGAGCGGGTTCCGGGGCGACTTCATCGTCACCACCGACGACTTCGGGCTCGTGGGCCTGCCCACGTCGGTGGGCGACGACATCGCCGAGCTGCCCGAGGTCGACGAGGTGGTCCCGTTCCGCTTCGCCCCCGCGTTCGTGGGCGCCGACACCGAGCGCGGTGACGGGCACCAACGAGGGCGTGTTCGACCTGTTCGAGATCGACGTGGTCGAGGGCTCGGCCGACCTCGCATCCGGGAACGTGATCATCGACCGCGACACCGCGACGAGCGAGCGCCTCGGGGTGGGGGACACGGTCGAGATCCGCTTCATCGACGACGCCCGGGGCGAGTCCCCGCCGGCGGCCACGGTGTCGGGGATCTACGAGTCGGGGCCGACCGAGAACATCGGCTCCTACGTGATCGGCCTCGACGACTACGACGCCGCCGTCACCAACCCGAGCGACGTCCAGGTGTTCGTGCGCCTGGCCGACGGCGTGTCGGTGGAGGAGGCCCAGCCGGCCATCCGCCAGGTGGTCGACCAGTACCCGACGGCCGACGTGGAGAGCGTCGACCAGTTCAAGGACACGATCAGCGCCCAGTTCGACCCGATCCTGATCCTGATCGTGGTGCTGCTGTTCCTGGCGATCATCATCGCCTTCCTCGGCATCGCCAACACGATCGCCCTGTCGGTGCTGGAGCGCACCCGCGAGCTGGGCCTGCTCCGGGCCGTCGGCATGCGCCGGAAGCAGGTGCGCGCCGCGGTGCGGTGGGAGTCGGCGATCATCTCGCTGTTCGGCACGGCGCTCGGGCTGGCCGTGGGGCTGCTCGGCGGCTGGGGCATCACCCGGTCGCTGCGGGACGAGGGCTTCGAGGCGTTCGCGATCCCGACCGGCTCGCTGATCGTCATCGCCCTGGTGGCCGGGTTCCTCGGCCTCGTCGCGGCGCTCATCCCGGCCTACCGGGCCGCCCGCATGAACATCCTGGGAGCGATCGCCACCGAGTAAGAGGCTGCGCCGACAGGCGTAGCCGTGGCCCGAGCGGCCCGCTGCGAAGCAGCAAGAGCGGGAAGCACGGAACGGTGGCCGCGATGGTGTGCCGTATCCGCGCACGCTCTAGGCGGCCACCGAGCGTAGGATCCCCCCGTGGAGAGGGGCGCGGTGGCCGACCTCGTCACCCGTGCCCGCCACGGGGACGAGGGGGCGTGGGACGAGCTGGTGGACCGGTACCTGGGCATGGTCCACGCCATCTGTCGCGGGCACCGGCTCGACGGGGCCGGCGCGTCGGCGGTCAACGAGGTCGTGTGGCTGCGGCTGGCCGAGCACCTGACCCACCTGCGCACGCCCGCGGCGGTGGGCGGGTGGATCGCGGCGACGGCCCGCCACGAGTGCCTGCGACGCGTCCGCGACCAGGCCGGCGACGCGGACCACGACGGTCACGAGGGCGCCGGTGACGACGGCACCGGCCTCGACGCCGGCCTGCTGGTCTACGAGCGCGACCGGGCCCTGCTGGGGGCCTTCGGCCGCCTCGACCCCCGCAGCCAGCGTCTCCTGCGGCTGCTCATGGCCGACCCGCGGCCCGGCGACGACGAGATCGCGGCGGCGCTCGACGTCCCGGCGGCGAACGTCGCGGCGGCGACCGCCCGGGCGCTCGACCGCCTGCGCGGCCTCATGGCCCCGTAGTATCTACGCACTGCTGGGACACCGGAGGGCCACCCCGATGACACACACGGCGGTACCGCTGCCGACCGACGACGCCCTCGTCGACGAGCTGCGTCGCCTGGGTGCGGTCGCCGATCCGGTGCCGGGTGCGTGGCGGGCGGCCGCGGTGGCCAGCTTCGGCTGGCACCGGATCGAGGCCGAGCCGGCGCGGCTCGTCTACGACGCGGTGTCGGGGCGTGACCCGCGCCTCGGCGGCGTCCAGCTCGCCGGCGGGACGCTGCGCGAGCTGCGGTACACGGCCGGTGCCCGCACGCTGGCCGTCGAGCTCGACGTCGCCGACGACATGGTGCGGGTGGCGGGCACCGTGACCCCGCCGGCCGCCGTCGAGGTCATGGTGGTGTGGCCCGAGGGCCTCGACACGGTGACGAGCGGCGCGGCGGGCGACTTCCGCTTCGACGAGCTGCCCCGGCGGCCGGTCTGCCTCGTGGTGAAGGGCGACGCCCCGACCAAGACCGGCTGGATCCTGGTCTGACCGCGGTCGGGCGACCGCGCCCCGATGCCGGGACCCGGCCCGATCGCCAGTAGCCTGCCTGCGATGTCCCGCTCCTTCTGGGTCGAGACGCTGGGCTGTCCGAAGAACCAGGTCGACTCGGACAAGCTGACCGGGACGATGCTCGCGGACGGGCTCGTGCCCGCCGGCGCGCCCGAGGACGCCGACCTGGTCGTGGTCAACACCTGCGCCTTCGTGGAGGACGCCCGCCGCGAGTCGATCGACGTGATCCTGGCCCTGGCCGACCGCAAGCCGGGCGACGCCGAGCTGGTGGTCACGGGCTGCCTGGCCGAGCGGTACGGCGACGACCTGGCGGCGGCGCTGCCCGAGGCCGACGCGGTGGTGGGGTTCGGCGTGCCGGTCACGCTCGGCGCCGACCCGCACCGCGTCCACGGCGACCGCCCCGGCCCTCGACCTGCTCAACCTGGCCCGGCCCCCGGCCGCCGCGCCGTGGGCCTACGTCAAGGTGGCCGAGGGGTGCGACCGGGCCTGCGGGTTCTGCGCCATCCCGTCGTTCCGGGGCCGCCAGCGCAGCCGGTCGCTCGACTCGGTGCTGGCCGAGGTCGACGGCCTCGCCGCCGGCGGCGTCCGCGAGATCGTGCTCGTGGCCCAGGACCTGGCCGCCTACGGCCGTGACCAGGGCCGGGGCCGCCGGTCGATCGTGCCCCTCGTGGGCGAGGTGGCGGCCCGGGTCGACCGGGTCCGCCTGCTGTACCTGTACCCGTCCGACCTGACCGACGGGCTGATCGACGCCATCTGCGCCACCGGCGTCCCCTACTTCGACCTGTCGCTCCAGCACGCCTCCCGCCCCCTGCTGCGGCGCATGCGCCGCTGGGGCGACGGCGAGCGCTTCGCCCGCCGCATCGACGACATCCGGGCCCGCCGGCCCGACGCCGCCTTCCGGTCGAGCTTCATCGTCGGCTACCCGGGCGAGACCGAGCGCGACCACGACGCCCTCCTGCGCTTCGTGGCCGGCGCCGACCTCGACTGGGCCGGGTTCTTCGCCTACAGCGCCGAGGAGGGCACCTACGCCGCCGGGCTCGACGGCACGGTCGCCCCCGGCCTCGTCGACGAGCGCCTGGCCGAGCTGCGCGACCTGCAGGACGGCATCACCGCCCGCCGCCGCGACGCGCTCATCGGCTCGGTGCTGGAGGTCCTGGTCGACGCCCCCGGTGTGGCCCGCGGCCACCGGGAGGCGCCCGAGATCGACGGCATCGTCGCCGTCCCCGCCGACCTGCCCGCGGGCGAGATGCTCAAGGTCCACGTCGACGGCGCGGCCGGACCCGACCTCGAAGCCAGCCCGGTCTAGGGGGCGCCGTGGAGACGTCGTCCTCGTTCGGTCCCTCGGCGCTGGCCACCCCGGCCAACTTCGTCACGGTCGGCCGCCTGGTGCTGTCGCCGGCCCTGTGGCTGCTCATCGTCGTGTCGGGGCCGTCGTACCTGGCGCTGACGCTGTGGATCCTGCTGGCGGCCACCGACGGCCTCGACGGCTGGCTGGCCCGGCGCATGGGCACGACCCGCTCGGGCGCGTTCCTCGACCCGCTGGCCGACAAGGCGCTGGTCCTCGGTGCGATGTGGGCCATCGTCGCCATCGAGGGGTTCTGGTGGCTGCCGGTGGCGCTGATCACGGTGCGGGAGGCGGCGATCTCGGCCTTCCGCTCGTACTGGGGTCGCCAGGGGCTGGCGGTGCCGGCGTCGTTCTGGGCCAAGGTGAAGACCGTGGTGCAGGCGGTGGCGGTCGGCCTGGCCCTGCTGCCGCCCGTGGCGGAGAACGAGCCGTGGATCGCCGACACGGGCCTGTGGCTGGCGGTGGGGCTGACGCTCGTCACGGGCGTCCAGTACCTGATCGAGGGCAGCCGGGCCACGGCGTCCGGCGGCGTGCGTATCTGATCGAGGGCGAGGGGAGCGGGCGCGATGCGTTGTGAGATCGTCGCGGTGGGGACCGAGCTGCTGCTGGGGCAGATCGTCGACACCAACTCGGCGTGGCTGGGCGAGCACCTGGCCCTGGCCGGCATCGACCGGACGCACGGCCAGACCGTGGGCGACAACCTCGACCGCATCGTCGACGCCCTGGAGCTGGCGCTCGGCCGGTCCGACGCGGTGATCGTCTGCGGCGGGCTGGGGCCGACGCAGGACGACATCACCCGCGACGCCATCGCCCGCGTCATGGGCGTGCCCCTGGTCGAGGACGAGGCCGTGGTCGAGCGCATCTTCGAGCGGTTCGCGTCGCGGGGGCGGCGGATGCCGGCCAACAACATGCGCCAGGCGCTGGTCCCGGAGGGGGCGACGGCCATCGCCGACCCCCAGCCCGGCACCGCGCCCGGGCTGATCTGCCCGGTGGGCGACAAGGTGATCTACGCCGTCCCGGGCGTGCCCTACGAGCTGCAGGAGATCGTGACGGGCGCCATCCTGCCCGATCTCGCCCGGCGGGCGGGCACCGTCGCGGTGATCCGGTCCCGCACGCTGCGCACGTGGGGCGAGAGCGAGTCCGGCCTGGCCGAGCGCCTGGCGGACCACATGCTCGAGCTCGACGCCGCCGGCCCCGGCGCACCCACGCTGGCGTTCCTGGCCAGCGGCATCGAGGGCCTGAAGGTGCGGATCACGGTCAAGGCCGACGACGAGGACACCGCGGCCCGCCTCATCGAGGCGGAGGACAAGATCGTCCGCGACATCATCGGCGACATCGTGTTCGGCGTGGACGCCGAGACGATGGAGCACGCGGTGGGCACGCTGCTGGAGGCCCGGGGCCTGACCCTGGCGGTGGCCGAGTCGCTGACGGGCGGCCTGATCGCGTCCCGCCTGGTGGACGTCCCCGGGGCCAGCGCCTGGTTCCGGGGCGGGGTGGTCTCCTACGCGACCGACGTGAAGTTCTCGGTCCTGGACGTCCCGGAGGGACCGGTGGTGTCCCCGGACGCCGCCGCCGCCATGGCCACGGGCGTCCGCGCGCTGCTGGGCGCCGACGTGGGCGTGGGCGTCACCGGCGTCGCCGGCCCCGACACCCTGGAGGGCCAACCCCCGGGCACGGTCTGGCTGGGCGCCGTGGTGGGCGACGCCGAACCGGTCACGGTCCGGGTCCACCTCCCGGGCGACCGCCAGCGGGTGCGGCAGTTCTCCTGCATCACGGTCCTCGACATGCTCCGCCGCCTGCTGGCCGCCGGCTGACCCCGGGGCGCCGACCCCGGCGGGGTCAGGGCCAGACCGTGGCGGTGCCCGGCTCGGCCAGCGCCACCCAGGTGCGCCCGGGCGTGAGCTTGATCGGCTGCCCGGCCGCGTCCACGTACTGGGTCGGGGCCTCCAGCGCCGGCTTGTTCCAGGTGCCCCGGATCAGCTGCCCGCCCGTGAAGACCCACGCCTCCCCGCTGCCGACGGTCTGCGCCTCGCGGATCGGCACGCCGAAGCTGTCGGTGACGTCGCTGTCGGCATAGGGGGTGAACGACACGATGACGTTCTCGGGCGCCACCTGGACGCCGAGGGCGTCGACATGGGGCGTTCCGGACTGGCTGCGGGCGTAGCCCCCGCCGTTCCACACGTAGTCGACGGGCGCGGAGCCGGCGCCGACGGCGAACACGATGTTCACGCCGCTGGCGATCTGCCCGCCGGCGATGGGTTCGCCCGCGGCCCGGTAGGTGAACAGCTGGGGCGGGGTGCCGCCGCCGTAGCCGGCCGCCCACATCTCCATGGTCGAGCCGATCATCAGGTTGTGGGGCGCCCGGCGGTCGCGGGCCCGGTAGTACTGGCCGGAGGCGGCGTCGTAGCCGACGTCGATCATGCCGGCCTCGCGGACCCGGCCCGCGAAGGTGGGGTTGGCGCCCGACCAGGCGAACATCGGCTGGTTGAGCGGGCGGAACAGCCCGATGTCGGACGTGCGGGCGGAGCGCACGGGCCCGATCGGCTGCGACTCGCCGGAGTGGAACACGGCCATGAACCGGGTCACGGCGCCCTCGACCCGCTCCTCGTACACGATGTCGGCCTGGTTGAGGCCGATCTGGGGCCGGGAGGCGGGCTCGACGTTGTCGATCTTGACGGCCAGCGCCGGCCGGGCCGCCACCGCCGGGTCCGTCACCGGCAGCCCCGTCAGCGGGTACACGGGCGGGGGAGGGGGCGGTGCGGTGGTGGGCGTCGTGGTCGTCGCCTCGGTCGTCGTGGTCGTCGTCGTGGTCGGCGTCGATCCCGACGACGACCCGACCTGGGTGGCGACGAGCGCGGCCGACCCCAGCACGACGACGGCGGCGCCACCGGCGATGGCCTTCCCCTGCGTGGTCGCGAGGAAGCTGGACGCGGCGGATGTGACTCGTGATCCCCAGCTCACCGCGCGAGCGTGCCGCAAGCACGCCCCGTGACGCAATTCGCGATCGAAACCGCGCACGGTGGTCGTCCCACCCCTCTCCACGGCAGCCGGCGGCCGCGGCGGGTGGCAGGCTGGCCGGGTGCGCCTGTTCGTGGCGGTGCAGCCGCCGGACGACGTGCTCGACCGCCTGGCGGGCCTGCGCCGGCCGGAGCGCCGCGGGGTCCGCTGGACGTCCCGGGCCCAGTGGCACGTCACGCTCGCCTTCCTCGGCGAGGTGGCCGACCCGGGTCCGGTCGCCGCCGCACTGGACGCCGCCCCGCTGGCCCCGGCCACCGCCGACCTCGGTCCCGCCGTCGCCCCGCTCGGCCGCCGGGTGGTGTGCGTGCCGGTGGCCGGGCTCGACGACGTCGCCGCGGCGGTCCGCCGGGCGCTGCCCGCGGGGGACCCGGACCGCCTCGGGTTCCACGGCCACCTGACCCTGGCCCGCGTGTCCGGGGGCCGGCTGCGCGACCTGGTGGGCGAGCCGGTGGCGGCCCGGTTCCCGGTGGGCGACGTGCGCCTGGTGCGCAGCCACCTCGGCGGCCGCGGGGGACCCCGCTACGAGGACCTCCACATCCGGCCGCTGACCGGGGAATCTGCCGAGGGTCCTTGAACGAACAGGCGTTCGAAACTACAGTCGTGTCGTTCCCGAACACGGGGTCGCACATCGCACGGTCCCCGAAAGTGTCACACCCCGTCTTTATCTTCTGCTGCGTCGGCGGGGCACCGCCCCTCCCGAGATCGCTGACGGGTCCGGCTCCGGCCGGGCCCGCCGCCACCGCACAATCCGCACCACCGCAGAAAGGACCCCACCGGTGGATCGACAGAAGAACCTCGAGATGGCTCTCGGTCAGATCGAGAAGCAGTTCGGCAAGGGCTCGGTCATGAAGATGGGCGAGAAGGGCACCATGGCCATCGAGGCCATATCGACCGGTGCCCTGGCCCTCGACCTCGCGCTCGGCATCGGCGGCCTGCCCCGTGGCCGTGTCACCGAGATCTACGGGCCCGAGTCGTCGGGCAAGTCCACCCTGGCCATGCACGTCGTGGCCGAGGCCCAGCGCAACGGCGGCATCTGCGCCTACATCGACGCCGAGCACGCCCTCGACCCCGTCTACGCCCGGGCCATCGGGGTCGACGTCGACGAGCTGCTCATCTCCCAGCCCGACACGGGCGAGCAGGCGCTCGAGATCGCCGACATGCTCATCCGCTCCGGGGCCATCGACGTCGTCGTCATCGACTCCGTGGCCGCGCTGACCCCCCGGGCCGAGATCGAGGGCGAGATGGGCGACACCCACGTCGGCCTCCAGGCCCGGCTCATGTCCCAGGCGCTGCGCAAGCTGACCGCCAACCTCAACCGGTCCCGCACCATCGCCGTCTTCATCAACCAGCTCCGCGAGAAGATCGGCGTGATGTTCGGGTCGCCCGAGACCACCCCCGGCGGGCGGGCGCTCAAGTTCTACTCGTCGGTCCGGCTCGACATCCGCCGCATCGAGTCCATCAAGGACGGGGTCGAGGTGGTGGGCAACCGCACCCGGGTCAAGGTCGTGAAGAACAAGTGCGCCCCGCCGTTCAAGCAGAGCGAGTTCGACATCATGTACGGCAGGGGCATCAGCCGTGAGGGCTCGCTGCTCGACGTGGGCGTCGACATCGGCCTCGTGAAGAAGTCGGGGGCCTGGTACACCTACGACGGCGAGCAGCTCGGCCAGGGTCGCGAGAACGCCAAGGTGTTCCTGATCGACCATCCCGAGGTCATGGTCGAGATCTCCGAGCGCATCCGCTCCCAGCTCGGCATCGGCACCACGCCGACCCCACCCCCGGCCGACGACGTGATGTCCCCGGCCGACGACGAGCCCATCTCGCTCGACTGACCCGCGGCGGGTGCCGGCGACGGGTTCCGCGGCCGGCACCCGCTCGGGCCACCGCACCTCGGGGGCACGACCGACGACGGCGGGCTACCCGCGGACGTCGAGCACCCGGTCGAGGGGGCGAGGCACCCGGGTCAGGTCGAGGGCGTCGACCAGCAGGCGTGCGTAGCGGGCCTTCCGGCCCTTGCGGGTGCCCATGAACCGGCGCAGCTGGGCCTCGGGGCTGCGTTCCCGCTGGGCCGGCTGGTTCTGGAAGATGCGGAACGACGCGAGCTCACCGGCGGCCTCGACGACCCGTTCGACGCCGCGGGCGCCCACGGCCCGGATCAGCTCGTCCTCCAGGTCGGCCACGCACACGTGGAACCCGAGTGCCTCCATCCCGTCCCGGCCGAGTGCCGAGCCGAGCCCGGCATCCGCGAGCCGGCGCCGGACGTGGTCCGCCTCGCCCGCGTCACACAGGCCGGCCAGCCGGACGTCCTGCCCGTGGGGGCCGTAGCGCTCCAGGAACGTGCGCACGTTCGTCGCACCGCCCATCGACACGATCTCGATGCCCTCGGCGGCGAGGTCCCGTCCGCGCCGGCGCGCCAGCGCCTCCAGGGCCGCCTGGTCGCTGACCCCCTCGACCAGCACGACCGCACGCACGCCGTCCATCGGCCCAGCGTCGCACGCCGCGCCCCGATTCCGGTGGGGAGTTCCCGCGCGACTCGCCTAGCCTTGCTGGCTGCGATGGCCGACAAGACCTACGTCCCTGTGGTGCGCACCTTCGGGTGCCAGATGAACGAGCACGACTCCGAGCGGATCGCCGGGCTGCTGGAGGCCGACGGCCTGCGCCCCGCCGCGGGCGTCGACGAGGCCGACGTCGTCGTGCTCAACACCTGCTGCATCCGCGAGAACGCCGACAACAAGCTCTACGGCAACCTCGGCCAGCTCAAGGCCCTCAAGCAGCGCCGGCCCGACATGCAGATCGTCGTGGGCGGGTGCCTGGCCCAGAAGGACCGCGACCTCATCGTCGAGCGGGCACCGCACGTCGACGTCGTGTTCGGCACCCACAACGTGGGCCGGGCGGCGGAGCTGCTGGGCGAGCAGCGCCAGGCCGGGCGGTCGCTGGTCGAGATCCTCGAGGAGACGGCCGCCGACGACCACGAGTCGTTCCCCAGCGCCCTGCCCGCCCGCCGCGAGGTGGCCTACGCGGGGTGGGTCACCATCCAGATCGGGTGCGACAACTCGTGTGCCTTCTGCATCGTCCCCGCCGTGCGGGGCCGCGAGATCAGCCGCACGTTCGACGACGTGGTCGACGAGGTCCGGGCGCTGGCCGCCGACGGGGTCACCGAGGTCACCCTGCTGGGCCAGAACGTGAACAGCTACGGCCGCGACCTCACCCTGGCCCGCCGCCGGGCGGGGGAGAGCGTCCGGGTGCGGCCGCTGTTCGCCGACCTGCTGCGGGCCGTCGGCGGCGTCGACGGCATCCGCCGGGTCCGCTACACGAGCCCCCACCCCAAGGACCTCCGGCCCGAGACGATCGCCGCCATGGCCGAGGTGCCGACCGTGTGCGAGCACCTCCACCTCCCGCTGCAGGCGGGCAGCGACCGGGTCCTGGCCGCCATGCACCGGGGCTACACGGCCGAGCGCTACCTCGACCGCCTCGCCGCCGCCCGGGCCGCCATGCCCGACCTGGCCGTCACCACCGACATCATCGTCGGCTTCCCCGGCGAGACCGACGACGACTTCGAGCGCACGCTCGAGGTCGTGGCCGAGGCCGCCTACGACAGCGCCTACACGTTCATCTACAGCCCCCGGCCCGGCACCGAGGCCGCGGCCCGGGTCGAGGACTTCGTGCCGGCCGAGGTGACGGCCGAGCGGTTCGAGCGCCTGCGGGTCGTGGTCGAGCGCTCGGCCCTGGCCCGCCACCGGGCCCGGGTCGGCGCCGTCGAGGACGTCCTGGTCGAGGGCCCGTCCCGCAAGGACCCGGCCATGACGACGGGCCGCAGCGAGCACAACAAGCTCGTCCACTTCGCCGCCCCCGACCCGCTGCGCCCCGGCAGCTACGCCCGGGTCCGGGTGACCGGGGCGGCGCCCCACCACCTCACCGGCGACCTCGTCGAGGTCACCGCCGCGGCCCGCCACCGCACCCGCATCCCCGTCGCCTCGGCATGACGGGCACCGACGTCACCCGCACCGTGATCGAGATCACCGTCGAGCCCTACGACGGGCCCGAGGTCCAGGCCCTGGCCGCCGCGCTCACGGCCGACCTCGACGTGCGCTACGCCGAGTTCGGCGGCGCCGACGGCGACGATCCCGAGACCGCCGCCCTGTGGGCCGTCCGTCCGGAGCAGGTGACCCCGCCGGCGGGCGTGTTCCTCGTCGCCCGGATCGACGGCGTCGCCGTCGGCAGCGGGGCCGTCCGCCCGCTGACGATCGGCGAGCCGCAGCACGGCGTCGGCGAGATCAAGCGCATGTACACGGCGCCGCAGGCCCGCCGGCGGGGCGTGAGCCGGGCCATCCTCGCCCGCCTGGAGGACGAGGCCCGCGCCCTCGGCTACCGCCGGGTCGTGCTGGAGACCGGGCTCCCGCCAGCCCGAGGCGATCGAGCTCTACCGGTCCGCGGGCTACGGGCCGGCCACCCCGTACGGGCAGTGGGAGGACGACGAGATGTCGGTCTTCTTCGGCAAGGACCTCTAGGGCCGGGCACGCCGCCCGCCACGCCCCAGACCACGGAGAGAACGGTCGCCCGGCCATCGCTTGCCGGCACCACGTGGGTGAACCGGCTGCCGGTCAGGCTTGCAGCGCAGCCGGGCGACCGCGTTCTGTTGTGCCGGTGGCCTAGACGTGCAGGGCCACCGGGCGGCCGAGCGCCGACTCCAGGGAGTCGGCCGCGGCCACGACGAGCTGGTGTGAGACCTCCGACAACGCCCGGGCGACGGCCAGCTCCTCGCCGACGACCGGCATCTCCGGGTCCGCCGGGTTGCGCCGGGCGCGGCCCCAGCCCGAGAACTCCCGGCCCCGGACCCGCACGTTGGCCACCGCTTCGCAGTGGTCGGCGTCCTCGGTCAACGTGACGTCGATCCGCAGCGACATGCGGTCGGGTCCGGTGTGCTCGCCGGGCGCCGCGGGCTCGATCTGCATGTCGGGGCCCGGGACGACCACCGACTCGTGGTCGTCGCGCTCCCAGCGCACCCGCAGGCGGTCGCCGCCGGCCCCTCGCAGGATCTCGAGCACCTCGCCGCGCCGCCGAGCCTGGCCGACCTTGGCCCCCTCGACGACCACGTGGTCACCGATGTGCGCCTCCATCGCCACCTCCTCCGAGACGGGTGGACGGGTGTCGCTCCTGCCCCCGACCCTAGGCCCGCCGCCGGCCGCCCGAAAGGGGC
Organism: uncultured Acidimicrobiales bacterium; assembly: GCA_963759225.1. GTDB lineage: Bacteria > Actinomycetota > Acidimicrobiia > Acidimicrobiales > VFJN01 > ZC4RG19. The sequence continues at coordinate 29,540 of CAVWYL010000008.1, read as the reverse complement.
AAACCGGGCCGCGGAGCGGGCGCGGGGTAGCGTCCGGCGGTGGTGACCGACGGCCCCCGCCACCTCGCCCTCGTCGGCACCACCGCGTCGGGCAAGTCGGCCCTGGCGCTGGCCGTCGCCCGCGAGGACCCGCGTCTCGAGATCCTGTCGGTCGACTCCATGCAGGTGTACCGGGGGATGGACGTCGGCACCGCCAAGCCGACCGCCGCCGAGCGGGCCGAGGTGCCGCACCACCTCCTGGACCTGGCCGACCCGTGGGAGGACTACACGCTGGCCCGCTTCGCCGCCGCCGCCCGGGCGGCGCTGGCCGAGGTCGAGGGCCGGGGACACCGGGCCCTGCTGGTGGGGGGCACCGGCCTCTACCTGCGGGCCGTGGTCGACGACCTGGCGGTGCCGGGCCGGTTCCCGGAGACCCGGGCCGAGCTGGAGGCCGATCCGGACACCCCGGCCCTCCACCGGCGCCTCGCCGAGCTCGACCCGCTGGCCGCGTCCCGCATGGAGCCCACGAACCGCCGCCGGGTGGTGCGGGCCCTGGAGGTCACGCTCGGCAGCGGCCGGCGGTTCTCGTCCTACGGCCCGGGACTGGACGCCTACCCGCCGACCCGGTTCCACCAGGTCGGCGTGGCCCTGCCGCACGAGGTCGTCGCCCGCCGGGTCGAGGAGCGGTACCGCGACGCAGATGGCGGCCGGCTTCCTCGACGAGACCCGGGCCCTGCTGGCCGCGCCCGGCGGCATGTCCCGCACGGCCCGCCAGGCGCTCGGCTACGCCGAGCTGATCGAGCACCTGGAGGAGGGCCTGGCGCTGGACGAGGCGCTGGACGTGGCGGTCCGGCGGACCCGCCGCTTCGCCCGCCGGCAGCGCTCGTGGTTCCGCCGCGACCCCCGCGTCCGCTGGCTGCACGCCCTGGACGACCCCCTCGTCCTGGTGGCCGGCCTGCGGGCCGAGCTGGCGGAGCTCGACGCCGACCCCGGCTAAACCGTGCCGGCTCGACGCCGGAGTCGGGCAGACTGGGGTGACATGCGTCTGACCAAGCACCACGGGTTGGGCAACGACTTCCTGGTCCTGCTCGATCCCGATGCCTCCCTCCCCCTCAGCGCCGAGGTGGCGCGCGCCCTGTGCGCCCGCCACACCGGCATCGGCGCCGACGGCGTCATCCGGGCGGTGCCCGCCACCGCCGGGGGCCGGGCGCGCGTCCGCATGGAGCTCTACAACGCCGACGGCTCCCGGGCCGAGATGAGCGGCAACGGCATCCGCTGCCTGGCCCAGGCCCTCGCATTCGGGTGGCCGGGGCTGGGCGCGCCGGGCGACGACATCGCCGTCGAGACCGATGCCGGGCTGCGGGTGGTCCACGTGATCGACCATCCCGACGCCGTGACGCACACGCTGTCGGTGGCGATGGGGCCGGCCACGGTGGAGGGCGAGGCCCCGGAGTGGACCGGCGGGGCCGTGCGCCGGGCCCTGTGGGTCGACACCGGCAACCCCCACCTGGTCCTGGAGGTGGGCGCCGTAGCGCCCGTCGGGCTGGTCCCCGGGGTCGAGGTCGTCGAGGCCGCCGGGGACGTCGACCTGGTGGCGCTGGGCGAGGCGGTCAACGCCAAGGTGGCGGGGGGCGCCAACGTGCACCTCGTGACCGCGGCCGACGGGGGCATCGCCGTGCGCACCTACGAGCGGGGCGTCGGGCTCACGCAGGCCTGCGGCACCGGCGCCTGCGCGTCGGCGGCCGCGGCCCGCACCTGGGGCCTGGTGGGCGACGTGGTGACCGTGCTCATGCCGGGCGGCCGGGCCGAGGTCCGGCTCGACCCCGGTGGGCCGGGACGCCGTGCTGCAGGGTCCGGCCACCTACGTCGGCGCCGTCGAGCTGGGGGAGTCGCCGTGGCGCTGATCGAACGGGCATTCCGGGAGAAGATCGTGCTCGTGGGCGTGACCATCCCGCCCGACTCGACCGACGACACCGAGAACTCGCTGGACGAGCTCGCGCTGCTGGTCGACACGGCGGGCGCCGACGAGGTCGGCCGCATCACCCAGCGCCGCGACTCGCCCGACCCGCCCACCTACGTCGGCAAGGGCAAGGCCGAGGAGCTGCGCGAGCTGGCGGTGGCCACCGACTGCGACACGGTGGTGTTCGACAACGAGCTCACGCCCGCGCAGCAGTTCAACCTGGAGAAGCTGCTCGGCCGCACGGCCATCGACCGCACCGCGGTCATCCTCGACATCTTCGCCCAGAACGCCCACAGCCAGGAGGGCAAGGCGCAGGTCGAGCTGGCCCAGCTGCGCTACCGGCTGCCCCGCCTGCGGCGCCAGGCCGGCGCGCTGTCCCAGCAGGCGGGCGGCATGTCCGCCGCCGGCGGGGCCCGCATCGGCACCCGCGGCCCGGGCGAGACCCAGCTCGAGGTCGACCGCCGGCGCATCGTGCGCCGCATCCACAAGCTGGAGTCCGATCTCAAGCAGATCGACCGCCACCGCTCGACGCAGCGCAAGGCCCAGCGCCGGGGCCAGCTCCACAAGACGGTGATCGTCGGCTACACGAACGCGGGCAAGTCCACGCTGCTCAACCGGCTGACCGACGCCGGGGCGCTGGTCGAGGACCGGCTGTTCGCCACGCTCGACGCCACCACCCGGCGCCTGGCCCTGCCGGGCGGCGAGTCGGTGCTGCTGACCGACACGGTCGGGTTCATCCGCAAGCTGCCCCATCAGCTGGTCGAGGCGTTCCGGTCGACGCTCGACGTGGCGGTCGACGCCGACCTGCTGATCCACGTGGTCGACGCCAGCGCCCCCGACGTGGCCGGCAACATCCGGGCGGTGCGCGAGGTGCTCGGCGAGATCGGCGCCGACCACGTGCCCGAGCTCGTGGCGTTCAACAAGTCCGACCTGGCGCCGGACGAGGCCCGCCGGCTCGCCGGCGTCCACGAGGGCTCGGTGGCCCTCAGCGCGGTCACGGGCGACGGCGTCGAGCGCCTGCTGGAGGCGGTGGGCGACCGGCTGCGCTCGCTGACGACGGTGGTCGAGATGGTGATCCCGTACGAGCGGGGCGACCTGCTGGCCGCCGCCCACCGGGCGGGCGAGGTGCTCGGCGAGTCGCCGGGCGAGGGCGGCATGCGCATCCGGGGGCGGTTCGACGACGCCACGGTGGGGCGGTTCCGCGAGTACCTCGTGTCGTAGCAGGATGGCGGTGTGACCGAACCGGCCGGCTTCCAGCCCCCGCCCTATCCGTACGATCGCCTCGACGAGCTGCACGCCATGGCGGCCACGCTGCCCGGCGGGGTGGTCGACCTCTCGATCGGCACGCCGTGCGACCCGCCCGCGCCCGCGGTGGTGGAGGCGCTCGGCCACTCGGGTGCCGAGCGGGGCTACCCCGCGTCGGTGGGCACCGCCGCCTACCGGGAGGCGGCGGCCGGCTGGCTGGCCCGCCGGTTCGGGGCGGTGGTCGACCCCGCCGGCGTGGCGGCGTGCGTCGGCACGAAGGAGTTCGTGGCGGGGGCGCCCCACTGGCTGCGGCTGCGCACCCCGGGGCGCGACACGGTGCTGTACCCCGAGATCAGCTACCCGTCGTACGCGATGGGCGCCACGCTGGCCGGCTGCCGGGCGGTCCCGTACGGCTCGCTGGCGGAGGTGGCGGAGGCCGACGCGGCCCGGGCGCTGTGCCTGTGGGTGAACTCGCCGGCCAACCCGACCGGCGAGCTGGTCGACCTGGACGAGGCCGCCGCCTGGGGCCGGGCCCGGGGCGTGCCCGTGCTGTCGGACGAGTGCTACATCGAGTTCACGTGGGACGGGCCGGGCCGCACGATCGTGTCGGGCGGGGTCGAGGGCGTGCTGGCGGTGCACTCGCTGTCGAAGCGGTCGAACCTGGCCGGTGCCCGGGCGGGGTTCTACGCCGGCGACCCGGACCTGGTCCGCTACCTGTCCGAGGTGCGCAAGCACGCGGGGTTCATGGTCCCGGGCCCGGTGCAGGCGGCGGCCGTGGCGGCCTTCGGCGACGACGCCCACGTGGATGCCCAGCGGGAGCGCTACCGCGACCGGCTGGCCCTGCTGGCGGCCGCCCTGCGGGCGCTCGACGTCGAGTGCCCGATGCCGGCGGGCGCGTTCTACCTGTGGGCCCCGGCGCCGGGCGGGGACGCGTGGGGCCTGGCCAAGCGCCTGGCCGCCGAGGCCGGCGTCGTCGCCTCGCCCGGCGAGTTCTACGGCCCCGCGGGCTCCGGCCACGTGCGCCTCGCCGTCGTGCAGCCGACCGATCGCCTGCAGCTGGTGGCCGAGCGGCTGGGGGTGGCGGCGGGGGATCTCCCCCATGCGCCGCCGCCGGCGGGCTGACCACACTGCCACCATGAGCGCGGGTGCCTACACGCCGCTGCCGCCTGCGGGCGCGGCCGCGGCCCACCGGCGGGTGCGACCGTCCGGGTGGTGGTTCGTCGTGGCCGCGGGCATCGCCGTCGGCGGCATCGTGGCCGGGCTGCTGATGATCGTGGACGGCGTGAACACGGTCCTCGACGCGGTCACCGACTTCGACCGCACCGACGTGCCGGGCACGGTCCAGGTCACGATCGACGAGCCGGGCGGCTACTCGATCTACCACGAGTTCGCTGGCGCCGGTGACCCCGACACCGGGGACCTCCCGTTCGTCGACCCGCCGGTCCCGCCACCGGAGGTCACGGTCGTGGGCCCGGCGGGCGAGGACGTCGAGGTGTCCGGCTACGACACGCTGGTCACGTACGCCCAGGGCAACCTGGAGGGCAGGGGCCTGTACACCTTCGACGCCGGCGAGGCGGGCGTCTACGAGGTCAGCGCCGACGGCGCGCCGGGCAGCGGCATCGCCGTGGGACGGGGCATGGGCGACATCGGCGCCGAGGCGGTGTTCAGCGTGTTCGGCGGCTTCCTGGGCGGCACGATCGTGGCGACGGTCGGCGTCATCATCGGCGCCATCCTGGCGATAGCCGTAGGCGTGGCCCGCAGCCGCAGCCGCCAGCGCTCGACCCCACCACCCCCGCAGTACGCGGCGGCCTGGGCCCCCACCCCGCACGACACCCACACCTGGCGGGCACCCCCCACCGCACCACCACCCCAGGACACCCTCACCTGGACGACCGCGGCCCCCCGCTGGCCAACCGCTCCCCAACCCGCCACAAACACCAGACCCCACCCTCGTAGCACCCGGCAGTCCCCCGACCCCGACGCCCGACGCAGCGCCCGGCTCGTGTCAGCCGCAGCGGGCCCGCCGGGGAGCAGCTTCAACCCGCAGGGCCCATGCCCCCGGGCACAGCGGCCGCGCGCGTCCGGGCTCGCATGCCGTCGGTCACCGTGGCCGCACGGGGTCGCCCGAGCTCGCCCGTGGCCTCGGTCCGCTCCGAGCAGCATTGCGTTGTCGCAGCCTGCGACCGCCGGACCCGCCTCCGCACCGGATCGGGCGGGTCCGACCGCCACCGAGCACCCCGATCCTCCGCTGCCGTGGCCGACCCCGGGCGCAGCCGTCGGGCGGGAGCCGACGACGACCCAGCCGCTGTCCAAGCCCGGCGATCCGCCGTCCCTGCGGTCGCCGCACGACTGGTCGCGCAGCGACGTCGAGATCCCGTGGGATCCCGAGCGCCCCTGATCCTCAGTCGTTGCTGTGGAGGGCGGTGTTCAGCGCCACCGTGCCGCCGGCCCGGGGCAGCACCTCGACGGCGCCTGAGGTGCTGTTGCGGCGGAACAGCAGCCCGTCCCTCCCGCTGAGCTCCAGTGCCTTGGTGACCGTGCCGTCCGGCAGGGTGACGCGGGTCCCGGCCGTCACGTAGAGACCGGCCTCGACGACGCAGTCGTCACCGAGCGAGATGCCGATGCCGGCGTTGGCGCCCACGAGCGACCGCTCGCCGATGCGGATGATCTCCTTGCCGCCGCCCGACAGCGTTCCCATGATCGACGCGCCGCCGCCGACGTCGGAGCCTTCGCCGACCACGACGCCCTGGCTGATCCTGCCCTCGACCATGGCGGTCCCGAGCGTGCCGGCGTTGAAGTTCACGTAGCCCTCGTGCATGACCGTCGTCCCGCCGGCGAGGTGTGCACCGAGGCGCACCCGATCGGCGTCGGCGATGCGCACGCCGGCCGGCATGACGTAGTCGACCATGCGGGGAAACTTGTCCACCCCCAGCACCTGCACCCTCTGGCCCGCGGCCCGCAGCCGGGCCCGGGTCGCCTCGAAGCCCTCGACGGCGCACGGCCCGGCCGTGGTCCAGACGACGTTGTTCAGGAGCCCGAAGATGCCGTCCAGGTTGAGCCCGTTCGGCGCCACCAGCGTGTGGGACAGGAGGTGCAGGCGCAGGTAGACGTCGTGGGTGTCGACGGGCGGGTCGTCGAGCCCCTCGACGTAGGTGGCCACCGTGACGACCTCGACGCCGCGCACGTCGTCGTTGCCGCACGACGCGCCCAGGTCCACCCCGCCCCCGCCAGCTGCGAGGCGACGCCGGCGTCGATGCGTGACGTCCCGGGAACACCGGACGTCACGCCCGCCTCGGCGGCGGCCCGGGCGACGTCCGCTGCGGGTGCGACCAGCGGCGCGGGATACCAGGTGTCCAGCACCCGGCCGTCGGGCGCCAGGGTGGCGAGGCCGGCGCCCCAGGCGCCGGCAGGAGGAGGCGTCGAGTCGCTCACGGCGGGCCAGGATAGGGGAGAGGCGGCCGGACCGACGGACCGCGCCCCCTAGCCTGGCCCGCATGGCAAGGGAGCTCCGCACGTCGCACCGCGTCAGCCCATCTGCACGTCACGGACGACCCCGGTCCGTGTGGGCCACCACGGTGCCGGCCGCCGGCCGGGCGGCACGTCCGTGACCGACCTGCTCGCCCGCACCGCCGACCTCGTCGCCATCCCCTCGGAGAGCCACGCCGAGGCCGCCATCGCCGATCACGTGGTCGAGCGGCTCGGCGGCCTGACGCACCTGACGGTCGAGCGGGTCGGGGACAACGTCGTCGCCCGGACTCAGCTCGGCCGCTCGTCTCGCCTCGTCGTCGCCGGTCATCTCGACACGGTGCCCGCGAACGGCAACGCGGACCCCCGGGTGGAAGGCGAAGTTCTGTGGGGGCTCGGTTCGGCCGACATGAAGGGCGGGCTGGCCGTCATGCTCGAGCTCGCCGCTGCGGTCCCGGACCCGGCGATCGACGTGAGTTGGGTGTTCTACGTCGCGGAGGAGGTGGCGGCCGAGCACAACGGGCTCGGGCACCTGTTCGCCCAGCGGCCGGACCTCGTGGCCGGCGACGCGGCGCTGCTCGGCGAGCCGACCGATGCCGCGCTCGAGGTCGGATGCCAGGGCTCGATGCGCCTCGACGTCACGATGCTCGGCGCTCGGGCCCACACCGCCCGCCCGTGGATGGGGCGCAACGCCCTGCACCGCGCCGGCCAACTGCTGGCCGCGCTCGGGGAGTACGACGAACGCCGACCGGTCATCGACGGATGCGAGTTCCGCGAGGCGCTCCAGGCCGTGTTCGTCGAAGGCGGTGTCGCAGGCAACGTCGTCCCCGACCGGGCGGTGATCACGCTCAACCACCGTTTCGCGCCGGATCGCACCGCCGACGAGGCCCGAGCCCACGTCGAGGAGGTGGTCGGTCCGTACCTGGACGAGGGAGACACGTTTGCAGATGACCGACGTGGCGGGCGCCGCTCCGCCGAGCCTCGACCATCCGCTGCTCGCGGCGTTGAGGACACGCCACAACCTCACGGTGCGGGCCAAGCTCGGATGGACCGACGTCAGCCGCTTCGCCGCCGCCGGCATCCCTGCGGCCAACTTCGGCCCGGGCGACTCCACGTTGGCGCATACCCAGGACGAGCGTGTCGAGCGCCGGTCCCTCGACGCCGTGCACAGCGCCCTCGCCGACCTTCTCATCCACGGGGCCTGACCCAACGGGTCGACCGGCCCGGGCGGCCGCGCCCTACATGCGACGCATGACGGTCACCACCCGCCCGAAGACGCGCACCTCGGCCGGGTCGAACTCCATGGGGCTGAGCCGTGGATTGTCGGGCTGCAGCACGACCCGGTCGCCGACCGTGGTGAAGGTCTTCACCGTCGCCTCGTCGCCGGGGATGCCGGCCACGACCACGTCGCCCTCTTCGGCCGTCGCCTGCGACCGGCACACGATGAAGTCGCCGTCGAGGATGCCCGCGCCGACCATCGAATCGCCGCGCACCCGCAACATGAACAGGTCGCCGTCGCCGGTGAAGTCGACCGGCAGGGGCAGCAGCTCCTCGACGTTCTCCTGCGCCAGCACGTCGGTGCCGGCGGCGACGTCGCCGACCAGCGGCACGTGACGCACGGGGCGCCGCTCGACGACGGCGTCGGAGTTCGGATCCCACCGGACCTCGATCGCGCGCGGCTTGGTGGGGTCCCGGTACAGGTAGCCGCGTTTCTGCAGTGCCGCGAGGTGGGCGTGGACGGTGGACGGCGACGTGAGCCCGACGGCCTCGCCGATCTCGCGGACCGACGGTGGGTAGCCGCGCTGTTGCATGTGGCGCTCGATGATCTCGAGGACTTCCCGCTGCCTGGCGGTCAGCGTCGGCTGGGGCATGGGGTGCGCTCCTTCTGGTGGGCCCGGCGGGTGCCGAACGCACGTTCTGGGTTCGGGACGGTACCACCGGGTAGCGGGGAAGGCAAACACCCGTTCGAACATCCCCTTGACGACGAACGAAGGTTCGTGCTTGGCTGGAGATCGAACGGGCGTTCGTCGCCCGCATCGCTCGCCGGAGGCCACCTCAGGCATCCGAAACTGTCACACCCCACGAGGAGACTCGGGACATGGTTGCGATCAACCTTCCTCGCTCACGAGACGACTGGACGCTGGGGTTCCGCCGCGACGCCGCACAGGAGCACCAGCCTGACGACCGACGGTGGGACGGCGTCCCGCACGTCCCGGACACCGGCCCCTCCGCACGGCCCGGCGCCGAGCCGGCCGACCTGGTCCGGCGGCCACGGGCACTGCCCGACCGCGCGACGCGGGTGCGCCGTCGCCGGTTGGCGGCGCTCGTGGCCGCCCTCCTGCTGGTGCTCGTCGTGATCGTCGCCGTGCAGGTGGCGGCGTGGCTCATCGACGTGGGTGGCTCGCCGGCCCCGGAGCCGCTCGACAGTGGGCGGGCCCGGCCCGTCGCCGGGCAGGAGTACGTCGTGCAGCCGGGCGACACGCTGTGGTCGATCGCCACCGAGATCGCGCCGGATCGTGACCCACGGGCGGTGGTGGACGCCCTGCGGGACGCCAACGGAGGGCCAGCGCTGGAGGTGGGCGATCGGCTGACGATCGTGCTCGACTGAAGGGCCAGCGACCGCTCGGCCCGTCGCGGCGCTGGGGAGGGCGCTCGTGTGCCATCGGACCCCTCCGGTGCGGCCGCCTGAGGCCGGCGGTGGTGGGCGACCGCTCCTCACGCCCCTGAGGGCTGATGCAACCGGCCCGGCGCGGACTCGCAGGTTGAGCGGCGCACCCGCCGGTGCCGCCTGGGGGCGACGGCCGGAGGCCGCTCAAGGAGTCGCTCAGCCCACCACAGACACGGAAGCGACAACCGCCATTCCGCTCGTCCGCGCCGGGGCACAGTGCACTGTGGGGAACCTACGGGGGAACGGTTGTGGACGACTAGAGGAGGATCCTGTGAATTTCGGTGGGAAACATCCACAGCCCTGTGCTGGAGCGTGCCGGCCGCTCTGTACGGTGCCCTTCCGTATGCAGTCACTGTGGCCGAATCCGGGGGTCGATGTCGATCCCTCCGATGTCTACATCGAGACGCACGGCCCGCGCCGGCGGGGCGGCCGTGGGTGATGATGAACATGATCGAGTCCGTCGACGGGGCGGCGGCCGACGTCGGCGGTCGCTCGGGCGGGCTCGGGGGGCCGGCGGACAAGGCGGTCTTCGTCGCCATCCGGGCCGTGCCGGACGTGATCGTGGTGGGGGCGAGCACGGCGATCGCCGAGGACTACGGGCCCGTGCGGCTCTCGGCCCCGCTGCGAGCGCGCCGGCGGGCGGCCGGTCGTCCGGAGGTGCCGCGGCTGGCGATCGTCACGGCGTCGTTGCAGATCGACCCGGGTCAGCGACTGTTCCGGGACTCGCCGCCCGGGGAGCCTCCGCCGCTGGTGCTCACGACGACGGCGGCGGACGCGGGCCGGCGGAAGGCGCTGGCGCGGGTGGCGGAGGTCGTCGAGGTCGGCGACGAGCGGGTCGACTGGGTCCTGGCGCTCCGTGCGCTGCGCGAGCTCGCCGCGGCCGGGGTGGTGTTGTGCGAGGGCGGCCCGTCCACGAACGCCCAGCTGGTGGCGGCCGACCTCGTGGACGAGATGTGCATCACGGTGGCACCGGCGCTCGTCGGCGGCCCTGCGCCCCGCATCGCCGGCGGACCCGACGGGGGAGCGGCGCGCCCGCTCCGACTCGACCGGGTGCTCACCGCCGACGGGTACCTGTTCGTGCGCTACCTGCGCGACCGCGACGCTCCGTAGTACGGGCGCCGGGGTGGAGATGAGTGGGCGCGGCGGAACCCCCCAGCGGGTCCCGCCGGGGCCCACTCTGAAGTAGCCCGCACCTTCAGGGTCTGGCGGAGGCGGTACGCCGAGACCCCTCCGGTGCGAGCCACTTCGCACTATGAGACAGGTTTTGGCACCCGATATGACGCAAGGTGCCGAATGTCACGTTCCGTGGCGTGACTGACGCCCGGCGGGACTAGTGGACCGGGGGCTTGGGGGCGGTGCGCTTGGTGAGCAGCGTCAGCTCGTGCTCGAAGTCGGCGAGGTCGTCGAAGCCCTTGTAGACCGACGCGAACCGCACGGCGGCGATCACGTCGAGCTCGCGCAGGCGCTCGAGCACCGCCCGGCCCACCCGCTCGCTGGTGACCTCGCCCCCGGGGATCTGGCGCATCTCGTCCTCGACCGCCGCCGCCAGGGCCACCGCCTCTCCCTCGCCCACCGGACGGGCCTTGACCGCGGCCCGGACGCCGGCCACCACCTTGGCCCGGTCGAAGGGCTGACGCTCGCCCGACCGCTTGACCACGATCGGCGTGACCACCTCGGACCGCTCGAACGTCGTGAACCGGTGGTCGCACGCCAGGCACTGACGGCGGCGCCGAATGGCGCTCCCGTCGTCGGACTGGCGCGAGTCGACCACCTTGGAGTCGAGATGACCGCAGGCCGAACACCGCACCCCGGGAAAGCTATCCGCCAGAAGTGACCGCAGGTCGTGGTCGCCGGACGCTGGATGTCGCACGGTGACGGGGTCGCGGCGAGGGCGCGTGAACGGTCGATGGCCGATCGGGGCGGGCATCCCCAGGGTGGGGGTCACGCGGCTAGCTTCGGACGTGGTGCGGCGGTAGGTGCTTTCGGCTACCCACTGGAGTGATCGATGGCTGGGGACGACATCCAGGCACGCAGCGCGCCCGCACGGGCGAGGCGGCGAGGGCGGCGGATGACGACCGTACGGACGCTGGCCGGCCCCCGGGCCCTCCGGGGAGTGGGGGTGCGCACGGACGCCCATGGCGATGACCGGCCGTGGCACGTCGCGGCGCCGCGGGGGCCGGGACAGGCCGACGGGGACCGTCGGAGTCGTCGGGAGCGTCTCGTGCCGCGGGGCATGGCGAACCGCACGGTGGGCGGTGGGGGAGTGGCGGCGCCGCGGGCCAGGTGCAGGCCGACGGGGCGGGAGACGAGGGGATGACTTCATGACCGCCACCGCCAACGGTCCGAGCGGCACGCCCGCCCGCCCCCCGCTCACGCCGGAGCGGGTGCGGAAGATGCAGTTCACCCGCACGCAGATCGGCCGGCGGGGGCTGGCGGAGGAGGAGGTGCAGCACTTCCTGGAGCGGGTCGCCGAGGACATCGCCACCCGCGACGCCGAGAACGCGTCGATGCGGGCCATGGTCCTGCACTACCAGACCACGCTGGCCGACTGGCGGGCCGGGCCCCGGGATCCCCGTGGCGGGGCGACGGCGCCGGCGTCGGCCGGCGCCGGCCGCGGCGCCCGCGAGCGAGGCGGTCGACGTCCTGTCCCGGGCGCAGCAGGAGGCCGACGCCTACGTGGCCCAGACCCAGGCCTACTGCCGCCGCCTGGCGGTCGACGCCCGCGAGCATGCCCAGCGGATCCTCGCCGACGCACAGTCCCAGGCCGAGCAGGCCGCCGACCGGGCCGTGCAGGGGTACCGGGCCCGGTCCGGGAACGGCTACACGCCCGAGTTCGAGGAGCTGGAGCGCCGCCTGGCCTGGGCGCGGACGTTCCTCACCTCGCTGGAGACCGTCCAGTCCCAGCTGCGGACGGCGCGCGAGGCGCTGTCCTCCGAGTTCGACCGGCTCGGCTCCCCGGCTCCCCGGCCCTCGCCCACGGTTCTGACCGCCCGGGGCCGCCCGTATCCTGGTAGCCCGACCCCGCCGGGGGTCGGCCGGTGGCATGCTTGCGGGCCGGAAGATGCGACGCCCTCCGGGCGTTGTAGATACGGCGTGAGGGCATTGACAGGCGTGTAATTACGGTGCTGTAATTCCCCCCACATCTTGTGCGTCCTCTTGGCGGAGGCCACAAGGGCTAGTGGTCTCGGGCTCCAGCGCCCTTCTCCCATCGCACGCCACCGTTGACCTGGAGGAACCCATGGCTCTCGCTCCCGAGCAGGCGGGAATCGGAATCCGTCGCCACTTCACCACGGAGGGCGTGCACCCCTACGACATGGTCGAGTGGGAACGGCGCGACGCCCGCATCACCAACTTCCGTGACGGGTCCGTGGCCTTCGAGCAGGTCGGCGTCGAGTTCCCCACCACGTGGTCGCTGAACGCCACCAACATCGTCGCCCAGAAGTACTTCCGCGGCAGCCTCGGCACCCCCGAGCGCGAGTGGTCGCTGCGCCAGGTCATCGACCGGGTGGCCGACACGATCACCCGCTGGGGCACCGAGGGCGGCTACTTCACCGACGACGCCGAGGCCGAGTCCTTCAACGCCGAGCTCAAGCACCTCCTGGTCAGCCAGAAGGCCGCCTTCAACAGCCCGGTGTGGTTCAACATCGGCGTCAAGGGCGTCCCCCAGCAGGCCAGCGCCTGCTTCATCCTCTCGGTCGACGACGCCATGGACTCGATCCTCAACTGGTACCGGGAGGAGGGCGTCATCTTCAAGGGCGGCTCGGGCGCCGGCGTCAACCTGTCCCGCATCCGCAGCTCGGTCGAGCTGCTGAAGGGCGGCGGCACCGCCTCGGGCCCGGTCAGCTTCATGCGGGGCGCCGACGCCTCGGCCGGCACCATCAAGTCGGGCGGCAAGACCCGCCGGGCCGCCAAGATGGTCATCCTCGACGTCGAGCACCCCGACATCGAGGAGTTCATCTGGTGCAAGGCGCTCGAGGAGCGCAAGGCCCGGGTGCTGGAGCAGGCCGGGTTCGACATGGACCTCGACGGCCGGGACAGCCACTCGATCCAGTACCAGAACGCCAACAACTCGGTCCGGGTCACCGACGAGTTCATGCGGGCGGTGGAGAGCGGTGGCGACTGGAGCCTGCGCGAGGTCACCACCGGCAAGGTCGTGCGCACGATCAAGGCCCGCGAGCTGTTCCGCCAGATCTGCCAGGCCACCTGGGAGTGCGCCGACCCGGGCATGCAGTTCGACACCACCATCAACCACTGGCACACCGCGGCCAACACCGGGCGCATCAACGGGTCCAACCCGTGCTCGGAGTACATGCACCTCGACGACTCGGCGTGCAACCTGGCCAGCCTCAACCTGCTCAAGTTCCTCAACATCGACGAGACCTTCGACATCGACGGCTTCCGCCACGCGGTCGAGGTCCTGTTCACCGGCCAGGAGATCCTGGTCGGCCGGGCCGACTACCCGACCGAGGGCATCGCCGACACGTCCCGCCGGTTCCGCCAGCTGGGCATCGGCTACGCCAACCTCGGCGCCCTGCTCATGGCGCTGGGCCTGCCCTACGACAGCGACGGGGGCCGGGCCTACGCCGCCGCGGTCACCTCGCTGATGACCGGCCACGCCTACGAGGTGTCGGCCCGCACCGCGTCCCGCATGGGCCCGTTCGCCGGCTTCGCCGAGAACCGCGAGCACATGCTGCGGGTGCTCGGCCAGCACCAGGAGGCGGCGGCCCGCATCGACGAGGAGCTGGTCCCGCCGGACCTGCTGTCGGCCGCCCAGGAGAGCTGGGACATGGCCTGCGAGCTGGGCGAGCGCTACGGCGTCCGCAACAGCCAGGCGTCGGTGCTGGCCCCCACGGGGACCATCGGCCTGATGATGGACTGCGACACGACCGGCATCGAGCCCGACCTCGGGCTGGTGAAGTTCAAGAAGCTGGTCGGCGGCGGCAACATGTCGATCGTCAACCAGACCGTGCCCCGGGCGCTCGAGCAGCTGGGCTACGGGCCCGGCGAGATCGACGACATCGTCGCCTACATCGACGAGAACAAGTCGATCGTGGGGGCGCCCCACCTGCTGGCCGAGCACCTGCCGGTGTTCGCCTGCTCGATGGGCGACAACGTCATCCACCACACCGGGCACGTGCGGATGATGGCGGCGGTGCAGCCGTTCATCTCCGGCGCCATCTCCAAGACCGTGAACATGCCGGAGCAGGCGACGGTCGAGGAGGTCGAGCAGCTCCACATCGACGCCTGGCGGCTCGGGGTCAAGGCCATCGCCATCTACCGGGACAACTGCAAGGTCGGCCAGCCGCTGTCCACCGCCAAGAAGGACGGCGCGGCGGACCCGGAGCCGGGCGCCGAGCTCACCGAGGCGGCCGCCAAGGTGGTCGAGAAGATCATCAAGGTCCCGGTGCGGGAGAAGCTGCCCCGCAACCGCACGTCGAAGACGTTCGAGTTCCGCGTGGCCGAGTGCAAGGGCTTCGTCACCATCGGCGAGTACGACGACGGCCGCCCGGGCGAGCTGTTCCTGCGGGTGTCCAAGCAGGGCTCGACCCTCGCCGGCATCATGGACGCCTTCTCGATCTCGGTCAGCTACGGCCTGCAGTACGGGGTCCCGCTGCGCCACTACATCGAGGCGTTCACCAACACCCGGTTCGAGCCGGCCGGCATCACCGACGACGCCGACCTGCGCATCGCCACGTCGATCCTCGACTACATCTTCCGGCGGCTGGCGGTGAACTACCTCAGCTACGAGGAGCGGGCCGAGCTCGGCATCCTCACGACCGGGGAGCGCACCCAGCCCACGCTGCCGGGCGTGGAGGAGACGGTGGTCCAGACCAGCCAGGGCCAGGACGTGCCGGCCGACCCGCCGTCGATCGACTCGTCGTCGCCCACGCTGTTCGACACGTCCAGCGCCCCCCGCGAGCCGTCGCTGCTGGAGCGGGCCGGCGTCACCGACGCCGAGAAGCCGTCGTCCCGTCGCCAGTCACCGGCCATCAAGCCGCCGGCGGCCACCAGCATCGATGCGCCGTACTGCATGCAGTGCGGGGTGCAGATGCAGCGGGCCGGGTCGTGCCACGCCTGCCCGTCGTGCGGCAGCACCAGCGGCTGCAGCTGAGTCGGCGCCTCAGATTCGAACGAGGCTGTCCCGCATCTGGTCGACGAGCGCGGCATCATCGTCCGATGCCGGAGTCGCACAGCAGCGCGCTGACACCACGGCTCGACGTCCGCTTTCCCACCGAGCTGGACCGGCCCCGGTTCGTCGAGCTCTTCCGCGACGAGGCCTTCATGGCCTTCTCCGGCGGCCCGCTGGCAGCCGACCGGGCGCAGGCGCGCTTCGACCGCATGCTGGCGCGGTGCGACGAGCTCTCCTTCGCGAAGCAGGCGATCGTCGAGCGATGCTCCGGGGTCGTCATCGGCTACACGGGCGTCGACTGGATCGAGTTCGACGGCCGCCGCTGGCTGGAATGGGGCTACCGACTCGTTCCCGCGGCTCGCGGCAAGGGCTACGCCACGGAGGCGAGCCTCGCTCTCCTCGATCTGGCCCGCAGCGATCACGCAGGGGAGATCCTCGGGATCGTCCACCCCGACAACCAGGCCTCGGAGAACGTGATCCGCAAGCTCGGGTTCGCGTACTGGAAGCAGGCACCGGTGCACGGAGTCCTTCGCAACCTCTACCGACTTCATGTCTCGACCCGAATGAGACCGATCGGTCTCAAAAATAGTTGACCGATCGGTCTCAAAACGCGACAGTGCGGGCATGGGCAGGACGCCGGTCGTCGACCGGGGCACCGCACTCGACGCCATCACCCGCCGGTTCTGGGCGCACGGGTACGAGGCGACGTCGATCGACGACCTGCTCGCCGCCACCGGGATGCACCGGGGCAGCTTCTACCGGAGCTTCGGCGACAAGCGCCGGGCGTTCATGGCCGCCCTCGACCACTACGTCGAGGTCAGCCGGACCGACCACGTCGTGCCGGCGCTCGAGGGCCGAGGCTCGCCGGTCCGGCGCCTGATGCAGCTGCTGTACGTCCGCCTCGACATCGCGCTCGGCCTGCGGGCGGCCGCCGGGGTCGCGCCCGGCGACGGTGACGGTCCGCCCGGCTGCCTGCTCGTGAACACCGCCGTCGAGCTGGCGCCGCACGACGCCGCGGCCGGGACCACCGTGGCCGACGCACTCGGCGCCATGCGGGGCGCGCTCACGGTGCTCGTGGACGCGGCCGCCGAGCTCGGTGAGGTGCCGGCGGACGTCGACCGCGGGCCGGCCGTCGACCAGGTCTTCACCGTGCTCCAGGGCGTCAACGTCCTGGCCCGGGCCGGCGGCGACCGCCGCCACCTCCGCGGCGTCCTCACCGGGGCGGTCCGCACGGCGCTCCGGCCCACCGTGCCGCTGCCCTGACCCACCACCCGCCCGACGAAGGGAACGACGATGACCGACCGGACCATGACGAAGCAGCGCGCCCGGGTGCTCGACCGGGAGATGGCCTACGTCGACGTGGGAGAGGGGGCGCCGATCGTGTTCCTCCACGGCAACCCGACGTCGTCGTACCTCTGGCGCAACGTCTGGCCGCACTGCGTCCCCCTCGGCCGGTGCCTCGCCCCCGACCTGATCGGCATGGGCGACTCGGACAAGCTCCCCGACTCGGGACCCGACCGCTACACGTTCGCCGACCACCGTCGGTACCTCGACGCCTGGTTCGACGCGCTCGGGCTCACCACGGACGTCACGCTCGTGGTCCACGACTGGGGCTCGGCGCTGGGCTTCGACTGGGCGTCCCGCCACCCGGACGCGGTGCGGGGCATCGCCTACATGGAGGCGATCGTGGCGCCGATGGAGTGGGACGACTGGCCGCCGCCGGTGGTCGACGCGTTCCGCACCTTCCGCTCGCCGCAGGGCGAGGAGATCGTGCTCGGCGACAACCTGTTCGTCGAGGTCGTCCTCCCGGGCGCGGTCCTGCGGCCGCTCACCCCGGCGGAGATGGACGAGTACCGCCGGCCGTTCGCCGAGCCCGGAGAGGCCCGGCGGCCCACCCTGACCTGGCCGCGCCAGCTGCCCATCGGCGGCGAGCCCGCCGACGTCGTCGAGATCGTGGCCGCCTACGGCCGGTGGCTCGCCGGCTCGCCGGTCCCCAAGCTCTTCATCAATGCCGAGCCGGGCGCCATCCTGCGGGGCCGGCAGCGGGACCTGTGCCGGACCTTCCCGAACCAGGAGGAGGTCACGGTGGCCGGCGCCCACTTCATCCAGGAGGACAGCCCCGACGAGATCGGCACCGCCCTCGCCGGCTGGTACCGGCGGCTCTGAGATGATGGTGCCCGGCCATGACCGACGACCTCCGTGCCGCCGTCGACGCCTGGATCGCCGACCACTGGGACCCTGACCGGCCCCTCCTCGACTGGCGCCGCGACCTGCTGGCGTCGGGGTGGGCGGTGCCGTCGTGGCCGGCGCGCTGGGGCGGGCGCGACATGCCCCGGGCCGCCGACGACGTCGTGGCCGCCGCGCTGGACGCGGCCGGGGCGCCGGGCCTGCCGGTGGGCGTGGGGATGGCGCTGGCCGCGCCGACGATCCTGGCGCACGGCCCCGACGACGTGCGGGAGCGGTTCCTCGCCCCCACGGTCACGGGCGAGCGGACGTGGTGCCAGCTGTTCAGCGAGCCGGGGGCGGGGTCCGACCTGGCCGGGCTGTCGACGACGGCGGTGCTCGACGGCGACGAGTGGGTGGTGAGCGGGCAGAAGGTGTGGAACACGAGCGCCCACCACGCCGACCTCGGCCTGCTGCTGGCCCGGACCGACTGGGGCGTCCCCAAGCACGAGGGCCTGACCTACCTCGTGCTGCCCATGCGCCAGCCCGGCGTCGAGGCCCGGCCGCTGCGGCAGATGAACGAGCACCGGTCGTTCAACGAGGTGTTCCTCACCGAGGCCCGCGTCCCCCGCCACGACGTGGTGGGCGACGTGGGGGACGGCTGGCGGGTGGCGCTGACCACGCTGGCGTTCGAGCGCCGGTTCGGGGCCCTGTCCCGCCCGCCGGTGCCCGCCGCCGGCGGCCGGGCCGTGACCGAGGCGCAGGCCGAGGCCGCGGCCTACGTCGAGACCTACCGGTGGTACCCGCAGCGGGCCGGCCGGGCCGACCTGGTGGTGGAGCGCGCGCAGGCGACCGGGGCGGCGGCCGACCCGGTGGTCCGCCAGGAGATCGCCCGGCTGCTGTCGCTCCAGCGTGCCAGCCGGTGGACGGCGGAGCGGGCCCGCGCCGGCCTGGCGCTGGGACGCACCCCCGGCCCGGAGGGGTCGATCGGCAAGCTGGCGGCCAGCCTGGTCGCCCGGCAGGCGGCCCGGGTCCACGCCATGGTCGCGGGGGCGGACGCGCTGCTCACCGGGCCCGACAGCCCGCTGGGCGGCATCGTGGCCGAGGTGCTCGTGTCGGTCCCCGCCCAGTCGATCGCGGGCGGGACCGACGAGATCCAGCGCAACATCCTGGGCGAGCGGGCCCTGGGCCTGCCCCGCGAGCCGGCGCCCGACCGGGGCGTCCCGTTCCGCGACGTGCCCCGCAACGCCTGACGACCGGCGCTGCTACGTTCCCGCGGGTGAGCTCGGGAGCAGGCGCCGGCGACGTGACCGCACGACGTCGGGGTCGAGCGGGGCGACGACCACGTCGCCACCGTCGAGATCCGGCGCCCCCCGAACAACCACTTCGACGCCGCGCTGATCACCCGGCTGGCCGACGTCATGGACGACCTGGCGGCCGGCGACACCCGGGCCGTCGTGCTCTGCAGCGCCGGCCGCCACTTCTGCGCCGGCGCCGACTTCGGTACCGGCGGCGAGGGCGCCGACGAGACGGTCCGGCTCTACGCCGCGGCCGTGCGCCTGTTCCGCCAGCCGCTGCCGGTCGTGGCCGCGGTGCAGGGGGCGGCGGTCGGGGGTGGCCTGGGCCTGGCGCTGGCCGCCGACTTCCGGGTGGCGGCGCCGGAGGCCCGCTTCGTCGCCAACTTCGCGCTGCTGGGCTTCCACCAGGGCTTCGGCATCTCGGTCACGCTGCCCCGGGTCGTCGGCCCGCAGGTGGCGATGGAGCTGCTCACGACCGGCCGCCGCGTCGGCGGCGAGGAGGCGCTGCGGATCGGGCTGGCCGACCGCCTGGTCCCGGCGGGCGAGCTGCGGGCCGCGGCGCACGCGCTGGCGGCGGAGATCGCCGCCGCGGCCCCGCTGGCGGTGCGGGCCATCCGGGCCACGCTGCGGGGCACCCTGGCCGACGAGGTGGCCGCCGCCGTCGACCACGAGCGGGCCGAGCAGCAGCGGCTCCAGCGCACGGCCGACTTCCGCGAGGGCGTGGCCGCGGTGGCCGAGCGCCGGCCCGGCCGTTTCACCGGCCGCTGACCGGTCTCCGGCCAGCGGCTGCACCAGCCCGCGGCGGCCTCCAGGGCGGGGCGGATGGCGTCGAGGCTGTAGGGACCGCTCGTAAACCTTGTCCGTGGTAGGGATCACCCTCGATGACGCACTACGAGGTGCTCGGCGTGGCGGAGGACGCCTCGACGGAGGACATCCGCCGGGCGTACCGGCGCCGGGCCCGGGACCACCATCCCGACGCCAACCCCACCGACGCTGCGGCGGGGGAGCGGTTCCGCCGGGTGGCCGAGGCGTACGCCGTGCTGAGCGACCCCGTCCGGAGGTCGTGGTACGACGCGGAGGTGGGTGTGCGACCCCCTGCGCCCGAGGCCCCGACCCCGCCCGCCGGTGCGTCGGGTCCCGCCGCGCCCCCCGCACCCCCGCCCGCCGGGCAGGCGGCCCCGGTGGCGGACCGGATCCTGCAGGTGCTGTTCACGCTGCCCCTGGTGCTCGTCCCCGGGCTCGGCGTCCCCGCCCGGCTCGTGCTCCTGGTCGGCGGCTGGTTCGCCGTCGGGTGGCTCCTGCGGCGCCATGCGGCCGCCCCGCCGGTGGCGTTCCCCTGGTGGCGGTCGCCGGGCTGGGCGGGGACCGGGCGGCTGGTGCGGGCCGGTGCGGTCGCCGCCGGGCTCGTGGTGGCGTTCCTGGTGGCGGCGCCGCTGGTGGACCGGGTCGGCGACGCGGTCGACGCCCAGGGCGCGGTCGAGGACGCGGCCGAGGGCGCCGCCCCGCCCGAGGTGGTCGGCGCCGCCCGCGACCGCCGGGACGCCGCGGTCGACGACGCCCGGGCCGCGCTGTGGCGGGTCCCGGCGGCCCTGGCGGTCGCCGTGGCCGCGTGGGTGGGGTCGGCCCGGCTGCCTGCGGTGTTCGGCTTTCCGGACCGGCGCCGGCGCAACGGGTGACGGCTGCTGTGGCCGGGGGTTCCGGGTCCCCCCGACCACAGTCGCCTGGCGCCGGCCGGCACCGACGGTTGACCGGCGGGTGTCAGCCGTCCGGGGCCGGGGCCCGACGCGCGGGGAGGGGCGGAGGCGCGGCCGGCCAAGGGGGAGGCAAGGCCGGCCGCGCATCCGCTGGCGCGTGGCTGGGGATCACGCACCGCTGTGTGACCAGCACCGGAACCCGGGCGGATGCACCGGTGCGCCGAACCTGAGACCTCGCGCGGGGACAGCCGGCGGGAGGCGGCGGCGCGTGAACGGGTGGTCACGCCCTCGGACGCTAAGCGGTTACCGGGTGACGCAGCGTCATACCCGCGGGGTGAACCGCGTCACACGCTTGTCATCTGGTGTCACCCAGAGTGAGGCATCCGAGCTCGACCAGCGCCGCCACCGAACGCTCGAGGATGACCCGGGCCAGCCGGGCGGCGCGGTCGTCGAGGTCGAGGCCGGCGCCGGCCACCACCGGGTAGGCGAAGGAGAACAGCGTCGCCACCCGGTAGTCCCGCCAGGCGTCGCCGAGCGGGTAGTCGACGCCGTGGTCCGCCAGCCGCCCGCGGTACTCGGCGAGCAGCGCCCGCTCGTGCTCCGCCCGGTGCGCCGGGATCAGGCTCTGGCTCATGAAGTAGGCCAGGTCCCGACCGCCCCGCGAGCGGTCGACGAGCTGCCAGTCGCACAGCGTGAGGCTCCCGCCCTCCGGGAAGAACATGTTGTCGAGCCGCAGGTCGCCGTGGGAGAGGGTCGACGGCTCGCCCGCCAGATCGGCCGCCAGGCCCGGCAGCAGCCCGGTGAAGCGGTCGCCGGTGTCCCGGACGTCCGCCGGCAGCAGGTCGCCGTCGCGCTCGCGCACCACGGGCCAGGCCGACGCGAACGCCCCGGCCAGGGCGGACACGAAGGCGGCGTCGTCCACCCGGCGCAGCCACGGGTGGCCCTCCAGGCCGGCGCCGCCCCAGAAGGTGGCGTGGTGACCGGCGAGCGCCGCCACCACGGTGGCGGCCCGGTCCGGCGGGCACCCCTCGATCTGGTCGAGCACGGCGGCGGCGCTGAGGTCGTCCAGCAACAGGACGAAGTCGCCGGTCGCGTCGTCCATCGCCGCGTGGTGGCAGCCGACGGCGAGGACCGTGTCCGCGGCCAGGTGCAGGTAGAAGTCCACCTCGTTCCGGTACATCCCGAGATCGATGCCGACCGTGCGGGACATCGCCCCCGGAGAGGCGAGCTTGACGACCAGGCTGGCGGGAGCGCCGGCGGCCGGGTCCTCCCAGTGGAGATCGAGCCGGTGCAGCGCGCCGAGCAGGCCGACACCGGCGCCCACCGGCTCGCCCGCGACCTCGGCCACCCGGCCCGCGTCGCGGTGGGTCGCACCCAGCACGGCCGACAGCCAGCCGGCGGTGACCGCCTCCCCATCTCTGGGGATCGCCACCGTGCCGCCGGACCCGAGGGTCACCTCAGCCAACCGTTCTCACCTTCCGCCGTGACCGCGCCGCGTGTACCGCCGCGACGCTCCGCAGCACTCTGACCGGCCCGGCTGTCGGTCGTCAAGCACCTGCCCGGCCATGCGACGGAACTTCACCCGCGCAGTGCGACGCCCCGTCACCCCGCCCGGCGGCAGTCTGAGCGGACCCATCCCCGGACCGAGGTCGTCATGCCCTACTACGAGTTCACCGTGTCGGGCGACGTCGACCCCGACGCGTTGGAGCGCGAGACCGGGCTCGAGGTCACCGCGGCGGTGCGCAACGTCCGCGCCGAGGGCGACCTCGTGGACCGGGCCGCGCTCTACGGCATCATCGAACGGCTGTACCGGCTGGGCCTCGACGTCGTCTCTGTGGAGCGGCGCTCAACACGCCACGCACGGTGACAACCTCCTAAGCTTTCTCCCAGACTCCGACCCGGCGAGGCGAGGAGCCCGGAGTAGGAGGCGGGGATTGCCCGAGGCCGACAGCTCGACAGCGCGTCCGGCCTCGTCGCGCCTGCCCGCGACCCACCTGCCCGCCCACGTCGTCCGGCGGCCCCGGCTGGCCGACTGCGCTCGAGACCCCCGGCGCCCGCGTGATCGTCGTGACCGGCCCGGCCGGGTCGGGCAAGACCGTGGCCGTGCGGGACTGGGCGAGCCGGGCCGAGGGCCCCGTGGCCTGGGTGTCCCTGGACGCCCGCCACGCCGACCCCGAGCACCTGCTCGAGGCGCTGCTGGACGCACTCGACGCCCTCGCCCCCGGGCTGACGGTCGCCATCGGCGGCGACGACCGACGACGCCGGGGCCGCGCTCGCCATCGCGCGGGCCGCGGAGTACCTGGCCTCGTGGTCGCAGGCCACGCTGGTCCTCGACGACGTCCACGTCCTCGACCACAGCCCGGCCGGGGCCGTCCTCGGCACCCTGGCCGAGGTGGTGGCGGTCCACCCGGCTGCGGCTCGTGCTGTGCAGCCGGTCCGACCCGCCCGTGTCGCTGCACCGGTTCCGCCTCGCCGGCGAGCTGGTCGAGGTGCGGGAGGCGGCGTTGCGCTTCGACGCCGCCGAGGCCCGCCAGTTCTTCGCCCGGTTCCCGGAGGTCGACCTGGACGAGTCGCAGGTCGAGCGGCTCGCCGAGCGCACCGAGGGCTGGGCGGCCGGCCTGCAGTTCGCTGCGCTGTCGCTCGCCGGCCGCGACGACACCGAGGCCTTCGTCGACCGCTTCGCCGGCAGCGACCGGCACGTCGCCGACTTCCTGCTGGACGAGGTGCTCGACCGCCAGCCCGAGCACGTCCGGTCCTTCCTGCTGGCCACGTCGGTGCTGGAGCGGCTGCGGGCCGACCTGTGCGAGCACGTGACCGGCCGGACCGACGCCGCCGCCCTCCTGCGCCGGGTCGAGGTCGAGAACCTGTTCCTGGTGCCGCTGGACGACGAGCGGTCCTGGTTCCGCTACCACCACCTGTTCGGGCAGCTGCTGCGGCGCGAGCTGCGGGTCACCCGGCCGGAGGCCGAGCGCGAGGGGCACGAGCGGGCGGCCGCCTGGTTCCGCGACCACGGGGAGCCCGGGGCCGCCATCGACCACCTGCTGGAGGCCGGCCGGCACGACGAGGCGTTCGACCTGCTCACCCGCCACCTCCGCGACTACCTCGCCGCCGGGCGCCAGGAGACCGTGCGGGGCTGGCTCACCCGGTTCCCCGCCGCGTTCGTCGACCTCACGCCGGGCCGCCAGCTCATGGTCACCCTGGCCTACGCCCGCACGGGCCGGGTCGCGGAGGGCCAGGCCATCGTCGACCGCTGGCGGGCCGCGGCCACGCCCGCCGACGTCGAGGAGGTCGGGCTGCACTTCGACGTCACCGAGGCATCGTTCGCCGCGCTCTCCGGCGATCCCGACACGGCGATCGCCATCGGGAACGCCGCGTGGGACCGGCGCGCCGAGGTCGACCTGGGGGGCATGCCGCCGGCGCTGGCGACCGCCGCCCGCGAGCTGTGGGGCTACCTGCCGGTCGCCCTGGCCCGGGCGCACGCCCTGCTCGACGACCGCGACGGCGTCCGCCACTGGGTCCGGGTCGTGCGGCGCCAGGGCCCGCGGCTGCCGGGCGACCTGGTGGGCACGCTCGGGGCCGAGGCCTGGGTCGAGGCCCGCCACGGGCGCCTGCGAGCGGCCGCCGAGCTGGGGGAAGAGGCGATGTCGCTCGGCACCGAGCAGGGCCGCGGCTCCCGGCGGACCATGATCGGCGCCCGGACCGCCCTCGCCCTCGTGCACCGCGAGCGGGACCAGCTCGACCGGGCGATGGAGGTCCTCGGGCCCCATCTCGACAACGCGCTGATCGAGGGCCACATCGGCATCGCCACCGTCGGCGAGGCCGAGCTGGCCCGCGTCGAGTGCGCCCAGGGGGACGCCGAGGCCGCCCTCCGGCGCCTGCTGCGGGTTCGCCGCGAGCGGGCGGCCCGGGGCGTGCCGCCGTTCGTGGGCGCGGTGCTGGACATGGCCGAGTGCCGGGTGCGGCTGGTGCTCGGCGACCTGGACCGGGCCCAGGACCTGTTCGACGACGTCCCGCCCGGGCCGGAGAAGACGCTGCTCGAGGCCCGGCTCGCGCTGGTCGGGGGGCACCCCGCCACGGTCCCCGCCCTGCTGGCGGCCGTCGACGACGACGGCAACCGGCGCCGGCGGTTCGAGTCGGCGGCGCTCGCCGCCCGGGCCGCGGCGGCCGGCGGCGACCTGGGCGCCGCCCGCCGTGTGCTGGCCGAGGTCGCCCCCGTCGCGGTGCGGGAGGAGGCGTGGCGCAGCTTCCTGGACGAGGGCTTCGACGTGCGCGACGTCGTGGCCGCCCCGGAGGGCGCGCCCCGCCGGCGGACGGCGTCGACGGTGGCGCTGGTCGATCCGCTGAGCGAGCGGGAGATGTCGATCCTGCGCTACCTGCCCAGCCGGCTGTCGAACCGCGAGATCGGCGACGAGCTCTACGTGTCGCTCAACACGGTCAAGTCGCACCTGAAGACGATCTACCGCAAGCTGGACGTCGACCGGCGGGACGAGGCGGTGCGCCGGGCCCGCCAGCTGGGCCTGCTGTAGCCGGGGAGCGACCTGAATCGGGTGTCACCCCGGGCGGGTGTGCTGCGCTCACCCCGAAGATGGTCACGATGGGTGCGTGGCCGACGTCGCCGAGATCACGCTGCGCTGCCGGGGCGCCCGCCGGCTGACCGCCGGGTTCGCCGGCTGGGACGTCGAGGCCGAGGGCCCGTTCACGATCCTGCGCCGCCCCGGCGCCACGGCCGAGGACGTGCGGGCCGCCCTGGTCGAGGTCGCCGACCTGGGGCTCGAGCTCGAGTCCCTGCGCCGCCTGCAGCTGTCCTGACCGCCGAGGGAGCCGCCCTACGCCTGGTCCCGGCCCTTGCGGCGCATGGCGTCCTTGGCGATGCGGGCGAAGCGGCGGCCGTGGGCGCGCTGCAGGTGGGGTTGGGCGCGCCGCTCGGCCGCCTCCGCCTCCCGCTCCAGCGCCCGCCACCCCTCCAGGCGCGCGACCGCCAGGGTCCCGTCGTCGATCGCGGCCTGCACCGCGCACCCCGGCTCCCCGTCGTGGGCGCAGTCGCCGAACCGGCAGCCCGCGGCCAGGTCGTCGACGTCGTCGAACGTGGCGGCCACCGCGTCCCGGTCGGCCCACAGGCCCACCGCCCGCAGGCCCGGCGTGTCCACCAGCACCCCGCCCCCGGGTAGCGGGTGCGCCTCGCGGGTCGTGGTGGTGTGGCGGCCCTTGGCGTCGCCCGCCCGCACCTGCCCGGTGGCCATCACGTCGGACCCGAGCAGGGCGTTCGTCAGCGACGACTTGCCGGCCCCCGACTCGCCGACGAGCACGACGGTCCGCCCGGCGACCAGCGCGCGCAGGTCGTCGAGGCCGGCGCCGGTGGTGACGGACGTGGCCAGCACGTCGACGCCGGGGTGGGCGGCGGCCACGGCGGCCACCGGCTCGGCCGGGTCGGGGACCAGGTCGGCCTTGGTCAGCACGACGGCCGGCACGGCACCCGCGTCCCACGCCAGCGTGACGACCCGGTCGATGCGGCCGGCCTTCACCGGGCGGTCGAGGCCGCACACGACGAGGACGCCCTCGACGTTGGCGGCCAGCTGCTGGGGGGTGTCCGAGCCCGCCGACCGCCGGGTGAGCACCGACGTGCGCGCCAGCACCACGGCCGGGACCTCCCCGTCGACCGCCAGCCAGTCGCCCACGGCCGGCGGCGGGTCCAGCGGGCGCGACAGCATCAGCGTGCGGGCGCCGTCCGGCAGCGCGACGAGCAGGCCGGCGCCGTCGTGGCGGATCACCCGGCCCGGCACCAGGTGGCCGCCGTGGCCGTCGCCGGCCGCGGCGAGCAGGGCGGCCCAGCGGTCGTTCCAGCCGAACGGCGCGAGGGAGTCGAAGGCCACGAGGAGGCGCACGGTAGCGGCGCCACCCCGGGGTGGCCACCCTCTACGCTCGCGGCGATGCCCGCCGACGGACCCGCCGACGACGCCACCGAGGCGCTGCGCCGGTTCGCGCTCGACCTGCCCGGGGCCTGGGAGGACTTCCCGTGGGAGGAGTCCGTGGTCAAGGTGGGCAAGAAGATCTTCGTCTTCCTCGGCCATCCGGAGGACGCGGCGTCGGGGCTGTCGGTGAAGCTGCGCGACTCGCACGACGAGGCGATGGCGATGGACTTCACCACCCCCACGGGGTATGGCCTGGGCCGCCACGGCTGGATCAGCGCCAACTTCCCGCCGGGGGCGGACATTCCGCTCGAACTGATGTGCGATTGGATCGACGAGAGCTATCGTCTGATCGCCGGGAAACGCCTCGTCGCGGAGCTGGATCGCCGGGCGACCCCCTGAACTCCCGGTTCGCCTGCCAACGATGACATGGGGTACTGCTGAGGGGATATCCCGTGCGCACGCCCAAGGAGCCCGCCTGTGCCGCTGCTCGAGGTCCAAGATCAGCCTGTCCACGTCGTCGACCGGGGCGAGGGCGACGCTGTCGTCTTCCTCCATGCCTTCCCGTTACAGGCCGCGATGTGGGACTACCAGATCGACGCCCTCGAGGGCACCCATCGGTGCCTCGCCATCGACCTGCCCGGCTTCGGGCAGTCGCCCCCGCCCGACGACCCCGGGGCCGCGTCCATGCGGGGCTGGGCCGACCTCGTGGCCGGCGTGCTCGACCAGCTCGGCGTCGACGAGGCGACGTTCGTGGGCCTGTCGATGGGCGGCTACCTCGCCATGGCCATGCTCCGCCACCACCCGGCCCGGGTGCGCCAGCTGGTGCTGGCCGACACGCGGGCCCGGTCCGACGACCCGGGTGCCGCCCACCGCCGCTCCGCCCAGCAGGAGCAGCTGCGGGGCGGCACCGAGGTGTCCTCGCTGGCCAAGGAGACGGTCGAGGGCCTGCTGTCGTCGGGGTCCATGTCCCGGCCCGAGCTGGTCGACTACGTCCACGCCCTGGCCGACGGCGCCGACGCCGAGGGGTGGATCGCGGCGCTGGAGGCGATGAAGGACCGGCCCGACTCGATGCTGCTGCTGCGCCAGGCCGACATCCGGGCCCTGGTCCTCGTCGGCGAGCTCGACCGGATCACCCCCATCGCCGAGGCCATGAGCGTGCGCTCGCTGCTGAAGGGCGAGCTGGTCATCGTCCCCAACGTCGGCCATCTGCCCAACCTCGAGGACCCGATGGCGTTCAACGAGGCCCTGCTGGCGTTCCTGAACGCCGCCTGAGGCATAGCTGACGCGCCGCGGTCGCCGAACGGCGTCCGTGGTCGAATGTCACACCCCCGGAAGGTACAGACGACCTCGTCCGGGGGTATGCATGCCTCCCGTGTGCGGTTTCAGCGGCGAACTCGACCTGGCGCGCACGGTGGCGGCTGATGCGGCCACCGTGGCGGCGATGACGGGCACGATGGCGTCTCGGGGGCCGGACGGCACCGGCCTCTGGGCGCAGGGCCCGGTCGCGCTGGGCCACCGCCGGCTGAAGATCATCGACCTGTCCGAGAAGGCGGCCCAGCCGCTGGTCGACAGCGAGCTGGGCGTGGCCGTGGCCTTCAACGGCTGCATCTACAACCATCGGGAGCTCCGCCACGAGCTGGAGGGCCACGGCTACCGGTTCTTCTCCACCGGTGACACCGAGGTCATCGTCAAGGCGTACCACCACTGGGGCGACGCCTTCGTCGATCGGCTCGTCGGGATGTTCGCGCTGTGCCTCGTCGAGCGGGACACCGGGCGGGTCGTCCTCGCCCGCGACCGCCTCGGCATCAAGCCGCTGTACCTCAGCGAGTCCGGCGGGCGGCTGCGGTTCGCGTCGACGTTGCCGGCCCTGCTGGCCGGGGGCGGCGTGGACACGGCCATCGACCCGGTCGCGCTGCACCAGTACCTGACGTTCCACTCCGTGGTGCCGGCGCCCCGCACCATCCTCCGCGGGGTCAAGAAGCTGCCGCCCGCCACCGTGCTGGTCGTCGAGCCCGACGGCCGCCGCCACGAGCGGACCTACTGGCGGGCCGAGTTCGGCCGCCGGCCCGAGCACGCGGGCTGGTCCCCCGGAGGACTGGCAAGAGGCGGTCCTCGCCGCCCTGCGCACCGCGGTCGAGCGGCGCATGGTGGCCGACGTCCCGGTGGGGTGCCTGCTGTCGGGCGGGCTCGACTCGAGCCTCGTGGTCGGGCTGCTGGCCGAGGCCGGGGTCTCCGACCTGCTCACCTTCAGCATCGGCTTCGACTCCCACGGCGGCATCGAGGGCGACGAGTTCCGCTACTCCGACGTCGTGGCCGAGCGGTTCGCCACCGACCACCACCGCATCCGCGTCCCCAGCGACCGCCTGCTCCCCGCCCTGGAGGGCGCCATCGGGGCCATGAGCGAGCCGATGGTCAGCCACGACGCGGTCGCGTTCTACCTGCTGTCGCAGGAGGTGTCGCGCCACGTCCGGGTCGTGCAGTCCGGGCAGGGGGCCGACGAGGTCTTCGCCGGCTACCACTGGTACCCGCCGATGCTCGACGACTCGTCGTCCGACGGGGGCGTGATGACCTACGGCAACGCCTTCTTCGACCGGCCCGACGAGGCGATGGCCGAGGTCGTGGCGCCTGCGCACCGCTGCGCCGACGACGCCGCCGGCGCGTTCGTGTCCGGCCACTTCCGCCGCCCGGGCGCCCCCACCCCCCTCGACCGGGCGCTGCGCCTCGACACCGAGGTGATGCTCGTCGACGACCCGGTCAAGCGGGTCGACAACATGACCATGGCCTGGGGCCTGGAGGCCCGGGTGCCCTACCTCGACCAGGACCTCGTCGCCCTGGCCGCCGCCTGCCCGCCGGAGCTGAAGGTGGCCGGCGGGGGGAAGGGCGTGCTGAAGGACGCCGCCCGCCGGGTCATCCCGGCCGAGGTCATCGACCGGCCCAAGGGCTACTTCCCGGTCCCGGCCCTCACCCACCTGGAGGGCCCGCTGCTCGACCTCGTGCGCGACGCGCCCACCGACCCCGCGGCCAAGCAG
>CAVWYL010000007.1:0-4767 GCA_963759225.1 uncultured Acidimicrobiales bacterium | reverse complement strand
TTGGGCCGGGGATTCACCGTACGATCGGCCCATGCGTCGGGTCCTCCCCGCCCTGTGCGCCGTGGCGCTGGCCGCCGCGTGCGGGGATGGCGGCAGCGCCGCGGGTCCGGCGTTCGAGCCGGCGCACGACGGCGTGCTGACCGTGGCGACGGCGTTCGTGCCGTCGCCCGGCTTCTGGGACGGCGACGGCGACCCCCCGCCGGACGGGTTCGAGGCCGGGCTGGCGCAGGCGCTGGCCGGCCGCCTCGGGCTCGACGGCGTGGACGTCGTGCTGGTCCCCTTCGCCGACATCGCCGGCGGCGA
The DNA here is from genome assembly GCA_963759225.1 of uncultured Acidimicrobiales bacterium. Classification (GTDB taxonomy): domain Bacteria; phylum Actinomycetota; class Acidimicrobiia; order Acidimicrobiales; family VFJN01; genus ZC4RG19. The sequence continues at coordinate 4,464 of CAVWYL010000007.1, read as the reverse complement.
CCTCGGGGGCGCCGACCTGGCGCTGACCCAGATGACCCCCACCGACGAGCGCGAGCGCGACCTCGACTTCACGTCGAACTACCTCACGACCCCGCCCGGCGTGCTCGTCACCGACGGCGTCGAGGCGGTCGACGCCCAGGACCTGCAGGACCTGCGGTGGGTGGTGGTGCGGCCCTCGACCCTCACGCCCGTCGTGCGCGACCGCGTCCGGCCCGACGCCGACCCGGTCGAGGTCGAGGACCGCACCGAGGCCGTGCAGATGGTGGCCGACGGCGACGCCGACGCCCTGCTGCTCGACCTGGCGGTGGCCCAGGGCATCGCCCACGCGGACCCCGGGACCTTCGACGTGGCCGGCCAGCTCTCGGGCGTCGAGGGCTTGGCCGCGGCGCTGCCGGAGGGCGCCGACGGCCTCGAGGTGGTCGACTCCGCGCTGCGGGCACTGCAGGCCGACGGCACGATCGACGACCTCGCCGACCGCTGGCTGGGCGGCGGCGGCGACGACGTCCCGCTGATCCGGGTGTCCGGGTGAGCACCCGACCGCGGCCCGGGGGGCGACCGTGCCGTTCGTGATCGGGCTGGAGGCGCCGTCGGGCGCGGCCGTCGACTTCGTCGTCGTGTTCGCGGTCGTGCTGCTGGGACCGGTGATCGTCGAGCGGGCGGGCATCCCCGGGATCATCGGGCTGCTCATCGGCGGGTTCGTCATCGGGCCCCACGGGCTCGGCGTCATCTCGTCCGGCAACCAGACCGTGCCCGAGCTGGGTCAGCTCGGGCTGCTCTACCTCATGTTCGTGGCGGGCCTGGAGCTCGACCTCGGCGTGCTGGCCGCCAACCGCCGGGCCGCGGGGACCTTCGGCGTGCTGACGTTCGCGCTCCCGTTCGTCGCCGGGCTGGCGGTGGGAGCGGGCCTCGGCTGGGAGCTGGCGGCGGCGCTGCTGCTCGGCTCGCTGCTGGCCTCGCACACGCTCATCACCTACCCGACCTTCCGGGAGACGGGCCGGGGCGCCAACCGGGCCGTCGCCACCGCGGTCGGCGCCACCGTGCTGACCGACACGCTGGCGCTGGTCGTGCTGGCCGGGGTGTCGGGCACGGAGACCGGCTCCGGCTCGACGGTGGTCGTGCTCGGCGAGATCCTGCTCGGCCTCGTCGTGATGGCCGTCGTGGGGCTGACCGTGCTGCCCCGCCTGGCCATGTGGGCGCTGCGGGCGTGGGGCGGCGACCGGGCCGCCCGCTACATGGTGGCGGTCGTCTCGTTCCTGGCCATGGCGGTGCTCGCCGAGACGTTCGGCATCGAGGGCATCGTCGGCGCGTTCTTCGCGGGCCTCGCCCTCAACCGGCTGGTCCCGAACGAGGGCCCGTCGATGGAGCGCATCGAGTTCTTCGGGTCCGCGGTGTTCATCCCCGTGTTCCTGGTGTCGGTGGGCCTGCTGCTCGACCCGTCGGTGATGTTCCGTCCCTCGACGCTGGGCATCGCTGCGCTGATCGTGGTGGCGTGCCTCGGCGGCAAGGCCCTGGCCGCGCTGGTGTCGCGCCCGCTGCTGCGCTTCACCGGCCCCGAGGCGGGGGCGCTGTTCGCACTGACCACGCCCCAGACCGCGGCCACGCTGGCCGCCACGCTCGTCGGCTTCGACATCGGGCTGTTCGGCACGTCGGTGGTCAACGCCGTGCTGGTGCTGATCCTCGTGAGCATCGCCGTGTCGACGGTGCTCGCCAAGCGCTTCGCGGCGGCCCTGCCCGTCCCCGCCCGGGACGGCGGGGCATTGGGGCACCACGTGCTGCTGGCGACCCGCCCCGGCGGCCCCTCGGCCGGGGTCATCGAGCTGGTGGACCGGCTCGCCCGGCCCGACAGCGGTGTGGTCGACGTGCTCGTGGTGCACCTGGAGGGCGAGGACGTGCTCGACGCGGCCGAGGTGCGGGCGCTGGAGCGGCGGCTGTTCCGGGGCACGCTCGACGGGGCCGTGCGCCCGACCGTCGACTCGGTGCTGCCCAAGGCCGTGGCGCTGGCCGCGCTGAGCACCGAGCCGTCGCTGGTGGTGGTGGAGGTGCGGGAGGGCGACGACACCGGGTACTGGGCGGCCGGGTTCGGGCACACGGTGCCGGTGCCGGTGGTCCTCGTCTACGGCGAGCCGCCGCGCCGGGCCAGCCGGGTCACGCTGCTCGACGGCGACGGCGACGGCGGCGGCACCGGGCCGGGTGCCGCGGCCCAGGTCGCCGGCCGGCTCCGGGTGCGCGACGGCGGGGACGACGGCGACGGTGGGGCCGGGGGCGGGACCGAGGTCGTCGTGCGGGCGCTGTCGTCGTGGGGCGCGGCCGCCGGGCTCGTGGCCCCCCGCGAGGGATCACTGCTGGCCGTGGTCACGGTGGCCGACTCGCCACGAACCGTGGCGTGAGTCGGCACGTTCACCCGCCGCGATCTCGCCTGACCCTCATGGAACGCGGTCGGCCCGCATGAGGCGACACGGGCCCTCCTTGCCGTCGACGATGCCGGCGAGGTGGAACCCGGCCTTCTCGAGCGCCCGCCACGACGCGACGTTGGCGGCGTTCGGGTCGGCGCCGACGTGGGTCCAGTGGGGGTGGCGGCCGAACACGACGTCGGCCACGAACGCCCGGATCATCGCCGAACCGGTGCCCCGGCCCCGGCCCGCCGGTTCGGCCACCAGGTAGTCGATCCCCGCGCCCCCGTCCTCGTCGAACCCGAGCGCGATCCACGGTGCCACCTCGTCGGGCTCCTCGTCGGCCAGGGCCCAGCACTGGATCCAGCCCACGTCCCGCCCGTCGACCGTGGCGATCCAGTGCTCGGTGGGGTCGGGGTTGGCGGGGCCGTAGTCGCGCACGACCGCCTCCCACGAGACGTCGTCGCCCTCCCACCACGCCACGATCCCCGGCTCGTTGAGCCAGCGGTGCAGCATCGGCAGGTCGCCGTCCGTGACCCGCCGGAACGTGAGCTCCACCGGATCAGCGTGCCCCCGCCGCGAGCCGGGCGACGAGCGCCCGCTCCGCGGCCGTCAGCGCGCCGGGGCCGCTGGCGTGCACGCTCCAGGCGTCGCTCAGGAGCAGGGCGGCGTCGATCCGGGTCCGGACCTCCGTCTCGTCCGCGTCGTCACAGACGAACACGGTGCGCAGCAGGCTCGGCGCGACACCGGCGTCGAGGTCGTTGTGGTGGGGCCAGCGGCAGGGGCCGTCGTGGTCCCAGTGGCCGCACAGCCCGGTGGTCACCGCGCCCCCGGGGCCCGCATGTCCGTACCGGGGATGATGTCGAGGGCGGTCTCGTGGACGTGCCCGTGCGGTCTCGCCATGGACCCATACTGGCGCGATGGCTGACCTCGCGGAGTTCCGGGGCCGTACGGCCCTCGTCACCGGCGGCGCCTCCGGCATCGGCCGCGCCCTGGGCGCGGCGCTGGCGGATGCCGGGGCGCGGGTGGTGCTGGCCGACCTCGACGGCGACGGCGCGGTCGCGGCGGCCGCCGCCGCCGGCGGGGACGCGGGGCCGGACCGTGGACGTGACCGACCTCGACGCGGTGCGGGCCGCGGTGGCGGACGCCGCGGGCGACGACGGCCTCGACTACCTGTTCAACAACGTGGGCATCGCGCTGGGTGGGCCGACCCACGAGTTCACCGCCGCCCACTGGGACCGCATCATCGACGTCAACCTGCGGGGCGTCGTCAACGGCGTGCTGGCCGCGTACCCGGCCATGGTCGCGGCCGGTCGCGGCCACATCGTCAACACCGCGTCGGCCGCCGGGCTGGCCCCGCCGCCGCTCGTCGCGCCCTACGCCACCACCAAGGCCGCGGTCGTCGGCCTGTCCCTGGCGCTGCGGCCGGAGGCGGCGCTGCACGGCGTCCGGGTCAGCGTGCTGTGCCCGGGCATGGTGGAGACGCCGATCCTCGACGCCGGCCCCGCGGACCTGCCGGCCACCGCCTCGGCCCCGGTCACCGCCCGCGAGTACCTCCGCCGGATGCGCCAGACCGTGATCCCGCCGACCGGTGCGCGGCCGCGGCCCTGGCGGCGGTCGCCCGCGACCAGGGCATCATCGTCGTGCCCCGCCGGACCCGCGCTCTGTGGTGGCTGCAGCGCCTGTCGCCCGCCGCCACCACCCGCATCGGCCGCTTGATGGCCCGGGCGGTGACCCGGGACCTGGTCCGCCCGGCCTGAGCCCCTGTCCCACCGCGGGCAACGTCCCCGCCGTGATCACGGGGGAGGCCGCCCGCTTCGACGGGCGGCTGCTGCACGCCGTGCTGGACGGGGCCCGCCGCGAGCGGGGCATGTCATGGGCGCAGCTGGCGGCCGCCGTGGGCGTGGCCCCGGCCACCCTGGCCAACACGGCCAGGGGCGGCATGATCGAGGACGACGGCGTCCTGTGCATGTGCCGGTGGCTGGGCCGCCCGCCCGAGTCCTTCGCGCACCTCACCGACCGGTGAGGCGATGAGATCGACCGGGAGGAACCGTCCCATGGGTATGACCGACAG
>CAVWYL010000006.1:0-216654 GCA_963759225.1 uncultured Acidimicrobiales bacterium | reverse complement strand
CCCTGAACAGCGCGGCGGCGAGGTCCGGCGCCGCGTCGGCACCGCCGCTGCCCGTGGCGAGGTGCTCGGTCACGAGCGCGAGCAGCGCGCCGCGCACCAGCCGGGCGGCGACGGCCGGGGGGACGGCCAGCTCGGGGAAGCCGGCCGCCAGCCAGCCGGCGAGGGCGGCGTCGAGGGCGTCGAGCAGGGCGCGGGCCGACCGGCGGGCGGTGGCGTTGCCGTGCAGCCCCTCGCCGACCAGCAGGCGCAGGATCGCCTCCTCCTCCAGGGTCCGGGCCGCCAGCCAGCCGAACAGGTCCACGAACCGGTCGCGGGGCGGCAGGTCCGGGTCGACGGGCGGGTCGTCGGCGGCCATCCGCTCGCCGTAGCGCCGCTCCTCGATGAGGGCCCGCAGCAGGTCGGCCTTGGACGGGAAGTAGTGGTAGATCGTGGCCACGTTGAGCCCGCAGGCCGCGGCCAGCCGCCGCATCGACGTGCCCGCCGCGCCCAGCTCGCTCACCAGGCCGAGGGCGGCGTCGAGGATCCGCGCCCGCTGCCCGGCGCCCGGCGCGGTCGCGTCGGCCCGGCGCTCACGCCGTCACGGCCGCTCCCGGCGGCGCTCGGGCGTGAACACGGCCGGGAGGCTGTTGAGCGCCAGCACCAGGCTGGAGTCGCCCCGGTCGAGCGGCCCGTCGGTCACGGCCCGGATGTCGCGCAGGCGGGCGAACAGCTCGGTGAACACGACGCCGATCTCGGCCCGGGCCAGGTTGGCGCCCAGGCAGTAGTGGGTGCCGATGCCGAAGCGCGAGGTGGGGGTTGGGGTCGCGGTCGACCCGGAACTCGTCCGGGTCCTCGAACACGTCCTCGTCCCGGTTGGCCGACTGGTAGAGCATGAACACGCGGTCGCCGGCCTTCAGGTCGACGCCCTGGTAGGTGTGGTCCTCGGTGACCGTGCGCATGAACGACATGACCGGGCTGACGTAGCGGACGATCTCGTCGACGGCCAGGTCCATCAGCTCGGGGTGCTCGATCAGCTTGCGGTGCTGGTCGGGGAACCGGGTGAAGGCCACGAGCCCGCCGGAGAGGGCGTTGCGGGTGGTCTCGTTGCCCGCCACCACCAGCAGGATCAGGAACATGATGAGCTCGTCGTGGCTCAGCTCGGACGCCGGGGGCACTCGCTCGCCGTGCGGGCCAGCGCCCCCTCGTCGAAGGCGTGGGTGAGGATGCCGATGATGTCGTCGGTCGAGCCGTCGGCCCGGCGGGCCTCGATCAGCTCGACGCAGGTCATGGCGAACTCGCCGCCCGCCTCGGCCGCGGTCAGCAGCACCGGGTCGTCGGGGTCGATGTGGCCGTCGCCCGCCATCATGGCGTCGCTCTAGCGGTAGAGCTGCTCGCGCTGGGCGGGGTCGAGGCCCATGAGCTCGGCGATGACGATGAGCGGCACGTGGATGGCGAAGTCGGTCGACGAAGTCGCACTCGCCGCGCTCGGCGATGTCGTCGATGATCTGGTTGGAGAGCTCGCGGATGTGGTCGGCGAGCTGGCGCACCATGCGGGGCGTGAACCCCTTGTTCACCAGGCGGCGCTGGCGGGTGTGCTCGGGGTCGTCCATGGAGATGATCGACATCGGCGACGCGACCTTGGGCCGCACGCCCTGGGCCGCCGAGTAGGTCTCCTGGTGGCGGCTGATGTGGCTGACGTCCTCGTGGCGGGACACGACCCACAGCTCGTTGCGGGCGTCCCACCACAGGGGTGCGTGGCGGCGGAGCCAGCGGTAGGCGTCCCACGGGTCGTCGTAGAACCGGGGATCGAGCACGTCGATGTCGAAGGGTGGCGCCGGCGTCTCCATGGGTGGCAGCTTGTCAAACGAACGTTTGATGGGCAAGGGCATCGTGCCGCTCGTCGTGCGGCCGCCGGACCTGGCACACTCCGGATGTGACGGACCGTCAGAAACAGCCCAACATCCTGTTCGTCGTCTCGGACCAGGAGCGCGACTGGCGCTGGCTGCCCCCGTCGGTGCGCCTGCCGTGGCGCGAGCGGCTGGCCGCCGAGGGGCTGACGCTCGGCAACCACTACACCCACTCGTCGCCGTGCTCGCCGTCCCGGACCACCATGCACACGGGCCTGCACGTGCCCGACCACGGGGTCCTCGACAACACCGTGTTCCCGTGGCACACGTCGCTCGACACGGCCGTGCCCACCATCGGCTCGGTGCTGCGGGACGCCGGCTACCGGTCGAGCTACATCGGCAAGTGGCACCTGAGCTACGGGCCCACGCCCCCGATGGAGGCCTACGGCTACAGCGACTGGGAGGGGAACGACCAGCACTTCATGGGCTGGGCCGGGACCGGGGTCCACTTCGACCCGGTGATCGCCGACAACGCCGCCCACTGGCTGACCGAGAACGCCACCACGCTCGCGGCGCCGTGGTTCCTGACCGTGGCGCTGGTCAACCCGCACGACGTCATGTGGTACCCGATCGACCAGCCCGCCTATCAGGCCGACCACCCGGGCGAGCTGGCCGCGGCCCGCGAGCTGCTCGCCGCGTCCCGGTGGATGGACGGCGACGTGCTGCCCGCGTTCGACGAGGACTACCCCGAGGTCGTGTCCCGCCTGCCCGACAACTTCGGCGACGACCTGATCTCCAAGCCGGCGTGCCAGCGGCAGTGGCGCTGGGACCAGCAGCACGGCATCTGGGGCTTCGTCGACCCGTCCGACACCCGGGCCTGGCGTCGCCACCTCGACTACTACGTGCGGCTCCACGAGCTGGCCGACGAGTCGCTCGGCACCGTGCTGGGCGCGCTCGACGCCAGCGGGGCGTGGGACGACACGATCGTCGTGTTCACGTCCGACCACGGCGACATGTGCGGATCGCACGGGCTGCGGTCGAAGGGACCGTTCGTCTACGACGAGATCATGAAGGTGCCCGCGGTCGTGAAGGCCCCCGGCCTCACCGCCCCCGGCGCCACCACGGCGGCGCTCACCAGCCACGTCGACCTGGCCCGCACGATCTGCGGCCTGGCCGGCGTCGAGCCCGACCCGGGCATGCGGGGCGTCGACCTGGGCCCGGTGCTGGCCGACCCGTCGGCGTCCGTGCGCGACGAGGTCCTGTTCTGCCACGCCACCGCCCACACGGTGAACATCCGCAACACCCGCTGGCAGATCCGGGGCACGTTCGACGGGCGCTACAAGTACGCCCGCTACTTCGGCGTGGGGGGCGGCCTGCCCAACGACGACCTGTCCGGCCGGCCGACGCCCATGCTCTACGGCCCCGACGCCGCCTTCGAGGACCACGAGCACGAGCTCTACGACCTCCACGAGGACCCGCACGAGCTGGTCAACCTGGCCCACGACCCGGGCCGCCGGGCCGAGCTGCGGGCCCGCTTCGACGCCCTGCGGGCCCTGGAGGCGGTGGAGTTCGCCCCGGCCCGTTGACCCGGTTTCCCGATCGCGGGCCGCTCCGGGGCCCTTCGCTATGGTGGGCGGCTCACGGCGGCGTGGCCGAGTGGCTTAGGCAAGGGCCTGCAAAGCCCTGTACAGGGGTTCGATTCCCCTCGCCGCCTCCAGCATCCGGAAGCTCAGGGCGCCGGCGCGTCCTCGTCGGGGAACGACGGCCGGCCCGACTTCCGCACCACCGGTTCGGTCACGTCGGCCTTGTCGAACACGATGACGCTGTCGTAGACGTGCATCCCGGCGATGGTGCGGGTCCAGTCGGTCGGCGGGTGGCCGCGCTCGCGCGTGTGCCACGCGTGCATGTCGTCGACGAGGTCCTTGGCGTACTCGATGAACGTCCCGGGCTTGCGGTGGCCGCCGCCGAACTCGTCCCAGTACGACGTGTGCAGGTCCTCGACCAGGTAGACGCCGCCGGGCACCACGGCGGGCCACAGCTCTTCGAGGGTGGCGATCTGCTGGCCCATCGTGTGGCCGCCGTCCTCGATGACCACGTCGATCGGCCCGACCCGCTCGCGCAGCTCGCGGAGGAAGCCACGGTCCTCCTGGTCGCCGATGACGATCTCGGTGCCCGGTTCCTCGAGCGCCTTGCACCGGGGGTCGATGTCGACGCCGACGATGCGGGCCCGCCGGCCGAAGTAGTCGCGCCACATGCGCAGCGACCCGCCGTGGTACACGCCCACCTCGACGACCGTGACCGGCTCGTCGCGGTAGGGCGCGAAGTGCCGGTGGTAGATGTCGAAGTAGTGCATCCACTTGTGGATGAGCCGGTCGGGTTCGCCCTCGAAGTACGAGAGGAGCGGGTTCCCCTTCTGCCGCCGTCGCATCACCGCACTGTAGGCACGCACGCCGCGGGCACCGGGCCCGGCGCCCGCGGGTGTGGTAGCCCGGGGCGATGGTGACCTTCGCGGAGTGGGCGGCGCGGGCCGGGGCGATCGAGGTCGACGGCGTGCGGGTGGCGGTGCACGACGAGGGCCACGGCCCCGTCGTCACCTACCTGCACGGGTACCCGGCGTCCACGCTCGACGTCGTGCCCGTGCTCGACCGGCTCGGCCGGCTGCGGGTGGTGGCGCCCGACTTCCCCGGGTTCGGGGCGTCGGCCAAGCCGGTCGGGCACCCGTACTCGATCCACGGGGCCACCGACGCCGTCGAGGCCACCTGGCGGGCCCTCGGCGTGACCGAGACCGTGGTGCTGGCCCACGACTACGGCGTGTCCGTCGGCCAGGAGCTGCTGGCCCGCCAGATCGAGGCCCCCGGCGACCGGCCCGCCACGGTCACCGGCGTCGTCTGGACCAACGGCGGGCTCTACCCCGACCTGCACCGGCCGACGCCCGGGCAGGCGATGCTGATCGACCCCGAGACCGGACCGGCGCTGGCGGCCGCCATGAACGAGGAGGCCTTCGCCGGCGGCATGCGGATCACGTGGGGCACCCGGCGGCCCATGTCCGACGAGGAGATCCACGGGCTGTGGGAGGCGCTGGAGCACGACGGCGGCCGCCTCCAGGCCCACGAGCTGCTCCACTACGTGGCCGACCGCCGGGCCAACGCCGACCGCTGGCGGGCGTCGCTGGAGGCCGAGGCCGTGCCGATGCGGTTCGTGTGGGGCGAGCTGGACCCCATCTCGGGCGGCCACGTGGCGGACCGGCTGGCCGAGCGCCTGCCGGGCGTCCCCCTGCAGCGGCTGGCCGACGTCGGCCACTGGCCGCCGCTGGAGGCACCCGACGAGGTCGCGGCGGCCGTGCGGGCGCTCGCGGGCTGAAACTCCCGGCGGGACGGCGGGGACCCGCCGGTAGCGTCGGGGTCTCGTGCCTGGCCCCGCCCCGATCGCCGCCCCGGGCCCCGACGCCGCGGCGCAGCGGGCGGGGACCCTCGCCGGTGTCGTCGCGTACTCGCTGTGGGGCGTGTTCCCGCTGCTGTTCCACCAGCTGAAGTCGGTGGGGGCGGGCGAGATCCTCGCCCACCGCATCGTGTGGGCGTTCGTGGTGGTGATGGTGGTGCTGGCCGTGCGGCGGGACCGGGGCTGGCTCGCCGGGGTCCGGGCCACGCCCGGGGCCCTGCCCCGGCTGGCGGCGGCGGCGCTGCTCATCGCCGCCAACTGGCTCACCTACATCTGGGCGGTGAACAACGGCCACGTGGTCGAGGCCGCGCTCGGCTACTACGTGAACCCGCTGCTCACCGTGGCCCTCGGCGTCGTCGTGCTGGGGGAGCGCCTGCGCCGGCCCCAGCTGGCGGCGCTGGGCCTGGGCGCGGTGGCGGTGGCGGTGCTCACGGTCGCCTACGGCCGGGTCCCGTGGGTGGCCCTCGTGCTGGCCTGCACGTTCGCCGGCTACAGCTTCCTCAAGAAGTCCGTGCCGGTCGGCGCCGTGACCTCGCTCGCGACCGAGACGCTGGTCCTGCTGCCGGTGGCGGCCGCGGCGCTGCTGGTCCTGCAGGCCCGGGGCGACGCCGCGCTCGGGCACGGCGGCGGCGGTCGTGACCTGCTGCTGCTGTCGCTCGGCGTGGTGACCGCGGTGCCGCTGATCCTGTTCGGCGTGGCCGCCCGCCGCATCCCTCTGTCGCTGCTCGGCCTGCTCCAGTACCTGACGCCGACGCTGCAGCTGGTGTGCGGCGTGGCCGTGTTCGGCGAGCCGCTGCCGCCGGCCCGGCTGGCCGGGTTCGTGCTGGTGTGGGCGGCGCTGGCGGTCCTGGCCTCGGACGCCATCGGCACGGCGCGGCGCCGGCCGGCCGTCCCCGAGTCGCTGCCCCCACCGGTGGCCGAGGCGGCGTGAACTTCCTCGGCCACACCCATGTCGCCCTGGCCGAGGCGGACGACCCCGAGTTCCTGCTGGGGGCGGTGCTGCCGGACCTGGCGCCGATGGCGGGGATCCGGATGCGGCGGGCCGGGATCGGCGGCCGGCTGGGGGACGGGGTGGCGTGCCACCTGCGGGCCGACGCCGCCTTCCACGCCCACCCCGAGTTCCGGCGGGGGAGCGGTGCCCTGCGCCGCGACCTCACCGCCCGGGGGCTGGGCTCGGGGCCGGCCCGGGCCGTCGGCCACGCCGGCTGGGAGCTGCTGCTGGACGGGACGCTCGTCGGCACCGGCACCGAGGAGGCGTTCCACCGGGCGCTGGCCGCGGGCGAGCGGGCGGGCGGCGCCCTCGACCCGGGCGACCGCGACCGCTGGGCCGCGTTCCTGGCCCGGGGCCGGGGCGCCGGCGGGCTCCGCTACGACGACCCGCGGTGGGTGGCCGAGCGCCTCCACGCCATGCTCGGCCGCCGGCCCCGCCTGGCGCTGCCGGACGGCCAGGTCGGCACGGTGGCGGACGTGCTGGCCGCCCACGTGGCGGCCGTGCGGGCGGTGGCCGGGGCGGTCCTGGCCGACACCACCGCCGCGGCCCGTCCGCAGCCCGACCGGTAGCCTCCCCGGGGAGATGTCTCCCCGCCCGCTGCACCGCACGGTGCCGTTGCTGGTCGCGGCGCTGGCCGTCCTCGGCCTCGTCGGCCTGGCGCGGCCCGCGCCCGCACCCGCGGCCCCCGGCGGGGAGGCCGAGATCGTGTGGTCCGCGCCCGCCGTGGGCGTGACCGCGATCCGGGAGGCGGCGAGCGCGCGCCCGCTCGCCCTCCCGGCGGCCGCGGCCGCCGCCTGGCTGGCGGCGCTGCGGTCGCGGCGCCTGCGCCCGGCCCCGCTCCCGGCCGCGCCCGCGGGCCGCCCGACGCTGACCCCTCTCCGCCGCCGCGGTCCGCCGCGTCGCGCCCGCTGACCCCAGCCGCGCCGCGTCCGCCGTCCCGCGGACCACAACCAGAGGAGTCACCGGACTGACCGTCCCCGCGCCCGCCCCCGTCGTCGCGACCGGGCACGACCCGTGATCGCGCTCATCCTCGCCCACGCCGCCGCCGGCCTCGGACTCGTCGCCGCCGGACGCCGGGCGGGCCGCGGCGCGCTCGCGGTCGCCGCCGTGCCGAGCGCGGCCGTCCTCGTCTGGCTCGCGGTCAACGCCGGCGCCGTGCTCGGCGGCGAGGCCCTGGACCAGGGCGTCGCCTGGGTCCCCGCGCTCGACCTCGACGTCGACCTGCGGCTCGACGGCTTCGCCGCGCTGTTCGTCCTGCTCATCTCCGGGATCGGCGTGCTGATCTTCGCCTACTCGGCCTCCTACCTGCCCCGCGGCGGCGCGGGCCACGGGCGGCTCGTCGGCCTGCTCGTCCTGTTCGCCGGGTCGATGCTGGGGCTGGTCCTGGCGGACAACCTCATCCTGCTGTTCGGGTTCTGGGAGCTGACCTCGCTCACGTCGTTCCTGCTCATCGGCGACGACCACACCGTCGCCCGGGCCCGGGCCGCCGCCCTCCAGGCCCTGCTGGTCACCGGCCTCGGCGGGCTGGCCCTGCTGGCCGGCGTCGTGCTCATCGGCCAGGCGGCCGGCACCTACGGGCTCGGCGCGGTGCTGGCCGACCCGCCCCGGGGGACGACGGTGACGGTGGGCCTCGTCCTCGTGCTCGTGGGGGCGTTCTCCAAGTCGGCCCAGTACCCGTTCCACTCGTGGCTGCCCGGGGCGATGGCGGCGTCGACCCCGGTGAGCGCCTACCTGCACTCGGCGACGATGGTGACGGCGGGCGTCTACCTGGTGGGACGGTTCTCGCCCGCCTTCGCCACCGTCGGGGTGTGGCGCCCGCTGGTGGTGACGGTCGGCCTGGTCACGATGGTGGCCGGGGGCCTGCGGGCGCTGCGCCAGCACGACCTCAAGCTGCTGCTCGCGTTCGGCACCGTCAGCCAGCTCGGGTTCATGATGGTGCTGCTCGGCATCGGCACCGCCCCCGCCCTGGTGGCGGGGTGCGCGCTCGTGCTCGCCCACGGGATCTTCAAGGCCGCGCTGTTCCTCGTCGTGGGCATCGTCGAGCACCAGGCCGGCACCCGGGACCTGCGCCGGCTCGGCCGCTGGGGTCCGGGCTGGCGGCCCACGGTGGTCGTGACGGCCGTGTCGGCCGCGTCGATGGCCGGCGTGCCCCTGACCTTCGGGTTCGTCGCCAAGGAGGAGGACTTCGCGGCGCTGGCCGAGGGCGCGTTCTCGTGGTCGGGCGCGGTCCTGGCCGTCGTGGTGGCGGGATCGATGCTCACGGCCGCCTACAGCCTGCGCTTCGCCTGGGGCGCGCTCGGCCTGGCCGGGACCCGCGATCCCGCCGGGGCCGCCGAGCCGCCCCGCCCGCCGGGCCGGGCGTTCCTGGCGCCCGCGGCGCTGCTGGCGGCCGTCACCGTGGTCCTCGGGGTGGCGCCCGCGCTGGTCGACCGGTGGGCCGGCGGGGCCGCCCGGGCCCTCGACCCGGCCGTCGAGCCGGTGCACCTCGCCCTGTGGCACGGGGTCAACCTGCCCCTGGCGGCGTCGGCCCTGGCGCTGGCCGGAGGCGCCGCCCTGTTCGCGGCCCGGCGCCCGCTCCGCCCGGTGCTGGCGTGGGGCGGGCGCCTGCCGAGCGGCGCCGAGGTGTACGTGGCGATCCTGCGGGGGGTGAACGCGGGCGCCGACCGGCTGACGGCCGTCGTGCAGAACGGGTCGCTGCCCACCTATGCCGGCGTCGTCCTCACGACCGCGTCCCTGCTCACGACCGCCGCCCTCGTGGCCGGCGGCGGGTGGCCGGGATGGCCCGCCCTCGTGGGCTCGGTCGGGCACGTGGTCGTGTGCGTGGCCGTGCTGGTCACGGCGGTGGCGGCCGCCACCGTCCGCCGGCGGTTCTCGGCCGCGCTGCTGCTGGGGGCGACGGGCTACGCCATGGCCGGGCTGTTCGTGGTGCAGGGCGGGGCCGACCTGGCGCTCACCCAGGTGGCGATCGAGACCCTGACCACCGTGCTGTTCGTGCTGGTGCTGCGGCGCCTGCCGGACCGGTTCGAGAGCCGGACCCCGCTCGGCCGGCGGGCGGTGCGGGCCGCGGTGGCGGTGGCCGTGGGGGTCACGGTGTTCGGGCTGGCCCTGACCTCGGCGGGCAACCGGCAGGCGGAGCCGGTGTCGGGCGAGATGGTGGAGCGGGCGGTCCCCGACGGGGGCGGCCGCAACGTCGTCAACGTCATCCTCGTGGACTTCCGGGGCTTCGACACGCTGGGCGAGATCACCGTCCTGTGCGCCGCCGCCATCGGCTCGGTCGCCCTGGCCCGGGCCGGCCGCCGGCCGGGCGGCGGGGGCGAGGTCGCGGGCCGCCGCCTCCGGGTCCGGCACCTGGTGGTGGTGGACGTGGCCGTCCGCCTGGTGTTCCCCGCGGTCATGGTCGGCTCGCTGTACCTGCTGTTCGCCGGGCACAACCAGCCGGGCGGCGGGTTCGTCGGCGGCATCGTCGCGGGCGCCGCCGTGGCCCTGCGCTACGTGGCCGGCGGCATCGACGAGGTGCGCAGCCTGTCCCGGGCCCACCCGTGGACGGTGATGGGCGCGGGGCTGCTGGTGGCGGCGGTCACCGCGCTGGTCCCGCTGGCGTTCGGCGGGGCCGTGCTGGAGAGCGCGGCCCTGGAGGGCGACCTGCCGCTGCTCGGCCACGTGAAGGTGACCTCGGCGCTCGTGTTCGACGTGGGCGTCTACCTCGTCGTCCTCGGCCTGGTGCTGATGGTGTTCGAGTCCTTCGGCGACGACCCCCGGGTGCCGGCGTCATGACCGAGCGCAGCGAGGTCCAGAAGCACAGTGGTCCTGTCGCCACGACGTGGCGATGCGGTCACCGGTGCGGCCGAAGGGTGCACCGGTGACGGTCCTGTTGGCCGCCACCGCCGCCGCGCTGTTCGGGCTCGGGACGTTCCTGGTCCTGCAGCGCAAGCTGAGCCGGATCATCATCGGCATCGCCCTGCTGGGCCACGGCGCCAACGTGCTGATGGTCAGCTCGGGCCACCGGGGCCGGGCGCCGATCGTGGGCAACGGACCGGACGCCGGCCTGGCCGACCCGCTGACCCAGGCGATGGCGCTGACCGCCATCGTCATCAGCTTCGGGGTGACCGCCCTGCTGCTGGCGCTCGCCTACCGGAGCTGGCTGCTGACCAGCGACGACGAGGTCCGCGACGACGTCGAGGACCGCGAGGTCGGGCACCGGGGCGTGCCCGACGTCGACGTGCAGGACGCGGGCGACACCGACGAGCTCGACGACGCGCGCCGAAGGTGCGGTCCGTCGAAGGGCGCGCCGTGACGCGTTGAGCCTGCCGATCCTGCTGCCGGTGGCCGGGGCCGCGCTGTCGATCCTCCTCGGGCGGTCCCGGCGGGTGCAGCGGGCGATCGGCCTCGCCACGCTCACCGCGGTGGCGGGGCTGGCCGTCGCGCTGCTGGTGGTCGTCGACCGGGACGGGCCGGTGTCGTCGGCGGCGGGCGGGTGGCCGGCCCCGCTCGGGATCGCGCTGGTCGCGGACCGCTTCTCCGCGCTGATGCTGGTGGTGGCGGCCGTGATGCTCCTGGCCGTGCTCGTCTACGCCATCGGCCAGCCCGGCGCCGAGCGCAACCACGTCGGCTTCCAGTCCGTGTACCTGATCCTGGCGGCGGGGGTGGCGGCCGCCTTCCTCACCGGCGACCTGTTCACCCTGTTCGTCGCCATCGAGATGATGCTGACGGCCAGCTACGTGCTGCTGACCCTCGGGGGGCGCCTCGACCAGGTGCGGTCGGGCATGACCTACGTCGTCGTCAGCCTGCTGGCCTCGGTGCTGTTCGTGGCCCTGCTCGCGTTCGTCTACGCCGCCACGGGGACGGTCAACATGGCGCAACTGGCCGAGCGGATCGCCGACCTGCCCGGCGGGCTGCGCAGCGCCCTGGCCGTGCTGATGCTCGTGGTGTTCGGCGTGAAGGCGGCCATCTTCCCGCTGTTCTCCTGGCTGCCCGACAGCTACCCGACGGCCCCCTCGCCGGTGACCGCCATCTTCGCCGGCCTGCTGACCAAGGTCGGCGTGTACGCCATCATCCGCACCCAGACCCTGCTGTTCCCGGCCTCGACCCGGCCGGCCACGCTGCTGCTGGTCCTGGCGGCGGCCACGATGCTGGTGGGCGTGCTCGGCGCCATCGCCCAGGGCGAGGTGAAGCGCATCTTCTCGTTCCAGATCGTGAGCCACATCGGCTACATGATCATGGGCCTGGGCCTGTTCACCGTGGCCGGGCTGGGGGCGGCGGTGCTGTACACCGTGCACCACATCGTGGCCAAGACCGGGCTGTTCCTGTCCGGGGGGCTGATCGAGCACGCCGGGGGGTCGAGCCGGCTGAGCCGGCTGGGCGGCATGGTCCGCACCGCGCCCGTGCTGGCGGTGCTGTTCCTCGTGCCCGCGCTCAGCCTCGTCGGGCCTGCCCCCGCTGTCGGGGTTCGTGGCCAAGTTCGCCCTGGTGGACGCGGCCGCGGGCCGGTCGGCGTGGGCGGTGCTGGCGGTGTCGCTGGCGGTCACGCTGCTGACGCTCTACTCGCTGATGAAGGTGTGGATCTCGGTGTTCTGGGCGCCGGCCCGGGACCCGGTGCCGGACGCCCGGCTCGACCGGCCGGGCGAGCCGCTCGGCGGTCCGCTGCTCATGATCCTGCCCACGGCCGCGCTGGCCCTGCTCACGCTGGCCCTCGGCCTGGCGGCCGGGCCGCTGTACGACTTCTGCGTGCGGGCCGCGGCCGACCTGCTCGACCCGCACGCGTACATCACGGAGGTGCTCGGATGAGGAGCTCGATCGGCTTCGTCGGCCTGCTGCTGGCCATCTGGCTGCTGGCCTGGGGCTCGGTGTCGTGGGCCAACGTCGCCAGCGGCCTGGTGGTCGCGCTCGGCCTGCTCGTCGCCATCCCCGACGCCCGGCGGCGGGCGCACCTGCCCGTCGTGCGGCCCTGGCCGCTGGCCCGGCTCGCCGTGCGGCTCGCCCGGGACCTCGTGGTCGCCAACGTCGTGCTCACCCGGGAGGTGCTGGCGCCCCGGCCGCGGATCTCCACCGGGGTGGTGCGGGTGCCGCTGCCCGAGTGCTCGGACGAGGTCGTGGCCCTGCTCGCCAACCTCGTCGCCATGACGCCGGGCACCATGCCGGTCGAGGTGGGGCGGGCCCCGTCGGAGATGCTGGTCCACGTGCTCCACCTGCACAGCGTGGAGGAGGTGCGCCGGGACATCTGGAGCCTGCGCGACCTCGTGGTGCGGGCCTTCGGCACGCCGGAGGCGATCGCGGCGGTGTCGGCGCCGTGACGGCGGCGGCGTTCGTGGTCCTGGCCCTGGCGGCGGTCGGGTTCGGCTACCGGCTCGTGGCGGGCCCGTCGCTCACCGACCGGGTGGTCGGCGTGGACGGCCTGCTGGTCGTGGGGGTCAGCGCCCTGGCGGTGCAGGCCATGCAGACGGGGGAGGGGGCGTTCCTGCCGGTGGCGGTGGTGGCCACGCTCGTCGGCTTCGTCAGCACCGGGATCGTGGCCCGGTTCATCGAGGGGGCGGGGCAGTGACCGGCCAGGTCCTGGCGCTGTTCGGCGCGGTGCTCACGCTGCTGGCCGCCGTCGGCGTGGTCCGGTTCCCGGACGTGCTGGCCCGGATGCACGCGCTGACCAAGGCGTCCACGCTGGGGGTCGTGCTGGTGCTGGTGGGGGCGGCGGTCACGCTCGACCACCCCAACGACGTCACGTCGCTGCTGCTGGCGGCCGCGCTCCAGGTCCTGACCATGCCGGTGGGCGCCAACCTGCTGAGCCGGGCCACGTGGCGGGCGGGGCAGGAGACTCGCAGCGGGCTCACCGCCGACTCTCAGGAAGGCGTGGTGTGATGCAGCCCATGGAACCGACCACCGACGCCCGCCCCACCACCCGCCGCACGTTCCTGGCCGGGGGCGCCGCCCTCGTCGGCGCGGTGATGGTCGGCTGCTCGTACGGCGACGGCGACGGCGACGACCCGTCCGACTCCGACGGCGACGGCGGGACCGGCGGCGACGGGGCCGCGGCCTCCACCACCTCGACCACCGGCCGCCGGGGCGGCCGCGTCCGGCGAGGGCGCCCTGACCGCCGCGGACTTCGCCGCCCTCGGGACGTGCCTGCTGGCGCCCGAGCAGACCGAGGGCCCGTTCTACGCCGACGTGGGCCTGGAGCGCCGCGACATCACCGAGGGCCTGGCCGGCCATCCGCTGCGCCTGGGCATCCGGGTGGTGGACGCCGACTGCAACCCGGTGCCCGGCGCGGTCGTCGACGTGTGGCACTGCGACGTGGACGGCGACTACTCGGCGTTCAGCGACGGCGCCGGCAGCTCCGACGACGCGGGGGAGGGGACGACGTTCCTGCGGGGCTCCCAGGTCGCCGACGCCGAGGGCATCGTCGAGTTCGCCACCAACTACCCGGGCTGGTACCGGGGCCGGACGGTGCACATCCACACCAAGGTGCGGCTGAACGACGCCGAGGTGCTGACCACCCAGCTGTACTTCGACGACGACGTGACCGACGAGGTCTTCACCGAGGACCCCTACGCCGCCCTGGGCACCCGCGACACCCGCAACGAGGACGACTCGATCGCGGGCGACCCGGCCGCGGCCGGGAACCAGCTCACCACCAGCGCCGCGGGGTCGGGCACGCTCGGGCTCGTGGTCCTCGGCGTCGACCCCGACGCCTAGGCCGAGGCCAGGGTGGCGGGGTCGACGTTGGCCCCGCACACGACGACCGCCACCCGCTCGCCGGGGTCGGCGACCGCCCCGGTCGTGAGCGCGGCCAGGGCGGCGGCGCCCGCCGGCTCGGTGGCCAGGCGGAACGCCGACCACAGGCGCCGCTGGGCCTCGACCACGTCGTCGTCGGACACGACCACCACCCGGTCCACCCACCGCTCGGCGGCGGCGAAGGCCAGCGCCCCCGCCCGCCGGGCGCCGAGCGCGTCCGACCCGATGCCCGACACGTCCACGTCGACGGGCCGGCCGGCGGCGAGGGCGGCGTCGAGCGTGCGGCACCCGGCGGTCTCGACCCCGGTGACGGCCACCTCGCCCCGGTACCAGGAGGCGATCCCCCCGATGAGCCCGCCGCCGCCCACGGCCACGAGCACCCGGTCGACGTCGGCCTGACCGGCCAGCTCGGCGGCCAGCGTGCCCGAGCCGAGGATCATCTCGGGCTGGTCGAAGGCGTGGAGGAAGCGGGCGCCGGTCTGCTCGGCGGCGGCGCGGCTGGCGTCCAGCGCGTCGTCGTACAGGCCGGGGACGACCTCGACGGTGGCGCCCAGCGACCGCAGCCGGCCGAGCTTCGCCGGGGCGCTGGAGTCGGGCACGAACACGGTGGCGGGGACCCCCAGCCGGCGGGCGGCGTAGGCGACGGCGACGCCGAAGTTGCCCCCGGAGGCGGCCACGACGCCGGCGGGCGGCACGTCGCCGGCCAGCAGGTGCAGGTGGGCGCCCCGGGCCTTGAACGACCCGGCGTGCTGGACCAGCTCCAGCTTGAGGACCACGGGCGCCCGGTCCGCGGCCAGGCCGAGGTCGGCGGCGTCCACGGTCAGGACCGGCGTGGTGCGCACGTAGGGCGCCAGCCGCGCGGCGGCGTCGGTGATGTCGGCACGGGAGGGGAGCATCCCCGGATTGTCGCCCCTCACCGCGCGTATCCGCGGTGAGGGACGACAGATCGTGCGTCAGGTGTGTCAAACGACCACCCGCGACCCGCCGGGACCACCGGTAGCGTCAAGCCGCCGCCGCTATCCCGTGCCCCCGTGGAGGCTCCCCCGTGTTCGCTCGTCTCGGGCGCTGGTCGTACCGGCGCCGCTGGATCGTCGTCGTCGCCTGGGTTGCGACGCTGATCATCGGTTTCACCACCCTGTCCGCCGTCGGCACCGAGACGCGCTCGGAGTTCGAGCTGCCCGACGTCGAGTCCAAGCGCGGCAGCGACATCCTCGAGGAGAACTTCGGCGGCTTCGGGGCCGGCTGGGGCGGTTCGGTCGTGTTCCAGGCCGAGGACGGGGTCGAGGACCCCGCCGTCCGCGCCGAGATGTCCGAGGCGTTCGACCGCATCGCCGCGCTCGACGGCCTCAACCTCGTCAGCCCCTACACGCCCGAGGGCGCCCGCCAGATCGCGGTCGAGGGCCCCGAGGCCGGCAAGATCGCCTACGCGTCCATCGAGCTGCCCTCCGACGTCACCCAGGAGGAGGCGACGGCGCTGGCCGAGGACATCCGGGCCGAGCTGCCCGACGACATCCCGGGCGTGGACGTCGAGCTCGGGGGCGAGATCTTCGCCGAGTTCGAGGCCCCGTCGTCGGAGGCCATCGGGCTCGGGTTCGCCATCTTCATCCTCGTGGTGGCGTTCGGGTCCGTGCTGGCCATGGGCCTGCCCATCGGCGTCGCCCTCGCCGGCATCGGCGTCGGCACCGTGCTGGCCGGCTTCCTGGGCCACATCGTGTCCATGCCCGACTTCGCGTCGATCCTCGGCGTGATGATCGGCCTCGGCGTCGGCATCGACTACGCGCTGTTCATCGTCACCCGGTTCCGCGAGAACCTCCATGCCGGCCACGACATCGAGCGGGCCACGGTCGTGGCCATGGACACCGCCGGCCGGGCCGTGCTGTTCGCCGGCACCACGGTCGTGATCTCGCTGCTCGGCATGCTGGTGATGGACGTCAGCTTCATCACCGGCCTGGCCGTCGGCACGGCCGCCGTCGTGGCCACCACGCTCGTGGCGTCCCTGACGCTGCTGCCCGCGCTGCTCGGCTTCGCCGGCTCCCGGGTCGAGACCACCCGGTGGCGGGGCCTCATCGCCGCCGGGCTCGTGGCCATCGCCCTCATCGGCGTCGGCGCCGGCGCCAGCGCCTTCGTGCTGGCCCTGCCGGTCGCGGTGGTCGTGCTGCTGGCCGGGTTCGCGGTGCGCCCCCTGCGCCGCGAGGTGCCGCGCCGGGCCGAGCGCCCCGTGCGGGAGACCACCGCCTACCGGTGGAGCCGGCTCATCCAGCACCACCCGTGGCCCGCCGCCCTCGCGGGCGTGCTGGTGCTGGTGATCCTGGCCCTGCCCGTCCTCGGCCTGCGGCTGGGGTTCCCCGACGAGGGCAACTACCCGGAGGACACGTCCACCCGGCGCGCCTACGACATGCGGGCCGAGGGCTTCGGCCCCGGGTTCAACGGACCGCTGGTGCTGGCCTCGCTCGTGCCCGGCGACCTCGATCCCGAGGCGCTCGAGCAGGTGAGCGAGGCGGTCGCCGCCGACCCGGGCGTCGAGTTCGCCAGCCCGGCGGTGCCGGACGATCCCGAGGACCCGTCCGCGGTCGTGTGGCAGGTCATCCCGACCACCGCGCCCCAGGACGAGGCCACCACCGACACCGTGGCCCGCCTGCGCGACACGGTGATCCCCGCCGCCACCGCCGGCACCGGGCTCGACGTGGCCGTCACCGGCACCGTGGCCGTGGGCGTCGACTTCTCCGAGTACCTGGCCGAGCGCCTGCCGGTGTTCTTCGCCGCGGTGTTGACGCTGTCGTTCCTGCTGTTGATGGTCGTGTTCCGGTCGCTTCTCGTGCCGCTGAAGGCCGTGGTCATGAACCTGCTGTCCATCGGCGCCGCCTACGGCGTCGTGGTGGCGGCGTTCCAGTGGGGCTGGGCGGGCCCGGTCCTCGGGATCGACAGCGCCCCGGTCGAGCCCTTCATCCCGATGATGCTCTTCGCCATCGTGTTCGGGCTTGTCGATGGACTACGAGGTCTTCCTCCTGTCGCGGGTGAAGGAGGAGTGGGACCGCACCGGCGACAGCCACACGTCCGTGGCCGACGGCCTCGCCGCCACCGCCCGGGTCATCACGGCCGCGGCGCTCATCATGGTCGTGGTGTTCGGCAGCTTCCTGCTGGAGTCGAACCGGACCGTCAAGCTGTTCGGCATCGGCCTCGCCACCGCCGTCCTGCTGGACGCCACGGTGGTCCGCATGCTGCTGGTGCCGGCGACGATGGAGCTGCTCGGCGACCGCAACTGGTGGCTGCCGCGGTGGCTGGACCGGATCCTGCCCCAGCATCGACGTCGAGGGCCACGGGGCCGCCACGGACGAGGCCCCCGCCGACGAGGACCGCGAGCTCGAGCCCGTGTGACGGGCGGGTGCCGGCGGGGCACGCATGTATGTGCCCCCCGCACCCTGGGCATTCCTGTGTCGACCAATTGCCGCAGCGGCTCGCCGCTGCCGGGACGGGAGAGACACAGTGCTCGGTTTCATCATCACCATGATCATCATCGGCATCGTGGCCGGCTATCTGGCCCGCCTGCTGGTGCCTGGCCGTGATCCCATGTCCTTCGTCCAGACAGTCGTGCTGGGGGTCGTGGGCTCGTTCATCGGCGGCTTCCTCGGCTACGTCCTGTTCGACAAGGACATCGGCGAGGGTGCCCTGCAGCCGTCCGGCGTGGTCGGCTCGATCATCGGCGCCATCGTGGCCCTGCTGATCTACAACGCCATGAGCCACCGCCGCGGCGTCGGTCGCCGGATCTGACGGTCACGCACAGCTGACGGATCACCGCCACCGCCCTCGGTCGCCACACGGAGCGCCCGGGGGCGGTGGCGCGCCCGGCGCCCCCGTGGGGCATGATCGAGGTTCGTAGGAATTCACCCCGGAGGAACAGATCGATGGCGATCTCGGTAGGCGACAAGATCCCCGACGTCACGCTGATGACGATGACGGCCGACGGCCCCGCGCCGGTGCAGAGCAACGACGTCCTCGGTGCGGGCAAGGTCGTCCTGTTCGCGGTGCCGGGCGCGTTCACCCCCACCTGCTCGGACCACCACCTGCCCGGCTTCGTGCTGCGGGCCGACGACCTCAGGGCCAAGGGCGTCGACACCATCGCGTGCGTGGCCGTCAACGACCCGTTCGTCATGGGGGCGTGGGGCCAGACGCAGAACACCGAGGGCAGCGTGGTCATGCTGTCCGACGGCAACGGCGACTTCACCGCCGCCATGGACCTCACGATGGACGGCTCCAGGTTCGGCCTCGGCACCCGCTCGCAGCGCTACGCGGCGATCATCGAGGACGGCGTGGTGACCGAGCTGATGGTCGAACCGGCCCCCGGCCTCGACGTGAGCTCCGCCGACTCGGTGCTGTCGAAGCTCTAGAGGCTGCGCCTCGCCGGCGCAGCCGTGGCCCGAGCGGCCCGCTGCGAAGCAGCAAGAGCGGGAAGCACGGTCAAAACGCATCGGCGAGCAGGGCGGCGAAGGCCGCCTCGCCGTCGCAGTCCACGCCCCGGCGGGCGAACCAGCCGCACACGGTGGTGACGTCGTGGTGCAGCAGGTCGAGCCCGCCGGGGTTGGTCACCAGGTCGACGGCCTGGGGGAAGTCGATCAGCCAGGCCCGGCCCCGCCACCACAGCACGTTGTACGGCGACAGGTCGGCGTGCACGAGGCCCTCCCGGGTCAGCCGGGCCACGTCGTCGAGCACCTGGGCCAGCGCCACCCGCAGCTCGGCCCCGGTCAGCCGGGCCGACACCAGGCGGGGGGCGCCCACGCCCCCGTCGCCCAGGAACTGCATGACCAGGCCGTCCTCGGCCTGCTCGACCGGGTAGGGCACGGACACGCCCGCGGCGTGGGCCCGCACGAGCGCCTCCCACTCGTGGGCGGTCCAGCGCTCGGCCAGCACCCGGCGCCCGTGGGCGGACCGGCGCGCCACCGCCCGAGCGTCGCGGCTGTAGCGGAAGCCCTCGCCCTCCCGGTAGCGGGCGTCGGCCGTGAACGTGCGGGCCCGCGAGAAGCCGAGGGCCTCCAGCTCGCCCTTGGCGACGGACAGGGGCCGGTAGCGCTTGCGGGCCAGCACGGCGCGCCGGGCGCCGTCGAGCGAGCGTCGCTCCACGACGAACACCTCGGCCTCCTTGCCGGTCTTCAGCAGGCCGACCACCTCGTCGGTGGTGCCGCCGTCGGTGAGCCACGCCGGTGCGGCGCGCTCGGGGTCGTGCGTGGGCACGGGATCCTCCAGGGATGCGATGCGGTCGGGTGAGGCCCGAACGGCTCGCAGGGCGCCCTGAGGGTCACGGGGACGGGAGGCAGGGCGCGGAGCCGCGGGGGCGGGCGACGATCGTTGTCACGGTCGCACCTCCTCGGCTCGGCGTCGGCGGCAGCATCCCACGGCGGGAGCCGGCCGGCCAGCGAATAGCCGCCGACCCCGACAGGGCCGCGGGCTAGCGCCGGATCCAGCGGGCGTTCGGGAGGCCGAGGGAGCCGGCGCCCGGGTTGAGCTGGTGCACCAGCTCCTGCCCCTGCTCGTCCACGTGGAGGGCGAAGGTCGTCCCGGCCGGCGCCTGCACGTCGAAGCCGTCCCACCACGAGCCCACCGTGCCCGACAGCGACGCCGACCGGGCGCCCGGGGCGAACGCGTCGTCGGCTTCGACGTCGAGGGCCGTCACCGTGACCGGGCGGGACGCGATGAGTCGTCCCCAGCCGGTGGGGGACGCCGTCGCCGCCGAGGCGCACGGTCGTCGTGCCGGACGGCAGCCGCCCGACGAAGCTCCCGAGGTCGCGCCCGACCCGGAACGCGGGCGGCGCGGGGAGCGCGGTGCCGGGCACCACCCAGGCGTTGCGGCCACCGGCGCCGCGGTCGGGCCGAGCCGCAGCAGGCCGGGGGCGGGGACGCCGTCCCGGGACACCTGGACGGCCAGGTCGGCACCCGCCGGGAGCGCCAGGTCGAGCCCGTCCCACCACCGGGAGGCGTTGGCGGTGAACCGGACCGTGTTGCCGTCGACCGCCACCGTGTCGCCCGCCTCGACGTCGACAGGCGTGACCGCCGCGAACGGCTCGGTGGCGAGCACCGTCACGTCGAAGCGGGCGGTCGAGCCGGCGCCGTTGGCCCGCAGGCGGAGCGGGCCGGACGCGGTGTCCTGCCACAGGAACACCCCGGCGTCGGTGGCCGGCGTGAACGGGGGCCCTGCGGACGGCCCGAGCGGGGTGGGCAGCGCCATCGCCGGCGCTGTGCGCTCGGCCGCCCGCAGGGCGAGCAGCCGGTCCCGCATCCTCTGCACCCGGCCGGCCTGGGCGGGCTCGGCCACGCGGTTGGTCGCCTCGGCCGGGTCGGCCGTCAGGTCGTGGAGCCCCGCGGGGGCGTCGGCCTCGTCGAGCACGAGCTTCCAGCGTCCGTCGGTGATCGACCACCGGGGCGGGGCCGGCAGGCCCGCCACCTCCCGGGCCACGTTGACGTACCACGCCCGCACGGGCACCCCGGGGGGCTGGCTCCCGGTCAGCACCGGCAGGATGTCGTGGCTCTCGCGGGCCTGGTCGGTCGGGAGGTTCTCGCCGACGACGGCGGCCAGCGTGGCGGCCAGGTCGTGGACGGCCACGAGCTGGCTCGACGTCGACCCCGGCGGGATGACCGACCCCGCGGGCGTCCCGTCGCCCCACATGGCGACGAGGGGCGTGCGGGCCCCGCCCTCCCAGATCTCGCCCTTGTGGCCCCGCAGCCCGCCGTGCTTGTCGTGGCCGGCGTCCAGCTCCGCGGGGTCGGGGCGGACGCCGCCGTTGTCGGACAGGAAGAGCACGAGCGTGTCCTCGGTGAGGCCCCGGTCGTCGAGCGCGTCGAGCAGGAGCCCGAGCGACACGTCGTTCTGGTACACCATGTCGGCCCGGGGCCCGAGCCCGGTGGCGCCGCGGATCGGCACGCCCAGCATGTCGGCGGGCGGCGTCACGGGGTCATGGGGCGCCGGCGGCGCGAAGTACAGGAAGAACGGGTCGTCGGTGCCGCGGGCGACGTTGCGGTCGTGGTGGCGGTCGATGAAGTCGAGGGCCGACCGGGTCAGCCGCTCGCCGGTCCCGGTGCTGTCCCAGTCGGGCACGCCGATGCCGGGCACGAGGACCTCGGAGTCCCCGAACTCGCCGGCGGGCCACTGCACCATCGTGTCCTGCTCGCCCACCAGCCTGTCGTTCTCGAAGTACGCGTAGGGCGACTCCTGGATGCCCCGCAGCAGCAGGTAGGAGTAGTCGAACCCGTACGAGCGGGGGCCCTGGAACATGCCCCGCTCGAAGTCGATCTGGTCCTCGGGGCCGTCCCAGGGGGCCAGTTGGTTGGTGCCCCGCTGGAAGAAGTTGCCGCCCATGTGGAGCTTGCCGACGAAGCCGTTGTCGTAGCCGTGGCGGTCGAGGATGTTCCCGACCGTCTGCTGCCCGGGCAGGATCTGCGACCCGCCGCCGCCCCGGTAGTTCCACGTGCCCTCGGGCCGGCGGCCCCGGGCCGTGAAGTTGCCGGTGAGCAGGTTGTAGCGGGTAGGCGCGCACTTGGGGGTGGTGTAGGCCCGGGTCAGCGTCATGCCGCCGGCGGCCAGGCGCTCGACGTTGGGCATCGGGATGCGGGACCCCGGGTTGTGGGCAGGCGAGTCGCCCCAGCCCATGTCGTCCACCATCATGACGAGGACGTTGGGGGTCGGATCGGGGGCCGCCGCCCCCACCGGTGCGGGTGCCAGCGGCGCCCACAGCACCCCGCTCGCCACCGCCGCCGTGCCCGCGGCGCCGGCCGCGACGCGCCTGGTCAGCCCGCCCTGGTGTCCTCCGTCCCGCGCCACGGCCGGGACGCTACGGGCGCGACCTGAGCACCAGGAGACGGCGAGGTGTCCACCCGTCGAGGTGCCGGTGAACGCTCACCCCCTGGGCGGGCGGACGCCGCCAGGCGGCGGCCTCGCCCGCGCCCCGGTCATCGGCGTGCCCGGCGGAGCGAAACCCACCGTCATCAGCGGGGGGAGTCCGCCGTGGGAGGATGAACGAGGTGCAGAGCACAGATGCCGTGGTGCCTCCGGACGCCACGCCGGACGAGAACGAGCAGGTGGGCGTGCTGGCCGGCGTCGTGGTGTCGGTCTCGCCCCGCCAGCGCGTCCGCTCGCAGGCCGACGTCGTGCGGCTCATCGCGGCGCTGGCGCTCGTCGGGGTCGGTGTGCTCGTCGCGACCTGGTTGCGCAACACCATCGGCGGTGCCGAGGAGGACCTCGTCGACGTCTACGAGCGGGTGCCCGACCGCTTCGCCGAGGCGCTGACCGGGCTCGTCGTCATCGTGGCCGGCGTCGTGCCGCTGGCGGCGCTGATCGTGCTGGTGGTGCGCCGCCGGTTCCGGCAGGCGGCCGCGCTGCTGACCGGGGCGGTGGGTGCGGGCCTCGCCATGGCGTGGCTGACCGACTTCCTGGCCAACCAGGGCGTCATCGCGGCCGTCGACCCGGCGACGGACCGGGTGGTCGAGCTGACCGACCCGGCCATCGCCACCTCGCCGCTGATCGCCGCCGCGGTGGCCCTCGTGATCGTCGCCTCGCCGTGGCTGTCCCAGCAGTGGCGCCGGGTGCTGTGGACGGGGGTGGCCCTGCTCGTGGTGTTCCGGGTGGTGTCGTCGAGCGAGCCGCCGCTCGACATCGTGGTGGCCATCGCCGTGGGCATGGCGGTCGGCTCGCTGACGCTGCTGGCGTTCGGCACCGAGGGCTCGGACCCCGAGGCGCCCGAGCTGGTGTCGATGCTGCGGACCATCGGCTACCCGGCCCGGATCGAGCAGCTCGCGGGCAACAACCCGCTCGTGTACCGGGTCGAGATGGGGGCGGGCCCGCGCCTCGAGATGCGGGTCCGGACGGTGCACGACCGGTCCGAGAACGTGCTGGAGCAGCTGTGGCGCTCGGCCCGGCTGCGGCGCTGGGTGACCGACCGGCCCTACGACACCGTGCAGCGCCGGATCGAGCACGAGGCCCTGGCCCAGCGGGCCGCGGGCGACACCGGCGCCCGGGTGGCGGCGGTGCGGGCCATCGTGGCGTCCCACAACGGCTCGGTCGGCCTGGTCGAGGAGGCGGTCGCGGGCGTGTCCGCCGCCGACCTGCCGGTCGAGCGCCTCGACCGGGTGTTGCTGGGCGACGTGTGGCGCCAGGTGGCGGCACTGCACCGCGACCGCATCGCCCACCGCAACCTGGGCCTCGAGCACGTGACGGTGACCGCCGACGGCAAGGCGGTGCTGCGGGGCTTCGACGCCGCCGCCCTGGCCGCGTCCGACCGGGACCTGGCGCTGGACCGGGCCCAGCTGCTGGTGTCGACGGCGCTGGAGATCGGCGCCCCCGCCGCGGTCGACATCGCGGTGGAGGCCGTGGGCAAGCTGGCCGTCGTCACCGCCATGCCCTACCTCCAGCCCCTGGCCCTGCCGGCCGCCACCCGGGCGGCGTGGCGCAGCAACAAGGAGGTCCTCGACGCCCTGCGGGACGCCGTGCGCCACGCCACCGGGGTCGAGCCGGTCGCGCTGGCCCGCCTCGACCGCATCCGGCCCCGCACGGTCGTGACGATCGCGGCGCTGGCCGGCGCCTTCTACTTCCTGCTGCCCCAGCTCGCGAACTTCGACGAGACGGCCGAGGCCGCCAGCGAGGCCAACTGGTGGTGGCTGGGGCCGATGGTGGTGGGGGCCGCGGCCACCATCGTGTTCGCGGCGCTGGCGTTCGTGGCCGCGGTGCGCGAGCCGATCGCCTACCTGCCCGCGCTCCGCATGCAGCTGGCCTCGTCGTTCGTGAGCCGCATCGCCCCGGCCAACACCGGCAGCCTGGCCATCGGCGTGCGCTTCCTGCAGCGGTCCGGCCTCGAGCCGGGGCCGGCGGCCGCCGCGGTCGGGCTGTGCGCGCTGGCCGGCTTCGTGGTCCACCTGCTGCTCACCTTCGCGTTCATCGCCTGGGTGGGGACGAGCTCGGTCGGCTTCTCGCTGCCCGAGGCCGACGCGCTGTTCATCGTCATCGCCGTGGCGCTGTCGGCCAGCGGGCTGGTGGTGGGGCTGGTGCCGTCGGTGCGGCGCCGGGTGCTGCCGCCGGTCGTGGCCCAGCTGCGCAACGCCCTGTCCGCGGTGGCCGACGTGCTCACCGACCCGCTGCGGGTCATCAGCCTGGTGTACGGCTCGCTGGGGATCACGCTGTCGTTCATCATCACGCTGGCGGCGTCGGTGGCGGCGTTCGGGGGCGGGGTGAGCTTCCCGGAGATCGGGGCGGCCTACCTGGTGGCCGCGGCCCTGGGCTCGGCGGCGCCCACGCCCGGGGGCCTGGGCGCGGTGGAGGCGGCGCTGGTCGGCGCCCTGTCCGGCTACGGGATGCCCGTGGGCTCGGCGGTGTCGGCGGTGCTGACGTTCCGGCTGGTGACGTACTGGCTGCCGATGCTGCCGGGGTGGTTCACGTTCCGGTACATGCAGCGCCGCGAGGAGATCTGACGGCGACCCTGGTCCTGCGGGTGCGCCCGTCGCGGCGGCGGGCGCGGGAGGCGGCGGTGGCCGAGGTCGTGGCCCTGCTGGCGGACCGGGGTGCGCACCCCGTGGCGGCCGGGCCGCTGTCCGGGGAGGCGGGGGTGGCGTGGGTCGGCCTCGACGACACGCCCGCCGCGGCCGTCGCGGCGCGGCTGGCGCCCCTCGGCTACTCGGGCGCGGTCGAGCTGGTCCGCCCGCTGGCCGAGGTGGCCGACCCGGACCCGGCGTGGACCCGGGCCCGGTGGCGGCGCAACGACGTGGTCCTGGAGCCCGTGTGGGCCGAGCCGGACGGCGTGCTGCGGGCCGGCGCGCCGGACCGGCGCCCGTTCCTGCTGGAGTGCGGCGACGGGGTGGTCCGCCGGATCGACGGCTACCGGGGCGGCCCGGGCCCGCGGGAGCACCGGGCGCTGCCGGTGGCCGACGCCCGCCTGCTGGTCAACCTGGTGGCGCCCCCGGGCCGGGGCGGCCTGCTCGACCCGTTCGCGGGCGCGGGCGGCGTGGTCATCGCGGCCCGGGCCGCCGGGTGGCGGGCGACCGCCCTGGACGTCGACCCCCGCCTGCGCCACGGCCTGGCGGAGCTCGCCGACCACCACGTGGTCGGCGACGCGGCCGCGCTCCCGCTGGCCGCCGGGTCGGTCGACGCGGTGGCCACCGAGCCGCCCTACGACCC
Organism: uncultured Acidimicrobiales bacterium; assembly: GCA_963759225.1. Taxonomy (GTDB): domain Bacteria; phylum Actinomycetota; class Acidimicrobiia; order Acidimicrobiales; family VFJN01; genus ZC4RG19. Next base: position 191,528 of record CAVWYL010000006.1, on the reverse strand, counting down.
GGACGCCACCGGGATCGTGGCCGCGGCGATGGCCGAGGTGGCCCGCGTGCTGCGGCCGGGCGGCCGGGCCGCCCTGCTCGTGGCGGCCGCCCAGGCCGCGGCGGTGGCGGCGGCGGGGGAGCGGGCGGGGCTGGCGCCCGGGCTGCGGGCGCCGATCGACCGCAGGGGCACGCCGGTCGCGTGCCTCACGTTCCGCGGCACGCTCTCAGGCGGGGTCGTAGGTGACCGGGAGGTGCTGCAGGCCCCGGATCACCATGCGCTCGCTCCAGGTGGGCTCGCCCGCGGGCGCCAGCCCGTCGAGCGACACGAGGGCGCCGAGCGCGACCTCGGCCTGCAGCCGGGCCAGGTGGGAGCCGAGGCAGTGGTGGATGCCGCCACCGAACTGGAGGTGCTGGGAGGCGTCGGGGCGGTCGACGCGCACGTCGTCGGGGTCGTCCCACCGCTCGGGGTCCCGGTTGGCCGCCCCGACCGCCAGGTAGAGGACGTCGCCGGCGGCGACGTCGCGCCCGCCGACCCGCCGGGGGGCCGAGCGCGATGCGCCGGACGAACTGGTTGGGGCCGTCGTAGCGGGCCAGCTCGTGGACGGCGTTGGGCAGCAGCGCGGGCTCGTCCCGCAGGCGGGCGAGCTGGTCGGGCCGGCGCATGAGCGCCAGCAGGCCGGTCCCGATCAGCGACATCGTCGGCTCGTGGCCGGCGACGTACAGCGTGACGACCTGGGCCACCAGCTCGTCGCGGCTCAGCCGGTCGCCGCCCTCCTCCTCCTGGACCAGGGCGGTGAGCACGTCGTCGGCCGGCCGGCGGCGCTTGGCCTCGACCTGGCCGTCGAGGTAGTCGTACATCTCGTCCATGAGCACGACGCACCGGGCGTGCTCGGCGTCGTCGATGACCGGGTCGAGCATGCGGGCCACCGCCGCGATCCAGGCCCGGACCCGGGGCGCGTCCTCGTCGGGCAGGCCCAGCATCTCGTTGAACACCGCCACCGGCAGCGGGTAGGCGAAGTCGCCCACCACGTCCATCGCCCCGAGGGGCGCCACCGCGGCCAGGGCCGCCGCCACCCGGTCGGTGACCAGGGCCCGCAGCCCCTCGACCGGCCGGGCGCCGAACGGGCGCTGGAGCAGGCGGCGGAGGCGCTGGTGGTCCGGGTCGTCCCGCAGGACCAGCGTCTGGGTCGGCCGCCCGGTGGCCCGCGAGCGCGCCCGTGACAGCTCGACGGCGGGCGTGGCGCTGGCGCGGTCGAGCTCGACGCTCATCGCCGGGTCCCGGAGCAGGGCGACGACGTCGTCGTAGCGGGTGAGGACCCAGCCCTCCAGCAGGGCGGACCAGTGCACCGGGTCGTGGGCCCGGAGGCGGGCGTACTGCTCGTAGGGGGAGGCCACGAAACCCGGCTCGAACGGGTCGAACGCGACCTCGCCCGGAGACACATCCACCTGAGACATCTCCCGTCGAGACATTTCCCCTTGCGGCACTTCTCCCCGAGACGTTTCGACCCTGAGACATTTCCCCATTTCGTCTCAGGGTCGAACGTAACATCGGCCCATCGACGCAACAAGGGCCGACGCCGTCCGCACCCGGCTCATCGACGCCGCCGAGGACGTGATGCGCCGGCGCGGGCCGCTCAACGTGCGCATCGGCGAGGTGGCCCGGCTGGCCGGCTGCTCGCGGGCCACCGTCTACCGCCACGTGGCCGACAAGGACGAGCTGGTCCGGGAGGTCCTGGCCCGCCTGGCCCGGGCCCGCGCCGCCGCCATGGCCCCCGACCTGGACCGCATCGCCGACCCGGCCGAGCGCATCGCCGAGGGCGTCCTGCGCACGGTGGACGCCGTGCGGTCGGAGTGGTGGTACGCCGCCCTGGCCCGCCGGGGCGCCACCGCGGCCGTGGCCCGCATCGGCGGCGGCCCCCGCGCCTTCGTGGCCCTCACCGCCCCGCTCGTGGCGCCGTTCGTCGAGGACCTCGCGGCGGGCGGGCGGCTGCGCCCCGGGGTCACGGTCGAGGACGCCACCGAGTGGCTGTGCGTGGTCACCACCGGGCTGCTGGCCGCCGCCGCCGACGGCCCCGATCCTCGGCCCCGGGCCGAGCAGGTCACGTTCCTGCGCCGGTTCGTCGCCGACCCGCTGCTGCGCCGGCCCTAGGACCCGGCCTGCTGCGCCGGCCCCGGGGGCACTAGCCGCCGGGCCGCCCCAGGCCGACGATCTCGTGGGCGACGACCTCGCCGCCGTCGAGCACGAGCCGGCCCATGGTCCGCTCGGGCTGGCGGCGGCGCTGCACGGCCGAGCCGGGGTTGAACAGGCGCTGGCCGTCGACCCCGACGGCGTCGACGGGCTCGTGGCTGTGGCCGAACACGACCACCTGGGCGTCCGGGAACCACCGCCGCATCCGGCCCTCCCGCCCGGCCCGGGCGCCGCTGTCGTGGACCATCGCCACCCGCACGCCGCCCAGCTCGACCGCCACCCGGTCGGGCAGCCGGCCCGCCAGCGCGGTGTCGTTGTTGCCGAGCACGGCGTGGACGGGCACCCGGGCCCGCAGCGCGTCGAGCAGGTCGGCGGTCACGACGTCGCCCGCGTGCAGCACGACGTCGACCTCGTCGACCGCGGCCCAGACGGCGGGCGGCAGCGGGCCGAGGTCGCCGCGCAGGTGGGTGTCGGCCAGGACGAGGGCGCGCACGGGGGCCACGCCCTCCATCCTCGCGGGGTCAGCCGGAGAGGCGTGCCGCGAAGGCGCCGATCATCTCCCGGTCGAAGGCGGGGAGGTCGCCGGGCCTGCGGCTCGTGACGAGCACGTTGGGGCCGTCGATGTCGACGATCACCTCGTTGTCGTCCCAGCGGGCGCCGGCGTTGACCAGGTCGGTGCGCAGGCTCGGCCAGCTCGTGACGTGCCGGTCCCGCACGACGTCGGCCTCGACGAGCGTCCACGGGGCGTGGCAGATGGCGGCGACGGGCGTGCCGGCGTCGAAGAACTCCCGGACGAACTTCACGGCGTCGTCGTTCATGCGCAGCCGGTCGGGGTTGACCACGCCGCCGGGCAGCACCAGGCCCGCGAACCGGGCGGGGTCGGCGTCGGCCACGGTCACGTCGACGTCGAAGGTGTCGGCCCTGTCCCGGTGGTTGAAGGCCTGGACCTCGCCCGGCTCGGGCGCCACCAGGACCGGGCCGGCCCCCTTCGGCCAGCACGGCCCCCCAGGGGTCGGTCAGCTCCACCTGCTCCACGCCCTCGTTCGCCATCAGGAAGGCGATCTCTGCTCCGGCCAGCCGGTCGCTCATCGTCGGTCTCCTCCGGTCGCTCACCGCGCGCCTACCCGCTGCCGCGGGCGGGAAGACTGGGGGTCTTGCGATCGTTCACCTGCCAGCGCTGTGGCCAGCTGGTCTTCTTCGACAACTCGGCGTGCCTGCGCTGCGGCGCGCCGCTCGGGGTCGTGCCCGAGCGGCGGGACCTGGCCACGCTCGAGCCGAAGGACGGCGGCCGCTACACCGCCTCGGCCGGGCCGCCCGGCGTCCTGTACCGCCGCTGCGCGGCCGAGGTCACGGCCGCCTGCAACTGGCTGGTCCCCGACGACGGCGGCGACAGCCTGTGCCGCAGCTGCGGCCTGACCCGCACCCGCCCGGCCGACGCCGACCCCGAGGGCCTCGCCGCCATGCGGGCGGCCGAGGACGCCAAGCGCCGCCTCGTGTTCCAGATCGACGAGCTGGGCCTGCCGCTGACGTCGCGCCGCGAGGACCCCGAGCGCGGCCTGGCGTTCGACCTGCTGGCCAGCCGGGGCGGGGCCGTGACCACCGGGCACGCCGGCGGCGTCATCACGCTCGACCTGTCCGAGTCCGACGACGCCCACCGCGAGGCCGTCCGCCAGGAGCTGGGCGAGCCCTACCGCACGGTCCTCGGGCACCTGCGCCACGAGATCGGGCACTACTACTGGCCGGTGCTGGTCGAGCGGCCCGGGCGGGTCGAGGAGTTCCGGTCCCTGTTCGGCGACGAGCGGCTCGACTACGGCGAGGCCCTCGACCGCCACTACGCCGAGGGGCCGCCCCCCGACTGGCGGGACCGCTACGTGAGCGCCTACGCCACCATGCACCCGTGGGAGGACTGGGCCGAGACGTTCGCCCACTACCTCCACATCCGCGACACCCTGCAGACGGCGGCCGCGTTCGGGATGCGGGTGGCGGTCGGCGGCTCGGCGCTGGCGTCCGAGCCCCGGGCCGAGCGCGACGAGGACCTGGCCGCCATCGTCGGCCAGTGGCTGCCGCTCACCTACGCCCTCAACGCGGTCAACCGCAGCATGGGCAGGGACGACCTCTATCCCTTCGTGCTCGGCCCCGCCATCCTGGCCAAGCTCGACTTCGTGCACCGATCGGCGGGCTAACCCGTGGCATCCGACGAGCGCTTCGACGACCTGATGGCGGCGGCCGACCCGCCGATGGTGGTCGTCACGACCGCCCGGGGCGGCGAGCGGTCCGGCTGCCTGGTCGGTTTCCACGCCCAGACCAGCATCGAGCCCCCGCGCTACGCCGTGTGGCTGTCCCGGGCCAACCACACCTACCGGGTGGCGCTGCTCGCCACCCACCTGGCCGTCCACTTCCTGACGGCGGACGACCACGACCTGGCCGCGGCGTTCGGCGGCGAGACCGGCGACGAGATCGACAAGTTCGCCGGCGTGGCCTGGACGCCGGGACCCGCGGGCGTGCCGCTGCTCGACCGCTGCCCGCACCGGATGGTCGTCCGCCGGGTCACGCTCGTCGACGACGGCGGCGACCACGTCGGGGTCGTCACCGAGCCGGTCCAGGTGGCCACCGCGGGCCCCTTCACACCGCTGCGCCTGTCGGCCGCGTCCGACATCGACGCCGGCCATCCCGCGGCGGAGGGGAGCGCCGGTAGCGTCGACCCATGACCACCGAGGTCCAGGACGCGCCGGAACGCTCCCGCTACGAAGCCACCGTCGACGGCACCCTCGCCGGGTTCGCCGAGTACCGCGACCGGGGCGACACCCGCGTGTTCGTCCACACCGAGGTGTTCGACCGCTACGAGGGCCACGGCGTCGGCGGCGCGCTGGCCCGGGGCGGGCTCGACGACGCGCGGGCCGCCGGCAAGGGCGTGGTGGCGCGGTGCCCGTTCATCGCCGGCTGGATCGAGCGGCACCCCGACTACGCCGACCTCGTGGTCACCGGACCGGGATCTCCCCGCCCAGGCTGAACGGCGGCTCCAGCTCCAGCTCGTCGCCGCTCCAGAACCGGCCGGGGTCGAACCACGACGCCGGCCGCCGCCCCGGCAGCAGGCCCATGGCCTGGTACGTGGTCGCCACCAGCTCGGCGCAGTAGATCGTCTCCAGCGACGCCTGGCGCCGGAACCGGCCGTTCGTCCACTGGCGCACCAGGCCCCACGTCGTGGGGAACGGCCGCCCGTCGAAGCGGTCGATGACCCCCATGAGCCGGTCCTCGTGGTGCCGCTCGATCGTGCCGTCGAGCAGCCGCACCCAGGCCTGCTGGCCGTAGCGCTCCTGCCATGTCCTCACGGCGTCGGCCAGCAGGTGCAGCTGCACGCCGCGCTGGTGGGAGCCGCTCCACACGTCGGGCAGCGACCGGCCGAGCTCGGCGTGCCACAGCAGCGGCGGCAGGTCGTCGAGCGCCACCACCATGCCGACGTGGTTGACGGGGCTGTTGGTGGCGGCCCGGATGGCGCGGTCGGCCATCGACCGGCCGCGGAACAGCCAGAGGTCGCCGGTCGATGCCGTGGTGAGGGCTTCGTCGAGCGCCAGTGACGGGGCGGTGGGGCTCACGGCCGGTAGCGTACGGACCCGATGCGCCCCGGATGGAAGATCCTCGGCCTCGCCGGTCTGGCGGGCGTGGCCGCGACCGGCGTGGTGGTCGCCCGGCGCCGCCGGGCCCAGCGGTCCTACGACCCCGACGAGCTGCGGGCCCGGCTGCACCAGCGGCTGGCCGAGTCCTCGTCGAACGGCGATCAGGCCGAGCGGACCTCCACCAGGAGGTAGCGCCAGGGCGTGCTGTCCCGGTGCACGTGGCAGGTGAGCTGGGCCGGCCCGGCCCGCTCCCGGCGCACGATCACCTCCAGCGCGTCGCCGCCCCGCTGCTCGACGACGACCGCCACCGTCCCCTCGGGACCCGGCTCGGTCGACAGCACGACCACGCCGTCGATGCGGCGCTCGCCCAGGTGCTCGCGGGCGAACGCCTCGGCCGCCTGGACGAGCGGCGGGTAGCAGCTGCGGCCCCGGTAGTCGCCGAGATCCAGCAGCCCGGCCCGGTGCTCGGCCAGCAGCCGGGCCGCGCCGTGCGGCTCGACCCGCCCGTAGTAGACGCCGTCGGGCAGGCACACGACGTTGGCGGCGAACCGGTCGCCGCCCACGTGGGAGCACTCCCACACGTCCGGGGACCCGGCCTCGACCAGGGCGCGGACCACGGGGCGCGCCCATGTCGGCGCAGCACGGGTCGTGGCGGCCGTTGGTGCAGACCAGGTGGAGGCCGAGGGGGCCGGGCTCGCCCAGGCCGGGCGGGTCCGGGAAGGCGAGCGCGCCCAGGTCGATGGCGAGCAGCGCCGCCGCGTCGCCGGCCGGCAGCGTGAGCTGCTCGATCCAGCCCCGCTCGACGCCCGTGTGGGCCAGGAACACGCGGCGCTCGTCGGCGCGGCGGCGATCGCCGGGCCGGCGGGCGAGCAGCACGCGGGTGCGGTGCCGGCGGGCGGCGGCGTCCAGCGCGGCCGCCACCGAGCGGTCGAGCTCGCTCTCGACGAGCGCTTCGGCGCCCCAGGCGCCGGGCTGCTCGACCACCAGCCAGCGCTGGACCCGGGAGGCGGTGCCGACCTGCGGCTCGGCCCGGGCCAGGGACTCGGCGGCGCAGCGCAGCCCGAGCGGCTCAGCCATCCCCGCCCGGCGCACCGGTCCGCAGGGCGCCCTCCCGGATCAGGCGGCGGGCGAGCACCAGCCGGCTCGGCCCGTCGAGGAGGTCGGCCAGGTCGCCGACGCGGTGGGGGGCGCCGTCGGTCAGGCGGCGGACCGCCGGCTCCAGCGGCGCCGGGAGCACGACCTCGCGGTCGCCGAGCGTGAGCCGCAGGGCGTCGCCGTCGCGGGCGAGGTGGAGGATCGTGGACGCCCGCCGCCGCACGACCGTGGCGTCGTCCACGGCGCCGAGCGCCAGGACCTCGTGCAGCTGACCGTCGAGGACCGGCGTGCGGTTGGCGACGAAGCGGTCCCGCAGCGCGGCGGCCACGGTGGCGGGGTCGAGGCGCCCCAGCCAGTCGACGAGGTCGGCCACGATGCCCTTGACCGCCCGGCCGGCCAGGTCGTCGTCGTAGGGCCAGCCGGGCGGCAGCGAGCGCCGGAACGCCACGTCGTCGGCGGCGGCGTCGAGCACGGCCCGCAGCACGTCGTGGGTGGTGGTGGCGAGCACGCCGAGCGTGAGGTGCAGCGACACGCCCTCCTGGGCGGTGGCCGAGTGGACCACGCCGCGGGGCAGGTAGAGGGCGTCGCCCGCCGCCAGGTCGGCCTCGAACAGCACGGGCCGGGCCGCGGCCGCCCCGTGGTCGGACACGTGGCGGGGGAGCGGGGTGTCCAGCACCGGCTCGCGCACGACCCAGTGCTTGGTGCCGGCCACCTGCAGGACGAAGACGTCGTGGGTGTCGTGGTGGGGCGCCAGCCCGGCGGCCCCCGGCGGGGTCAGGTAGGCGTTGGCCTGGAGGGGGTGCCCGAGCGCGAGCTCCAGGTCCCGGCAGAAGCGGGCGGCCGGCTCCCACCATCGCTGCAGCCCCTGGAGGACGATCGTCGCCCCGTCCGCGAACAGGTCGAGCACCCGCCCGGGGTCGATCAGGTCGTCGATCTGCGACCTGCCCGTGCGGGCGCTGCGGGTGTAGCGGCGCGGCGGGATGGCGTCGCCGTCGCGCACGAGCCGGAAGGCGGGACGGCGCAGGCCCGTGCCCGTGAGGGCGCGGTCGATGTCCGCCAGGGACAGGACGTCGTCGAACGTGCCGGGGTGGCGCCACAGGTGCGGCGCCACCCCGAAGATGCGGGACCGGAACGCCTCGGGGTCGCCGACGCAGCGGCCCAGGGCGTCCGGCGTGCCGGTTCCGGTCAGGAGTCGGTCTGGTCGGAGTCGCTGTCGGCGGGGCCCTCGTCCGGATCGACGCCGTCGGCGTCGTCCTGGCCGTCCGCCGAGTCGGTCGTGTCGTCGTCGGCCGTCTGGCTCGCCGTCTCGTGACGCCACTCGGTGGCGATGTCCTCGTCGGTGAGGCCAGAGATCACATCAGCCATGTCAGCTCCTGTTCGCGGAAGCGGGTTGCGGTATGCAGGCCCGACGCTAACCGCCACCGGCCCGCTCAAACAGAGGTCTCGGACGGGAGGGCGGCCAGCCCCGCGGCCTCGGCGACCAGGCGGTACGACGTCAGCCGGTCCTCGGGGTCGTGGGTGAGCGTCGTGATCATCAGCTCGTCGGCCCCGGTGCGCCCGATCAGCTCGTCGAGGCCCCGGCGCACGGTCTCGGGCCCGCCCACGATCTGGGAGGCGGTCCAGGTCCGGACGGCCTCCTTCTCGGCGGGCGTGAACGAGTAGCCCGCGGCCTCCTCGGGGGTCGGGTAGCGGCCGGGGCGGCCCGAGCGCAGGCGCAGGAACGCGAGGGCCCCGGACCCGGCCAGCCACCGGGCCCGCTCGTCGGTCTCGGCCGCCACCGACGTTGACGCCGAGCATCACGTAGGGGGCGGCGAGGTCGCCGGACGGCCGGAACGCCTCGCGGTACACGGCCAGGGCCGGCAGGGTGTTGGCCGCCGCGAAGTGGTGGGCGAACGAGAACGGCAGGCCGAGGAGCCCCGCGGCCCGGGCCGAGTAGTCGCTCGATCCCAGCAGCCACAGCGGCCGGCCGGTAGCCGAGGCCGGGCACGGCGGTGATCGACCGGAACGGGTGGTCCTCGGGGAAGGCGCCGTCGAAGTAGCCCATCAGCTCGACGAGCTGGTCCGGGAAGTCGTCGGCGTCGAGGCCCCGGCGGGACCGGCGCAGGGCGAGGGCGGTCAGCCCGTCGGTGCCGGGGGCGCGGCCGATGCCGAGATCGATGCGGCCGGGGTGGAGGGCCTCGAGCATGCCGAACTGCTCGGCCACGACGAGGGAGGCATGGTTGGGCAGCATCACCCCGCCCGACCCGAGCCGGATGCTGGAGGTGACGCCGGCGGCGTGCGCCAGCAGGACGGCGGGCGCCGAGCTGGCGATCCCGGGCATGTTGTGGTGCTCGGCCACCCAGTAGCGCCGGTACCCGAGCCGCTCGGCCTCGGCGGCCAGCGTCAGGGAGCCGCGCAGGGCGCGGGCCGGCGTCGAGCCCTCGCCGACGGGGGCGAGGTCGAGGACGGACAGAGGGACGGGGAGCGCTTCCACCGGAAGGCTCAACCCGCCGGGATGGGGCTGTGTTCCCGTGCCGGGGGGTCTCTGCGCGCCACAGAGGCCCCCCGTGGGCGGGCGCGGGCTGCCGAGTGCCGCGCCCCGAGCCGTCAGCGGTCCTGGTGGGCCTGCTCGCGGGCCTCGTGCACCTGCGCCTCGGCGCGGGCACGGGCGGCCTCGGTCTCCTTTCGGGCGACCTCACGCTCCGCGTCGGCCTTGTCCTGCTGCGCCTCACCCTCCTCGCGGAGGTCGTCGTCGTCGGCCAGCGCACCCGCAGCTTCCTTGACCTTGCCCTTCACGCCTTCGACGGCGCCCTTGATACCGGACTCGGCAGAATCGCCCATGGGATGATTTCCTCTCTCGTGGGGACTCTGTTGGGCTACCCGCTGTGAGGGCGGGCAACCGGCCGGACGCGAAAAGCGGTGTGACATGACGCACAGTGGTTACGTCCTGGGGATCGACGGCTGCCGGGCGGGGTGGGTGGGCATCGTGCTCGCCGCCGGCGACGCCGGCGGCGAGCCCCGCGGCGTGTTCGGCGCCACGCTGGCCGAGCTGGCCGCGGCGGCCGGCCCGGTCGACGTGGTGGGCATCGACATGCCCCTGCACGTCACGGACGAGCCGTGGCCACGGGCGTCGGACATGCTCGCCAAGGCGTACCTGGGGGCCAAGGGCGCCGCGCTCTTCGTCACCCCGCCGCTGTCGGCCTACGAGGCGCCCGACTACGCCACCGGGTGCGCGGTGGCCAAGCGCCTCACCGGCAAGGCGTTCAGCAAGCAGGCGTGGGCCCTCAAGGTCAAGATCATGGAGCTCGCCACGTGGTGGTCCCCGACCGGGCCCGACGTGCGGGAGGTCCACCCCGAGGTGTCGTTCTCGCTGCTGGCCGGGGGCGTGATCCGCCCGCCCAAGGCGACGTGGGCCGGGCTGGAGGCCCGCCGGGCCGCCCTCGCCGCCGCCGGGATCGTCGTGCCCGCCGACCTGGGGCAGGCCGGGCGCCGGGCCGGGGCCGACGACGTGCTCGACGCCGCCGCAGCCGCCTGGAGCGCCCGCCGCATCGCCGCGGGCACCGCCCGGTGCTTCCCCGACGTGCCCCACGAGCTGCCCGACGGGCGCCGCCAGGCCATCTGGGCGTGACCAGAGGCTGCGCCGACAGGCGTAGCCGTGGCCCGAGCGGCCCGCTGCGAAGCAGCAAGAGCGGGAAGCACAGTCGCCGCGGCTGCGCCGACAGGCGTAGCCGTGGCCCGAGCGGCCCGCTGCGAAGCAGCACGGAACCACGGCCGCGATGGCGTGCCCCATCCGCCCACGCTCTCAGTCGGGGAACGTCGTGAGCCGGACCGTCTCGCACACCTGGAGCGAGAACTCGGCGTACCAGTGGTCGTAGCCCCGCTGCTGGGCCACCCGGTGCTCGGGGTGCTCGCGCCACGCCCGCAGCGCCTCCTCGTCGGCGAAGGTGGCGATCGTGACCCGCTCGCCGTCGTCGGCGGCGAAGGACTTCACGTCCACGAACCCGGGCATCGACCTGGCCAGCCGCACCATGGCCTCGGCCGTCTCGCCGTAGCCCGGACCGGCGTCGGGCCGCAGCCGGCTGCGGAACACGGTCACGATCTGCCCGGCGGCGAACTCGGTCATGGCGGCGAGCGTAGGCGCCGGCCCCCGCCGCCCACGAGGGACTTGACCTACGTCACGTCCACGTGCAGCACCGACGACACGTCGGCCGAGCTGCGCCCGACGTCGAGCCGGTAGGTGCCCGGATCGACGCGCCACCCGGGGTCGCGGGCCTCGCCGCCGGGCCTGGTCATGGGCACGTTGGAGGCCCGCCGGGCCAGCTCGTCCAGCTCGCGGCGGCCCGGGTCCCACCGGGCGAAGGCCCGCTCGTCGAGGGTCAGCTCGACGGTGGTCGACTCGCCGGGGTCGAGCCACACCTTGGCGAACGCGCCCAGCTCGCGGGGCGGCCGGGTCGCCCGGCCCGGCGGCGGCGCCACGTAGCACTGCACCACCTCGGCGCCCCGGCGGCGGCCGGTGTTGGCCACCGGCACCCGGACCGTCACGGTCCCGCCGGGCGTGAACGTGGGGGACGACAGCGTGGCGTCGCCCAGCGCCCAGGTGGTGTACGAGCCGCCGTGCCCGAACGGGAACCGCACCGGCAGGCGCCGGGCCTCGTACCAGCGGTAGCCGATCAGCACGCCCTCGCCGTAGCGGACATGGTCGGCCTCGCCGGGGAAGTTGCCGTACGAGGGGTTGTGCTCCAGGGCCACCGGCAGCGTCGTGGGCAGGCGGCCGGCGGGCTCGGCGTCGCCCAGCAGCACGTCGGCCAGCCCGGCCGCCATCTCCTGGCCGCCGAACCAGATCTGGAGCAGGGCCCGGGCCTCGGGCGCCCAGTCCATGGTCACCGGGGCCCCCGAGTTGACGACCACCACGGTCGCCGGGTTGGCGTCGACGACCCGGCGCACCAGCTCGTCCTGGCGGCCGGGCAGGTCCATGGTGGACGCGGTCGCGGCCCTCGGACTCCCACTCGCCGGTCGTCCCGACGACGACCACCGCCACGTCGGCGGCGGCCGCCGCGGCCACGGCCCGGTCCAGGAGGTCGGCCGGCTCCGGCGCCCCCCACCCGATCCGCAGGCCGCCGCGCTCGCGGCCGGCCCGGGTGGTGAACTCGACCGTCACCTCGACGGGGCGCCCCGCCTCCAGGTCGACGGTCGCGCCGACCTCGACGCTGCCCATCCCGAAGAACGCGGTGCCGCGGGGCGGCGGGTCGGCGAACCCGTCGATGACCGTGGCGCCGTCGACGATCACCCGGGCCCGGCCCGCCTGCGTCGAGCGTGACCTGGTGGGGCCCGGACTCCACCGGGGTCACCACCGAGTGGGCCCGCAACGACCAGCCGCCCGGGGGCAGGCCGGGCACCGGCGGGGCCAGCGCCACGACCTCGGCCTCCGGCGTGTGCGAGTGGTGCACGGGGTCGCCGTCGAGGTCGGGGTTGGCGAACCAGTCGACGGCCAGCCCGGGCGTGTCGTGCCCGGGCGCCGTCGTGCCCTCGCCGCCGAGCAGCGGGATGCTGCGCCGGTTCTCGCAGCCGGGCTCGTGGACGACGGTGACGCCGTCGCCCAGCGCGTCGCGGAGCGCGTCGAGCGGGCTGACCACGTACGTCGCCCGCAGGGAGGCGGAGCCGCCGCCCATGATCTGGGCCTGCGACGCGTTGGGCCCGACGACGGCGACGGTCGTGAGCGCGTCGCGGTCGAGCGGCAGCAGCCCGTCGTTGGCCAGCAGCACCATCGACTCGGTCGCGGCCCGCCGGGCGACCTGCCGGTGCTCGGGTGCGTCGGTCGACGTGTCGTCCGGGAGCGGGCCGTCGTCGAGGGCGCCGAGCCGCTCGAACACCGACAGCAGGCGGGTCACCTGGGCGTCGACGAGCCCCTCGTCGACGGTGCCCGCCCGCACGGCGTCGGCCAGCGCCGGGCCGAACGCGCGGCCTGGTCCCGGCATCTCCAGGTCGACGCCGGCGGCGGCCGACGCCGCGGTCCCGGCGACGCCGAACCAGTCGGTGACCACGAATCCCTCGAAGCCCCACTCGCCCCGCAGGATGCCCTCCAGCAGCTCGGGCGTCTCGGTGCACCAGCGGCCGTTGACCCGGTTGTAGCTGGTCATGACGCCGAGCGTCCCGCCCTCGGACACCGCCAGCTCGAACGGGCGCAGGTAGAGCTCCCGCAGCGCCCGCTCGTCGACGTCCGAGCTCATCGTGTAGCGCTCGGTCTCGGCGTCGTTGCCGACGAGGTGCTTGACGGTGGTGGCCACCCCCTCGGCCTGGGCCCCCCGCACGTACGCCGCCGCCAGCTTGCCGGCGAGCAGCGGGTCCTCGCTGTAGCACTCGAAGTTGCGGCCCGCGAGCGGCGAGCGGTGCATGTTGACGGTGGGGGCCAGCAGCACCCGGGCGCCCTTGCCCCGGGCCTGGGCGGCGATGACCCCGCCCACCGTCGGCGACCACCTCGGGGCTCCAGGTGGCGCCGAGCGCGGTGCCGCACGGCAGGCAGGCCGACGTCGGGCCGGTCACGCCCATCTCGGTGCCGCGGGCGCCGTTGGGCCCGTCGGTCAGCCGCACGGCGGGGATGCCGAGGCGGGGGACGGCGGCGGTGGTCCACAGGTCGACCCCGGCGGTGAGGGACGCCTTCTCGTCCAGCGTGAGCTGGGCGACCAGCTTCGCCACCCGCTCGGAGGTCACGGGTGCACCCTTCGGGCACACCCGTGACCAGATCGCCACTTCGTGGCGACAGGGCGACTGTGCTTCTGGACCTCGCTGCGCTCGGTCATGGCGCCACCGAGTCCCAGCCCGTGAACCCCGACGGTTCGTGGCGGCCCATCGTGCCGTGCTCGAACAGCCCCCAGCCCTCGGCGCCGTCGCACGAGGCCCGGCCGACGTGGTCGATCACCCCGAAGGGCATGCGCCCGGCCACGGCCGGGTCGCCGAGGTCGTACACCGCACCCTCGACCCAGCCCGGGCCCCGCCACTGGCCGTGGCGTCCAGTCGGGGTCGCCGCCGTAGCCGGCGCCGACGTGCAGCGCCACGTAGCCGAGCGACTCGACCTCGATCGTGAGCGGCTTGCCGCCCCGCTCGGTCAGCTGGAGCGTGGCCCGCTCGGGGATGCGGGTCCCGGGCGTGTAGGCGATCTCGACCTCGGGCCAGCCGAGCTGCTCGACGCGGCCGTCCGGCCACACCCGGGTGGCGTCGTTGAGGGTGCGGAAGCCGTCCGGGCCCTCCTGCACGATCACCAGCACGGCGAAGTCGTCGAACCGCAGCGGGACGTACAGCCACCACAGGCCGGCGGTGGGGTCGTCGGCCGGGCGCCCGGCGGGCTCGCCCTCGCCGACCGGCCGGATGCCCCAGGACCGGTCGCGGGTGCCGACCCACACGTCGGGGTCGACCGTGATCTCGTCGCCGTCGACGCGCAGGCTGCCGGACCAGCTGCCGACCTGCGCGAACCGGGAGGCGTCGAGGATGGCCCGCGCCCCGACGCGCATCACGTGGGGCTGCTCCATGACCGCGGGGAACGACCCCTCCCAGGTCAGGTCGAAGCCGAGCCCGTGGTCGTCGCCGTCGCACACCAGGCGGATCCGCTGCAGCGGCTCCTGGACCTCGACCCGGTAGGGCCCGACGGCGGGATGCAGCCGGTCGTCGCCGAGGGCGTCCGAGCAGCGGATCGTCCACTGGCGGTCGCCCCGGCGCACGGTGGCGTAGGCGTCGGTCACGCCCAGGTTCGGGTAGATGCCGAGGCCGGTGACGAGGAAGATGTCGCCGGTGCGGTCGTGGGCGTTGAAGTACGCCCGGTCGTAGAAGTTCCGGTCGGTCGAGCCGACGTAGCGCAGCGACAGCGGTGTCTGGTGCACGGCGTACTCGTCGAGCGGCACGGGCAGCATGGGGGAGCTCCTCTACCAGTAGGAGCCGGCCAGCATGCGCTCGAGCGGCTCGCGGTTGTGCAGCAGGTCGTCGACCTCGGCGGGGGCCTCGACCTCGCCGAAGTGCACGGACCGGGCGCCCGTGCGGAGGAACACGATGGCGTACTGGACGGCGGCCAGCGTGCCGTAGAACGCCAGGTCCCGGGGGGTGTGCCCGGTGGCGGCCTCGTAGGTGGCGGCCACGTCGTCGGCGTGCATGAAGTGGGTCATGCCCGGCAGGCCCATCATGGCGGCGATGTCGTCGAAGATGCGGTGGGCGTAGATGAGCCAGCCGAGGTCGAGCTCCCGGGGCCCGATCGTGGCCATCTCCCAGTCGAGCACCGCCGCGGGGGCGAAGCCGTCGTAGAGCACGTTGCCGATGCGGGAGTCGCCCCAGCTGAGCACCGTGGGGCCCGGGTCGGCGGGCAGGTGGTCGTCGAGCCAGCCGAAGGTGGCCTCGACCAGCGGCGAGCGGAAGCCGTCGCGCGGCCGCCCACTCGTACCAGGCCCGGGCGACGCCCACCCGGCGGGCCAGGACGGTGTCGCCCGGGGCGTCGGGGGCGAGGAACCCGAAGCGCTCCTCGGGCCGGTCGATGGCGTGGAGCCCCGCGAGCACGTGCACGGTGGTGTCCTGGAGGTGACGCTGGTCGGCGGGGTCGGCGTCGTGGAGCCAGTTGTCGCCGAAGGTGTAGGGCATGACGTCGGGCGGCACCCGCCCGTCGACGTGCCCCATGACGAAGAACGGCGTGCCCAGCGGGCCGGGATCGGTCTCGCACCACCACACGGGCGGCACCGGCACGTCGCTCAGCTCGCCCACGGCGCGGATGACCGCGAACTGCCGGTCCAGGTCGTAGCGGGGGAAGACGGGGACGTCGGCGGCGTCGGGGGCGAGCCGGGCCACGAGCCGCTCGTGGCGCTCGGCGCCGCCCTCGGTCCAGGCGACGGAGACCAGGAGGGTCTCGCTCGACATCCCGGTGGCGGCCGTGCCCTCCAGCGCGGTCACCCGGGCCCCGGCGAGGCGCGTGCCCAGCCACGCCTCGAGCCGGGAGCGCAGCTCGCCGTGGTCGCGGCTCGACCGCGCCATCTCCAGCACCTCCGGCGGGCCGGGCGCGCCGGTCTCGTCGCTCATCGTGGACCCCCTCCCTGCCCGGCGACCGTCCCGGGTGGGCCACTGTCACGGAGGCCCGGCGCGCTGTCAAGCGGGCACGGGATCGCGCCGGCGGGTACTGTGACGCCCGACACAGCGCCGGGGAGGGGAGGGGATCCCATGGAACGTGACGACGGGACGATCGACTGGGATGCAGCCTTCCAGGCCGTGGTCGCCGGGTTGCAGCCACCGCGCCATGTGCGGGTGGCCCGTGTGGCCTGGCAGGCGACGGGGGCGCTCGTCCTGCTGCTCCTGGCGGCGTGGACGCTGCTGACCCTCGTCGCCGAGTCGCTCGACGACCTCGGGCGCCCCTGGCTCTAGCCGGCCGGGGGCGCCGCTGCGTCGATCAGGCGGCCCGGGTGACGATCAGCTGGTTGCTGACGTCGACGACCCCGGGGACGTCCCAGGCGTCGTCGCCGGCGACCCGCTTGGCCAGCGGGGTCTCCACCTCGCCACCGAGCACGACGACCCGGTGGTCGACGTCGACCTTGATCTCGGCGTCGGCGGTGTAGGGATTCTCGTTGAGGCGGTGGACGAGGGTCGACTTCATCTCGCGGTCACTGGGCAGGCGCTCTGCGGGCACGTCCTGCCAGGAGTAGGTGGTGCGTCCGGTGCGGTTGATCCACGCCATTGCGTCTCGCTCCCCATGGTGAGACCGTCTGGGACAGCCCCTCGCTACCCTCGATCGCGGGCCACTAACGGGGAAGTCGACGGCGCGCCCGCCGTCAGCCGCCGACCATGTGCCGCCGGAGCTGGCGGACCGCCTTGCGCAGCAGGCGTGACACCTGCATCTGGCTGCAGCCGAGCACCTCGGCGATCTGCGACTGGGTGCGCTCCTCGACGAAGTACATCTGCAGCAGCTCGCGGTCGTCGTCGGACAGCAGGTCCAGGCTCTGCAGCAGGGCCGTGCGGTTCTCGATGCCGACGAAGCCCCGGTCCAGGCGCCCGATGACCTGCTCGGCCTGCAGGCCGCTCGAGGGGTCGGGTGCGTCGAGGGACGTGGTGGCCCGGATCTCCTCGGCCCGCAGCGTCTCCAGGACCTCGCGCTCGTCGATCCCGATGAAGTCGGCGACCTCGCCGGGGGACGGGGCGCGGCCGAGGTCGTGGGTGAGCAGCTCCTGGGCGTCGCGGACCGGCGTGGCCAGCTCGTGGACCCGGCGGGGCACGCGCATCGACCACCCCGCGTCGCGGAAGTGGCGGCGCAGCGACCCGACGATCGTCGGCTTGGCGAAGGCCAGGAACGGCGTGGCCCGCTCGGGATCGAAGCGCCGCAACGCCAGCATGAGCGCCTCGTAGGCCACCTGGGTCAGGTCGTCGATCGGCTCGCCGCGGCGGTACTGCCGGCGGGCCTGGGCCTCGGCGTGGGGCCGGTAGCGCTCGACGAGGGTCTGCAGCGTCGCCTCGTCCCGGTCGCGCCCGTAGCGCACGTGCAGCGCCCACAGCTCGACGTCGACGGCGGGCCGGACCGCCTCGCCCGCCAGCCACGACCGGTCCACCCTGTCGGCCGGGACCGTCAGCAGGGTGCGGGCCCGGTCGGACACGGTGAGCGACCGCTCGAGGGCGCGCCGGCAGCGGCGCATCTCGCGGGCCAGCGGGGCGGTCGTCATCCCCCCAACGTTCCCCGGGACGGCACGCCGGTACACGTGTGGTCGGGCGTGCCCCGGGGTACGCCTCGCGCATCCCGACTCCTAGGATCGCCTGCGATGCTCCGATGACCCCATGCCGACGACCCGTCCGAGCTGCTCGCCGACCTGCGCGCCCGCGTGGACGCGGCGAGCGACGAGGTCGACCGGCTCGCCGGCGAGCTGACGGCCAGCCGGGGGCTCGCCGACGACATGGAGACGATCGTCGACGTCCTGCTCGGGCTCGACGGGGCGACCGTGCTCGTCATCGACGACGACCGGCGCATCCGCGGCCTGAGCCGCCGTGCGTCGTCCGCCCTCGACGGCGTCGCCGTGGGCAAGCCGCTGTCGTCCGCCGTGCCCGACGACCTGTTCGACCAGGTGGTCGCCCGCCTGGACGCGGAGCCCCGCGGGCCCCGCCCCCTCGCCTGTGACGGCGCCGACGTGTACCCGCTGCCCGGCGGGGGAGCGGTCCTGGTGCTGGCGGACGGATGAGCGAAAGAAGGACCATGGAGCCCCTCGCCGGCCGTGTCGAACTCTCACTCCCCCCGGACAGCCGGTACATGCGGCTCGCCCGCCTCATGGCGAGCGGCGTGGCCACGACGTCGGGTCTGCCGCTGGAGGAGGTCGAGGACTTCCGCATCGCGGTCGACGAGCTGTGCGCCACGCTCATCGAGCTCGGCGACGGCGAGGCCGTCCGCCTGTCGTTCGAGCTGGGGCCCGACACGCTGATCGTGGTGGGGACCACCCGCACGTCCGGCGGCGAGAAGATCGACGAGGAGCGGCTCTCGCTCAGCCGCCAGATCCTCGACGTCGTGACCGACGGCCACGAGCTCACCCAGGACGGCGACCACGTGTCGTTCCAGGCCCGCAAGCGGGTCCGGGGTGGCGGGGTCGGCTGAGCTCAGGTCACGGGGACGCCGAGCGTCTCCCGCAGGCCCGTCATCTCCAGCAGGCGCCCGAGCTGGTCGGACACCCGGCTGAGCCGCAGCGTGACGCCCTGCTCGGTGGCGTCGTTGCGGGCCAGCAGCAGGGCCCGCAGGCCCGCGGAGTCGGCGAAGGACAGGGCGCCGGCGTCGATCTCGATGGCGGCGGGGGAGCGGCCCAGGACCTCCTCGACCGCGGCGCCCAGCTGCGGTGACGAGTGGAGGTCCAGCTCACCCGACAGCTCGATGATCGCCTTGGACTCTTCCCAGCGGGTCGAGACGACGATCGACTCCTGCGGATCGCTCATTGGGGATCTCCATGCGGGGACAGGGGTGTGGACGGGTCGGTCGCGGCCACGGTAACAGCGTGGCCCGGACCGTTCTGTGCCGGGCTCATTGCAGAGCGACGGACTCCACCTCGCCCGACTCGGCCAGCTGGGAGACCCAGGCCCGCAGCTCGGCCGGGGGGCCGCTGAGCTCGGTGACCAGCACCAGGTGGCCGTCCTCCTTGAGGACGGTGAACTGTCTCGGCCTCGACCGTGTCGTCGGACGGGAGGTGGCGGACGAGGGCGGCCGGCTCGACGCCCGGCGCCAGCTCGACACGCACGGTGGTGGTGCCGGTGGCCCACCGGCGGCTGATGAAGTTGCGGATGGGCTTCAGCAGCACGAGGCCGCCGAGCAGCACGACGGTGGCGATGGCCGCCGTGGTCACGTCGCCGACGCCGCACGCCAGGCCGATGGCGGCGACCGTCCACAGGCTGGCGGCGGTGGTCAGGTTCCGGACGTGGTTGCCCTGGCGGAAGATGACGCCCGCGCCGAGGAAGCCGATGCCGACCACCACGTTGGACGCCACGCGGGTCACGTCGGCCTGGATGGTCGAGTTGGCCCGCAGCTGGTCGACCTCGAGGAAGCCCAGCGTGGACACGATGCCGAACAGCGCCGCCCCGACCGCCACCGCGATGTGGGTGCGCAGGCCGGCCGGCTGGTCGCTGGCCTCCCGCTCGACCCCCACCGCCCCGCCGAGCACCGTGGCCCCCAGCAGGCGCAGCACCACGTCCATGTCCAGCTCGAAGCTGGTGGCTGCCCACATCACGGCGCCACATGTACCCCTTCGGAGGACTGTGCAGACGCGTGTCCTCGGCGGATAGCCGCGTCCCGCCGGGAAGACCTGGTGGGCGGGCCCACGACCGGAGGTACACGAATGTCCGAGCCGCACTTCGCCGAGGACGGCACCGACCGGCAGGCCCTGCGGGCCGAGCAGCAGGACGAGGCCGCCGGCGTCTGGGTCGGCCCCGGCGCCCCGGCCATGACGCACGGCCAGGTCCGCGGTGCGGTGAAGGGCGGCGTGGTGGGCGCGGTGCTCGGTGCCCTCGTGTTCCTCCCGCTCGGGTTCCTCCCCCTCGGCGGGTCGCTCGCCGTTCGCCTGGTCGTGTGGGCGGTGGTGGGCGCGGTCGCCGGTGCCGCCGCCGGGGCCGTCTACCTCGGCGGCCGGGAGCCCGAGCTCGAGGGCGAGACCGACCGCACCGAGGACTAGACCCGCACGTCCAGGACGAGCTGCTCGTCGTGGCGGGTGAAGACGTAGCGGAAGCCGCCGATGTCGGCGGCCGCGGCCACGTCGAGCTCCAGCAGGCCGTCGCGGTCCATCCACCGGTCGAACAGCGACACCATCTCGTCGTGCTCGACCGGGTCGTCGCTGGGCAGGAAGCTCATCGACAGCGGCAGGCCCCGGGGGACCACCGTGCCGTCGATGTCGAGCGTCTCGAGCGGGATGATGTCGAGCAGCACCCGCTCGGGTCCGTTGTCGAAGGCGATGAGCTGGCAGACCGACATGTCACACCGCACACGAGCCGGTGACGTCGCTCAGGGTGTCCTTGAGCCGGGCCAGGCTGGACCGCAGCAGGCGGGACACCTGGACCTGGCTCACGCCGACGAGCTCGGCGATCTGCGACTGGGTGAGCCCGCCCATGTAGCGCAGCTCGACGATGCGGCGCTCCCGGGCCGGCAGCTCGTCGAGCAGCCGGCCGACGGTGGTGGCGGCGTCCACGGCGTCGAGCCCGCCGTCGATGTCGCCGAGGGTGGACAGATCGTCGAACTCGCCGTCGTCGCCGGTGGGGGCGAGCGGGGTCTTGCGGTAGCAGCGGGCGGCCTCGAGCGCGTCCAGCACCTCCTCGACCGGCACGCCGGCCTGGCCGGCGATCTCCTCGACGGTGGGGGAGCGGCCCAGCATCTGGCCCAGCTCGTTCACGGCCACCTTCACGGTGTGCTGGAGGTCCTTGGCCCGCCGGGGCACGTGCACCGCCCAGGTCGTGTCCCGGAAGTGGCGGCGCAGCTCGCCGGTGATGGTGGGCACGGCGAAGGTGGCGAACGTGGCGCCGAAGTCGGGGTCGTAGCGTTCCACGGCCTTCAATACGCCGAGCATCGCCACCTGGATCAGATCGTCCAGCGGCTCGCCCTTGTTGGCGAAGCGCTTGGCGCAGTGGAGCGCCAGCCAGCGGTGGTCCTCGATGAGCTCGTTGCGCAGCCGGCGGTCACCGGTGGTCCGGTACTGGCGGAACCGCTCGGCATCCTGGCCGCGGTCCGAGCGGTCGCTCGCACCGGCGGTGCGGCGGGCTCGGCGGACCTTCGACGTCGTCGCCGTCGACCTCCAGCTTGGCGGTCATGGTGGTGTGCACGGGTGCCTCCGCTATCGGGCGTGGGGCTTGCGGCCCACTGCTTCCCGCCGGTCGCCGGCCTACACAACAATCCCGGGCCGGTAGCCTCGGGCCTCGTGGACCTGGGCATATCCGGACGCCGTGCCGCCGTGGCCGCCGCCTCCGCCGGTCTCGGCCTCGGCTGCGCCCGGGCGCTGGTGCGGGAGGGCGTCGACGTGGCCGTCTGCGGGCGGCGCCCCGACCGGGTGGAGGCGGCGGTGGCCGGCCTGCGGGCGGAGCCCGGCGCCGGCCGGGTCGAGGGCCTCGTCGCCGACGTCGGCACGGCCGAGGGCGCCGGCGGCTTCGTGGAGGAGGCCGCGGCCGTGCTCGGCGGCGTCGACATCCTCGTGGCCAACGCGGGCGGCCCGCCGCCCGGCACGTTCGCGTCGACCGATCTCGACGCCTACGGGCCGGCGCTGCAGCTGAACCTGCTGTCGACGGTCGCGATGTGCCGGGCCGCCGTGCCCGCCATGGCCGAGCGGGGCTGGGGGCGGGTCGTGGCCATCACGTCGATGACCGTGCGCCAGCCGTCGCCGGCCCTGATCCTGTCCAACACCGCCCGGGCCGGGGCGACGGCGTTCCTCAAGACGCTGGCCACCGAGGTGGCGCCCCGCGGCGTCACGGTCAACTCGGTCCAGCCCGGCATCCACGCCACCGACCGCATGGTGCAGCTCTACGGCGGCGACGTGTCGGCGGCCGCGGCCGGTGTCCCGGTCGGGCGGGTCGGCGACGCCGACGACTTCGGCGCGGCCGTGGCGTTCCTGTGCTCGGCCCGGGCCGGCTTCGTCACCGGCACGACCCTGCTGGTCGACGGCGGCGCCTACCCCGGCCTCGCCTGAGAGGATGGGCCGAGAGGCGCAGCCGTGGCCCGAGCGGCCCGCTGCGCAGCAGCAAGAGCGGAGAGCACAGTGGAGAGGAGAGCGACGATGCCCGTGCGCCACGTGGTGGTGTTCCGGTTCCAGGACGGCACGACGGCCGAGCAGCGGGCCACGATCGCGGCCGAGCTGCGGGCACTGCCCGCGGCCATCCCCGAGATCGCGTCCTACACGGTCGGCGACGACGCCGGGCTGGTCGAGGGCAACTGGGACTTCGCGGTGGTGGCCGACTTCGCCACGACCGACGACTACTTCACCTACCGCGAGCACCCGGACCACCAGGCCGTGATCGCGACGCACATCCGCCCGGTCATGTCCGAGCGCGCGTCAGCCCAGATCGACCTCCCCTAGGTGGCGGGGGGCCGGAGCCCCCCACGTGCTGGTCGGGGCGATCAGTCGACGCGCAGCTGGCTCGTCAGCTCTTCGCGGCGAGCCTCGAAGTCGTCGAAGTTGATCTTCCCGTCGTCGAAGGCGGCGTGCAGATCGGCGAGCTGTGCCAGGACCGTGGCCTGATCGACCTCGGACACCGGCGCCTCCCCGACGTCGTCGTCCCCCTGCTCGGCCCGCTCCGCCCTCTTGTCGAGCTTGGCCTTGGCCTTGGCCTGCTTGTCGCGGTCCCGCTGGAGCTTGCCGAAGGTGGTACGCCGCCGTGACACGCCTGCTCAGACCACCCGGACGTTCTGTGCCTCGTCGCCCTTGCGACCAGGTCCGACCTCGAACTCGACCCGCTGCCCTGCTTCGAGCGAGCGATAGCCGTTGCCCTGGATGTTCGAATAATGGACGAAGACGTCGTCCTCGCCATCGCGGGATATGAAGCCGTAGCCCTTCTCCGCGTTGAAGAACTTGACGGTGCCGACTGCCATGGTGTCTCTGCCTATCTCTTCTGTGTCAGCCGATCGGGCGAACTTCGAGCGTCGATCGTGCAGCGACGAGGCTACGCCGTCGCGTGGCCGAGTGCGCGCTTTGTAGCGTGAAGCCGATGGTCCCCGAGATCGAGCGGGACACGGTCACCCTGGCAAGGCGCATCGCCGAGCTGGGAGAAGCCGAGCGGTCGCGCGTGTTCGCCATGTCGTGGTGGAGCGAGCGCGTCATGGACTGGGCGATGGCCCGTCCCGCGTTCAAGACCCAGCTGTTCCGCTTCGTCGACGTGTTCCCGGCGCTGCGCGACGGCGCCGACATCGCCACCCACCTGCGCGAGTACTTCGGCGACGAGTCGCCCCGGCTGCTGGAGGCCGGCATCGGCGTGGCCGACCGCCTGCCCCTGGGGTCCAAGCTCGAGGCCCGCGTGGCCCGGCGCAACATCCGCCGGATGGCGCAGCAGTTCATCGTCGGCGCCACCCCCGACGAGGCCGTCGAGGGGCTGCACCGCCTGTGGCGCTCGGGCAGCGCCTTCACGGTCGACGTGCTCGGCGAGAAGACCGTGGTCGGGCCCGAGGCCGACCGCTACGCGGCCAAGGTCGCCGCGCTGATCACCGAGCTGTCGCGGGCGAGCGCCGGCTGGGCGCCCGACGACCACCTCGAGCGCGACGACCTCGGCCCGCTCGCCCGGGTCAACGTGAGCGTCAAGCCCACCGCGCTCGCCACCCACTACGAGCCGCTCAGCCGCGACATCGGCCTGGCGGGCGCCAGGGAGCGGCTGCGCCCGCTGCTGCGCCTCGCCCGCCAGCACGGGGCGTTCGTCAACGTCGACATGGAGCACTACGACGCCAAGGACCTGACCCTCCAGCTGTTCCGGGACCTGCTGTCCGAGGACGAGTTCGCGGCCATGCCGGCCGGCATCGTCGTGCAGGCCTACCTGCGGGACAGCCGCGACGACCTGGCCGACCTCATCGCCTGGTCGGCGCGGCGGGCCGAGCCGGTGACCGTGCGGCTCGTCAAGGGCGCGTACTGGGACGCCGAGGGCGTGCACGCCCGGGCCGAGGGCTGGCCGGTGCCGGTGTTCGAGGACAAGGCGGAGACCGACGCCAACTACGAGCGGTGCGTGCGGCTGCTCCACGACCACCACGGCGAGGTGCGGGCGGCGTTCGGCTCGCACAACCTGCGGTCGCTGGCCTACGCGGTCACCTACGCCCGCCACAAGGGCATCCCCGACACGGGCTACGAGGTCCAGATGCTCTACGGCATGGCCGAGCCCATGCACGCCGCCATGCGCCGCCTCGGCCTGCGGCTGCGGGTCTACGCGCCGGTCGGCGAGCTCGTGCCCGGCATGGCGTACCTGGTGCGCCGGCTGCTGGAGAACACCGCCAACGAGTCGTTCGTGCGCCACCGCTTCGCCGAGGGGCGGGCCCTCGACGAGCTGCTCGCCGCGCCCCGGGTGTCCGAGCTGCCGCCCGCGACCCGGACCGTGCCCCGGACCCCCACCGACCCGGAGGCGCCCGCGCCCTACCGGCCCGAGCCCGTGTCCGAGTGGCGGCGGCCCGGCGCCCGCGGGGCGATGGCCGGCGCGCTCGCCGGCACCGCGGGCGTGCTCGGCGCCGAGGTGCCGGCGCTCATCGCCGGCGAGCGGGTGACCACGGCCGCCACCCTGGCGTCGGTCGACCCCGCCGAGCCGTCCACCGTCGTGGCGCGGGCGGCGTCCTGCTCCGCCGCCGACGCCGACCGGGCGGTGGCGGCGGCCGTGGCCGCCGCGGGACCGTGGCGCCGGGCGCCGGTGGCCGAGCGGGCCGCCGTGCTGTTCCGGGCGGCGGCCTGGATGCGGGACCGGCGCTACGAGCTGGCCGCCCTCGAGGTGATCGAGGCCGGCAAGCCGTGGGACCAGTCCGACGCCGACGTGTGCGAGGCGATCGACTTCTGCGAGTACTACGGGCGGGAGATGTTGCGCCTCGACGGGGCGGCCGCCGACCTGGTGCAGTCGCCGCCGGGGGAGACCAACCGGCTCTGGTACCAGGGCAAGGGCGTCACCGCCGTCATCGCCCCCTGGAACTTCCCCCTCGCCATCCCCGCCGGGATGGTGACCGCCGCGCTGGCGGCGGGGAACCCGGTCATCCTCAAGCCGGCCGAGCAGACGCCGCTGGTGGCGTGGCGGCTGGTGGAGGCGCTGGTGGCGGCGGGCGCCCCGCCGGGCGTGGTCCAGTTCCTGCCCGGGGTGGGCGAGGTGGTGGGCGCCCGGCTGGTCGAGCACCCCGACGTGGCGGTCATCGCGTTCACCGGGTCGAAGGCGGTGGGCCTGTCGATCGTCGCCGACGCGGCGGCGACGCCGGCCGGGCAGGGCCACGTCAAGCGGGTCATCGCCGAGATGGGCGGCAAGAACGCACTCATCGTGGACGACGACGCCGACCCCGACCAGGCGGTCCCCGGGGCGGTGCTGTCGGCCTTCGGCTACGCCGGGCAGAAGTGCTCGGCGGCCAGCCGGCTCATCGTGGTCGGCGGGGCCTACGACGAGGTCGTGTCCCGGGTCGTCGGGGCGACCCGTGAGCTGGTGGTGGGTCACCCGCGCCGGTCCGCCGTGCAGGTCGGGCCGGTCATCGACGAGGAGGCCCACAAGCGCATCCTGCGCACGCTGGACGGGGCGTCCGAGCAGGGCGAGGTGCTGGTGGCCCACGGGGACGTGCCCGAGTCCGGCTACTTCGTCCCGCCCACCGTGGTGGCGGTGGACGGCCCCGACGTGCCGCTCGCCCGCGACGAGATCTTCGGGCCGGTGCTGGCCGTGCTGCGGGCCGCCGACATCGACGAGGCCATCGCCCTCGCCAACCGGACCGACTACGCGCTGACGGCCGGGATCTACTCCCGCAGCCCGGCCGCCATCGCCCGGGCCGCCGCCGAGCTGCGGGCGGGCAACGTGTACGTCAACCGCCACATCACCGGCGCGGTCGTGGGCCGTCAGCCGTTCGGGGGCTACGGATTGTCCGGCGTCGGCTCGAAGGCGGGCGGCCCCGACTACCTGCTGCAGTTCCTCGACCCGCGGGTCGTCACCGAGAACACGCTGCGTCAGGGCTTCGCCCCCGACGCGTAGCGGCCGGCGCCGACCGTGCTAGCCGGCGTCCTCGATCGGCTGGTCGTCGATGGCCAGCTCGACGAGGGGCAGGACCCGGTGGCGGAGCTGCTCGGTGAGCGCGATCTGGGTGGCCGTGCGGTCGATGCCGGGCGTCTCCAGGATGCGGTTGATCACCGCCTGGAGGTGGTCGTTGGTGTGGGCCACGACCCGGCAGTGGAGGTCGCCGGGGCCCGTGACGCTGTGGACCTCGAGCACCTCGGGGATCTCGTCGAGGTGCCGGCAGACGTCGTTGAGGCGTCCCTGGGCGATCTCGAGGCTGACGAAGGCCAGGACCTCGTAGCCCATGGCCCGGAGGTCCAGGTCGGGGTCGAATCCGCAGATGATCCCGCGCTGTTGGAGCTTGTCGAGCCGCGCCTGTACGGTGCCGCGGGCGACACCGAGCTGGCGGGCCAGCTCCATGACGCCGGCACGGGGCGTGTCGCACATCGCCCGGATCAGCCGGGCGTCGAGCGCGTCGATTCCGGTGGGCAACATGAGCAATGTGTCTACCACATTTCTCCGCTGGCTGGCCAAAGTGCGCAGTTCCTGACGCCCGTATTGACGGAACCGTACGCCCGCCCTTTCCTGGGAACCGCAGCTCGATCACCGACGCAGGACGAGGGAGCAGACGTCGATGTCCACCGCGACCGCCCCGGAGCACGACCACCACGGGTCCACCCAGCCGCCGGCGCTGGGCGGCATCGACCACGTCGAATGGTGGGTCGGCAACGCCCGGGCGTTCAGCGGGTTCCTGGCCGCGGCGTTCGGGTTCGAGCCCGTCGCCTACGCCGGCCCGGAGACCGGCCGGCGCGACCGGATCTCCCACGTCCTCCAGCAGGGCAGGATCCGGTTCATGGTCACCGGGGCGCTGACCCCGGACTCGCCGATCGCGGACCATGTGCGCACCCACGGCGACGGCGTGCGCGACATCTGCTTCCTGGTGGACGACGCCGAGGCCGCCTACGACGCCGCGCTGGCCCGGGGCGCCATGCCGGAGCGGCCGCCCGCGGTCGACACCGACGAGATGGGCGCCATCCACCACTCGGCCATCCGGACCTACGGCGACACGGTGCACACGTTCATCGACCGGTCGGCGTACACGGGCGACTTCGCGCCCGGCTTCGGGCCGCCGGTGCTGCCGGCCCCGGCCGGCACGCCCGTCGGGCTGACCCGGTTCGACCACGTGGTCGCCAACGTCGAGCGGGGGCACCTGGAGGAGTGGGTCGGGTACTACGAGCACGTCCTCGGCTTCGACCCGCTGGTCCACTTCGACGACGACCAGATCTCGACCGAGTACTCGGCGCTGATGTCGACCGTCGTGTGGAACCACGACAAGGTCGTCCTGCCCATCAACGAGCCGGCCGAGGGGCGCCGCAAGAGCCAGATCGAGGAGTACCTCGACTACTACCGGTCGCCCGGCGTCCAGCACATGGCGCTGCACACGCCCGACATCGTGGGCGCGGTGCGGGCGATGCGGGAGCGGGGTGTGCGGTTCCTGACCGTCCCGCCCGAGTACTACGACGACGCCAAGCAGCGCATGGAGGGCGTCGAGCTGCCGTGGGAGCACCTGGCCGACCTCGGCATCATGGTCGACCGCGACCAGGACGGGCACCTGCTGCAGATCTTCACCGAGACCCTGTGCGACCGGCCGACGGTGTTCTTCGAGATCATCCAGCGGGCGGGGGCCAAGGGCTTCGGCGCGGGCAACTTCAAGGCCCTGTTCGAGGCCATCGAGCGGGCTCAGGCCGCCCGCGGCAACCTGTAGCCGTCACCGGCCGGCGGCCGGCTGCGGCGGCCGGTGGTCAGCCGTCGATGCCGTCGATGTGCTGGACGACGACGACCGACCCGTCACCCAGGGAGATGGCGTCACCCGAGACGGCGGAGGGGGCCTCGGGCCCCGGGAACATGAACCCCAGCCGGGAGGCCTGCACCGCGGCGCGCGCCACGGCCGCCTCGAGGTGCTCGACCGTGGCGTCGTGGTCGAGGCCGGACGTGTCCCGCTCCAGCCGGGCCCGGGCGAGCGCCACGAACGGCGCCAGCTCGGGGGTGAGCGGGTCCGGGGTGCTCTGCGGCGCAGCGCCTCGGTCACGAGCCATCGGACCAGGCTACCGGCACCCCGCCACACCCCACGCAACGATCACGGAGGGCGTGGCGGCGTGTGGTAACTTGCTCCGTCCACGGGCCGTTAGCTCAGTTGGCTAGAGCACCTGCATGACGCGCAGGGGGTCGGGGGTTCGAATCCCTCACGGCCCACCCCCATGACCAGGGCAGATGCCCTGGTCATCTTCGTTTTCGGAAGCTTCAGGACCGTGCTGGGG
Organism: uncultured Acidimicrobiales bacterium; assembly: GCA_963759225.1. Taxonomy (GTDB): domain Bacteria; phylum Actinomycetota; class Acidimicrobiia; order Acidimicrobiales; family VFJN01; genus ZC4RG19. The sequence continues at coordinate 163,201 of CAVWYL010000006.1, read as the reverse complement.
AGCAAGGTGGGGACCCTCCGATTGGCGCCCCGTGCCTCCCCAGCAACCGCTCCATACAGGCATCACGCCTGCCCTCCGATGACGGCCCGCGTCAGGGGACCCGTCTTCCCTGCCGTCACGCCCCACACCGCGTTCGCCAGACGCTCACGTGGCGCTCATCTCCCACTCGCACGAACGCTCATCAGCGAGGCGCACGCTCCACCTCGCGGGCCAATCAGGAGCACGCGTCGTTCGAGGAGTCAGTAGGAGGTCATCGCGATGACCAAACAGGATCACGAGTGGCCAGACGTGAGGGCTGCAGGCGATGGAGCCGCGAGTGGCGTCGCGGCAGCGGCCGTCCAGGAAGCCGACACCGCGTCAACCGCGTGGCCGGAGAACCGCGGCCCGGGGTTCATCCAGGTTCGCACCACGTTCCCTCTCTTCGTCCCGTCGTGCCTCATCCTCGTGAAGACCCGGATCACCATCGACATGCGGTGTCACACGCTGCCGTGGGGGATCTCGTCGTTCGCGGTCGCTCCCGGGACGCACGATCTCCGCGTGTCGCACAACTGGATCTGGGCTGGTGGTGGCGGACGTGCAGTCGCCGCTGTGCACGTAGAGGCAGGCGAAACTGTGCGGCTCCGCTATCGCCCCTCGGCCTTGCTCGTGTTCCTCGCCGGCAAGCTCACCGTGGAAGAGACGACGTACGGCCATCACCAGATCGAGCCGGTCGAGTTCGCCCAGGACCCTCGCACGCGTGGCCGCTGGAGGATCGCGGCGCTGGCCGTCGCAGCGATCTGCACCATCGTGGCGGCCCTGATCGGGGCGCGCGTCGGGGAGTGGGCGGTCAGCGACGGGTCGGGGTCCGACGGCTGGGCGACCGTCCGCGCGCAGGACATGTCGATCTCCCTGCCGCGGAGCTTCGAGGTGACCACCGATCCGGCTGACTACGTCGAGGCGCTGGCCGCGATCGGCGTATCCGAGCCGGATCAATTCGCCGAGCTGATCGAGCAGTTCCCCGACGTCTTCGCTCTGGCTGCCTTTCAGCAGCAGTCCGGTGACGGGGCAGGTGCCGCCGCAACCGTTGAGGTGTTGCGCTTCCCGGCCGCCGACGAACCCCTGGATGAGTTCGCCGAGTCGTTCGGCGAGGGCTTGGAAGCAGGTGGCCAGTTCGAGATCACCGGCGAGAGCGAGCGCGCCGTCGGTCGGCGTCGGTACGCGGCTGTCCGGATCGATTTCGACGGGAGTTGGCCGGGCCAGCCGACGGCGCGGTCGGTCGCGTACCTGGTCGACGGTGGCTCGCTGCAGTGGGTCGTGGTGTTCGCAGCCCCGAGCGAGGAGTACGACACCGTTTCGCGGACGTTCGATCGGAGCATTGCGACCCTCACCCTTCCGACCGCGGATGACGACGAGGAGGGTGGCGATGGTCAGCGATGACGGCGTACTACTACACGCCCGTCGAGGCCATCTTCGTCGGCACCATGATGGCCGTTGGCTTGTCGCTCATCGTCTACAAGGGGCGGAACCGGGGAGAGGACCCCTGCCTGAACTTCGCGGGCATGCTCGCTCCGGTGGTAGCCGTTGCGCCGACGACCGATGTCGGGACGTGCTGGTCGGTTCCGCCGACCGCACGGCCGATCGTCGAGGGCGGCTCGCTCGCTCCCCTGGGTCGGGGCCAACGTCGACAACAATTTCGACGCGCTGCTCATCGCTGGCGCCTTTGGGGCTGATCGTGGCTGGTTTCATCCTGGTGGTCATCAAGAGAGATCCGAGGGACCTCACGGCTGCGCTCAAGGAGGAGTTGCAAAGCAGTCTGACACTGGCGGGCACCGTCTTCGTGTTGCGGCGTCAGCGTCGGTGGCCGAGCGCGGAATTGGAGCGACTTCTCTACGGGGCTCACGGCTTCGCCGCGGTTGGGATGTTCATCCTGTTGATCGGGGCGATCGCCGCCGTGGCGTTGGGGCACCGGCAAGAAGAACGGGACAGGGTCTGGTTCCGTTGGTACGCGGCCGTAGCCGTCCTCATGGCCGTTGGAGGCGTCGCCATCTGGGCAACGCGGGTCTTCGGCGATCACACGGTCTTCGCGCTCGAGGCCTACGAGATCGCACTCTTTGCCTTCTACTGGGTCCTCCAGACTTTGGACGAATTGGTGGGAAAGGGTCGAGGAGGTGGACGGACAGAGCACCCCACCTCAGGTGCTCGAGGGCGCACTCGTTAAGTAGCAGGTGCCGAACCTCGTCGTCGTACCCGACGGCGAGGCCTACCACCGCCGGGCCCGGCGCGGCCACGGTCGAGGGCTACGGGCGGGCGAGGATGAAGTACGGGATGGCGCCGGCCTTGATGTTGGTGAGCGTCGGCACGTACTCAGCCCGCACGTCGGAGTAGCCGACGCGCTCGAACGTCTCGACGATGGGGCCGGTGTCGTCGAGGGGCATGAACGGCAGCGCTCCGCGGGTCTCGGGCGAATAGTGCTGGTCGAACACGTTCGGGTTCTCGGGGTCCTTCGACCCCTCGTTCGCGAACCAGAACCCGTCGACCGACAGCACCATGCCGTCGGGGCGCAGGATGCGCAGCCAGTTGGCCATGGCCGTCTCGGGCTCGCGCAGGGTCCAGAGCAGGTGGCGGTTGGTGACGACGTCCACGCTTTGGGCGCCGACCTCGGGGGCGACGGCGTCGCCGGGGGCGAAGCGCACGTCGAGGCCCCGCTCGCGGGCGGTGCGCTCGGCGGAGGACAGCATCTGCGTCGACAGGTCGATGCCGGTGACGTGGTGGCCCAGCTCGGCGGCGATGAGGGCGAGGAAGCCGGTGCCAGTGGCCAGGTCGAGCACGTCGGAGGGCTTGCCGGGCAGGACGGCGCCGACGACGTCGAGCCAGAGCTGGTACTCGTCGGTCCCGTACTCGGCGACGTTGCTGCCGTGGTCCTCGTAGTCGGGAGCCACCATGCTCCAGAACTTGGTGATCTGGTCCTGCGGGTGGGTCGTCATGGCGCGCTCCTGTCGGCCGGGGGGATCGGTTTCGACGTTGTTCCCCGCACGTCACCACCCGGTTCGCGCCGGAGGGCCGGCCCGCCCCGCAGCTGGCCTGCCGGGAGCCTCAGACTGGCCCCGTGGCTCCCCAGCAACTGCTCCATGCGAGCGGCCGCCACGTCAACGGTTGGGGCCACGGCATGGCGGTCGACCTGGGCCACCATCCGGGCAGGTCTGGGTCGATAGCGTCGACCGCCGTGAACGGCGTTGACGACCTCTTGCTCGCGTTCGAAACCTCGGACGTGGCGGCGGAGTTCGCGCTCGCTCACTTCGAGTCTGGCGTCTCGGCAACGCTGAAGGCCGACGGGACGCCGGTCACGGAAGCAGATCGAGCGGTCGAGCGATTGCTTCGCGAGACGTTGTCAGCGGCGCGGCCAGAGGATGCGCTCCTCGGCGAGGAGCTTGGTCGACTCGGTGAATCTGACCGGGTCTGGATCCTCGACCCGATCGATGGCACCGCGTTCTTCTGTCGGGGCGACCCGAATTGGCGAGTCCACGTGGCCCTGGAGGTTGCCGGGAACACGGAGATCGCAGTCGTCACCGCTCCTGCGCTGGGACGCTGCTGGTGGGCGACCCGAGGTGGCGGTTCCTTCGAGTCGTGCTGGCCACGTGAGAAGGCCGAGGCCAGGCGCCTGGAAGTCAGTACCACCTCGGTGCTGCGTGATGCTGTGCTCGACGCTCTGGACGACGAGTCCAGAGCCCGCCTCCCGCCGGGTGCGGGACCCGCGACGGCAAGCCCCCTCGCGCTTGTCGAGCTCGTTCGTGGCGAAATCGACGGCTTCCTGGCCGAGTGCTGCCACGTCTGGGATCACGCGCCGTGGGTTCTTCTCGTCGAGGAAGCGGGCGGCCGTTTCACGGATCGAATGGGAGGACATCGAGCCGATCAAGGCGGTGGCTTGTACTCCAACGCCAATTTGCACAATCGGTTGCTCGCGTCGCTTCACTATCCGGCGCGCCCCTGACCGCCGGTACTGCCGCGGTCTTCGAAATCCTGGGGCGGATGTTTCCTGTGTCCGCGACACTGTCCCAATGGGTGATCTCGTGCCGCCCGATCCGCCCCTCGCCGGAGTTCAGGCCGCTCTGCGTCCGTTCCGGGTCAGCGATGCGGCCGCTATTGCAGAGTCCTGCCGGGATCCCGACATACCCCGGTTCACGATGATGCCGGAGGCGATGACTGAAGATCAGGCCAGGCAGTGGGTCGAGCGCGGCCTCGAGTGGTGGCCTCGCGGTCTGGCTCGCTTTGCGGTCACCGTGCCGCCTTCAGACGAATGCGCTGGTCAGATTGGTATCCAATTCGATTTCGCCGCGCGTCGAGCCGAGGCGTTCTACTGGCTCGATCGTCGGGTTCGAGGCCGTGGTCTCGCGGTGGAGGCACTCAATCTCGTCACTGAGTGGGCCTTTCGAGACCATGCGATCGTGCGGGTTCAACTCGTCACTCATCTCGACAACGAGCGCTCGCAAACGGTCGCCGAGCGCTGCGGTTTCAGCCGCGAGGGTGTCCTGAGGGCATGGGAACCGGTCAAGGACGAGCAGCCCGACGTCGTCATGTGGAGCCGCCTCGTCAACGACCCAGCGCCGAGACACTCGACCTGTACTGTGTGCGATGCCGAAGCCCCGCTGTTGCTGAAGTTCTCGCCGCGCACGTCCGTGACCGATATCCGAACGACGTCGACCTTGTCGCCTACTACGGGTCGTGGGCCAGAGGCACCGCCACGCTGAGTCCGACCTCGACATCTTCTACGTCCCGGCGGAGGGGTGTGACCCGCCGCTGACACATTCGCTACTCGTCGGTGGTCGACTTGTCGATTTTTGGCCCTTGCCATGGCCGAAGCTACGAGGATTCGCTGATGGCACTGCTCGCGGCTGGGCATTCGCTCCCGCAGTGGTCGCCGATGCCCGGCCCGTCACGCACGATCCGACGAGGCAGTCGACCACTTGGATCGGCTGAAGGCCCAGGTCATCGAGCTCCAGCAAGCCGCCGCGGCCCCACGAATGCTCGAGCGCGCCGTCGGCCAGTACGGCGACCTGGTACGCCAGCTGGCGCAGCTCACCAGGTTCGGCCAGGCGAGCGTCGTCAGCGCGCGCGCCCACGCCTTGGCTGTGCTTGTCTCGGCATGGGAGTGCCTCGCCCTTGCGAATCAGGTGTACTTCGATGAGGGACTGGCCAAGAGCATCCGACTGGTGGATCGGTTTCGATCGCGCCCGGACGACCTCGAGGCATGTGTTGCCTCGCTACTCCATGCGTCAACGACGGACCAGTGCTGGTTGCCGCCGAGACGCTCGTCACTGATGTCGGTGACGTCTTGCGCGTTCTGGAAGGGACAAGGCAGGCGCCGCCAACGCCCGGCCCAGCGGCCATCTGGACGGTCTACCCCGAGCTTCATGACGCTGTGCGGAAGGTCGTGGACGCATGCGCCCACGGAGACGTAGCGCGGGCAACGCTCGAGGCGTGGCTCCTGCAGCGCGATATCGATGCGACGTTGCTCGGCGGCGATACAGGATCGGCGGGCAACCTCCATAGCGCGCACGTCGACGCAGGCCCGGTGAGAGCGGCCTTTGGTCTCGTCGACCTGCTCGCGATTCCCGCCCGTGCCCTGTCGGATCTGGCCAACGCCGCGCTTGACATTGACGCGCAACTCTTGGCCGCCGCGAGGGGGCGACCGCCCCGCCTAGAGACGCTCGATGACTTGCGAGCCCACCTCCGCGAAAGTAGTGCGAGGAGTTCAGCGGAGGTCGGCGGTGCAGATCGGTGGAGCTCGCGCCCGAACGACCTCGAGTACGTCTCTAGTCTGCCGCCGTCGCCCGGGGAGTTCCTTACGCTCGCCAGTCCGCCGTGGCCTGCGTGCCGGCCAGTTCCTCGCCAAGGCGGTCAGCCCGCGGCACCAACGTCGACCCCAGCCACGTGATCGGCGCTGCCCGCACTCGCTGCTCCGCTACCGTGTCGAACCCGCGTCCTCCCTCTCGGTCACGCATTAGCGACCACCATTCGTCCTCGGCGACGACCCATCGCACGGTCCTTAGGTCGCTTGGACGACCCTCGCAGGCGGTAGCGAGTCCGCCCGTACCGTTCATTGCGGCTACCGTGGAGTCGCCCCGTGCGGGAGTGTCGCCATGAGCAATGCTGCAACCCGGCCGCCGAAGCACCCGCCCCGTGGTTCGTGCACACGGCCTGGCGCGCTCATCGCGCGCTGTACCGGCTCAGTGGCGGCCGATTCCTGTGGACCACCTCGAACAAGCGCGGCTGGGGCGCGCTGCGCCTCACCACCATCGGGCGGAAGTCCGGGCAAGAGCGCAGCGTCATCATCGGCTACCTCGAAGACGGTCCCAACCTGTCGCGCTCGCGATGAACGGCTGGGACGAGGGCCATCCCGCTTGGTGGCTCAACCTCGAGGCGCACCCGGACGCCGTCATTCGATTGGCGCACCAGCAACCGCGCCCGGTGCGCGCACGCCCTTCCGCGGGGGAGGAGCGTGATCGGCTGTGGCAGCGCTGGGTCGCGGTCGATCCGAGGCTCGACGCGTATGCGGTCCGGCGGTCGACCGAACGCCGGTGATCGTCCTCGAACCGCGCAACCGGACCGCTTGACAGCGGGCGATCACGTCCGCCCTGATCGGGTAGACGAAGAGATCTCCCAGGAGCGGTCTCGCTCCCGGATGGGACGGGACTGGAGCGCCAGTCACGACGCTCCGGTGCTCACGACAGCCGGACGCGCTCACCTCGACAGCTCACGCGCCACGTCCGGGCCCGCCGGGCCACGCAGGCCGCACGGGTCGTGTACTCACGAGATCGACCACGCGTCCCAACGCCCCACGCATCTCGCGCCTGATCGCGGCCTCGCACCACATCAGGCACGCACCATCGGCCCGCGGGCCACGACCGTCCCGCGTTGATGTGAACTAGCACCCATTCGCGCCATCCCGCGCCCGCCATCATCGGGAGCCAAGGGAGCCCGACCGGTCGCGGGCGGCCGACCGAGTTCGGACTCCGCTGACGCTGACTCCGTATCCCCAGGCTAACGGACCGCTGCGGCCGGGCGGGCCGTCTGAGTGCATGACACGCAGTCGGTCGAATCCCTCACGCCCACCCCTACCAGGCATCAGCCCTGGTCAGTTCCGTTTTCAGGCCGTAGAGCTTGAACACCAGGAGGTAGTCGCTCCGTGTCGTGCGAAGTCTGTGCACCACCCCGCGCGCGTAGCGTCGCCTCACATCACGCCCTTGCAAGCACCCGTCCACACGTAGAGAACTCGATGCTTGTGCTCGTGGCGTCTCCGCGTAGCCCGCTTCGGCCTCGACAACGGTGACGTAGTAGTCGTCGCGATGCGAGAACCTTGCCCGGGCCTTGCCGTCGAGCCTCCCCACGGCGTCCAGTCGCGCTCCGCCAGCCGGCCAACGTCCCAGCCTTCGAGCGAGTAGTCCATGTCAGGTCTCCTTCTCGCGGTGCACCGCACCTGCCTACTCAGGCGATCGCGAGCAGCGAGCCGGCCAGCCACTGCTGGCGGGGGTAGAAGGCTCCCTGACCGATCGCGCCAGCGGCGAGAGCCGCGGAGAGGAAGAGCCCGGACAGGGGCATCACGCGGTCCGTTCGGAGGTCGAGCCTCGACGATTGCCCGCCGTGATCGCCACGGCACCCCCTAGATGGCAGGACGGAACCTGGCAGACGCCTCACCCGATCACGATGCCGATCGTGCCGAAGTCGCCACCCGCCTCGACCGTAACGATGGCGCTCATTGCCCGATCTGGCGCCGCCCGCGCCGTCCGGTCAGCGTGGCCGGACGTCGGAGAGGGGAGGGACGGACTGGACGCACGAGCCCTGGGTGAGCCAGACGTTGGCGGCCAGGATCGCGTGGGCGCACACACCGAGCGCTCCCGCGTCGGTGCCGGCGGTCAGGCACGACGATGCGCCGACGGCGATCGTGCCGAGCACCAGCTGGCACGGCGCGGCGCCCCACGGGTCGTCGGTGGACTCGTACTGGCGCAGGGCCAGGCCGAGGGTGAACAGCCCCTTGGCGACCTGCTGCCAGTGCGCGAGCGTCGCCGTGTCCGGCTCGCCGAGGGTGGGAGCCTCGACGATGTGCGGCGCGGAGGGCGTGTTGAGGATCTCGAAGGGCTGCTCGCTGATCGTGCCCTCGATGACGGAGAGCCCCCCGGCGGTCTGCGACAGGGCGGCGCGGACGGTGACCGCGTTCTCGCCCAGGATCTGCGTGGACGCCAGGCCGAACTCGCCGTCGGGACGGACATCGGCCTGTGCGACGACACGGTGGCGCCCGTCGAAGCCCGACATGGCCAGCGACGGCGGCTCCTCCGAGACGTTGATCTCGTAGAAGAGCACGTTGGGGACCTCGGGGGCGGGGAGCAGCAGACGCATCTCAGCCGTGCCCCCCGGTGCTCACGGCCAGCGGGACCGTGTAGCCGGTGTCGCCGGGAGCGGCGCTGGCGAAGCCGGCGACCCACGCCTCTCCGCCGGGGAGGGCGACGACGGCTTGCAGGGACGTGCGCGCCGCGGTCGCGGGCGGTTCGACGGCGGCCCACGCCGATCCGTCGAAGTGCAGGATGAGCGGGTCGACACCCCCGTCGTCGCCGGACTGGAATCCGACCGCCCAGACGTTGTCGCGTCCCGCGCAGGCGGCAGCGGTCAGGGACGCCTGCCCGGCGACCGGCGGAACGGCGGCCGGCGCCCACGCTTGGCCGTCGTAGTGCAGGATCAGCGGATCGGCCAGATGACCGGGGTCCTGGTTCTGGCCGACGGCCCAGACGTCGTCGGGACCGGTGGCGGCCACGCCGAACAACGCCCCGACGCCCTCGACGTCGGCGTGCCACTGGCCGCCGGCGTAGTGGGCCACCAGAACGACATTGCCCGACCGCTCGGCAAGCGCCGTCGTGCCGACCGCCCAGTACGCACCGGGGCCGACCGCACAGACGTCGTGGAGCGTTCCGCGGCCGGGGCCGGGCACCGCCGCCCAGCGGGCGCCGTCCCAACGGGCGGCCAGGGTGTCCCACGCGGCCACCGGCGGAAGGTCGAGCGGCCCGCTCGACGACGACGGCTGGGCCGTCCTGGCACCGACGGCGAACGCGTCGTCGCGACCCCACGCGGCGACCGCGGTCAGGTGGCTGCCGTCGCCGAAGTCCGGACTCTCCACCGGCTGCCACGTCGTCCCGTCGCCGTGGGCGATGTGCGTGCGTTCTGTGTTCGAGAACAGCAGGCCGGCATAGCCGACGGCCCACACGTCGTCGCGGGAGGTGGCGTGCACGCCGGAGAGCTGGGTGTGCACGGCATCGCTCGAACTCGAGTACGGGACCAGCTGCCACGGCTCGCCACCCGCGGTGTGCGCGATGAGCGCGGGGCCGGGGGCGCCGCGCCTGCCCACCGCCCACACCTCCTCGGCCACGGCCGAAAGGTCCCCGACGCTGAGCTCGCTGTGGAGCGGCGGCGGGTGAACGTCGAGGCGCCCGGTGCAGGCATCGTCACGTCCTCTGGAACTCGAGTGGTCGCAGGGTGCGGGAAGAGCATGGCACGGTTTGCGTCCGTGACGACGGGCGAGACCTGCGGCTTCAACTTCGATGCGGTCGAGCCTGCCCGTCACCCCCTACGGCGAGCAGCCTGCCAACTGACGGGGTGGGTAAACCTCCGCGCCGCCCCTGACGACTACCGTGCATGACCGTGTTGGGACCGACCCCGGAGCGTGGGGTCGGAGGGGCGGAGGACAGAGGCACCGGACCGGACACCGCGTTCGACGCCTTCGCGCGTGGGCAACGGCAGGCGCTGGTGGCGCTCGCCTGGACGCTCACCGGCGATGTGGGTGCGGCCGAGGAGGTGGCCCAGGACGCGCTGCACGCGACCTGGCAGGCGTGGGACCGCGGCGGCGGCATCCGGCATCCCGAGGCGTGGGCCCGCCAGGTCGTCGCCAACCGGGCCGTCGACCGGGTGCGGCGCGCCGGGCGGGAGCGCCGGGCCCTCGGCCTCGTCGGCGCTCGGCCGGATCCGATCGTGGACCTGCCCACCACCGATCACGAGTTCTGGGACGCGGTCCGTGCCCTGCCCGCGCGGCAGGCGCAGGCGATCGCCCTGCACTACCTCGAGGACCGGCCCGTCGCCGAGATCGCCGAGATCCTCGGCTGTGCCCCCGCCACCGTGAAGGTGCACCTGCACCGGGGCCGCCGGGCGCTGGCCGACGCACTCGCACCCGCCACCGAGGAGGGACGGCGATGAGCACCAGCGACGGCACACGCCTCGACGCCATCGACCGTCGCGGCCGGGCCGCGGCCCGCACGCTGCTCGACGACCTCGCGGCGCGGGGAGCCGGCACGCTCGTCGCCGAGGACGCACCGCCGGCGACGGAACCCCTGGTGCGGCCCGAGCCGACCGCGGTCCCGCTCGACCGGCCGGCCGTCCGCGGCGGGCGGCGCGTTCGCCGCCGCAGGTTGCTCGCGGCCGCGGTCGTGGCCGTGCTGGTCGCGGTGGCCGGCGCCGTCACGGCCGCGACCCGCGACGACGGCCGCCCGGACGTGAGCAGCGGCGGCCAACCCGACCACCTCCTGCCGGGCTGGCTTCCCCCGGGCTTCGAGCCCGCGCACGCGATCGGCATCCCCGACGCTGCCGCGACCGGGTTCGGTCTCGACATCGCGGTCTACGGCGACCCGGACGCCGACGATCCCTGGTCGGCCACGCTCGTGGTCGGCCACATCGTCGCCGACGAGGAGCTGCTGGGCGGCCTACCGGCCGACGGCGAGGCGGTCACCGTCGCCGGTCGCGACGCGAGGCTGCGGGAGACCGACGGGTTCCTCGACGGAGGGCCCGGCCCGGGGTGGGAGGTGGGGTGGGAGGTCGACGACGGCCGGCTGTTCGTCTCCGGCTCGCTGACCCGCGACGAGGTCCTCGCCGCGGCCGAGGCGGCCACGGCCGAGCCGGCCGTCGACGCGTCGGGCCTCCCGGACGGCTACGAGGAGCTCGCCCGCGGACCGTTCGTCGACTCGCCGCTGTTCACGTCGCTGTTCGAAGGCACCGTCGAAGCGTCCGGCGGCGACGACACGGGTCTCGCCGTGACCTATGCGGACGCGGCGGACACCGACACGGTGCGCACGGGGGTCGTCGTCGCCCAGCGCCCCGGCCCGGCTTCGGCCGTCGACCTGCTGCGGCTGTGGCTCCCCGACGCGGACGCGACCACCGTGCGGAACCGCCACGCGGTGATCGGCCGGGGCAGCGAGCCACCCGGCTCCGCCGGCGAGGACGGCGTCGTGGCCGTCCAGTGGGCCGAGCCCGAGGGACAGCTCGTCACCGTGGTCGGCTTCGGCGTGCCCGAGGACGCCGTGCTGCAGGTCGCCGAGGGGCTGCGCCCCGCGGGCGCCGACGAGGTCGCCGCGCTGCGGGAGAGAGCGCGCGGGCCTGCGCCCCGCGAGTTCGGCGCCCCGCGGGCGCGGGAGGTGGTCGTGGCCTCCGGTGAGTCCCAGACGGGGCGGTGGCGGATCGTCGCCAACACCAGGAAGCAGGACAACATCGGGGCTCTCACGATCGACCGGTTGTGGGGGGCGATCGCCAGCACCTCCAGCACGACCGGCGACCGCGTCGAGCCGCCGCTCGACCTGCAGATCGACGTCTCGGACGGGACCATCGTCATCTGGGGCGTGGACTTCGTGGACGCCGCCTCGGTGACCGTCGAGGCCCCGGGCAGCGAGCCGCTCACGCTCGACACCCACGAGGTCGAGGGGTGGACCCACCGGGTCGTCGCCGACGCGTTCCCCGAGGACCTCTTCGCCGGTTCGGACGGCACGGTCAGCGTCGTCGCCCGGGACGCGGACGGCCGGGAGGTCGGCCGGAACAGCACGGTCCTCGGCTTCGACGGCTGACCGGGATCATGGCGCTCGTCCTGCAGTGACCCGTCCTAGTGGTCCGACACCACGGTGTGGTGGCCGGGCGGCAGCTCGTGCGGGTCGCCGTCCGGGAGCACCACCTCCGCCGTCGTGCCGGGCGGGACGGCGACGTCGACGGTCAGGACGTCGCCGGTCAGCGTCCAGCTGACCTCGATCCGGCCGTGCGGGCTCTCGTGGTGGGCGCGAGCGGAGGAGATGCCGCCGCCCGGGCGGGGGGCGACCCGGAAGCGCCGGTAGCCGGGCTCGAGCAGCTGCAGACCGGCGACGTGCTGGTGGAGGAAGGAGATCACCGCGCCCTTGCTGTAGTGGTTGAGCGAGGCGTGGGGGTTGCCGTCGACGTCGACGCCGCCCCACTCCTCCCACACCGTGGTGGCGCCGCGGTCGACCATCACGAGCCACGACGGTTCGGTGTCCTGGAAGAGCAGGTCGTAGGCGACGTCGAGGTGGCCGGTCTCGGCGAGCACCGGGAGCAGGAACGGGGTGGCGAGGAAGCCGGTGCTGAGATGGTTGCCGGCCTCGCGGACGAGCTGGACCAGACGGATCGCCGCCCTCGCGCGCAGATCGGGCGGGATCAGGCCGAAGGCGAGCGCCCGGGCGTAGGTGGCCTGGGTGTCGGGGGTCGTGGTGCCGTCGTCGGCGAGGAACTCGATGCGCCAGGCGTCGGCCGTGTGGGCGGCGAGCTCCGCGTAGCTCCGGCCGTCGTCGTCGTGGCCGAGGATCCGGGCGATCTCCGCGAGCTCCCGGGCCGAGCGGTGGAGATAGGCGGTGGCGACGGGGCCGGGGTCGGCGTCGAGGGCCTTGGCGATGGCCTGGTCGACGGTCTCGCCGCCCTCCAGCCACTCGCCGTAGTGCCAGTCGCGGTCCCACACGTAGCGCTCGTGGGGCAGCGGGTCCGGTGATCGCGCGGCGCGGGTGTGGTGCCGCCTGGTCGCCGCCGCCCCGGCGGCGTAGTCGACCCACCGCCGGGCCGAGTCGTACTGCTCGGCGAGCACCCGGGTGTCGCCGGTCATGCGGTGCAGCACCCAGGGGACGTGGACGGCGGCGTCGCCCCACCCCGACGACCCCTCGGTGAGGGGCCAGAACCCCGGCGGGCGATCGTCGCCGGGGTGGGGCTCGGGGACGAGGTTGGTGACCTTGCCGTCGGGCCGCTGTTCCGCGGCGAGGTCCCGGAGCCACTTCACCGTGAAGCCGTGGACGTCGTAGTGGAACGCCGCGGTCTCCACGAAGATCTGCCAGTCGCCGGTCCACCCGGCGCGCTCCCGGGTCGGGCAGTCGGTGGGGATGTCGCAGGCGTTGCCCCGGAAGCTCCAGTCGGCGATCCGGTGCAGGGCGTTGATGCGCTCGTCGGAGCACTCGAAGCCGCCGAGGGGCGACATGTCGGTGTGGACGACGACGGCGGTGACGTCGTCGGCGGTGAGGTCGTCGAGGTCGCCCTCGACCCGGACGTACTGGAAGCCCTTGGTGCTGTGGCGGGGCTCGAACACGTCGCCGTCGATGCCGGCAGAGGTCACGACGTCGGTCTGGAACGGGAGCTCGACGTCGAGCGAGATCGACCGGGCGATGAGGTGCTCCTGGGTCACGTCGCCGTCGCGGTCGAGCCACTCGCCGTGCGTCAGCCTCACCTCGGTGCCCGCGGGCCCGAGGCGGCCGAGCCGGACCCAGCCGCTGATGTTCTGGCCGACGTCGACGACCCAGCGGCCGGGGCCGAGCGCGCGGACCGACGCCGGTCGCAGGTCCTCGATCCGCCGCACCGGTGGCGCCGGTGAGACGACCAGGCGGTCGTAGGCGTGATCCTCGATCCGGACGGGGTCCCACGAGCCGCAGGTGCTCCAGTCGACCCGGCGTCGAAGGTCGTGGACCTCGCCGGCGATCAGGTCGGCGCGCAGGATGTGGCTCGGGGTCGAGCGCCAGGACCCGTCCGTGCCGACGGTGAGGGTGCGGCCGTCGGCGAGGGTGACCTCGAGCTGGGCGAGGAGCGCAGTCGTGGTGCCGTAGTCGTCGACCCGACGAGCGACGCCGCTCTGCCCCCGCCACCAGCCGTCGCTGAGCAGGGCGCCGACGACGTTCGCTCCGGCGGTGAGGAGCTCCGTGACGTCGAAGGTCTGCACCTGGAGCCGCGATCGGTAGGCCGTCCAGCCCGGTGTCAGCTCGAGGTCGCCGACGCGGGCGCCGTTGACGAACGCCTCGTAGATCCCGTGGGCGGTGACGTGGAGCTGTGCCGAGCGGACGTCGCCGTCGACGACGACGGCACCGCCGAGCTGGTGCACGGGCCGCTGCCGGGCCGGGAGGTCGTCGCCTTCGACCGGCGCGATCCAGCGGGCCCGCCAGTCGAGGTCGAACGCGTCGACGGCGCGCTCGGTGTCGGTCACGCGGCTCCGTTCGGGCGCTCGAACCTCCACACCAGCAGGAACGGGAGCCCGTCGAGCGCCTGGCGCACCGCATCGGCCACCACCGCGTGGGCGGGGTTGCCGGTGATCGCGGCGTCCGGGACCACGGGCTCGCGGCACTCGCGGATCAGCAGCCCGGCGTCGACCGCGGCGCGCACGTAGTGGCTCACCGGGTGGACGTGGTTGCGGACGAAGTGCAGCTCGAACCCGTCGCTCGCCGCCGGGAACACGGCCGCGCCGCCGAACGTGACGTAGAGCGGGTGCATGTCCGACACGATCACCGTGCCCCCGGGGCGGACGACGCGCGCGAACTCGCGGAACGCCGGCCCCAGCTCGAGCAGGTGGGTGAGCGCGAGGGAGCACACCACGACGTCGACCGCGGCGTCGTCGACGGGGAGGGCGGCGAGGTCGCCGAGGCGGAAGTCGCCGCCCGGGACCTTGGCCTCCGCACGGGCCAGCATCGTGCGGTTGGCGTCGACGCCGATGACCTCGAACCCGCGGTCGGCCAGGTGGCGGCCGTGCCGCCCGGTCCCGCAGGCCGCATCGAGCGCGATGCCCGGGGGTACGGCCGCGAGCAGGTCGTGCACCACGACGGCGTCGGCGTCGACCGCCGGGTTGGGGCCGTCGTAGTGCTCCGCCCAGGCGTCGTACCCCGGTGTCAGGTCGTGCTCGACGACGGGGATGACGAGATCGTTGGGGAACTCGTCCAGGTGCTCGACCACGCGGCGCACGTCATCGAGCCGCTCGCGCACGGTGGACGGCCCGGTGAGGCAGTACCGCATCGCCGCCATGCCGGCGACGGCCGTGAAGTACTGCGCGGCGACCATCTCGTCGCGTCGCTCGGCCATGGCCGGCAGTCTCGCATCTCGCCTCACCTGGGCTCGGGCAGCCACCACGGCGGGCCGGCGAGCCGGAGGAGGCGGCGGCTGCCGTCTGGCCCGACCGCGGCGAAGGTCGCGCAACGCGCCGACCTCGGCGATGTGGTGCACGTGTTCGGTCAGCATCGAGCGTCACCAGGTGGGCGATCGGCACGCGTCTCGCCCCAGTGCGCGGGCCGCAGGGCGAAGGCCGTGGCGTCGTCGAGATCGTCGACCGCGGCCATGAACCGGTCCTGCACACCGTGCAGCCAGGCGAGGCCCCCTGCGCAGTCACCCGGCACGTCGTAGTCCTGGATGCGCGCGGTGGCGCCGCCGAAGGTCCAGTCGAGGTAGACCTCGGTCCAGGCCGCCAGGTGGACGACGCGCCACGCGATGGTCGTGACCGGGAGCGGGTCGGGCGGTGGCCACCGGTCCTCGCACACCCACTCGCCCGCGCCCCAACCGTGGACGTCAGGTCCGCGTCGCCGCACCGACCAGCAGAGCGGCGCAGGCTCCCATCCGTACTCCTCGTCGTCCAGACCCTCGAGGACCCACCTGGCGTTCACCCATGCGTGCCGGAGCTGCACCTTCAGCAGGTCGGCGGCGGACGGCAGGGCCGCGGGAACGCGACCCTCGCGGTGGGCGGGGAGCGGGGAGCGGTCGCCGACCAGCCAGCGGTGGCCGAACGGGTCGAAGAAGCCGCCCTGGCGGTGCGGGCCCCAGGGCGTCTGGTGGTCCCGGACCGGGTCGTCGCCGTCGGCACCCGCGGCGACGGCGCGGGCCCACACCGCGTCCGGGTCGTCGACGAACACCTCGACGCGCACGGTCGTGGTCCCCGCCTCGGCCGGGCTCGACCAGTTGGGACCGCTCGGGCTCCGCCAGGAACAGCGGCGCCCCCGCCACCTCCAGCCCCACGACCGATCCCAGGTCCCACACCACCGTCGCGCCGAGCGCCTCGCGGTACCAGGCGGCCGCCCTCGCCGCGTCCGGCACGCCCACCATCAGCGAGATCACGGGCCCGGTCATGGCACGGTCCGGGCCAGGCGCCGCTCGGTGTGGGCCGGGTCCGACGGCAGTGGCTGGCTCGCCCCCGTCGGCAGGAAGCCGAGCCCCGCGTAGAGCCGCTCCGCCGCGACGTTGCCGCGCGTCACCCACAGGCGCACCTCCGCGGCGCCCGTCGCCCCGGCCCAGTCGAGCAGCGCCTGCACGAGCGCCCGGGCCACGCCCCGGCGCCGCACGCCGGGCGCCGTCCACATCGACACCAGCTCGACCTCCGGTGCGCCCGGCGGCTCCCGCAGGCCGACGACGAGCCCCACGGGGCGCTCGCCGTCCACGGCCACGAGCGTGGCGAGGTCGTCCCCGGCCGCGCCCCGCCGGGCCCGCTCGTCCCACAGGCTGTCGGGAAACGCCTCCTCGGCCCCGAAGGTCGACGAGAACGCGGTCGGCGCATCCTGCAGCGCCGCGAGCCGGAGGTCGCGCAGGACCTGTCCCTCGTCGGGGCGGATGCGGCGGATGTCCACGGGCCCTGCGGGTCGCGCCATCGCCCCATGGTGCCCGACGGCCGCGGGGCCTGCCGTACCATCCGCGCCGTGTCCGGCCCGGATCTCGACGAACGCCAGGGTCCGACGTTCATCCGGCCGCTGGTGGACTTCCTGCACACCGAGGCGGCCGGTGGCGTCGTGCTCGTGGCCGCCACCGTGGTCGCCCTCGTGTGGGCCAACTCGCCGTGGGACGCCGCCTACAACGCGCTGTGGGAGACGCGCCTGGGCATCAGCTTCGCCGGCCACACCCTGGACCTCGACCTGCGGGACTGGGTCAGCGAGGGGCTCATGGCCCTGTTCTTCCTCGTCGTCGGGCTGGAGATCAAGCGCGAGCTGGTGGAGGGCGAGCTGCGCGACCCCCGCCAGGCGGCGCTGCCGGCCGTCGCCGCCGTCGGTGGCATGGTCGTGCCCGCCGCCATCTACCTTCTGCTCAACGCCGGGGGCGACGGGACCGCGGGCTGGGGCATCCCCATGGCCACCGACATCGCCATGGCCATCGGCGTGCTCAGCCTCGTCGGGTCGCGGGTGGCGCCGTCGCTCAAGCTGTTCCTGCTCGCCCTCGCCATCGTGGACGACATCGGGGCGGTGCTCGTCATCGCCCTCGTCTACACCGAGGACATCGACCTGGTGTCCCTGGCGGTGGCGGGGGCGACCGTGGTCGCCATCGTCGGGCTGCGGGCGGCCCGCGTCCGGGTCCACCTGCCGTACGCGCTGCTGGGGGTCGGCCTGTGGCTGGCGCTGCACGAGGCCGGGCTGCACGCCACGCTGGCGGGCGTGGTGCTCGGCCTGCTGGCGCCGACCCAGCCGGCCCGCCAGCCCGAGCTGATCGACGTCGAGGCCCTCGCCGACGTGTCGACCCTGGCCGCCGCCCGGGAGACCGTCACGCTGGCCCGGGAGGCGGTCTCGGACGTCGAGTGGCTGGAGCACGTCCTGCACCCGTGGACCGGCTTCGTCATCGTGCCGCTGTTCGCCCTCGCCAACGCCGGCGTGCCGCTGGGGGGCGACGCCGTCGGCGACGCCCTGTCGTCACCGGTGGCGGCCGGGGTCGTGGCCGGCCTGGTGCTGGGCAAGCCGCTCGGGATCACCCTCGCCGCCTGGCTCGCCGTCCGGCTGCGACTCGCCCGGCTCCCCGAGGGCACCACGTGGGCCGGGGTCATCAGCGTGGGGACCCTGGCGGGGATCGGCTTCACGGTGTCGATCCTCGTGGCGGGCCTGGCCTTCGACGACCCGGGGGTCATCAACGAGGCGAAGCTGGCCATCCTGGCGGCGTCGCTCGTGGCGGCCGTGGCCGGCATCGGCCTGCTCGTCACGACGTCGTCCGGGGGGCGGACCACCGGCCCACCCCCCTGACGACGAACGACGGAAACCCTCAGGCGGCGACGCGCTCGTGGCGCTCGACGACCGGCACCTTCCGGTGCCGGGAGGGCAGGGCCAGCACGAGGGCGCAGAACGCCGCGCCGCCGGCCACGGTCCAGGCCCACCACTCCTCGAGGGCGTACTGGGTGGCGAGGCGGCCCGGCTCGACGGCGGCGACCGCCGCCGCGACAGCCAGCGCCACGGCGCCGAACATGGCCAGGAACCGGCGGCCGGTCATGCCGAGCAGCATCAGCAGGACGCCGGCGCCGACCTCGAGCGCGGCCAGCAGCGGGGTGTGGTCGATCTCGAGCACGGTGGTGACCGGCTGGTCCCACGACTCGTTCAGGTCGCCGCGCACGAGCGCCACGATGCCGATGACGGCCAGGGCGGCCCCGGCCCCGATGGTCAGCAGGTTGCCGACGTGGAACGGCCGGTGGACCCGCTCGCGGCGCACCGGCTCGACCACGGCCGTGTCGTCGCGGTCGTCGCGGGTGTCGACGTCGTCGCGGACGCCGTCGCCGTCGCGGTCGTGCTCGCGGCGCCAGGGCATGCGGCCGAACACGCTGGTCCGGTCGGGGTCGTGGCGGTCGGCGACGCCGTCGCCGTCGGTATCTCGGTCGGTGCGCCCGACGCGGTCGTCGGTGCGCTCGACGTCAGGCTCTCGGTGGAGCAGACGCATGGGAACCCTCTCCTCGTCTGGGCTGGTCAAGCGGTACCCCCGCGACGGGGCCGCGCATACCCTCGGCCGGGGGACCGATGAGTCCCGCCCACCGGGCCCGTCTCCCACGGGGAGAGGACGGAGGAGCACCGCATGACCACGCCCAGGACCGATCTCCACCCCGACTACAGCGACCCGGCGGCCGCGGCCGTGGGCTGGGACGAGGGCCGCGCCCGCCTCGAGGACGCCCCGCTGTACTGGATATCCACCGTGCGCCCGGACGGCCGCCCGCACGTGACGCCGCTGATCGGCGTGTGGGTCGAGGACGCGTTCCACGTCACCACCGGCGCCCACGAGCGCAAGGCGCTGAACATCGCCGCCAACCCCCACTGCGTCGTCACCACGGGGACCAACGCGCTGCACGGCGGCCTCGACGTCGTGGTCGAGGGCGACGCGGTGCGCCTCACCGACGACGCCGCGCTCGGGCGGGTCGCCGAGGCCTACGTCGCCAAGTACGGCGAGGAGTGGCGGTTCACGGTCAAGGACGGCGTGTTCGTCCACGAGGCGGGCGAGGCCCTCGTGTTCCGCATCGCGCCCCGGACCGTGTTCGGGTTCGGCAAGGATCCCTACAGCCAGACCCGCTGGCGGTTCGCCTGATCGGAGCTGGCGTTCCCACTCGCCGTGCCGCCGCCCCCACGCTGTATCATCCCTGGCGGGCGCATATGCAGGGGAGTGCGGCACGCCAGCAGACGGGCGAGGTACCGGCCCACCGGTCCGTGGGGAGAGGCGACAGGGGATGCATCCGGACCTGCCGAGCGAGCAGGCCTATTTCGACCGGGCGCTGGCGTTGCGCGACCGGCAGCAGGCGGGCATGGCCCGCGCCCCACGCCTGACGGCCAACCCCAAGGCGGCGGTCGAGCTGCGCAAGCGGGTGAGCAAGCTCGGGCTCGCCGACCCCGACGAGGCCATCGCCTTCGGGCGGATCGAGGCCCACGACGACCGCTGGTACATCGGCAAGGGCGCCATCTGGGACGACAACAACGACCTCGTCGTCGTCAACTGGCAGGCCCCGATCGCGGCGCCGTTCTACACGGCCACGCCCGACCAGCCCGAGGGCCTCGACGCCCGCCGGCTGTTCCGCTGCTCCGGCAACCAGATCCGCGAGATCGAGGACCTGGTCTTCCGCGACCTGGCCGACGCCATCGCCAACGGGCGCACCCCCGAGCCCGTGCTGACCGACGCCCTGCTGGACGCGCTGGGCAGCGCCCGGTCGGGCGAGCTGGGCGACATCGTGGCCACCATCCAGGCGGCCCAGTACGACGTGATCAGCTGCGACCTCGACCAGCTCCTGGTCGTGCAGGGCGGGCCGGGCACCGGCAAGACGGTCGTGGGCCTGCACCGGGTGTCGTGGCTGCTGTTCAACCGGCGCGACCGGCTGGAGGCCAACGACGTCCTGATCGTCGGGCCGAACCCGGCGTTCGTGCACTACATCTCGTCGGTGCTGCCCTCGCTGGGCGAGGAGGCGGTCGTGCAGCTCCCGTTGCGGGCCCTGGGGCCGCGCGTGCGGGTGGGGCGGGTCGACCCGCCCGAGCTGCGCCGGCTCAAGGGCGACCGGCGGATGCTGCGGGTGATCCTGCGGGGCATGCGCAACCGCCAGCAGATCGACGCCCAGGACGTCGAGCTGAAGGTCGAGGGTCGCACGGTGCGCCTCGACGGCCGGCGCATCGCCACCCGGGCCCGCCAGCTCGCCGGGCGACCCCACAACGAGGCCTACCGCATGCTCCGGGCCTTCCTGGTGGCCGAGGTGCGGGCGGCGCTGGGCCGGCTGGCCGAGCGCGACCCGGCGGCGCGGGACATCCCGGTGCAGGGCGCCTCGGCCCGCCCGATCGACAGCCACCTCGAGCGGGTGTGGCCCAGCCTGACCCCGCAGGGCTTTCTCGTGGAGCTGCTGTCGTCGCGCCGCCAGCTGCTGGCGGCCGGGGCGGGCACGCTGGCCGAGTCCGAGCTCGGCATGCTGGCGCTGCCGACCGACGCCCAGGTCGGCACGTGGCAGTGGTCCGTCGACGACGTCCCGCTCCTCGACGCGGCCGACGCCCTGCTCAACGGCGTGGCCGCCACCTACGAGCACATCGTGGTCGACGAGGCCCAGGACCTGTCGCCCCTGCAGCTGGAGTCGATCCGGCGCCGCTCCCGGGCCGGGTCGATGACCGTGCTCGGCGACCTGGCCCAGGCGACCAGCCCGTGGGCCCACCAGTCCTGGGAGGCCGTGGTGGCGTGCCTGCGCCACGAGCGGGTGACGGCCACGGCCGTCGAGCTGGAGTACGGCTACCGGCTGCCGGCGGAGGTCCACGAGGTGGCGATGCGGCTGCTGCCCGACGCCGCCCCGGGCCTCGGCAGCCCGCGGGCCGTGCGGGCGTCCGGCCACGAGGTGGCCGTGGTGGCGGCGGACGGCGACGCGTCGCTGGTCGAGGAGGTGACCGTCGCCGTGCGCGAGCTGCTCGGCACCGGCATCGTGGGCGTGATCACGCCCCCCTCGGCCCGGGCGGCGCTCGTGGCCGGCCTCGACGCCGCGGGCATCGCCTGGTCGCCGGAGCTGCGCCCGGCGGCGGCCCCGGTGGTGGTGCTGTGCCCGGACGACGCCAAGGGCCTGGAGTTCGACGTCGTCGTGGTGGTGGAGCCGGCGGCCATCGTCGAGGAGTCCGAGCACGGGCTGCGGGCGCTGTTCGTGGCCCTCACCCGCTGCACCAGCCGGCTGGCGCTGGTCCACGCCCGGCCGTTGCCGGACGTGCTGGGCCTCGGCCCGCAGACCGAGGTCGAGACCGAACCCGAGACTGAGCCGGAGCCGAGGTCGAGGCCGAGCCGGTCGACCGACGCCGGGCCCGAGCCCGAGGGCACCGACGAGCACACGCCCGACGAGGAGCCCGAGCCCGCACTGGTCGACGCCGTCGTCGTGTCGACACCGGGCCACGACCTGGCCGCCACCCTCGACGCCCTCGGCGACCTCGACGGCGACATCGCGCGGGCCGTCGCCGGGGCCGTGGTCGACCGGCTGCGGGCGCTGCTGGCGGCGCCCCTGCTGGCCCGGGTGGCCGACGAGATCGTCCGCGCCCTGCGGCCGGAGCCGCCGCCCGCCGCGGTCGAGCCCGAGCCCGAAGCCGAGGCGGAGCCCGGCGCCGACGCCGACGAATCGTCGTGCTCCACCGGCGCCCGTCCGGCCAGCGGTAGCGTACGGCCGTGCGCCTGTCGGACAGCCGCGCGGAGGCGCGCTTCCGTGCGGAGCTGGATGAGTGGCTGTCCGGCAACGAGCCGGCGGCCGACCGGATGTCCGACCCGCCCCGCTCGAGCGGCCACATCCCGGGCTGGGCCCGCGACTGGCAACGGGCGCTGTTCGACGCCGGCTGGCTGGTGCCCCGGTGGCCGGCGGAGCTCGGCGGGCGCGAGGCCAGCGCGGTCGAGCAGATGATCTACCTGGAGGAGCTGTCACGGCGGGGCCTGCCCCGCACCGTGAACCCCCAGGGCCTCGACGTGTGCGCGCCGACGCTGATCGACCTGGGCGACGACCGCCAGCGCGACGCGTGGGTGACCGCCACGCTGCACGGGGAGATGACCTGGTGCGTGGCGGTCGAGGCCGTCGACGCCCACGAGGGCGGGCCGGGAGCACTCACCGTCACCCAGCGCCAGGGCGAGCTCGTGGTGCAGGGGACGGTCCCCGCCCCGCCCGGGGCCGCTCACGCCGACCGCTGCCTGTGCGGCGTGCGGGCGTTGGCGGCCGGCAACCGCATCCAGGAGGTGGCCGTCGTCGCCGTCGACCTGGCCCGGCCGGGGGTCACCCGGCCCGACGGCGAGGGCGGCGACCTGTCGTTCGCCGACGTGGTGGTCGACGAGGGCGAGATCGTGGGTGCGGCCGACCAGGGGTGGCCGGCCCTGCAGTCGCTCCGGGCCCGGATGCGGTCGGTGCGCTGGATCATGAGCCTGCTCGCCGTGCAGCGGGCACTGGACGCCCTGGCCGACGTGGGCCGGAGTCGGGGCCTGGCCGACGACGCCGTGTTCCGCCAGGCGCTGGCCGGGCTCCAGGTCGAGGCCGACGCGGCGCGGGCCCTGTCCTTCCGAGCGCTCGCCAAGCAGGGGACCGGGCGGGCCAACCCCGAGCTGGCCATGCTGCCGCTCGTGACCCGCGAGGTCGAGCAGCGGATCTTCCTCACCGGGGTCGAGTCGCTCGGCACCGACGGGCTCGACCTCGGTCTCGACGGGCCCCGGGCGTGGCCCAGCGGGTCGTGGGCCAGCGAGTGGCTCGCCGCCATCGCCGACTCGGCCACGTCCGGCGGCCTCGCCGCCGAGCGCGACCGGGTGGCGGCCCGGGTGCTCGGCCTGCCGCTGCGCTCGGCCTGAGAGCGTGCGCGGACAGGGCACGCCATCGCGGCCACCGTGGTCCGTGCTTGCCGCTCTTGCTGCTTCGCAGCGGGCCGCTCGGCGACTGTGCTTCCCGCTCTTGCTGCTTCGCAGCGGGCCGCTCGGGCCACGGCTACGCCTATCGGCGCAGCCTCTGAGCCGTCAGCGCACCAGCGCGGCGGCCAGCTGCGAGCTGCGGGCCCGGCTGGCGCTGAGCATCTGGTCGGCGATCATGCGGCGGTGGTCGGCCGACGAGCCGAACAGCAGGTCGTCGGCCTTGGCCCGGCCCACCCACAGGCGCAGGTCGCGCTCGTCGTGGTCGACCGGCGTCTCGTGCAGCTCGAGGCAGGTGCTG
The DNA here is from genome assembly GCA_963759225.1 of uncultured Acidimicrobiales bacterium. Taxonomy (GTDB): domain Bacteria; phylum Actinomycetota; class Acidimicrobiia; order Acidimicrobiales; family VFJN01; genus ZC4RG19. Next base: position 139,788 of record CAVWYL010000006.1, on the reverse strand, counting down.
GTCACGGCGCGCTGGCACTCGCCGACCGCGGCCTTGGCCGCGGAGGCGACCCGCGCCGCCGAGGCGTCGCCCTCGGCCACCGCCGCGGTGGCCTGGTAGGCGAGGGCGCGGGCGCTCTCGATGGCGACGAGCATGTCGGCCAGCGCGTGCTCGGTGGCCTGCCCGCTGTGCACGGCCAGGCCGTCGCGGGCGGCGGCCAGCGAGCTGTCGAACAGCGCGGTGCAGGCACCGAGGCCGTCGAGCGCCAGCGCGACCGTGGCGACCGACAGGGCGGCGGCGAGCGCCTTGCCGGCGTCGACGTCGGGCTCGCCGAGCAGCCGGGCCTCCGGCACCCACACGCCGTTGAGCTCGACGTTGGCCAGCGAGCGGGTGGGGTCGAGGCTGGTGGTGCGCTTGAAGGTCAGCTCGGCGGCGGGCACGACGAACAGGCCGAGCGTGCCCGTCTCGCGCCGGGCCGCCACCACGACCTCGTCGACGTCGGGGGCCCCGAGGACGTGCTGCTTGTGGCCCCGGAGCAGCCAGCCGTCCCCGTCGGGCTCGGCCGTGGCGACGACGGTCAGCGGGTCCCAGCGGCCGCCCTCGTGCAGCGCCAGGGTGCCGGTGAGCTCACCGGCGGCCACGCCGGCCAGGAACCGGTGCGCCTGGGCCGTCGTGCCGGCCTCCCGGACCACCGGTGCGAACAGGGCCTGCGTCGGCAGGAAGGACCCCGGCGCCGCGGCCCGGCCCATCTCCTCCAGCACGATGGCCAGCTCGACGAAGCTGCGCCCGAGGCCGCCCTGGTCGACGTCGATGGTGAGGGCGGGCCAGCCCAGCCACGTGAGCGCGGTGGCGAGGTCGCCGGTGGCGGTGACGCCGGCGGCGATGTCGCGGACCAGGCGGGGCGGGCACTCCCGGGCCAGCGCCGAGCGGGCGGCGTCGCGCAACTCGAGCTGCTCGTCGGTGAACTCGAGGTGCACGTCACTCAGATTAGGCGCCCGACGCTCCCCGTGGCGCGATCTGTATGTGGACCACCCGTTCGGTTGACAGACTATTGACCCCCTTGTACATATGCCTTCGGGGTGGGAGTGGGGTGAAGGGGGAGTCCATGCCGAGGTCCGCGATCGGGCGGATGGGAGCGCGCGCCGTGCCCGAAGCCCCCGATCGTCACCCCGGCGACAGCGCCGTCGCCACCGACTGGGTGTTCTCCCGCCGGCTGCGGTGGGGCGCGCTGGTGTGGATGGCGGTGTCGCTCCCGGCCGTGGTCGTGGCGTCCGGCGCCGCCACGTCCGCCGAGGGCTACCTCGTGGTGTTCGCGGTGGTCGCCAGCGGGCTGTACACGACGCCGGCGCTCGTCCACACGTGGCTGGCCGCCCGGCGGTCGCCGCGGCCGGACAACCTCTGCTGGTGGCTGTGGCTGTCGGCCGTCGTGCTGATGTACGGCGTCGGCTGCGCCATGGTCACGGGGGTCACCACCGGGCTGCGGGTGCCGACCGCCGTCAACGCGGTGGTCATCGGGCTCATCGCCGTGCTGCTCATGACGTCGATCGTGCTCATGGTGCGGGCCCGGTCCGGCGGGCGCGCCACCTCGATCGACCTCATCGAGTCGGTGATGTCGGTGATCGTGGTCGCCGCCCCGGCCGCCCTGGTGTTCGGCGAGCGGGTGCTCGAGGCCGAGGACCACTGGTACGCGGTGCCCGCGTCGCTGGCCGTGCCGTGCATGGTGTTCGGCGTGTACTGGGCGGTGCTGCTGGTCACCCGCCTGGAGGGGCCGGCGCGCCGCGCCGTCGTGGTCGGGTTGGTCCTGGCGGTGGTGGGGTTGGCGAACGCGCTGGTGCAGACCTCGCAGGGCGTCAGCGGCTTCGCCCTGCCGGTGGCACCGGTGCTGGTGCTGCACGCGGTCACGATGAGCCTGCTGTCGCTGACGCCCCTGTACGTGCCCGGCACCATCTCGCCGGGGCTGGACCGGCTCCCGCCCCAGAGCCAGGTGCGGGCCGCCTGGATCCCCGCGGCGCTCATGCTCGCCGGCATGCCCGTGCTGCTCGTCACGACGCTCGCGCTGGGCGGACACCTACACGTGGGCGCCCGTGTACTCGCTGGTGGTCGCGGCGGTCCTGGTGGTGCTGGCCGCCTTCCGCCAGCTGGCGGGGATGCGGGAGACCCGCCGGCTCTACGGCGAGGTCGAGCGGGCCGCCGAGACCCGGCGCGAGCTGCTCGCCCAGCTGATGCAGCGGGGCGACCACGACCGCCACCGGGTCGCGGCGCAGCTCCACGAGCAGGCGGTGTCCGCCTACGCCACGTTCGTGTCGTTCATGCAGACCAGCGCGCTGGTGCGCTCGGGCGGGCCGGGGGCGCCGGTGGCGGGGGCGTCCGCGCTCGTGCGCGACGAGCTGGGCAAGCAGGCCGAGTCGCTGCGCCAGCTGATGCTGGCGGTGCAGCCGCTCGCCACGGACCGGCCGGGCCGGGCCCGCGCCCGGGGCGTGACGGCGCCCATCGAGGCCTACGTCGACGGCCTCTACGGCGATCGCCGGGCGCCGTGCCTCACCGTGAACGTCGAGGACGACCTCACGCTCGACTGGCCGACCGAGGCGATCGTGCTGCGGATCGTGCAGGAGGCCGTGAGCAACGTGTGGCGGCACGCCCACGCCGGCCAGCTCATCGTGACCATCCGCGCCGTCGGCGGCGTGGTCGAGGTGACGGTGGCCGACGACGGCCGGGGCTTCGACCCGTCCGCCACGCTGTTCGAGTCGGGCATCGAGGTCATGCGGTCGTGCACCGCTCTGGCGGAGGGCACGCTCGTCATCGACAGCGCCCCGGGCCAGGGGACCCGGGTCGTCGCCCGGCTCGGCGCCGAGGACACGGCCGACGACCAGCCGGAAGCGCCCGTCGTCCGGCTGCGGCTCGTGGCGGCCGCGGCGTCAGTCGACGAAGCGTGAGGTCGCGTACTCGCAGGTGACCCGCCACGCCGTCTCGGCGTCGACCTGGCCGGCGATGCACAGCTCGACGTTGGCGAGGGCGAAGCCGAGCATGCCCGTGCTGGCCGAGACGAGGTCGTCGGCGGGGAGCGCCGAGCCGGCCATGAGGGCCGCCAGCTCGGATGCGATCTGCACGCGGGTGGCGATGGCGGACGCCTCGACGGTCTCGTCGTGGGTCACCCAGGGGTCGCGGAACAGCAGCCGGTAGGCCGCGGGGTTCTCGTCGAAGAACCCGAACAGGGCGGCCAGCAGCTGCTCCATGCGGGTGCGGGGCGAGAACGGCATCTTGGACGCCTGGCGCAGCCGCTGCTGGAACTCGCCCAGCAGCCCCTGCATGACGCTGACGAAGAGCTGGGGTCGCCCTTCGGGGAAGTAGTGGTAGAGGAGGCCCTTCGACACACTGGCCGCGCTGGCGATCTCCGCCAGGCCGGACTCCGCGTAGCCGGTCGCCGCGAAGACCTCGCGTGCGGTCGCCACGATCTCGGCCCGCCGGGTGTCGGGGTGCTTGCGCACCCGCTTCTGCGTAGGGCGCTCGTCGCTGGGGATCTGTGCCTGAGCTGCCGTCACGCCCTGCACCATATTCCTGCACGCGCCGTGTAACAACTTACTCTTTGGTAACTCGGCCGTATATCGACGTTAGGGTCAATAATTCCGTTGACAGTTACCCGTCGGTAGCCGATACTCACGGTCAGGGCTCGGGGGAGCCACAGTGTCCATCAGCCGTCGTCAGCGCCGCGTCGCAGCGTTGCTGTTGACGGATGGTGGAGCAGTTGGAGCGCGTGTCGCGGCGGGTCCGCCGCCCCGTCGCGACCACAGCCCCCTCGGCTGCCCGGCCGCCAATCAACTCGCCGGTCGGTAGGACCGAACCGACCGGCGTGGGCGACCGGGCAGCTTGGGGGAGGCCGGTCGCTCCGAGTCAGGCGCCGACGGCGGGAGCCGGCGACGGCAGCCCGCGGGCGAGCAGGGTGAACGTCTCGTCGACCACGGCCGCCAGGGGCTCGGACCGCCCCCGCTCCTGCCACACCGCCATGGCGACGCGCACGGCGCTGAGCGCGGCGTTGACCGCCAGCGTGGGGTACGGGTCGCGGGCGAGGTCCAGCCCGGTGCGCCGGGCGACCTCCTCGGCCAGCACCCGCTCGACGTCGCTGAACCGGGCGGCCCGCCGCACGGCGAGCGACGGGTAGACCTGCGTCAGCCGGTGACGGGCCTGCAGCACGTCGGCGTCGGCCTCGAGCCGGGCGGCGGCGGCCAGCGCCATGCCGTGCAGCGCCTCCAGCGCCCCCTCGCCCGCCGGCCGCGCCACCAGGTCGGTCAGCAGCTCGGTGAGCTCGGTGGGATTCACGCCGACGATGGCGTCTTCCTTGGACGGGAAGTAGTTGAAGAACGTGCGGGGCGACACGCCGGCCGCCTCCGCGATGGCCTCGACGGTCACGCCGTCGGGCCCCAGCTCCTCGGCCAGCCGGAGCGCCGCGGACGTGAGTGCCTTCCGCGTCTCCGCCTTCTTCCGCTCCCGCAGACCGTCGGTCATTGGTGCACCCTTCGGGATGCACGCAATGACCGATCGGCACTTCGTGCCGAGAAGCGCACTGTGCCCATGATTCGCTCGCTGCGCTCGCTCATGGCCTTAGTCCATCACGAGCTCGGCGTCCGCCGGAACCACCGGCACGACGGGAGCCTCGCGGGGCGCGTCGCCGGCGGCCTTGCGGACCTCGCCCGCCTGGGTCCGCAGCGGCGTCTCCCGCAGGAACCAGGTGACGACGGACCCGATCAGCAGCAGCGGGACCGAGTACTGGAAGACCATGGTGATGGCGTCGGCGAAGGCGGCCGCGGTCGCGGCGTGCTCGCTCGCCGGCAGGGCGGCGATCTGCTCGGGGGTCATGCCGGTCGGGGCCGACGCTCCCAGCAGGTCCACGATGCGGTGGTTGAACAGGGCGCCGAACAGCGCCACGCCCACCGAGCCGCCCACGGCCCGGAAGAAGGTGACCGTCGAGGTCGCCACCCCGAGGTCGGCCACGGGCGCCTCGTTCTGGGTGGCCAGCACGAGGATCTGCATCACCATGCCGATGCCGGCGCCCAGCATGGCCATGTAGAGGCCGGACTCCCAGCGGCTCGACGTGGTGCCGAGCGTGGACAGCAGGTAGATGGCCAGCGTGGCCAGCGCCATGCCGGCGATGGGGAAGACGCGGTACCGGCCCGTGCGGCTGACGATCCGGCCGGAGATGATCGAGGTGGTGAGCAGGCCGCCCATGACCGGCACCAGCAGCAGGCCCGAGTTGCCGGCCGAGGCGCCGTTGGCCACCTGCAGGAAGGTGGGCAGGTAGGTGATGGAGCCGAACATGGCCGCGCCGATCACGAAGCTCACGACCGTGGCGACGAGGAAGGTGCGCATGCGGAACAGGCGCAGCGGGATGGCCGGCTCGGCCGCCCGGCGCTCGACGGCGACGAAGGCGGCGCCGGCCGCGACGGTGCCGATCCCGAGGCCGATGATGACCGGCGACCCCCACGGGTACTCGGTGCCGCCCCAGGTGGTCAGCAGCACGAGGCAGATGATGGCGACCGACAGCAGCGTGGTGCCCGCCCAGTCGATGCGGACCCGGCGGCGGGCCGTGGCCCGGGGGAGGACGGCGCTCGTGACGAACAGGGCCAGGATGCCGAGGGGCAGGTTGACGTAGAACACCCAGCGCCACGACAGGTGGTCGGTGAAGAAGCCGCCGAGCAGGGGACCGGCGACGCTCGCCGCGCCGAACACGGCGCCGAAGTAGCCCTGGTACCGGCCGCGCTGACGGGGGCTGACGACGTCGGCGATGATCGCCATGGCCAGCACGATGAGCCCGCCCGCCCCGGCGCCCTGGATGGCGCGGAAGGCGATGAGCTGGCCCATCGACGTGGCCATGCCCGACAGGGCGCTGCCGACGACGAAGATGACGATGGCCGCCTGGAACAGGCGCTTGCGGCCGTAGAGGTCGCCCAGCTTGCCGAACAGCGGCGTCGAGACGGTCTCGGCCAGCAGGTAGGCCGTCACCACCCACGAGATGTGGGTCAGGCCGCCGAGGTCGCCGACGATGGTCGGCAGGGCGGTGGCCACGATCGTCTGGTCGATGGCGGCCAGGAGCATGCCGAGCATGATCCCGGAGAAGACGATCAGGACCTGGCGGTGGGACAGGCCGCCGGTGGGCGCGGCGGCGGGCGCGATGGCGGGCGCGGCGCCGGTGTCGGCGCTGGCGGTGGCGGGCGGGGAGGCGGACATCGAGACCCAGCCTACTGAAACTTGCACAGACTGCAACGTTGCGCATTGTGCAGGTTGTCACACCCCCGGGTCTTCGCCCACCTCCCGGAGACCGGCGGCCAGGGCGGCGCGCAGGCGCCGGGCCGTATCGGGGGACAGGTGGCCCGTCACGCCGGTGCCCGACGCCCCCTCGTCCTCCAGGGTGACCTCGATGCGCAGGTCGTCGCAGCCCTCGCAGTCGTCCACGACGGCGACGGCCCAGGCCACCCGGGCCCGCTCCTCGTCGCCGGTCGGGTGGTCGTCGAAGGCGAAGTCGATCGATTTCTTCAAGGATTGCTCCTGACCAGCAGTTTTACGGCCGGTGTGACATGCCGGAACCGACCGTATCCCGACGCCCCATCCGCCCGACGATCGTCGCGACCGTCACCGACCTCGGGCTCGCCCACACGACGGCAGTGCGCCGATCCCGTTGTGAGCAGTGTGTCCCCGCGTCCTCCCACGTCTCGAAGACCAGACCTACCATCGAACGCCATGGCGGGCACCCATACGGATCAGGGCACCGGAGTCGAGGCCTGGGAGTACGCGGTCTTCCAAGGCAGCACGGACATGATCGCCACGGTCAACGACCTCGACGTCGATGGCTGGCACCTCGTCAGCATCCTCAGCGCCGACCGAGGCTTCGCAGCGATCGTCCGCCGGGCGATCGACCCCCTCCGCCCCTATCACCCGGCACCCCGCCCGGCTGGTATCCCGACCCATCGCCCCGGCCGCATGAGGTCCGCCTCTGGAATGGGATGGCCTGGACCCACAACGTCGGCCGCGACAGCGAGCATGGCCGGGACGCTCCCACCCGCCGGCCGCCCACGCCTGGGTTAACGCAGCCCTAGCACGACCGGTCGCCGGGGTGGGTGCGACTCACGCCGCCTACCTAATCAGAGGCGACCGGCACCGGGGCGCCCGGCAGCAGCACCCGGAACGTGGAGCCCTCCCCGGGCACGCTGTCCACCTCCACCGACCCGCCGTGCGCCCGGGTGATGGCGGCCACGATCGACAGGCCGAGCCCGGTCCCGCCCCGGGCGCGGCTGCGGGCCGCGTCGGTGCGGTAGAACCGCTCGAAGACCCGCTCGCGCTGCTCGTCGGTCAGCCCCGGGCCGCGGTCCACGACCTCGAGGGCGACCAGCGCCTCCCCGTCCCGCTCGGCGGGGCCCACCCGCACGGTCACGGGGGTGCCGGCGGGCGAGTACGCCAGCGCGTTGTCGACCAGGTTGGCCACCACCTGGTGGAGGCGGGACTCGTCGCCCGACACCACCGGGTCGGGGGCCTCGACCACGACCTCCACGTCGCGCTCGGGCGCCGCCGCCCGCGCCGACGCCGCCGCCGCCCGGGCCACCTCGGCCACGTCGACCGGCGCCAGCTGCAGCGGCCGCTCCTGGTCGAGCCGGGCCAGCAGCAGCAGGTCGTCCACCAGCAGGCCCATGCGGGTCGCCTCGTCCTCGATGCGGACCAGGAGGTCCGACACGGCGGCCGGGTCGGTGACCGCGCCCTGGCGGTGCAGCTCGGCGAACCCGCGGATCGACGTGAGCGGCGTGCGCAGCTCGTGGCTGGCGTCGGCCACGAAGCGCCGCATGCGCTCCTCGGACCCCCGGGCGCGGGCCTCGGCGTCGGCGCTGGCCCCGAAGGCCCGCTCGATCTGCTCGAGCATGGCGTTGAGCGCCCGGCTGAGCCGGCCCATCTCGGTGCCCGGGTGGTGGTCGGGGACCCGGCGCGACAGGTCGCCGCGCCCGATGGCCGCCGCCGTCAGCTCGATCTCCTTCAGGGGCCGCAGCGCCGTCCGCACCATCGAGTAGCCGGCCACCGCCAGGCCCGCCAGCACGGCCACGCCCACGAGGACGTCGATCTGCACGAGCCGGTCGACGGTGGCGTCCACCTCGCCCAGGCTGGTCGCGACCACGACCGACCCGGACCGGTCGGCCAGCGGGAGGGCCACGGCCCGCCACCGCCCGCTGCCCCGGTCGGCGCCGACGGTGAAGGGCTCGCCCTTGCGCTCGACCGCCTCGTCCCAGGTGAGCTCGGGCAGGTCGGGCGCCGTGCCCGTCAGCGCGGAGGCCACCCGCTGCTCGGTGTCGCCGTCGGCGTCGATCCGCGTCAGGTGGAACTGGCTCGGCAGGGGCTCGGCGTCCGGGGCCCAGGGGCTGTCGGTGAGGAAGTTGCGGGCCGAGGCCAGCTGCTCGTCGACCCGGTCGACCAGGTAGCCCCGCAGCAGCCGGGCGCCGAACAGCCCGGTCAGCGTCAGGCCCAGCCAGGCCAGGGCCAGCACCGCGGTGATGAGGCGCAGCCACAGCGGGGTGCGGCGCCAGGCGCGGACCACGTCAGCCCTCGCCGCGCGGCGGCCTCAGCACGTAGCCGATGCCCCGCACGGTGTGGATCAGGGGCTCGTTCCCCGCGTCGAGCTTGCGCCGCAGGTACGAGACGTACGACTCGACGATGTTGGCGTCGCCGTCGAAGTCGTAGCTCCACACGTGGTCGAGGATCTGGGCCTTGGACAGCACCCGCCCCGCGTTGACCATCAGGTAGCGCAGCAGGTTGAACTCGGTGGGGGAGAGGGGGACGTCGCGCCCGCCCCGGCGCACCTCGTGGCTGTCCTCGTCCAGCTCCAGGTCGGCCACGGTCAGCCGGACCGGGCGCTCGTCGCCCGCCCGGGTGCGGCGCAGCACCGCCCGGATGCGGGCGATGACCTCCTCGAGGCTGAACGGCTTGGTCACGTAGTCGTCGCCGCCCAGCGTCAGGCCGGTCACCTTGTCGTCGTTGGCGTCCCGGGCGGTGAGGAACAGCACCGGCAGCGGGTCCCGGGTGGCCCGCAGGCGCCGCAGCACCACGAAGCCGTCGACGTCCGGCAGCATCACGTCCAGCAGCACGAGGTCGGGCCGGTGACGCTCGGCCGCCTTCACCGCGTCGTTCCCGGTGGTGGCCGTGACGACCTCGAAGCCGGCGAAGCGCAGGCTGGCCGACAGCAGCTCGACGATGTTGGGCTCGTCGTCCACCACCAGCAGCCGCGCCTCGGGGGCGCGCCCGCCCGTCGGCGGCAGGACGTCGGTCATGGCGTCGGTCGGCAACAGGGGGGCATGGTCGGACATGACGGTACCGTTCGTTCCGGGGCGCGCAGCGCGGGCGACGCGACGCACTGTGGCGCCCGAGCCTGGGTGTTCGCTGAACGTCACCTGAGCGCGCGCTGGGCCCCGTCCGCCGGCGCCCGAGGGGCATTCAGGAAACTCTCAGGGGCCGTCCAGCCGCGGCGCAGGATTCGGGCCCATGGTGGTGCCCATGAGCGACGAGACCACGAACACGATCCCCGTCGGTCCCGGCGTCGTGACCTCCGATCCTTCACACGTCGAGCCCACGCCTCCCACCCCTCCTGCCGGCACGCCGGTGGCGCCGAATTCCCCAGCGGCACCACCCGTGGTGCCGCCGGGTGCCCCGGCCGCCGGGGCCACGCCGGTGTCCGCCGCTCCGGCGCCCCCGGGCGCGCCGTTCCCGCCGGCGACGCCGGGGCACCCCCACCCTCCTGCCCAGCCCCCCACAGGCATCGCCGCGAGCTCTCCGGTCCCGCCGTCTCCCCCCGGTCGGGGCCGGCGAGCCGTGGCGGTGCTGACCGCCGCCGGCCTCGATGCTGGTGTCGGCCACGGGCGGAGCGCTGCTGGCCCTCAGCCTCGACGACGACGATCAGGCGCCCACGGTGGCGTCCAGCCTGAACACGCCGGTGTCCTCGTCGTCGGACGCCACGCCCGACGAGCCGCTCTCCCAGGCGGCCGCCACGATGCTGCCGAGCGTCGTCTCGATCAGCTTCGAGGCCGGCCAGGCCAGCGGCAGCGGCTCGGGCGTCGTCCTCAGCTCTGACGGTGAGATCCTCACCAACAACCATGTCGTGGCGGCGGTCGCGGACGGCGGCGACCTGTCGGTGACATTCTCCGACGGCAGCCGGGCCGACGCCGTCATCGTCGGCCGTGACCCCGCCACTGATCTCGCCGTCATCAAGGCCCAGGACGTCAGCGGGCTGACGCCGGCCACGCTCGGGAGCAGCGACGACCTCGTCGTCGGCGACACCGTGCTGGCCATCGGCAGCCCGCTGGGGCTCGACGGCTCGGTCAGCGCCGGCATCGTCAGCGCCCTCGGCCGGGCCATCACCCTCCAGGGCGAGAGCGAGTCGCCGTTCGGCGACCCGGGCACGTCCGGGGCCGGCGGGGTGGCGGTCATCGACGCCATCCAGACCGACGCGGCCATCAACCCGGGCAACTCGGGCGGCGCCCTCGTCAACGCCGACGGCGAGGTGGTCGGCATCAACACGGCCATCGCCTCGCTGGCCCAGGGCACCTCGTCGCAGGGCGGCAACATCGGCGTCGGCTTCGCCATCCCGATCGACTCGGCCCGCGCCATCGCCGAGGACCTGCTGGCCGACGGCGAGGTCACCCACGCCTACCTGGGCGTGCGGCTGACCGAGGCCGAGGACGGCGGCGGTGCGCTGGTGGCCGGCGTCGAGGACGGCCAGCCGGCCGCCCAGGCCGGCCTGCAGTCGGGCGACCTGATCACGAAGATGGGTGACGAGGCGGTGGCCGACGCCGCCGACCTGACCGCCGCCATCCGCAGCCTGCGGCCGGGCGACGAGGTCCAGGTCACCTTCACCCGGGACGGCGAGGAGCAGACCGTCGAGGTCACGCTCGGCGAGCTCCCCGAGAACTGACGGGCCGGGCCGTCAGCCGGGCGACGACGCGATCTCAGATCGCGTCGTCGCCCATCTCTCCCGTCCGGACCCGCATGACCCGGTCGAGCGGGAAGGCCCAGATCTTCCCGTCGCCGATCTTGCCGGTGCGGGCCGCCGACGCGATGACCTCGATGATCTTGTCGACGTCGGTGTCGGGCACCACGACCTCGACCCGGACCTTGGGGACGAAGTCGATGGTGTACTCGGCGCCCCGGAAGGTCTCGGTCTTGCCGCTCTGGCGCCCGTAGCCCTGCACCTCGCTGATCGTCAGCCCGATGACGCCGGCGCCCCGCACCGCCTCGCGGACGTCGTCGAGCCGGTGCGGCTTGATGATGGCGTTCACCAGGTACGGCATGGGCCCACGGTAGGAACCGTTCATTTCGCCGTCATATGACGAGTGTTACCCGCAGTGGTCACTTGTCTGACGCAAATCTGACATCCGGTGCTGGGGCCGGATGTCGGGCACCCCGGGGCGGCGCCCGGGCGGCCGCCGGCTCAGGTCTGCGGCGGCTCGGGCGCCGTCGTGAAGGCCATGCCGAGGTGGGCGGTGTCGTTGTACCGCCGCATGATCCACCGGTCGCCGGTCACCACGATGTGCGAGATCGCCCCGTTGTCCGAGCCGTTGAAGGCGAAGGCCCGGGACCCGGTGCACAGGGCCAGGACCTGGCCGATCGTGCCCCCGTGGGACACCACCACCACGGCCTCGTCGGCGTGGGCCTCGGCGATGCGGGTGATCGCGCCCCGGACCCGGGCCTCGAAGTGCTCGGCCGGCTCGGCGTTCGGGATCACGTCCCAGCGCTGCTGCAGGTACATCTCCCGGGCGATGGGGTGCCCCTCGGCGATGTGGCGCCGGAACGAGCCCTCCCAGTCGCCCAGGCCCACCTCCCGCAGGTCCGGCTCGACCCGGGGCGTGATGCCCAGCCGGGCCGCCAGCGGCGCCGCGGTCTGCGCCGTGCGCTGCAGGGTCGTCACGTAGATGGCGGAGACGTCCTCGTGCTCCAGCCGGTCGGCGACCCGTTCGGCCTGCTCGTGGCCGACGGGGTCGAGCTCGGGGTCGCCCTGGCCGTCGACGAGGGGGAACGGCTGGTCGTCGCGGGAGGGGATCGACTCGCCGTGCCGGACCAGCAGCAGCTCGCAGGCACCGGGCGGGCGGGTGAATCGGAACTGGCGGTACGTGCGGACCTCGGTCACCGGCCCACGCTAGGCGGGTCGGCCGATTCGTGCGCCCATCGGCGGGGCACACTGGCCGCATGGACGGGACCGTCACGCTGGTGGCGCTCGTGATGGCGATCGGCGCGGTCGGGACCGTGGTCCCGCTGGTCCCCGGCATCGGGCTCGCCTGGGCGGCCGCGCTCGTCTACGGCCTCGCCGAGGGGTTCGACGCCGCCGGCATCGCCTTCTTCGCCGCCATCACGGTGGTGGCGGCGGCCGGGACGATCGCCGGGTGGGTCGTGCCCCACCGGTCGGCGGTGGCGTCCGGTGCGCACCGGCGGTCGGTGTGGCTCGGCGTGGCCGGCGCGGTGGCCGGGTTCTTCCTCGTGCCGGTCGTCGGGCTGCCGCTCGGCGGGGTGGCGGGCATCTACGTCGGCGAGCACCTGCGCACCCGGGACCCGGCCCGCGCCTGGCGGGCGACCCGGGCCACGATGGCCGGGTTCGGGATCGCGGCGCTGGTGCAGTTCGGGGCGGCGCTGGTCATCATCGCCCTGTGGGTGACCTGGGTCCTGGCGGCGTGACCGCGGGCGAGTGGGAGCCGTCGGCGGCCGACTGGGTCCGCTGGGCCCGCACGCCCGGCCACGACGCCTACTGGTGGTTCCGCGACGCGTTCTTCGACGACCTCCTGCCGCCGCCCGGCCGGCGGACCCTGGAGATCGGGTGCGGCGAGGGCCGGGTGGGCCGCGACCTGGTGGCGCGCGGCCACCGGGTCACCGGCGTCGACACCGCCCTCGGGCTGGTGCGGGAGGCCCGCGCCGCGCCCGGCGGCGGCGCCGTCGCCCTGGCCGACGGCGCCGGCCTGCCGTTCCCGGACGGCTGCTTCGACCTGGTCGTCGCCTACAACGCGCTGCAGGTGGTGTCCGACATGGCGGGCACGGTCCGGGAGGCGGCCCGGGTGCTCGGCGCCGGCGGCCGGTTCGCGTTCTGCGTCTCGCACCCGGTCACCGACCTCGGGCGGTTCGCGGGCGACGACCCGGACGCCGCCTTCGAGCTGCGGGCCCGGTACTTCGAGAACGAGCGGGTGGACGACACCGTCGAGATGGGCGGCCTCACCATGCGCTTCCGGGGCTGGACCTACTCGCTCGAGGACTACGGCCGGGCGCTGGAGGGGGCCGGGCTGCGCATCGAGGCGCTGCGGGAGCCCCGCCCGGCGGGCAGCGGTGACCGGTTCGGGCGGCGGCGCCGCGTGCCGATGTTCCTGTCGGTGCTGGCCGGCCGCTAGTCAGCGCGGGGCGCGAACGGCCACTCCTCGAACGCCGCACACCGGCCGTCGGGCGCGAAGCTCAGCACCCACAGGTCCCGCCACCGCTGGGTGACCGGCTCGCCGTAGGCGACCTCCAGCCGCACCACGGCGGTGTCGCCCTCGACGGCGACGACCTCGCTCGCCATCGTGAACACCTCGTCCGGCCCCTCCCGCTCGCGGTCCCACAGGCGGGCCAGGGCGTCGAGGCCGACTTTGGCGTCGGCCCACGGTGACGTCAGGTAGGTGGCGTCCTCGGCGAACAGCTCGGCGAGCATGTCGGTGCCGGCCGTGCGCCAGGCCCGCTCGTAGGCGGCCACCCAGCGTTCGACCGCGGCCCGGTCGACCGTCATGCGCCCAACCTACGCCCCGGAACTCGCACCGGGCGGCCGGGCACGGGCCGCTACGTTCGCCGCGTGTGATCCTGCGCATGTCCACGCTGCTCGTGCGGACGCGCCGCGACGACCCCGCCGACGCCGAGGCGGCGAGCCACCGCCTGCTGGTGCGGGCCGGCTACGTCCGGCGGGTGGCCCCGGGCGGGTTCGCGTGGCTGCCGCTCGGCCAGATGGTGGCCCGCAACGTCGAGCGCATCGTCCGCGAGGAGATGGTCGCCGCCGGCGGCCAGGAGGTGTCGTTCCCGGCGCTGGTGCCCCGGGCGCCCTACGAGGCCACCGGCCGGTGGCGCGACTACGGCGACAGCCTGTTCCGCCTCGTGGACCGCCGCGGGCGCCGACCACCTGCTGGCGCCCACCCACGAGGAGCTGTTCACCCTGGCGGTGCGGGACCTGTGCTCGTCGTACCGCGACCTGCCGCTGCTCCTGTTCCAGATCCAGGCCAAGTACCGGGACGAGGCCCGCCCCCGCGGCGGCCTGCTGCGCACCCGCGAGTTCACGATGAAGGACGCCTACAGCTTCGACGTCGACGACGAGGGCATGGCCCGCAGCTACGCCGCCCTGCGGGACGCGTACCGGCGCACGTTCGACCGCCTCGGCCTGCCGTACGTGATCGTGGCCGCCCACGCGGGCGCCATGGGCGGGTCCCGGTCCGAGGAGTTCCTGGCCCCCCTGCCCGTGGGGGAGGACACGTTCGCCCGCTGCCCCGCCTGCGGCCTCGCCGCCAACACCGAGGCGCTGGACATCGCGCCGGCCCCGCCGCCTGCCGGGCGCCGCGGCCCCGCCCGCCCACGTCGAGGACACCCCCGGCACCGCCACGATCGCCACCCTGGTCGAGCACCTCAACGGCCGGGACGACCTGCGGCGCGCCGACGGCCGCCCGTGGACGGCCGCCGACACGCTCAAGAACGTCGTCGTCCGGGTGCGCGCCCCCGACGGCGCCGCCTCGCTGCTGGCCGTCGGCCTCCCCGGCGACCGTGAGCTCGACCTCAAGCGCCTGGAGGCCCGGCTCAGCCCCGGCGAGCCCGAGGAGCTGGCGCCCGGCGAGCTCGACGACCACCCCGGGCTCGAGCGGGGCTACATCGGCCCCGGCGCGCTGGGCGCCGACCGGCCCGCCGGGATCCGCTACCTGGTGGACCCCCGGGTCGCGGCCGGCACCGCCTGGGTGACCGGCGCCGACGCGCCCGGCCGCCACGTGGTCGACCTCGTCGCCGGCCGCGACTTCACCGCCGACGGCACCGTGGACGCGGCCGAGGTCCGGGCCGGCGACCCGTGCCCGGCCTGCGGCGGGCCGCTGGCGCTGGCCCGGGGCCTGGAGATCGGGCACATCTTCCAGCTCGGCCGGCGCTACGCCGAGGCGCTCGACCTGACGGTGCTCGACCGCGACAACCGGGCCGTCCCGGTGGCCATGGGCTCGTACGGCATCGGCATCGGGCGGGCGGTGGCGGCCCTCGTGGAGGCGACGCACGACGCCAAGGGCCTGTGCTGGCCCGCGGCCGTCGCCCCCGCCCGGGTCCACGTCGTGGTGGTCGGCCGGGGCGACGAGCACCGGGAGGCGGGCGAGTCCCTGGCCGCCGCCGCGGACGCCGCGGGCCTCGACGTGCTCCTGGACGACCGGGCCGAGGCGTCGGCCGGCGTCAAGCTCACCGACGCCGAGCTGCTGGGGATGCCCACGCTGGTCGTCGTCGGCCGGGGCCTGGCCTCCGGGACGGTGGAGCGGGTCGACCGGGCCACCGGGGAGCGGGCCGAGGTGCCCGTGGCGGGCGCGCTCGACGGGCTGGCACCGCCCTGAGAGGCCGCGCCCCTAGCGGGGCGGGCCGAACAGCCAGGTCCCCGGAGCGTCCTCGTCGCTGCCGTAGAACTCGCGGGCCGAGCGCTGGAGCACGTCGTAGCTCAGCGTGCCCGTCCCGTCCGGGTCGAGGTGCTCGAACGCGCCCTCGGTGTCGGGCTCGGACATGCCGTGCGCCTGGGCGAAGCGGTCGAAGCCGACCTTGTCCCAGTGGCCGAGGCCGTCGGGGTCGAAGGCGACGAGCGTCGTCCGGACCACCTCGGCGAGCGCCCGGTCGACGCCGGGGTCGGGGCCGTCGCCGTTCGTGACCGAGGCCATCCACTGGGCCCGGGTCACGGTGCCGTCGTCGCCGGCGCCGGCCCGGGCGGCGATCCGGTCCCACAGGACGGCGAGCGCCCCCCGCAGCGCCGCGCCCACGGCGTCGTCGGCGGGGAGCCCGGCCGCGGCCGTCAGCCGCTCGCCGAGGAGCGCGTAGTCGGCGGCGCCGACGGTGCCGTCGCGGTCGCGGTCGAGGAGAGCGAAACGGCGTTCGAGCCGCTCGCGCCGGGGGTCGCCCATCCCGCAGAACGGTCGCGCCGCCGCATTTGGTGGTCAAGTCGCGCCCGCTGCGCGCGGGCCCAGGGCGCGGTCAGCGATCGTCCGCGGTGGTCAGCCAGGCCACGGGCTGGTAGGCCCGGACCCGCTCGCCCGAGGCGGCCAGCAGCCCGAGCAGCTCGCCCGTGAAGGGGCTGTGTACCGGGTGCTTCTCGCCGTTGCGCACCACGACGCCGACCTCGTCACCGACCACCACGGTGGTGTCCCGCAGCTCCGTGTAGGCCGGGAAGAACACCCCGCAGAGGGGCGAGACGACGAGCCGCTCCTCCACGTGAACCCGCTCGGCATGCGCACTTAGCGTGGCCCCGGAGGGCGCATCCGTGATGCTGGCCGGAGCAGCAGGACGCTCATGTTCGGAATGGGCGGCTGTGGCAGGCATGGGTGTCAGCAGTACCGCAGATTTCCTATCTCGAAGTCAACAAGGTGGCACTGACGGCCCGATCTGGTCCACAATGACCGCAGGGCGGCCATGGGGAACAGGGGGAAGCAGCGTGTTCATCGGTCGATCGCTGCAACGCGAAGAGGATCTCGTGTGGGTGGAGACACCGTTCGGCGAGCCGGCGCCGCGGGTCGTCGTCGCCGCGGCCCGCGCGGGCGCCTTCGGCGTGCTCGACCTCGGCGTGGACGCCTCCCGGGCCCGGGAGGCGCTCGCCCTCGTGGCCGCCCGCACGGACGCCCCGTTCGGCGTGCGCGTCGACCTCCGCTGCCCGCTGGGCCCCAGCGACCTCCCCGGCACGGCTCACACCGTAGTGGCCGCCGATCCGAGCCGTGCTGACGCGCTGGGCCGGCGCGGGCGACGCCGGCGGCGACGGCCGGCCCCGGCGGCTCGTCGCCGAGGTCCGCTCCGCCGACGAGGCCCGTGCTGCGCTGGCCGCCGGGGCGGACGGGCTGGTGGCCCGCGGGGCCGAGAGCGGCGGCCGGGCCGGCACGACCGGCGCGTTCGTGCTCGGCCAGCAGGTGCTCGCCCTGACCGAGCGGCCGGTGTGGATCCAGGGCGGCATCGGCCGCCACACCGCGGCGGCCGCCGTGGCCGGTGGCGCCACCGGCGTGGTGGTCGACGCGCAGGTCGCGCTGCTGCGGGAGTCGACGCTGCCCCGCCCGGTGCGCCTCGCCCTCGCCGCCATGGACGGCAGCGAGACCCGGGTCGTGGCCGGCCACCGGATCTACACCCGCCCCGACCTGTGGGTGGCCGGGCTCGACGACCGCACGACCCCCGACGAGCTGGCCTCCCGCCTGGGCACCGGCTCGCTCACCGGGCACGCGCTGCCCGCCGGGCAGGACGCCGCGCTGGCGTCGGGCTTCGCGGCCCGCTACGGCACCGTCGGCGACGATGGTCGCCGGGCTGCGCCGCGAGATCGCCGACCACGTCGAGGCCGCCCGCCGCGTCGAGCCGCTGGCGCCCGGCGGCGGCGTCGCCGCCACCACCGGCGCCGCCTACCCCGTCGTCCAGGGGCCGATGACCCGCGTCTCCGACCGCGCCGCCTTCGCGGCGGCGGTCGCCGGCGGGGGCGGGCTGCCGTTCCTGGCGCTCGCCCTGCTGCGGGGCGAGACCGAGGTCCGCCCGCTGCTCACCGAGACCGCCGAGCTGCTGGGCGACCGGCCGTGGGGCGTGGGCGTCCTCGGCTTCGTGCCGAAGGACCTGCGCGACGAGCAGCTGGCCGTGATCCGCGACGTCCGCCCGCCGCTGGCGCTGATCGCCGGCGGCCGCCCGTCGCAGGCCCAGGGCCTGGAGGAGGTGGGCATCCGCACGTTCCTGCACGTGCCCGCCCCCGGCCTGCTCGAACGGTTCCTCAAGGACGGCGCCCGCCGCTTCGTGTTCGAGGGCTTCGAGTGCGGCGGCCACACCGGCCCCCGGTCGAGCTTCGCGCTGTGGGAGTCCCAGCTCGACGTGCTGGGCGCCTGGATCGCCGCCGGCGGCGACGCCACCGAGCTCGACGTGCTGTTCGCCGGCGGCATCCACGACGAGCGCTCGGCCGCCATGGTCGCCGCCCTCGCCGGTCCGCTCGCCGCGGCCGGCGCCCGGATCGGCGTGCTCATGGGCACCGCCTACCTGTTCACCGAGGAGGCGGTGGCCGGCGGCGCCATCGGCGAGGAGTTCCAGGCCCAGGCCCTCGCCTGCGAGCGCACCGCCCTGCTCGAGTCCGGCCCGGGGCACGTGACCCGCTGCGCCGACACGCCGTTCGTGGGCCTGTTCGAGGACACCCGCCGCCGCCTCGTGGCCGAGGGCGCCGACCCCCAGGTCCGGTGGGCCGAGCTGGAGGGCCTGAACCTCGGGCGCCTGCGGGTGGCCTCCAAGGGCCTGCGCCGGGAGGGCGACGATCTGGTCGACGTCGGCCGCGACGAGCAGCGCGACGAGGGCATGTTCATGATCGGCGACGTCGCCACGCTGCGCCAGCGAGCGCACGACCGTGGCCGCGCTGCACGACGCGGTGACCGCCGGCGCCACCGCGCGGCTCGCCCGGGACGCCGACGCCATCGTCGGGCGGCTGGGCCTGCCCCAGCCCGCGCCCGCGGTCCAGCCGGCCGACGTGGCCATCGTCGGCATGGCCTGCGTCATGCCGGGGGCGACCGACCTCGACGAGTTCTGGCGCAACATCGTGTCGGGCGTCAACTCGATCACCGAGGTCCCGCGCGGAGCGCTGGGACGTCGCCACCTACTTCGACCCCGACTGGGACCACGCCACCGCCACCAGGCGCACCGGCAGCGCGTCCAAGTGGGGCGGGTTCCTGCCCGACATCCCGTTCGACGCGCTGGCCTACGGCATCCCGCCCGCCTCGCTGGCGGCGATCGAGCCGACCCAGCTGCTCAGCCTGAAGGTGGCGGCCGACGCGCTGGCGGACGCGGGCTACGCGGACCGGCCCTTCGACCGCGAGCGCACGTCGGTCATCTTCGGGGCCGAGGGCGGCACCGACCAGTCGACCGCCCACGGGTTCCGGGCCCTGTACCCGTCGTACGCGGGGCAGATGCCCGCCGAGCTGGACGAGTGGCTGCCCAAGATCTCCGAGGACTCGTTCCCCGGCCTGCTGACCAACGTCATCGCCGGGCGCGTCGCCAACCGCCTCGACCTCGGCGGCAAGAACCTGACCGTCGACGCCGCCTGCGCGTCCTCGCTGGCGGCGCTGGACGCCGCCTGCGGCGAGCTGGCGTCGGGGGGCAGCGACATCGTGCTGTGCGGCGGCGCCGACCTCCACAACGGGGTCCAGGACTTCCTGCTGTTCACGAGCGTCCACGCCCTGTCGACGACGGGCCAGTGCCGCACCTTCGACGCCGACGCCGACGGCATCGCCCTCGGCGAGGGCGTGGCCTGCGTGGTGCTCAAGCGGCTGGCCGACGCCGAGCGGGACGGCGACCGCATCTACGGCGTCGTGCGCGGGGTGGGGGCGTCGTCGGACGGACGCAGCCTCGGGCTCACCGCCCCCCGCCAGGACGGCCAGGAGCGCGCCGTGCGCCGGGCCTACGCCCAGGCCGGCGTCGATCCCCGGGAGGTCGGCCTCATCGAGGCCCACGGCACCGGGACCGTCGTCGGCGACCGCACCGAGCTGTCCACCCTCACGTCGGTCTTCACCGCCGCGGGGATGGGCCGCGGCCGAGTGCGTGGCCGGGTCGGTCAAGTCCAACATCGGGCACACCAAGTGCACGGCCGGCCTCGCCGGCCTGGTCAAGGCGGCCAAGGCCGTCTACCACGGCGTGCAGCCGCCGACGCTGAACATCACCCGCCCCAACCAGGCGTGGGAGGCGGACACCAGCCCCTTCGTGTTCCTCGACGAGGCCCGGCCCTGGACCGCCGGCCGGCGGGTGGCGGGCGTCAGCGCCTTCGGCTTCGGGGGGACGAACTTCCACGCCGTCATCGAGGCCCACGCCGACGACGACGTCCCCGACCGGGGCGTCGAGGCGTGGCCGGCCGAGCTGGTGGTGTTCCGGGGCGACGAGGCCGCCGTCGACCGCGCGCTCGGCGACCTGGCCGACCGGCTGGCCGAGCCCGCGCCCGCCGGGCGCCCGTGGCGCCTGCGGGACCTGGCGGCCGCCGTGGCGTCCGCCGGGCGGGGCCCGGTGGCGCTGGCGATCGTGGCCGACGACGTCGACGACCTGCAGGCCAAGGTCGCCCAGGCCCGGGACGGACGAGCGGGGCCCCGGCATCTACGCCCCGGGCGAGGCGCTGGCGGCGGAGGGCGAGGCGCCCCCGGTGGCGTTCCTGTTCCCCGGCCAGGGCAGCCAGCGGCCCGGCATGGCGTCGGACCTGTTCGTGTCGTTCGCCGAGACCCGGCCGCTGCTGCGGCTGGGGGAGAAGTGGGCGGCCACCATGCTCCCGCCGGCCGCGTTCAGCGACGCCGACCGGGACGCCCAGCGCCAGGCGGTGACCGACACCCGCGTGGCCCAGCCCACCCTGGGCCTGGCCGACCTGGCGACCGCCACGGTGCTCGACCGGTTCGGCGTGCGCCCCGACATGGTGGCCGGGCACAGCTACGGCGAGCTCGTCGCCCTGTGCGTGGCCGGCGCCCTCGACCGCCCGACCCTGCTGGCGCTGAGCGAGGCCCGGGGCGAGGCCATGCTCGCCGCGGTGCCCGACGGCGACGCCGGCGGGATGGTGGCCGTCGCCGCGCCCCGCGAGCGCATCGACGAGGTGCTGCACGACGTCGACGTGGTCGTGGCCAACGACAACCACCCCACCCAGATCGTCGTGGCCGGCACCACGCCCGCGGTCGAGGAGGCGCTGGGCCGCCTGAAGGACGCCGGGATCACCGCCAAGCGGCTGCCGGTGGCCTGCGCGTTCCACAGCCCGGTGGTGGCGGCCGCCGCCGACACGCTGGCCCGCCATCTCGACCAGGTCGAGGTCACCGAGCCGGTGCTGCCGGTGTTCAGCAACCTCACCGCCGGGCCCTACCCGGCCGACGGCCGCAAGGTGCGGGACCTGCTGGCCGCCCAGGTCGCCAACGGCGTGCGCTTCACCGACGAGGTGCGGGCGATGTACGAGGCCGGCGCCCGGGTGTTCGTCGAGGTCGGCCCGGGCCGGACCCTGACGGGGTGCGTCGAGCGCATCCTCGGCGACCGGCCGCACCTGGCGGTGGCCACCGACCGCCCGGGCGACGACGGCGTGCGGGCCCTTCTGCACGCGCTGGCCCGGCTGCTGGTGGCGGGCGTGCCCGTCGACGTGGCCGAGCTGTTCGAGGGCCGGGGCGTCGACCCCGCCCGCTGGACCCGGCCGCCGGCCGCCGCCCGCTGGACCGTCAACGGCCACCTCGTGCGGCTGGCGGGGGGCGACACGGTGCCCGGCGGCCTGCGGCCGGCGACGACGACCCCGCAGGTCCCGGCGGGAAGCTGGTCGGGCGAGCCCGC
Source organism: uncultured Acidimicrobiales bacterium (assembly GCA_963759225.1). Taxonomy (GTDB): domain Bacteria; phylum Actinomycetota; class Acidimicrobiia; order Acidimicrobiales; family VFJN01; genus ZC4RG19. Next base: position 118,293 of record CAVWYL010000006.1, on the reverse strand, counting down.
CCCGGGCCCCGCTCCCACGGCGCCGATGGCGCCGGCGCCCCTGGTCCCCGCGACCGGCGGCCTGCTGCCGGCGGTGGCCGGCAACGGGAACGGCGCGGTGTCCCGGGACCAGGTGCTCACCGAGTACTTCCGCACCGCGCACGAGATCATGGCGGCCGGCCACCAGCTGGTCCTGAACTACCTCGGCATCGCCCCGACCGCAGCCCCGGCGGTCCTGGCGGCGGCCTCGGCGCCCGCCGCGCTCGCACCCGCCCCTGCCGCGCCGGCGCCCGTGGCTCCCGCGCCCGCCCCGGTGGTCGCGGCCCCGGCCCGGTGGGCCTGCCCTCGGGCGACGAGCTGTTGGCCCGGTTGACGGCGATCGTGTCGGCGCGGACGGGCTATCCGGAGGACATGTTGGGTCCGGATCTCGATGTCGAGGCGGATCTGTCGATCGATTCGATCAAGCGGTTGGAGATCCTGGGCGAGCTGGCGGATCAGATCGGGTTGACCGACGACGGGTCGCTGGATCAGTTGGAGGACCTGGTCGAGGAGCTGGCGGCCCGCAAGACGCTGCGGGGGATCGTGGCGTTCCTGGTGGAGCACGAGGACCGCCTCGGCGGCCCCGCGCTCCCGCCCCGGCGGCGCCGGCGCCGGCCGCCGCGCCGGCGCCCACCCGGGGCTGCCGACGAGGGACGAGCTGCTCGCCCGGTTGACGGCGATCGTGTCGGCGCGTACGGGCTATCCGGAGGACATGTTGGGTCCGGACCTCGACGTCGAGGCGGATCTGTCGATCGATTCGATCAAGCGGTTGGAGATCCTGGGCGAGCTGGCGGACCAGATCGGCTTGACCGACGACGGGTCCCTCGACGAGCTGGAGGACCTGGTCGAGGAGCTGGCCTCCCGCAAGACGCTGCGGGGCGTCGTCGACTTCCTGTTCGAGCACGCCGACCGGCTGACCGGTGCGACCGACGTCGCCCCGGCGCCGGCGGCAAGCTCGCCGGCGGCCCCGGCGGCGCCCGCCGGGGCCATCGGCGGGGCCACCAGCGCCGCCGGGGACATCCCCCCGGCCGCCAACCGGTTCGTGGTCACGCTCACCGACGAGCCGCTGGCCGGGGCGACCACCCCGGACGGCCTGGTCGTCCAGGTGACCGGGGCCGGCGCCATCGCCGCCCGGCTCGTGGACGAGCTCGCCGGCCGGGGCGTGACGGCCAGCGCGCCGGGATCCAACGGCCACGGGGCGCCGTCCCTGGTGGTCGTCACCGACCTGCTGGCGGCCGACGGCGACGACGGCGCGGTCGTCGGCATGCCCGAGCTGTACCGGCGGCTGCGGCCGCTGCTGCTCGACACGGCCGCCGACGTGCTGGTGGTCACGCCGCTCGGCGGCGGCCTCGGCATCGACCCGCCGGCCCCGCTGCCCGAGGGCGACGCCCTGCCCGTGGGGGCGGGGGCCCGCGGCCTGGTCAAGACCGCGGCGCTCGAGTTCCCCGACCGCCGCATCCGGCTCGTCGACGTCGACCCGCTGACCGATACGGGGCTGCTGGCCCGGGTCCTGGCCGACGAGGTCGCCCAGCCCGCCGCTCCCGTCGAGGTGGGCTGGCGCGACGGCGCCCGGCGGGCGCCCGAGGCCGTGGTGCGGGCCGAGCCCGCGGCGCCGGTCACCTCGCCGCTCACGCCCGACTCGGTCGTGCTCGTGACCGGCGGCGCCCGGGGCATCACCGCCGAGGTGGCCGTGGCCCTGGCCCGCTCGTCCGGGTGCCGCCTGGAGCTGGTGGGCCGCTCCGCGCTGCCCGAGGGGGACGAGGACCCGGAGACGGCGGGAGCCGCCGACCGGGGCGAGCTGCGCCGGGCGTTGATCGCCACCGGGCTGCGGGAGCCGCGGGCCATCGAGCGGGCGTGCGACCGGATCCTGGCCGAGCGGGAGGTGCGGGCCACCATGACCGCGCTGGCCGAGGCCGAGGCGTCGGTGCGCTACCACCGGGTCGACGTCACCGACGCCGGTGCGCTGGCCGCCGTCGTCCGCTCGGCGTACGAGACCCACGGCCGGCTCGACGGCCTCGTCCACGGGGCCGGCGTGCTCGACGACCACGTCATCGCCGACAAGGACCCGGCCTCGTTCGAGCGGGTGTACGCCACGAAGGTGGAGGCCGCCCGCACGCTGCTGGGCGCCGTGCGGGACGCCACCGCGGGCGGGGCGCACCGGCCGCCCGCGTTCATCGCCTTCTTCGGGAGCATCGCCGGGGTGTGCGGCAACCGGGGCCAGGTCGACTACGCCGCGGCCAACGACGCCCTCGACACGATGGCGGCCGCCCACCGCGACGCCGCCGGCCGGGTCGTGGCGCTCGACTGGGGACCGTGGGCCCCGGGCTCGGGCATGGTGTCGCCGGAGCTGGCCCGGCTGTTCGAGGACAGCGGCATGGGCCTCATCCAGGTCGCCGACGGCACGGCCGCCGTCCTCGACGAGATCGCCGCGGCGGCGGGCGACGGGGTGCACCAGGTGGTCGTGGCCCGCTGCTCGCACGAGCTGATGGCCGCATCGCTCAGCCACGGCCGGCGCCGCCCGGCGCTGGCGGACGGGCAGGCCGGTGGCTGACCACGGGAGGGCCCGCCGGGCCGTCCGGATATCGCTGGGGGCCCTGGCGGTGGCGCACGTTGTGGAGGCGTGCGCCGTCCGCCGGAGGGCGGGACGCCTCGCCCCGCTGGTGCCGTCGGAGGGGAGCGGCACCGGCGGGCGCGAGGACGTCCCGGGCGTCGACGTGCGGGCCCTGCCCGGCATTGCGGTCGACGCCGCCACCCGGGCCGCGGCGGCGCGCGCCATGGCCGCCGACGGCGTGCAGGTGATCGACCTGGTCCCCGCCGACCTGCCGGCCGAGCGGGCGTTCCGCCTGCTGCGGCGGCTGGCGCCGACCCGGGTCGGGACCGACCCGCTGCACTCGCCGGGTGGGGCGCACGAGGCGGTAGCGCTCCACCCGGCGCTCACCGCCCGCATGGCACCCACCCCCCGACGCCCCGGCCGACCGGGGGGCGCTCGCCCGGCTCACCACGCGGGCCCAGCGCCACGCCCCGACCGCCGCCGCCCTCCGGGTGGCCCCGGGCCTGCACGCATCGCCGCAGGACCCCGCCGACCGCTGGCGGGAGCTCGTGGGCCTCACCGCCTTCGCCCGGCCGCTCTACAGCCTCGCCCCCGGCCTGCTGGCCGCCCGGGCCGCCCACCTGGCCGTGCTGGCCGGGGGCGTGGTCCTGGCCCCCGGGCCCGGCCTGGCAGCGCTGGCGACCTGGAGCGCCCAGCCCGCCCTCGCCTTCGCACGCCGGCGGGGGCGGGCAGCGCTGGCGCCGCCGGACCTGGCCGGGGCCAGCGTGGCCCGGGTGCCGCGGGCGGCCGCCGACCTGGCCCGGACCGCCGCCGCCGGCTGGCGGGACAGCCGGGCGGCCGCCGGGCACGGGCGGGACCGGCGTGGTCCCGGCCCCGCCGCCGGACGCCGAGCGGTTCGAGGCCCGCCGCGACGCGTGCCCGTGGTGCGGGTCGCCCGACCTGTCGGGCCGGCTCGACACGACCGACCTCCACCAGTACAAGGCGGGCGCGTTCCACCTGGACGAGTGCGGGGCGTGCGGGCACATCTTCCAGAACCCGGCGCTGTCGCCCGCCGGTCTCGACTACTACTACCGGGGGTTCTACGACGGCGCCGCCGAGGAGCTGACCGAGTACAGCTTCGCGGCCATGGGCCGCATCTACCGGCGGCGGGCCGACGTGATCGGCCGGTTCGCCGAGCCCCGGGCCCTGCTCGACGTCGGCACCGGGCACGCGCACTTCTGCCTCGTGGCCCGCCAGCGGTGGCCGGAGGCGCGGATCGACGGCCTCGACCTCAGCGACTCGGTGGAGGAGGCGGCCCGGCGGGGCTGGATCGACACGGCCTACCGGGGCGTGTTCCCCGACGTGGCCGAGGGCCTGCCCACCTCCTACGACGTCGTCACCATGCACCACTACCTGGAGCACACCCGCGAGCCCCGCCGGGAGCTGGCCGCCGCGGTCAAAGTGCTCGAGCCCGGCGGCCATCTGGTGGTCGAGGTGCCCGACACCGCATCGCCGTGGGCCCGCCGCCTCGGGCGCTGGTGGTACTCGTGGTTCCAGCCCCAGCACCAGCACTTCGTGCCGTGCGACAACCTCGTCGAGGCCATGGAGGGCGAGGGGCTGGAGGTCGTCTCCGTCGAGCGGGGCCCCGCCAACCAGGGCGGCGACCTCTACACCGCCGTCGTGCTGCTGCTCCAGCACGTGGCCCCCTCGCCCCACGCACCGTGGCTGCCGCCGCCGAGCGCCGGCCGGCGGGTGAAGCGGCTCGCGGCGCTGGCCGTGGCCGCGCCCTTCGTGGTGGCGGCCGCGGTCCCCGACCTGATCATGGACGCCCGGTTGCGCTCCGGCTCGGCCCCGGGGCCGGGCAACGCCTACCGGGTCGTGGCCCGCCGGAGCTGAGACGATGCGCACCCGCCGAACCGCCGCCGCCCGCGCCCTGCGGGGCGCCCTGTGGGCGCTGGCCGCCGCGCACGTGGCCGAGGCCGCCGTCCTGCGGCGCCGGGCCCGCCGCCTGGCGGGGCTGCCCCCGGCCCCGGACGCCGCGTCCGCCCTGCCGGGCCCGGTCGTGGTGGCGTCCGGCGGCGTGGCCGTCGACGCCGGCACCCGGGCGGCCGCCGCCCAGGTGATGGCGGCCGGCGAGCTCGACGTCGTCGACCTCGTGCCCGCCGACCTGCCCGCGGCCCGGGCCCTGCGCCTGCTGCGGCGCCTGGCGCCCGACCGGCTGCGGGCCGACCCCCTGCACACGCCCGGCGGCGCCCACGAGGCGGTGGCGGTGCGGGCCGAGATCGCGGCCCGGGCCGGGCTCCACGGCGGCGGTGCGGCGCTCGACCGCGGCGACCTCGTGCGCCGGACCGTCACCGCCCAGCGCTACGCCCCGCTCACCGCCGGGGTGCTCGTGGCGCCCGGCCTGCGCACCACCGCCGGGGGCGGGTCCGCCCGGTGGCGCGAGCTGGACGAGCTGGTCGCCTTCGCCCGCCCCCACGGGGCGCTGGCGCCCGCCCTCGTGGGCCTGGAGCTGACCCACCTCGGCGCCATGATCGCCGGCCTGCTGGTCGCGCCGGGGCCCGCCCTGGCCGCCCTGGTGACGTGGAGCGCCCAGCCGCTGGCGGTGTTCGGCGGCCGGCGCCCACCCGCCGCTCGTGCCCCCGGACGTCCGCCGGGCCGCCGTCCTGCGCCCGGTGCAGGCGGCGCGGGACGCGCTCGCCACCGCGGCGGCCGGCGCCGCCGCGTCCCGGCCCCGCCCGCCGGTGCCGGTCCCGCCGCCCGACGACGTGCTGTTCGAGCCCCGCCGGGACAGCTGCCCCTGGTGCGGCGGCGCCGCACTCGTCGACCGGCTCGACACGACCGACCTGCTGCAGCACAAGCCGGGCCGCTTCCACCTGGACGAGTGCGCCGGGTGCGGGCACGTGTTCCAGAACCCGGCCCTGTCGCCGGCCGGCCTCGACCACTACTACGCCGAGTTCTACGAGGGCGAGGGCGAGGAGCCGTGGGAGTTCGCCTTCGCGGCCATGGGCGGCGCCTACCGGAAGCGCACGGACGCGCTGGCCCGCCACACCGAGCCCCGGGCCTGGCTCGACGTCGGCACGGGCCACGGGCACTTCTGCCTGGTGGCCCGCCAGCGGTGGCCCGAGGCGACCTTCGACGGGCTCGACCTCAGCGAGTCGGTGGAGGAGGCGGCGCGGCGGGGCTGGATCGACGCCGGCTACCGGGGGCTCTTCCCGGACCTGGCCGACAGCCTGTCCCGGTCCTACGACGTGGTGAGCATGCACCACTACCTCGAGCACACGCGTGACCCGCGGCTCGAGCTCGCCGCCGCGGCCAAGGCGCTGGAGCCCGGCGGCCACCTCATGATCGAGGGCCCCGACGTCGACTGCCCGTGGTCCCGGCGGCTGGGGCCGTACTGGCGCTGCTGGTTCCAGCCGCAGCACCAGCACTTCGTGACCTGCGACAACCTGGTGGCGGCGCTGGAGGGCAGCGGGTTCGACGTCGTCGCGGTGGAGCGGGGCCCGGCGACCGAGGGCATGGACATCACGTCCGCCGTGACGTTCTGGGTCAACCGCACCGCGCCCGACCCGCGGTCCCCGTGGCGGCCGCCGCCGGGGCCGGGCGGGCGGGTCGAAGCGGTTCGCCGTGCTGGCGGCCGCGGTGCCCGCCCTGGCGGTCACGGCCGTGGCCGACACCGTCAAGGACACCTACCTCCGGCGCCCGGGCACGACCCGCCCCGGGAACGCCTACCGCGTGATAGCTCGCCGGCTCTGACGGCGGGCCAGGCGTTCAGTGCGCCGGCTCTGACGGCTCACTCGGTCCAGGCCACGGCGAACGGCGGGGGGTCGGGGACCTCCAGCCGGCTGGGCACGTCCACGGTCGGGCGGGGGACCGACGCCACGCGGGCGCCCGGGTTGCGGGCGGCCACGGCCTCGGCCGCCCGCCGGGCGGCGTCGCCGGCGTCGGCGGCGTCCGACACCAGGCGGGCCTCGATGTCCCGGTAGGCGCCGTCGCCCACGATCGCCACCGTGACCCACCCGATCGAGCACAGCGTGACCCGGGGGTCGTGGCCGGGCGGCACCCGGTCGCACGCGACCCGGAACCGCCGCTCGCCGTCGGGGACCAGCGTGACCTCGACCGGGAAGCAGGGCCGGGCGTGCTCCTCCCGCAGCCACGACCGCACGGCGTCCTTGGCCGCGATCTGCTCGATGAGCCAGCGGCGCTGCTCCAGCAGGTTCATGGGGGCGTACCGGGCCCGCTCCCCGCGGTCGAGGTACCGGCGCGCGGTCAGGTCCCGGGCCGGCCCCGTGGGCCAGCGCTCCCGCACGACGTACCAGCCGCCGGGCTGGGGCTCGGCCACGTCGTTGAGGCTCGGCGCGTGGTGGAGCGGCTCCATCAGCTCGTCCAGGTGGAACAGGATCGACGTCCAGCCGGTCACGCGGGCGAGCAGCGTGCCGTCCTCGAGGATCAGGACGCCGTCGGCCCGGATGAGGTCGCGCTGGAGCTCGACGACGCGGATGTCGCAGCGCACGGGCTCGCCCAGCGCCGGCTTGGGCGCGAACAGCTCGACCGACGACACGCCGCTGGGCAGGGCGGCCTCGCCGATCCCGCCCTTGTCGATGGCCCAGTAGGCGATGAGCTTGCCCAGGTCGTCGAGGAGCGACCCGGGGGTCGGCAGGCTGTCGAAGTCGCCGAGCAGGCCGTCGTCGCCGACGGGACCCAGCCGGTTGACGCCCTGGAAGGCGGGACCGTGGAACATGAGCCGCAGGTCGAACATCTCGCGGGCCGAGTGGATCGTGGGCCGGGCGTTCACGAGGGGCCGCTCGTCGTAGCGGGGGCGGTCGGGGAACGTGCCGACCCGGACGTTGGCCCGGCAGTACGGCCCGAGGGCGATGCTCAGCACGTCGTCGCCCTTGGGGACGACGGTGATCTCGAGGTCGAGCGGGTCGGCGATGTCGAGCCAGCGGAAGTTGCGGACCCCGAACAGCTCGACCACGTCGCGCCCGCCGGCGTAGCTGCGGGCGATGTCCTCCAGCAGCTGGAGCTGGGTCGTCATGGCCACGATCGGGAACCGGTCGGCGACGTCGGGCCAGTCCTCGGGCGCCTCGTAGAGCGTGTGGTCGATGGTCTCCGGCATCGTCTCCAGCGACAGCAGCCGGCGGATGGTGGTGCGCCCGGTGGGCCAGGGCCGCGGCGGCGTGGGCGTCCAGGGCCACCGCTCGTCGCCCGCGGCGGGCGGAGCGACCAGGGCCGGGGACGGGCGCCGGTGCTGGCGCCGGTGCCGGCCTCGGCGCCGTGACGACGCCGAGGCGGGCCGACAGCGCGTCGAGGACGTCCTGGCCGGCCCGGGCCGCGGTCGCCAGCATGTCGGCGGCGGCGACCAGCCGCTCCCGCCCGCCCGGCGTCGTGGCCGCGGCCAGGACGGGTTCGGGGACGGGCGCCGGTTCCGGCTCCGGGGCCGGGGCCGGCGCGGGCGCGCCGCCGGACAGGACGTCCGGGCGCACGTCCACGCCCTCGACCCACAGTGCGGTCAGGGCCCGGTGCATCTGGGCCAGGGCGGTGCGGCGGGGGGCGAGGAAGGCGGCGGTCACGTGGTCCCGGTCGCCGAGCGTGTCGCTCACGAAGCTGGTCAGGCTGCCCACGCCGACCTGCACGAACACCCGCACCCCGGCGTCCTCGTACAGCCGGTCGACCAGCGGGCGGAACCGCACCGGCTCCATCAGGTGCCGCAGGTGGAGGGCGATGATCTCCTCCGCCGTGTCCGGGTACGGCGCCACCGACGTGGCCGACCACATGGGCACGGCGGCCGGGCCGACCTCCATCCGCTCCAGGTGGGCGCGGAACTCGGGGAGGCTCTCCTCCATGGCGGGGGTGTGGAAGCCGGACTGGAAGCCCAGCCGGTAGCCGAGGACGTTGCGGGCCCGCAGCCGGGCCAGCGCCTCCTCGACCATGGGCGGCGTGCCGCACACGATCGACTGGCCGGGCGAGTTGTCGTGGGACACGACGATGTCGTGCAGCTCGGCCACCACCTCCGCCACCGGCCCGACACCGGCGGCGAAGGCGGCGAAGTCGAGGTCCGGCAGCTCGACCGCCGACAGGTCGACCACCTCCAGGAGGTCGTCGGCGTGGGCGGGCGGGATGATGCCGGACGCCACCGAGCCGCTCCACTCGCCGATGCTGTGGCCGGCGACGAGGTCGGGGGCCAGCCCCATGCGCTCGGCCACCGTGCCGAGGAAGTTGCCGGTCCGGTAGATCGACGCGGTGCGGTGGGCGACGGAGTCGTCCTCGATGAGCGGGGCGGTCAGGCCGAAGCGGGCGCCGAGCGCGGGCAGGTCCATGTCCTCGACGCCGAAGGTGGGCTCGACCCCGGGGAACAGGAACGCCACCTTGCCGCCGCCGCGCACCAGGCCGGACGGGCTGTACCAGATGTCGCTGCGGCCCCGCCACGCGCCGCCCTCGGACAGGAGGCGGCGGGCCAGGCGGAGCTTGCGCTCGTCGGGGTCGACGATCCCGAGCCGGGCGGGCCCGGCCCCGGGCGCCGGGACGGCGGGCGGCTCGCTGGCGGCCCGGGCCAGCTGGGCGGCGAGGTCGGCGGCGTCGGCGCCGGCCAGCCACAGCATCCGGGGGTCGCCGGTCATGCCCGGTCCTCGGCCGCCGCGGCGTGGCGGACGATCTCGCTGCCGGCCGCCACCATGCCCTGCAGGATCCGGAGGTACTCGGTGACGGCGGCCAGCTCGCCGTCGGACAGGCTGGCGGGCGGCGCGTCGGCGGGAGGCGCCGGTGCGTGCCCGTTGCCGAGGCGCAGGGTGGGGGCGGCGTGGGCGGGCCGCAGCCCCTTGGGCAGCGGGTCGCCGGCCGCGGTCCGCACGAAGTGGCCGTTGACGACCCAGCCCGGCGGGCGGGGCGGATCGGTCCAGCGGTCGGGCCGCGAGTCGCGCCCGGCGTGGAGGGCGGCGAGGTCGACGGGGACGCCGGCCACGGCCAGCCGGGCCAGGGCGTGCAGCCAGCCGGTGATCCCGTGCTCGCCCGCCACGTCGACGGCGACGGCCACGTGCGGCCGCCCGTCCAGCACCCGCCCGACGACCCGGGTGAGCGCGTCGCCGGGCCCGGCCTCGACGAAGATGCGCACGCCCGCGGCGTGAAGCTCGCCCACGCGCTCCTCGACGACCGCGGCCTCGACGACATGGTCGGGCACGACGCCGACCGACGCCAGCGCCCCGGCGACGACGGCCCCGGCGAGCGCCACCGCGGGCGCGGCCGCGGCGGCCAGCGCCGAGGCCTGCCGGTCGGCACCGGCGCCGAAGGCCTGGGGCGGCAGCATCGCCTCGACCACCGGCCGCCCGGCGGCCCGGGCCGCGTCCCGGAGGCCGGGGAACGCCACGAGCAGGTCGGCCGCCATCCCCGCCCGAGCCGCCCCGGGCCCGGGCACCAGGAACGCCACCTGCGGCCGCCCAGCCCCGGCAGGCCCGCGGTCGCCGTTGGTCGGCGCTCCGGGGTCGGGGGCGGCTCGGTACACGCCGGCCGCGGGCGCCGTGGCGCGGGCGGACGCCAGCTTGGTGGCGAGGTCGGGGAGGTCGCGGGCGACGATGGCCAGGCGGATCGGGCCGTCGCCGCTGGCGGACTCGGCTGCCGCCAGGTCGCGCAGGCGCCAGCGGTCGGCCTGGTGGAGGTTGGCCAGCGCGCCCGTCCACCTTGTCGGCCAGGGCCGCCACGCGGGTGGCGAGGGCGGGCTCGTCCGGGGCCCGGAGGGCGATCAGCTCGGCCGGCCAGTGGTGGCGGCCGACCGCCGGTTCGTGCGGCTCGTTCTCCAGCACGGCATGGAAGTTCGTGCCGCCGAACCCGAAGCCCGACACCGCGCTCACCCGCCGCTCGTCGAGCCACGGGCGGGCCCGGTCCAGGAACACGAACGGGCTCGTGTCCGCGTCCCACACCTCGTTGGGCTCGCGGACGTGCAGCGTGGGCGGCTGGATGCCGTGGTACATGGCCCTGGACGCCTTGATGAGCGAGGCGATCCCGGCCGCGCACTTGATGTGGCCGATGTTCGACTTCACCGACCCGATGACCACGCTGCCCACCGCCGCGCCCGCGGCGGCGAAGACCTCGGTCGTCGTGCCCAGCTCGATGCGGTCGCCGGTGGGCGTCCCGGTCCCGTGGGCCTCGACGAGGCCGACCTCGGTCGGCGAGTAGCCGCACTCGGCGTAGGTCCGCTCCACGGCCTTGACCTGGCCCGCCTGGTTGGGGGCGGTGAGGCCGAGGTGGCGCCCGTCCGACGAGCCGGCCACGCCCTTGACCACCGAGTAGATGCGGTCGCCGTCGCGCCGGGCGTCGGCCAGCCGCTTCAGCACCAGGCAGCCGGCACCCTCGGCCAGGGTCATGCCGTCGGCCGACGTGTCGAACGACGCGCACCGCCCGCGGCGGGACAGCGCCTGGGCCGCGCTGAAGCTCACGTAGTCCTGGGCGCCGTTGTGGAGGTCGACGCCCCCGAGCAGCACCAGGTCGCTCGACCCCGCGGCCAGCTCGTTGCAGGCGATGTCCAGCGCCACGAGCACCGAGGCGCAGGCCGAGTCGACCGTGAGGTTCTTGCCCCCGAGGTCCAGCCGGTTGGCCACCCGACCCGCGATCACCGACGTGAGCACGCCGGGCAGGCCGTCCTCGGTCAGCTCCGGCAGGAAGGCGTCCAGCTCGGGCGGCAGGGCGTCGAGCGGCACCCCGTGGGTCCGCAGCAGCAGGCGCAGCAGGAAGCCGGCGGGCAGGTCGGCGGCGCCGCCCGAGCCGGTGGCGTAGATCACCGAGGCCCGCTCCCGGTCGAAGCCGCCGTCGCCGTAGCCGGCGTCGTCGAGGGCGCCGGCGGCCGCCTTGAGCGCCATGAGCTGGGCCGGGTCGATGCTGGCCAGGCTGGCGGGCGGGATGCCCCAGCGCAGGGCGTCGAAGCCGACGTCGGGGACGAAGCCGCCCCACTTGGACACCGACATGGGGTCGCGGCCCGCGCCGCCGGCCGACGTGTCGTGGTCGGGGTCGTAGTGGGTCGCGAGGGTCCAGCGGGTGTCGGGGACCTCGGTCACGGAGTCGACGCCGTCGACGATGTTGGACCAGAACGCCTCGACGTCGGGCGCGCCCGGCATGACGCAGGCCATGCCGACGACGGCCACGTCCCGGACCCTGCGGGGTGCGCCGGTCTCCACTCCGGAACTGGTCATCGGCATCGGTGGCGGCCCCCCAGATCCGCGGGCCCCGTCAGCCGACCGAAGCCCGAGACCGTGACCAGTATCCCGACGCGGCGCGTTCAGTGTCAAGATATGGGCCAGCACTGGACGCCTGGGTCAACAGTCGTAGTTCGTGGTTCGCTGTTGTCAACAACTCCGGACCCTTCTACTGTGAACCGGGCGCGGCACCATCGCATGCAGAGCAGGGGGAACTGATGAGCACGGCCGGCAGCACCACGCGGACCGATCCCGTCTACGACTCGGTCCGCACGACCGTGGAGACAGCCATCCGTGACGTGGTCGGGGAGTGGTACTACGAGGAGTGCCAGATCAGCCTCGACTCGACCTTCGCCGAGGACATCCAGCTCGAGAGCATGGAGGTCATGGAGGTCGCCGAGCGCCTGATCGAGGAGTACGAGGGGCGCGTCGACTTCGTGGCCTGGTTCGCGGACATGGAGCTCGAGGACCTCATCGAGCTGACCGTCGGCAGCATCGTCGACTTCATCGTCGCCTCGCTGGAGGGGACGCTCCCGGCCAGGGCCCAGACCGCCGATGGCTGACGGCGCGCGGTAGCCCGTGGCCACGGTGCACGCCAACGGCGTCGACCTGCGCGTCAACCGCTACCGGGTCGGCGACGGCGGCGAGCGGCCGGTCGTGGTGTTCGTCCACGGCCTCGGCATCGTCGACCACTCCGGCCTCGCCTTCACGCTGGGCATGCCGCTGGCCACCGACGCCGAGGCCGTCCTCTACGCCCTGCGGGGCCACGGGCACTCCCAGGTGCCGCCGACCGGCTACCGGGTCGCCGACCACGTCGGGGACCTGGTCGGCCTGCTCGACGCCCTCGACATCCGCGCCCCCGTCCACCTGGTCGGATGCAGCTACGGCGGGGCGGTCACCGTGACCGCCGCCGCCCGCCATCCCGGCCGGGTGGCCTCGCTCTTCCTCATCGACCCGGTGCTGCCCGTGGACGGGTGGGTCGAGCGCATCCTGCCGATGCTGGAGCCGGCGGCCGCCCAGCTCCGCGGCGACTACACCGTCGAGGACGTCCAGGCGGCGCTGGGCGGCGTCTCCCGCCGCAAGGCGGCGGCCGTGGCGGAGCGGGCCGAGCGCCTGCTGGTGCACACCACCGTCCTCGACGACGTGCGGGCCGAGCCGCCGCTGGACCCGCGGGACTTCGCCCGGATCCGGTGCCCGGTGCTCGCCGTCTACGGCGACCGGTCCGAGATGCTGCCGCTCGCCGACGCGCTGCCCCTGCTCCTGCCCCGGGCCCGGGTCCACCTGATCCCCGGGGCCGACCACCTGTCCGTGTTCGGCCACACCCGCGAGCTCGGCGACCTCATCCGCGCCTCGGTCGGGCTCCCGCCCGCCACCGCCCGGCTGACCCGGTCGGCCCAGGAGCGCTAGGCCGGTCGTGGGCCGCTTCCTCTTCGTCGTCCCCCCGCTGGAGGGGCACACCAACCCCACCGTGGCCGTGGCGCGGGTGCTGGCCGACCGGGGCCACGCCGTGGCCTGGACCGGGTACCCCGAGGTCGTGCCCGCCCTGCTGCCGCCGGGCAGCGAGTTCCTGCCCGTCGCCGACCGGGCCCCCGCCGAGGTGGTCGAGGCCATGGCGGTCCGCAACCTGGCGCCCGCCACCGGCGCCGTCGGGTTCCGGTCGTTCTGGGAGGAGTTCGTCCTGCCCATCGGTCGCCACATGGTCCCCGGCACCGGCGCCGCCGTCGACGCCTTCGCGCCGGACGTCGTCGTGGCCGACCAGCACGCGCTGGCGGGGGCGGCGGTGGCGCTGCGGTCCGGCCTGCCGTGGGCCACGTCGGCCACCAGCTCCGCCGACCTGGTGGACCCGCTCGCCGGCGTGCCCAAGGTGGCGGCGTGGCTCCACGGGCGCATGACCGCCCTGCTGGTCGAGGCCGGCGTCGACGAGCCCACCGCGGCCGCGGTCGACCCCCGCTTCTCGCCCCACCTGCTGGTGGCGTTCACCACCGCCGAGCTGGTGGGGCCGGCCGAGGCGTTCCCCGACCACTGGGCGCTGGTGGGACCGGCGCTCCGCCACCGTGCCGACACCACGCCGTTCCCCTGGGAGTGGCTGGAGCGCGACGACCGGCCGATCGTGCTCGTCACGCTGGGGACCATCAACTGGCGGGCCGGCGCCCGGTTCTTCTCGGCCGCGGCCGAGGCGCTCGGCGGCATGGACGCCCGCGGGGTGATCGTGGCCCCACCCGGGTCGGTTCCGGACCCGCCCGGCAACGTCCTGGTGGTGCCGAGGGTGCCCCAGCTCTCCCTGCTGCCGCGGGTCGACCTGGTCGTGGCCCACGGCGGGCACAACACGGTGTGCGAGGCCATCGCCGCCGGCGTCCCGCTGGTGCTGGCCGCGGTGCGCGACGACCAGCCGTTCGTGGCCGACCAGGTGGTGCGGGCGGGCGCCGGCGTGCGGGTGAAGTTCGGCCGGGTCTCGGCCGGCGACCTGCGGGCCGCCATGGCGGGGGTGCTGTCGGACCCCGGCCACCGCGCCGCCGTGGACCGGGTCCGGGCGTCGTTCGCATCCGCCGGCGGTGCGGCGGCGGCCGCCGACCGCCTCGACGCCCTGCTCGCCACCGCGGGCCGCCCGGCGCGGGCGCTCGGCTGAGACGGCTCGGAGGGAGCCATGACGGTCATCAACTTCCCCTACATCGACGCCGAGATCGAGCACATGGTCGGCGGCGGGGCGCCGCCCGACCACCTGCGGCACTTCCACTGGGGCCTGTTCGAGCAGCCCACGGACACCGACGACAGCACGCCCCACTACGTGCGGGCGGCGGCCGCGCTCACCGAGCGCATCCTGTGCGCCGCGGGCGTGGTCGACGGCCGCCGGGTGCTGGACGTCGGCTGCGGCTTCGGCGGGACGCTCGACCACATCCGCTGCCGGAACCGGGGCTGCCGGCTCGTGGGCGTCAACATCGACCTGCGCCAGCTCCAGTGGGCGCGGCGGGTGGTCGGCGGCAACGACCGCGGCCACGACCCGATCTCGCTGGTGACGGGCGACGGCTGCGGGCTGCCGGTGGCCACGACCAGCCAGGACCACGTGCTGGCGGTCGAGTGCGTGTTCCACTTCCCGAGCCGCAAGGCGTTCTTCCGGGAGGCGGCCCGGGTGCTGGAGCCGGGGGGCACCCTGGCGCTGTCCGACTTCGTCATCGCCGACGGCGCGGTCGGCACCGTGTCGCAGGACGTGGCCGCGCTCGGCCTCGGCGAGTGGTTCGGCCGGTCGGCCGCCCCGCTGACCCCGACCGGCTACGAGCGCATGGCCCGGGCCTGCGGCTTCGAGCCCGTGCTGGACGACGACGTCACGCCCCGCACGCTGCCGACCTACCCGGCGCTGCGGCGCCTGTACCGCGAGTCGGGCACGCCCGAGGGGGTGGCCACCATCGACGCGGTCGAGGACCTGGCCCGGGCCGGCGGCTGGCAGTACCACGTCCTGGCCTTCCGGCGCCGGGAGGCCCGCCGATGACGCGGCAAGCGCTGGCATGGCGTACGTCGACTCGGCGCTGGCCCACATGGAGGAGGGCGGGCCGCCGCCGTTCTGGCGTCACTTCCACTGGGGGCTGTTCCCCGACCCCGAGCGGGCCGACGACAGCCCCGAGCGCTACTTCGCCGCCGCCGAGGCCATGACCGACCACATCATCACCGTCGGCGAGGTGGCCGACGGCAGCCGGGTCCTGGACGTCGGGTGCGGGTTCGGGGGCACGCTCGACCACCTGCGGTCCCGGGCCCCGGCCTGCCGGCGGGCCGGCCTCAACATCGACGAGCGCCAGCTCCGGTGGGCGCGGCGGCTGCTGGCGGGGGAGTCGGCGCCGGTGCCGCCGCTCGTCGCCGCCGACGGCTGCCGGCTGCCGGTGGCGGGCGGTGCGCTCGACCACGTGCTGGCGGTCGAGTGCGTGTTCCACTTCCCCAGCCGGCGCGGCGTTCTTCCGGGAGGCGGCCCGGGTGCTGCGCCCCGGCGGGACGGTGGCGCTCTCCGACTTCCTGATGGCCCCGGGCGCGCTGGCCCGGGTGGCCGCGACGATGGCCGAGTCCGCCGGGCTGGGCGACGGCGCCTGGTACGGCTACGTGGCCAAGCCGCTCACCGCGGAGGGCTACGAGCGCCTGGCGCGCAGCGCCGGGTTCGAGCTGCTGGTCGACGACGACGTCACCGGGGCGACGCTGCCGACCTACCCGGCGCTGCGGCGCCTGGCCGGCGGGTCGGACGACCCCGAGGGCCTGGACACCACCGGTGGGGTGGAGGCGCTGGCCCGGGCGGGCGACCTCCAGTACCACGTCCTCGCGTTCCGGCGACGCTGATTGTCGTCTGTCACCGCGGATATCCGCGGTGACAGACGACAGAGCGCTTCTCAGGCCGCCCAGGTCTCGCTGTGGCGCCACAGGTCGGCCGCCAGCTCGGGGGTGGCGACGGCGGACGGCTCGGCGACCTCGGTGCCGTCGGCGTAGCTGCCGCCGGCGGCGACGACGGGCGTCGTGGCCCAGTGCAGCGGGCCCACGGCCCCCTCGGCGGTCGAGCCCATGAACCGGGTCATGATCGGGCGCACCGGCCACGGCACCGACCGCCAGATGTCGGAGGCGATGACGCCGGGGTGGACCGCCACCGCCTCCAGGCCCTCGCGGCGGCGGCCCAGCTCCAGCGTGAACAGGACGTTGCACAGCTTGGCCACCTGGTACTCGGCCAGCCCGGTGCGGGTGCGGGTCGGCCGCTGGAGGGCGGCGAAGTCGATGCCCTTGGCCCCGAAGTGGGCCTTGCTCGCCAGCGACACGACCCGCCCGGGCGCGCCCGGGCCCAGGCCGTCGAGCAGGAGGTTCGTGAGCAGGAAGTGGCCGAGGTGGTTCACGCCGAACGTCAGCTCGAAGCCCTGGGCGGTCACCCCCCGGGCCCCGGCCACGCCGGCGTTGTTGACCAGCACGTGCACCGGCTCGCCCCGGGCCACGACGGCCTCGGCACACGCCCGCACCGAGGCGAGGTCGGCGAGGTCGAGCGGGACGTGGGCGGCGGTGGCGCCGCCGGGCCCGGCCTGCACCCGGTCGGCCAGGGCGCTGGCCCGCTCCGCCGACCGGCAGGCCAGCAGCAGCCGGGCGCCCCGGGCGGCGAGGGCCATCGTGGTGGCGAGGCCGATGCCCGACGTGGCCCCCGTGACCAGGAACGTCCGCCCGGCGAGGTCGGCGGGGGCGGCATCCGGCCCGGATGCGGTGTCCGTGCTCATGTCGGCACGATGGCCTCTGGATGGACTCTGCGTCAACAAAGGTGGCATGACTGCGGTGTCTGGTCCATAATCCTCGAATCGTAGGGGGGCGCGTCGCGGTGATGCTCGGGAGCACCGCCGGCGTGAATGACCGAGGAGGAGCCCGATGGCGTCCGTTCGCCGATCCGCCCGCCGCGTGGCCCAGGGAGTGCTGTGGGGCCTGACCGCGGTCCACGTGGCCGAGGCGGTCATGCTCCGCAAGCGCCGCAACCTGCTGGCGGCGCTGCCGGATGCGGGCGACGACGGCAGCACGGCGCCGGCCCGTGACCTGGCGGCCAAGGTCGACGTGATCGCCCTGGCCGGCACCGCGCCCGACGACGTCACCGCCGCCGCGGCCCGCGCCGAGCTCGACGCCTGCGGGGCCCAGGTCGTGGACCTGGTGCCCGGCGACCTCCCGGCCGAGCGGGCCCTGCGCCTGCTGCGCCGCATCGAGCCCGAGAAGCTCGGCCGCGACCCCTTCTACACGCCGGGCGGCGCCCACGAGGCCGTGATCGTCGACCCGTCGGTGACGGCCCGCATGGCCGGCGGCGCCGGCGAGCGACCCGCCCCTCGACCGCGCCGCGATGGTGCGGGCCACGCTGCGGGCCCAGCGTCACGCCCCGACGGCCTCGCTCGTGCGGGTCGCGCCCCGCCTGCGGGCCGTCCCCACCACCGGCGACGACCGGTGGCGGGAGCTGGAGCAGCGGACGGCCTACTCGCAGCCCTACGGTGCCCTGCACCCGCTGCTGGTGGCGGCCGAGACGGCCCACCTGGCGGCCATGACCGCCGGGCTGCTCGTCGCCCCCGTCGCCGCGGCCGCGGCCCTCGTGTCGTGGAGCGCGCAGCCGGGCGTGGTGTTCGCCGGCCCGCCCGTCGGCGCGTCCGGGCACCTGCGCCCGCCCGGCATCGCCGGCGGCAGCCTGACCCGCCTGCCCCGCGCCTGGGCCGAGAACGTCGCCACGGTGCTCGCCGGCCGGCGCGCCACCCGGGACCGGGACGCGGCGCGCCGGGCCGCCCCGCTGGCGGAGCCCCCGCCCCGCGACGCGCTCTTCGAGCCCCGCCGCGACGCCTGCTACTGGTGCGGGTCGGCGGCGCTGATCGGGCGGCTCGACGTGACCGACCTGCTCCAGCACAAGCCGGGCGAGTTCCACCTGGACGAGTGCGCCGACTGCGGCCACGTGTTCCAGAACCCCGCGCTCACGGTCGAGGGCCTCGACTACTACTACGCCGACGCCTATGACGGGCTGGGCGAGGAGCTGGCCGAGACCAGCTTCGCCGCCCTCGGCAAGATCTACGAGAACCGGGTCGAGGCCCTGGCCCGGTTCGCCGAGCCCCGGGCCTGGCTCGACGTCGGCACCGGCCACGCCCACTTCCTGCTGGCCGCCCGCCAGCGCTGGCCGGAGGCCACCTTCGACGCGCCTCGACATGAGCGAGTCCGTGGAGGAGGCGGCCCGCCGGGGCCGGGTCGACACCGCCTACCGGGGCCAGTTCCCGGACCTCGCCCCCGACCTGCCACGGTCCTACGACGTCGTGAGCATGCACCACTACCTGGAGCACACCCGCGACCCCAAGCGCGAGCTGGCGGCCGCGGCGACGGTCGTCGAGCCCGGCGGGCACCTGATGATCGAGGTGCCCGACGCCCAGGCCCCGTGGTCCTACCGGCTCGGCCGCTACTGGTGGCAGTGGGGCCAGCCCCAGCACCAGCACTTCATGACGGCCGACAACCTCGTGGCCCACCTGGGCGAGATCGGCTTCGAGGTCCGCTCGGTCGAGCGGGGGCCGGCCACGATGGGCGGCGAGCTGTTCAACTCGATCGGCCTCGTCCTCCAGCACATGGTGCGCAGCCCGCACCTGCCGTGGCTGCCCACGCCGTCGCTGGCCCACCGGGCCGGGCGGGTGGCGCTGTACGGCGCCATGGTCCCCGCCATGCTGGTCACCAAGGTGGCGGACGAGGCCAAGGACGCCCGCCTCGGACCCGACGACGTCGGCAACGCCTACCGGATCGTGGCCCGCAGGACCTGACGTGCCGACCGTCCACCTGCCCTACGTCGACTCCGCGCTCGCGCACATGGAGGAGGGCGGGCCGACCGCGTTCTGGCACAACCTCCACTGGGGCCTCTATGCCGACCCCGAGGCGGCGGACGACAGCCCCGAGGGCTACGTGGCCGCGGCGGCGGCGCTGACCGAGCGGGTCGTGGCCGCCGCGGGCGTCGCCCCGGGGCGGCGGGTGCTCGACGTGGGCTGCGGGTTCGGGGGGACGCTCGACCACATCCGGTCCCGCCACCCGGGCTGCCGGATGGCGGGCATCAACATCGACGAGCGCCAGCTCCGCTGGGCCCGGCGGCTGGCCGCGGGCGGCCCGGTCCCGTTCGTGGCCGCGGACGGCTGCCGGCTGCCGGTGGCGGCCGCCACGCAGGACCACGTGCTGGCGGTCGAGTGCGTGTTCCACTTCCCGAGCCGCAAGGCGTTCTTCCTGGAGGCGGCCCGGGTGCTGGAGCCCGGCGGGACGCTGGCGATGACCGACTTCCTGCTGGCGCCCGGCGGCATGGCCGTGTTCCTGGCCAAGGCGGCCGAGCTCGGACCGGGCGACTGGTACGGGCACTCGTCCACCCCGCTGACCTCGGCCGGCTACCGGCGGCTGGGGCGGGCGACCGGGTTCGACCTGCTGGTCGACGAGGACGTCACGGCCCGCACGCTGCCGACGTACCCGGCCCGCCGCCGGCTGTACCGGGAGGCAGGGGCCGACGAGGGCGTGGCCACCATCGACCGGGTCGAGGCCCTGGCCACCGAGGGTGCGTGGCAGTACCACGTGCTCGCGTTCCGTCGCCGCCCATGAGCGAGCGCAGCGAGCGGAGGGGACCGGTTCCTGTTCGTGGTGCCGCCCATGGCCGGGCACGTGAACCCGACGCTGCCCGTGGGGCGGGAGCTGGCCGGACCGGGGCCACGAGGTGGCCTGGGCCGGCCCGCCCGAGGTGGTGGGCGAGCTGATGCCGCCGGGGGCGACGTTCATCCCGGTGCCGCTGTCGGACCGCGTGCGGGACCACATCGCCGCCCGGGCCGACGACCTGCGGGGCGCGGCCGCGCTCAAGCACCTCGTGGGCGAGTTCCTGGTGCCGCTGGCCGAGTGCATGGTGCCCGGCGTCCACGCCGCGGTCGACCGGTTCCGGCCCGACGCCCTGGTGGTCGACCAGCAGGCCCTGGCGGGCGTGGCCGTCGCCCTGGCCCGGGAGCTGCCGTGGGCCACGTCTGCGACGACGTCGGCGCTGCTCACCGACCCGATGGAGCTGATCCCCAAGGTCAAGGCGTGGGCGGACGGCCTCCAGCGCGACGTGCTGCGGGGCGCGGGGGTCGACGAGCGGACCGCGGCCGCCGTCGACCTGCGGTTCTCGCCCCAGCTCGTGCTGGTGTTCTCGACCACGGCGTTCGTGGGCCGCGACGACTTCCCCGACCACTACGCCTTCGTGGGACCCGCGATCGGGGCCCGGCCGGACGACACCCCGTTCCCGTGGGAGTGGCTCGACCGGCCCGGCCCCCACGTGCTCGTGTCGCTCGGCACGCTGAACTGGCACAACGGCGGCCCGTTCTTCGCGGCGGCCGCCGAGGCCCTGGGCGGCATGGACGCCTCCGGCGTCCTGGTGGCCCCGCCGGAGCTGGTGCCCGCGGCGCCGCCCAACGTGCTGGCGCTGCCCCGGGTCCCGCAGCTGGCCCTGCTGCCCCGGCTCGACGCCGTGGTGTGCCACGGGGGCCACAACACGGTGTGCGAGGCGCTGAGCCACGGCCTGCCGCTGGTGGTGGCCCCCATCCGCGACGACCAGCCCGCCATCGCCGCCCAGGTGGAGGCGGCGGGTGCCGGCGTGCGGGTCATGTTCAAGCGGGTGCGGCCCGAGTCGATGCGCGAGGCCCTGGCGGCGGCGCTCGGCGACCCCGCGCTGCGGGCCGGGGCCGAGCGCGTCCGGCGCTCGTTCGCGGCCGCGGGCGGCCCGGCGGCCGCCGCCGACGAGCTGGAGAGCCTGCCGGCGGTCGTGGTCCGCTAGGGCCGGGGGACCGGCGTCAGCCGAGCGAGGCGTAGACCGCGTCGATGAGCGCCTGGTTGCGGGAGCTCCGCCAGCGGGGGATGACGTGGTTCATGACGTAGCCGAAGGCCACGCCCGCGTCGGGGTCGGCGAACCCGACGGCGCCGCCGGTCCCGAAGTGCCCGAAGCTGCGGCCGTTCGGCCCGAACGGCCGGCGCGGCGTCGTGGGCTGGAACCCGAGGCCGACCTCGAAGTCCTCGCCCAGGATCGGGCAGGGCCCCGCGGCCCGGGTCGTCGTGGCGTGGGCGAGCAGGCCGGGGGAGAGCAGGCGGCCGGGATCGAGCAACGTCGGCGTAGATCCGGGCGATGCCGGAGGCCGACGCGTGGCCGCTCGTCGAGCCGATCTGCGCCGAGCGCCACGCCGGCGTGTTCACCAGGCCGACCGACGAGTAGCCGGGCGGGTTGAGGTGGGCGAGAGCGTTCATGAGCGCGTCGCCCTCGAGCCTGTCGAACGTCCGGGGGCCGACCTCGGGCACGGGAAACGGCGGCGCCCACACGACGTCGGCGCAGCGATGCTGCTCGGCCGCGGGGACGCCGAACCACACGTCGGCGCCGAGCGGCGCCACGACGTCCCGCAGCCGCTCGCCGGGCATGCGGCCGCCCGCCCGGTGGACCAGCTCGCCGACGAGGTGGCCGAACGTGTTGGAGTGGTACGCCAGCCGCTCGCCGGGCGGCCACCATGCGTCGGTGGCGGCGAGCGCAGCCGTCATGCGGCCCCAGTCGAACAGGTCGCCGTCCGTGAGCGGTTCGCGGATCGCGGGGACGGCGGCGCGATGGCTGAGGGCGTGGGCGACCGTGGCCCCGGCCTTGCCGCCGGCGGCGAACTCCGGCCACACGTCGGCGACCGGAGCGTCGAGCACGAGCCGTCCCTCGTCGACGAGCTGCAGGGCGAGCAGGGCCAGGATCGGCTTCCCGGCGGAGTAGACGTCGACGATCGTGTCGTGGCGCCACCGGCGGGTGCGGTCCTCGCCCGTCCACCCGCCGACCAGGTCGACGACCACCTCGCCGCCGACGATCACGTGCACCGCCGCCCCGACCTCCCCCCGGTCGGTGAAGTTGGCCGCGAACGCGTCCCGGACCACGGCGAAGCGCGGGGCGCACCACCCGTCGACCGGCGTGTTCACGCCGGCGAGTCTGCACCTCCGCGGCCGGGCGTGGCCACCTGGCGGAACTGGCGGTCGACGTCGCGCAGCGAGCGGGTGGGGATGGCGACGTGCGCCGACGTGTCCCACGGGCCGGTGGCGCCCGCCCGGAGCCGGTGGTCGATGCCCGCGGCCAGCCGGTGCAGGTGGAACGCCTTCCAGTAGCGCAGCCGGTCGTCGTCGAGGGGCCGGGGCGCCGCGTCGCGGTAGTTGCCGAGATAGGTGGACGCCAGCGGGTCGCGGACCATCTTCAGCATGCGGCGCTGGACCGCGTTGCCGTACAGCGCCGTCGACCAGAAGCCGACGACGGTGGCCGCCACGTCGTACTCGGGGTCGGCGAGCGTGGCGCCGGTCCAGTTGACGGGCACGCCCGGCCCGTCGTCCCCGTCCCGCAGGACGTGGGCGGGGTTGAAGTCGCCGTGGCAGACGACGGGCGCGGCGTCGGGCGGGCGGTGGGCGTCGAGCCACTCCCGCTGGCGGACGACGGCGGGGGCGGCGTCGCCGTCCAGCTCGGGGGGCTCGACCGCGGGCGCCGGCGCGGGCCCGCCGTCGCCGGGGCGGGCAGCTCGTGGAGGCGGGCGTGGAGGCGGCCGAAGTCGGACAGCAGCCGGGGGAGCGCCGGCATGTCGGTGATCATCCGCTCGGCCAGGTTGGTCCCGGGCGGCATGCGGAACACGAGCAGGGTGGGGGACACGCCGTTCGTCACCGGCTCCGGGGCCGGATAGCCGGCGTCGCGGGCCGCCGCCACCCACGCGCGCTCGCGGGCCAGCGTGGCCGGCGGGGACGACCGGGCCACGAGCGTCCCGGCCCACCGGGGGTCGTCGGTGGCCAGCCGCAGCCGGTAGGCGTCGGGGCCCCAGCCCGCCCACACGGGCTCGGCCTCCTCGGCGTATCCCGGCCGCTCGCCGAGAATCGCCGGCGGCGAGGTCGCGGACGGCCTCGCCCACGGCGGCGGCGTCGACCTCGGGGACGCCGGTGGATGCGTCCTGACCTACCTGCGCCATTGTGTCCCCCTGCGTGCCGATAGGTGACTCGCGCCCCGATCCCCGAGCACCTGTTGACTGACGGGCACTAGTCTGTCGCACTAGTGACGGTCGCGTCGATTGACGATCGGTGATGACGGGATCGGCGCCGGGCTGGGACGGCACCGGCAGCGTCGTGACCGTGCGCCGCGCGGGTTACTGGCTCGTGCGGGCGCCGGGCGCCGCGGCCGCAGCCCTCGAACGCGCCGCCGAGGCGTACCTCGACGACGACGAGCGGGCCGCGTGCGCCGCCCTCGGCCCCCGGGCCCGCCCCGGCCGGGTGCTCGGCCGCATCGCGGCCAAGGAGGCCGTGCGGGACTGGCTCGCCGGGCGGGACCGGCCCCGGCCGGCGCCGCGCTGGGTCCGCATCGGCAACGACGCCGACGGCCGCCCGCGGGCCGACGTCCCCGGCGGCGGTGCGCCCCGGGTGTCGCTCGCCCACCACGGGACGACGGCGGTGGCGACGGCCGCCGGCGACGCCGCCGGCATCGACGTCGAGGCGGTCGCCGCCCGCGGCACCGTGTTCGCCCGGCTGGCGCTGACCGGCCCGGAGCTGGCGCTCGGGTCCGGCCACGACCCCGACGAGTGGGTCACCCGGCTCTGGACGGTGAAGGAGGCGGTCGCCAAGGCGGCCGGCACCGGGCTGCGGGGGCGCCCCAAGGACTTCGTGGTGCGGGAGGTCGAGGGCGACTGGGCGTTCGCGGCGGGCCGCTGGGTGCTCAGCGCGCGGGAGGGCGACCTCGTGGTGTCTACCGTGGCGGCCCGCTGAGCGCCGGCTGGTCGCGCGCCGTACAGCTCCCAGCGCCACAGCACGTCCACCACGAGCGCCGTGCCCGTGGCCAGGTGGCGCCGGTAGGTCGAGAACGCCATGTCCAGCACCTCGGCCGCCGCCTCCTGGGTGGTGGCACCGTGGAAGTACGTGCGGTCGAGGGCCCGGCGGGGCAGCGCGGTGCGGGGCATGTCGGGGAGGGCGGCGGCCGCCCGCCGCAGCAGCCGGTCCAGCGCCAGGCCGTCGGGCGCCGGCTCGCCGTCGCGCACGACCCGCGACCCGAGCAGCGGATTGGCGGCCAGGCGGTCGGGCCGGGGCAGGTCGCGCAGCGCCTGGCGGACGGCGTCGGCGAACTCGTCCTCGCCCAGCGCCACCAGCACCGGGGGCGGCGGCGCCGGCCGGACCGTCTCGCCGATCTCCCGGGCCTCCATCAGCTCCAGCCAGGCGGCCGGGCCGCGCCGCCGCCAGTCGTGTGCGTAGAGCGGGAAGTCGAGCCCGTCCATCCGGTACGACGTGCCGAGGGGCTGGAAGTCGAGGTAGTCCATCATCGGGCCCCAGTAGTCCGGGTCCGTGATGCTGGCGATGTAGTCCCAGGACAGGCCGGGGGTCACCCAGTGCCGGGCCGACTGCCAGGTCAGGACGTTGAAGGTCGTCGACGGGCGCTGGCCCTCGTCGCGCTCGAGGAAGAAGCGGTTGACGCCGATCACCTGCCCCGGCCGGGGCGGGTCGTGGCGGCGGGCGTGGGCCCAGATCGCCTCCATGGCGGGGTCGGCCGCCAGGTCGTCCGGCGCCGGCTCGTCCAGCCGCAGCAGGGCGAAGAACCCGGCGACCTCGTCGCTGCCGGCCGGGCGCACGACGGTGAACGCCTCGGGCCGGCGGGCCAGCCAGTGGTGCAGCACCGCGACCGACTCCGGGCCGAGCCGCTGCTCGGCGATGGCGGCCAGCTCGTCCTCGTCGCCGGGGCGGAGCCGCGACGGCACCACCGTGCCGAACGTCGCCCAGTCCCAGTAGGAGCTGACGGTGGAGCTGCCCCGGTGCAGGTACACGAGGTCGGCGAAGGCGCTGTCGGCCAGGCCCGGGGCGTCCATCTGGGCCAGCACGTGGGTGCGCACCGCCCGGTGGGTCGCCGCGTAGCGCTCGGGGTCGTTGCGGCGCAGGTCGCCCTCGAGCACGTCGCGGGCCAGCTCGTGGGGGCACAGCCCACCCGTCACCCGCTCCACGAACGGCCGGGCGGCCAGCCAGTCGAACATCGCCGGAGCCCGGTCCTCGCCGAACAGCGTGCGCAGCAGGCCTCGTGACGTGACCCGGGCCAGGGCGAGGGTGTCGAGGGCCCGCCGGCACTCGTCGTCGGGCACCTCGTCGACGATGCGCCCCAGCAGGCCGGCCAGGACGTCGGGGGCGTCGGCCAGGTCGGCGGGCACCGACCGGGGTCCGCCGGACCCGCCGGTCAGCACGTCGCCCAGCAGGACCAGCGCCAGCGCGTGCCCGCGGGTGAGCCGCTCGGCCGCCGCGTGCTGGTCGGCGGGGACGCCGGCCGCCGCCAGCAGCTCCCGCACCTCCGTGCCCGCCAGGTTGCGCACGGGGACGACCTCCAGGAGGTCGGCCCAGGCCGGATCGGTGCGCCACGCCTCCTGCGGCGCCTGCCGGCCGGCGACCACGACGATCGACCCGGAGGGGAGGCTCGGCACCAGCGCGGTGCGGAGCCACGTCTCGACGCCCGCCCCCCGCTCGAACGTGTCGAGGACGACGACGCGGCGGGCGCCGTTGGCGCTGGCGGGCCCGGACACCGCCGCCGCGATCGCGTCCGGGCTCGGCTCGATCGTGCGCAGGTCGAGGAACGCCACCGGCAGCGAGGCCTCGGCGGCGCGGCGCATCATGGCGGTGAGCAGCGCCGACTTGCCGATCCCGCCCGGCCCGAACAGCCAGAGGACGCGGGAGGCGGGCGAGTCGAGCGCCCGGGCGAACCGGCGCAGCTCGGCCCGGCGCCCGACGAAGCGGGCCGCGCCCGCGGCCCGCAGCTCGTCGCCGATCGACCGCACCGGGACGTCGTCGCTCACCTGGTCCAGCATGGCACCCGGGGTGCGGTCCGGCGCGGCGTGGGCGGCCTACACGGGCGTCCCGGCACGGCTGACGAACCCGACGAGCAGCTCGTTCAGCCGGTCGGGGGCGTCGAGCGGGATCCAGTGGCCGGCCCCCTCGATGCGCTCGTAGCGCCACGGCCCGGCCACGTGGGTCGCGGTCCCCGTCATCGCCTCCTCGGTCAGGGCGAAGTCGCCGGTCGACCAGATCCCCAGCGTCGGCGCCTGGATCGGCGGCAGCGGCGGCGGTGCGGCCACGAACGCCTCGGGTGGCAACACCGCCCGGTAGATCCCGAGGGCGGCGGTGAGCGCCCCCGGCTCGCGCAGGCGCGCCACCACGGCGTCGGCCTCGGGGTGATCGGACCATGCCCGCATGTTGGCGAAGTCGTCCTGCGACAGCCAGGTCTCGGCCACGCCCACGAACTGGAACAGCAGCATGTACCAGGACTTCTGCCGCTGGGCCCAGCCGGCGGCGGCGACCGCCGCCGGGTGCCCGACCGACAGGCAGGTGAGGCTGGCCACCCGGTCCGGCGCGAGGGACGCCAGCACGGCGGCGATGCACCCACCCCAGTCGTGCCCGACGACGTGGGCGCGCTCGACGCCGAGGTGGTCGAGGAGGCCGAGGAGGTCGCCGACGTGCTGGGGGATGCCGTACTCGGCGACGTCGGCGGGCTTGTCGGAGCCGCCGAAGCCCCGCAGGTCGGGGGCGATGGTCCGGAACCCGGCATCGCCCAGTGCGGCGACCTGGTGGCGCCACAGGTCGTGGGTGTCCGGGAAGCCGTGGACGAGCAGGACCGCAGGCCCCTCCCCGGTGTCGGCCACCTCGAGGGTCGTGCCGTTGACGTCGATGCGCATCGGATGTCCTTCTCGTCACTGCCGGCGGTCAGGCGGCCGCGGCGGCGGCCAGCAGGGCGGCGCGGTCGGGGTTGCCGGCGGCGTAGCGGGGGGCGTCCGCCCCGAGCTCGACGACCCGGTCGAAGACGCCGGGCACGGCGAGCGCGTCGGTGGGGGTCGCGAGCAGCTCGCTGACCGACACCAGGGCCCGCAGCACCTCGTCGTCGCGGGCGGCGGCCGCGAACAGCGCCTTGGAGATGACCCAGCCCGGATCGTCGGGGGCGTAGTCCTCGCCGGCGGCGTCGGAGCGCAGCTCGGCCAACCGGTGGCGGTCGATGTCGAGGGTGTTCCGGTAGCGGTGCTCGACCCGCTCGGCGGTGGCCTCGGCGAACGCCATGGTCACGTCGTCGGGGCGGTCCAGGGGGACCTCCCGGAGGGTGTCGCGCAGGCACACGGCGTGCTCGAGGGCGATCGAGATGCCGCGACCGAGCGAGGGGTTCGTGCACGCCCAGGCGTCGCCGACCGACACCACGCCGGTGGCCGCCGGCACGCCGTCGACCACGATGCTGCGGTGGCGGTCCTCGATGGCGG
Organism: uncultured Acidimicrobiales bacterium; assembly: GCA_963759225.1. Taxonomy (GTDB): domain Bacteria; phylum Actinomycetota; class Acidimicrobiia; order Acidimicrobiales; family VFJN01; genus ZC4RG19. The sequence goes on along the minus strand of CAVWYL010000006.1, from coordinate 90,811 downwards.
CCATGGCCCGCGGGTCCTCCAGCGGCTTGCCGTCGAGCCAGGGCGCCAGCCGCGGGTACAGGGCGGCCGCCCGCTCCCAGCTCGCCGGGTCGGTGAGGGCCCGCAGCGGCCGGTCGTCGGCGGCGGCCACCAGCACGACCGACCAGGTGCCGTCGTCGGCGGGCAGCGTGAGCAGCGACAGCGAGTCGTGGTGGGTGAGCAGCTGGCCGTGGCCCGGCGGCAGCTCACCGTCGTCGCTGCGGAAGTGGCGGCCGTAGTAGACGAAGCCGCTGTCCTCGCGCTCCTCGGCCACGGTGCCGGCCCCGGCGGCGGCGAGCCAGCCGGCGAGCGGCGAGCGGCGCCCGCCGCAGTCGACGACGAGGTCCGCCGGCAGGTTGCCGCCGGCGGTGGCGATGCCCGTCACCCGTGGCGCGCCCGGCCGGGCCCTCGCCGGCGGTGAGCACGCCCTCGGCGGCGACGCCCCGGCGGACCTCGACGCCGGGCGTGGCCGCCGCGGCGCGGGCGACCGCCAGCTCGACGACCGGGCGGCGGGCGGTGACGGACTCGAACCGGTCGTCCTCGGGCCGCAGCTCGCCCCGGCGGTCGGGGTGGGCGCCGAAGGTGTTGAACCGCAGCCCGCCGGCGGCCTCCAGCTCCGCCACGACGTCCGGCAGCTCGACCTCGGCCAGCTCCCGCCACCGGGCCAGCAGGAAGTGCGGGTACCCGAACTGGTTGACGCCGCGCCGGGTCCACGAGGCCCAGGCCTCGTCGGGCCCGTCGGGCACCGGCCCCGCGTCCCGCTCGACCACCGTGACCCGGTGACCCTCCCGGGCCAGGAGCATCGCCGTCTGGAGGCCGCACATCCCGGCCCCGACCACCACCACGTCCGCCATATCTCCTCCTCGGTTGCACCGCCGGGACCATGGTGGAACCGATCACTGCTCGCCCACCAGCCCAAAATCTGCTCACCCTGCGGCCTGGAGGGGGGTCGTAGGCTGATTCCGTGCGGAGCGCCGACACCGACCGCGAGACGCAGGAGCGGCAGGTCGCCGTGTGGCGCGCCATGGCGCCCGCGGACCGGGTGGCGCAGGCCGTGGCGATGTCGGAGGAGGCGTTCGCCGTGGCGGCGGCCGGCATCCGGGCACGCCACCCGGACTACGAGGACGCCCAGGTCGAGGCTGCGCTCCGCCGCCTGCGTGTCGGCGACGAGGCGTACCGGGCCGCCTGGCCGGACGAACCCGTCGTCGCGCCTTGAGCGCCGCCGACGCGGGATACCCGCTCGTCGGGACTCGTTCGCGGCTCGTCCACGCGCCGCGACCACCCAGGACATCGACATCGTGATCGACCCGTCGGTGGACGCTGGACCGTTTCGTTGCCGGCCTCGACCGTGATCGCTTTTACGTGAGCCCGTCGGCCTCGGAGTCGCTGGTCCGCCGGAGCCAGTTCAACCTCATCGACCTGGCCACGGGCTCGAAGGTCGACCTCGTCATCCGCAAGGAGCGGCCGTTCGTCGCACGAGTCGCCCGGCGCGGCGCACGATGCTGGGGGTGGACGTGTGGTTGGCCACCGCGGAGGACACCGTGCTCGCCAAGCTCGAATGGGCGGCACAGGGTGGGTCCGACCGGCAGGTCGCCGATGCGGCCGCGGTGCTGGCGGTGGCCGGTGACGGCCTCGACGACGGCTACCTGGACGAGTGGGCGGGCAGGCTCGGGGTCACCGAGCTCCTCGCCCGGGCACGGGGCGGGTGAGTCACTCCTGGGCGACGCAGAACTCGTTGCCCTCGGGGTCCTGCATCACCGTCCAGCGGAGGCCGTACTCTCCTGGTCGGCGAGCCGGGTGGCGCCGAGGGCGACGAGGCGGGCCACCTCGGCCTCGCGGTCGGCGGCCGCCAGGTCCACGTGCATCCGGTTCTTGGTCGGCGGCCTGGCCTCGGGCACCTTGAGGAACAGCCAGCGGGGGGCGTCCTCGGCGGCGTGGCCGAGGATGCCGATGGAGGCGAAGTCCTCGCTCGGCGCGGGGGTGGTGCCGAGCGGGCGGCCGAGCACCTCCGACCAGAAGCCGGCCAGGCGGGCGGCGTCGGCGCAGTCGAAGGTCACGTTGGACAGCCAGGCCGTCATGCGGGGGTCTCCTCGGGATGGATCGGGCCACTGGACCTCGGTGCGGAAGCGCCCGAGGTCCTCGGTCTGGTCGTAGCTGACGAGATAGATCTCCCGCACCGGGGTGGGGGCCGGGCGGGCGTGGTGGGCGACCCAGGCGCCCAGCCGGCGGTAGGTGTCGCCCAGGGTCTCGTAGGGACCCGTGTGGACGAGCACGGCGACCCGGGCGGCCGGGACCTCGCCCACCGCCACCGGGCCCCGGTCCGCCGGCAGCGGGACGGGGGTGCCGATCGGCATGAACGCCTCGACGGAGGTGGGCGCCGTCTCGTCCTCGATGACGTGCGGGTACAGCGCACCGAGCGGGTCCGGCGGTCGCGATCCCGGCCCGGTCGGCCAGTGCCGCGATGGCGGCGTACGCGTCGCCGAGGAAGGCGGCGAAGCCCACCTCGGCCACGTCGCCCCGGACCGCCAGCGTGTGGGTGCCCGGATCGTCGCGGACGTGCACCGGCGTGTGGTCGCCCGGCTGCTCGACGCCCTGCTGCAGCTCGCCGACGATGCGGGTGACGTCGTCCAGCCGGGCCTGCATGGCGGCGGCGTGCGCGGCCAGGACCCGGCGGGTCACCTCGGGGTCGCGGGCGGCCACCACCTCGCGCACCCGCTCCAGCGGCAGGTCGAGGCCGCGCAGCCGGCGGATCACCGCGGCGTCGGGCAGCTGGCCGGCGTGGTAGCTGCGGTACCCGGTCGCCGGGTCGACCCGCGCGGGCACGAGGATGCCCGCCTCGTGGTAGGCCCGCAGCGCCTTGATCGACAGCAGGCTCGCCCGCGAGAACATGCCGATCGTCATCATCCCGTCGCTCACGCCCGTCAGGCTGCCGTCTCCCCCCGGGGGAGAGTCAACCGGCGGCGCGGTCGCCCGGCTCAGAGCGTGTGCGGATAGGTCACGTCGTCGCGACCACCGTGGCCTGTATCTCCCGCTCTTGCTGCCTTCGCAGCGGGCCGCTCGGGCCACGGCTCCGCCTATCGGCGCAGCCTCTCAGCGCAGCGGCCGGCGCCCCCAGCGGCGGTCGCTCCGGCGGCGGGACCGGCGCAGGCGCCCCGGGGCCATCGGGTCGGGCCGGGGGCGGTCGACGAGCCCGGCCAGCAGGCCCCGGGCCACCGGCTTGCGCAGCTGGTCACCGGTGTCGACGAACGTGGTGCGCACGATGTCGGCCACCCGGGCGTCGCTCATGAAGTCGCGACCCAGCGCCTCGATCACCTCGGGCCCCGGCTCGATGAGCAGCGTGGCGGTGCCGGCCGCGTGCAGCCGGGCCTGCTCGGCCTGCACCTTGGCCCGGGCGTGCCCCCGGATCAGGTTGCCGACGTTGACCCCGCCGAGGGAGCGGCCCGACATCGGCGACAGGATGATCGCCAGGTCGAGCCCGGCCCGCCGCAGCACGTCGGCGTTGGTGGGGGAGCGGACGCCGCCGTCGATGTACCGGTGCCCCTCGACCTCGACCGGCTTGAAGTAGCCGGGGATGGCGCACGACGCCGCCACCGCGGCCGCCAGGCGGGGGTACATGTCCCGGCCCATGACCACCCGGCGCAGGTCGCGCCGCCGCACGGTGCACACCCACAGGTCCCGGTCGGGCCACGGCGACCCGAGGATCTCCTCGAGCGCGCCCGCGTGCTCGACCAGGTCGAGGGTCCCGTCGGGCACGATGCTCGCCACCGCCGACACCGGGTCGAGCCGCCAGGGCCGGCGCAGCCACGCCGTGACCAGGGCCGGGCTCGGCAGGCGGGGCGGGCGGGCCAGGAACGCCAGCGGGCGGACCGGCGGGAAGTCGGGCTGTTCCCGCAGGGCGCGGGCGACGCCGGGCGGGCTGGACCGGGGCTCGGCCCCGACCGCGATGGTGGACAGGTCCGATGCCGGCACCCCCCGCCGCAGCAGCGCCCCCACGACCGACCCGGCCGAGGTCCCGACCACGATGTCGGCGGTGCGGGGATCCCAGCCCAGGTCGTGCTCGATGGCCGCCAGCGCCGCGGCGTGGTACGCCATGCCGATCACACCGCCGCCGCCGAGCACCAGTCCGACTCTCACGCCCCCATGGTGGCCCACCGATGCCCCGGGATAGCGCATCGGGCGCCGGCGCCGGGCGACGACCTCGCCCGCTGGTTCCTCACGGCCGCGGACCGCGGCAACCCCGACACCGCCATCGACGAGGGCCGCGGCCACGTGGCCTGGACCGAGGGCAACGAGGTCGTCGCCCTGGTCCACGGCGCCACCTACTTCGCCCGCCTGTGCGAGGAGCTGGCGACGGCCGGCGACGGCGACCTCGTGCTGTTCACCGACTGGCGGGGCGACGGCGACGAGCGCCTGACCGGGCAGCCGGGCAGCGAGCTCGCCACCGTGCTGGTGGAGGCCCTGCGGCGGGGCGCCGACGTGCGGGGCCTGGTCTGGCGGTCCCACCCCGACGAGGCCCGCCTCAGCGAGCAGGAGGCGATCCACCTCGCCGAGGAGGTCAACGGGGCCGGGGGCGAGGTCCTGCTGGACGAGCGGGTGCGCCGGGCCGGGTCCCACCACCAGAAGCTGGTCCTCGTGCGCCGGGCCGGGCGGGAGGACGACGACGTCGCCTTCGCCGGCGGCATCGACCTGTGCCACGGTCGCCGCGACGACGAGCGCCACCTCGGCGACCCCCAGGCCGTCGACATGGACGACCGCTACGGCGACACGCCGCCGTGGCACGACATCCAGCTCCAGATCCGGGGGCCCGCCCTCGGCGACCTGGCGCACACGTTCCGGGAGCGGTGGGACGACCCGACCCCGCTCGACCACCGCAACCCGTGGCGCCGCTGGATCGCCCGGGTCGCCCGCGAGCCCCGGCGCCCGTCCCCGCTGCCCTCCCGGCCGCCGGATCCCGGTCCGGCCGGCCCCCACGCCGTGCAGGTGCTGCGCACCTACCCGGCCAAGCGCCCGCCGTACCCGTTCGCCCGCGAGGGCGAGCGCAGCATCGCCCGGGCCTACGGCAAGGCGTTCGCCCGGGCCCGGCGGCTCATCGCCATCGAGGACCAGTACCTGTGGTCGGCCCAGGTGGCCGAGGTCCTGGCCGCGGCGCTGCGCCGGGCCCCGGACCTGCTGCTCATCGCCCTCGTGCCCCGCTACCCGGAGCAGGGCGGCGCGCTGTCCGAGCCGCCCGAGCTCGTCGGGCACCAGCAGGCGGTCGACGAGGTCCGGGCCGCGGGCGGCGACCGGGTCGCCATCTACGACCTGGAGAACGACGACGGCGCCCCCGTCTACGTCCACGCCAAGGCGTGCGTGGTGGACGACGTGTGGGCCACCGTCGGGTCGGACAACCTCAACCTGCGGTCCTGGACCCACGACTCCGAGCTGTCGTGCGCGGTGCTCGACGCGACCCGCGACGACCGCGAGCCCCGGGACCCGGGCGGGCACGGCGACGGCGCCCGCCGCTTCGCCCGCGACCTGCGGCTGCGGCTCAGCGCCGAGCACCTGGGCCGGTCGCCGGACGACCCGGCCCTGGTCGACCCCGCGTCCGCGTTCGACACCTGGGCCGCGACGGCGCAGGCCCTGGACGACTGGTACCGGGGCGGGCGCGTCGGCCCCCGGCCGCCCGGGCGGGTCCGCGTCCACCATCCGGAGGGGGTGCCCCGCTGGGCGGCCCATGCCGGGGTGGCGTACCGCCTGGCGGTCGACCCGGACGGGCGGCCGCGCCGGCTGCGGCGGGCCGGCGGGTTCTGAGCGGTCGCCGCCGGCTACGCGGCGTCGTAGCTGCGGAACTCGACGAGGAGGCCGTCGGGGTCGCGCACGTAGATCGAGTTGCCGTCGCCCCGGGCCCCGGAGCGCACGCCCTCGTCCACGACCTCGAGCTCGGCGGCCAGGGCGTCGAGGTGGGGCCGCTCGACGACGAAGCAGATGTGGTCGAGGTGGCCGCGGACCCCGGGATCGCCGAGCCCGGGGATCACGTCGATGATGGTGCCCTCGTCGACGCGCAGCGACGGGAACGGCAGGTCGCCCCGGCGCCAGCCCTCGACCCGTTCGGCGGCCAGGCCGGCGTGGCGGCCGTACCAGTCGAGGGCCCGCTCGACGTCGTCGACGACGAGCACGAGGTGGTCGAGTCCGAGGGCGGCAGGCATGGCGCCATGGTGTCAGACGGTCAGACCCGGGCGACGATCTCGCCGTGGACGAGCGTGAACACGGCGGCGGGGTCGCCCGCCCACGCCCGCCAGCCCTCGGCGATCGCGGCCAGCTCGGCCGGCGTCGCCACGCCGTAGTCGACGGCCTGGCGGGCCAGGTCGGTCTCGGTGATCCGGTCGGCCCACATGGCGCCCCACCACGCCCGGTCCTCCGGCGTGGCGAACGTCCACGTCGAGGTCGTGTACGTCACGTCGTCGAGGCCGGCGGCCCGGGCCCAACCCAGCAGGTGACGGCCGGCGTCCGGCTCGGCGCCGTTGTGGCGGGCGACGGCCTGGTACACCGCGGCCCACCGGTCGAGCCCCTCGGCGGCCGGCGCCCAGGTCATGCCCGCGTAGTCGCTGTCCCGGGCCGCCACCAGGCCGCCGGGTCGCGCCAGCGCGGCCATGGCCGCCAGCGCCCCGACCGGGTCCCGCAGGTGCTGGAGCACCTGGTGGGCGTGGACGACGTCGAACCCGCCGGCCGGCAGGTCGAGCTCCCGGAAGTCGCCGGCCACGAGCTCGACGTTGCCGGCGCCCGAGTCCCGGGCGTGGTCGGCGGCCGCGGCCACGACGTCGGGCGCCACGTCCACCCCGACGACCCGGCCGGGCGCCACCCGGGCGGCCAGGTCGACCGTCAGCGTGCCCGGCCCGCAGCCCACGTCGAGCAGGTCGTGGCCCGGGCGCAGGTGGGGGAGCAGGTACGCGGCCGAGTTCTCGGCCGTGCGCCACCGGTGGGACCGCAGCACCGCGTCGTGGTGGCCGTGGGTGTACACGTCCTCGGGCATGCCCCGAGCCTGTCACCTGTACCGTCGGGACGGGTGAGCGAGCGAAGCGAGCGAACAGCCGACACAGTTCGGTACTCGGCACGAAGTGCCGATCGGTCACTGCGTGCATCCCGAAGGGTGCACCAGTGACCGAGACGCCCCGCGTCCGCGACGACGTCGCCTTCGAGCGGACCTGGCTCGACGACGGCTCGTGGGTGGACGTGGCCCGGGGCTGGCTCGCCGGGCACGAGCAGGTCTACGACGCCCTGGCGGCCCAGGACCGCTGGCGGCAGGGCCGGATCTTCCGCTACGACCGCTGGATCGACGAGCCGCGGGTGGGGTCCTTCTGGCGGACCGGCGACCCGCCGCCCCACCCGGTCCTGGTCGAGGCGCAGCGGGCGCTGCGGGCCCGCTACCAGGTGCCCCTCGACGGGTTCGCGATGGCCTGGTACCGGGACGAGCGCGACAGCCAGGCGTTCCACCGCGACCGGGACCTGCGGTGGCTGGACGACACCCTGATCGCGCTGCTCACGCTCGGGGCCCGACGGCCGTGGCTGCTGCGCCCCCGGGCCAACCGCTACGACCACGAGGCGCCGGACCGGGGCGCCACCGTCGACATCGCGCCCGCGGGCGGCGACCTGCACGTGATGGGCGGGGCCACCCAGCAGGGCTGGGAGCACTCGGTGCCCAAGCTGACCCGCCGGGTCGGCGGCCGCATCTCGATCCAGTGGCGGTGGACGTCGCGCCGTGGCCGCCCGGTCCAGGGCGCCTCCTACCGGGCCCCGCGCCACTACTCCGATCGCCCGCGATATTGACGCGTCCTTAGCGCGTACGCCGTGGTCACCGACCGTAGGTTCGTCTGGTGGCCATTCGTGCGATCCCCACCGAGCGTGATGTCCCGGCGCCCGGCGGGCCACCCGGCCCCGTGCCCGAGCCGGCGCAGTCCGGCGTCCCGCTGCCGCCCGACCCGCTGTCCTACCGGCTGAAGCGCCGGCTCCTCGGCGAGCCCCTGCACAGCGACGAGCTGGAGCACCAGCGCCTCGGCAAGCCCACCGCGCTGGCCGTCTTCGCCTCCGACAACCTGTCGTCCTCGGCGTACGCCACCGAGGAGATCCTCCACGTGCTGATCCCGGTGGCGGGCCTCGTGGCGTTCTCGCTCGTGTTCCCCATCACGGTGGCGATGTGCGTGGTGCTCGGGTTCCTGATCCTGTCGTACCGGGAGACGATCAAGGAGTACCCCTCGGCGGGCGGGGCCTACGTGGTCACGAAGGACAACTTCGGCTCGACCGTGGCCCAGGTGGCCGGCGCCTCGCTCCTGACCGACTACATCCTCACCGTCGCCGTGTCGGCCTCGGCGGGCACCGCTGCGCTGACCTCGGCGTTCCAGGCGCTCGAGCCGTACCGCGTGCCGATCGCGCTGTTCTTCATCGCCCTCATCGCCCTCGGCAACCTCCGGGGGGTCAAGGAGTCCGGCAAGATCTTCGCCCTGCCCACGTACTTCTTCATGCTCAACATGGGCGTGCTGCTGGTGCTCGGGCTCGTCCGCTACCTGGGCGACGAGCTGCCCACCTTCGACGGCCCGGTCGAGGGGCAGCTCCACTGGGGCGCGGCCGCCGGGGTCGGCCTGCTGCTGGGGGTGAAGCTGTTCGACGTGCTGCACGCGTTCGCGTCCGGCGGCGCCGCGGTCACCGGCGTGGAGGCCATCTCCAACGGCGTGCCCGCCTTCCACAAGCCCGAGTGGAAGAACGCCCGGCAGACGCTGGTGATCATGGGCACCGGCCTCGGGGTGATGTTCCTCGGCATCTCGGCGCTGGCCGCCGTGATCCACGTGACCCCGTTCGAGACCGGGTCGCCGACCGTCATCGCCCAGATCGGCGAGGCCGTCTACGGCGGCGGGGGCCTCGGCGAGCTGCTCTTCTACTCGCTGCAGGCCGGGACGATGCTCATCCTGGTCATGGCGGCCAACACCGGCTTCGCCGACTTCCCCCGGCTGGCCAGCTTCCAGGCCGGCGACAGCTTCCTGCCCCGCCAGCTGACCAAGCGGGGACACCGTCTCGTCTACTCCAACGGCATCATCGCCCTGGCGGCCGCGGCCGGCGTGCTCGTGGTCGTGACCGGGGCCGAGGTCACCCGCCTGATCCCCCTCTACGCCATCGGCGTGTTCACCGGCTTCACGCTGTCGCAGGCGGGGATGACCAAGCACCACATCCGCAAGCGCGAGCGGGGCTGGCGCAAGGGCGTGCTGATCAACGGGTTCGGCGCCCTGCTGTCCGCCGTCGTCGCCATCATCATCGCGGTCACCAAGTTCGTGGACGGGGCGTGGGCGATCCTCATCATCCTGCCCCTGCTGGTCGTGGTGTTCCTGCGGCTGAACCGGCAGTACGTGCGGGAGGCCGAGCACCTGGAGGCCGACGTGCCGGCGGCGGCCACGGCGCCGATCCTGCGGCGCCATGTCGTGCTGGTGTTCGTCGACCGGCTCGACCTGGCCGCGGCCCGGGCCATCCAGTACGCCCGGACCCTGACGCCCGACGAGATGCGGGCCGTCCACTTCGTGGTGGACGACGACGCCGCCCGCCACCTGGCCGAGGAGTGGGGGCGGCTCGGCCTGTTCCGGGTGCCGCTGGAGCTGGTCGAGTGCCCCGACCGGCGCCTGACCCGCACCGCCGTCGAGACCGTCGCCCGCGAGCTGGCCGACGGCGGCACCGAGGTCAGCGTGCTGCTGCCCGACCGGCGGTTCCGGGGCCTGTGGCACCGGATCCTCCACGACCGCACGGCCGAGTCGATCCAGGAGGAGGTGTCGCGGCTGCCCCACGCCAACGTGACCAGCGTGCCGTTCCAGTTCGACACCATCGACGACGCCCGGGTCCCGCTGTCGGCCATCGTGGAGGCCCGCGCCGTCCCCGCCGTCACCGGCCCCCGGGCCGCCGGCGGGGGAGAGGCGACGTTCGACGCCACGCCCACCGTCGGCACCGACGGCAACGGCGGCGGGACGCCGTCCGGGTGCACGCCCATCGTCGACGTCCGCTACCGCGACCGGGTGCGGCTGGGCGGCCGGGTGCGGTCGCTGCGGGTGGCGCCCCAGCACGACGCGCCCGTGCTGGAGCTCGTGCTCGACGACGGCACCGCGGCGGTGTCGGTCGTGTTCCTCGGCCGCCGCCGGCTGGCGGGGGTGGGCGTCGGCACCCGCATGGTCGTCGAGGGCACCGTGGGCCTGCACCGCAACCGGCTGTCGGTGCTCAACCCCACCTACGAGCTGCGCCTGTAGCCGCTACATCGTCGGGCGGGCCTGGGCGAAGGTCCAGTGGTGGCCCTCCAGGTCCTCGGCCGTGTAGCCGCGGTAGCCGTAGCTGTGGATGCCCTGCACGATGCGGGCGCCCGCGGCCTCGGCGTGGGCGAAGTGGGCGTCGAGGTCGTCGACGAACACCCAGGGCACGTGGGTGGGGGCCGCGCCCTCGGGCAGGGGGCCGTCGGCGGGCAGCAGCACCACCGGGCAGTTGCCGACGTGGAACTCGATCCAGCCCGCGTTCTCGCCCTCGTCGGGGAGCCTGCCGGTGAGGTGGAGGCCGAAGGCGTGCTGCGAGCCACCGGGCCGCGGTCACGGGCTTGGCGTAGTGGACGACGACGGCGAGGCGGGCGATCTCCTCCGGGACGCGGGGCGCCGTGTCGCGCCGGGCGACCCAGTCGACGAACCACGGGTCGAGCGTCCGGGCGAAGGAGAAGCTGCCGGTCCGGGCCGGGTCGCCGCCGGGCAGCAGCCGGGCCTCGACCCGCACGAGCGTGCCGGTCGCGGTGGGCTCGAAGAACACGTCGACGTCGACCTCGTCGACGGAGCTGCGCCAGGCCAGATGCGCGCCGGGCTCCCACACGGTGATGCGGCCGAGCTCCAGGGCGTCGCCGCTGTCCTCGTCGTAGACCTCCAGCAACCGGCCGCCCACGCCCGGCTCGACCCGTCGGGCGACGGCCCGGGCCGAGTCGTAGAACGTGATCGGCGTGCGCAGCCACCACAGGTCCATCTCGTCGGTGAACGCCACGAAGGCGGTGGCGGGGTCGACCCCCACCTCCACCTGCGCCGAGGCCGAGGTCGCTGCGGTCATGGGTTCCTCTCCTGCTCCACGTGTCGCTTGAATGCCCCGAGCTGCTCGCTCCAGTGGGCCTGGACCTGGTCGAGCCACGCCCGCACGCCGACGAGGGACTCGGGGCGCAGCCGGAACACCCGCACCCGGGCGTCCTCGGGGACCCGTTCGTCCCGGACGAGGTCGGCCTGCCAGGAGGACCCGCAGGTGGCGGCTCATGACGGGCGCGGACGTGCCCACGGCGGACGCCAGCTCGCCGGCCCGGTGGGGACGCTCGCCGAGCAGCGCCACCACCTGGCGCCGGGTCGGGTCCGCGAGGGCGTCGAACACCTTGTCCACAGCGCCAATAGTTAGATCGGTCGACAACTATTGTCAAGCCCTGCGTGCGCCGCTGCGCGGGCGCGCGAGGCTGGCGGCGTGCGGAGCGACGCGGGCACGGTCGACGAGTACCTCGCCTCCCTGCCGGAGGACCGGCGACCGGCCATCGAGACGGTCCGGACGTCGTGCTCGAGAACCTGCCGGACGGGCTTCGAGGAGCAGATGCAGTACGGGATGATCAGCTGGGTCGTCCCGCTGGCCCGCTACCCCGACACCTACAACGGCCAGGCGCTGGCGGTGGCGTCGCTCGGCAACCAGAAGCGCTACATGTCCCTCTACCTCGTGGGCGTCTACGGGGACGAGGGGTCGCAGGACTGGCTGCGCGAGCGGTGGGCCGAGACCGGCCTGCGGCTCGACATGGGCAAGAGCTGCCTGCGGTTCCGGAGCCTCGACGACCTCGCGCTCGACGTCGTCGGCGAGGCCGTCGCCCGCTGCCCGGTCGACGACTTCCTCGCCGCGTACGAACGGTCGCGCGGGGGGCGCTGACTCCCTAGAGTCCGGGCATGCCGATCGAGGGCGAGTACGTACCGAGCGCGTGGGACTGGGTCGCCAAGCAGGTCGACCAGTACGAGTCGTCGGGAGGCACCAGGGGCCTGACCATCCAGGGCGTGCCGTGCGTGGTCATGACCATGCGGGGCCGGCGCACCGGGGCCGTCCGCAAGGCCGCGGTCATGCGGGTCGAGCACGACGGCACCTACGCGGCGGTGGCGTCCAAGGGCGGCTCGCCGGAGAACCCGGGCTGGTACCACAACCTGCTGGCCGACCCCGGCAACGTCACGCTGCGGGACGGCACCGACGTCCACGAGGTGCACGCCCGCGAGCTCGAGGGCGACGAGCGGGCCGAGTGGTGGGACCGGGCCGCCGCGGTGTGGCCGGCCTACGACGACTACGCCAAGCGCACCGACCGCGCCATCCCCGTCGTCCTGCTGGAGCCCCGGGACGGCTGACCCCGGCCGTCAGCCGGCCAGCAGGTCGGCGTAGTCGGGGTGCCGGTCGATGAACTCGGCCACGTACCAGCACTGCGGGACCACCGTGTGCCCCGCCGCCCGCTCGGCGTCCAGCGCGCCGCGCACGAGCGCCGCCCCGAGGCCCTGGCCCCGCCGGTGCCCGACGACGACCGTGTGGGGGAAGACGGCCACGCCGTCGGGCCCGAGGCGGTAGTCCGCCACCCCCGCCATCTGCCCGTCCACGAACAGCTCGTAGCGGGACCGGTCGGGCTCGTGGCGCACCTCGATGGCGGTCATGGTGGCCGCGTCTACCCCTGGAGCCGGGACTCGAACTCGGCCGCCAGCTTCTTGGGTGCCCGCACGAACCAGGCGTCGGTGAGCAGCTCGGTCAGCTCGTCGACGTCGACGGCGTCGAAGCGCACCAGCACCATGGCGTAGCCGTCGTAGTGCGGTGTGGTGAAGAACTTGTCCGGCTCGGAGGCGATGAGCGCCTCCTTCTCGCCGACGTCGCCGAGCCACAGGACCAGCACGTCGCCCTCCTCGCGGATGCGGGCGAACGCCTTGTCCTTCACGTGGAACCCGGGCGTGCCGTACGACGGCTTCTCGGTGGTGGCGGGAAGCGACAGCGCCACCCGCCGGACGTCGTCCTCGGTGATCATGCCTCCATCATGCCGCCGGGAACCGGGCGGCGGGCCGCCACCGTCGAAGGTGGCATGAGACGGATCATGGCGATGGCAGCACTGGCGATGCCGGTCGTGGTGGTGAGCGCGGCGCCCGCGGGTGCCTGCGGCGGGCTCGTGGGCGAGAACGGGACGATCGAGCTCGTGCGCACGACCACGCTGGCGGCCTACAGCGACGGCGTCGAGCGCTACGTGACGGCGTTCGAGTTCACCGGCGAGGGCGAGGAGGTGGGCTCGATCGTGCCCCTGCCCGACGTCCCCACCGAGGTCACCCGGGCCGGCGACTGGACGCTCCAGCGCCTGGTCCAGGAGGTGACCCCGCCGCCCGACGGGCAGGGCGAAGCCGCCTTCTCGGAGGACGACGCGGCGTGCGACCGCGGGGGTCGACGTCATCCTGGAGACCACGATCGACGCCCTCGACATCACGGTCCTGGCCGGCGGGGGCGACGAGGTGGGGCAGTGGGCCGCCGACAACGGCTTCCTGCTGACGCCCGACGCCCCCGAGGTGCTCGACTACTACGCCGACCGCAGCCCGGTGTTCATGGCCGCCCGCTTCGACGCCGAGCGGGCCCGGGAGCTCGGCCAGGGGGCCGGGGACAGCACGCCCATCATGGCCACCATCCCCACCGACGACCCGTGGGTGCCCGTGCGCATCCTCGGCCTCGGGTTGGAGGACGACCGCACGGTCGAGGCCGACGTGTTCCTGCTCACCGACGAGGAGCCGGCGCTGCTGGCCGGCGGCGCGGGGCTCACCCTGGCCCGCAGCACCGAGGCGAGCGACGGACTGCTCGACGACCTGCGCTCCGACGTGGGCATGGAGTGGATGCCCGAGGACATGTGGCTGTCCTACATGACCCTGGAGGCACCGGCCCGTGAGCTGGACTACGACCTGGCGGTGTCGGCGACCCCGGGCGTCACGCCCTCGCTCGTCGACGCCGGCGTCGACCGCCCGCAGGCGTTCCCCGTGCTGCCCGACACCCCCGGTCCCGCCCTGTGGCCGCTGGCGCTCGGCGCCGGGTCCGCGCTGGGCGTGGCCGTCCTGTGGTGGGACCGCCGCCGTCACGCTCCGACGGCGGCGGCCTGGCGGGGGCAGTCGTGACCGCGGTCGACGTCGCCGAGACCGGGGGCGGCACGGGTCGAGGCCTCGATCCGGCGGCACCGCCGAGCCGGCGCCGGCCCCCGGGCGCCGGCCGCGGGGTGGCGCGCTCCGGTGGGTGGCGGCGGCGGTCGTGGCGGCCACCGTGGCCACCGCGGCCGGGTACGGCGTGGTGGCGGCCACGTCGGGCCCGGCCGGGCCGGAGGTCCTGGGCCCGGGCGACGTCACCGTGCAGGTCGACGTCGAGCACAGCCTGTTCACCCCCGACCGGCTGACGGTGGCCGAGGGCACCCGGGTGCGGTTCGTCGTGGTCAACGGCGACCCGCTGCACCACGAGCTGATCGTGGGGCCGCCCGACGTCCACGCCCGCCACGCCGAGGGCACCGAGGCCGAGCACCCGTCGATCCCGGGCGAGGTGTCCGTCGACCTCAACGCCACCGCCGTCACCACGTACACCTTCGACGAGCCGGGCACGGTCGAGTTCGCGTGCCACCTGCCCGGGCACTACGAGCACGGCATGCGCGGCACGGTGGAGGTCGTCCCCGACGCCTAGTTTGGGCCCGTGGAGAGCCAGGGGAGCGGCACGAACGAGGGCCGCGGGCGGGTGCTGTGGCGCCCGCCCGCCGGCGCGGCCGGCAGTACGCGCCTCGGCGCCTACCTGGGGTGGCTGGCGGCCGAGCGGGGCCGCGAGCTCCCGCCCGACGACTACGGCGCCGTGTGGCGGTGGTCGGTCGAGGACCTCGACGGGTTCTGGCGGTCGGTGTGGGACCACTTCGGCCTGCTGTCCTCGACGCCCGTGGGCGCGGCGCTGGCCGACGCGTCGATGCCCGGGGCCCGCTGGTTCCCCGGCGTCGAGCTGAACTACGCGACCCATGCGCTCCGCCACGACGACGGCGGCCCGGCCCTGGTGGGGCTGTCGCAGTCCCGGCCCCGGGTCGAGCTGGCCGTGGGCGACCTGCGCGACCGGGTCGACCGGTGCCGGGCCGGGCTGGCCCGCCTGGGCGTCGGCCGGGGCGACCGGGTGGCGGCCTACCTGCCCAACATCCCCGAGACCGTGATCGCCTTCCTGGCCACGGCCGGGCTGGGGGCCGTGTGGTCGTCGTGCGCGCCCGAGTTCGGGACCCGCAGCGTCGTCGACCGCCTGCGCC
This sequence comes from uncultured Acidimicrobiales bacterium, assembly GCA_963759225.1. Taxonomy (GTDB): domain Bacteria; phylum Actinomycetota; class Acidimicrobiia; order Acidimicrobiales; family VFJN01; genus ZC4RG19. The sequence continues at coordinate 75,483 of CAVWYL010000006.1, read as the reverse complement.
AGATCGAGCCCACCGTGCTGCTGGCGGTGGACGGCTACCGCTACGGCGCCCGCACGGTCGACAGGGCGGGCGAGGTGGCGGCCATCCGCGCCGAGCTGCCGTCGCTGCGGGCCACGGTGACCGTGCCCTACCTCGACCCCGGCGCCCGGCTGGACGGCACCGCCACCTGGGACGAGCTGCTGGACGCGCCGGCCGGCGAGGCGCCGCCGGTGGTGGACGTGCCGTTCGACCACCCGCTGTACGTCCTGTTCTCGTCGGGCACCACCGGCCTGCCGAAGGCCATCGTGCACGGCCACGGCGGCATCCTGGTCGAGCACCACAAGGTGCTGGCCCTGCACAACGACCTGGGGCCGGGCGACCGCTTCTTCTGGTTCTCCACCACCGGTTGGATGATGTGGAACTACCTGGTGTCCGGGCCTGCTGGTGGGGGCCACGCCGGTGCTGTTCGACGGCGATCCCGGCCACCCCGACCTGGGCGCGCTGTGGCGCATGGCGGCGGAGGAGGGCGTGACGTTCTTCGGGACGTCGGCGCCGTTCCTGCTGGCCTGCCGCAAGGCGGGCGTGGTGCCCTCGGCCGAGGGCGACCTGTCGGCGCTGCGGTCGGTGGGCTCGACCGGGGCGCCGCTGCCCGCCGAGGGGTTCGAGTGGGTGTACGAGGCGGTGGGGCCGGACCTGCTGCTGTCGTCGATCAGCGGCGGGACCGACGTGTGCACCGCGTTCGTCGGCGGCTGCCCGCTGGTGCCCGTGCGGGCGGGCGAGATCTCCTGCCGCTACCTGGGGGCGAAGGTGGAGGCGTTCGACTCCGCCGGGCACCCGGTCGTGGGGGAGCAGGGCGAGCTGGTCATCACCGCCCCGATGCCGTCGATGCCGGTGGCGTTCTGGGGCGACGCCGACGGGTCCCGCTACCGGGCCGCGTACTTCGAGGACCACCCGGGCGTGTGGACCCACGGCGACTGGATCACGGTCCACGAGGACGGGGCCTGCGTCATCACCGGCCGGTCCGACGCCACGCTCAACCGGGGCGGGGTGCGGATGGGCACGGCGGAGCTGTACTCGGTGGTCGAGGCGCTGGACGAGGTGGCCGACAGCCTCGTCGTCCACCTGGAGGACCCCGCCGGCGGGCCCGGGCGCCTGCTGCTGTTCGTGGCGCCCGCCCCCGGGGCCGAGGTGGACGACGACCTGCGGGCCCGCATCGCCGCCGCGCTGCGCCGGGAGCTGTCGCCCCGCCACGTGCCCGACGAGATCCACGCGGTCCCCGGCGTGCCCCGCACGCTGTCGGGCAAGAAGCTGGAGGTGCCGGTGAAGCGCATCCTGGGCGGCGCCGACCCCGACACGGCGGCGAGCCGGGGCAGCCTGGCCGACCCGGACGTGCTGGACGCCTACGCGCCGTTCGTCGAGCGATGACCGAGCGCAGCGAGGTCCATGGGCACAGTCGGCCCGGCGGGCCCTACTCGGACGCGTTCTTCGCCGACGTCGAGCGGACGGCGGCCGGGTCCGCCCGCCGGGTCGTGCCCGTGGCGGTGCGAGAACTGGCGGCCGGCGCACGTGGTGGACGTGGGCTGCGGCGAGGGCATCTGGCCGGCGGCGTTCGAGGCGCTGGGGGTGCCGGCACTGGGCATCGACGGCGACTACGTGCGCCCGGGGCGCCGGCTGGTGCGCCGGTTCCTGCCGTGGGACCTGGCCACGCCGCTGCCGGACCTCGGCCGCTTCGACCTGTGCGTGTGCCTGGAGGTGGCCGAGCACCTGCCGCCCGAGGCGGCCGACGGTCTGGTGGCGGGCCTGGCGGCGCTGTCGGACCGCATCCTGTTCTCGGCCGCGGTGCCGGGCCAGGGCGGCACGGGGCACGTCAACGAGCAGCCCCACGCCTACTGGCTGGAGCGCTTCGACCGGCTGGGCTTCGCCGCCGACGAGACGTGGCGGGACCGGTTCGCCGCCGAGGGCGAGGTGGCGTGGTGGTACCAGCGCAACATGGTGGTGCTGGAGCGGCGGGAGCCCCGGCCGCCCGCGCCGCCCCGCCTCGACGCCGGCGGGTCGCCGGCCCCGGTGGCGGGGGAGCGGCTGGCCGAGCTGGCCGCCCTCGCGGACCTCGGGTCCCGGCTGCGGTCCGACGAGCGGGCCGGGCACCGGCTCGTCGCCGGGCCGGTCGGGCGGATGTGGACGTCGCAGGCCGCGTTCGACGCCGAGGTGGCGGCCACGCTCGCCGACGTCCTGGCCCGCCTCCGGGCCCTGGAGTTCGCGGTGCGGGAGGTCCAGGGCCCGCTGCTGGCGGACGAGTGATGTCTGTCGTCTCTCACCGCGGATATCCGCGGTGAGAGACGACAAACCCGGTGTTGACCGTACATACCTCCGTATGCATACTGCGTATGTGTCCGTGCGGCTGGGGCTGCTCGCCCTCCTCGACGAAGACGACATGTACGGCTACCAGCTCAAGAGCGCGTTCGAGGCCCACACCGGCGGGGTCTGGCCGCTCAACATCGGGCAGGTGTACACGACCCTGGCCCGGCTCGAGCGAGACGGCCTCGTGGCCGGCCAGGGCGACGGCGACGAGCGCCAGCACGTCTACTCCATCACCGCCGCCGGCCGCCGGGCGCTGGCCGACTGGTTCGCGGCCAGCCCGGCCGACGGCCCGCCGCCCCGCGACGACCTGATCGCCAAGGTCCTGCTGGCGGCGGCCGGCGGCGCCGACCGGGCGCTGGAGGTCGTGACCGCCCAGCGCACCGCGCTGTTCGCCGCCCTCCAGGGCCGCCGCCGGGCGCTGCGGGCGGCCACCGCCGGCGGCGGGAACGGCGACCGCGCGCGACGACGCCGAGTCCCTGGCCGCCGCGCTGGTGCAGGACGCCCTCGTGGCCCGCGCCGAGTCCGAGCTCCGCTGGCTGGACCAGTGCGAGGCCCGCCTGATGTCCCGGAGGAACAACCGATGACCGTGTTGGAGCTGTGCGAGGCGTCCAAGCGCTACGGCGCCGGCGCCACCGAGGTCGTGGCGCTCGACGGCGTGTCGCTGGCCGTCGAGGCCGGCGAGCTCGTCGCCGTCATGGGGGCCAGCGGCTCCGGCAAGTCCACGGTCCTGCACCTGGCCGGCGGGCTGGAGCAGCCGACCGGCGGGCAGGTCCTGGTCGGAGGGCCGCGACCTGGCCACGCTGTCGGCCACCGCCCTCGCCGCGGTGCGCCGCCGCCAGGTCGGCTTCGTGTTCCAGCGCTACAACCTCGTCCCGTCGCTCACCGCCGTCGAGAACGTGCTGCTGCCGCTGGAGTTCGACGGCCGGCCCCGCCGGGAGGCCCGGGCCCTGGCCGAGGATGCGCTCGCTCGGGTCGCGCCTGTCCCGGCCCTTCGACCGCTTCCCCGACGACCTGTCGGGCGGCGAGCAGCAGCGGGTGGCGATCGCCCGGGCGGTCGCCGGCGACCGGCGGCTCATCCTGGCCGACGAGCCCACGGGCGCCCTCGACACCCTGACGGGCGACCTGGTCATCGAGCTGCTGGCCGAGCAGGCGGCCGCCGGGGTGGCGGTGGTGCTCGTCACCCACGAGCCCCGCTTCGCCTCGTGGGCCGACCGGGTCGTGTTCCTGCGCGACGGCGCCGTGGTGGACGAGGCGGTGGCGGCTCCCCCTGCCGCCACCGCCCCGGCCGGGGCCGGGCGATGAGCGGCGGCTGGGGCATGGCGCTGCGGCTGGCCCGCCGGGAGACCCGGCGCCGCCCGGGCCGCACCGCCCTCGTGGCGCTGCTCGTCGGCGTGCCCGTGGCCGCGCTCGTCATCGGGCTGACCGTGGCCCGGACCGTGACCCTGTCCCCGGAGGAGGCCCGCGCCGCCAGCCGCGGCCAGGCGGACGAGGTGGTCGACGCCGGCGGGGCCGGCCTCGCTCGACGCGGCGGTCGCGGCGGTCGCGGCCGCGGCGCCGGCCGGCAGCCGGATCCTGGCGGTGGCGTCGTACCCCGACGCGGTCGAGGACGAGCAGCGGGCACCTGCAGCAGTGGAGCGTGAGCGACGAGCCGCTCGACGACCCGCTGCTGGCCGGCCGGCGCGAGATCCTGGAGGGACGGGCGCCCCGGGGCCCCGGCGAGGTGGCGGTTCCCCCCGACGTCGCGGACCAGGCGGGCGCGGAGGTCGGCGACACGCGTCGACCTGCTGCGCCTGGGGCCCGTGCGCGTCACCGGCATCGTCGAGACCCCGAGCCCGGGCTGGGACCAGGTGATCGCCGGCCGGCCCGCTGGCGCCGGGCCCGGTGCCGGGCGAGGACACGATCTACGTCGACCTGCCCGCCGGCGGCGCGCTCGGCCCCCTGCCCGACGAGCCTGTACCTGTGGCCGCCCTTCGACTGGTCCGAGCGAGGCCGACGGCCTGCGGGAGCGCCGTCAGCCTCGGCTATGCCGCCGCCGCCGTCGGCCTGCTGCTCACCGGCACGATCGCCTCGGCGGCCTTCGCCGTGGGGGCCCGGCGCCACCTCCGCACGCTCGGCCTGCTGTCCGCCACCGGCGTGCCGCCGTCCGGGCTCCGGCGGGTCATGGTCCTCCAGGGCGCCGTCACCGGCCTCGTCGCCGGCGTCGGCGGCGCCGCGCTGGCCCTCGTCGGCCGTGGCCGGCCGCGGCCCCGCATCTCGACGACTGGTCGGGCCACTCGGTCGGGTCGCTCACGATCCAGCCGCTCGACCTGGTCGGGGCGGTGGCGCTGGCGACCGCGGCGGCCACGCTCGCGGCCTGGCTCCCGGCCCGGACCGCGGCCCGAGGTGCCGGTCCTGGCCGCGCTGGCCGGGCGGCGCCCGCTGGTGCGGGTGCCCGCCGCCGTCCCGGTGCTCGGCCTCGCGCTGGCGGCCGCCGGCGCGCTCGGTGCTGGTGGTCTACGTGGCGAGCCTGGGCGACGTGTCGTGGGGCGTCGGCCTCGGCGGCGCCGCCCTCGTGCTGGCCGGCGGGGCCTGCACCACGCCGTGGCTCGTGTCGCGGCTGGAGCCGCTGGCGGCCCGGGCCCGCGGCGGGCTGCGGGTGGCGGCGCGGGGCCTGGCCCGCAACCGCGCCCGCAGCGGCGCCGTGGCCACCGCCATCATGGCCCCGGTCGCCGTGGCGCTGTTCGTGCTCGACGGTCGACGACCAGCCGGCACGAGCCGGCGAGCGCCCAGGTCGGCCGACGACCAGGTGCTCGTGGAGGGCGACGGGTGGCTGCAGCCCGACGACGTCGACGGCCATGGTCGCCGACGTGCACGAGGCCGTCCCCGGGATGGCGGACGCGCCGCTCGACGTCGTGGCCGACCCGGCCACCGGCGCTCGCCCTCACGGTGGTCGGGGACCCGTGGTCGTCGTCGCTCGTGGTGGCCTCGCCCGGGGTCCTCGACGTGCTCGGGGCGCCGGCCGGGCACCGCCGCCGTCGTCGAGCGGCGGGGCCGTCGCCCGCCTCGACGACGCGCGTGAGCGCCGGATCGCCCCCTCACCGTGGACGATCTCGGCGAGGTCGTGACCGTGGGCGACGGCGAGTGGCCCGAGGCGCTGCCGGCGCTGGTCGTGTCCGAGGAGTGGGCCCGCCGAGCGCGGCCATCGGCACCGTGCGCGCACTCCGTGCTGCTGCGGGCGGACGAGCCGCTGGACGGCGCCGAGCGGGACGCGGTCCGGCGCCTGCGACGACCCGGGCAGCCGGGAGGCGTGGGTCCGGAACCAGGTGCTCGGCACCCCGCCGCCCGACCGACCCCCAGGCGTGGGCGACGATCGCCGCCGACCCGTCCAACGACGGGCGGGTGCTCGGCCTGGTGTCGGCCGGCCTGCTCGCCTTCGCCCTGCTGGTGGTGGGCATCAGCCTGGCCCTCAACCGGGCCGAGAGCCGCGACGAGGGCGCGCTGCTGGCGGCGCTGGGGGCACCGCCCGCCGTCCAGCGCGCGACGACGGCGTGGCAGGCGTTCCTGCTGCCGCTGGCCGGCGCGGCCGTCGGCGTGCCGCTCGGCGTGGGGTGCGCGCTGGCGGTGCTGGTGGCGCCGGGCGGCGGACCAGAGCGTCCTCGTGCAGCGACCTCGGCGTCCCCTGGGCGGCGATGGCCGCGCTGCTGGTCGGCCGTCCCGGTCGCCAGCGGGCTGCTGGCCCGGGTCGCGGGCGCCGCCCTCGGCCGCCGGCGCCCGGCGGACCTGGCCTCGGTCCTCGCCTGGGACTGAGCCGGCCAGGGTCCGGCGGCGGGGCCTGTGGCACGATATCTGACACGCAATCAGATCTCGGCCGGGAGGGCTCGATGCAGACCAGGGACACGCTGTACATCGGCGGGGAGTGGGTGGCGCCCGCGTCCTCGAACGTCATCGAGGTCGTCAGCCCCACCACCGAGGAGGTCATCGGCCGGGTTCCCGAGGCCGCCGAGGGCGACGTCGACCGGGCCGTCGAGGCGGCGAAGGCCGCGCTGGCCGGGCCCTATCCCCAGCTGACGGCCGCCGAGCGGGCCGAGTACCTGCGCAAGCTGTCCCTCGCCATCCAGGCCCGCAGCCAGGAGCTGGCCGACGTCATCACCGCCGAGATGGGATCCCCGTCGAGCTGGGCGCTCATGGGCCAGGTGTTCAGCTCCACCATGGTGCTCGACGGCTGGGCCGACCTGGCCGAGACGTTCCCGTTCGAGGAGATCCGCCCCGGCGCCCTCGGCCCCGTGCTCGTGCGCAAGGAGCCGGTCGGCGTGGCGGCCGGGATCATCCCGTGGAACGTGCCGCTGTTCATCGTCGCCCTCAAGCTGGGCGCGGCGCTGGCCGCGGGGTCGCCGATGATCCTCAAGCCGTCGCCCGAGACCCCGCTCGACGGCTACATCCTGGGCGAGATCCTCGACGAGATCGAGCTGCCCAAGGGCATGGTGTCGATCCTGCCCGCCGGCCGCGAGGTCGGCGAGTACCTCGTCCGCCACCCCGGCGTCGACAAGGTCGGCTTCACCGGCTCGACCGCCGCGGGCCGCCGGGTCGGCGCCATCTGCGGCGAGATGCTCAAGCGCTGCACGCTGGAGCTGGGCGGCAAGTCGGCCGCCATCATCCTCGAGGACGCCGACCTGGCCGCGGCGATCCCGCTGCTGATGCCGTCGGCGCTGATGAACAACGGCGAGGCGTGCATCGCCCAGACCCGCATCCTCGCCCCCCGGTCCCGCTACGCCGAGGTCGTCGACGCGGTGGCCGAGGCCGTGCGGGGCCACAAGGTGGGCGACCCCACCGACCCCACCGTCGCCGTCGGCCCGCTCGTCGCCGAGCGCCAGCGGGACCGGGTGCTCGGCTACATCGACAAGGGCCGGTCCGAGGGCGCCACCGTCACCGTCGGCGGCGGCCGCCCCGCCGGCCTCGACAAGGGCTGGTTCGTGGAGCCGACCCTGTTCGCCGACGTCGACAACGGCATGACGATCGCCCAGGAGGAGATCTTCGGGCCCGTCCTCGCCGTCATCGGCTACGACGCCCCCGCCGACGCCGTCCGCATCGCCAACGACAGCGACTACGGGCTGTCCGGCTCGGTGTGGACGACCGACGTGGAGGCCGGCATCGACGTGGCCCGCCGGGTCCGCACCGGCACCTACGGCATCAACCAGTACGGCACCCTCGACATGCGCAACCCGTTCGGCGGGTTCAAGGCCTCGGGCGTCGGCCGCGAGCTGGGCCCCGAGGGCCTGTCGGCCTACCTGGAGACCAAGTCGATCGTGCTGCCGGGCGATTACACCCCGCCGGCCTGATCCCACCACCATGGCGGGATGCGTCCCCGGCTCCTCGCCGCGCTCCTCGCCCTGGTGATCGTGCTCGCGTGGGCCCCGACTCCGGCCGGGGCCCACCAGCCCGACCCCGACGCCACGACGACGGTCGTCGAACCGGTCCCCGGCGAGGGGATCATCCCCCAGCCCGGCTCGGGCGCCGAGCCGCAGGACGCCGGCGACCGCGGCGGCACGCTGCAGGTGGTCGTGCTCGTGGCCATCGTCGCCGGACTGGGCGGGCTCGCGGCCCTGGCCGTGCGGGACGCCCGCCGCTCCCGCGCCTCCCGCTCCCGCGGCTAGCCGAGCGGCGCGAACTCCTCGCAGCCGTTGTACCCGTCGCGGTAGCCGGTGCGCAGGGCGTCCGTGCGCTCGAACACCGTGCCCACGGTCTCGTCGAGCGCGGTGCCGTAGGCGAGGAACCCCTGGATGGCCTCGTCGAGGTCGCCGGGCGAGGTCGACAGGGCGGAGTCGGGCGTCACCTCGGGCAGGGTCAGCGACACGCTCCACACGCCGGTCAGGCAGTCGGCCTGCAGGCCCGCGCCGTCCTCGCCGGCCACGCCGAGCTGGGACTGCGCCGCCAGCGCCCACAGCCGGCCGATCTCGGCGCCCACCGCGAAGTCGCCGATGCGGCTGTTCAGGTCCTCCATCAGGCCCGGACCGTCCATCACGACGACGTTCTCGTCCTCGCAGTAGACGGCGATGTCCTGCCAGGTCGCCGCCCTGCAGCTCCTCGCCCCCGCAGGCGATCGCGTCCTCGTCGGGATCGGCCACCACCAGGTCGGCCACCGGCTCGAAGTCGGCGCCCAGCTCGCCGAACAGCTCGTCGTAGAACTGGTTGAGGTCGAGCTCCAGCAGGGTCAGCAGCCCCGGGTCCTCGGGCCCGAGGTCCTCGAGGTGCAGGTTGCCCTCGTTCTCCAGCTCCTCGCGGGTGAAGAGCTCCTCGACCGTGTCGCGGTCCTCGAACTCGTCGGCGTAGGGCTCGCAGGCCTCGGCGCCGTTCTCGTAGCCGTCCTGGTACGCCGTCACCCGGTCGAACCCGCTGCCGTGGGCCATCATCTCGTTCGGGTCGGTGCCCGGCTGGTCGCGGATGGCCACCATGCCCGCGACGGTCTGGTTGAGGTCGACGTCGGCGGGCGAGAACCCCACGGCCTCGCCGGCGGTCACGTGGCCGGTCCACGCCCCGGCGAAGCAGTCGGCCTGCAGCTCCAGGTCGACGGTGCGGTCGATGGCCTCGGCCCGGGCCTGGATGGCGTGGCCGAACTCGTGGGCGATGACGATGGCCACGGTGAACCCGCCGAAGTCCTCGTTGATCGCCGGCAGGAACGACGCCGAGTCCCAGGCGATGATGTCGTCGCTCGGGCAGTAGAAGGCGTTGTCGGCGATCAGCTCGTACTCGGGCGGCGGATCGCCGCACGGCGGGGGCTCGGTGTCGGGTCCGTAGGGGTAGAAGCCGGCCACCTCCTCGAACTCGTCGCCGTAGACCTGGGGGTAGGTGGCGCGCCAGTACTCGCTGACGTCCTGGACGGCGGCGTCGGCGATGGCGTCGGGGTCGTCGGCCACCCGCGGGCCGAGCGGCTCGCCCTCGCCCGTCGTGGACGGGGGCCCGCCCCCGCTGGTGCCCCCGGTGGCCAGGAGCTCGTCGTCGGCCGGCTGGGCGCACGCGGTCATCAGCACCGCGAGCGCGGCGAGCGCGAGAACCGAGCGGCGCGTGCGGTTCACCCTCGTCTCCTTCCGCCGGTGCGACCCTCGGCCGCGTGAGGCTCCGACGCTAGCGCGGCGCGCCGTGATCGCCGGTGCGCCCTCCGGCCCGTAGCCTCGCGTCCGGTGGACGATCTGACGACCACGGGCGAGGTGCCGCTGCCCGCCGCCTACCCGCCCGAATGGGATGCCGACGTGGTGCTGGCCGACGGCGGGACCGTGCGCGTCCGCCCCATCCGGCCCGACGACGCGCAGCGGATCCGCGACTTCCACGCGCTCCAGTCGCCGGAGAGCATCTACTTCCGCTACTTCTCGCCCCATCCCCGGCTCACCGACGACGAGGTCACCCACCTCACCCACGTGGACTACGTGGACCGCATGGCGTTCGTGGTCCTGCGGGACGACGCCATGATCGGCGTCGCCCGCTACGACCGCTGGCCGCTGCGGTCCGAGGCCGAGGTGGCGTTCTTCGTCGACGACGGCCACCGCGGGCGCGGCATCGCCAGCCTGCTGCTGGAGTACCTGGTGGCCGCGGCGCGCCGGGCCGGCATCAGCGCCTTCTCGGCCACCGTGCTGCCGTCCAACCAGCGCATGGTGCGGGTGTTCCGGCGGGCCGGCTTCGACCTGCGCAGCAGCTTCGACGACGGGGTGATCGAGGTCCACTTCGACCTGCGGCCGACCCCGGAGGCCGAGGCCGCGGTCGAGGCCCGGGCCCGGCGGGCGGAGGCCGAGGCCGTGCGGCTGCTTCTCGCCCCCCGATCGGTGGCCGTCGTCGGGGCGGGGCGGGAGCGGGGCAGCGTCGGCCACGCCGTGCTGCGCAACCTGCTGGCCCACGAGTTCGCCGGCCCGGTGTACCCGGTCAACCCGCACGCCGACCACGTGGCCGGCGTCCCTGCGGTGCCCGAGATCGGCGCCGTCGAGGGTCCCGTGGACCTGGCCGTGGTCGTGGTGCCGGCGGCCGAGGTGCCCGCCGCCATCGCCGCCTGCGGGCGCAAGGGCACCAAGGCCGCCATCGTCATCTCCGCCGGGTTCGCCGAGGCGGGCCCGGAGGGTGCGGCCCTGTCGGCCCAGGCGCTGCGGGCCGCCCGCCGCTACGGCATGCGGCTGCTCGGCCCCAACTGCCTCGGCGTGATCAACACCGACCCCGAGGTGCGCCTGCACGCCACCTTCGCCACCCCCAACCCCCGCCCGGGGCCGGTGGCGCTGCTGTCGGAGTCGGGGACCATCGGCGGCGCGCTGCTCGACCGCATCGGGGAGGCGGGCCTCGGCGCGTCCAGCTTCGCCGCCATCGGCAACCGGGCCGACGTGTCGGCCAACGACCTGCTGCAGTACTGGGCCGACGACGACCGCACCGGCCTGGTGCTGCTGTACCTCGAGTCCGTCGGCAACGCCCGCAAGTTCAGCCGGATCGCCCGCACCGTGTCGCGCGCCAAGCCGATCGTGGCGGTCAAGAGCACGGGCGCGGCCCGGGCCTACCCCGACGACGGCGTCGCCGTCCCGCCCGAGACGCTGGACGTGCTGATCGAGCAGACCGGCATCGTCCGGGTCGACACGCTGGCCCAGCAGCTGCACGTCGCCCGGGTCCTGGCCTGCCAGCCGCTGCCCGCCGGCAACCGGGTGGCGCTGGTCGGCAACGGGGGCGGCTCGCTGGCGCTGGCCGCCGACGCCTGCGTCGACGCCGGGCTGACCCTGGCCGAGCTCGGGCCGGGGGTGCGGGCCGTGGTCGGCGAGGGGCCCGGCAGCGGGCCCCGCCTGCGGGCCAGCACGGTGGACCTCGGCTTCGAGGCCCGCCCGGACGACCTGGCCCGGGCGCTCGGCGCCCTGCTGGCCGACGACGGCGTGGACAGCGTGCTGGTGGTGTGCGCGCCGGCGCCGCGGCAGTCGACGGCCGAGCTGGTGGCCGCGGTCGCCGGGACCCGGGAGGCGGCGCCGGACAAGACGCTGGTCGCCTGCGTGTTCGGGGACCATCCCACCGCCATCGCCGTGCCGGGCCAGGCCGACGTGCCGGTGTTCGACTTCCCCGACGACGCCGCGTACGCGCTGGGCAAGGTCAGCCGCTACGCCCGCTGGCGGTCCGAGCCCGAGGGCGACCCGCTGGTCCGCGACGACGACGGCCCCCTGGTGGCCCGGCGGATGGTCGCCGACGCGGTGGGGGCGGGCAAGGAGGGCTGGCTCGACGCCGGCACGGCCTTCGGCGTGCTCGGCACGGCCGGGCTGCCCACCGTGCCGTCCGTGGTGGCCGGCGACGCGGACGCGGCGGCGGCCGCGGCCGCCCAGCTCGGCTACCCGGTGGCGGCCAAGGTGGTGGGTCGCTCCCGGCTGGCGAAGTCGGAGGTCGGGGGCGTCGCCCTCGACGTCTACGACGAGGGCGAGCTGCGGGCCCGGCTGGCCCGCATGGAACGGGCGCTGGGCGACGTCGCCTGGCCCGTGGTGGTCCAGCCGATGGTCCAGCCGGGCGTGGACGTGGCCGTGGCCGTCACCGACCACCCGGTGGTCGGCCCGGTGCTGACGCTGGGGCCCGGCGGGGTCGCCACCGGCGTCGGGACGTCGGCCGCCCACGTGCTGCCGCTCACCGACGTCGAGGCCCGGCGGTTCGTGTCCGGGCTGCCGGTGGCGGGCCTGCTCGACCCGGCCGCCCGCGCCCGCCTGGAGGAGCTGCTCGGCCGGGTGGGGGCGCTGGCCGACGCCGTGCCGGAGCTGACGGGCCTCGAGCTGAACCCGGTCATCCTGGCCCCCGCGGGGATCGCGGTGGTCGACGCCCGGGTGCGGGTCGCCCCGGTCGACCGCGACCCGCTACCGCCGGTCCGGCGCCTGTGAACGCCGCCGGGACCGGACCAGCACCACCCCGACGATCGCCAGCGCACCTATCGGGAGGCCGCGGATCCACAGCCGCGAGTACGGCGTGCTCGAGTCGTCGGTGGCGAGGACGCCCCAGTCGGTCACGAACAGGGCCAGCGGGAGCAGGACGCTCACGAGCACGGCGCCGGCGAGCGCGTCGTCGCCGAGGCGGGCGGCCACCACCAGACCCACCGCCAGCGCGAGATAGGTGAGGGCCAGGAACAGCCCGGCCGCGAATCCGGCGCCCTCGTACCACTCCCCGTAGTACCAGTCGCCGGGGCTGTCGCCGTACACCGGCAGTGTCAGCATGTAGCCCGACAGCAGCCCGAAGGCGGCGGCGAGAAGGCCGATGCCGAGTCGCTGGTCCCGGCCCTCGTCCTGGCGGGGCGTCCGCCGCGCGAGCCGGACACCGGCGCCGGCCGCGGCGGCCAGGCCGAACGGGACCACGACGAGCAGCGGGGTCTCCTGGGTCATCTCCGTGAACCCGCTGAACATGTAGTCCATGCGACGCGAAGACCGTGCCCGCCGAGAACAGCGCCCCGGCGGCGGCGGCGAGGGTCAGCGCCGGCAGCGCGACCGGCGGGCGCAGGACGGTCGCGGCGAGCACGGCGGTGACGACGAGAGCGACCCCCAGCATCGCCTGCGGGTCGAACACCCACGTGTACCAGAGCCAGTCCGCCACCTGGTAGACGGCCAGCATCGACGCCAGGCCGAGCGAACCCACCGCCGCGGCCAGGGTCAGCACGGCCGACCGCTCGGGCGGCGCCGTCGGCGCCACCCCGCCCGCCCCGACCGCGGGCGCAGGAGCCGGGGGGCCCGCAGGCGCGGTCGGGACGGGGGGTGGCGGAGCCGGGTGGGGGTCGGGGGGTGCCGGGGCGGCCACCCGGACCATGATCCGCAGCGTCCGGACCGCGCCGGTGCGCAGGTCCCGGACGTGCACGTTGGCGCGGCTGCTGCCCCGGGTCGGGGCCGGCTCCAGCAGGATGTCGTTGCCGCGACCGGACGGCCCGGACCCAGGGCGAGCCGGACTCGACGGTCCACTCCAGCGTCCCGCCGCCCCGGTTGACCACCGACACCCGCTCGGGCGGCAGCGGCTCGCCCTCGACGACGGTGCCGAGGTCGATGACGTGGTCGGACAGGTCGAGCTCGGGCTCCCGGGCCACGATGACGGGCGGATCGGGGATCGCCAGGCGCGGCACCCGCAGGGCGATCGGCACGTCGCCGTCGCCCTCGAACCGCTTCTGCGGGACCGGCTTGCCGCCGGTCCCGAGCGCGCCGTGGACGTAGTCGTACAGCTCGCTGAGGTCGACGATGCCGTCCCCGTTGCCGTCGAGCGCCCCGTGGCGCAGGCCCTCGACCAGGTGGTGGGTGAACAGGCTGGCCCGGTTCACGGCGTCGGTGTCGTTGGCCAGCTCGGTGCCCCGGCTCGACGTGATGACGAAGCGGCCCCGGCCCGCCAGGCGGTCCTGGGCGGCGGCCGTGGCCGCCTTGAACCGGCCGCTGTGGCAGCAGTCGAGCAGCACGATGGTCGACCGGGCCGCGGACTGGGCGATCATCTCGCTCACGTCGGACGCCTTCACGGCCGTGGACCGCAGCCGGTCGACCCGGGTGTCGCGGGCGCACAGGTAGAACTCCCCGGTCTGGTCGAGGGTCCCGTGGCCGGAGTAGTAGAGCAGCACCATGTCGTCGCGGCGGGCGCTGGACAGGAAGTCCTCGACCTCGCCGAGCACCTCGGCCATGTCCCGCTCGGTCACGAGCCGGATGTTGTCCTCGGGGAACAGGCCGGTCGAGTCGTGGCTGAGCGCGGCCCGCAGCAGCGCGGGGTCGTTCCGCGGGCCCTCCAGCGCCGGCAGGTTGTGGGGGTCGCGGGGGAACACCGAGTTGGCGACCAGCAGCCCCCGGTAGGTCGGCGTGGTCGAGGTGGTCGCGCTCATGCCAGCCCCGCCCGCGAGACGAGCTGCGCCAGCCCGCTCATGTCGACCTGTTCGGTCGTCCCGCCGGCCAGCTCGACCGACTGCACGGCGCCGTTCTCGTGCCAGCACACCTTCACCGACCGGCTCTGGTCCCGGCCGACCCACGAGCGCAGCAGCTCGAGCGACGCGGTCAGCACCCCGCCCGAGGTCATCGCCAGGAGGATGGTTCCGACGCCACCCTTGGTCCCGGCCACCGGGTCGTGACGCCGGGTGACGGTCCCGAGCGTGGATGCCAGCTCGCCCACCAGCGCATCCACCTGGGTCGCCCACCGGTCGTCGAGCGGGTCGAACCGGTCGGTCGCCGGCTCGACGGTAACCTCGATGCCACCGTCCGTGTCCATCGCCACCACACCTCCTCGCCTCCTCACCCGTCCAGTGGGCGGAGGCGGGGGCGTGATACGCGCTACGCGGGCCGGGGTTCGCGGGGGAGCCCGAGCGTGCGCTCGCCCAGGATGTTGCGGAGGATCTGGGTGGTGCCGCCCATGATCGTGTAGCCGGGCGCGTAGCAGATGTTGCGGCTCACCCGGCCGCCGAGCGTGGGCTCGGCCAGCAGGGCCTCGGGGCCCAGCACCCGGCCGCAGAAGCCGGCGATGCGCTGCTCCAGCTCGGTGCAGAACGTCTTGGTGGCGGCCGAGAACTGGGGCGGGCCCTGGCCCAGCGTCTCGCGCAGCACGAGCAGCCGCCCGATGCGGTAGCCGGACTCGATGGCCGCGATCTCCTGGCGGACGAGCGGGTCCGCCGTGTCGGCCAGGGGGCGGACGTCCTCGTAGAGGCGGCGGTTGGACACCAGCCGGTCGATGCCGCCCCGCTCGTGCTCCATCTGCCGCATGACCTGGCGGAACGAGCCGTTGAGCTGGCCGACCATGTTGGCCGCCGGCACCCGGACGTCCTCGAAGAACACCTCGCAGAAGTGGCGGCTGCCGGTCATGTCGAGGATGGGCTTCACCGACACGCCGGGGCTGCGCATGTCGAGCACGAACTCGGACAGGCCCTCGTGGGGCCGGGCCTCGGGGTCGGTGCGGCAGATGAGGTAGATCCAGTCGGCCGTCGCCGCGCCCGAGGTCCAGATCTTCTGGCCGTTCACCACCCAGTCGTCGCCGTCGCGCTCGGCCCGGGTGCGGATGCCGGCCACGTTGGACCCGGCGTCGGGCTCGCTCATGCCGATGCACCACATCGACGTGCCGGCCACGATGCCGGGGAGCCAGCGGGCCCGCTGCTCGTCGGTGCCGAACGCCAGCAGGCTGGGACCCATCTGGCGGTCGGCGAACCAGGCGGCGGCGATCGGGGCGCCGGTGGCGATGAGCTGCTCGAACACGACGAACCGCTCGAGGATCGAGCGGCCGCCGCCGCCGTGCTCGACGGGCCAGGTCATGCCCAGCCACCCCCGGGACCCGAGCTCGGCCGCGAACTCGCGGTCGTGCCCGGTGATCCAGCTGTCCTCCGGCACCTCGGACCGCTTGGAGGCGGCCAGGCCGACCTCGCGGGCCTCCGCCTGCAGGGCCTCCAACTCGGGCGACAGCGCGAACTCCATGGCCGGCGAACCTAGCGCCTCGTCCAGGAACGTTGGCCCTGCCACGGGCGCTGCGCCGACCGGAACCGCGATCAGGTTCCGAGGCCCGCCAGGACCAGGGCCCCCGGCAGCCCGGCCAGCAGCGACCCGGGCAGGAGCAGCTTGGAGCGGCGGACCCCGCTGCCGACGACGGCCCCGGGGAGCGCGGCCACGGCCTCGTCCACCAGCACCGGCCAGCCCGGCGGCAGGCCGACGGGCGTGATGCCGCCGTACTCCATGCCGGTCTCGGCCACCGCCGCGTCCATCGGCGCGAACGACGCCTTGCGGGCCTCCAGCGTGCGGCGGGCCAGCCCGTTCACGTCGGCCCGGGTGGTGGCCAGCACCAGGCACGCCGCCAGCTGGGTGACCCCGCCGGAGCGCTTGGCCGCCAGCACCACGCAGTTGGCCGACTCGTCGAGCGCCACCCCGTAGGCGGCGCAGAAGGCGGCGGTGTCGGCCAGGTCGGGGTCGATCTCAGCGACCGACACCTGCCCCGCGCCGGGGTGGTCCCGCAGGGCGGAGACCACCGGGCCCGCCAGCAGGTCGGGTCGGTCCAGGGCGGGTGTCCAGGCGAGCGTGCCGGCCATGGGGGGAGTCTGCCGCACCGCGGCGCCGGTCGAGGATCCGGGCGAAGACCGCCAGGCCGGCGGAGCCGAGCACGATGTCGGACGCCAGGGCCAGCAGCAGCACCACCGCGCCGAGCAGGCCCAGCTCGCGGTTCCAGCCGAAGCCGGACAGCGCCAGGCACGAGAACCCGGCCACCAGCACCAGCGTCGAGGACACCATCGCCTTGCGGGCGGTGACCAGCGCGGTCGCCACCGCGGCGGCGCCGTCGCCGCCGGGGTCGGCGGCCCGCAGCTCCCGCCACCGGTTGATCAGGTGGACCGTGTCGTCGGCGGCCAGCCCGGCGGCGATGCAGAACACCAGGCCCGGCAGCGGGTCGAGCGTGTCGCTGGTGAGCGCGTACAGGCCCATGCCCGCCACGACGGGGACGATGTTGGGCAGGGCCGCCACCAGCGCCAGCGCCGCGCTGCGGAAGGCCAGGCCCACCGCGACCACGATGAACGCGATCGCCACCAGCGTCGACACCACGAGCTCGCGGGTGAGCGTGTTCATGCCGTCGTAGGCGACCGGGGCCTCGCCCGTGACCCGGACCTCGACCGGCGTGCCGGCGAACAGCCGGGCACCCTCGGCCTCGACCCGGTCGCGCAGGTCGACGACCCACTGGCCGCCGCGGTCGGGGGCGAACCCGCCGAGGCGGGCGTGGCCCCGGTCGGCGGACACCAGCCGGTCCACCGCGTCGGGCCGGAGCGCGGCGGCGGCGTCGAGCGCGGCGGCCGGGTCGGCGGCGGCGGCCTCGGGCAGGGCGTCGAACAGGGCGGGGAGGCCGACCGGCCGCGTGCCGAGCTCGGCGGTCAGGTAGGCGTCGAGCGCCGCGGCCCGGGCCAGCACGTCGGGCGACGCGAACGTGCCCGGCCTCACCCCGCAGGCTGACCTCGACGGGGATGATGCCGCCGAGCTGCTCGTCCACGAGCGTGTTGCCGCGGGTGGTCGGGTCGCCGGCCGGCAGCATGTCGGACAGCGCGTAGTCGTAGCGGGCGGTGGTGGCCGCCAGCGCCGACACCGCCACCACGGCCAGCCCGGCGGCGACCAGCGCCGGTGCGCACCGGCGCCCGGTGACGGCGCCGGCGAGGCGCCGGGTGAACGCCCCGGCCCCGGGCGCCTCGGCCTGGAGGTAGCGCCCCGGCGCCTCGGCCCGGGCCAGGACGAGGATGGCGGGGATCACCGTGGTGCCGAGCGCGAAGGCCAGCATCACCGCCGCCGCCATGTAGAGGCCGAACTCGTGGAGGATCCGCATGTCGGCGGTGGCCAGCGAGGCGAAGCCGATGGCGCTGGTCAGGTTGGCGACGAAGGCGCCGGGCAGCACCCGCTCCAGCGTGACCCGGGCCGCGTCCCGCGGGTCGCGCCCGCCGGCCCGCTCCCGGTAGTAGCGGTGGATCAGGTGGGTGGCGCTGGCCACGACCACGCCCATGAGCAGGATCGGGTAGATGACCGTGACCTGGTTGAGGTCGTCGCCGGCCAGGCCGACGATCCCCGGCCGTGGCCACGAGCGACAGGCCGATGGCGACGAGCGGGGCCGCCACCGCCACCCACCGCCGGAAGAACAGGGCGAGCAGCACGGCCATGACCACCGTCGTCAGCGGCGACAGCTTCAGCAGGTCGGTCTGCATCTGGTCGATGGCGGCCACCCGGGTGAACGGCACCCCGGCGTACTCGTGCGTGACCTCGACGCCGCGGTCGGCGGCGCCCCGCAGCGCGGCGCCCACCCGGCGGCGGACCTCCCCGGCCGGACCGACCACCTCCTCGTAGGAGTCGCGGCGGGCGTCGAGCTCGGCGGCCACCAGCCAGGTACGGGCGTCGGCGGACACGAGGAACTGGGTGCCGAGCCCCCCGTCCCGCGCGAGCGCCACCCGCTCGCCGGTGGGCAGCGACGCCGGCAGCGTCGAGCGGGGCCCGAACGCGGGCGTCGGCGCGCCGGTGGCGGGATCGAGGATCTCGGTCACGGTCGGGC
Organism: uncultured Acidimicrobiales bacterium; assembly: GCA_963759225.1. Classification (GTDB taxonomy): domain Bacteria; phylum Actinomycetota; class Acidimicrobiia; order Acidimicrobiales; family VFJN01; genus ZC4RG19. The sequence continues at coordinate 57,186 of CAVWYL010000006.1, read as the reverse complement.
TGTCGACCCGGGCGATGCCGTCGACGCCGGCGACGGCCCGGCTCACGTCCTCGACCAGCGCCTGGCCGGCCGGCCCCGGCTCTCCCGGGAACCGCAGGACGGTGACGAGCAGCCCGTCGTCGGGCCCGAACGTGGCGCGGTACTCCTCCCGGAAGCGGGCCTCCTCGCTGGACGAGGCGAACAGCGCCGCGAAGTTGTTGTCGAGGCGGACGTCGCGGGCCGCGACCGCCAGGACGGCCGTGGCCGCCACCGCGGCGACGACGGCCCACCCGGGGCGCTCGGACACGAAGCGGGCGTGGGCCCGGGACAGCCGGCCCGGCCGGAAGGTGCGCACCGTGGCCCCCTACGGCGCCGTGGCCGCGGGGGCCGGGGCCCGCGCCGCGGCGGCGTCGCCGCCGGCGCCGAGAGCGTCCCGCATGCGGCACAGGCGGGTGTGGGCGTACTCGGTCACGACGAAGTGCCAGTGGAGGTCGCGGCCGACGTCGCCGCTCATGCCCACCCAGTTGGTGAACTTCACGGGCGCCCACGTGCGGAACGTGGGGTCGCCGGTGAGGTTGGCGATGGCGGCCAGCAGGCTCTCGTCGAGCTGCAGCGAGTTGACGGCCCGCTCGGCGGTGTCGTGGTCCATGAACACGGCGAGCGTGGCGACGATGACGTCGAGGCTCGACTGCAGGTCGAGCTGCAGCCACCGGCGCACGCCCGGCTCGAGGTCGAACGCCGGCAGGGCCAGCATGGAGAAGTCGAGCTCGCCGGGCGGCCGGGCCGTGTGGACGTCGACGCCCGGCGTCTCGCCCAGGTCGATGAACAGGTTGAACACGTTGGCGTCGTGGCGGACCACGGCGTTGATCCCGTCCCAGTCGCCGAGCTCCGCCGCCCGCCGGGGCAGCAGGTCGGGCTCGGGCACCGCGCCGCCGCAGTTGCGGGCCACGAACGCGAGCAGCTGGGTCTCGATGGCGAAGTGGCGCAGGATCAGCTCCAGCGCCTCGGGCGAGGACCACCGGGTGAGGAAGCGGGGGCCGAGCCAGTTGAGCGCGGCCTCGCTGCCCCGCCCGAGGGGCGGCACCGTCCTCTTGAGGAACAGCGCCGCCCACACCACGGCCATGCACAGCGCCCGCGTCACCGGGCGGAGGTGCCGGCGGGTCCAGCGCTGCGAGTCGCGCACCTGCAGCAGGCGGCTGCGGTCGTCGACGTGCAGCAGCGGGTCGGCCGCCATCGCGTCCCAGATGCTGGGGTTGTCGCGGTCGCGGGGCATCAGACGTTCCCCAGCTCCTCGAGCTGGAGGGCGTAGAGCCGGGCCACGATCCGGGCCGTGCGCACCAGCCGCTCGGCCAGCGCCCGGTCGACCAGCGGGTGGGTCAGGATGCCGCGGAGCTTCTCGTAGTGGGTGTCGTCGTTGACGCCGTGGTAGGCGAGGAACCGGACCTGGCTCTCGTCGATGCCGAGCGAGCGCTGGATGCCCCGGGCCCAGCCGGCGGCCTTGCAGGCGCCGAGGCCCTCGATGATGAACATGGCCCCGAACAGGTGCAGCGGGTCGGTCTGGGTGGCCTGGTGGAACATGTACGACGAGAACGCCTCGGACCCGATGTTCTTGGGCTGGCGGTGCATGGCCTCGGGGTCGCCGCCCACGGAGGCGAAGTCGTGCTCCAGCATCTTGAAGTCGAGGTGCTCCTCGGCCGCGTGCTTGATGAGCAGCGTGCGCACGGCGACGTTCTCGATGGACATGTTGGAGGCGGTGAGGGCGATCCAGCGGCCGCCCTCGATGACCTGCTGGCGCAGGTTGAGCAGCAGCTCGCGGTACTCCTCGACGGTGATGGTGCCGTCCTCCATGTGGCGGACGACGGGGATGGCGGCGAGCTGGTCCTCGAAGCCGGCCCACACGACGGCGAGCTCGTGCCAGAGCCACTCGGTGGTGGGGGAGGCGCCGTCGGGCAGGGGGCCGAGGGGCGAGCGGGCGAGCAGGTCGGTGGTGTCGACGATGGTCATGGCGGGTTCACCTCGTGTAGGGCGCGCGGGACTATTGAATCGATCTGAGAGCTGGCGCGTGAATAGCTGACCGGTAAGTCGAAAATGAGACTTTCAGTCTGCTTCCACGCAGGTGAATTGCATATAACTCATGATGAACCGGCCGGACTCCGGGACCATGGCCAGGATGCGGTCACCAGGCTGAAACTTTCCGTGTGTTCAGCGCCTCGTCCAGCATGATGTAGATGGACGCGGACCCGGTGTTGCCCCGGGTGGCGAGGTTGGTGAACCACCGGTCGGCCGGCAGGTCGACGCCGGTGTCGAGCACCGCCAGCTCGAGCTGGTCCTTGAACACGTAGGAGCTGATGTGGGGCAGGAACCACCGGTACTCGAGGTCGGGGTCGACGCGCGCCGATCTTGATCAGCCGGCGCAGCTCCTCGGCGGCGGTGGCCACGATGTGCTCGCCGAGCAGGTCGGTGTCCTGGCGGACGACCAGCATGCCCGCGCGGTCGGCGTCGGTGGGCGTGTCGACGGTCAGCCACGTCTTGCCGGGCGAGATGTCGCGGGGGTCGGACGACCCGAGGAACATGCAGGTGGGCTGGTTGCCGGCGTAGGACGTCAGCTCGATCCAGTCGACCCGCAGCGACAGGCCGTGGGCCCGGGGGCGGTTCTCGAGCACGACGGCGCCGGCGCCGTCGGACAGCATCCAGCGCAGGAACTCGGCGTTGAACCAGCGGAAGGCGGTGGCGGGGTCGCCCCGCTCGGGTGCGAGCTGGCTCTCCAGTGCGAAACGTCCGGCCTTCATCATGGCGCTCGACAGCTCGGACGCCCCGGCCACGGCCACCTCGTGCCGGCCGGCCAGCACGCCGGTCCACGCGTGCTGGAGCGCGGCCGCCCCGGAGGCGCAGATGCCCGCGGCGGACAGCACCTCGAGCGGCGGGGCGCCGAGACGGCCGTGGACCATGGACGCGAACCCGGGCATGAGCAGGTCGCCGATGGTGGTGCCGACGGCCAGCATGCCGACCTGGTCGAGCGGGAGGCCCCGGGCCTCGAGCGCCGCCTCGACCGCGAGGGCGGCCATCTCCTCGTTGAGGTGGGTGGGCCGGCCGTCGTCCAGGGCGTAGTGCCGGCTCGTGATGCCGTTGAGGGACTGGATCGTGCGCCGGTAGCGCGACGGGCGGGGCCCGATCTGGCCGAGGACCTCCTCGACCCGGTCGTTGGGCACGGGCTCGCCGGGCAGGAAGGTGCCGGTGCCCGTGATGAACACGTCGTTGATCGCAAAGGGGGAGTCATGGCCCGTCCTTGGGGGAGGAGATTCATGGCATTGCAGCGCGCGTATTCAGCGAGTACCACTCAGGCTTCCCGACCCGCTTCTTCTGTGTACCAGATTGCACGTTACGTGTAAGAAAACGGAGGACCGTTCTCGCCGTGATGTTCGTCACGTTGCATTCCTGTGACGGGATCACGGCCATTATTCGCTGCCGGCGCAAGGGCTGGATCGATAAACAAACGATGAACAGCACCTCTTTCGGCCTGCGGGGCGGAGCACGACGTGAGCCGCTAGAACCGCGGGCGTGCTCGACGAACCGCTCGTTCCGCCCCCGACCGAGGGCCGGGTGTTCCGGGCCGGGCGCCGGGTGCGCCTGGCCGACGCCGATCCCACCGGCCGGCTGCGGCTCGACGCCTGCGCCCGCTACCTCCAGGACATCGGCAACGACGACACCGCCGACAGCGGCATGGACGACGCCGACACCACCTGGGTCGTGCGGCGGGCCGTCATCGACGTCCACCGCCGCCCCCGCTGGCGCGAGTGGCTCGACCTCGCGACCTGGTGCGGCGGCGTGGGGCGGCGCTGGGCCGAGCGGCGCATGACGATGGCGGGGGAGCAGCGCGGGCACGTCGAGCTGTCGACGCTGTGGGTCCACGTCGACACGGCCACGATGGCGCCCGCCCCGCTCACCGACCACTTCATGGCCACCTACGCCCCGGCCGCCGGGGGCCGCAAGGTGTCGAGCCGGCTGTGGCTCGGCGACCCGCCGGTCGGGGCCGCCGCCGAGCCGTGGCGCCTGCGGGCCGTGGACATCGACCTGCTGGGCCACGTCAACAACGCCGCCTACTGGGCGGCCGTCGAGGAACAGATCGAGCCCGGCACCGCGTTCGCCCACGGGCTGCTGGCCCGGCCCCACCGGGCGGTCATCGAGTACGGGCCCGGCATCCCGGCCGGGGCCCAGGTCGAGCTGCTGCTCGACGAGTCGGACGACCACCTGTCGGTGTGGTTCACCGTCGGGGCCGCGGTGCTGGCGGCGGCCACGGTGGTGCCGCTGCCCGGCGGTTGAAGAGCGTCTGTCGTCTCTCACCGCGGATATCCGCGGTGAGAGACGACAGACCGCTCAGTCGCCCCCGAGGGCGAGGCCGGCCGGACGCCGGGCGCGCCGCCACCCCGGGACGCTCACGATGGCGGCGAAGGCCACCGGCACGACCACGGCCACGGCGGCCACCGAGCCCGCGGGCACGGGCACCGGCGGCAGGTCGCCGCCCTCCATGAGCCCCCACAGCGCCAGCCCGAGCGGGACGCCGGCCCCGACGGCCAGCAGGCACGCCCCCATCTGCGACACGACCAGCGTGGCCACGCTCTGGCGGGGGGTGGCGCCGACGGCCCGCATCGTGGCGTCGACGCGCACGCCGTCGCGGGCCGCGAACGACGCCACCACCGCGGCGTTCACGGCGCCCAGCACGACGAGCACGCCCGCGGTGGCGAGCACGATCAGCCGCACCCGGTCGTAGAGGACGCCGGTGGCCGGCCCGCTCAGGGCGTGCCCGGCCTCCTCCGGCTCGGCCGCCAGGCGCTCCAGGCTCGCTCGCAGGGCGACGGCCACGACGACCATGGCCACCGCCAGCGTCAGCCCGGCGGCGTTGGTGAGCAGCCGTCCGGGCCGGCGCCAGGCCGACCGCATCCCGAGCACGGCCGGCAGCGGTGCCCCCGCCCGGTCCACGAGCCCGGCCAGGCGCCCCGTCGCCGGGGCGGCCGCGCCCCGCCGGCGAGGGACCGCATCGTGGTGTTCCGGGCGCTGCGCAGGGCGGGACGGACGGTCGCCAGCACGACGACACCGACGGCCACTCCGGCCACGATCGCCACCCGGGCCCAGGACAGCGCGGGCGTCTCGGGCGCGCCGAGCACCGTCTGGGATGCGGCGGCCAGCCAGGGGGCGACCGCCCGGGCGAGGGCCAGGCCGAGGACCGTGGCCACCCCCGCCAGCACCAGGTGCTCGACGAGCAGCACCGCGACGACCTGGCGGGGCAGCACGCCCACCGCCTTGAGCGTGCCCGTCTGGCGGGCATGGGCGGCCATCCGGCCCGCGACGACCACGGCGGCGGTGGCCGCGCTGAGCAGGCCCACGAGGATGCCGGCCGCGAACACGGTCCCGGCCAGGATGTCGATGTCGGAGTGCGACGCCGCCCGGCGCTCGCGCCACGTCTCCAGCGACAGCCCGCCGGCGCCGGCGTGGCGGGCCGCGACCGCACCGGCCGCATCGGGGTCGCGCAGGCGCACCTGCAGCTCGACGCCCTCGTCGGTCATGCCGAGGGAACGGAGCTCGCCGGCCACCGCCGGTGTGGCCCACACCTGGGCTGGCCGGCTGAGCGGGAACCGCCGCGGCTGACCGTCATGGCCACGCCCTGCACGGGGAAGGCCCGGCCCTGGAGGCGCACCCGGTCGCCGGGCCCGGCGCCCAGGGCGTCGGCGAGCCCCTGCTCCAGCACGACGCCGCGGCCGGCACCCAGCCACGACCCGGCGGTGACCAGCGGCTGGTCGACGGGCGAGACCCCGAGGGGCCGCACCTCGGCGGTCAGGTCCTCGCTGCCGGCGGCCGTGTCGAGCCGGCCGTACAGGTGGGTCCACGGGCCGCCCACCGCCACGACGTCCGGCTCCGCGGCCAGCGCCGCCAGGGCGTCCCGGGCCGCGCCGAGGTCGGCGTCGCCGCGGGCCGCGTCGCGGTCGCTGTAGTAGGCCGCGGACACGTGGAAGCCGTCGGTGTCGGGCCCACACCCGGTCCCACGGGCCGTCCGCGCTGCCGTACAGCCACATCCCGACGCCGAGGGTGCTCGTGGCCACGGTCAGCGTGAGCAGGAGAGCGCGGCCTGGCCGGGCCGGTGGCGCAGGTTGCGCCAGGCCAGCCAGGGGGCGACCGTGGCGGCCATCAGTCCCCGCCGAGGTCGGCCAGCGCCGTCCACGACGCGGCCCGCCCGGGGGGCGTCGAGGCGGGTGTGGCCGGTGATCGTCCCGTCCCGCATCGTGCCAGGACGTCGGCGGTGCTCGCGACCCGGGCGTCGTGGGTGACGACGAGCAGGCTCTGCCCCTGGGCGCGCAGCTCGTCGAACAGCCGCAGGATCTCGCCGGTCGACCGGCTGTCGAGGTTGCCGGTGGGCTCGTCGGCCAGGATCACCCGGGGCTCGTTCACGAGCGCCCGGGCCAGGGCCACCCGCTGGCGCTCGCCGCCCGAGAGCCTGTCGGGCAGGTGGTCGTCGCCGGGCGGCCACCCCCAATCGCTCCAGCAGCTCGGCGGCCCGGGCCCGGGCCCGGCGGGCGAGGCGCCGGCGAGGCGGGCGGGCAGCTCGACGTTCTCGGCGGCGGTCAGCTCGTCGACCAGGTTGAACGCCTGGAACACGAAGCCGACGGCCCGGCGGCGGAGCAGGGCCCGATCGGCCTCGGACAGCCAGTCGACGCGGGCGCCGTCGAGCACGATCTCGCCTCACGTCCGGGCGCTCCAGCCCGCCGAGCAGGTGGAGCATGGTCGACTTCCCGCACCCGCTCGGGCCCATGACCGACACGGTCTCGGCCGGCCTCGACGTCGATGTCGAGCCCGTCGACGGCCCGCACGGGCACACTCGTCGGCCACGTAGGTCTTGCACGAGCCCCCGGGCCTCCAGGACAGCGCTCACTGACGTCCCTCCTGCTCGATCCAGTGCTGCTCGCAGACCTCGAGCCAGCGCACGTCGGCCTCGAGGCGGAGGGCGGCGCCCTCCAGCACCAGCTGGGCCGGGTCGCCGCCGGGCTCGGCGGTGGCCAGCGCCTGCACGTCGCGGAGCTGGCGCAGCAGCTCCAGGCGCTGGGCCTCGATCAGCGCCACCGGTCGGCGAGGCCGGTGGCCGCCGCCGCCACCAGCTTGAGGTGGAACTCGGTGGGCGCCACCTTGTCCAGGCCACGTCCGTCAGCCAGGCGTCGACCCGCTCGCGGCCGGCGGCGTGAGCTCGTAGACCTTGCGGTCGGGTGGCGGGCCTGGCCGACCTGATCGACCCGTACGAGGCCGGCCTGGGCGAGGCGCCCGAGCGTGACGTACACCTGGCCGGGGTGAGCGCCTCGCCCAGGGGACCGAGCGCCTGCACCAGCCGCTGGCGCACCTCGTACCCGTGGGCGGGCTCCTTGGCCAGCAGGGCCAGGACGGGATCGCGCATAGCCGATATATATAACGGTTATCTATGGCGGTCAAGCGCCCATCCACCGAGCGTCAGCATCGGTGGCGCAGCCATGCCCACCGCGTCAACGGCTGTGTCGAGCATCGACATGATGTCAATGTCGACACCCGGATCGCCCCGGCCGTACCGGAGCGTTGCGGAAGGGTACGGTGTTGTTCACCATCGCTGCGGGAGGCGAGCGTGAGCGACACGACTGGTCACCGGAAGAGCGGACCGGCGCGGCGCGCCGACATCGTCGGTGCCGCGCGGGCGGTCTTCCTCGCCGAGGGGTACGCCGAGGTGGGGCTCACCGACGTGGCGGCGGCCGGCGAGGTGTCCCGCGGGCTCGTCTACCGGCACTTCCCCCGCGGGCGCAGCGACCTGTTCCTCGCCGTCACCGAGGACCTGCTCGGCGAGCTGCAGGAACGCCTCCGCTACGCAGCCAGCGCGCCGTTCTCGCAGGTCAGGCGCATGGAGCACCTCCTGGCCGCCCTGTTCGCCTTCTTCCAGGAGCGGCCCGACGCCTACCGGTTCCTGTTCCGGGACGTGTGGGCCGCCCGCGAGGAGTCGATCGAGGCGTCGGCCGTGGCGGCCCGGGCCCCGCTGGTGGCCGAGATCGCCTCGCTGCTCGCCGGCACGGAGGAGGCCCGCGAGGAGGTCGACCTCGCCAGCCGCGGCATCCTCGGCTTCGCCCTGTCCGCCATCGAGATGGCGCTCACCGGCCAGATCGAGGCCGAGACGGCGTGGCGGGTCGCCTCCCGCTACGCCACGTCGCAGATGGCCGGCTGACGCCTCGGTAGCTCACCACCGTTGAACTTCGCTCCTATGCGTTAGGAGCGGTCATGCCCGTGGTGAACTTGGCGCTGTCCATCGAGGCCCCCGAGCTCGGCATGTTGTCGTGGTCGGCGTTCGAGTCGTTGGCGGTGCAGATGAGCAAGGATCTTCCGGTGGCGGTGTTGGCGTTGCGCTCGATGAGCTGCAGGAGCGGCTGATCGACCAGGTGTGCGGCCCGAAGTGGGCGCCGGTGCGTGGTCTGCCGCCCCGTTCTCGTGTCCTCGTTGTGGGTCTCGAGCGACTTCGCCCGCAAGGGCCGGCGGACGCGACCTCGTCGGTTCGACACCGCGCGGGTCGGTCGAGGTGCGGCTGTGGCATGTCGGGTGCCGAGTGCGGCAAGGTCTTCGCGGCGTTGCTGGTGATGATGGACCTGCAGGGAAGCGGCGGACAGACCGGCTGAGCCTCGATCTGGCCGAGCTGGCCTCGCAGATGTCCTTCGCTCGTGCGGCGGCCACGGCCGGGTCGCTCTCGAGCGCGTCGAGCGACCGGCGCGCCGCGCACAAGCCGTCGCTGACGTGGCTGCGATCCTGGCTCCGAACGGAGTGCTCGACCCGCGTGGCGCGGCCGATGTCGTGATCCTCGACGGAACCGGGTGCGGCCGGGCCGTTGCGTCTGGGCGCTGCGTGCAACATGGCCATCGGCGTGGTCGACGTCAGGGCCAGCCCGTCGGCGACGCGCTCACGCCGAGCTCCTTGGTCTCACCGTCGGGCAACGTTGGTGCGCTGGCCGCGCAGCTCGCCGAGATCGATCCGCCCAAGGTCGTGGTCGTCGACGGCGAAGAAGCCGTCACGAAGCTCGCCACAACCCTGTGGCCCGACGTGCCCCAACAGCGATGCTGTGGCACCTCGGCCGAGGGTTGCGCTGGGCTCTCTACGCCGACCACGCCGCTGCCCCCTGGGCGAACACCAACGCGCCGAACTCGGCGACTGGCTCCGACACAGCCTCCGCCACGAGCTCTCAGTCGATGAGGCCCTCACCGGTTATGACGACTTCATCGACCGCCTCAACACCGCCGGACATCGCCGCGCCCTGTCCTTGCTCGAGGTCGCCCGTCCGCAGGTGCTCACCTGCCTCGACCCCGACCTCCGGCGGCACCTCGCCTACCTCGCGGCCCCGAGATCGGCAGCGGCGTCATCGAACGAACCATGCGCGACCTCAACGCCCGCGTCGACATCGGCGGATCACGATGGACCATCGCGGCATCCGCGACACCATCACCGTCCTCGCCGCCCGCCGCTTCCAACACCCCGCCTGGCAACACCTCACCGCCACCCTCCGACCACCCAACCAGATCAACTTCCACCTAGCGAAGTTCAACGCTGCGTGACGCTACCGACGCCTCAGTCGGCGTCGCTCGTCACGAGGCGCAGGTCCGGCCGCCCGCGGGGCGGGATCGGTGCGCCGAGCACCACGAGCACGCGGGTGCCCCGGCCCGGGGTGCTCGTGACGTCCACCGACCCGTCGAGGTAGCCGGCCAGCGTGCGCATGGTCTCGAGGCCCGTGCCGGCCTCGACCGCGTCCCGGTCGAAGCCGACCCCGTCGTCGACCACCTCGAGGACGACCGTCTGGCCCCGGGGGGCGACGCTCACCCGCAGCGACCGGCAGCGGCTGTGGCGGTGCACGTTGTCGAGCGCGGCGTGGATGATGCGCAGCGCCAGCATCTCGGTGGTCCAGTCGGGCGCCACCGACTCGTCGACCTCGATGCTGAGCGACGGCCGGCAGCCGTCGCCGTACAGGCTGTCCACGTAGGCCCGCAGCGGCGCCTCCAGGCGCAGCTGGCCGTCGCCGAGGGGCGGGGCCATCGCCGCCACCATGTCCCGCAGGGCGTCGACCTGCTCGGCCAGGTCGGTGCGGGCCCGCGCCGCGACCATGGCCAGCGCCGCCCCCGGCCGTCCCGGCGGGGACATCTCCAGCGCGGTGACGAAGGTGGCCATGGCGCTGTAGGACGACATGGCCTGCTGGTGGAGGCGGGCGGCCATGCGGTAGCGGTCGGTGTCCACGTGGTGGATGACGTCGGCCAGCAGCCGCCGGCGCTCGTCGGCGGCCCGGTCGACCTCGCGGTACAGCCGGGCGGTCTCGCGGGCCACGAGCAGGTGACGGACGCTCGACAGCACGAGCAGGGCCACCACGCTGGCGCCCGCCCCGATCACCACCCAGGCGTCGTCCCGCCACAGCAGGGCCTCGACGACGATGACCGGCACCGCCGCCAGCACGAGTCCCGACACGACGTTGCGCCGGCGGACCTGCGCCTCGGGGGGCAGCCGGTCGAGGCCCACCGACGGCCGCCGCATGGCGTGGACGACGAAGATGGCGCCGAGGCCGCAGGCCAGCGCGTGCCAGGTCAGCAGCATGCCGCTCGGCGTGGCGAAACCGTCGACCGCCAGCGCCACCTGCCCGGCCGAGTCCACGAGCGCGGCGGCGGCCAGCGCCAGGCCCACCCACGCCAGGCCCCGGTCCTCCCGGGCGATGCGGGCGGCGAACACCGCGGCGACGGCCACGCCGTGGACCAGCGCCATCGTGATCACCGCCCACGACACCGCGTACCAGGCGTCCTCGGACGTCACGACCTCGTCGCCCACGAGGAGCGCCAGCGGGGCGGTCACCACCACGACGAAGGTCGTCAGGTCCACGACGTCGATGCCGGCCGCCCGGTGGCCCGCCCGCGACCGCATGATGACCGTGTTGCCGGCCGCGTAGCTGACGATGCTCAGCCCCACCGAGCCGACCCACAGCGCCCGCGCCCACTCCCAGTCGTGGCCGCTCAGCGCCAGCAGCGCGGCGGCGCCGACCAGCGACACGCAGAACCCGACGTACCACAGCCGCCACACCGGTCGGTCGACGGGGGCGACGCGGCTGCCGGCGAGCCACGTGACGCCGAGGCCCGGCACGGCGAACACGGCACTGATCAGCACCCACCAGGTGAGGTGCGCCTGCTCGCCCTCGACCGCCCGGCTGCCCCAGGCCACGGCGGCCACGACCACGATCGCCATGCACCAGCCCGCGCGCCGGACCGCGAGCGGGAAGACGAACCACTGCTCGCCGTGTCCGACCGTGAGGCGGCGTCGTCGCGTCAGGGTGCCACCGTCGACGGGTACCGCCGAGGACACCATCCCCTGCATCCCTACGGCCATGCGGCGCTCCCCCCCGGACACCGGATCAGGCGTTGCGGATTACCCGACGGTAGCAAGTGGCCGGGGGGCCGGGTCGGGAAAGCTCAAACTCCGTCGCTGGTCAGGACGATCTTGCCGAGCTTGCCGCCCGCCGCGAAGTGCTCGTAGGCCGCGGTGGCCTCGGCGAGGGGGAAGGTGGCGGCGATCGGGACCGTGACGGCCCCCGTCGCCAGCAGCGGCAGGACGTGGCGCTCGACGGCCCGGGCGGCCGCCGCCTTGTCCTCCAGCGGGCGGGGCCGCAGGAGCGAGCCGTGGATGCGGCCGCGCCGGCCCATGAGGTCGAGCAGGCTGATCTCGGCCGACAGCCCGGCGCCCACCCCGATCACGGCGATGCGCCCGCCGATGGCGAGCGCCCGCAGGTTGGCGGCCATGTTGACCCCGCCGACCAGCTCCAGCACGACGTCGAAGGGCCCGTGGTCGCCGAAGCCGTCGGGGGCGACGACGGTGGCGCCCAACGCCTCCACGCCCTTGCGGGACGCCTCGTTGCGCACGGTGGCCACCACCGACGCCCCGGCCGCCACGGCCAGCTCGACCGCGGCGGTGCCCACGCCGCCGGCGGCGCCGTGGATGCAGACCCGCTCGCCCATGGCCAGCCCGCACTGGGTGAACAGCGCGTCGTGCGCCGTCGTGTAGTTCTCCGGGAACCCGCCGGCCTGGGCCCAGGACATGCCCTCGGGCACCGGCATCGCCACCAGCTCGCGCACGACGGTGAGCTCGGACTGCCCGGCCCCCGTGACGACCGCCATCACCCGGTCGCCGGGCGAGAACCGCCCGGTGCCCGGCCCGGTGGCGACGACCTCGCCGGCGAACTCGAGCCCGGGGCGGTCGGGCGGGGTGGTGCCGGGCGGCGGCGGGTACATGCCCTGCCGCTGCATGAGGTCGCCGCGGCACACGCCCGCGGCCCGCACGGCCACGAGCAGCTCGCCCGTGCCGGGCTCGGGGTCGGGGTGCTCGCGCCAGGCGAGGGCGCCGTCGACGATCGTGACCGCGTGCATGGTCGCCTCCCGCCGCGGTCAGCCGCGCTGGTCGATGGGGACGTAGGGCCGCTCGGGGGCGCCCACGTAGAGCTGGCGGGGGCGGGCGATCTTCTGGTCCTGCTCCAGCAGCTCGACCCAGTGGGCGAGCCAGCCCGACACCCGGGGGATGGCGAACAGCACCGTGAACATCTCGGTGGGGAAGCCCATGGCCTGGTAGATCAGCCCCGAGTAGAAGTCGACGTTGGGGTAGAGGCGCCGGGACGTGAAGTACTCGTCGGACAGCGCCACGTCCTCCAGCTTGAGCGCGATGTCGAGCAGCGGGTTGCGGCCCGTGATCGCGAACACCTCGTCGGCCGTCTCCTTGATGATCGTCGCCCGGGGGTCGTAGTTCTTGTAGACGCGGTGGCCGAAGCCCTGCAGCTTGACCTCGCCGGCCTTGACCCGCTTCACGTAGTCGTCGACGTTGTCGACCGACCCGATCCTGGCGAGCATGGCGATGACGGCCTCGTTGGCGCCCCCGTGCCGGGGCCCGTACAGCGCCGCCGTCGAGGCGGCGACGCAGCTGTAGGGGTCGGAGTGGGCCGAGGCGACGGTCCGCATGGCCGTCGTGCCGCAGTTCTGCTCGTGGTCGGCGTGCAGGATGAACAGCACGTCGAGGGCCTTGGCCAGCGCCGGGTTGGCGTCGTAGCGGGGCTCGGCCACCTTCCACAGCATCGACAGGAAGTTGGCGCTGAACCCGAGCGAGTTGTCCGGGTAGACGAACGGCATGCCCTCGCTGAAGCGGTGGCAGGCGGCGGCCAGCGTCGGCATCTTGGCGATGAGCCGGACGATCTGCCTGTAGCGGTTGTCGGGGTCGAAGATGTCCTTGGCGTCCAGGTAGAAGGTGGACAGGGCGGCCACGGCCGACACGAGCATGCCCATGGGGTGGGCGTCGTAGTGGAAGCCCTCGAGGAACCGCTTGCGCACGTTCTCGTGGATGAACGTGTGGTACGTGATGTCGTGGACCCACGGCTCGAACTCCGCGGGGGTCGGCAGCTCGCCGTGGATGAGCAGGTAGGCGACCTCGAGGTAGGTGGAGCTCGCGGCCAGCTGCTCGATGGGGTAGCCGCGGTAGCGGAGGATGCCGGCGTCGCCGTCGATCTCGGTGATGGCGCTGCGGGTGGCGGCGGTCGTCATGAACGCCTCGTCGTAGAACCAGACGTTCGGGAGCAGCTTGCGCCACTCCGCCGCCTCCACGCCGCCCTCGGCGATCGGAATCTCGACCGACTCACCCGTGCGGTTGTCGGTGATCGTGATGCTCTCGGGCACGGCCGCGCGCTCCTTCGTCCGGGTCCAGGGAACCACCGGCGAATCTACTTGCCGCCGGGCCGGACGCCGCTTCTCGCCAGGGTCAGCTGTCTCCCGCTCTTGCTGCTTTCGCAGCGGGCCGCTCGGGCCACGGCTCCGCCTGTCGGCGCAGCCTCAGTCCGTCAGCGTGACGTGCACCCCCTCCTGGTCGGTGGCGGCGACGAGGTCGCGGATGGCGGCCCGCACGGCGCGGGCCGGGGCCGACAGCCGGCCGCGCCGCAGCGTGGCGAGGCCCACCGACCGGGGCGTCAGGCCCTCGACCCGGACGCGCCGGCAGGTGGGCTCGTACCAGCGGGGGGCGGCGGTGGCGGGCACGACCGCGGCCCCGAAGCCCTCGTACGCCAGCGACGTGAGCAGCCGGATGCCGTCGATCTCGGCCTGGGGGCGGACCGTGAGGCCGCTGCGGGCGGCCTCCTCGTCCAGCTCGTCCCGGAACGCGGTGCCCCGCGGTTCGAGCAGCAGGGCGTGCTCGGTCGCCCCGGCCAGGGTCACCCGGTCGTGGGCGGCCAGCGGGTGGTCCTGGGGGGCGAGGATGATCCGCTCCTCGTCGAAGAGCGGCTCGGTGACCAGCTCGCCGGCGCTCACCGGCACGTTGACGACGGCGAGGTCGAGGCTGGCGGCCACCACCTGGGGGACGAGCGAGGTGGTGGTGGCGTCGACCACGACGACGTGCACGAGCGGGTGGCGCTCGGCCATGAGCTCCAGCAGGCGGGGGACCAGCCAGCGGCTGACCGTGCCGATGCAGCCGAGCCGCACCGGCCCGGACACCTCGTGCAGCATCGACTCGATGTCGGCCCGCAGGGCCTCCAGCTCGTGGTGGATGCGCCGGGCGCGGGCGACGGCCACGTCGCCCTCGTCGGTGAGCGCCCCGGTCGACCGGTCGACCAGGGTGGCGCCGAGCTCGCGCTCGAGCCGGGCGACGTGGGTCGACACGTTGGACTGCACGGTGTGGAGGCGGCGGGCGGCGGCCGAGAACGAGCCGGCGTCGGCGACGGCCGTGAGGGCGGCGAGCTGGCGGAGGTCCATCGCTCCCAATGATGGCATCTATCGCTAACAACTGTTTGACGAATCGCCCCGGGATCGGCACACTGAACCCACATACGAGCGGAGCTTGTGAATCCCCCCTCCCTGGTCCGCTCGGAAGAGTGCCGCAGACAGATCCCCCCTCCGTCTGTGCAGCACCACAGGAGCCGACCGATCCACCCGCGGTCGGCTCCTCTCGTTTTCCGGCCTAGGCACTAGGTTGCGGGCGATGCCTGCGGCCGCCATCTTCGACCTGGACCGCACCCTGCTGCGGGGCGCGAGCGGGCCGGTCCTCAGCGCCGCGCTGCGCGACGCCGGCGTGATGGGCGAGCGGTCGCTGCCGGGCGAGGGCCTCGTCTACAAGGTGTTCGACTTCGTGGGCGAGACCCGGCCGTCGATGATCCTCACCCGCCAGGCGGCCCGCTTCGCCAAGGGCTGGCGCCAGGACCAGGTGCGCGACGCCGGCAAGCAGGCGGCCGAGATGCTGGCCGGCGCCGTCCAGCCGTTCGCCCTGCCGATCATCGAGGACCACCGGGCCGAGGGGCGGCTGCTGGTGCTCGCCACCACCACCCCCGAGGACATGATCCGGCCCCTGGCCGACCGGCTGGGCTTCGACGACGTCGTCGCCACCCGCTACGGCCTCGACGGCGAGGGCCGCTACGACGGCAGCATCGACGGCGAGTTCGTGTGGGGCAAGGGCAAGCTGCGGGCCGTGCGCGACTGGGCCGGGCGCCGTGACGTCGACCTGGCCGCGAGCTACGCCTACAGCGACTCGTACTACGACCACCCGCTGCTCGGGGCGGTCGGCAACCCGGTGGTGGTCAACCCCGACCCCCGCATGCTGGCGCTCGCCACCGTGCGCCGCTGGCCGGTCGTCCACCTCGACGTGCCGGCCGGCGTGCCCAAGGTGCCGGTGCTCGGCATCGAGCCCCAGCGCATCGTGCAGACCGTGGTGCGGCCCGAGCTGCTGCCGTGGGTCCGCTTCGACATCGCCGGCGTCGACCGGATCCCCGAGGCGGGGCCGGCCATCATCGTCGCCAACCACCGCAGCTACTTCGACGTCCTCGCCCTCGGCACCACCTTCGCCAAGCGGGGCCGGGCCGTCCGGTTCCTCGGCAAGCGCGAGGTGTTCGACGCCCCGGTCGTGGGCTCGATCGCCCGGGCGCTCGGCGGGATCCGGGTCGACCGGGCCACCGGGTCCGACGACCCGCTGGTGGAGGCGGCCGCCGCCCTGGCCAGCGGCGAGCTCGTCGCCATCCTGCCCCAGGGCACCATCCCCCGGGGCCGGGCGTTCTTCGAGCCGGAGCTGACGGGTCGGTGGGGCGCGGCCCGGCTCGCCGCCACGGCCAAGGTGCCGGTCGTGCCCATCGGGCTGTGGGGCACCGAGGAGGTGTGGCCCCGGTCCGAGCGCATGCCGCGGGTGTGGAACCTGACCAGCCCGCCCACCGTGCGGGTCCGGGTCGGCGACCCCGTCGACCTCAAGCTGCGGTCGCCCGAGGCCGACACGAAGCGGATGATGGCCGCCATCGTCGACCTGCTGCCCCCGGAGGCCCGGCCGCCGGCGCGAGCCCTCCCCCGAGGAGCTGGCCCGCACCTACCCCGCGGGCCACGACCCGGACGCCGACGACGAGGCCGGCCGCCCCGACCGCCGCCCGGGCGAGGACTGACACCGCACCCGCTCCCGCCCGGGTCGGGGACCCTCAGCCGTCGGGCGTGTACAGCTCGGGGTCGAAGCTGCCGAACTGCGGGGCGCACGGCCCCGACCGCACGTGCACGGTCGTGTAGCCGTCGGGGCTGAGCGTGCCGTCCACCGTGACCTCGCCGTCGGTGGCGTCGTAGGCCCGCAGCGGCGAGTCGGGGTGGGACGAGCGGTAGCGCTGGACCTCGAAGCCCTCGCCCTCGAGGTGGGCGACGATGGCGTCCTCGATCTGGGTCTGGTCCTGCCCGGTCACCACCGCGGTGCTGCCCCGCTCGCCGAACCACCGGTCGTCGCGGGGCAGGTCCGCGCACGCCGCGGCGTCGGGTCGGAACGTGTAGGCGTACTCGGCCACGTTCACGTCGTCGGGGTCGACGCCCACCGCCTCCCACACACCGTCGATGGTGGCGCGGATCTCCTCGTCGCGGGGCTGGGTCGACCCGTCGGGACGGTCGTCGCCGTCACCGCACGAGGCGCCCGTGCCTGTTCCCAGGGCCATGGCGGCGAAGATAGCCAGCCACGCCCGCCGGCGGCCGTCAGCCACGGGGCAGGGCCCCGTCCTCCAGCCACGTGACATCGTCGAGGTCCACGTCGATGCGGTCGGTGTTGAACAGCTCCGGGTTCGTGTGGTTCTGCTCGAACAGGTGGAGGATGTAGTTCATCCGCTCGCTCCAGTCGGGCCAGCTCGTGGCGTTGGAGCCGGCCAGGCTCTCGGGGTCGCCCTGCCCTCCGCCGGTGCCGTCCCGCCACCAGTCGGCGGTCGAGCCCGAGAAGTCGGGCTGGAACGCCTCGTGGCCCCGGATCTCGCCCATGTCCACCACGCCGCCGCTCGGGTCGCCGCCGATCCGGAACCGGTTGACGTCGCCGACGTAGCTCTCCGCGGTGCGGCCGCCGGTGTCGAACGACAGGAGCGGGCTGTCGATGATGTGGTTGTTCGTGCTCGGTCCCGGGGGCACGTCGTCGGTGACGGCCAGCCGGGTGTTGCCGACCTGCAGCTCGACGAAGCGGGTCGCGATGCTGTCGGGCCCGAAGGACACGTCCTCGAGGTAGGGCTGCACGCCGGCCTGCTCGTGGGTGGCCACCAGCGTGTTGGCCTCGAACATGAGCCGCTGCTTGCGGACCGGGTCGTCCTCCTCCATCGCCGCCACGTAGGCGGCGAAGCCGTTGCGGATCGTGCCGTCGCCGTCGTCGAAGTTGTTCGAGAAGAAGCTCTCCAGCTGGCCCTCGGTCGGGTGCGGGTTGGCCTCGTACATCTCGATGAAGGCGGCGTAGCGCCCGCCGATGTCGTTGAAGATGAACTGGTTGCCGTCCGCCGCCCCCTGCATGATGCCGGACGTGGTGAACCCGGCCGGCCCCGTGATGTCGCCGGTGATCACCCCGTGGACGCCGTTGGAGGCCCACGGGGCGAACATCAGCCAGTTGGCGCCGGGGTGGCCCGCCAGCTCCGGGTGGCCGGCCAGGTCGCCGGCGAACAGGGCGTCGGCCCGCTTGGCCAGCAGGTCGTAGTAGCCGTTGATCAGCGTGTTGCGGACCCCGCCGGCCTGCTCGACCGCCCCCCGGGACCCGTTCCAGCCGGTCGTCTCGGGCAGGTGGGCGATCACCGCGTGGGAGTCGCTCAGGTCGCCCTTGGCGTCGATCAGCGCCGAGTTGGCCAGCGCCTTGACGCCCTCGTCCGACACCAGGCTGATGGGGAGGCCGCCGTTGCCGTAGGCGTCGGACACCGGCAGGTCGAGCACGAACCGGCGGGCGTCGGCCGGGTCGGGGAACGCCTGCTGGTCGATGGCCAGGGCGATCACGCCGTTGCGGTTGAACCCGGACACGGCGTCGGTGAGCGGCTGGCCCGCCATCATGTGGTCGTAGGTCATGCGGGCGAGGTTGGCGTGCTCGTAGGCCTGCATCCGCTGGGTGAGCATGCCGTTGGCCAGCAGGAACGTCGCCGCGTCGCGCAGCCCGGCGGGCAGCGTCATGTCGTCGGCCGCGGCCCGCAGGTCGTTGGGGGACACGTACCCGTCGGGGTCGCCGCCGTGCGCCGCCACGTCGAGCAGGTCGAAGTTGAGGGCGACCTCGTTGACGGAGTGGTTGAACTCGAGGAACCGGGCGATGCCGTCGGCGGTGAGGCGGCCCTCCTCGGGCTCGACCTCGTAGGCGTAGGGCTCGTCGATCATGCTCGCCATGCTGAGCAGCAGCCGGTTGTCGAGCAGGTACCGCGCCGCGTCCCGCAGGTGGGCCGGGACGGTCATGTCGTCGGCCATCGCCTCCAGGTCGGGCAGGCCCACGACGCCGTCGCGGTCGCCCCGGCCCCCGGCCTGGTCGAACAGCTCGAGGTTCGCCATGATCAGCGCCAGCGCCGCCTCGCCGGTCATGCGGCCGTCGGGATCCAGCCCGCCGGCGAAGTAGCCCGCCACCTCCGGGTGGTCGAGCAGCAGCTGCTTGAGCCCGGCGTCGCCCTTCTCGAACGCGTACGCCACCGCCGTCACCCAGTCGGCCAGGTCCTGGCTGTCGCCCTGCACGGTGGCGGCCTGGCCGGCCAGGTCGGGCAGGCCGAACACCTCGGAGACCGGGCACGGCACCGGGTCGCCCCACACGGTCATCGTCTCGATCTCGTAGTTGGGGGTGCCGGCCTCCCGCTGCTCCTGGCGCTCGTCGGCGTTCAGGCCGCGCTGGACCGACACGTCGGCCGTGAGGTCGGCGATGGTGACCGCGGCCGCCGCCCGGCCGAACAGGCCGGCCTGGTCGCCGGCGGCGCCGGGGTAGCCCCGCAGGGCGCTCGGCGTGGCGCTCGACGTCGTGGGCTGGTCGTCGGTCCAGTACAGCTGGGACCCCTGGTGG
The DNA here is from genome assembly GCA_963759225.1 of uncultured Acidimicrobiales bacterium. Classification (GTDB taxonomy): domain Bacteria; phylum Actinomycetota; class Acidimicrobiia; order Acidimicrobiales; family VFJN01; genus ZC4RG19. The sequence goes on along the minus strand of CAVWYL010000006.1, from coordinate 37,896 downwards.
ACGTAGTTGTCGCCGTAGCTGCTGCCGGTGGCCGCGCCCGGCCACGACGCGCACGTCGCGGCCGCGTCCCGCACGGCGAGCTGAAAGCTCACCATGGCCGACTGCACCGAGTTGGCCCGCGTCACGAAGGCGGACGCGTGGGCGCCGTGCCAGCCCTCCAGGGCGGCCCGGGCCGCGTCGAGCCGGCCCCCGACCGCCTCGGACACCTGGCGGCTCGCGCCGCGGATCTCCTCGGCCAGCGTCTGGAGCCCGTAGACGCGGTACTCGCGGCTGCCGATGCGATGGACGGCCATGTCAGCCACGGCGGAGCATCGTAGGAGCCGAGCCCGGCCCGGTGGGGTCGCCCCGGGATCAGGCCCGGTAGCGGACCCAGCGGCCGCGGCCGGTGATCTTGGCCTCGCGCATGGCCTGGTCGACCCGGGCCAGGGTGGCGTCCACGCCCTCGTCGAGCTCGAGGTCGGTGACGCCGATGCTGGCGTCCACCCGGACCTCGGTGGCGAGGCCGGGACGGGGCTGGATCGGCTCGCGGATCACCGTCAGCAGGCGCTTGGCCACGGCCTCCACGTCGTCGGCGGCCGTCAGCCGCTCGCACAGCACCGCGAACTCGTCGCCGCCGATGCGGGCCACCAGGTCGCCGGGGCGCAGCACGCCCCGCAGCCGGTCGGCCACGATGGCCAGCACCCGGTCGCCCACGGGGTGGCCGAGCGTCTCGTTGATCGGCTTGAAGTGGTCGAGGTCGAGGAACAGCACGGCGGCCCGCCCCTCGCCGCCCGCGGCCACGGTGGTCAGCCGGTCGAGGAAGGCCAGGCGGTTGGCGAGGCCGGTGAGCTGGTCGTGGGTGGCCGCGTACTGCAGGTTCCGGTGGCTGCGGTCCCACTGGAGCGTGAGCCGCAGAGCTGGCCGACCCGGCGCACCGTGGTCCACGTGAACCGGGTGGGCGCCCCCGGGCGGGTCCGCCACACGATGATGGCGGCCAGCGCCTCGGTGTCGCCCGGGACGACCACGGGGTGGACCCAGCACGCCTCGTAGCCCTGCGCCCGGGCCAGCGCCGCCAGCGGCGACGGCAGCAGCTTGAGCTCGGCGACGTACACGTCCTCGCCCGAGGTCATGGCCCGGGCCCACGGCGTGCGCCCGTCGGCGGCCAGCAGGTTCGTGGCCCCGCCCGCCAGCACCGAGAACTCGTCGCCGTTCCAGCGGTCGCCGATCGTCACGGCCGACGCCGGCACCATCTGCTCGAGCGCGCCCACGAGCCTGGTCAGCACGTCGCCGAGGCGGGCACCGGCGGCCATGGCCTCGATGGCGAGGTCGAGGGCCCGCTCGTAGCCGACCCGGCGCACGTTCACGACGTACCACGGCAGCCCGGTCCGCTTGGTGGTGAGGACCGACAGCTCGCAGGGGATCTCGGTGCCGTCGGCGTGCAGCAGCCCGACGGGCAGGCCCACGCCGCCCCAGGGCGTGATCTCGAAGGCGTCGTCGATGGCGGTGAAGGCCTGGATCACGCCGGCCAGCGAGTGGGGCGCGATCACCTTGACGAAGCTGCGGCCGATCAGCCGGTCGCGGTCCCAGCCGAAGAACCGCTCGACCGAGCGGCTGATCCAGCACACCGTGCCGGCGTTGTCGACCAGCGCCAGCGGGAAGATCGAGTGCTCGGCCATCGTCTCGAACGCCTCGAAGGACGGCCCGACCGCCTGGATCAGCTCGATGCGGTTGCCGAACGGGTCGTCGGTGTGGAGGCGACGGATGCCGGGCTGGTCGGCCGCGGGCCGGACCTCGCCGCCCGCCGCCACGATGTGCTGGCACACCGCGTCGATGTCGTCGACCAGCAGGGCCGGGTGGGCCTTGGTGGCGGGCCGGAAGTCGTCCTGCACGCCGAGGTGGAGGCGCAGCGACGGCGCCTCGAACCAGCAGCCCCCGGGGCTGGTGCCCTCCGGCTTGGGCACCCGGGTGAGGCCGAGCACCCCGCCGTAGAACCGGTCCGCGTCCGCCTCGGCGGCCTCGCCGGGCGGCATGGCCAGCTGGACGTGGTCGATCCCCAGCAGCCGGGCCGGCGGCAGGTCGGCGGCGGGACCGGTCACGACGTCACCCCGCGTGCTTGCGCCGGATGATGTTGAGGGCGCTGCCGGCCTTGAACCACTCGATCTGCTCGTCGTTCATGGTGTGGGTGGTCTCGAAGGTGACGGTCGTGCCGTCGGGCCTGGTCACGACGCACCGCACGGGCGTGTCGGGGGCCAGGTCGGCGAGGCCGAGCACGCTGATGCGGTCGTCCTCGCCGATGGCGTCGTAGTCCGCCGGGTCGGCGAAGGTCAAGGCGAGCATGCCCTGCTTCTTGAGGTTGGTCTCGTGGATGCGGGCGAAGCTGCGGGCGAAGATCACCTTGCCGCCCCGGAACCGGGGCTCCATGGCGGCGTGCTCCCGGGAGCTGCCCTCGCCGTAGTTCTCGTCGCCGACCGCGCACCAGGCCGCGCCCTGCTCGTGGAGGTGGCGGGCGATGTCGGGGTACGAGCGGATCTCGCCGTCCAGCGGGTCCCGGCCGTGGCCGGCCTCGGTGTCCCGGAAGGCGTTGACCACGCCGAGGAACAGGTTGCCGGAGATGTTCTCCAGGTGGCCCCGGAACCGGAGCCAGGGGCCCGCGGCCGAGATGTGGTCGGTGGTGCACTTGCCCGCCGCCTTCATGAGCACCGGCAGGTCGGTGTAGTCCTGCCCGTCCCAGGGGGCGAACGGGGTGAGCAGCTGGAGCCGCTCGCTGTCGGGCGCCACGTCGACCTCGACGGCCGCCCCGTCCTCGGGCGGGCCGACGTAGCCCGACTCGCCGGGGTCGAAGCCGCGCGGCCGGGAGCTGCTCGCCCTCGGGGCGGCTCCAGCCGGACCTCGCTGCCGTCCTCGCCGGTGAGCGTGTCGTGCACCGGGTCGAAGTCGAGCGTCCCCGCCAGGGCCATGGCCACGACGATGTCGGGGCTGGTCACGAACGACAGCGTGTTGGCGCTGCCGTCGTTGCGCTTGGGGAAGTTGCGGTTGTAGCTGTTGACGATCGTGTTGGGCTGGCCGTTCGCCGCGGCCGGGCGGCTCCACTGGCCGATGCAGGGGCCGCAGGCGTTGGCGAGCACGGTCCCGCCCACCGCCTCGAGGTCGGCCAGCAGGCCGTCGCGCTCGATGGTGGCCCGGACCTGCTCGGAGCCGGGGGTGATGAGCAGCTCGGTCTTGGCCCTGATCCCGTGGGCGGCGGCGACCCGGGCGATGGACGCGGCCCGGGTGATGTCCTCGTAGGACGAGTTGGTGCACGAGCCGATGAGCGCCGAGGAGATGTCGGTGGGCCAGCCCTCGGCCCGGGCGTGCTCGCCGACCTCGGACACCTTGTGGGCCCGGTCGGGGGAGTGGGGGCCGTTGATCATGGGCTCGAGGGTGGACAGGTCGATCTCGATGACCTGGTCGAAGTAGCGGCCGGGGTCGGCGGCGACCTCGGGGTCGGGCCGCAGGTCGGCCATGGCCGCGGCGGCGGCGTCGGCCAGTGCGCCGCGCCCGGTGGCCCGCAGGTAGGCCAGGCCGCGGTCGTCGAAGCTGAACAGCGACGTGGTGGCGCCGATCTCGGCGCCCATGTTGCAGATGGTGGCCTTGCCGGTGGTGGACAGGGCGTCGGCGCCGGGGCCGAAGTACTCGACGATGGCGCCGGTCCCGCCCTTGACCGTCAGGATCTCGGCCACCCGCAGGATGACGTCCTTGGGGGCGGTCCAGCCGGACAGCTCGCCGGTCAGGCGGACGCCGATCAGCTTGGGCCAGCGCACGTTGAACGGGAAGCCGGTCATGACGTCGACGGCGTCGGCCCCGCCCACGCCGACGGCGACCATGCCGAGGCCGCCGGCGTTGGGGGTGTGGCTGTCGGTGCCGATCATCATCCCGCCCGGGAACGCGTAGTTCTCGAGGACGACCTGGTGGATGATGCCGGAGCCCGGCTTCCAGAACCCGATGCCGTAGCGGGCCGAGACCGTGCGCAGGAAGTCGTAGACCTCGCTGTTCACGTCGACGGCCAGGCGCAGGTCGATGTCGGCGCCCGCCTTGGCCTGGATGAGGTGGTCGCAGTGGACGGTGCTCGGCACCGCGGCCTCGGACAGGCCGGCGGTCATGAACTGCAGCAGGGCCATCTGGGCGGTGGCGTCCTGCATGGCGACGCGGTCGGGATCGAAGTCGGCGTAGCTGCGGCCCCGCTCGAGCTGCTGGCCCTGGGCGTCGCGGAGGTGGTTGACCAGGATCTTCTCGGCGAAGGTCAGCGGGCGCCCGAGTCGCTCACGGCCGAGGGCGACGCGCTCGGGCAGGCGGGCGTAGACCTGGTCGACGAGCTCGATGGGGGTGGTGGCAGACACGGCCATGATCGGCGGGACCCCTTGCGTCGGAGACGGGATGTAGACAAGTATATGACAAGTGAGGGAGGTCCGCTACCGAGCCATCGCCGACGAGATGCGGCGACGCGTGGAGAGCGGCGACCTCGCCGCGGGCGCCCTGCTGCCCAGCGAGAGCGAGCTGTCGGCAGCTTACGGGGTGAGCCGCGTCACGGTCCGCAAGGCGCTGGAGCTGCTGCGGGACGAGGGCCTGATCGACTCCCGCCAGGGCTTCGGCTGGTTCGTGGCCGCCGACCCGGTGCGCCAGACGCTGGGCCGGCTGGGCACGATCGAGGCCCAGCTCGGCGAGCTGGGTGTCGGGTCGGCGCGCCGGGTGGTGGGCTTCGGGTTCGTGGCGGCGCCGCCCCGGGTCCGCCAGGTCCTCGGCGTGGACTCGGTGCTGGAGGTGCGGCGGGTCAACCAGGCCGACGGCCAGCCCTTCGCCCGGGTCACGGTGTGGTGCCGGGAGGACGTCGGGGCGGGGCTGTCGCGGGCGGAGGTCGAGGCGACGCCGTTCTACGAGCTGGTGGGGGTGCCGATCGGGTCGGCCACGCAGACGATCGGCGCGGCGGCGGCCGGGCCGGAGGACGCGGCGCTGCTGGCGGTGCCGGTGGGGTCGCCGGTGCTGCGCTGCGAGCGGATCACCCGGGCGCTCGACGGGAACCCGGTGCTGGTGTCGGAGCACGTGTTCCCCGGGCACCGCACCGAGTTCGTGGTCGAGCTGTCGCAGGTGGAGCCGTCGATCAGCCCGTCGGGCCTGCGCCTCGTCGAGTGAGGCTCAGCCCCCGGGGGCGGGGAGCATCTGGTCCGGCGTGGCGCTGCCGGTGCACGCGGGGTCCGACGGCGCGCCCGGCTCGCCGTCGTCGGCGGCCGGCGCCACGGCCACGGTGAAGCAGCGCTCGGTGCCGGCGGGCGCCCCGGCGATCGGCACGAGGGCGGTGGTCCCGACGGCGGGCGGGAGGTCGCGGGGGGCCTCGGTCGTGGACAGGACGGTCACGACGTAGGTGCCGTCGGCGGCGCCCTGCCAGGTGAGCTGGGCGCCCTCGGGCACGGGCGTGACGGCGAGCCCGGTGGGCGCCTCGCACGGCGGGGGCCTCGGGCCGCTCGGACGCGGGCTGCGCGGCGTCGTCACCGGTGATCACCAGCCAGGCGACCCCGAGGATGAGCACGGCCACGACGCCCACGAGGATGAGCACGGGCAGCGCGGGCGGCCCCGCGGCCGCGGGTGCCCCGGGCGCGGCGTCGGTCGCCCCGGAGTCGCCGTCCCGCGCGCTCCGGGCGGCGGCGGCCGCCGCCGCGGCGGCCGGACTGGGCGGCCGCCCGGTGACGACCCGCCCCCCGGGCGGGATCTCGTCCGCGGCGGGAGCGGGCCGGTGGGTCCGCACGGGAGCGCCCGTCCCGGCCCCGATGGCGATGGGCGTCGGCGGCGCCGCGGGCCCGAACGGGTCCTGCAGGCGGCTGAGATCGAGCGGCGGCCGGGCGGTGGGAGGCCCGAGCGGGTCGACGTCCGCCGGCGCCTCCCGAGCGGCGGGCAGCGGCCGGCGGCGGTGGCGCAGGCGGTGGTGGCGCAGGGGGAGCGGCCGGCGGCTCGCCGACCACGGCCCCGAACAGGGTCCGCAGCTCGTCCCCGCCCCCGGGCAGTCGCTCGTTCCCGCTGCCCAGCGGGAGAGGGTCGGTGTACCACGCGGGAAGCACGTCCAGCTCGGGCGGCCGAGGCACCCCGTAGCTGGTGCTCGACCCGTTCCCGTTGGCCGGCGGCAAGCGGTGCGGCGGAGGGCTCGCCCCACCCGGAGGATCGCCCGCACCGCGTCCGCGTCCCCGGCAACGCTCCCGGGACCGGAGCTGATCCACCACGCAGGCAGCCGCGTCCGGCGGCCCAGTCGAACCGGCGCCAGCGCTGCGGCCCACGGCGAGCGATCGTCCGCGGGCGCATCCGGCGCCTCGCCAACGCTGCCATCGGCGGCAGGTCCCGGCTCGGGTGTGCCAGCCGTCAGGGGTGGAGGCAGGCGTGGTCCACGGGGGGATGTCGGCGGTCGGTGCGGGCCCACGGAGTGTGGATGCCGCAGGGGCCGGCGTGGCCGGGGGTCGGTCCACGGCGGCGAGGTCGGCCGTCGGTGCGGGCTCGGGCGCGGCGAGCCCACGGAGGGGTGTCGGCGGGGGTGGGCGCGCCCAGGGGGGAGGTCGGCCGTCGGTGCGGGTGCGGGCTCGGGCGTGGCGAGCCAGGGAGGGCTGTCGGCGGAGGGTGCGGGGCTGGCCCATGGGGGGAGGCCGGCCGGCTCGCCGGGTGCGTGAAGGCGTGGTGTCGGTCGCGGGTTCCGGGGTGGCCCACGGGGGGAGGGCGCTTGGTGCTGGGCCGCTTGCGATGTCGTCGGCTGGCGGTGCGGGGGTGGCCCAGGGGGGGAGGCCGGCCGGCTCGCCGGGTGCTGAGGCGTGGTGTCGGTCGGGGGTTCCGGGGTGGCCCACGGGGGGAGGGTACTCGGCGCCAGGCCGCTTGCGCTGTCGTCGGCCGGCGGTGCGGGGCTGGCCCACGGGGGGAGGGCTGCCGGTTCGCCGGCCGCGGGGGGTTCGGGCGCGGGGGCTGGGCTCGCCCACGGGGGGAGGTCGGGCGGGGTCGGGGCGGCCAGGCCGGTCGGGGCCTCCGGGACCGGTTCGGGCTCGGCGCCGGTCGAGGGCGACCACAGGGCGGACTCCGCCGCGGCTTCGTCGGCGGGCGGGGGTTGCGCCCAGGCCGGTAGCTCGTCGGGCTGGTCGGCGCTCGGCCACGAGCTGGGCCACAGGGTGGCGCCGTTGGTCGGGGCCGCCGTCCCCGCAGGGCCGGTGGCCAGTGGCTCGTGCCGTTGCCCGAGGGTGCATCGGGGGCGTCCGGCACCGCGAACGGGAAGATCGTCGGCGCCGGGGCCTCCGCGTCGTCGCTCCGGCCGTTGGGGGCGGGCGCGGTGTCGGGGAAGCTGTACGTCGCCGCCTGGCGCAGCGGCGGCGGGCTCGGGGTCCGGGATCGGGGGCGCCACCTCGGGCGCGTCCGGCCAGGGGCCGGCGCGCTGAGCGGGGCGGGCCACGCGCCGCGGGCCGTCCTCGACGATGCCATCGCCCCGCCGGTCGCCCGGCGGGAGCGCTGGTTCTCGATGTCGTCGAGGTCGAGCACCACCGGCTCGGTCACCGCGAACCCCGCCCGGCGTTGCACGTCCTGGAGCAGCCACGCCACCTCGATCGCCTGCTGCGGCCGCTTGCCCGGGTCGGGCGACAGCGGGGCCCGCAGCGCCTCCAGCAACCACGGCGGCAGGCCCGGCCGCTCGATGGCGGGAACCGGGAGCTGCAGCACCCGCAGCAGCAGCGACGCGTTGCTGTCGGTGACCTCGGCCGGCTTCTCGTGCGGGGCCCGGCCCGCGATGAGTGCGTACACCGTCGACGCCAGCGAGTAGACGTCGGTCGCCGTCGTGATCTCCGTGCGCTCCAGCACCTCGGGCGGGGCGTGGTAGCGGACCGGGTTGTTCAGCGCCCCCAGCCCGGGGAACACGGCGAAGGGCGCCAGGCCCGTCTCGGTCATCAGCGGCTCGCCGTGCGACCCCAGCACCAGCCGGGCCGGCGACAGGTCGCCGTGCACGATCCCCGCGCCGTGGGCGGTCTCCAGCGCCCCCGCCAGCAGCACGCCGACCTGCAGCGCCCGCTCGGGCTCGAGCGGGCCGTCCAGCTTCAGCACGGTGTCGAGCGCCTCGGCCGGCTGCGGATCGGTCACGATCCACGGCCGGCCGTCGCCGGCGTGCCCCCACTCGTGGATCGAGATCATGCTGGGGTGGACCCCGAGCCGCTGGGCCGTCGCCGCCGCCTCGTCGAAGTCGTCCCACGTGCGCCCCTCCGCCAGCGGCGGATAGGCGATGACCGTCACCGCCCGGCCCAGCGTGTCGCTCGTGGCGGCGTAGAGGCTGCGCGCGACGCGCTCCCCGATCAGGGAGAGGTCGCGGCACCCGGGGATCTGAGGTGGCGCTGTCCCAGCCATGACGTCGGGCGAGGCTACAGCCAATCGCACCCCCGGTTCACCGGCCGCCGGGGGGTTTGTGTGAACTTCCGCGCCACGGCCTCGCGCCGTGGGCACGTCACCGCAGCAGGCGGCCGCGGTGGTCCCCCAGCCAAACCTGCGCACCCTCGATGTGATCGAGCGCACCGCGCTCGATCAGCCGCAGGTAGCGGGGGTCGCCCGCCGCCCCGGCCGCGAGGAACACCCGCCGCTGCGCCTCCTGGGCCCCGGCCGCGGCGTCGAGCAGCTCGGCCGGCGAGAACTCCCCGTACGCCGCCGACGCCGCCGCCAGGAGCCGGCGCTGCGCCCCGAGCGGCGGCGCCCCCGGGAAGCCGAGCATGAGGTGCCGCCACACGGCGTAGCCGGCGTCCTCGGACCGGGACCCGGGCCGGGCGCCGTCCCAGTCGATGAGGGCGACGGCGCCCCGCTCGCCGGCGTACACCGTGTTCCACGGGGACAGGTCACCGTGGCACACGACCTCGGCGCCGCCGGCCAGGGCCGACCCGGCGGTGGCGTCGTGGTAGCGCCGGATCAGCGCGAACGCCGAGGCGACGCCCGCCGGCGAGAACACCACCGGCTGGATCTCCTCCGGCCGCACCTCGACCGGGACGTGCCCCTCGACGTACGTGAGCACCTCCTCGCCGTCCTCGACGCCGAGCACACGGGGCGCGCCCGGGAACCCGACCGCCTCCAGGTGGCGCAGCAGGCGGTGGACGAACGGCGTGTGGTCCCCGACGGGACGGCGGACGGTGCCGCCGACCCGCCGGGCGCCGGACATCCAGCCGCCCGGCAGGCGGCCCTCGCCGCCGGTCACACGCTGGCGACGCGGCTGGCCTGGCTCTCCTCGAACCGCCGGACCTGGTCCTTCGGCAGGACGTGCCACACGTGGGCCGCCGCCTTCGCCCAGTTCTCGAGCAGCGTCGCCGACCGCTGCGACCCCGTGAGCTCGGCGTGCCGCTCGACCAGCCAGCGCACCTCCTCCAGGCCGCCCATGTCGGGCCGGACCGCGTCGACGAGGTCGGGGTTCAGCCGCGAGATCAGCCGCTCGTGGTCGCGGTCGAACACGAACGCCTGCCCGCCGGTCATGCCCGCGCCCAGGTTCCAGCCCACCGGCCCCAGGACGACGATCGTGCCTCCGGTCATGTACTCGCAGCAGTGGTCGCCGGCGCTCTCCACCACGGCCGTGGCCCCCGAGTTGCGGACCCCGAACCGCTCGCCCACGCCGCCGGCCACGAACAGCTCGCCACCGGTGGCGCCGTACAGGCAGGTGTTGCCCGCCAGGATCGGCAGGTCGGAGGCGTCGTTGTCCGGCGGGCGGATCACGACGAGGCCGCCGCCCATGCTCTTGCCCACGTAGTCGTTGGCCTCGCCCGTCAGGTCGAGCTCGACGCCGTGGGCCAGGAACGCCGCGAAGCTCTGTCCCGCGGTGCCCGTGAGACGGACCCGGGCGGTGCCCCGCGGCGGCAGCTCGCCGTACTCCAGGGCGATGGCCCCCGACAGCGAGGCGCCGATGGCCCGGTCGGCGTTGTGGATCTCGTAGGCCAGGTCGACGTCGTCGCCGTCCCACACCGGCCGGAAGGCCTCGGCCAGCAGCCGGTCGCCCAGGTCGGCCCGGGGGTCCTGCAGCTCGACCCGCTCGACGAAGCGCCGCGGCGCCCCGGGGTCGGCGGGCGCCACGAGCAGCGGCGACAGGTCCATGACGTCGGCCCGCTCGACGCCGGTGCGGCGCTGCCGCAGCAGGTCGACCCGGCCGATGGCCTCGTCCAGCGACCGCAGCCCGAGCTCGGCCAGGTAGGACCGCACCTCCTCGGCCATGAACAGGAAGTACGAGGCCACGCCCTCGGGCGTGCCGGTGAAGTTGGCCCGCAGGTGGGGCCGCTGGGTGGCCACGCCGGGCTTGCACGTGTCGCGGTGGCAGGCCCGCAGCATGATGCAGCCCTCGGCGATCATCGCGGCGGTGCCGAAGCTGTACTCGTCGGCGCCGAGCAGCGCGGCCACGATCACCTGGCGGCCGGTCAGGAACCCGCCGTCGACCCGCAGCCGCACCCGGCTGCGCAGGCCGTTGTCGACGAGGGCCCGCTGGGCGTCGGCCAGCCCGAGCTCCCACGGCAGCCCCGCGTGCTTGATGGACGACAGCGGGCTGGCCCCGGTGCCGCCGTTCTGGCCGCTGATGTGGACCACGTCGGCCAGCGCCTTGACGCAGCCGGCCGCGATGGTGCCGACCCCGTCCTCGGCCACGAGCTTCACCGACACCTGGGCGGCGTTGACCTGCTTGAGGTCGTAGATGAGCTGGGCCAGGTCCTCGATGGAGTAGATGTCGTGGTGCGGGGGCGGGGAGATGAGCCCGACCCCGGGCTGGGTGTGGCGCAGCCGGGCGATCTCGGCCGACACCTTGTGGCCGGGCAGCTGGCCGCCCTCGCCGGGCTTGGAGCCCTGGGCCATCTTGATCTGCAGCTCGTCGGCGTGCGCCAGGTACTCCGGCGTCACGCCGAAGCGGCCCGAGGCGATCTGCTTGATCCTGGAGTTCTTGTCGTCCCGGCCCTGGCCCCGGGTGCGGTAGCGGAGCGGGTCCTCGCCGCCCTCGCCGCAGTTGGACATGGCCCCGAGCAGGTTCATGGCCTGGGCCAGCGTCTCGTGGGCCTCCTTGGACAGCGCGCCGTGGGACATCGCCCCGGTCGAGAACCGCCGGGCGATGTCGGCGGCGGGCTCGACCTCGTCGACCGGGATCGGCTCCGCCGGCACCAGCTCGAGCAGGTCGTGCAGCTCGATGAGCGGCCGGTCGTTGGCCAGCTTGGCGAAGGCGTCGTAGCGCTCGGACGACTCGGACCGGATGGCCGCCTGCAGCAGGTGGGCGACCAGCATGTCGCGGTCCTGCCCGTCGCCGCCCTTCTCCTGGACCAGGGTGAGGTCGTTGAGGGCCTGGACGGTGTCCTTGTCCTTGCTGTGGGGCTCGCCGCCCTTGCGGACCCGGAAGTAGCCGGGCGACTCGAGGTCGGTGGTGCCGCCCCACGCGGCGGCGTGGCGGGCCAGCACGTCCTCACCGAGGGCGTCCCAGCCGATGCCGCCGACCACGTTCGGGGTGCCGGTGAAGCACACGTCGACGACCTCGCCGGACAGGCCGACGACCTCGAAGATCTGGGCGCCCCGGTAGGAGTCGACCGTGCAGATGCCCATCTTCGACAGGATCTTGAGCACGCCGGCCTCGACCGCGGCCTGGAACCGCCCCTGGGCCTCGGGGCTCGTCAGGTCGCCGTCGTCCTGGCGGTCGGCCTCGGCCGCCACGGTGGCGAGCGCCAGGCGGGGGCAGATGGCGTCGGCGCCGTAGCCCAGCAGCGTGGCGAAGCCGTGGACGTCGAACACGTCGTCGGCCACCACCACGAGCGAGGCCCGGGACCGCAGGCGGTGCCGGCCGAGCGCCTGGTGGACGGCACCGCACGCGACCAGCGACGGGATGGGGCGCGGTCGGGCCCGGCGTCCTCGGACTCGAGGACGAGCGTGCCCGCCCCGCCCTCGACGGCGGCCACCGCCTCGGCGGTCAGGCGGTCGACGGCGGCCCGGAGGCCCGCGGGCCCCTCCGCGACCGGGAACGTGCCGTCGAGCGGGATGACCGGCCACGGCGCCTTGTCGATCAGCTCGAGGTTGTCGACGCCCGACGGGTACAGGAAGAACGAGGGCAGCGTGAGCAGCTCGACCGCCTCCGCGGCCTCGGTCAGCAGCGGGGCCCGGGGGCCGATCACGGTGCGCAGGCTCATGACCAGCCGCTCGCGCAGCGGGTCGATGGGCGGGTTCGTGACCTGGGCGAAGCGCTGGCGCAGGTAGTGGGCCGGCGGCCGGGCCCGGGGGGCCAGGTTGGGCAGCGGCGAGTCGTCGCCCATGGAGAAGGTGGGCTCGTGGGCGTCGTTGGCCATGGGCTTGAGCACCATGGCCATGTCCTCCTTCGTCAGGCCGTGCATGGCCTGGCGGGGGACCAGGTCGTCGGGGGTCTCCAGCGACGCGTCGCCCGGGTTGAGCCGGTAGAAGCCGTCGCCGGCCCAGCGGGCGTACGGCGCGCCGGCGGCGATGCGCTCCTTGCACGCGTGGTCGTCGAGGAAGCCGCGGGTGGGGTCGACGAACAGCATCTGCCCCGGCCCCAGCCGGCCCCGCACCACGCTGCCGTGGCCCCGGACGTCGATGGCGCCGACCTCGGAGCACACGGCCACGAACCCGTCCTCGCACACCTGGTAGCGCAGGGGGCGCAGGCCGTTGCGGTCGAGGCGGGCGCCGACGCCGATGCCGTCGGTGAACACCACGCCGGCCGGGCCGTCCCACGGCTCCATGAGCGCCGAGTGGTAGCGGTAGAAGCCGCGGACCTCGGGGTCGAGGTCGCGCACGTTCTCCCAGGCCTCGGGCATGAGCATGGCCATGACGTGGCGGGGGTCGCGCCCGGCCCGCATGAGCAGCTCGACGGCCGAGTCGAGCTTGCCCGAGTCGGAGTCGTCGGGATCCAGCACGGGCGTGAACAGGTCCTCGGGCCCCAGGCCGACCGCCTCGGTGCCGAGCTCGGCCCGTCCCCGCATGCGGTTCTCGTTGCCCCACAGGGCGTTGATCTCGCCGTTGTGGCACAGGGTGCGGAACGGCTGGGCCCGCTCCCACGTGGACAGCGTGTTGGTGGAGAACCGCTGGTGGAAGATGGCGAACGGCGCGGCGAACCGCTCGTCGTGGAGGTCGAGGTAGAAGTCGGCCAGGGCGTCGGCGGGGGAGAGGCCCTTGTAGACCATGGTCCGGAACGAGCAGGACGCCACGTAGGTGCCGGCGACGCCCGCCTCGATGCGCCGGCGCAGGCGGAACGCCCGCCGCTCGGCGTCCGAGTCGGCTGCCGGCGTCGCCGCCGAACACGGCGTGGACCACGCGGGGGGCGGTCTCGCGGGCCAGCTCGCCGAGGGCCGCGAGGTCGAGCGGCGGCTCGCGCCACTCCGCGAGGGACAGGCCCTCGGCGGCCAGCGCGGCCTCGACGGCGGGCCGGGGGTCGTCGCCCCGCACGAACAGCACGGCCACGCCGTGGCCCTCGCCGAAGATGGCGGGAGGGATCGGCGCCAGCAGCCCGGAGCCGTCGGCGGTGCGGGCGTCGGCGGCGACGGCGCCGCGGTGCTTGACGCACGCCAGGCCGCGGAGCGCGGCGGCGACGATGGCGCGGGACGAGCGACCCTGGGCGTCGGCCACGAAGCCGATGCCGCAGGCGTCGAGCTCGCGGGTCGTGGGGGGCAGCACGTCGCAATCCTCCTGCCTGTGCGAGGGCCGGCGGCGGGTGCCGGCCACATGGGGGGACGGGGACGGCGCGGTCGACGAGCTGACCGCACACGTGCCGATCCCCGGTCGGGCCTGACTCCGGGGGGCCGCATCCGCGACGTCACTGAGGCGAAGCGGGCGACGTTGCCCGAGCCCCCTGCGAGGGTCCGGACAGGTTAGCCGATCCCTGGTCAGACGGCTGACGTGGGTCTCGTCCGATCGGTCACCGGTGCACCCTTCGGGCACACCGGTGACCGCATCGCCACTTCGTGGGCGACAGATCGACTGAGCCTCTGGACCTCGCTCCGCTCGGTCATGCCGCCGGCGGCGGCGGTCCGACGAAGACGGCGACGGGCAGGCCCAACGAGAGCATGGCGAACACCCGTTCGCGGGTCCCGGCGTCGACCCGGGGCTCGTAGTACAGGCCGAACGGGTTGCTGTCGACCCACGGCACCAGGTCGGTGTACCCCGCGGCCTCCAGGTCCTCGATCAGCTGCGCCCGCAGCCGCTCGTACCCGGCGCGGTCGGCGTCGGTCCGCATGTCGACGTACACGATCCGCTCGGCGTCGGGGCGGGCGTCCCAGACCTCGATGTCCGGGCCGACCGACACGTGGACCTCGGCGTCGGCGTCCGCCGCCGGCAGGACACGGTGCGGGGCGCCGACCCGGTGGACCTCGGGGACGCCGACGTCGTAGCCGCGGCGCTCCAGCTCGCCGAGCAGGCCCCAGCCCGCCGCGCCCAGGTCGTTGGGGTCGGTCCAGGTCATCAGGTAGCGGGCGTCGGGCCCGGTTCCGGGCAGGTCCCCGGCGGCGAGCGCGTCCTCGGTGGGGTCGGCCAGCTCGCCCACGACGTCGGTGAGCGACTGGCTGGCGACCTCGGCCCGGGACCCGTCCACGGTGAACTGGGCCGTCCAGGCCACCAGCACCGCCACCAGGGCGGCGATCGCGCCGGCCCCCAGCCAGCGCGCCGGGGCGCTCGACCCCCGGGGCAGCGCCAGCACGACGCTCCACACCGCGGCCACGAGCACGAGGGCCGTCACCGCCCAGGCCCAGAGGGTCAGGTAGTACCACACGTCGCCGAAGATCCGGCTGGCGGTCACGAGGCCCAGGACCAGGACCACGCCCACCAGCGCGTGCAGGCGCAACAGCCGGGCGCGCTCCGGTCCACGGGGGTCGTCCGCGGCCTGGCGGCGGCGCCCCCACAGGGTCAGGCCGGCGCAGGCCAGCCACACCGCCACCAGCGCCGCCGCCGGCAGCGAGGACCCGGTGCGCACCCGGTCGTCCACGCCCAGGAAGCGCGACAGGTCCAGATGCGTGCCGAAGATCTCGACCGCCCGGCGCACGCCGATGGGTTCGGTGTCGGGCTCGCTGAAGTTGCGGGCCACGATCAGCGCGTTGCCGGGCTCGTTGGCGATCTGGTCGATGAGCGGGGGCAGCCACAGCACGAACCCGAGGACCACCGCGACCGCCGTCCACCCCAGCAGCCGCCGCCGCGCCTCGCGGTCCCGGCGGACCCGGACGAGCCGCACCACGAACGCCGCCACGGCGAGCGCCACGAGCCCTCCGACGAGCCCCAGGTAGGACACGTGGGTCTGCATGCAGAACGACGCCGCGTACACCGCCACCGGCAGCATGGCCAGGTCGTCACACAGGACCGCCCACAGGGCGAGCACGGCCAGGAACCACCACAGGACCGGCATGTACGGGTTCCACGGCTCGGTGAGCGTGTTGGTCCCGTACACGTGGAGCAGCACGGCGACCACCGCCGCCACCACGAGCGCCAGGCGGGCCCCGCCCTGGCGCACCGCCACCCACAGGGCCAGGCCGACGGCGGTGATGTTGAGGACCACGACCCCGGCGAGCAGCCCGAACGCCGACGAGCCGAACACCCGGTAGGTCGGGGCCAGCGACCAGAAGCTCAGCGGCCCGGGGTGGCTGCCGGAGCGCCCGTAGGCGTGGATCCGCCCGATCAGCCCCACCAGCGGCGACTGCCCGGTGCCGACGTCGCGGACCCGCATCTCGGTCTGGGCCAGGTCGAGCAGCGGGTACCAGTGGGGACCGGAGAGCGCCACGAGCGTGACGACCAGCGGCACGGCGAGCACCGCCGTGAGCCCCAGCACCACGAGCGGCGTGCGCCACCGGCCCGGCGGCGCGTCGGGTGCCTCGGTCTCGGCGTCGCCGCCGGGCGCTGCGGCGGCCACCGGCCCGCCGTCCGGGTCCGCGTCGGTGAGGACCTCGGTGCCGCCGGTCACTGGTGCACCCTACGGGCGCACCGGTGACCGGATCGCCACTTCGTGGCGATAGATCGACTGTGCCTCTGGACCTCGCTGCGCTCGGTCACGGCAGGCGTTTCACCACCTTCAGCAGGCCCAGCTTCACGGGCGACTGGTGGTGCGAGCCGTGCGTGCCCCCGAGCGTGTCCCGGTGGGCGAGGAACCACTCGTACGACTCGATCACCGCCGACGCGTTCGAGTGCTCGGGCTGCCAGCCCAGCTCGTCCTGCGCCCGGGTGGTGTCGAACCAGAGCGACTCGGCGTACAGCAGCCAGTGGTAGGGGGCGAACGGCGCCAGGCCGACCGTGGCCAGGGCCTTCATCCCGATGCGGGCGGGCGCGGCGGGCAGCGACCGCACCCGGGACCCGGTGCCGGCGTGGTCGACGAGGTCCTGGAGCGTCTCGCGCATGGTGCCGAACTCGGTGGCGCCGATGTTGTACACCGACGGCT
Source organism: uncultured Acidimicrobiales bacterium (assembly GCA_963759225.1). Lineage (GTDB taxonomy): Bacteria > Actinomycetota > Acidimicrobiia > Acidimicrobiales > VFJN01 > ZC4RG19. The sequence goes on along the minus strand of CAVWYL010000006.1, from coordinate 21,527 downwards.
TGTCCCGGTCCGAGGCCCGGAGCACGGCGTCGGCCAGGTCGTTGGCGTGCACGAACTGGTAGCGGTTGTCGCCGCTGCCCAGCACGTAGACGGGGGCGCCCTCGGCCACGAACTCGAAGAGTACGGCGATGATGCCGAGCCGGCCGTGACCGAGGATGGTGCGGGGCCGGACGATCGACACGTCGAGTCCGGACGCCGCCGCGTCGTGGCACAGGTGCTCGGCCTCGAGCTTGGCCCGGCCGTAGGCCTCCAGCGGCCGCCCCGGGGTGTCCTCGGTGACCGGGTTGGACTCGGGGATGCCGAAGATGGCGCTCGACGACGTGTGCACCACCTTGGCGACGCCGCGGTCGCGCGCCGCCAGCAGGACGTTGGCGGTGCCGGCCACGTTGACCGACCAGAACAGCTCGCGGTCCTTGGCCAGCGGCACCTGGGCGACGTTGTTGAGCACGACGTCGACGCCGTCGGTGGCCTCCCGCAGCGCCGCCAGGTCGCGCACGTCGCCGGGCACGTAGTCGACGTCCGAGCCCGCGGCCGGCGGGTTGAGGTCGAAGACCCGGACCCGGTCGCCCCGGGCCAGCGCCCCCTCGGCCAGGATCGACCCGAAGTAGCCGCTGCCACCGGTGATGAGGACGGTCCGGGCCATCAGAGCTGCTCCCCGTGCTCGACGCACCAGCGGATGCTGTTGCGCATGCCCTCCTCCAGCTCGACCGCCGGCTGTGTAGCCGAGCTCGGTCCGGGCCCGGGAGATGTCGCAGGCGATGGTGTGGTTCAGCTCGCCGAGCACGTGCAGCGGCTGGACGTAGCGGCCCCGTGCCTGCGCGGCGACGTCGAGCCGCTCGGCCAGCCGGGCCGCGGCCCGGGGCAGCCGGAGCGTGTCGGGTCCGGACGTGGGCAGGCCCTCGGCGTCGAGCGCCCGCCGCACCGTGGCCAGGATCTCCCGCAGCTCGTAGGGCCGGGCGTCGGCCACCCAGTAGGCGTTGCCGGGCGCCTTGTCGGCCACCTCGGCCCGGAGCAGGCCCTGGACCAGGTTGTCGGTGTAGGCCATCGACCGGCGCTGGGTGCCGTCGCCCACCAGCGGGAACCGGCCGCGGCGGATGGTGCGGAAGAACTGGCTCTGCCGGGAGGGCTGGTACGGCCCGTAGAACCACGGGGCCCGGACCATCACCGTGGCCAGGTCGCCCCGGTCGTTGGCCTGCTGCACGAGCAGCTCGGCCTCGTACTTGGACCGGCCGTAGCCCAGGTAGGGGTCGTAGGGCGAGTCCTCGGTGAACACGTCGGTGGGCGACGCGTTGACGCCGAACGGCGAGTTGGACGACACGTGCACGAACCGGGAGGCCCCGGCGCGCCGGGCCCGGTCGAGGACGTTCTGGGTGCCGCCCACGTTGACGTCGAAGAACTCACGGGTGGACGAGGTCGGGTGGATGACCGCGGCGGCGTGGAAGACGGCGGCGTCGGTGCCCACGCCGTCGAAGAGGCGGTCGGCGGTGGCGGGATCGCGGACGTCGCCCACCACCACCTCGACGGCCGGCGACACGAGCGCGAGCGGCGCCGCCTGGTCGTCGACCGGCACCAGGCAGCGGACCCGGTCGCGCTCGGCGGCGAGGGTCCGGACCAGGTTCTGGCCCAGCCAGCCGGAGGCGCCCGTGACCACCACGGTGGCGGCGGGCGGGCCGGTGGGGACGTCGGCGGTCTCGGCGGGTTCGGAGGAGGTCACGGCACCAGTCCGTCGGGGATCGAGAGGCCGGGCCCGGCGGCGCCGGTCACTGCTCGGCCAGGAAGTGGTCGCAGTTGCGGGTGGCGATGGCCATGATCGCCGCCTGCGGGTTGACGCCGGGGGCGTCGGGGATGAGCGCACCGTCGTTGACCCGCAGGTTCCGGTAGCCCCACACCCGGCCGAAGCTGTCGGCACCCGTGCGGGTCCGGTTCTCGCCCATGCGCACCGTGGAGGTCAGGTGCACGGTCATGAGGTTGGCCCGGGCGCGGGTCACCTGGTCCCACCAGGCCCCCATCTCGTCGAGCCGGCGCACCACGGTGCCGCCCACGACGGACGGGTGCAGCTCGGTGGCCCCGGCCGCCAGCAGCAGCTCGCCCAGGTGGACGAGGCCGCGGGCCAGCCGGCTGACGTCGCTCTCGGTCAGCGAGTAGGTGACGAGCGGGGAGCGGACCCCCCGCAGGGCGGCCACCCGCCCGCTGCCGTCGCTGCGGATGGCGGCGTAGTAGACGGAGATGTTGTCCCAGTCGGCCAGCGCCTCGTCGAACGGCGCCCCCGTGTCGGCCAGCGCCATCGCCACGTGGCCCTTGCGGCTGGCCGACCCGCCGATGGCCACGAACGGCGAGAACTCGGTGATGCGGTGGGTGGGGACGTCGCCGTGGTCGACCGGGTGGGGGAAGCGGGCCGCGATCTTGATGGTGGGGTGCATCTTCAGCCCGTTGCCGATGTTGCGCCAGATGCCGCTGCGCTGGAGCAGGGCCGGGCTGTGGATGGCGCCGCCGCACACGAAGACGTGGTCGGCCGCCACCGTCAGCCGCTCGACGCCCCCGCCGGGGTGGGTGCGCCGGCAGCGGGCGCCGACGATGCGGTCGCCCCGGCGGAGCAGCCGCAGCACCCGGCAGTCGGGGATCACGGTGGCGCCGGCGGCCACCGCCTTCGGGAGCATCGTGCGCGACATCGTCTGCTTGGTGCCGCGCCCGTGCTGGTCGTAGCTGAACACGCGGGCGAACTCGACGTTGCGCCACCCCAGCTTGGTGGCGCCCCGCTCGAGGGCGGCCGACGACGGCGGCGGAGCGCCGGGCAGCGGGGCGACGGACAGCTCGTGCTCGACCCGGTCGGCGTAGCCGTGGAGCGCCTCGGGCGTGAACTCGTCGATGCCGTAGGTCGACTGCCACTCGAGGGCGAGGTTGTCGGGGAGCCGGTGGTAGAGCCCGCTGTTGATCTCGGTGCTGCCCCCGACGCAGCGGCCCTCGGCGTAGGCGATGGCGGGGGAGCCGAGGGCGGCCGCCAGCCCGTGGTGGCGGTACTTGGCGACCATCTCGTCGAGGGAGAACGGCTCGAGCGCGTCGGCGTCGACCCAGGGGCCCTCCTCGAGGACGGTCACGGTGCGGCCGGCGGCGGCCAGCGCCGCGGCGGTGATCGCGCCCCCCGCGCCCGAGCCGACGACGAGGACGTCGGTGGACAGGTCGGCCATCAGGCCGCCCCCGCGGGGGCCAGCTCGTTCTCGGCGAACACGACGAGCGACTTCATCATCCGGACGTAGGACCGCAGCACGCCGACCGGGCTGGTCTCCCACCCCTCCAGCAGCTGCCACCAGGGCGGCCGGGTCGCCGGCGGGCAGCCGGCCGGTCCGGCGCAGGGCGGCGGCATAGGTCCCCAGCAGGAACGACTCGCCCGCCACGCCGGCGCGCAGGTGCTCGGGCATGTCGCGCAACGACCCGTCGACGAAGGCCTCGACGGCTGACCGGAGGGGCTGGTCCGGGGATTCGATGAGGGCCCCCACGACCTCGCGCTCGAACCAGAGCATGACGGGGCAGCCTACGTCAGCCCCGGTCGGTGGTGCGATCCGGCGCCGGGTGGCGGCGCGCGGGAACATTTCGACCCGTCCGGCGATCTAGGGGGGTTGTGAGCACCGACACCGAACTCGAGCCGCCGGACCTGGACGGGCTCTACCGGGCGGAGCGCGACCGCTTGCGCCGCCTGGCCTACCTCATGACCGGTCGGCTGCACGTGGCGGAGGAGGTCGTCCACGACGCCTTCATCCGGCTCCAGCCCCGGCTGGACAAGATCGACAGCCCGGCCGCGTACCTGCGGGCGGTCGTCGTCAACCTGTGCCTGGAATGGCGGCGGCGCACGGCCCTGGCCCGGGAGCGCGAGCCCCGGCCGGAGCGGGCGTCGGCCGACCCGCCCGAGATCGACGAGACGTGGCACCTCCTCGCCCGCCTGCCCGCCGAGCAGCGGGCGGTCGTGGTGCTGCGGTTCTACGAAGACCTGCCCGTGGCCGACATCGCGGCCGTGCTCCGGTGCCGCCCGGTCACGGTCCGCACGCGACTGCACCGGGCACTGGCCAAGCTGCGCAAGGAGATGACCCCGTGAACGCTCTGCTGACCCCCGAACAGGTGGAGGACCGCCTCCGCCGCACCCTGGCCGCCCGGGCGGGCGACGTCCCGCCCGGCGACGGCGACCTGGACCTCGACCGCGGCGCGGGCGAGATCCACCTGATCCCGGGCGACGGCCGGCCCCGGCCCCGCCGGGCCCGCGTCGTGCTCGCCGCCGCGGCCGCCGTCGTGGTGACCGCGGCCGCGGCCGGCGCGGTGGTGCTGGCCGGCGGCGACGACACCACGCTCGTCCCCGCGGGGCCGCTCGATCCGCCCCCGACCGAGCCGCCGCCCACGACCACCGTGCCGCCCCCGCCCACCACCGACCCGGGCCAGATCCCCGACCCGCCGGTCACCGGCCCGACCGTGCCGGGGACGTCCGTGCCCGAGATCGATCCCGAGTCGCCCTACGCGCAGAGCGGCGGCCAGCTCCCGACCCTGGTCGCGGGCTACCGGCAGATCGGTCAGCCGCTCAGCCAGGAGATCTGGCTCTACCTCACCTGGTACCCCAGCCCGGCCATGGCCCGGGAGCCCGTTCCCGGGTACGCCCGCGAGGACGTCGCGGTCGCCGAGACCGAGGCGGTCCTGGAGACGGCGGACGACGGCCCGGGGATGACCGCCTGGCTGTTCTACGCGGACGGCACCCTGGGGGTCCACAGCGGCGGGATCAGCCGCGACGAGGTCCTGGCGGTGGCGGCCAGCGTGCGCCGCACGCCGGGCACCACCCAGTTCGCCTCCACGCCCCCGGCGGGCTGGGAGGTCAATCCGGAATGACCGAGCGCGCGAGGTCCAGAAGCTCAGTCGTGCTCTCGCCACGAAGTGGCGCTGCGGTCACCGGTGTGCCCGAAGGGTGCACCGTGACCGGGTCCGGCGCCCTGGTGCGCATCAGCAGCAGGGCGCCGGCCAGGAAGCACAGCGCGCCGAGGAAGGTCCCGAGGTTCATCAGGGTCGCGTTGCGGGGCTGGTCGTCCGCGGGCACGACGTACGACGCCACGGCCGACACCCCGAACGCGATCGAGCCGAGCATGTTCAGCGCCGCGATCGACCACGTCCGGTCCCGGGGGCGCCACGACCACCAACCGTGCGACACCGCCGCCCAGGCGATGCCGCTGGCCACGAGGAAGCAGATCGAGCCGAAGGCGTCCGGCGACCACACCAGCCGGTTGTCCTGGCGGGCCGACAGGTGCTCGATCATGGCGTAGAACGTGGACACGTTGAACAGCAGGGTGCCGGCGAACTGCACGGCCGACGCCCACCAGTCGGCGCTCGGGCGGGTGCCCGCCACCCCCCGGTACTGCAGGAAGGCGGCCGACGTGAAGAACAGCGATCCCACGAAGAACGTCGCGCCGTCGGTCACCACGCCGACGGCGTCGACGTAGCCGGGAGCGGCGCCGGCGGCGAAGCACGCGGAGCCCACCGCGAACAGCAGCCCCGTCCACCAGTCCGCGCTGCGACCCATCGGCCGGACCCTACGCCAGTCAGACCTCGGGCCAGCGCCGCCGCTGGCGGGTGCGCCGGCGGTCCGGGTCGCCCAGGGCCCAGGCCCGGCGCCACGCGGGCGCCGCCGGGCCGGTGAGGGCGGGGCTCTCGCCGGCGTGGGCGCGGCGGCGGGCCTGCCACCAGTCGGTGACGGCCTCGTCGGCCAGGGCGGCGACGGCCCGCTCGACGACGGCGCCGAAGCGGCGGGAGTCCGTGCCCGCCTCCGGGACCAGCGGCGCACCGAAGGTCACCCGGGCGGTGGCGGGGGAGGGCAGCTTGCGTCCCTTGCGCAGGATGCGGCCGGTGCCGTCGATGTGGGCGGGGACCACCGGCACCCCGCACCGCAGCGCCAGGTAGGCGGCCCCGCCCCGGAACGGCTGGCCCCAGCCGTCGGGGCTGCGCCCGCCCTCGGGGAAGATCAGCATCGACCAGCCGTCGTCGATCAGGGCCGCGGCCCGGTCGGCGGAGCGCCGGCTCACCCGGCTGCGCTCGATGGGGATGGCCCCGATGGCGAGGGCCGACACGGCGCTCGTCACCGCGGTGCGGAAGAAGTAGTCGGCCGCCGCCCCCACGAACAGGCGGTGGCGCCACGGCTCGGGGATGCACGTCAGCATCACCGGGGTGTCGACGTGGCTGTGGTGGTTGGCGGCGAAGATCACCGGGTCGCCCGCCTCCACCAGCGGGTCCAGGCGGTCGAGGCCGTGGACCTCGGGCCGGGCCAGCGCGGCCACCGCCGGGCGCCCCACGGTCTCGACCAGCGCGGCCCGGGCCAGGCGGGCCGGGTAGCGGCGGGCCCAGTCGGTGTCGTAGTCGGCGCCGGACCGGGGCTTGCGGGCGGGCAGCTCGACCCCGCCCGGCACGGTGGGGGCCGAGAACGGGAACGGCAGGCGGGGCAGGTAGCGGGCCACGGCGGGCGGGAGTCCGGCCATGGGACCTACTTCACGTCCGCCATCACGAGGGGCGGGTTGTGCAGGTGGGTGATGGTGGCGTGGCGCCCCACCACGTCCTCGGCCATCTCCAGCGCGTCCTGCAGGGTCGACGCGGCCGTGAACCCGAGCCGCCGCACCGACCGGGCCTCGCCGCCCACGATGATGACCTTGCCGGCGTGCGCCAGGCCGTGGCAGCCCCAGTACCACATGTAGAACGGGTGGACGCCGTGGTAGGCGTAGCTGGTCCGGTACAGGTGGCGGTACCACTCGTCCTCGGCGAACTGCTTCTCGTAGCGGGCCTCGATCTCCACCGGGTCGGTGGTGTCGGCCAGCACCTGCTCGAAGAAGTCGATGTAGCTGGGGTGGTGGACCGGGTGGAACTCCCACGGGCGTCGGGTGGCTCATGATGACCACGCCCCCCTCCCGCACCAGCGGCCGGCCCCGGTACATGTTGAAGAAGTAGCCGAGCCCCAGGCACATGACGAGGATCGGGTTCATCACCGAGTTGACGTTGTACGGGCAGATGTAGGGCAGCCCCATGGTGAGGATGTCGGTCTGGCCCTCGACGGCCACCAGCTGCTGGCGGAAGACGTTCTCGGTGGTGGCCTCGTGGACGGCCTCGACCTCGCCCGCCTGCACCGAGGTCAGCCCGTAGGGCGCCTGCCACGCCTGGAAGATCTTGCGCCGGGCCTTGGCCGGCAGCCGGTCGAGCCCGGCCTTCATGGCCACGAACGAGGCCCGGTCGCGGGCCGACCACTCCCACTCCCGCTTCTGCAGCACGGCCATCGGCCCGGACGTGCCGAAGGTGTCGTTGTTGAGCGTGGTCTCGATCTGGAAGATCTTCACCCCGGCGTCCCGCAGCACCTTGCCCATGCGCCAGTTGGAGCTGTGCAGCTCGGAGGAGTGGCGGTCCATGAAGCTGGTGGACCGGCGCATGGTGGACACGTTGTGGTGGTGGCGCAGGCTGCGGTAGCTGGCCAGCCCGGTGGCGGTGGACTTGTGGCCGCCGTCCATCGACACCAGGTTGATGTTGACGTAGACGATCAGGTCGGACTCGGCGGCCCGCTTGTTGATCTCGACCTCCTCGCCCTGCGGCGTCGTGCCCAGGAAGGCGAGGTTGTCGGGGTCCTCGGCGTCGTGGTTGTAGAGCAGCCCGTGGGGGGCGAAGGCGTCGTAGACGCGGTCGCCCACGGCGTGGCGCAGCTCGGCCTCGGTCATGCGCCGGTGCAGGGCCAGCGCCGCGATGATGTGGACGTCGTCGACGCCGGCCGCGGCCGCCTGGTCGAGCACGGCCTCGATGACCCGCTGGCGGATGTCGGGGCGGCGCATGGGCGGCAGGGGCAGGGAGATGTCGTCGAAGCAGATCGTGAGCTTCATCCCGGGGCGCAGCAGCGCCCGCAGGGGCTCGCTGTCGCCGAGCGGGTGGTCGAGGGCCTCCCGGATGGCGCCCTCGGGGTCGTCGAGGGCCTCGAGCGGCTCGCCGGGGTAGAGGATCCGGGTGCGCCCGGCGGGCAGCTTCTCCAGGCGCAGGCTCTCGCCGTGGTGGAACAGGATCGGCGGCGTCGAGCGGTCGACGTCGAGCACGAAACCGGGGCGGGGCATCAGTCGGGCTCCTGGGGGAGGCGGAACGGGGCGCGCCAGTCGGGGGCCGGGTCGCCGGCGTCGTCGATCCAGTAGTCGAGGCTGCGGGCGATCAGGCCGTCCTCGACGACGGCGAAGGACAGGCAGTGGAACAGGTCGTCGCCCTGGGTGACCCGGACCCGGGCGGCGACCCGGTCGCCCTCGGCCACGATCTCGTCGACGGTGATGTGCCACCCCTCCGGGTAGGCGCGGTTCATGGCGACGAAGGCGTCGGCCGACGGGAAGGTCTCGCCCGAGGCCGGCCAGGTGGCGGTGTAGCCGTCGGCCAGGGTGGCGCGGGCGCCGTCCCAGTCGCGGGCCTCCATGCGCTCCCACAGGGCCCGCACGACCTCGGCCGGCGTCACCGCTGCCCCCGCAGGTCGAACGCGACCTTCACGGCGCCGCGGCGGCCGGCCTCGGCGGCGTGGGCCACGGCGTCCTCGTAGCGGGCGAGCGGGTAGGTGGCGCTGACCAGCCGGTCGAGGCCGAGCTCGCCCACCAGGTCGACGGCGGTGGCGAAGTCGGCCTGGTGGTAGGCGTAGCAGCCCCGCAGCACGGTCTCGCGGTGCCACAGGGAGGTCAGGTCGAGCGTCGTGCGGCCGGGCATGCCCACGGCGTGCACGGTCCCGCCCGGGGCGACGACGGCCAGGGCCTGGCCGAGGCTGGCCTCGCTGCCCACGCAGTCGACCACCGCGGGGACGCCGCCGGTGAGCTGGCCGCCCACCACCATCGAGCCGGTGGTCGCCCGCACGGCCCGGGCCAGCTCGCCCGGCTCGACGACGACGTCGGCGCCCAGCTCCTTGGCCCAGCGCCGCTGCTCGGCGTGCTTGGCGGTGGCGACGATCTCGGTGGCGGGGGACAGGCGCCGCAGCGCCGCCACGGTCAGCAGGCCCAGCGTTCCCGCCCCGATCACGGCCACCCGGCCGGCGTCGACCTGGCGGGCGGCGTGGACGGCGCACGCGGTCGGCTCGACCAGCACGGCGGCCTCGTCCCCGAGCCCGTCGGGCACCTCGACCACCTGGGTCGGGTGGACGACCATCTCCTGGGACCAGCCGCCGCCGGTCGACTCGCAGAACCCGCACTGCAGGCCGGGCTCCAGGTGCCCGAACGCCACCCGCTCGCACAGGTTGATCTGCCCCGACGCGCAGCCGGCGCAGGGCGGGTCGATGCCCCGGGTGGCGCAGGACAGCACCGGGATCACGGCCACCCGGCGCCCGTCCTCCAGGTCGCCGACGACCTCGTGGCCGGGGGTGAACGGGAACGAGACGATGGGCTCGAAGTAGCGCGACGACCGCCCGTCGAGCGTGGCCAGGTCGCTGCCGCAGATGCCCGACAGCCGGGGCCGCAGCCGCAGCCAGCCGGGGGCGGGCAGCTCGGGCGGGTCGACGTCGCGCAGCGACAGCGGGCCGAACCGGGCGCCGCGGCCGGGCCGCAGCGAGCCGGCCACCATGGCCGCCGCGTAGCGGGCGGGCTTGCGGGAGAAGACCAGCGCCTTCACGACTTCCCCCAGGCGCTGGAGGTCAGGACCCGGGTCAGCAGGCCGGGCCTGCCGCCGCCGTGCCACGCCGGCCCGATGGGCAGCGGCGGCTCGGGGGCGCCGGCCATGACGTCGAAGTGCTCGACCAGCCAGCCCCGCTTGCGGGCCAGGGCGGCGAGGCGGGTCTCGGGGTTGACCGCGACCGGGAACCCGACCGCCTCCAGCATCGGCAGGTCGGAGGTGGAGTCGGCGTAGGCCACCGCCTCGGCCAGGTCGAAGTCGTTGGCCGCCGCGTAGTCGGCCAGCACCGAGGCCCGGGCCTCGCCGGTGGGCGGGACCTCGGTCAGCTCGCCCCGGTAGGTCCCGTCGGGCCGGGTGTCGAGCTTGGCGCACACGACGTCGTCGAACAGCGGGCGGAGCGGTCCGATGGCGAAGTCGAGGGCGCCGGTGATGAGGACCGTGCGGTGGCCGAGCCGGCGATGCTCGCGCACCCGCCGGATGGCGGCGGGGAACGACTTGGCCAGCAGCAGGTGGCTGAACATCTCGGTGGCGTCCTCGTCGAGCTGGGCGACGGGGGCCTTGTCGTAGCGCCGGTAGAAGTGGCGCAGGAAGTCGCTGCGGTCCCGCCGGTCGAGCGCCAGCAGCGACGGCGCCTCCGCCAGGGTGCGCAGGGCGTAGCGGACCCGGTCCTCCCGGGGCAGCCGCCGGGTCGCCAGCCACGAGTACGACGCCACCACGTTGGAGGCGATGAGCGTGTTCTCCAGGTCGAAGGCGGCGAAGTGGCGGGCGGGGTCGAGCACCTGGCGGCGCAGGCGGTCGGCCCGGTTCTCGACCGTGCGCCCGCCCGGCGTGGTGCGGACCCGCGCGTGCTGGACGACCGAGGGCAGGTGCACGTCGTGGACGTAGGTGGCCCAGTCGATGACCCGGGGGTCGAAGCAGAACGCCTCCTGGTCGGCGGCGTCGAGCCGCTCGAAGCGGGCCAGCAGCCGGTCGACGCCGTAGATCGCCTCGCACTCGGCGTAGGCCCCGTACAGCTCGACGTAGGCGAGCGCCCGCTCGGCCTCCTCGCGGCGCTCCTCCAGCCGGGCCGACCACAGCGCCTGGCGGCCCCGCAGGGGCAGCGCCTGCAGCGTGGACTCGGCCCGCTCCAGCGTGGTCTTGGCCCGCTCGAGCTGGCGCTGGACCCGGCCCCGGCCGGGGAACGACCAGTCGGGCACCACGATGGGCTGGCCCTCGCTGTCGTAGAGCGGCCGCTCGGTGAACCACTCGCGCACCAGGTCGACCAGGTGGCGGTAGCGCAGCGGGTTGGTGGAGCCGGACGCCACCTGGGTGATGGCGGGCTCGTCGGGCGGCCCGCCGGCGGCGGCGTCGATGACCGCGGCCACCACCATGTCGACCGGGATGACGTCGATGGTGCCCTCGGGCACCCCGGGGAACTCCTTGAGGAGGCCCCGGGCGTAGCTGATGATGATCGGCTCGGCCATCCGGAAGCCCCGGATCCAGCCCGGCCGCGGCTCGGCCCACGCCGACTCGATGATCGAGGGCCGCACGATCGACACGGGGATGGCGCCGCGCTGCTGGAGCAGGGCCCGCTCGCCGAAGGCCTTGGTGTAGGCGTAGGCGTCGGGCCAGCCGAGCGAGGCGGCCCGGGCCCGGCCGGCGTCGACCATGCGGTCCTTGACCCAGTTCTGGCGGCGCTGCTCGGTCTTGGCCGCCAGCGCCGGCGTGCCGGCGGCACCGAGCTCGCGGCGGGCCTCCTTGCGGAAGCGGGCCAGCGCCTCGGGGGTGCGGCTCTCGGCCTCGGCGTCGCGGCGGGCCCGGCGGGCGCCGTCGACCTCGCCCCGCCAGTCGGCGTCGACGAAGAAGGGGCTCTCGTGGACCGGCTCCTCGGGCGCCGCGCCCCGGCGGTTGCCGGCCACGTAGCAGGTGGACACGGCCACCAGGTGGGGGGTGACGCCGAGGTCCTGGAGCGTGAGGGCGATGCGGCTGGGGCCGAGCAGGTTGACCTCGACGGCGGCGTCGAGGGGCGAGTCGAAGGCGACGGTGGCGGCCGAGTGGATGACGATGTCGCAGGCGGCCAGGGCGGCCCGGCCGTCGTCGTCGAGGCCGAGGCCGTCGGTGCCGACGTCGCCGGCGATCACGGTGACCCGGCGGTCCATCATCTCGTCGAAGGCGGCGGTGCCCATGTCGGCCCGCAGCCGGTCGAAGGCGTCGTTGCGGAAGATCTCCCGGCGGGCCCGCTGGGCGACCGACGAGCGCTTGCCCGGCCGGACCAGCAGGACGATCTCGCAGCCGGGCACCGAGCGCACGAGCCGCTCGACGAGGGCGGTGCCCAGGAACCCGGTGCTGCCGGTGATGGCGATGCGGCTGCCGTCGAGTGCCTCGGGGATCACGCGTACCTGTCTACCATTTGGTAGATGGACAGGGCGACAGCCGCCAACGGGACGGCCCAGCGCACGCTGGCGGCCGCACTCGACGCGTTCGGGACGCGCGGCTACGGGGCGACGTCGCTCGACGACCTCGCCCGCGAGCTGGGCATCCGCAAGCAGACGATCCTCTACTGGTACCCCTCCAAGGAGGCGCTGCTCGACGCGGCCATCGACCGGGTGGCGGACGAGGTCACGGTCCGGCTGGAGCGGGCGGTGGCCGGGGCCGAGCCCGGGTTCGGCCGGGTCGAGGCCATCGTGCGCGCCATGTTCCGCCTCGCCGCCCGCCACCCGCCGATGCTCGGCTTCCTGCGGGAGGTCACCCGCCTGGGCCCGCCGGCGTCCACCCGGCTGCTGGGCGCCCTCACCCCGCTGATCGACCGGGCCGCCGGGTTCCTGGCCGCCGAGATGGACGCCGGTCGCATCCGGCGCCACGACCCCCGGCTCATCCTGCTGGCCGCCTACTCGATGGTCACGGGCCTCGCCACCGAGGTCGAGGTCCTGCGCACCTTCGGCGAGGAGCCCACGCTGGCCTCCCTCGTCCGGCGGCGCGACGAGCTGGTGGCGCTGCTGCGGGACGCGCTGGTGCCCTCTTGACTCTCGGGCTACCCGAGGCCTCAGGCTGAGGGCGTGACGGACCGGCCCCCCGACCTGCTGAGCATCGGCCGCTTCGCGGCCGTCACCGAGCTCACGGTCACGGCCCTGCGTCACTACGACGACGTCGGCCTGCTGCCGCCGGCCCATGTCGACCCGGCCACCGGCTACCGCTGGTACGCGGCGGGCCAGGCGCTCCGGGCCGGCGTGATCCGGCGGCTGCGGGCCGTCGACCTCCCGCTCGACGAGGTGGCCGCCGTCGTCGACGCCCTCGGCGACCCCGACCGGGTCCGGGCCCTGCTCGCCGTGCACGAGCAGCGCCTGGCGGGCCGGGCCGCCGACGCCGTCGCCCGCACGGGCACCTTCGCCGACCTCAGCAAGGAGCTGCAGACCATGCCCGCACCGACCGACGCCGGCGCGCTCGTCGGCCCCGTGGCCGCCGTCCGCCTGTTCGTCCGCGACCTGGACGCCGCCCGCACGTTCTACGGGACCCAGCTCGGCCTGACGGAGATGAGCACCGGACCGGGCTGGGTCGTCTTCGACGGCGGCCCGGTCCAGATCGTGGTCGAGGACGTCCACGGCGACCTCGTCGGGCGCTTCGCCGGGATCTCGTTCGCCGTCGAGGACGTCCGGGCCGCCTGCGAGGCGCTCGCCGCCCGGGGTGTCGAGATCACGAACCGGCCCGCCCGGCAGGCGTGGGGCGGCACGCTCGCCCACGTCGCCGACCCCGACGGCAACGTCCTCACGCTGGTCCAGTACCCGGCCTAGGGTCCCCGCCATGACGACGGGGGACGGCCGGCGGGTGGCGATCGTGACCGGGGGCGCCAGCGGCATCGGCCGGGCGACCGTCGCCGGGCTGGAGGCGGCGGGTGCCGCGGTGGCGGTGCTCGACCGCACCGGCGACGCACCGGTGGACGTGGCCGACGCCGCGGCCGTCGAGTCCGCCGTGGCCGGGGTCCGCCGCCGCCTCGGGCCGGTCGACATCCTCGTGTGCGCCGCGGGGGTGGCCGCCCTGGGCCGCGTCGAGGACCCCGGCTACCCCGAGGTGTGGGAGCGGGCGCTGGCCGTCAACCTGGCCGGCACCCTCCACGCGGTGCGGGCCTGCGTGGACGACCTCGTGGCGAGCGAGGCGGGGCGCATCGTCACCATCGCCTCGACCGAGGCCCTCGCGTCGGGCCGGGGCTCGGGCCCGTACTCGGTGTCGAAGCACGCGGTCGTGGGCCTCACCCGCTCGCTCGCCGTCGACCTCGGGCGGCGTGGCGTCACGGCCAACTGCGTGTGCCCGGGCGCCACGCTCACGGGCATGACCGCACCCATCCCCGAGGAGGCCCGGGCCGCGTTCGGGCGCCGCAACATCCCGCTCGGCCGCTACGGCCGGGCCGACGAGGTGGCCTACATGGTGGTCGCCCTCACGGCCCCCGAGGCGTCCTTCGTCAACGGCGCCGTGATCCCGGTCGACGGCGGCATGACCGCGATGTCGCGCTAGCCGAGCACCACCACCGAGTTGAGCGTTGCCTCGACGTTCTTTATCGGCGAGAAGCACGTGGCCGTGGCCCCGTTGATCGTCACCGACGACGACAGGATGCCGGCGGCGGTCGCGGTCAGGTCGCCGCGCACCTTGTAGACGGGCCCGCCGCTGTCGCCGGGGGACGGCGGGTGGTTGATGCACGTGTACACGTAGGCGTGGCCGCCGCCGTCGCAGCACACGACCTGGTTGGACCGCACGACCGGTCCGCAGTTGCCACCGTCGCTGCTGATGCCCTCGAAGCACAGCACGAGGCCCGCGCTCATCTGGGAGTTGTGGAAGACGCCGCTGAGGGCGTGGTGGGTCGCCTGGGCGTGCACCACCGGCCAACCGGGAAAGCCGCGGGCGGAGAGCGAGAAGAGGCTGGTGTCGGCCCAGACGGTGCCGGCGCTGTGGTACGAGTTGAACCGGATGACGTCGACGATGACGTTGCCGACGACGACGCCGTCCCCGATGCGTCCGCAGTGGCCCGCGGTGCTGCCGAAGAACCCGAAGTAGGCGTTCGCGAACAGGAACGCCGTCGTGCACCGGATGCGGGTGCTGCCCACCGCCACGGTGATCCCGAGGCCGGCCTCGTGGGGCGGGAAGGAGTCCCGCCCGCCCGGGTGCAGGCCGAGCGGCTCGAGGTCGATCGCCGACTGCGGCTCGATCCGCACGGCGGCGGCCGGATCGGCCGGCAGGCGATCGGCTCGCCCCGGACGCCCGGGGCGGCGGCCCTCGGCCCGGTCCCGCTCGGCCCGGCGCGCCGCACCGCGGCGGGCCGCATCGGGGGCGATCGCCTCGGCCGTGGCGCCGTCGCCCTCCGTCTGCACGACGACCGCGTTGGCCGCCACGTCCACCGCCACGGCGAAGTCCCCGGCCGAGGGGTCGAGCGAGGCGGCGATCTCCTCCTTGGCGGCCTCGAGAGCCTCGTACCCCTCCGCGACGGCGTCGGTGACGACGTGGCGGTGGCCGCCGGTGAGCGCGGCGACGGCTGCCACGTCCTCGGCGGTGGGCTCGACGACACCGACGTGCATCACGTCGTGGTTGCGCCGTCGCTCCAGCCAGTAGCCCCCGTAGCGGTCGCCGAACGCCGCCTCGAGGGCGGGCACGACCGCCGTCAGGTCGAGGTCGACGGCCACCTCGCCGTAGGCCTGGGGGGAGCGGCGGCGATCGCGGGGGCAGGGGCGGCGGCGGGCAACAGCCCGGACACGGCGACCGCCACCAGGACGGCCGCGCGCAGAAGGGTCCGGCGCACGTCGGCTCCTCTCTGTGGGGAGAAGTGCGGCGGAAGCCACGCCGCGCCGGAACCGTAGCCCGAATTCCACTGAGAGTGCGCGGATCCCCACTATGTGAGAGAACGCACAACCGTCCGCGCGTAGACGGCAGCGGTGAGTGGTCTCAGCGCTTGGTGGAGAACCGGCTGCGGTGCTCGTGCCGCTCGACCGCGAGGCGCACGAGCTCGTCGATGAGCTCCGGGTAGCTGACCCCGCTCGCGTCCCACAGCTTGGGGTACATCGACCCCGGGGTGAACCCGGGGATGGTGTTGACCTCGTTGACGAGGAACCCCCGCCGGCCCTCCTCCAGGAAGAAGTCGACCCGGGCCATGCCGTCGCACCGCAGCGCCCGGTAGGCGTCCACCGCCAGGGACCGCACCCGCTCGGCGGCCTCCGCGTCGAGCGGGGCCGGGACCACCAGCTCGCACGTGCCGTCGATGTACTTGTCGTCGTAGTCGTAGAACTCGTGGCTCGACACGATCTCGCCCGGGACCGACGCCCGGGGGTCGGCGTTGCCGAGCACGCCGACCTCGATCTCGCGGCCGGTGACCCCCTCCTCGACGACCACCCACTCGTCGTAGGCGGCGGCGGTGGCGACCGCCTCGGCGAGGGCGTCGGGGCCGTGGACCTTCGTCACCCCCACCGACGACCCCAGGTTGGCCGGCTTCACGAACAGGGGATAGGCGAGGCCCTGGGCCGCCACCGCGTCGTGGGCGCGGTCCGCCTCGACATCCCGCAGCGCCACGTACGGCACCTGGGGCAGGTGGTGGAAGGCCAGCACCTCCTTGGCCTTGACCTTGTCCATGCACAGGGCCGACGCCAGGACGCCGGAGCCGACGTACGGGACCCCGGCCAGCTCCAGCAGGCCCTGGACCGTGCCGTCCTCGCCCTGGGGCCCGTGGAGCAGCGGCATCACCACGACGGGCAGGCCGTCGGCGCCCGGGGCCACGGCCGGCAGCGGCTCGACCGCGGTGCCGGTGGCGGCCAGCGGGGCGGGCAGCGCGGCCCGGCCCGCGTCCAGCGTGGCGCGGGCCTCGTCCGACCGGACCCAGGTGCCCTCGCGGGTGATGCCGACCGCCTCGATGAGGTAGCGGTCCGGATCCGCCGCCGCCAGCACGTGGGCCGCGGTCGTGCACGAGACCTCGTGCTCGGCCGAGCGCCCCCCGAACAGCACGACGAGGCGGACGCGGTCAGGGGTGGCCATGTCGAGCGAGCGTACCGGCCGCCCGCGGGCGGCCCGCGCGTGCCCCGTGACGGTGCCCCCCGCCGGGAGTGCGAAGATGCCGGACCGTGGAGCTGCGCACGAGCGAGATCGCCCGGGCCACCGGGGGCCGGCTGGTCGGGGCCGACGTCCCCGTGGTGGGAGCGGCCATCGACTCGCGCCTCGTCACCGGGGGCGAGCTGTTCGTGCCCGTGGTGGCCGAACGGGACGGCCACGACTTCGTCCCGGCCGCGGTGGCGGCCGGGGCCGCCGCCTACCTGAGCGCCCGCCCCGTGGCGGCACCGGTGGGCGACGCGCCGGCCGTGGAGGTCGAGGACACGGTGCGGGCCCTCGGCGACCTGGGCCGCCACGCCCGGGGGCGGCTGCCCGACCGGGTGGTGGGCGTGACGGGGTCGGTCGGCAAGACCAGCGTCAAGGACCTGCTCGCCGCCGCGCTCGCCGCCCGCTGGTGCACCGCCGCCGGGGCCGGGTCGTTCAACAACGAGCTCGGCGTCCCCCTGACCATCCTCGGCGCCCCCGACCGCACCGAGGCCACGGTGGTGGAGATGGGGGCGCGGGGCCCCGGCCACATCACCGCCCTGTGCCGCATCGCCCGCCCCACGGTCGGGATCGTGACGGCGGTGGCCGCCGCCCACACCGAGATGTTCGGCTCGCTCGACGACGTGGCCGCGGCCAAGGGCGAGCTGGTGGAGGCGCTGCCCGCCGGCGGCGTCGCCCTGCTCAACCTCGACGACCCCCGCGTCGCCGCCATGGCCGGCCGCACCGACGCCCGGGTGGTGACGTTCGGCCGCGGCCCGGGTGCCGACGTCCGGGCCGAGGGCGTGGTCCTCGACGGCGACCTCCGCCCCCGGTTCCGGCTGCGGAGCCCGTGGGGCTCGGCCGACGTCGACCTGGCGGTCCGGGGCGCCCACATGGTCGACAACGCGCTGGCGGCGGCCGCCGCCGCGCTGGTGTGCGAGGTCCCGGTGGCCGGTGTCGCGGCGGCGCTGGCCCGGGCCGACGTGTCGCGGTGGCGCATGGAGCTGGTGCGGCTGCCGTCGGGCGCCCGGGTCCTCAACGACGCCTACAACGCCAACCCCGCATCGATGACGGCCGCGCTCCGGGCGCTGGCCACGCTGTCCGCCCGGCGCCGGGTGGCCGTGCTCGGCCTGATGGCCGAGCTGGGCCCGGGCAGCGACGCCGAGCACACGGCAATCGGGAACCTGGCCCGCGCCCTGGGCATCGAGGTCGTCGCGGTCGCGGTCCCCGCCTACGGCGGGACGGCCGTGCCCGACGTCGCCGCCGCCGCCGCGGCCCTGGGCGACCTGCGGGAGGGCGATGCCGTCCTGCTCAAGGGCAGCCGGGTCGCCGGCCTCGAGCGGCTCGTCGACCTGCTCTCCTAGCGGTCACGAGGTCTTGGTCAGGGAGCCCTCGCAGCCGGACGAGATCAGGTTGATCTTGAACTCGCCGTCCGGGGAGACGCTGAAGGTGTGCGTCGTGCCCTGGTCCTCTTCCTTGAGGTAGCACTGCTTGTCGTTGCACAGGTACGTCCCCTGCTCGCGGCCCTCGAGGACCGCGACGTGGACGTCCCAGTAGTCCCAGCTCGTGAACCACCCTGTCTCGTAGTGGACGGTGAGGGGCGGCCCGGCCTGGCCGGAGGCGATGCGCTCCCACGTCTGTGTCTCGGGGGGACCGTCGTCGCCGTAGCGGTGGGTCAGCGTCAGCGTTGCCGGGGCGCTGAAGTCGTTCCTGACGGTGACCTGTGCCGTTCTCTTGTCGCCCATGTCGACCTCCCTGTTCGCACGACACGTAGTGAGCGGGCGACGGGGGGCGCTGATACGTCGGGCCGGCCTCAGGCGGCGCGGGCCGGCGCCGGCTCGGCGTCGGTCTGCGGTTCGGCCACCGGGCCGAGCCGGGCGTAGACGGCGAGCACGAGCGCCCAGACCGCACCGGCCAGCAGCACGAGGGTCGTGGACGTGGCGTCGATGATCGGGCCGGCCAGCAGGTTGCCGAGGGGCACGGACCCGCCGAACGCCATGATCCACAGGGCCATGACCCGGCCCCGCTCGTGGTCGGCCAGCTGGGACTGGAGCACGGTCGACAGCGACGTGATGAACGCGAAGTAGGTGAGGCCGACGACGACGACCACCGGGTACGCGGGCGCGGGGCTGCGCAGCAGGGCGAACACCGCCAGCGACAGCGCGTAGGCCACCAGCGTGCCCCGCACGATGCGGGGCTTGGACCGGCGGCTGAACACCGTCCCGATGGACAGGGCGCCGGTGACGGCGCCGATGCCGAAGCAGGCGTAGAGCAGGCCGTACGCGGTCGACCGCTCGTCGATGCCCAGGTTGCGCTCGGCGACCACGGGGAACTGGCCGACGAAGGCCAGCGACAGCAGCGAGAACGTGAACATCGTGATGAGGCAGCGGCGCACGACGACGTTGTTCCGGGCCACGAGGAACCCGGCGCCGAGCCGGCGCAGGCCCCGCTCGTCGCCGGGGCTGACGATCGGCGGCGGCAGCCGGACCGTCAGCAGCGACCCGATCACGAACAGGTAGCTGAGGCCGTTGACCGCGAACACCGCCGACGCGCCGACGGCGGCGTCGAGCACCGCCCCGATCACCGGGCCGATGACCCGGGAGCCGTTCATCTGCGCCGAGTGCAGGGAGATGGCGCCGGGCAGGTCGTCGCGGCCCACGAGCTGGGGGAGCAGGGCCGAGTACGCGGGGTTGAACAGCGCCTGGGCGATGCCGATGGCGAACACGACGACGACCAGCGCCACCATGTTCGGCTCGTCGGGGGCGGCCACCGCCGCCAGCACGAACGACAGCACGAGCTGGGCCGCGGCCACGCCGACGAGCAGGCGGCGCCGGTCGACGGTGTCGGCGAGCACGCCGCCGACCACCGACAGCAGCAGCATCGGCCCGAGCTGGGCGAACAGGACGACGCCCACGAACGTGGCCGACCCGGTGAGGTCGTAGGCCAGGGCGCCGAGGACGACGTTCTGCATCCAGGTGCCGACGTTGGACAGGAACGACCCGTAGAACACCCGGCGGAAGGTGCGGTGGCGGAACGCCGACCGGGCGGAGCCGGGGATGTAGGTCCGGTCGCCGTCGACGATGGCGTCCTCGGCGTCCTCGAGGGGCGGCTCGGCGGTGGACGTCATGAGACGCCGGTGCGGACCCAGGACTCGACGGCGGAGGCCACCAGCCGCAACGGCGAGGGCCGCCACGAAGGCGGTGGCGAACAGCGTGGCGTCGAGTTGGATCTGGGGCATGGCGCGGACGATCAGGTCGAGGTGAGCACGGGCAGGCGCCAGCCGCCGCTCCGCGGCAGCCGGCCCGATGCGTCAACACGGCCGGGTGCGCCGGCATTCCCCGACCCGCCGGGCGCCCGATCGGTACCGTGCCGGACATGGACTTCCGGCGCGTGAGCGTGGCCGAGATCGCCGAGCAGGTGAGCGCACGGGTCGTGTCGGCCCGCGAGATGACCCAGGCCGCCCTCGACCGCATCGACCGGTTCGACGGCGAGCTGGGCGCGTTCGTGGCGGTGGACGCCGAGGCGGCCCTGGCCGACGCGGCCGCGGTCGACGAGCGCATCGCGGCGGGCGAGGACGTCGGGCCGCTGGCCGGGGTCCCGCTCGGGGTCAAGGACCTCGAGGACGCGGCCGGCTTCGTCACCACCCACGGGTCGGCCGTCTTCGCCGGGTCGCCGCCGGCCACCGACGACTCGCCGCTGGTCGAGCGGCTGCGGGCGGCGGGGTGCGTGGTCGTCGGCAAGACCAACAGCCCGGAGCTGGGGTGGAAGGCCGACACGGTCAACGAGACGTTCGGCGCGACCCGCAACCCGTGGGCGCTCGACCGCTCCGCCGGCGGCTCGTCCGGCGGGTCGGGGGCGGCCCTGGCCGCCGGCCTGGTCCCGCTGGCCACCGGCTCCGACGGCGGCGGGTCGATCCGCATCCCGTCGGCGGTGAACGGGCTCACCGGCCTGAAGCCGTCCCTCGGCCGCATCCCGAGCGGGGGATCCCGGCCGCCCGGCTGGCCGCTGCTGTCGACCAAGGGACCGATGACCCGGTCGGCCCGGGACCTGGCCCTCGCGCTCGACGCCGTCGTCGGGCCCGAGCCGAGCGACCTGTCGTCGCTGCCGCTGCCGGACGCCTCGTGGTCGCGGTCGCTGGGCGACCTCGGCGCCCCCCGGCGGGTGGCGTGGTCGCCGACGCTGGGCTACGGGCGCACCGACGCCGAGGTCGTGGCCGTGTGCGAGGACGCCGTGCGGCGGCTGGAGTCGCTCGGCACCGAGGTCGTCGTGGTCGACGCCGTGTGGGACCGCGACCCGATCGACGACTGGCTGGCGCTCACGGGCGTGTACTGCCTGCGGGAGATCGAGCCGTACCGGGACCAGGAGGTGTGGGGCCGCATCGACCCGGGCCTCGTGGCCCTGGTGGAGTGGGCCCGGTCGACGGTCACGGCGGCCCGCCTGGTCGAGGCGATCGACTCGTCCCACCACTACAACCTGGCGCTGGTCGAGCTGTTCCACCAGGTGCCCCTGCTGCTGACGCCGACCTGCGCCGGCCAGACGCCCCGGGTGGGCGAGCCGGGCACGATCGACGGCGGGCTCGACGTCAACTGGATCCAGTACACCTACGGCTTCAACATGACCCGCTCGCCCGCGGGCACCGTGTGCGCCGGCTACACGTCCGACGGCATGCCCGTCGGCCTCCAGGCGGTGGGCCCCCAGCACGGCGACGTGGTGGTCCTGCGCCTGCTGGCGCTGCTGGAGGACGCGCTCGCTCTCGACCCGGTTCCCCCGTTCGGAGCGGAGTGAGCGGGCTTGCTACAGTTGCAGGTTCCCGGGGCGTATAGCTCAGTTGGCTAGAGCGCACGCTTCACACGCGTGAGGTCACAGGTTCGAGCCCTGTTACGCCCACCAAG
>CAVWYL010000005.1:0-87072 GCA_963759225.1 uncultured Acidimicrobiales bacterium | reverse complement strand
GGCCGCCACGGTGGCCGGGCGGGCGGGCGGCGCCAGCAGCACCAGACCGGCAATCTGTCCGTCCCTCCGGGCGATCTCGGGCGCCAGCCGCGCCCCCAGGCCGTGACCGACGACGAACAGGGCATCCTTGCGCACGTCCGGGCGGCCCCGCAACAGGGCGAGCGCGAGCAGGGCATCGTCGATCACCTCCTCGTCGACGGTGACCTTGGCGGCGTCCAGGTTGTCGGGATGAGCAAAGGTGCGCTTGTCGTGCCGTAGCACGACCATCCCCTGCCGAGCGAGGCCCTCCGCCAGATCGCGGAACGGCCGGTTGCCGCCGACCGAAGCGTCCTTGTCGAGCGGTCCCGAGCCGGCCACCAGGAGCGCCGCCGGGTACGTTCCGCGCCGGCGGGGTCGGGTGATGACGCTGTTGAGCTGCAAGCGAGGCTCTCCGAGACGGACCGCTTCGGCCAGCACGCCGGGAACCGAGGGGGTGACCGAGGTGTCGGGTCGGGCGAGGGGCGAGGGCTCCGGCGGTGGTGGAACCACCGGCGTGATGAACAGCCCGGCGATCGTGTATCGCGCTGGTCGATGGCGACGATGCCCTGGGCGCGGCCGCCCGAAAAACCAGGTCGTAGACCAGCCTGGTGCGGCCCTGGTGGAAGCTCTGGTCTGATCTGCCAGGAGCGCAGCTCGCCCAGCGGACCGGAAACGCTGGTCCAGAATTCCTTGAGCCTGGGCACCGGTAGCGACCACACCATGGTGGGGTCGAAACGCGAATACACCGGGGCGACATCGTTCACCTTCAGCGAGCTCCAGACCAGCTCGCCGACGTCGTCGGGCAGGTGCCGCCGGTTCCGCGGGCCCTCGCTGGAGGCGCAGGCCGCAAGCAGGGCGACGAGAGCCCAGCCGGACCGGGTGGCGAGGAGGAACCCGACCTCGAGCGCTCGCATGCGGCCGAGCGTACCTCCAGTCCCTCCTCGAAACGGAGAGATTCGGGCCTGTGAAGATCTCGCCGGTGGTGGGCCTCAGCTCTGACGGAGGACGTCCATCGCATTCACGCGCGCCACCCTTCGGGCGGCGAGCCAGCTCGCCAGGGCGGCGGCACCGGCGGCGAGCAGCGCGATCGCGACGAACGTAGCCAGGTCGTTGGTCGCCACGCCGAACACGAGCGCCGACATCGCCTGGGTGACGACGAGCGCCAGCGCGACCCCCGCGGCCACGCCGGTGCCGACCGGGCCAAGCGCGAGGCCGCCACGCTTCCCACCAGCCGGCGCGGCTGTGCTCCGAGGGCCAGGCGGATCCCCAGCTCGTGCCGGCGCTGGGCCACCGAGTGCGCCACCATTCGTAGATCCCCACCAGCGCAAGGGCCAGCGCGGTGGCGGCGGCGATGCCGAGCAAGGTCATGGTGAACCGGCGGGGGGCGAGCGATCCGGCGATCCGCTCCTCCATGGTGGAGACGCGTGCCAGCGCCTGTTCGGCGTCGATCGAGGTGACGGCCTCGCGGAGGGCTCCGGCGAGCCGCTGGGGTGGGACGCGCCCGCGGATCACCACGGTCATCGTGGGCCAGGGATCCACGGCGTAGGGGACGTAGACCTCGGGCTGGTGCTGGGCGTCGAGCCCGGTGTGGCGGACGTTGCCGATCACGCCGGCCACGACCGCCGGCCGCTGGTCGAGAGTGATGCCGACTGTCTTGCCCAGGGGATCCTCGCCGGGCCAGGCGCGTCCGGCGAACGCCTCGTTCACCAGCAGCACCCGCGGCGCCTCGGCGACGTCGGCAGCGGTCAACGCCCGCCCGCGGAGGACCGGAATGCCGAGCGCTTCCACGTACCCGGGAGTGGCCACGCGAAGACCGGTATGGACCTCCTCCGCCTGCCCGCGCCGGACGATGGTCGCGTCGCGCGTGCTGTTGCCGGAGGAGAGGGGGAGGCGCGACTCCGCTCCCGCCGCTTGCACCTCGGGGCGGGCCGCCAGCCGCTCGAGGAGCCCATTCCAGAACCGGACCCGCCTCCCGTCGTCGGCGTATCTGCCGGGGGGGAGCGAGACGTCGGCGGCGAGGACACCTTGGGGACGGAAGCCCGCGTCCACCGCCTGCAGCTTCGCGAAGCTGCGGAGGAGCAATCCGGCGCTGGCGAGGACCACCACCGCCAGCGCCACCTCGAGGCCCATCAGCAGGGACCGGGTCCATCGGCTGGCTCGACCCACCGTGGCCCCGCGCCCGCCCTGCCTGAGCTCATCGGCCAGCGTGAACGCCGTGAGCGCCGGGATTAGGCTGAACGCCACCGCCACCACCGCCGCCACCGCCCCGCTGAACAGGAGCACCCGCCCGTCCAGGGACACCGCCTGGGCCGAAAGGCCGCGCGGCGCCAGCGCCGTCAGCAGGGGCGCACCCCACAGGGCCACGAGCACACCACCGACGGCTCCGGCGGTCGAGAGGATGGCGCTCTCGGCGAAGAACAGCCGCACCACCCGGAGCCGGCGGGCGCCGAGGGCTACCCGGACCGCGATCTCCTGCCGGCGCGCGACGGCACGGGCCAGGACGAGGTGCGCGATGTTC
The DNA here is from genome assembly GCA_963759225.1 of uncultured Acidimicrobiales bacterium. GTDB lineage: Bacteria > Actinomycetota > Acidimicrobiia > Acidimicrobiales > VFJN01 > ZC4RG19. The sequence goes on along the minus strand of CAVWYL010000005.1, from coordinate 84,536 downwards.
ACGCAGGCGATGAGCAGGATCATGCCGACGGCGCTGAGCATGACGAGGAGGCCGAGCCGGCTGCGCCCCACCAGCATGTCCCGCAGGGGGGTGAGGTGCGGGACCGTCTCCTCCCTGGGCTGGGATGCCGCCAGTCGGGCGCCGAGCGCGGCCACCACCGCCCGGGCCTTGTCGAGGTCGACGCCGGCCCGGAGCCGACCCACCGCTTCGAAATAGTAGCTGCCCCAGTTCGGGAGTGATCGCTGGTCGGTCGGAGCGGATGGGGCGGCAAACGTCCCTGGGCGACGACCCACAGCTCGGCGGTCGCGGGGAACGTGAAGGAGGCAGGGAGCAGCGCTTCCACCCTGAGGGACTCCCCGTTCAGCGAGATCGCCCGGCCGACGATGTCGGACGCGGCATCGAACTGGCGCCGCCACAGGCGTTCGGAGAGCGCCACCCCCCCTGCCTGGGGGAGGCGACCGAGGAGGGGCGGGGTCCCCATCACCTCGAAGAAGCCTCGGGTGACGATCGCGCCGGTCAGGCGCTCCGGCCCGTCGTGGCCGCGGGAGTTGAAGGAAGCGCCACGATAGGCGGCCAGGTCGAGGGCATCCTGTCCTTCGCTCCACGCCAGGAAGGCTGCGCCGGAGACATCCTCCCCATCACCGGTGACGGCGACGAGTCGCTCCGGGTTGGGGTACGGCAGCGGACGGAGCAGGACCCCGTTGACCACCGTGAACACGGCCGTGCTCGCGCCGATTCCGAGGGCGAGCGTCGCCACCACCAGCAGCGTCACCAACGGGGCGCGGAGTAGCCCCCGCAATGCATGCCGCAGGTCAGAGGCAAGGCCACGCATGGGCCCGTCTCGTGCAATCGGCGTGCGCGTCAGGTCCCAGGAAACGGCCGGGATCTCCACCCGCGCCGGTCCCGGATCCGGGATCCGCGGTCCCGAAATCGGGATGTAGGGACCCACCAGCTCACGGGGTCTCCTCGCCGGTGGTCCCCAGGATCGCGGCGATCGCCTCGGTCAGACGTTGCCAGCTCGCGGTTTCGCTCTGCAGCTGGGCGCGTCCCTTGCGGGTCAGTCGATAATATTTCGCCTCCCGGCCGGTGTCGGACTGCTTCCACTCGGCGGCGAGCAGACCGCGGTTCTCCAGGCGGTGGAGGGCCGGATAGAGCGAGCCTTGCTGGACCTGGACGACGTCGCCGGAGATCTGCTGGAGCCGCTGGGCGATGGCGTAGCCGTGCAGCGGCCCGAGCGCGGCGACCTTGAGCAGCAGCAGGTCCAGGGTCCCCTGGGGCAGGTCGGACTTGGAGGGAGCCATGAATACCTCGCGCTTCGACATATATCTACAGCAATACCGGTAGAAGGTCGAGGTATTTACCGTTCGCTCAGCGGTTGGCGACGGCGAGGACCTGCTTGAGGTCGGTCTTGCCGGCGAGGACCTTGGCGATGCCGTCCTGGAGCAGGGTGGTCATGCCGCCGGCGATGGACAGCCGGCGGATCTGCTCGACGGGCGCGCGCTGGGCGACGGCGTGGCGGATCTCGTCGTTGTTGACCAGCAGCTCGTGGAGGCCGATGCGGCCCTTGTAGCCGCTGTTGCCGCAGGCCTCGCAGCCTCGGCCCCGGTAGAGCTTGGTCTCGCCGCCGGGGTCGACCATGCTTGCAGCGCGGTCTCGCTGCCGAGCGCCTCGATCAGGCGAGGCGACCTCGTCCTCGCTGGCGACGTATTCCTCGCGGCAGCGACGGCACAGGCCCGCGGGCCAGGCGCTGCGCCAGCACCCCGAGCAGGGCGTCGGCGAAGCTGAACGGGTCGAGGCCCATGTCGAGCAGGCGCGTGATGGTCTCGGGCGCGCTGTTGGTGTGCAGGGTCGAGAGCACCAGGTGGCCGGTGAGCGAGGCCTCGACGCCGTGCTGCGCGGTCTCCGTGGTCGCGCATCTCGCCGACCATGATGACGTCGGGGTCGGCGCGCAGGAAGGCGCGCATGGCCGCGGCGAAGGTGAAGCCGATCTTGGGCTGCACCTGCACCTGGCGCAGGCCCGGCTGGGTGATCTCGACCGGATCCTCGGCGGTCCAGATCTTCATGTCGGGCGTGTTGATGTGACCGAGCGCCGAGTGCAGCGTCGTGGTCTTGCCCGAGCCGGTCGGGCCCACGCACGAGGATCAGGCCGTAGGGCTTGGCCAGCACCGCCTTGAGCTCGCGCAGGTTGCGCTCGCTCAGGCCCATCTGGTCGAGCGGCAGCGGCTTGGAGGCGGCGAGGATGCGCATGACCACGTCCTCGTTGCCGTTGACGGTGGGGAGGGTGGCGACGCGCAGCTCGATCTGCGCGGTCGAGCATGCGGAAGCGGATCTTGCCGTCCTGGGGCTTGCGGCGCTCGGAGATGTCGAGGCTCGCCATGATCTTGATGCGCGCCACGAGCGGCGTTGCGGTAGGGCGCGGGGATCTCCTGGTAGCGGACGCAGTCGCCGTCGATCCGGAAGCGCACCATCGTGCTGCGCGTCCTTGCCGTTGGGCTCGATGTGGATGTCGGAGGCGCCCCGGCGGTAGGCGTCGATGATGATCTGGTTGGCCAGCTTGATGACGGCGCTGTCCGACTCGTTGGCGGCGCCCCCGCCCTCGTCGTCCGTGGCGGCCGCTTCCCCACCGACCGCGCCGGTGGACTCGTCGGTCGACAGCTCCTTGAGGATCAGCCCCACGTCTCCGCGCAGTCCGTAGGACTGCTCGATGCAGGCGATGATCTCGTCCTTGAAGCCGACGTTGAGCACCAGCTCCCGATCGGGATCGAGCGAGCGCAGGGCGTCGGTCCGGGTGAAGTCGCCCGGATCGTCGATGACCACGATCAGCTCGGCGCCGCGCCGCTCGACCGGGACGGCACAGGCCCGCTTGAGGAAGTCGACCCGCAGGCGCCCGCGCAGGTCTTCGGGGATCCGCTCCTTGCCGGTGAAGCGAAAGAAGTCGGTCTGGTGGAAGCGGGCCAGCGCCTCCTCGACCTGGGCCCGGGCCACACCCACCTTCTCCAGCAGGTAGCGTCCGGCGTCGACCTGGCTGGCCGTCGCCGCGGCCAGGGCCTTCTCCAGCGCCTCGGCGCTGATGGTGCCGCTCTCGACCAGGCGATCCCAGGCGGTGGCCCGCCGGGTGGGGCGGACCGGGGTGGGGGATTGGTTGAAGGCGGCGATGGCCGCTCCCAGCAGCCGGGCGATCTCGTCGGCCGCGGAGACATCGGTCGGGGCAAAAGGCTGACCGTCCCGGCGGTTGATCACCTGCAGGAGGCCAAGCAAGTTCTTCTCGTGCAGCACCGGCACGGTCAGCATCGAGCGCGTGCGAAAGCCGCTGGTCTTGTCCCAGCGAGAATCGAACTTCAGCCGCGGGTGGATACGGGCGAGCTCGCTGGGGTCGTAGACGTCGACGATGTTGACCGGGGCCCGGGCCACCGCCACGAACCCGGCGATGCTGGAGGTCTCCCGCGAGACCCGGATCTCCTTCAGCTCGTAGCTGTTCTTGATGAGGGAGAAGAGCTCGTTGGTGGCGGGGTCGATCGCGTAAATGGTCGAGCGTTCAGCGTGGAAGAAGGCGGTGATGCGCTGGGCGTTGGGCAGGAGCTCTTCGATCCGCCTGGCGGCGTGGATGAACTTCGCCAGCTCGGCCAGCTGGGCTCTCCGGTCAACCTGCCCGCCCTGCTTGACCGCCGGTTCCGCCATCGCACCCCGCTGGTTCATCGGATGGTGCGTCGTGAAACTCAATCGCGCGCCGGGGGGCGGCGTTCAGGGCGCCTGCAACCATCCGATCTCTCCTTCGTAACTTGCCTGGAGAGAGACGCATGCATCGAATGATCTGGATAGTACCGCTGGCTCTTCTGGCGGCGTGTGGTGGTCAGAAGGGTGGGGGCGTGTGTGGGGATACGGTCTGCAGTGAGCGACAGACCTGCGACCAGAACGCCTCGCCCGCACGCTGCAAATGCCTGCCCGCCTACACGGGCGCCACCTGCGCCAGCTGCGCAAGCGGCTTCATGGCCACCGCGAGCGGATGTGAGCCCAAGACCATCGACTGCCGGGCCACCCCGACCATCTGCGGATCGCACGGAACCTGCATCACCAGCGGCAGCGGTACGAACGACTTCTGCTCCTGCAAGACCGGCTACGCGGGTCACGCCTGCGGCAGCTGTGACGGCGGCTATCAGGACAACGACACCAACGGGACCTGCGAGCCATCCTGCCTTTCGGCGATGACCACCTGCACGCCGCCCCAGGTCTGTTCCGACGCCACCGGCCGGCGGGTCTGCTCCTGCCCCGGCAACCGCACCGGAGCCGCCTGCGACCAGTGCCCCACTGGCTACGTCCTGCGCGCCTCGGACAACACCTGCGTGCAGACCTGCAGCTCCATCGGATCCAGCTGCGGTACCCGCAAGTACTGCGACGACAGCAGCGGCATGCCGGTCTGTGTGTGCATGGCCGCTTTTGCCGGAGCGGATTGCACCAGCTGCGCCGAGGGCTACATGCCCGACGGCAACGGGCAGTGTGTCCGGGTCGCGCCGGCCGGGACCACGCTGCTGGGAGCGGGTCGCTGGCAGAACAGCGACTATCTGCTGGCCATCAACCCGGCCACCAGCTCGGCCACGCCGCTGCGGCCGCTGGCCAATCTGTCGAGCCTGCGCCTCGCGACCGACGTGACCAACAAGGTCATCTACACCGTCTCGGGCAACGTCATCAGCAAGCTCGATGCCGTCACCGGACAGTCCACCACCCTGGTCACGCTCTCGTCCGTACAGGGGGCGACCTTCGGGTCGGGTGCGCTCTACAGCATCGGCAGCATCGCCCCGCACGTCCTCACCCGGGTCGATCCCGGCACCGGCGCTCGCTCGGACCTCGGCGCCACCAACCTGCCCGGCGGTCAGAACCAGGCCAGCCTGACCTGGGACGGCGCCGCCCTGCTCTACGCCCGGCCACCCACGACCGGCACCACCAACGGAGCGGAGCTGTTCCGCCTGGACGTCGGCACCGCCGCCGCCGCCAGCCTGGGCGCGGTGCCGATCGAGGGCACCCGCCTGCGCCCCTCCGACAACAAGGTCGGCCTGGCCGTCGACACGGCCGGCGAGCTGTTCGTGACCCTGCGGCTCGGCCGCACCCCGGAGGAGATCTTGATCGATCACTGCCGCAAGATGGCCGCCGGTCTGGGCTACGCCGGTTACGAGCAGGCCCCCTTCACGACCCTGGAGATCAACTACAACGGGGTGGGCGCGGGCGCGACCCGCAGCCTGACCAGCGCCAACCCGAGCGGCAAGGAGGTGGTCGCCTACGCCAGCTATGGCCGTCGCACCAACGCCAAGGCCACCATGCGCGTAGACACCACCAACCCCGAATCCTTCGTCTGCATCAGCAGCTACGAAGAGGTGCTCGAGCTCCTCGTGCCTGCCGAGACCGCCCGGTTCACGGCGGTCTCGCTGGCCGGCTATCGCCCCATCTTGACCCTGGTGGTCGAGGGAGCCGTGCGCGACGTGACCAAACCGACCCTGCACGTCCACGTCCAGAGCGGATCGGTCGCCCCCGCCTTCACCGCCTATTCGTTCGTGAAGGTCTACTCCAGCGCCGAGTGGACCCCGCTCAAGCTCCCGATCTACGCCTCCGCCTGGGACACCGATCAGGAAGCCCCCGCCATCCTCATGCAGCTCGACCGGGTGACCTACGCGCCTCTGCGCCAGATGTCGTTCCCCGGCATCGAGATCTATCCCACCCTCGCCCCCTGGTCCCCCTAACCCCCGTTCCCGTTCCCGTTCCCGTTCCCGTCTGGTCCGGCGCTCAGAACTCCGCCCGTATCCCCAGCGACGGGAGCACGATGCGGAAGCCATCCTCTTCTATCCCTCGCCGTGAGAGCGAAAGTCCCACCACCTGGCGGGTGAAGGTGGCGTTCACCAGCTCGAGGTAGGCGTAGAGCACCCAGCTGTCGAAGACGAAACGCCGGTCGAAGCGCAGGTCGAGCTGGTAGAAGGGTGGCAGCCGCGCCATCTCCAGCGGGGTGGCGTTCTCGAGCTGAACGAGGCGTCCGGTGTGCAAATGAAAGCGGCTGCCCAGGGTGTTGGGACCCCAGCGGTAGCCCAGCACCAGGTTGAGCACGTGCCGTTGATCCCAGTCCGAAGGACCGACCACCCCACCTTCGAAGGCGCGCAGGCTGCGGGACCAGGTGTAGGCGAGCCAGCCGTGCAGGCGCTCTCCGGGCGGGCGCCGGATCATCAGCTCGAAGCCGTAGGCAAGGGCGTCGCGGCGGATGAGAAAGTCGTCCAGCAGCGGGTCGCCGAACTGCGGGTCGCGCATGTCCGTGAGCACGTAGCGCTGGACGAAGGAGCTGGCGTCCAGCTCCAGCCCAAGGAGGCCGGCCTCCAGACCAATCGCACCTTGCCAGGCAGTCTGCAGGCCGTGCTGATCGAGCCCGAACGCTCTCGATTCCGGGCAGCTGGAAGGGTAGGCTGGGAAGCTGGGTGGCGCGGCCCCCGCTGAGCTTGAGCCAGAGCGCCTCGGCGGCGTGCAGGCGCAGGTTGAGTCGCGGGGCCAGGTCGACCGCGCTGGCTCCGGCCTCCTTGAAGAAATCGAGCCGCAACCCGGGCGTGACCACGATCCGGTCACTGGGGCGGTAGATGAGGGTGGCGTGGCTGCCGACGAGCGCGACCGTGCGGGAGAAGTTCAGGCCGGAGAGCGGGCGCATCGGCAGCGGCTGGTCGAGAAGACCGCGGTATTGCAGGAGCTCGCCGTCGAATCCCACCTCCAGATCTGTCGAGGGGCGGAGCGGGCGCTGGTAGGTGACCCGCGGGGTCAGGCTGCGCGCCCGGGCACCCACGCGGTTGTCGTCGTCGTAGGGGAGCTCGGTCCTGTCCAGGCCGAAGGCGAGGCCCGCCGATAGACGTCCGCCCGGGACGCTGCCGCGCCAGCGCAGGTCGAGGCGCTGGAACCCGAGCCGGAGCGTCTCTTCCTTGCCCAGGGCGCCGGTCTCTTGGCCCTCTTCGGTGTACGTCGGCTCCCGCACGGCAAACAGGTCGAAGGAGCCCAGGGCGCTGAGGGTCACGCGCCCGGAGGCGAGCGGGTGGTCGAGCCGGGCCTGGTAGTCCCAGTAGTGGAAACGAACCTCCTCGACCAGCGCGCTGGCCAGACCAGCCGGGTACGCGTAGCGGGCCGCGACGGCCAGGGTCCCCCGGCCGTCGTTGAACGGCACGGTCAACAGGCCCCCGGCATCGAACAGGCGGACGTCGAGTGACCCTCGCGGCCGATCCGCCGGCGGCGCGGTGGTGGATGCGGCGACCACGCCCGACACGTAGCGGCCGAACCGGGCCGGATAGCCCCCCGAGTAGAAATCGAGGCTCTCGAGAAAGTACGGGTGGATGACGGCGGGGCCGAGCGCGAAGTGAAACAGCGCCGGCACCCGCACGCCGTCGATGAAGTACCCGGTGTTGCCGGGGTTGGCGCCGCGAACCGCGTAGATCGGCAGCGGCCACAACATGGTCGATACACCGGGCAGCGACTCGATGACCCGGAAAGGATCCCCCAACGATCCCGCCGTCCGGGTGATCTCGGGCCCGGCCAGCGTTCGCACCGGTCCCTGGTCCTGGGGGGCTCGCGACGCGGTCACGACCGTCTCGTAGCGAAGCGCGGTCTGGCCGGAGGGGGTCAGTCGGAGCTCCAGCTTGTCCATGCCGGGCGCGATCAGCGCAAAGTGGGTCATTGCCTCGAAGCCGGGATGCTGGACCTGGAGAACCCGCCGGCCCGGCGCGACCACCAGGGTGAAGCGTCCATCGGCTTCGGTCTCGGCGGCCTGCAGCCCGTCGACGATGATGGCGGCGCCACCCACGGGGTCGCTGGAGCCGCGCACGAGGAGCTTGCCAACGGCTACCACCGCCGGACGCGCGCGCTCGTCGCCCGCCGATCGAATCGGGATCGCGGCGGGAGGTGGTGCTGGAGTGGTCGTCGCTGCCCCCGCGTCCGGCGCGCCGCCGTCCGGGTTAGCGGTGTGGACGAGGGAAAGCAGGAGCCAGGTGGGCGCCGGGCAGCTCACGGCAGCGAGCCGCTCCAGAGCCCGTCGTATCTCCAGGGGACGCGGGCCTGCACCACGTAAGCCACGGTTGCCCCGGCCTGGACCGGGTAGCAGTCGGGGCAGGGGGGCCGGAGAGCAAAGCTGGTCACGTTGCGTGCGAGGAGCGTCTCGAGGCCGCTCGCCAGGTCCACCACCACCAGGTCTCCCGGTCCGCCGTCCTCGCTGTGGAGCGCGCGCGTGAGCAGAACCGCCCGGGTGAGCCCGAACTGGGCCCGGGCCACGTTGCGGGCCAGCAGCCGGTTGGCGCGCTTCTGGAGGTCGACGAGATACAGATCGCGGTTGCCGAAGTCCTGGGTCACCCAGAACGCCACCCAGCGGCCGGGAACGACCTCGTGGAGATTCCAATCGACGTCGCGGTCGCCGAACAGACGGAGCGACGGTTCGGCTCCCGGGTCATCGGCGTTGCCGACGAAGCCGAGGTCCCGCCCGTCCTCGAAGCTCCAGAAGCGCCCGTCGGCGCTGAAGCGGGACCGGCCATCGAGCCCCGCCCGGGACCGAGAAAATCTCCAGAAGCCTTCGTTGAACACCTCCTCGGAGACGAAGGCGGAGCTGTCGAACCGGGTCAGGGATGCCCCGCGGCCCGGATGGATGTGGGCTTTGCCGTCAGACCCGACGACGGCGAGCTGATCCCCGAGGAAGCACCAGAGCTCCTCGCTGGACGGACGGAACTCCAGCTCCGCCAGATACTCGCGCAGCGCCGGCCTCTTGTCGGGCGATCCGGGTTCTCCGGGCGGGGCTCGGCCCGGGGGAGGCCAGGTCGCCGATGGGTCGTCCGGAGGCGGCGGCGGGGGCAGGGGGAGCGACGCTTCGGTCTCGCGACCCGATTCCAGGTCGATGATCCGGATCCGACCCGCTTCGGCAGTCAGGCGCTCGAACAGGGCGAGCCGGCGCCCGTCCGCCGCCAGCACCGGATCGGCCACCGGCCGCTGGAGCGGGAAGACGTCGGGCGTTCCCGGCGAGTCACTCCGCAGCACCACCAGCTTGTGCTCCCTCTCGGAGGCCACCAGCAGCGCGGAGCGGGTGCTGCCCCGGCCGACAATCTCCATGCTGAGCAGGTCTTCGCCGAGCACCACTGACGCGGGAGCGGCTGGGTCGCCCATCCGCCTCAAGGACCCGTCCTGCAAGTAGAAGATCTCCTCACCGACGAACGAGATGTCGTTCATCCCGGAGAGCCCGGCCTCCCGATCGGCGAGGTCCCTCAGCGCCCACTGGTCCGCGTCCCTCCTCGTCAGCAGGCGGGTGCCTCCCGGGGAAATGTCGATCGAGAGCACCCGGCCTAGCTCGACCCCCTCGGGCAGGCCCAGCTCGAAGCGCCAGAGCTCGTAGCGGCTGTTCTGTCCACGGTACACGGATCTTCCCTGCAGCCGTTCGCCGCAGGTCGGCGGCGTGGACGTGGACGTCGGCCACGAGCGACGCCACCCGGTCGACCGCCGCCACCGGCAGGTCGGGCCACAGCGGCAGGCTGACGACCTCGGACGCCAGCCGGTCGGTGCGGGGCAGGCCCGCCGGCGGGGTGCCGCGGCCGCCGTAGGCGGTCTGGCGGTGCACCGGGGGCGAGAAGTACGTGCGGGTGTCGACGCCCTCGGCCCGCAGCACGTCGACCAGCACGTCGCGCCCGGCGCCGAACTCGGCGGCCGACACGGCGACGGTGAGGTCCTTGTACGTCGAGCGGTCGTCGCCCGCCACCCGCTGCAGCCGCACGCCGGGGACCCCCGCGAGCTGCGTGCGGTAGCGGTCGGCCAGCGCCCGCCGCCGGGCCAGGTGCTCGTCGAAGGAGGCGAGCGACTCGAGCCCGACCGCGGCGTGCAGCTCGGTCATGCGCCCGTTGAGCCCGGCGAAGCGGGTGTCGTAGTCGCCGGGGTTGCCGTAGTCGCGACCCTCGCGCACCCGCTCGGCCAGCGCGGTGTCGCCGGTGGCGACGAGGCCCCCCTCCCCCGCCACCAGCGGCTTGGTGGGCGTGAGGCTGAACACCTCGGCGGCGCCGAACCCGCCGACGGCCCGCCCCCCGTGGCTCGACCCGAAGGCGTGGGCGGCGTCGAACACGACCGGCACGCCCGCCCGGGGCACGACGGTCGTCGGGTCGCACGGCGCCCCGAACGTGTGCGTGGCCATGACGAGCGAGGCGTCCCCGACCGCGTCGAGGGCGCGCGGGGTCGAGCAGGAACGTGTCGGGGTCGCAGTCGGCGAACGCCGGGACCGCGCCGGCCCAGGTGGCGGCGTGGGCCGTGGCGGAGAACGTGAAGCTCGGCATCAGCACCGGCCGGCCCGGCGCCGCCAGGGCCTGGACCACGAGCATGAGCCCCGTGGTGCACGACGACACGGCCACGACGTGGGGCACGCCCAGCCGCTCGGCGCACGCGTGCTCGAGCTGGCGGACGAGCGGGCCGTTGGTGAGCATCCCGCGGTCGTAGGACGGCGCCAGCCGGGCCGTCACCCGGTCGAGCGGCGGGACGCTCGGTCGCACGAACGGCAGCCCGTCCGGGAACGCGGGCTCCCCGCCGAGCACGGCGAGGCGGCTCACGGTGCCGCCTCCGCGGGCTGCCGGCGCTGGAAGACCCGGGCCACCCGGTGGGCCAGCGCCGCGACCCGGCTGTCGGGGGCCGGGTCGTAGCGGGCGGCCCACACGGACAGCTCGGTCTTGTCGGCGAGGTCGAACGCCTCCCACGCCTGGCCGACGGCCCACGCCACCGCCGCGGTGCACCGCCAGTCGGCGGCCCGGTCCCACACCAGGGCCGGGTCGAGCTGCTCGTCCAGGGCGCACTGGGCCACGTCCCGCAGCGCCAGCAGGCCCGGCGCGCCGCCGGCGGCGCGGGCGCAGGCGGCCACGAACGTGGCGTCGAGGGGCAGGCCGGGCAGGTCGGCGCCGTCCACGGTCACGGGCACCGGCGCGCCCTCGACGTCGGCCAGCCGGACCCGGCCGCCCACGCCCGACGGCAGCGCCTCGTCCCGCACCCGCACGAGCCCGGCGGCGCCGTCGAGCAGGCCGCGGGCCGTGGCGACCGCCCCCGGCGCCACCAGCACGTCGGCCGATGCGTGGGGCCGGCGCTGCGGGTCGCGGAACACGCGGGCCGCGACCGCGGGGCCGTCGAGCACCCGGTGGTCGACGCCGGCCGACCGCAGCCGGGCGCTGACGTCGACGGTGGCCCGGGCCACGGCCCGGTCCCGGTCGATGGCCTCGGTGGCCGGGACCACGAGGCTGGCCCGCTGGTCCGGGACCACGGGCAGCGCGCCCGTGTCCACCGCGGCGGCCAGCAGCCCGACCAGCCCCTCGCCGACGCACGTGTCGACCAGGGCGTCCCACCCGGCGGCGTCGAGCGGCCCGGCGGGCAGGCTCTGGCAGCTGCCGGCCAACCCGAACGCCGCCACGGCGGCCACCGTTCCCCCCTCGGGCGGCGCCAGGGTCACGGGTGCGGCGGCGGGTCGTTGGTGGGGGGTGGCGTGCTGGCGACGGTGCCCGACGTGTCGGGCACGGCCCACGTGCGGCGCGACGCCGGGCCGTTGCCCCGCTCGGCGTAGGCGCCGCTGCTGGGAGGCGCCGGCGCCGGGGTCGGCTCGGGCCGTGACCGTTCGAGATCCCGGCGTCGGCCTTGGCCCGCGCCACCTCGCGACGGGCCCGGCGGGGCGACGCGTAGGCGAAGTAGTCGTAGAACGGCGGCGCCGCCACGCCCACGAGGGCGATGCCGAGGACGGGGGCGCCCAGCTGGCTGAGCAGGTCGGCGCACCGCTCGGCCTCGCCGGCGGGGGTCTTGCCCACCCGGCACACGATGACGACGGCGTCGACCATCGTCGCCAGCTCGCGCGTCAGGGCCGCCGACAGGACCGGCGCGGTGTCGACGATGACGATGTCGGCCAGCCGGCGGGCCTCCTCGACCATCCGCTGCTCGGCGTGGAGGCGCCCGCCGGCCCGGCGCACGGCCAGGCCCGCGGTGACGACCCGCACGCCGGGGACGTCGGTGTCCTGCACGTAGTCGGAGAGCGGCCGGTCGTCGTCGGCGGCCAGCAGGTCGCTGACGCCCCGGCCGAGCTTGACCCCGAAGTGGCGGGCCACGCTCGACCGCCACAGGTCGCAGCTCAGCACGAGCACCGAGTTGCCGCTCTCGGCGTAGGCCGCGGCCAGGTTGGCGGCGGTCGTGGTCTTGCCCTCGCCGGGACCGGCCGACGTCAGCATGATGACCGGCCGGCTGGGCGGGCCCGACCCGTTGCCGGCCCGGCGCCCCTCGGCGTGATCGGGCTCGCGCACCAGCATGATCGCGGTCCGCAGGGTCCGGAAGCCCTCGGCCCGCACCGAGTCGGGCTCGTCGGCCAGCAGCAGCTTGCGGCGCCGGGCCGGCAGGTTGAACGCGGGGATCTCGGCCAGGACGGCGGCCCCGAAGTGGGCCTCGGCGGTGCGCCGCTGGCGGATGCGGGTGTCGGACCGGTCGAGGGCGATGGCCAGCCCGAACCCGAGGATCAGCGCCACGCCGCCGGCCAGGAGCATGCGCTGCTCGCGGCTGCGGGTGCCGGGCAGCGGGTCGCGCTCGGTGCCCCGCTGGGCGGTCTGCACGGTGGCGAACTCGACGGTGTCGCCGACGGCGGCGGCCTGCTGGTCCTCGATGTCGCCGAGCCGGCGGACGAGGCGGTCGCGCTCCTCGGCGAGGCTGGCGTTCTCGGGGGCGGCGGCGATCTGGGGGTCGAGGGCGGCGATGTCGGCCCGCACCTGGTCCTCTTGCGCCTGGAGGGCGGCGCTCGCCTCCTCCTGGTCGGCGGCCTCGTCCTCGATGATGTAGCTCTGGACCTCGGTGGCGAACGCGTTGGCGATGCGCGCCGCCTCGTCGGGGTCCTTGTCCGTGGCGGTGATGCGCACGACGCCGACCGTGCGGTCGGCCTCGGCGGTGACCTTGGCGGCCAGCTTGTCGGGGTCGCCCTCGTAGCCGAGGGCGGCGGCCGCCCGGCGGGGCACCTCGTCGACGGTGACGTAGAGCTCGACGACCTCGGGGGTGACCCCGGAGGATGCGCTGCGGCCCTCGGCGGACTCGACCCGCAGGATGTAGGTCGACTCGTAGGTGCCGCGGGCGCGGTCCGGCGACGTCCAGTAGACGACCGCCACGGCGAGCACCACGAGGGCGGCGATCAGCCGCCAGTGGCGTCGGGCGATGGCGAGGTAGTCGGTGGGGGTCATCGGATGTCGCCGCTCATGGGAGGGACAGCGTCCTCACGTTCTGTTCGTCACTGGTCATGTCGATGGTCGTGCCTGCGTCGTCGGCGCCGAGCCCGGCGACCTCGGCCAGGACACGGGCGGCGGCCGCATCGTCGCCACGTTCCGCCACGGCGTCGAGGTCGTCGAGTCCGGCATCGAGTGTCGCGCGCGACATCGGCCGGCGTCGCACGCACGCGACCTGGGGGTGGGCCGTCGGGCCGCCCGGCTCGGCCGGGTCGTACAGGTCCTCGCTGAGCTTCTCGCCGGGGCGGGGGCCGACGACGCGCACGGCGACCTCCGTGCCGACGACACGGCCCGAGAGCCGGATCATGCGCTCGGCCAGGTCGAGGATCCGCACGGGCTCGCCCATGTCGAGCATGAACACCTCGCCGCCGCGGGCGAGGACCGCGGCCTGGAGGACGAGCTGGACCGCCTCCCGGACGCTCATGAAGTAGCGGGTCATGCGGGGGTCGGTGACGGTGACGGGGCCGCCCGCCGCGATCTGGGCGGCGAAGGTCGGGATGACGCTGCCCCGGCTGCCGAGCACGTTGCCGAAGCGGACCGCGCACCAGCGGGCGCCCGGCGGGGCGTGGACGACGACGATCTGCTCGCCCAGCCGCTTGGACCGGCCGAGCGCGTTGCGGGGCCGGACCGCCTTGTCGGAGGAGATGAACACCAGATGGTCGGTGTGGGGCGCGGCGGCCGCGGCGACGTTGGCGGTGCCCAGCACGTTGGTGCGCACCGCCTCGACCGGGTGGGCCTCCAGCAGCGGGACGTGCTTGTGGGCGGCGGCGTGGAACACGACCTCGGGGCGCACGGCGTCGAACCGGGCCCGCAGGCCGTCGCGGTCCCGGATGTCGGTGAGCGCCAGCTCGCAGCGCACGTCGGGCCCGAGCCGCTGGGCGACGTCGTGGAGGTGGGTCTCGTCGTGGTCGAGCAGCACCAGGAGGGCGGGGTCGAGCTCGGCCACCTGCCCGGCGATCTCGGAGCCGATCGAGCCGCCGGCCCCCGTGATGAGGACGCGGCGCCCGGCCACGGCGGCGCGGATGCGCTCGACGTCGGTGACCACCTGCTGCCGGCCGAGCAGGTCCTCGATGCGCAGGTCGCGGGCGGCCCGCACCGAGGGACGGCCGCCGAGCAGCTCGCGCACCGGGGGCAGGACCTTGAGCGGCACCTCGGCCGTCTCGGCCGCCCGCATGACCGTGCGGGTGAGCTGCTGGTCGGCGCTGGGGACGGCGAGGAACACCTCGTCGGCCCGGAAGTGGCGCACGACGGCGGCCAGCGAGGACGTGTCGCCGACCACGGGCACGCCGAGCAGGGCCCGCACCTGCTTGCGGGGGTCGTCGTCGACCACGACGACGGGGATGAGGCCGGTGTCGGCGGACCGGCGCATCTCCCGCACGATGGCGGCCCCGGCCGAGCCGGCGCCGACGACGGCCACCCGGCTGGCGGTGCGGTGGATCTTGCGGCGGAAGCTGAACAGCCGGTGCTGGAACCGGACCAGGCCCACGAACATGGCGGCCACGACCGGCCCGAAGACGACCACGGAACGCGGGAGGGGGAAGGCCCGCCAGTCGTTGGCCAGGTAGATCACGGCCCCGGCGGAGATGCCGGCGAGCACGACGCGCCGGGCCTCGGCCACGCTGGCGTGGCGCCAGATCTGGCCGTACAGGCCCCAGGCCAGGTTGGCGACGAGGTAGGCGGCCACGGCGAACGGCAGGAACTCGAACAGGCGCTCCGAGTAGGTGGGCGGGATGTGGCCGTCGAAGTGCAGGGCCGTGACCAGCACGAACGACCCGGTGACCAGCATCACGTCGACGAGCGCGATGGGCACGTCGACCTGCAGACGCGCCAGTGCGCGCACCCACATGCGACGGCGACCGCCGCCTGCCTGGACACCCTGAGCACCCCGAATGGCCCGCTGTGCGCGAACCGCCGCCCGCCCGTTCACCTCGCAAATTCTCGACCGGTACGGTGGGCAAAGCAATAGCGAGGTTTGACCCGACCGCGAGCCGGCGCCTCAGCCCCGCGGCACCCAGCGGGCCGCGAACTCGTCGTCGGTGACGCCGGGGCCCGGCAGGTCGACCGTGGGCGGGTCGGCGCGGAGCCCCTCCAGCACGAGGGCGAGGCTGCGCTGGCGCAGGACCGCGGTGCGCTCGGGCGACTCGCCGTAGGCGACGGCCGCGATCTGCTCGAAGACGAGGCCGAGGTCGGACACGGTGACGTCGGGCCGGATGACGCCGGCGTTCGCCGTGCGGTCGAACAGGGCGACGTTGAGCGTGCCGGCGTACTCGGCCATCGCGTAGAGCGTCTCGTCCGGCGTGAACGTGCCCGCCAGCCGCAGCGTGAGCGCGTTGGTGTGGGCGTCGACCGCCCGCCGCATGAAGGTGGCGAACGCCTCCCACGGGTCGCCGTCGTCGTTCACGCAGTCCTCGGCGAGGTCGATGTAGGTCTGGAGGCCGATCGTGCACAGGCGCCGGATCAGGTCGTCCTTGGACGGATAGCGCCGGTAGAGCGCGCTCATGCCGACCCCGGCGGCCTGGGCCACGGCCGACACCGGGGCCCCGGGGTCGGCCAGGAACACCGCCCGCGCCGCCGCCAGGATCGTCTCGTCGTTGCGGGCGGCCTGGGCCTTGCGGCCGCTCAGCGGGGTCGTCTGGGCCTCTGCCATGACCTCACCATACGTGAACGGAACATTCCGATCCACAAATTCCTTGAACGGAGTGCTCCGCTCCGTTAAAGTACGGAACAGAGCAATCCATTCCGTTCCGGAGGAGAGCAGCCATGAGCACACCGATCGTCGAGGCCCGGGGCCTCACCAAGAGCTTCGGCAAGGTCCAGGCGCTGGCCGGGCTCGACCTCGTGGCCCACAGCGGCCAGGTCGTCGCCGTGCTGGGGCCCAACGGCGCCGGCAAGACCACCTTCATCCGCTCGGTGGCCACGCTGGTCCGCCCCGACGGCGGCGAGCTCCGCGTGGCCGGCATCGACGCCGCCCGCCGGCCCGACCAGGTCCGCCGGGTCATCGGCCTCGCCGGCCAGTACGCCGCCGTCGAGCCGGCCATGACCGGGCGGGAGAACGTCACCATGGTCGCCCGCCTCTACGGCCAGACCCGCCGCCAGGCGAAGGCCAACACCGCTGTCGTCCTCGAGCAGCTCGGCCTCACCGATGCGGCCGACCGCCCGGTCAGCACCTACTCCGGTGGCATGCGCCGCCGGCTCGACCTCGGCGCCAGCCTGGTCGGGGCGCCCCGGGTCCTGCTGCTCGACGAGCCCACCACGGGCCTCGACCCCCGCAGCCGCAACGAGCTGTGGGAGGCCATCCGCTCGATGGTGGCGGCCGGCACCGACGTCCTGCTCACCACCCAGTACCTCGACGAGGCCGACCAGCTCGCCCAGCGCATCGTCATCGTCGACAAGGGCCGGGTCATCGCCGACGGCACGCCCGGCGAGCTCAAGAGCCGGGCCGGGCGCGACGTGGTCGAGATCCGGGTGCACCGGGCCGACGACCTGAGCGTCGTGGCCGAGTCGCTCGCCCGCCTCGGGGCCGAGGCCCCCCGGGTCGACGCCGGCGCCCACCGGGTCACCATCCCCGTCGACGGTGGCCGGGCCGTCATCGCCGCCGCCGTGCGGCAGCTCGACGCCCTGGCGGTCGAGGTCGACGACATCGGCCTGCGGCGCCCGACCCTCGACGAGGTGTTCCTGACCCTGACCGGCTCGCCCATCGACGGCGAGCCCTCCGATTCCGACGACGACACCACCGAGTCCGCCACGTCCGCCACCGACGGGCAGTTCGCTGCCCAGGCCGCTTGAGGAGCTTGAGACCGATGACCGCTGTCACCTTCGACGCCGGGCGCATCACGCCCGCCACCCGCCCCGCCGGGGCCTTCACCGCCGCCACCGCCGTGGCGACCCGTTCCGTCCGCAAGTTCGTCCGCACCCCGCAGCTCCTCGTGATCTCGACGGTCACGGGGGCGATGTTCCTGCTGATCTTCCGCTACGTGTTCGGCGGGGCCATCGGCACCGGGCCGGTCGACTACGTCACGTTCATGGTGCCGGGCTACATCGTCACCAGCGTCCTGTTCACCGGGTCCAACGCCTCCTCCAGCGTGGCGCAGGACCTCGAGGAGGGCTTCACCGACCGCCTGCGCTCGCTGCCCGTGTCCCGCACCGCGGTGCTCACCGGCCGGGTCGTGGCCGAGTCGGCGCTGCTGGCGCTGGGCCTCGCCGCCACCGCCGCCATCGGGTTCGCGGTCGGCTTCCGCCCGCTCGGCACCGGCGCCGAGGCGCTGGCCGCCTTCGGGCTGACCCTGGTCTTCGGGTTCGCCTTCATGTGGATGTTCGTGTTCGTCGGCCTGGCGGCCGGGAACGTCCAGGCGGCCCAGGGCATGTCCCTGCTGATCTTCCCGCTGTCGTTCGTGTCGAGCGCCATGGTGCCCGTCGACACGATGCCCGGGTGGCTGCAGCCGGTGGCCGAGCACCAGCCCATCACGGTCATGACCAACGCGGTGCGGTCGCTGGCGCTGGGCGACCCGGCGCTGGCCGGCCTGTCCGGCTCGACGGCCCACTACGTGACGGTCTCGCTGCTGTGGGCCGCCGGCATCGTGGCGGTGTTCGCCCCGCTGGCGGTGGCGAAGTTCCGCAAGGTCTGAGCCTCCGCCGACCCGCCGTCGGACCTCACGGGCACTGGCGCCCAGGGGTCCGACGGCGTCGTCGCGTCCGTAGGCTCGTCGCCATGTCCGACTTCAACGCCAGCATCATCGAGGAGTTCCGCGCCAACGCCGGCGAGGTCGGCGGCCCGTTCGAGGGGGCTTCCCTGCTGCTGCTCCACACGACCGGCGCCCGCAGCGGCGCCGAGCGGGTCAACCCCCTCGTGTACAGCACCGACGGCGACAACCTGGTCATCTTCGCGTCCAAGGGCGGGGCGCCCACCCACCCGGACTGGTACCACAACGTCGTCGCCCACCCCGACGTCACCGCCGAGGTCGGCACCGACACGGTCGCCCTGCGGGCCCGGGTGGCCGAGCCGGCCGAGCGCGAGGCGCTGTGGTCGCGCCAGAAGGAGCGGATGCCGAACTTCGCCGACTACGAGGCCAAGACCACCCGCCAGATCCCCGTGATCGTGCTGGAGCCCGTCACCTCCTAGGACCCGCCCACGACGACCCGCCGGCCGCCGTACGCTCGCCGGGGTGCCGGATGCGGTCGGCTTCGCCTGGGTGCTCCACGTCGACCTCGACGAGTTCCTCGCCGCGGTGGAGGTGGCGCGCCGCCCCGAGCTGAGGGGCCGGCCCGTCGTGGTCGGTGGCGACGGCGACCCCACCCGCCGGGGCGTCGTCGCCACCGCCTCGTACGAGGCCCGCGAGTACGGCGTCCACTCCGGGATGGCGCTGCGCACGGCGCTCAAGCGCTGCCCGGACGCCGTGTTCCTGCCGTCCGACCCGCCGGCCTACGAGGCGGTGTCGGAACGGGTGATGGCCGCCCTGGCCGGGCTGGGGGTCGTGGTCGAGGTGCTGGGCTGGGACGAGGCGTTCCTCGGCACCGACGCCGCCGACCCCGAGGCGCTGGCGGCCGAGGCGCAGCGGGCGGTGCGGGAGGCGACCGGGCTGGCGTGCTCGGTCGGGATCGGCGACAACCGGCTGCGGGCCAAGATCGCCACCGGCTTCGCCAAGCCGGCGGGCGTGTACCGGCTCACCAAGCACAACTGGGTCGAGGTGATGGGCGACCGGCCGCCCGACGCCCTGTGGGGCATCGGGTCCCGCACCGCGGCCAAGCTGGCCGCCCTCGGCATCACGACCGTGGTCGGGCTGGCCCGGGCCGACCCGGCCGCGCTGGCGGCCCGGCTCGGCCCGACGATGGGCCCGTGGTACCGGATGCTGGCGTTCGGGGTGGCCGGCAGCGAGGTCAGCGCCGAGCCGTGGCGGGCGAAGTCCCGCAGCCGCGAGGTCACGTTCCAGCAGGACGTGCGCGACCGGGCCACCCTCGACGAGCAGGTGGTGGCGCTGGCCCGCCGGGTGGCGGCGGACGTGGCCGAGGAGGCGCGGCCCGCGGTGCGGGTGGCGGTGAAGGTGCGCTTCGCGCCGTTCTTCACCCACACCCGCAGCGTGCCCCTGCCCTCCCCCACCGGCGACCCCGGGGCCATCGAGCGCGCGGCGCTGGCGGCGCTGAGCCGGTTCCGGCTCGACCAGCCGGTCCGCCTGCTCGGCGTGCGGGCCGACCTGGCGCCAGGGGAGTCGATGGAATAGCACCAGATGGTCGTTGCTTCCGTTGGAGGCATCGAGTGACACTCTCCGCTGTGGGACGCATCTCGAACGGCTGGCGGTTGGCGAAGTCCTCGTGGCGGGTGCTGTCGCAGGACCGCGAGCTGGTGGCCATCCCCATCGTGGCGGGGCTGATCTCGCTGGTCGTGTTCGGCATCGTCGCCGGCATCGGGGTGGCGCTGGTGGGCGACGACGACTCGGCGAACTGGGCGCTGTGGATCATCCTGATCCTGGCCGGCCTGCTCGCCACCTGGGTGTCGGTGATCGGGCAGGCGGCGGTGATCTCCGGCGCCGGCCAGCGCATGGACGGCGGGGACCCGACGCTGGGCACCGCGTTCCACGGCGCCCGGGGCCGCACCGGCCGCCTGCTGGAGTGGGCGGTGCTGGCCACCGCGGTGGCCGTCGTGCTCGACATCATCCGCGACCGGCTCGGGTTCGCGGGCCAGATCATCGCCGGGGTCGGCAACATGGCGTTCAACGTGCTGTCGTTCCTCGCCCTGCCGGTCATCGTGTTCGAGGACGTGGGCGCCATCGAGGGGTTCAAGCGCTCGTCCCAGCTGCTGCGGGGCACGTGGGGCGAGCAGCTCGTGTTCACGTTCGGCCTGGGGCTGATCGGCTTCCTGCTGGCGCTGCCGGGCATCGTCGTGGCCGTGGCCGCCGGTGCCTCGGGGGTCGGCGCGGTCGTCGCCGTCGGCGTGACGCTGGGCGTGCTGTGGGTCCTGGGCGTGATCGCCGTGACCTCGGCGCTGTCGGCGGTGTTCAAGACGGCGCTGTACCGGCACGCCCGCCAGCTCCCGGTCGACCTGGCGTTCGCGCCGTCCGACCTGTCCGGCGCCTTCCGGACCAAGGCCCAGCGCACCCGGTAGGCAGCCGGGTCAGGCGGTGGGCAGGTTCCAGTCCTGCCACACGGCCAGCATCCGCAGGACGAAGCAGGCGAGCGCGCCGGCCGCCATCACTCGCGTCCTGGGCACGTCGTCGATCACGCCGTGGAGGACGAAGGCGCCGGCGCCGGCGGCCAGAGCCACCACGGGGTACCGCTCGTCGAGGATCCGACGCGGGCGGGACGGCGCCGATGAGCAGGTCCCGCAGGATGCCGCCGGCCAGCGCGGTGGCGAACGCCAGCACCAGCACGCCGACCACGTCGAGGTGGGCGACGACCCCGGCCAGGCCGCCCTCCAGCGCGAAGACGCCGACGGCCGCCAGGTCGACAATCAGGAGCAACTGGTCGGCCCGGGGCTTGACGTCGCTCATTCTTTGACCTTAAGTCAGTAAAGACGGCTGTCATTGAACGCGACTACCGTTGTTGCATGACACGTCACCGACTCATGACCACCGCCCTCGCGGTGGCCGCGGCCCTGGCCGCGGCGGCGTGCGGGGGGAGCGACAGCACCGACGAGCGCACCAGCACGGAGGATCCGCAGGCCGACGCCACGGACGTGCACCTCAGCATGGTGGACAACTCGTACTCGCCCTCCACGCTCGACGTCGCGGCCGGCGAGACCGTCCGCTTCATCTTCCACAACGACGGCTCCGTCCGCCACGACGCCGTCATCGGCGACGCCGAGGTCCAGGCCAAGCACGAGACCGAGGTGCGGGCGGCGGGCGACGGCGCCGAGGCCATGGACGCCATGGACCACGGCGACGTCCCCGCCCTCACGCTGGAGCCGGGCCAGACCGGCGAGCTGGTCCACACGTTCGACGCCGGGGGCCAGGTCATCGTCGGCTGCCACGAGCCGGGCCACTACGACGCCGGGATGCAGATCGCCGTCAACGTCACGTGACGTCCAGCACGACCTTGCACACGCCGTCCTCCCGGGAGCTGAACAGGGCGTAGGCGTCGGCGCCCGCCTCGAGGGGCAGGTGGTGGGACACGATCGCCCCCGGGTCCAGCCGGCCCGAGGCCGTCAGCGCCAGCAGCGCCGGCAGCTCGGCCTGGACCGAGCACAGCCCGATCGTGAACTCCAGGCACTTGAGCTGGGCGAGGAGCATGTTGAACGCGAACGCCGGGTTCTGGCTCACCCCCACCACCGACACGCGCCCGCACCGGCCCGCCAGCCCCATGGCCAGCTCGATGGTGGCGTCGGCCCCCACCGCCTCGACGACCACGTCGGCGCCGCGGCCGCCGGTCAGGCGCAGGACCTCGCCGATCGGGTCGTCCCCCACCGGCACGGCACCGAGCGCGGCGGCCCGCTCCCGCCGCGACGCCACCAGGTCGACGGCGAGGACGCGCGCCGCCCCCATCACGAAGGCCGCGGCCACGCTCATCAGGCCCACCGGGCCCACCCCCACCACCGCCACCGTGTCGCCGGGGGCGATGCGGGCCAGGCGGGCGCCGTACCAGCCGGTGGGGGCGTTGTCGGTGAGCACGAGCCCGGCCTCGTCGCCCATCCCGTCCGGGACGGCGACCAGGTTCATGTCGGCGGCCGGCACGGCCACGAGCTCGGCCTGGCAGCCGCCGAGCGCGTGGCCCACCCCGTACACCCCGACCTCGCCCGGGCTGGAGCACAGGAACACCTGGCCCCGGCCGCAGGCGGCGCAGCGCCCGCAGCCCACCGACGCCGCCAGCAGCACCGAGTCACCCACCGCGAAGCGCTCGACCGCGGATCCCACCTCGACGACCTCGCCGACGGCCTCGTGGCCGACCGGGTACCCGATTCCGGGCGAGAAGCCGTGGCCGTCGTAGATGTGCAGGTCGCTGCCGCAGATGCCCGCCGCCCGCACCGCCACGACGGCGCCCCGCTCGCCGGGCAGCGTGGCGTCGGGGACGGACGTGCAGCGGATGTCGCGGGGGCCGTGGTAGGTGAGGGCTTTCATGACCCCATCATGAACTCCACCGGGGTGCCGAGCGGGACCATCCGGAACACGGCCCGCACGTCGTCGGGCGCCGCGGCCAGGTCCCGCGCGATGCCCTCCCGGCCCTGGCTGAAGTGCGACCAGCCCTCGTAGTGGACGGGGACAGCCGTGCGGGGCCGCAGCTCCCGGCACAGCTCGACCGCGTCGGCGGCCGTCATGCTGTAGCGCACCGGGCCCGTCAGCCCGAACCGCACCGCCCCGAGGTGGAGGACCGCCAGGTCGACGTCGAGGCGCCGGGCGGTGTCGCGCACGCCGTCGTAGAGGACGGTGTCGCCGGAGATCCACAGCACCCCGTCGGTCTGGCCCTCCCACGCCAGCGAGAAGCCGATCACGTCGCCCACGACGGGGCGGCTGAGCGGCGGGCCGTGGCGGCACGGCGTGGCGGTGATCTCGACCGTGGGCCGGCCGGGCGCCTCCAGCACGGTCGTCGCCCACGGCACCAGGCCCACCGCGCCGCCGCCGATGTCCTTGGCCGCGGCCGTGGTGGTCACGACCGTGCCCGCCGCCGGCAGCAGCGCCCGGCCCGCGGCGTCGAGGTTGTCGCCGTGGTGGGCGTGGCTGACCAGCACGGCGTCGATCGCCCCGAGCTCGTCGGCGGCGACGGCCGGGCCGGACAGCTTGCGCGACGACGTCCCCAGCCCGAACGAGTACCGCCCGCCCGGCGGGTCGAAGGTGGGGTCGGTGAGGATCCGCCATCCGCCCACCTCGACGAGCACGGTCGGCCCGCCGACGTGGGTGAGCCGGACGGTCATCCCTTCGTGTGGCTGACGGCCCAGTCGAGCACCGAGTCGGCCACGCCCTCCCAGCCGGGCGCGGCGGTGAGCAGGTGGGGGCCGGGGTACTCCACGACCTCGGTGACCAGCGAGTCCGCGTACTTCTTGGCGTTCGACCGCTGCACCTTGGGCGGCATGATGTGGTCGTCGGTGGCCGACACGAACAGCAGCGGGGCCCGGTCGGGGTTGTCGTAGTCGACCCAGGTGTCCTGGTGGCCGGGCTTCAGGTTGGCGAGCACGCTCTCGAACAGGACCCGCCCGGACACCGGGATGGCGTAGCGCTCGTACAGCTTCCGGGCCTCGTCGGTCGGGAACGTGTTGGTGAACGCGTAGTTCCAGTGCTCGAAGTCGTAGTGCACGGCCTTGTGGCGGTTGGCCGGGTTCTTCAGCACCGGGAAGGTGGACTTCACCTGCGACGGCGGCACCACCCGCACGCCCTCGGTGGGGGCCGAGCACAGCGCGACGCCGGCCGCCCCGTGCCCGCGGGCCATCAGCAGCTGGGTGAAGACGCCGCCGGCCGAGTGGCCCATGATGATCGGCTGGCGGTCGAGCCCGGCCAGCGCCTCCTCGAAGTGGGCGACGATGGCGGGCACGGTGAGCTCGGCCACCGGCGTGGGGTCCTCGTTGAGCGCCTCGACCTCGACCTCGAACCCGGGGTAGCCGGGGACGAGGACGCGTGTAGCCCTTGGCCTCGTAGTGGGCCTTCCAGTCCTCCCAGCTGCGGGGGGTGACCCAGAAGCCGTGGAGCAGCACGATCGTGTCGGGGGGAGACGTGTCGGGGGGAGACTCTGCCATGCGGGGACGCTAGACGCGATCGCCCCGCAATGCGCCCGACCAGGACAGACGCGTCGTCAGGAAGGGGGATCGCCCCTCGGGTGGTCGGCGGCGACCGTGGGTGCCACGTGGGTGAGCTGCCACCGCACCTCCGCGTCGCACGCGGGACACAGAGGAGCGGTCTCGCGAGGGGTCAGGGCCCTCCGCCGGGCGTTGCCGGCGCACGTTCCGTGGTCCACGATCTCCCAGGTGCCCACCCTCGGCACCGGTTCCAGGGACCGGACGGTCGTCCCGACGATGGGGATGCGCATGGTGGAGGTCTGGTCGATGGGGTCGGTCACGCCGTCCGCGCCTACCCGGTCACTCGCCGGGACAAACGGTTCCGGCCCTGCCCGCGATGAGTTCCCGGGCCCGCGGGCGTTGCATGGTCATCCGACACAGAGGAGACGACAGTGGACATGAAACTCGAGGTCGTGGTTCTGCCCGTGACCGACGTGGACAAGGCCAAGGGGTTCTACGAGACGGTGGGGTTCACCCTGGACGTCGACCACCGGGCGGGCGACGCCTTCCGGGTGGTCCAGCTCACCCCGCCGGGGTCGGCGTGCTCGGTCACGTTCGGCACCGGCATCTCGACCACCGAGCCCGGATCGATCCAGGGCCTGCACCTGGTCGTCACCGACATCGACGCCACCCGGGCCGAGCTGGTGGAGCGGGGCATCGACGTGAGCGAGCTGTTCCACTTCGGGGCCGAGGGCCAGGCCAGCGGGCCGGACCCGGACCGCCGGGACTACGGCACGTACGCGTCGTTCAGCGACCCCGACGGCAACGGCTGGCTGATCCAGGAGCGCCGTGGCGCGGCGGTGCGCTGACAGCCGCCAGAATCGGGGGCATGGACGCAACCGGGATCGTGCTGGGGTTGGCCACGGTGGCCGTGGGGATGATGGCGGGGGTGTTCGCCATCTACTCCATCGCGGTCATGCCCGGGCTCCGGCGGGTCGACGACCGCACGTTCGTCGGCGCCTTCCAGGCGGTGGACCGGGCGATCGTCACGCCGGTGTTCCTGACGATGTTCCTGGGCGGTCTCGTGCTGCCCGTCGTCGCCGCGGTGCTGCTCGCGGGCGACGGCGGGGCGGCGCTGTCGTGGACGGTCACCGGCATCCTCGCCTACCTGGCGGTCATCGCCATCACGGCCCGCGTCCACGTCCCCCGCAACGACGCGCTCAAGGCCGCCGGCGACCCCGACGAGATCGACCTCCCGGCGGTCCGCGCCGCGTTCGACGAACAACGCTGGGCCACCTGGAACATCGTGCGGGCGTCCGTGTGCACGTCGGCCTTCGCCTGCCTGGTCCTGGCGCTGGTCGACTACGGCCGCACGCTGTGACCCGACATCTGACCGCCGGACCCCGGGGGCTGGCCGTCCTCCCCCACCGCTGATGCACCTCGACCTCGTGGCGATCGTCGTCGAGGACTACGACCCGGCCATCGCCTTCTTCGTCGACGCGCTCGGGTTCGAGCTGGTGGAGGACTCGCCGGCCCGCACGAACGACGGGCGGGCGAAGCGGTGGGTCGTCGTGCGGCCGCCGGGCGGCGGCACCGGGCTGCTGCTGGCCCGGGCCGACGGGGACGGGCAGCGGGCCGCGGTCGGCCGCCAGGCCGGCGGGCGGGTCGGGTTCTTCCTGCGGGTGGACGAGTTCGCCGCCGCCCACGACCGGATGGTGGCGGCCGGGGTGCGCTTCGTGGCCCCGCCCCGGGACGAGCCCTACGGGCGGGTGGCGGTGTTCCTCGACGTCGCCGGCAACCGCTGGGACCTGCTGGGCCCGGCATGACCGAGCGTAGCGAGGTCCATAGGCACAGTCGGCCCTGCGCCACGAAGTGGCGATTCGCTCACTGGTGCGCCCGAAGGGTGCACCAGTGAGCGGCCCCGACCTGGCGGCCATCCGGGCGGTGTGCCTGCGGTTCCCGGAGGCCGAGGAGGCCGAGCTGCAGGGCCGCCCGCTGTTCCGGGT
Source organism: uncultured Acidimicrobiales bacterium (assembly GCA_963759225.1). Taxonomy (GTDB): domain Bacteria; phylum Actinomycetota; class Acidimicrobiia; order Acidimicrobiales; family VFJN01; genus ZC4RG19. Next base: position 58,647 of record CAVWYL010000005.1, on the reverse strand, counting down.
CCGGCGCCGGCGCTTCGCGCTGGTCAACCCGCCCGGCGCCCCGGACCGGCCCCGCTGGCGGGACGCCGGGCCCTCGCTGCACGTCGCCACCGACCCCGCCGAGCGGGAGGCGCTCCGCCACGACCCCCGGTTCCGACCGTCGCCCCACCACGGCGACCGGGGCTGGATGGCGGTCCGCCTCGACACGGGCGCCCTGGACGCCCGGGAGATGGCCGAGCTCGTCGAGGCCGCCTACCGCCACGTCGCCGGGCGCCGGCTCGTCGAGGTCCTCGATCGGGGCCGCTGAGGTAGCGTCGCCCGCGTGGACGACGAGTTCCTGCTGTTCGCCGGGTCCGCCAGCCAGCGCCTCGGTCGCTCCATCGCCCAGTACCTCGACTGCGAGCTGGGGGCGTCGGAGCTGCTCCACTTCTCCGAGGGCAACCTGTTCGTCCGGGTGCTGGAGAACGTGCGGGGCCGGAACGTGTTCCTGGTGCAGGGCACGGCGTTCCCCGCCAACGACAACTTCATGGAGCTCCTGTTCTGGATCGACGCGCTCAAGCGGGCCAGCGCCGCCTCCGTGACCGCCGTGATCCCGTACTTCACCTACGCCAAGGGCGACAAGAAGGACGAGCCCCGGGTGTCGATCCGGGCCCGCGTCTGCGCCGACGCCATCGAGGCCGCCGGCGCCGACCGGGTCGTGACCCTCGACCTGCACGCGCCCCAGGTCCAGGGGTTCTTCCGCATCCCGGTCGACGACCTGTACGCGGCGCCGGTCCTGTGCGACGCCATCCGGTCCAAGGGCCTCGAGAACCTGGTCGTCGTGGCCCCCGACGCCGGCTTCGCCAAGAAGGCCCGGGGGTGGGCCAACCGGCTGCGCGCCCCCACCGCCATCGCCGACAAGCGCCGGGTCGACCACACCGAGTCCGCCGAGATCGTCGAGCTCATCGGCTCGGTCGAGGGCCGCACCGCCCTCATCGTCGACGACTTCACCATCTCGGCCGGCACCCTCGTCGACGCGGCCCGCGTCCTGGTCGAGCGCGGCGCCACGTCGGTCTACGCCGCCGTCAGCCACGGCCTGCTGGCGGGGGCGGCCAACCAGCGGCTCGACGACAGCCCCATCGAGCGGCTGTTCATGACCGACAGCGTCGAGACCCAGCCGGGCGACCTGTCGGACAAGGTCGAGGTCGTGTCGGTGGCCGGGCTGTTCGGCGAGGCCATCCGCCGCATCGCCCGGCGGGAGAGCATCTCGGTCCTGTTCGAGTGACCCGCGGCCCCGGCGCGCGGGATCAGCCGGCGGCCGGGACCCGGTCGCCCCGCGGCGCCCACCCGCCGTCGGCCCCGCGGACGTACGTGCCGCGGTAGGCGCCCCGGGCCACCTGCTCGACCGCGTCGACGGCGCGGTCGACGTCGCCGCAGTCGCTGTAGGCCGCGAGGCTCATGCGGACGGCGCCCGGGGCCCCGCCGGCGGCGGCGTGGGCCGCGACCTCGGCCGGGCTCATCGCCAGCAGGTGGGCGACGTACGGGTGGGCGCAGAAGCAGCCGCTGCGCACGCCGATGCCGTGCTCGTAGCCCAGCACGGCCGCCACCACCCCCGGGTCCACGCCCGCGACCGGTGAACGGGATGACGCCGACCTTGGTGGCCAGCGTGGCCGGGTCGGTCGGCCCGAGGAGCGTGACCCCGGGGATACGGCCCAGCCGCGCCGTGGCGTAGGCGGTGAGGCGGCGCTCGTGGGCCGCGATCCGGTCGAAGCCGGCGGCGGCGAGCGCGGTCGTGGCGGTCGGCCAGCGCCACCGCGCCGATCACGTTGGGGCTGCCGCCCTCCTCCCGGTCGGGCAGGTCGGCCCAGGCCACGCCGTCGACGGTGACGGCCCGCACCGTGCCGCCGCCCGGCTGGTGCGGGCGGGGGCCGAACAGGTCCCGCCGGCCCACGAGCGCGCCGGTCCCGAACGGGGCGTACATCTTGTGGGCCGACAGGGCCACGAAGTCGAGGTGGCGGGGGTCGTCGTGGGGCAGCATGTCGATCCGCCGGTGGGCGGCGAGCTGGGCCGCGTCCACGAGGATCCGCCCGCCCACGGCGTGGACCCGCGCCGCCAGGTCGTGCACCGGCGGCACCACGCCGGTCACGTTGGAGGCACCGGTGACGGCCAGCAGCGCCACCCGCCCGGCGTGGCGGGCCAGCAGCCGGTCGAGGTGGTCGAGGTCCAGCGCGCCGTCCGGCCGGGCGCCGACGTGCAGCACCCGCCCGCGGGCCCGCCACGGCAGGTCGTTCGAGTGGTGCTCCAGCAGCGTCGTGAGCACGACCGCGTCCGGGTCCGCGTCCAGCGACCGGGCCAGGAGGTTGACGGCGTCGGTCGTGTGCCGGCCGAACACGACCACGTCCCGGTCGGGGTCGGCGCCCACGAACGCGCCCACCGTCTCGCGGGCGCGCTCGTAGGCGGCGGTCGTGACCCGGGACTTGTAGCCGGTGCCCCGGTGGACGCTGGCGTAGAGCGGCAGCAGGTCGCCGACCGCCTCCACCACCGCCCGCAGCGGCGGGGTCGTGGCCGCGTTGTCCAGGTTCACGTACGGGACCCGGCGGCCGTCGAGCAGCGGGGCGCACTCGTCGAGTCCCACCACCTCGTCGCGCCGCAGTGGTACGGATGCGACGAGTTGGTCCGATCATGCCCGCAGCCTGCGGGCGGGCGCGTTACCGAACCGCTACCGAGTACCGCAGCATCGCCCGCAGGTCGTGGTCCACGGACCGCCGGCGGAAGCGGAGGTCGAGCGGCTGGTCCACCGGGCCGTCGAGCGTCAGCACGCACGACACCGTGGCCACGTGGCCGTCGCCCGCCCGCCGGGCCACGAACCAGCCGGTGGTCAGCGTGTCGTGGACGTCCTGGTCGATGCCGAGGCACAGGTCCCGCAGGTTGCCGGGCGTCGGGCGGGCCAGATCGGCCAGCCACACCCGCTCCTGCACGACCTCGTCGACGGCCACGGCCGCCGCGTGGCGGACGGCGGCGCCCGGGTCGGGGCCGTCCCAGGCGACGACGACCGCCCCCGCCACCGCGCACCCCGCGATCGGGGCCACCGGCGCCTCGACCGCCACGACCGGACCCGGCCGCCCGGGCACCACGTACCGGCCCGACACGGTGGTCGCCGCGTCCACCACGACCCCGAGCACCCACAGGTGCACCGGGGTCGTGGGCGCGGTTCCCTCGATGGTGAGCCGGGGACCGGTCACCACCCCGCCGGGACCGGGACGACCTCCCGGTAGGCGACGACGGTCGAGTCCACCAGCGTCCCGGCCGACTCGACCGTGACGGGCTCGGCGTCCTCGATCACCAGCCGGCGGTCGTTGCCGGTGGCGGGCAGGTCCACCAGGCCGTCGTGGACGGCGGCGGCCGTGGTGCCGCTGCGCGTGAGCACGGTGGTGGCCACGTCCTGCCAGCGCAGGTCCGGGTCGGCGATCGCCGGGTCGGCCTCCTGCACGACGACGCTGACCTGGTTGACCGCGTCGGGGCCGGACAGCACGACCCGGGCCTGGCCGCCCGGCTGCTGGGTCACCTCGACCCGGCGCGCCGCCCCGAGCCGCAGCGGCGCCAGCTCGACGGTGCCGGACACGTGCTGGCCATCCACCGAGAGGGGCTGGTAGCGGCACACGGTGAGCCGGACGAAGGGCCGGTAGCCGGCGTCGGCCGCCACCGCGAGGTCGGAGGTCCACAGCCGGCGCGTCGGCGTCGAAGACGACCTCGTGGCCGGCCACGTCGAACAGGCCGTCGACGGCCACGCCCACGTCGGTCGCGGCGGGGAAGGCGGCGGTCGTGACGACCGGCAGCGCCCCGTTGCCGTCGGTCAGCGGGTCGCGGCCCCAGCGGGTCAGGGCCGGTTCCGGGGTGCCCGGGCTGTCGATGGCCACGCCCAGCAGCTCGCCGGCCCCGCTGGAGTACCAGGGGCGGTCGAGGTGCAGCCGCACCACCCGGCCGTCGTGGTCGACGGTGACGCTCGTGTCGGTCTCGGTGACCTGGCGGGCGAAGGCGGGCACCGCGGCGACGACGGCCGGCAGCGCCGGCGCCGACGACGACGGCACGTCGAAGCTGACCGTCTGCCCGCTGTCGGCCTCCAGCGACAGGCGGCTGACGGGCCGGGGGATGAACTCGACCCGGCAGGCCGTGCCCGGGGGGATGGCCGCGCCGTCGAGGATGCTCAGGTCGCCGTCGCGGGTGACGGTGAAGTGGGTGCCGCGGACGAACGTCGCGGTGCCGTCCTGGCGGGCCAGGGTCACCGACGTCGGGACCACGCCCTCGGGGTGCAGCTGCAGGGACCGGCCGGGAGCGTCGGCGACGACGTCGAGCCGCTCGGTGAAGTAACGGCTGAACCGGCAGAAGCCCTCGGCCACCAGCTCGACGGTCCGGCGCTTGGTGTCGCCCAGCTCCAGGCTGGTGGGCGCCAGCTCCTCGACGGTGCCGTCCTCGCTCTCGAGGGCCAGGGGGACGTCGCACACGACCCGCTTCGTGAGGCGCTCGTGGGGCTGGCGCGTGGAGCGGGTCGATCGGGTCGGTCCAGCGGCTGCGCAGCACGACGTGCTCGGTCGTCGCCCGGTGCACGCCGAGCCTGCCCGTGATGACGATGTCGGTCTGCCCGACCTGGCGATCGCTCGGCCTCCATCGTGCCGAACAGGGGCGCCTCGAGCGGGCTGGCGCACGGCGTGGACCAGCGTGATCGTCCGCCGGGGGGAGATGGCGTGGTTGAGGCCCCGGAGGGCCGCGACCGTGTCGTCGGGGCCGAGCCCCTGGCCGAACGCCATGTGCTCCAGCATCCCGGGCTCGGGGGCCGAGCTGAGCTCGGCGGTGACGACGGTGCCCTTGGGCATCCGGACCCTCACCCGCCGGTCGGCGGCGGAGGCCCGGGGGGCACCCTCGCCGGCCCGCAGCTCCAGCTGGACGGCCTCGGCGTCGGGCCAGGGCCCGTAGGGGGCGAGCACGGGCACGGCGGGGTCGCCGCCCGGCAGCCCGATGAGGGCCGCCCGGCCGGCCGCCGGGTCGGTCAGGTAGGCGACCGGGGGACGGGTCGGGCCCTCGGTGACCTGGCCGTCGACGACGGCGGCGCCCGCCACCAGCTCGCCGGTCTCCGGGTCGATGAGGGTCTGGTCGGTGAGCGACCGGGCGTCGCGCTCGGCGATGAGCGCGTAGGACGCCGGGTCGTTGCCGCCGGCCGGGAGGTCGTGGCGCTCCACGCGGCCCTGGCTGATGCGGGGCGGGAACAGCAGCCGGTCGGCCGGCGGCGTGTCCTCGTCGGTCTGCAGCAGGTCGCTGCGGATCACGATGACGTCGGGCAGGTCGCCGACGCCGGGGTCGGGGCGGGACACCCGCCGCAGCGGCAGCGGCGCCGTGAGGGGCGCCAGCCGGCCGAACTGCGTGGGCGGCGCGGTCCCGCCCGGCGGCGGGGCGTCGCCGAGCGCCGGGCCGTTGCCGGCGAGGTCCACGCACCGGGCCCGGAGCGTGTAGGTGCGCCCGTAGCGCAGCTTGGGCAGGGTGCCGTTGACGTGGGCGTAGTCGACGACCAGCTGGGTGGGGCTGGTCGGCGAGGGGGACGTTCGCCTCCGGCGCCTTCACGGCGCCGGAGCCGGTGGTGCTGTTGCCGACCCGGGGCGTCGACAGGCTCCACCCACCCCACGTGAACACGTGGTCGTCCAGCCGCCAGGCCGTCTGGTCGAGCTCCTCGACCTTCTTGGCGACCGGCTCGCCCTCCTGGCTGTAGGTGACGTTGGTCGACGCCGGCCGCACGTCCTCGGCCCCGTCGGTGAACAGGCCGACCGAGCCCCAGCCCTCGTCGCGCGGGGGCCGCAGCGCCAGCGTCTTGTCGCGGGGGAAGCCGTAGCCGCCCGGGACCCGGCGGTCGTGCAGCGAGCGGACGCCGGGCAGCACGTCGTCCTCGACGTCGCAGCGGTAGCCGAGCGTGACGTCCTCGGCGAACAGCAGCGGCGGCCGGGCCTGCGGCACGGCGCCGATCCAGGCGTCGATGCCGTCCTCGATCAGGCGGCCGCGGGCCAGGCGCTGCTTGACCAGGTCGCCCAGGTCGCCGCAGATCACCGACAGCCCGCTCTCCAGCAGCGCCGGCACCTCGACCGGCGACTTCAGCTCGGCGGCCGCCAGGTCGTCGGCGAGCTGGCCCATCTGGTGCACGGCGTTGAGCAGGTCGAGCTGACCGACGGCGTAGGTGGGCTCGCCCAGCGCCAGCCAGTCCGACACCCGGTAGCGGGGCTCGTCGACGCGGGCCTTGAAGTCGGCGTCGACCGCCACCCGCATGGGCACCTCGTCGTGCTCGTCGATCCCGGCCTTCTGCCACCAGTTGGAGCGCACCGCGATCTGGTTGATCGGGCCGGCGCCCGCCGGGAGCGTCACCTCCAGGTCGTACACGAGGCCGAGCGCCCGCATCAGGAACGGGTGGGCGGCCAGCGGGCCGAGCTGGTCGTGGAACTCGGTCGAGGGGGCGCCGGGGTCCTCGCCGTTGCCGACCTCGGCCATGAACTCCTGGGCCTCCGGCAGCAGCGACTCGAACAGCGGTCCGGCGGCCGCGAGCACGTCGGCCTTGCTCACCTCGGCCGCACCCCGGCTCGACAGGCTCCGCAGCATCGCCATCAGCCGCTGGGACAGCTCGCCCGAGTCGATGGCCCGCAGGTCGAGGTCGGAGCGGTCCCGGAACCGGAACGGCTCGACCGGCACGGTCGACGGCGGGTCGCCGAACACGGCCTGCCACACCTGGGGGTCCGGCGGGGCCGACACGATGGTGGCGGTCACGCCCGGGCGCACCTTGTTGTTGATCACCGGCTGGAAGGCGAGCGGGGGGCCGGCGTTGGCGAACGTGGGCCAGTCGGCGAAGTCGGAGTAGTCGGCCAGGGTGCCCTTGCCCCGGAGGCGGGGCGACAGGTGGACCGACAGGGTCAGGGTGTTGCCGCTGCGGCCGTTGGGCAGCGGGGTGATGACGAGATGGCGAACAGGCATGTCAGGGACCTCGTGGGGAGTGGTCGAACGGGGGGAGCCGCCGGTCGGCGGTCAGGCGAAGGCGTCGCAGTAGTCGGCCCAGACGGGCTCGCGGTAGCGGTCGGCGAAGGAGGAGGTGCCGCCGGCCCGGGCCCCGGCGAGGGCGCCCTGGCCGTCGCCGAGCTCGATCTCGGTGGCGCCGATGGGCACGGAGCCGCTGGTGAGCTTCCCCAGGAACGTGTCGACGCAGTAGTTCACGGTGCCCTTCAGCACCATGACCTCGGTGCGCGACTCGTAGCCCAGGCTGGCCACGAGCGAGGCGCTCACCGACACGAGACCGAGCACGTCGATCTGGCCCTCGAGCGACACGGCGCCGGTGAAGGAGACCTCGCCGGCGGTCAGCCTCCAGTCGGCCGCCAGCCGCAGGGCGAAGGCGATCTTCACGACGACGATGTCGAAGTCGAGCATCTCCCAGTACACGGAGACGCCCATGGACGTCGTCGTGACGGCCGGCGCGGCGCCGCCGCTGAACCCGAGATCGATGTCGAGCCAGAACGTGGCCCCGAACATCATGACGTCGATGTCGAGCGGGCTGGACTTGGAGCCGATGCCGACCGACACGAGGCCGGCGCCGTCGCCGAGGGGCAGCTCCAGGCCCAGGTTGACGGCGAAGTTGCGGATCTCGGCGACGCCGAGCGAGATGTCGGGCAGGTTGATGGTGCTGTCGACGTCGATCAGCTCGGGGGAGATCTTGAGGTCGAAGTCGGTGGTCCCGAAGCTGTCGACGAGCGCCATCAGCAGCGAGAGCAGGCCCGTGAACTCCCAGGCCGCGGATCTTGGGCAGGATCGCGACCGAGCCGTCGGAGCCGATGAGTCGCGGTGACCGACTCGACGTCGATGCTGACGGGGGGCGGGTCGAAGCCGGGCGGGAAGTCGAGGAAGAAGTTCTCGACCCGCATCTCGGTCTCGAACGAGGCCTCGATCGACTCGTCGAGCGAGATGACGGTGGTGACGTGCAGGCAGCACCGGGTCGTGCCCGGCACCGTGCGGAAGCCGACCTCGGGCAAGTCCTGCAGCGTGACGGGCAGAACGTGAACTCGACGATCACCGAGTCGTCGGTGACGGTGACCGAGGTGCCCGGGACGTCGAGGCCGGGGACGCCGTTCACCACCGCGTTGATGATGTCGGCCAGCGAGATGTTGCCGATGATCTTGGAGGCGTCGCCGACCAGCTTGGTGGGATCCCAGGGCGCGTCGGCGGACGGCAGGTCCAGCCCCACGCCGGCGGACTGGTTGAACACCTCGGCCAGCATGTCGAACTGCGCGACCCCGCCGAGGGCGCTGTCGGCGCCGATCAGGGACGACACCGGGGGGCAGAGCGTGAGGTAGGCCAGGTCGAAGTTGCCGCCGCCGTTGCCGGATTCCAGCCAGCGCTCGTGCAGGGCCACCCTGACGGTGGACCCGGTGGCGCCGGTGGCCGACCCGACCAGCTCGGGGACGACGTCGGCGTGCTCGAGCACCGCGTAGACGGCCGGGTCGCGGGCGTCGTCGCAGGTCGTCCTCGCTGGCGCCGGGCTCGGGGCCCTCCCACGCCAGCCGGAACCGGTGGGTGACCTGCCCCGTCTGGCCGCCGGCGAACGAGTCCGCGTAGGACACCCGCTGGCCGCCGAGGTCGACCTCGCGCCGGCCGAGGCGGCCGGGGCTGTTGGCCACCAGGCGCAGGCGGTCGAGCGGCTTCCCCGCACCCGGCTCGTAGGCCACCTCGTCGTCGACGAAGGTGGCGGGCAGGGCGAACGACACGGTGTCGCCGCCGCGGTCGACGCAGCGGTAGTCGACCAGGTGGTCGGCGCCGCCGGCGACCCGCAGGTCGTGCACGCCCTCGATGCGGTCGCCCGCGAGGTCGAGGACCTCGTCGAGCGTGATCGGCGTCGTCTCGCTGGTGGTCGCCGTCAGCGTGGCCAGCGGCAGGCCCCGGCCCTCGTGCTGGGCGAAGGCCCGGGGCGTGTCACGGTCGGCTCGACGATCGTGAGGAAGTGCGTCACCTGCATCACGGCCGTGTCCTCGCCGGCGGTGTCGTCGAGGAAGGCCCGCGTCGACACCTCGGCGATCGCGGCCCGGTGGCCGAACGGCAGGAGGTGGCCGAGGGCGAGGACCTGCACGTGGGCGTCCCGGCCGGCGGCGACGAGGTGGTCGTAGTCGGTGATCGCCACCGGTCCACTCGCCGTGGAGGTCGGCGAAGGCGCCGGAGCTGGAGAGCCACAGCCGCCGGGCCGTGATCGGGGCCTCGGTGAGGCTGTTGGTGACGATGTCGCCGCGGTCCTCGGCGCTTCGGCACCTGGGTGGGCAGCAGCGGGTCGGCGGCGTGGTGGACGGCGGCGAGCTCGAGCGTCGGGGACCCCCCGGCCGGCTCGACGCGGGCGGTCCACACCTCGGTGGTGTCGCCGGTCGTGAAGGGCCGGCGGGCGGCGACGAGGCGGGCGGCCCCCGCCGGGGAGAGGACCAGCCCGGCGGGGACCTCGACGGCGGTGACGGACCCGTCGGGCGGCGCCTCGGAGTCCTGCGCCGCCAGCCGCGCCGTGGCGGCGTCGAGGACACCGTCGAGCGTGAACGGGAACGGCCCGGTCACGGGCACGACGACGACGCTGTCACCGGCCGCGATGTGGTCGATCCCGGCGGTCGGCGGCACGGGCGCCTCGCCGTCGAAGGTCTGCTCGGTGGTGTGCTGGGACCCGAAGGTGAGCCGCATGAGCGGCTCGGGCCCCGACGGCGCCACGTTGCCGTCGCCGTCCACCACTGCGTCGAACAGCTCGACGACGATGTCGAGCTGGTCCGCCCCCCGCACCAGCCGCCGCGTCACGGTCGGGGTGCCGATGACCCCCGCCGCCGCCGTCGCCAGGCCGGCCGTGCTGCGTCCGCCTACGTTGAGCACCGCATTTCCTCCCGTTCGGGTACGGCACCCAGCGTGCGCGGCCGGCCGCTAACCGCCCGTGAACGAGGGCCGACCCCGGGGGGCGGTGTCAGGGTTGGGCGTCGAGGAAGCCCAGGGCGGCGTCGAGGAAGCCGAAGTCCTTCGGGGTGGCGAAGTGGTCGACGTTGCGCAGGGGGTGGAACGTGGCGTCGGGCAGGGCCTCGACCAGCGGGTCGGCGGGGCCGGCGAAGTCGCGGTCGCCGAGCACGACGAGCACCGGGCACGTGATCCTGCCCAGCGTGGCGGCGTCGAGCGGGGGACGGGGGCTGCGGATGCAGGCCGCCAGCGCGGCCCGGTCGACGCCCGGTTGGGCGGCGAGGCCGGCGAAGTACTGGACGACCGGGTTGGCGTCGTCGGCGTCCGCCCCGCCCTCCACCGCCCGGCCGATGACGTCGGACGCGCCGTCGGAGCGGAACAGGTTGGCACCCACGCCGGCCACCACGATGCGGGCGAACCGTCCCGGGTCCTCGGCCGCCAGCGTGAGCACGACCCGGGCGCCGAGCGAGAACCCGATGGCGTCGACCGGACGGTCGGGCAGCACCGCCGCCACGTCGCTCTCCAGCGCCGCGTAGGCCCCGGTGTCGTGCGGCTTGGCCGCCCCGCCGTGCCCGAGCAGGTCGGGGGCGATCACCTGGCGGCCCACGTCGCCGAGCAGGTCGATCCACCCGTTGTCCCGCCACGTGCGTTCGGCGGAGGTGGCGAAGCCGTGGACGAGCAGAACCGGTTCGTCGCGCATCGCCGAGTTTCTACCGGGATCAGGCCGCCACGCGGTAACCGGCGACGTTGCCCTCGAAGTCGGACACGATCACCGCGCCGCCCCCGGCCGCCACGTTCTGGGCCATCAGCGGCTGCTCGGTCGACCACAGCTCGGTGCCGTCGGGGCCGAGGGCGCGCAGCGTCGACGTGCCCGCCACCAGCAGCCGGGCGGGCTCGCCGGGCAGGGCCAGCATCGCGGTCGAGCCGCCGGGCAGCCGCCGCCGCTCGGTGCCGGTCGCCGGGTCGAGCACGAGGATCTCGCCCGAGTCGAGCCACACCGCGGCGTCGGTGCCGAGCGTCGCCATGGAGCCCGGGAACGCCGCCTGGGCGTCGAGGGACCACAGCATCTCGCCCGTCACCGGCGACACGCCGGTCACGTAGCTGTCGTCGTCGTAGACGAGCACGGTGCCGCCGACGACCGCGACGTCCCAGATCGTCCCGTCGCCGCGCGGCATCGGCGTGTCGAACACCACCTCGCCGCTGGCGGGATCGAGGCCCACCAGGTGCCCGCCGCTGGTGCCCGCGACCAGGACCTCGCCGGCCGGCACCAGCCCGGTCCACAGGTTGTCCTCGAACTCGGTGCGCCACCGCTCGCCGCCGTCGGCCAGGCCCAGGGCCATGGCCTCGTACCCCTTCGACACGACGGCCGTGTCCCCCACCACGACCGGCGGCTCGTAGAACCACTCGTCGGTCACGCTCCAGCGCAGGGTGCCGGTGGCGGCGTCGAGGGACTGGATGGCGTAGGGCTCGGCGGTGGCGCTGGCCAGGACGGCGTCGCCGGCCAGGATCGGGGTCACGTTGCTGCCCTCGGACCCGATGGTGGCCGCCCACGCCACCGTGCCGCTGGCCATGTCGATGGCCGTCAGGCGGCCGGTCGAGTCCTCGATGTAGGCGCGCTGGCCGTCGGTCACCGGGGCGCCGGTCGTCTCCTCGCTGAGCTCGACCGTCCATGCCAGGTGGGCGTCGGCCGGCGGCTCGGCCTCCGGGTCGGCACCGGTGGTGCCGGGGTCGTCCGTGGCGGCGGCCTCCCCGCCGGACGGGTCGTCGTCGGTGATCCGGCGCACGGCGAACACGGCGGCGACCACGAGCGCCACGACGAGCACCCCGGCGAGCACCCGGGCCCGGGCCGTCGACCCCGGCCGGGGCGGGCGCACCGGGGGACCGAACTGGCCGGACGGCCCGGTCCGCAGCGGCGGCCCGGACGGACCCGGCGGCCCGGTGCGCACCGGCGGTCCGTCCCAGCGCGGCGGGGGTGCGCCCGGGCCGGCCGGTGGCGCCGCCACCGCGGCCCGGTGGACGGCCGGGCCGGCGGCCGCACCGGCGACGGCCGCGGCCGGCGGGGCGAGGCGGGGGGCGGCCGGGACGCGGCCGGCCGGCGGGGCCAGCGTCTCGGCCACCAGGGCGGCGCCCAACGCCACCGGGTGCTTGGGGTGGGCGTCGATCGCCACCGGGCGGCCGAGCGCCATGCCGACCTCGCGGGCCACCATCGGCGTCCGGGAGGCGCCCCCGACGAGCAGCACGGCGTCCGGCTGGTCGGCGCGCAGGCCCGCGGAGGCCACGGCCCGCGCCACGGCGTGGACGGTCGGCGCCAGCAGCGGACCGATCAGCTCCTCCAGCTCGCGCCGCGGCAGCAGGACCTGGTCCCGCAGCGACGGCAGCAGCACCGGGATCGTCACCGACGTCTCGGAGGACAGCGCCTCCTTGGCCTCGACGCAGTCGCGCCGGAGCTGGGCCATCGCCGTGAGCATGGCCGGATCGGTGGGGTCGATCCCCCGGGCCTCGATGCCCGTGACCCGCAGCACGTGGCCGATCACCGCGGCGTCGATGTCGACGCCGCCCAGGCGCTCGATGCCCTCGGGCTGGCCCCGCACGGCGAACGTGCCGTCGTGGCCCATCTCCAGCACGACCGTGTCGAACGTGCCGCCGCCCAGGTCGTAGACCGCCACCGTGGCCCCCGGCGCCAGGCGCTCGGCCCGGGCGTACCAGGTGGCGGCGGCCACCGGCTCGGGCAGCAGCGTCGCGTCCTCGATGCCGGCCAGCCGCAGGCCCTGCACCAGCACGTCGCGCTTGAACGGTCCCCAGTTGGCCGGATGGGTGACCACGGTCGCCGCCGGTGGGCCGCCCTCGAGCTGGGACACCGTGCGGTGGACGAACGCCAGCACCTCGGCCATCAGCCGGTCGACGGACACGGGCGTGCCCCCGAGCAGCAGGGGCGTGGGGTCGCCGACGCGGCGCTTGAACTCGCGGGCCAGGCGCTCCGGGCTGGCGGTGGCGCGGCGCTCGGCCGTGTCGCCCACGACGAACGCGCCGTCCTCGGTCAGCACCACCACCGTCGGGATCGACGTGGTGCGGTAGCTCAGCGTGACCACCTCGGCGCGGCCGCCGCGGGCGATGGCCGCCGCGGTGTAGGTGGTGCCGAGATCGATCCCCAGGCTGTACGTCATGGCCGGCGCCAGCGTAGAGCGCGCCGCGGGGTGCCCCCGGCGGTGTCGGGCGGCCCGCCGCCGGGTAGGTGTCGGGACGGCGGGAACACGAGGGGGTACCTGTGACGATGCTGCGCAACCGCCGCCTGCTCCCGGTGCTCGTGGTCGCCCTGGCGGCCCTGTCCGTGCCCGCCGGCGCGGCCGGGGCGGCGCCCGCCGACCGGCCCGGCGCCTTCCCGACGACGATCGACCTGCCCGCCGGCTTCCAGCCCGAGGGGATCGCCATCGGCTCGCGCCCGGAGGCGTACTTCGGGTCGCTGGCCGACGGGTCGATCTACCGGGCCGACCTCGTGACCGGCGAGGGCCGGATCGTCAGCGAGGGGCCGGGCACGCCGTCGGTCGGGCTCAAGATCGACCGGCAGGGACGCCTGTTCGTGGCCGGCGGGCCCGCCGGCGACGCCCGGGTCGTCAGCGCCCGGACCGGCGAGGTCCTGGCCACCTACCCGCTGGCCACGGCGCCCACCTTCATCAACGACGTGGTCCTCACCCCGGACGCCGCCTGGTTCACGGACTCGTTCAACGCGGTCCTGTACAAGGTCCCCCTCGGCCGCCACGGCCGCCTCCCCGACCCCGGCGACGTCGAGGCCCTGCCGCTGACCGGCGACCTGGTCGTCGGCCCGGGCTTCAACGTCAACGGCATCGAACGCACCCCGGACGGCACCGGCCTCCTGATCGTGCAGACGAACACCGGGCTGCTGTTCCACGTCGACCCCGCCACCGGGGTGACCACCGCGGTCGACCTGGGCGGCGAGCTGGTGCCCAACGGGGACGGGCTGCTGCTCGACGGTCGCACCCTCTACGTCGTCCAGAACCAGCTCAACCAGGTCGCCGTCGTGCGGCTCGACCGGCACGGGACCAGTGGCACGGTGGTCGAGCGGCTCACCGACCCCCGCTTCGACACGCCGACCACGGCCGCCAAGTTCGGCCCCCGGCTGTACCTGCCCAACGCCCGGTTCACCGTCGAGCCCACGCCGGACACGCCCTACACCGCGGTGGCCATCCGCGTCGCAGGGCGCTGAGCCCGGGGTCAAGCGACGGCCTACAACGGTGTGCGGGCCCGGGGCTTCACGACGGACAGCGCGGTCGCGATCGCCAGCACGGCACAGTGGGCGTACACGGGCGGCGGATCGTCCACCACCACAGACCGCGTGGCGGAGCAACCGCAGTGGGCGCCGGTACGCCGGAGGGAGTAGCTGCCCTGCACCGCGGCGGTCGTCCGCGGTGCAGGGCGCTGACTCCGGGGGTCAGTGGTCCGGCCGGCCTTCGGCGTTCTGGAGGTAGCCGAGGGTCCTGCCGAGGAACACGATGTCGGGGTCGCCGTCGCCGTCGAAGTCGGCGATCTCGACCCCGCGGCCGATGGAGCCCGTGTCGCGGGCGCCGGCGCCGCTGCCGACCTGGTGGACCTCCTCGACGCTGCCGGTGCCGTCGCCGTAGCCGACGACGCCCGTCGCCGGGTCGGACTCGAGCCCGACCAGGTCGAGGTTCCCGTCGCCGTCGATGTCGGCCGCCACCACCTGGTCGTCCTGTCGGCCGCATGAACTCGCTGCGCACCGGGGGCCCGAAGCCGCCGGCGCCGTCGCCCGGCAGCGTGGTGAAGTTCGCTCCGCCCACGGCGAGGTCGAGGCTCCCGTCGTCGTCGACGTCGGCCAGCGTCGGTTCGAGGGCGAAGAAGTCGCCGTCGAAGCCGACCTCGATCGGGCCGCCGGCCGCCGCGAACGCCCCGGTGCCGTCGTTGAGGCCGACCATGGCGACGGTGCCGTCCACGACCTCGCCCCCCGGCGTCGTGAAGTCGCCCACGTCGGTGGCCACGACGTCGATGTCGTCGTCGCCGTCGAGGTCGCCGGCGACGAGGCGGGGCGGCGTGGCCACGTTCGACGTATAGGCGAGGGAGTGGGTGGCCGGCGCGCCGAAGGCACCGGTCCCGTCGTTGAGGTACACGCCGACGTGGCGGTCGAGGCCGACCCGGGCGGCGGCCAGCAGGTCGGCGTCGCCGTCGCCGTCGGCGTCCTCGGCGACGAGGTCGGTCAGCTCGCCGGGCGGCGGGTCCGGCAGCACGGCCTCGATCGGCCCGAAGCCGCCGCTGCCGTCGTTGCGTCGCACCGACGGGATCTGACCCTGCCCGCTGAGCGAGCGGACCAGGGCCACGACGTCCAGGTCGTCGTCGCCGTCGACATCCGCCAGCGCCGGCGACGACGTGGGCACGCGCAGGCGTGTCGGGGAAGTCGAGCGTGAACGTGCCCGTCCCGTCGTTCGTGAGCACCGCGATGCTCCCGGCGCCGGAGGCGACGACGTCGACGTCGCCGTCGCCGTCGACGTCGCCCGATGCCATGCCGGTGGCGTCGAGCGGCGCGTTGAAGTCTTCGGCGTTTCTCAGCTCGTAGGTCACCGGATTGACCCCGAGATTGCAGCCGGCCAGGACGACCAGGCCGATCGACGCCCAGCCCCACAGCACGCCACTTCGGCGCGCTGAATGGAATAACCATCTTGTTGTCATCCTCCGCTTCCGCCGGCGGCCCGCGACTGTCGCGGAACGAGCCGCAAATTACATCGGCGCCGTCGCCCCGTTGGCCGCGGCCCACGCGCGGGCGGGTCCCGCCTCGCTACCGTCGGGGCGTGGCGAAGGCTCCCGCGACCGAGATCCAGGTGGGCGAGCGCACGGTGCGGATCTCCAACCCGGACCGCGTGTACTTCCCGGCCACCGGGGCGACGAAGCTCGACCTGGTCGAGTACTACCTGGCCGTCGGGCCCGGGATCGTCAACGCCCTGCGCGAGCGGCCGTGCATGATGCACCGCTTCCCCAAGGGGCTGAGCGGCGAGAAGGTCCACCAGAAGCGGGTGCCCGGCGGCGCGCCACCGTGGCTGGAGACGGTGCGCCTCCACTTCCCCCGCTTCGGCCAGCACGCCGACGAGCTGTGCGTCACCGAGCTGGCCCAGGTGATCTGGGCGGTGCAGATGTCGACGGTCGAGTTCCACCCCTGGAACTCGCGGCGCGCCGACACCGAGCGGCCCGACGAGTGGCGGATCGACCTCGACCCGATGCCGGAGTGCCCGCCCGCCACCGTGCGCCGGGTCGCCGGCGTGGTGCGCGAGGTGCTCGACGAGATCGGGGCGGTGGGCTGGCCCAAGACGTCGGGCGGCCGGGGGCTGCACGTCTACGTCCGCATCGAGCCGGCCCATGGCTTCACCGACGTCCGGCGGGCCGCCCTCGCCTTCGCCCGGGAGGTCGAGCGCCGCGCCCCCGATCTCGTCACGACCACGTGGTGGCGCAAGGACCGGGACCCGGCGGCGCTGTTCGTCGACTACAACCAGAACGCCCGGGACCACACGATGGCGGCCGCCTACTCGGTGCGGGGCGTCCCGCAGGCGACCGTGTCGACGCCGATCACCTGGGACGAGGTCGACACCGTGGAGCCCGGCGACTGCACGATGGCGACCGTCCCGGCCCGGTTCGCCGAGCTCGGCGACCTCCACGCCGGCATCGACGGGGCCGTGTTCGCCATCGACGGGCTGCTGGAGTGGGCCGCCCGCGACGAGGCCGCCGGCGCCGTCGACGCCGGCGACCCCGAGGAGTGACACCCGGCCTCCCCGGTATCACCGGCGCTCTCGGAACCAGCTCAGGGTGGTGTGTCGAGGACCCACCGCACGTAGGAAGCGGACGCCTCGACTGCGGTGACCCGCACCCCCGGCACGTCGTACGGGTGCTCGGCTGCGACGCGCTGCACGATCCCGGGCACGAGCGACCGGCGGGTGTGCAGCGTCGCACGGGCCTCGAACGTTTCCCGCACCTCGCCCTGCCATCGGTAGATGGTCCGAACGACCGACGATGGTCCCGCCGGCGGCCGAGGATCGTCCAGCAGGCGCCGGCGGCTGCGATGAGCCAATGGCGTCCGGCGCGGTGATGTCGACGTCGCAGATCTCGTCGCTCATTCGTCGTCCTCGATCTCCCGCCCGAGCACGGCCCGGCCCACCTGTCGACCCGGGGCATGACCTCCGGGGCCCGTGCGGCGTCACCATCTCATCTCCGGCCCGCCCAGCGCCCTGACATGCGCTGACCCTGCGGGTGCAGCACGGTCGTGAACATGCAGAGCCAGGTCGCGGTGTCGATGGCCGAGCTGGACGCCGACGGCAACCCGTTCCTCGGCGACGCCCGGCTGGCCGTCTACAACGTCGTCCCGACCGCCGACGGCAACGTGATCGTGCGGTTCGACATCTCCTGGGACTCGCCGCTCACGGTGCTGCTCAACTTCATCATCCTCAACTAGGGGTCGGGCCGGTGCTGTCGAGGACCCACGGCAGCCTTCCGGCGTTCATCGGCGTTCACGTCCCGGATTGCGACACAAACGAACGCCGATTGTGTGAGCAACGACCCGATCGCTAGGTCAGGTTCAGGCTTCTGTGACAGGCGCCACGCGCCTTTCCCTAAGCTTGCCTCGTCGACCGGCACAGATCCGGGGGGAAGTCTCATGAGGCGCAGAACGGTCATCGTCGCCGCGGTCCTCGGATTGGTGGCGACCGCCGCCGGTCGCCCCCGGGCCGGTGCCCGGCGCGGGCGCGCAGGCTGCGTCGGTCACCGTCGCCGGCAGCTTCCAGCAGGAGCTGGGCTGCCCCGGCGACTGGCAGCCCGACTGTGCCGCCACCCAGCTCACGGCCGGCGCCGACGACGGCGTGTGGCAGGCGAGCTTCGCCCTGCCCGCCGGCACCTGGGAGTACAAGGCCGCCCTCGACGGCACGTGGGACGAGAACTACGGCGCCGGCGCCGTGCGGGACGGGCCCAACATCGTGATCGACCTGCCGGCCCCCGCCACGGTCACGTTCCTCTACGACGGCCGGACGCACTGGGTCACCGACGACACGACCTCGGTCATCGCGTCCGTGCCCGGCAGCTTCCAGAGCGAGCTCGGCTGCCCGGCCGACTGGGACCCGGCGTGCCTGCGGTCCTGGCTGCAGGACGCCGACGGCGACGGCATCGGCCGCTTCTCCACCGACGCGCTGCCGCCGGGCGACTACGCGGCCAAGGTCGCGATCGACCAGGCCTGGGACGAGAACTACGGGGCGGGCGGCGTGCGGGACGGCGCCGACATCCCCTTCACCGTGACCGGCGCGGGCGACGTCGTGACGTTCAGCTACGACCACGTCACCCACGTGCTGAGATCGGCGTGGTCCCGGCGGAGCCGGTCGACGACGCCGCCCTCGTGCGCGACCCGGTGCGCCACCCGTTCGTGGACGAGGTCCTCTACTTCGCCATCCCCGACCGGTTCGCCAACGGCGACACCGCCAACGACTGCGGCGACTTCGCCGGCGTGTGCGTGGCCGGCGACACCCAGGCCAACGTCCTCACCCACGGCTACCTGCCGAGCGACAAGGGCTACTACCACGGCGGCGACCTCGACGGCCTCCGGCGCCAGCTCCCCTACCTCGACCGCCTCGGCATCGAGCGCGGTGTGGGTCGGCCCGATCTACGCCAACAAGAGCGTCCAGCCCGACACCACCAACCTCTACGGCCACTCGTCCGGCTACCACGGCTACTGGATCCAGGACTTCCTGCGGGTCGACCCCCACCTCGGCACCAACGAGGAGTTCGCGCAGCTGGTGGACGCCGCCCACGGCCGCGGCATCAAGGTGTTCATGGACATCGTCACCAACCACACCGCGGACGTGATCCAGCTCGAGGGCCACGCCGGCTACCGCGACAAGACGAACTTCCCGTACACCGACACGTCCGGGCAGCCGTTCGACGACTCCCCGCTCGCCTACTCGGGCCAGCCGGACTACCAGTTCCCCGAGGTCGACGCGTCGTCGTTCCCGTACACGCCCGTGGTGCCGGCCGGCGAGGAGGCCGTCAAGAACCCGGCGTGGCTCAACGACCCGCTGCTCTACCACAACCGGGGCAACACCAGCTTCTCCGGCGAGAACTCGCTCTACGGCGACTTCTTCGGCCTCGACGACCTGTGGACCGAGCGCCGCGAGGTCGTCGAGGGCATGGTCGACATCTACTCGTTCTGGATCGAGGAGTTCGGGGTCGACGGCTTCCGCATCGACACGACCAAGCACGTGAACATGGAGTTCTGGCAGAGCTTCGGGCCCGACATCCTGGCCGCGGCCGAGGCGCGGGGCATCGACGAGTTCTTCGCCTTCGGCGAGGTGTTCGACCAGCAGTTCGGCTCGCCCGTTCATGAGCGAGTTCTCGACCCGGGGGCAGCTCCAGGCCACCATCGACTTCGGGTTCCAGCTCGCGGCCCGGGGCTTCGCCTCCCAGGGCGCGGCCACGAACGGCCTGCGGGACTTCTTCGCCACCGACGACTGGTACACCGACGCCGACAGCAACGCGTACGCCATGCCGACGTTCCTCGGGAACCACGACATGGGCCGGGTCGGCTACTTCCTGCAGCGGGTCGACCAGGCCGGGGCCGGCGACCCCGAGCTGCTGGCCCGGTCGCAGCTGGCCCACGCCCTGATGTTCTTCGCCCGGGGCCAGCCCGTCGTCTACTACGGCGACGAGCAGGGGTTCACGGGCGACGGGGGCGACAAGGACGCCCGCGAGGACATGTTCGCCAACGAGGTGCCGGTCTACGAGGACAACGACCTCATCGGCACCGACGCCACCACGTCGGACGACAACTTCGACCGCCAGCACCCGCTGTACCGGACGATCACCCAGCTGGCGAACCTGTCGGAGCGGCACCCGGCGCTGCGGACCGGGGCCCAGATCCACCGCGTCGGCAGCGACGGGCCGGGCGTCTACGCCTTCTCCCGCGTCGACCGGGACGAGCGGGTCGAGTACGTGGTGGCGCTCAACAACAGCGAGGCGCCCGCCACCGCGGACGTGCCGACGTACTCGCCCGAGGGCGTGGCCTACCGCCTGGTGTCGAAGCAGCCGGAGACCGGCGACCAGCTGGCCCAGACCCTCACCACCGGGCCGGGCGGCGCCCTGCCGGTGACGGTGCCGGCGCTCGGCTTCGCCGTCTACAAGGCCAAGGAGGCGGTGCCGGCCAGCGACGCCGCACCCACCGTCGACATCACGAGCCTCGAGCACGGCGACACCGCCGTGCTCGGCACCACGTCGATGGACGGCCACCAGGTCCTCGACCGGGTCGAGGTCGCCGCCGACCTCGGCGCCGACCAGCTGGCCGAGGTGACGTTCGCGGTCCGGGTGGGCGACGGCGACTACGTCCCGATCGGCACCGACGACAACCCGCCGTACCGGGTGTTCTGGGACGCCGGCGCCGTGGCCGGCCAGCCCGACGCCCGGGTGTCGTTCCGGGCCATCGTCAACGACCTGTCCGGCCACCTGGCCGCCGACGAGGTCGTGGGCGTCGGCGTCGAGATCGCCGAGCCCACGGCGCCCGGCACGCCGTACGCGGTGATCCACTACCAGCGGCCGGCGGGCGACTACGGCGACCACACCACGGGCAGCTCGGCCGACTTCTGGGGCCTGCACCTGTGGGGCGACGCCATCGCCCCGGCGGAGACCACGGACTGGACGGCGCCGAAGCCGTTCCTCGGCGAGGACGGCTACGGGCGGTTCGCGTTCGTCGAGCTGGCCCGCGACGACGCCCCGGTGAACTTCATCGTCCACCGGGGCGACACCAAGGATCCGGACAACAGCCCGGACCGGGCCTTCGACCCGGCGGCGACGCCGGAGATCTGGCTGCGCCAGGGCGACCCGACCATCTACACGTCGCAGGCCGAGGCCGAGGGCCACGCCACGGTCCGCTACGCCTGCGACGACTGCACCGGGGTCACGCTCGACGCGTCCGGACCCGGGGGCCCGGTGGTGACGGGGGCGGCGCCCGACGCGGTGGACGACTACGGCGCCGTGTTCGCGGTGACCCCGCCGGACCTGGCGGCGCCCCTGACGGTGACGGTCCGGGCCGGCGGCACCGCCACCGTCGACGGCGTGGCGTTCACGCCCACCGACACGCCGGTGGCGTGGCTGCAGGCGGGCGAGCAGGTCGCGCACCCGTCCCGCGGCGCGGCGGAGGGCTACGCCACGATCCACTACCGGCGCCCGGCCGGCGACTACGGCGACCCGACGAGCGCCGACTTCGCCGACTTCTGGGGCCTGCACGTCTGGACCGGCGCGGCCACCGAGACGGTGTGGACCGACCCGCTGCGCCCGGTGGCGACCGACACGTTCGGCGTCACGTTCCGGGTCGACCTGGCGGACGGCGCCGACCAGCTGGCGTACATCCTCCACCGCGGCGACACCAAGGACCCCGGCCCCGACCAGTTCCTGGTGTTCGGCACCGACGGCCACGAGGTCTGGCAGCTCCAGGGCGCCGACCCGACCCGCCCGTACGTCGCCCCGGTCCGGGGTCCCTAGTGAGGCGTTCGCCCGTTGGCGAGCCAGTCGCTGCGGCGACGCGAGGCGCAGCCTAGCTGCGGCGAGACGAGGACGAGCGGCGTCGGGGCGTCGAAACGCTGGACGGGGCACTAGCCCGGGCGTGCACGCCGTGGGCGGCGAGGGCCTCGGCCGGGGTGCGGTTGCGGCCGCGGCTGATGGCGTCGGCCAGGGTTGCGGGGGCGAGGTGGTCGCGCAGGGAGCGGTCGAGCACGGCGCGGTAGAGGACGTAGTGGGCGGTGGCGTTGAAGCGGCCGTAGACGGCCGTGCCCACCAGCTCGGCCGCGTCGTCGAACCGGCCCTCGCAGAGGGCGGCGTAGGCGAGGACGAGCACGCAGTCGGCGTCGGCGCTGTAGCCCTCCCGCTCGGCCAGGGCCAGGGCGTGGCCCAGGCGGGGGCGGAAGTCCACGCCGTCGACCACCTCGCACAGGGCGGTGGAGAACGACGTGATCCACGTCTCGACGATGCCGGTGCGGTCGAGGTAGTCCTGCTGCTGGCTCATCCATCTCCGCGCCGCCGGGCCGTCCTGGGTCGCCAGCCCCAGCAGCCACGCCGCCCAGTGGAGGATGAAGCGGTCGTAGCCGTCCTCCGACGCCGTGCGGTCGAGCCCCGCGAGCAGCGCCCGGGCCCGGTCGTCCTCGCCGGCGGCCACGTCGGCCACCGCCAGGAAGTCCTCGATCAGCGTGACCAGCCGCGCGTCCCCCGACCGGCGGGCGAAGCCGAGCGCGGGCCCGAGGCCGTCCCGGCCCCGCCGCGGGTCGGTGAGATCGGCCAGGGACCCGTAGTGGGCGGCCAGGCAGGCCCCGGCCGGGTCGCCCGCAGGGTCCATGAGCCGCACCGCCGCGGCGGCGGCGTCGAACATCAGGACGGCGTCGCCCCGGCCCTGGCCCACGTCGGCCCGCAGGATCTGCACCCACAGCTCGTCGTCGGGCGCCAGGTCCCGGTCGAGCAGCTCCCGCACCCAGGCGTCGCCCTCGGCGCAGCCCAGGGCGTTGCGCCACAGGAACGAGGCGCCCGCGGCGATCTCCACGGCGTCGGCCGGCTCGCCCTGGTCCAGGCTGCGCCGGAACGCCTGGCGGGCGTCGTCCAGGTCGCGCCGGTAGGCGGCGGCCCGCCGGGCCGACAGCCAGCGGTCCAGCCGTGACGAGGCCGCGACCCGGTCGCGCACGTGGCGCCGGTGGCGCTCGAAGGCGGCGGCCGCCTCGCCCGCCTCCTCCAGCCGGTCCCGGGCGAAGACCCGGATCGTCTCCAGGAGCCGGTACCGGCCCGAGCCCGGCAGCCGCACCACCAGGCTCTTGTCGACCAGGCCCCCGAACACGGCGTCGACGGCGGCCCCGAACGGCAGCGCGGGGGCCGACGCCTCCACGGCCCCGACCGCGAACGCGGCGGGGAACACGCTCAGGTGGCGCAGCAGGACCTGCTCGGCGGGGTCGAGGAGCTGGTAGCTCCAGTCGATCGCCGCCTCCATCGTGGCGTGGCGGCCGTCGCCGGCGGCCCGGCCGGCCAGCAGCGCCAGGCGGTCGTCGAGCCGCCGGGTCAGCTCCGCGAGGTCGAACCGGCGGAGCTGCCCGGCCGCCAGCTCCAGCGCCAGCGGCACGTCGTCGAGGCGCCGGCACAGCTCGACGACCGCGGGGTCGGCCGCGTCCCAGCGCACCCGCGGCTCGGCGGCCCGGGCCCGCTCGACGAACAGCGCCGGCGCCTCCGGCAGCGGGCCGAGCGGCCAGACGTGCTCGCCGGCCACGCCGAGCGGCTCGCGGCTGGTGGCCAGGACCCGGGCCGTGTCGCCCCCCGCCAGCATGCGGTCGGCGAGCCGGGCCGTGTGGTCGAGCACGTGCTCGCAGTTGTCCAGCACGACGAGGGCGGGCCGGGTGGCCAGCAGGTCGGCGACCGCCTCGATCGACCCGGACGCCGCGCCCTCCACCCCCGCGGCCTCGGCGACGGCCCGGGTGATGTCGGCCCCCGCCGGGACCGGCGACAGGTCGACGAACACGGCGCCGTCGGCGTGGGCCGCCTGGAGGCGGGCGGCGACGGCCAGGGCGACCGTCGTCTTGCCGATACCGCCGGGCCCGGCCACCGTGACCAGCGGCGCGTCCTGCAGCCGCTCGATCACCCGGGCGATGTCGCCGTCCCGCCCGATGGGCGCGTTGCGCAGCCGGGGCAGCGCCGGGCGCGACTCCCCGCGCTCGGTGTGCACGTCGGCCACGAACCGGTAGCCCCGGGCGTGCACCGTCCGGATGACCCGCTGGGCCTGCCCGTCGTCGCCGACCGCCCGGCGGGCGGCCTTGACCCGGGAGGTGAGCGCCGACTCGGAGACGAACCGGTCACCCCAGATCGAGTCGAGCAGCTCCTCCTTGGGAACGACCCGGTCGCGGTGCTCGATCAGGTACCGCAGCAGCTCGAACACCTGCGGCTCGACGTGGACCGGTCCGTCCGGACCGGTGAGCGTGAACCGGGCGTCGTCGAGCACGAACTCGCCGAACCTGTAGCCCACCACCGGTCCATCGTCCCACGTCAGGCCCCTCGGACGCGACAGGCAGGCCCGCGTGGTGGGCCCAGAGCACGGCCGGGGCGGCGACCACGACGACCTCCACCTCGGTGAGCGCGACGACCGTGGCGGGGTGGCGGGCGCCCTGCACGACCTCCGCCCCGCCGATCTCGGCGCCCGCCCGCAGCACGCCGGTCGGGCCGCCCGGGGAGAGCCGGGCGGCCTCGCCGGCGACGACGGCGATCAGCTCGCGGGCGCCGTGCCCGCCGGTGACGAGCGTCCGGCCGGGGGGCAGGCGCAGGCGGTCGGTGTGGTGCGCCAGGGTCGCGAGCAGGCGGGGGTCGGCGTCCCGCAGCGAGGGGACGGCGAGCAGGGGGGTGAGGTCGGGCCGGCGGCGCCGGCCGAAGATGCGTGTGGTCAGGTCCATGGCGCCATCGTGCGGACCGCCGCCGCACGAGGCTTGAAGACGGCATGGAGATCGGCTGGTGGTCGCCGCTCTCCACGGGATCTCCACGGTGCCTCCAAGCGACCCCGCGGGCGCCGGCCCCACAGTGGCCGTCATGCCCCCGGCCCCTGCCATCGCCCACGCCCCGCCGCCCCCGGCGGCGCCGCGCCTCGCCGACCGGCGGGCGATGGCCGCGGGCGCCCGGGCGATGTCGCCGTGGCTGGTGGGCATGGGCCTGTACGGCCTGGTCGTGGGGGTGAGCGCGGGCCGGGCCGGGATACCCGCACTCGCCGGCTGGCTGACCGCGCCCACCGTCTACTCGGGCGGCGCCCAGGTGGCGACGATCGACCTGCTCGACCACGGCGCCGCCCCGCTGGTCGTGGTGGCGACCACCCTGGCCGTCAACAGCCGCCTGATCGTCTACTCGGCGGCCATGGGCGGCCGGTGGGCCGCCACCCCCCGGTGGTGGCGGGCGCTGGCCGCGTACCTGCTCGTGGACCCGTCCTTCGCCGTCGGCTCCGACGGCTACGCCCGGTCCGACGAGACCGGCGACGCCCCCGCGGGCCACGCCCACTACCTCGGCGCCGCCCTGGCGCTGTGGGTGACCTGGGTCGGGGCCGTGGGGGTCGGGACGCTGGCGGCCGGCCGGCTGCCCGACGCGCTGGCGCTCGAGTTCGTGATCCCGCTGTTCCTCGCGGCCGAGGTCCAGCGCCGCCCGGCCACCCGGGCCACCCGCCGGGCGGTCGTCGTGGCCGCCGCCGTGGCCGTCGCCGGGGCCGCGGTCCTGCCCCAGCTCGCGCTGCTGGCCGCCATCGTGGCCGCCACCGCGACGGCCCTCGCCACCCGGGAGGCCCCGCGATGACGCCCTGGCTCGTGGTCCTCGTCGCCGGCGCCCTGAGCTACGCGTTCCGCCTGGTGCCTGCGGTCCTGGTGGGCCGCCTGCGCTCGCTGTCCAGTCTGGAGCGGGCGGCCGTGTTCGTGGTCCCCGCCACGTTCGCCGCCGTCGCCGCCACGGGGGTCCTGGCCCGGGCGGGCGCCGGCCCCGGCCCGGTGCCGCCCCTCGGTGCGCTGGCCGTCGCCGTCGCCGTCGCCCGCCGCACCGGCTCGTCGCTCGCGGCGGTGGCCGCCGGCCTGCCCACCCTGTGGCTGCTGGACCTGGCGGTGGGGTCGTGACCCCCGCCGACCTCGGCACCGTGCTCGGCGTGTGGGCCCACCCGGACGACGAGACCTACCTGTCGGCCGGGCTCATGGCCCTGGCCCGCCGGGCCGGGCACCGGGTGGTGTGCGCCACCGCGACCCTCGGCGAGCACGGCACCGACGACCCCGACCGCTGGCCCCCCGACCGGCTGCGCCGGGTCCGGGACGCCGAGCTGGCCGCCGCCCTGGCCGCCGTGGGCGTCACCGAACGCCGCACGCTCGGCCTGGAGGACGGGACGCTGGCCGCCGTCGACCCCGCGGCCGGCGCCGCCCGCGTGTCCGCCCTGCTCGCGGACGTGCGGCCCGACACCATCGTCACGTTCGGGCCCGACGGCCTCACCGGCCACCCCGACCACCGCGCCGTGGCCCGCTGGGTCCTCGCGGCCTGGCGGCGGGCCGGGGCGGGACCCCGGCTGCTGCAGGCCACGACCACCGCCCGCTTCGCCCGCACCTTCGCGGACATCCACGCCCGGCTGCCCGTGTTCGGGCCCGGCCTGCCGCGCCGCACCCCGGACGACCGCCTCGCCCTGCGGGTCGCCCTCGACGACGAGCTCGCCGACCGCAAGCTGGCCGCCCTCCGGGCCCACGCCAGCCAGGTCGGCCCGCTGCTCGCCGCGCTGGGCGAGGACCGCTACCGGGACTGGTGGCGCGAGGAGGCGTTCGTGGCGGCCGGGCGCTCAGCAGATCTCCACAACTCGACCACGCCGTCTCCAAGGACGCGGCGGCCGCGGCCGTCAGAGTCGGGGACGACACCCACCCCATCACCGACAGGAGCCCTGAGATGACCACCACCCGCCCCCGCCACGACGTCGTCGTCGTCGGCGCCCGCGCCGCCGGGGCCGCTACCGCGCTGCTGCTGGCGCGGGCCGGCCACGACGTGGTGGTCCTCGACCGGGCGACCTTCCCGAGCGACACCCTGTCCACCCACTCGATCTCCCGGAGCGGGGTCGTCCAGCTCCGGCGCTGGGGCCTGCTCGACACCGTGCTGGACAGCGGCGCCCCCGCCATCCGCACCGTCAGCTTCCACGGCCCCAACGGGGTCAAGGTCCACACCGTCAAGGACCGGTCCGGCGTCGACCACCTGGTCGCCCCCCGGCGCCACATCCTCGACCCGATCGTGGCCGACGCCGCCGCCGCAGCCGGGGCCACCATGGCCTTCGGCGTGGCGGTCACCGCGGTCCGGCGCGACGCCGCCGGGCGGGCCGTCGGCGTCACCGGGCGCGACCGCCACGGCGCGCCTCTGGCCATCGACGCCCGCGTCGTCGTCGGGGCCGACGGCCTGCGGTCCCGGGTGGCCCGGGCCGTGGGGGCACCGGTCGTCGAGCAGCGCCCGCCGAGCGGCTCCACCCACTACGCCTACATCGCCGGCCTCGACGGCGGCGGCATCGAGTTCCACCTGGCCGAGGGCGCGATGGCCGGGGTCTTCCCCACCCACGGCGGCGAGGCCTGCGTGTGGGTGTGCACCACCGCCCGCGCCGGGCGCGCCGCCCGCCGCGCCGGCGGGTCGCCGGCCGCGGCCTTCGACGCCCTCGTGGCCCGGACCGCCCCGACGCTGGCCGCCCGGCTGCGGGCCGCGCACCGCACCTCCCCGGTCCGCTCGGCCGTCCGGCTCCCCAACCAGGCGCTGGCCGCCTCCGGCCCCGGCTGGGCCCTCGTCGGCGACGCCGGCTACCACCGCGACCCGATCACCGGGCACGGCATCAGCGACGCCTTCCGCGACGCCGACCTGCTGGCCACCGCGCTCGACGCGGGCCTGCGGGGCGCGGTGCCGCTCGAGGTGGCGCTGGCCGGCTTCGGCCGGGAGCGCGACGCCGCCCGCCGCGAGATCTTCGACGTGACGTGCGCCATCGGCGCCTTCCCGCCCGTGGACGAGTTCGAGGCCCTGATGCGCCGCCTGAGCACCGCCATCGAGGTCGAAGCCGCCGCCCTGGCCGCCCGCCCCGCCCTGACCCCGGTCCCCGTGACCGCCTGATCCCCAAGCACACCCCAGAAAGGGACAACCACATGACGATCACCGACCACAACGAGGCGCTCCGCAACGGCGTCGACACGGCGACCCTGTTCGCCACGCTCGACGCCGTCAAGCAGGCGCCGGCCGCCGCCCGGTTCGAGTTCCGGGCCCACAACGAATGGGTCGCCGGCACCCACAGCCGCG
The DNA here is from genome assembly GCA_963759225.1 of uncultured Acidimicrobiales bacterium. GTDB lineage: Bacteria > Actinomycetota > Acidimicrobiia > Acidimicrobiales > VFJN01 > ZC4RG19. The sequence goes on along the minus strand of CAVWYL010000005.1, from coordinate 30,879 downwards.
GCACGATCGACGACTTCTTCGGCGTCGGCGAGGAGCGGTCCCACGAGCGGACCTTCACCTTCGACGCCGACCACCCGGCCGTGCTGGTCGGGCGGGACAACGGGCCGACCCCGGTCGAGTACGTGCTCCACGCGCTGGCCGCCTGCCTGACGGCCGGGCTGGCCAACATCGCGGCGGCCCGGGGCATCACGCTCCACGAGGTGCGCTCGACCGTCGAGGGCGACATCGACCTCAACGGCATCCTCGGCCTCGACCCCGACGTGCGCAACGGCTACCAGGCCATCCGCGTGCGGTTCACGGTCAAGGGCGACGCCCCGGCCGAGAAGCTGGAGGCTCTGGTCGAGCAGTCCCGGGCCCGCTCGGCCGTGTTCGACATCCTGACCGGCAACGTGCCCGTGAGCATCGAGGTGGCGACGGGCTGAAGGCCTGGCGGCCGGCGGCGGGCGGCGGGGCTCAGGCCCCGTCCAGGTCGCCGGCCGCCTCTTGGCACCGCCGGGCGTCCGGCGGCTGGCCCGCGGCCTCGAACAGCCCGGCGGCCTCCCGCAGCAGCCGCCCGGCGGCGGCGGTGTCGCCCTCGGCCCGGGCCAGGTGGGCGCGGGCCTCGCACACCGCTCCCTGCCAGGCCGTGCCCTGCCAGAGCACGGCCGACTGCTCGGCCTGGGCCAGCCAGCGTGCGGGCGTCGTCGAGGCGCCCGCCCTCGGCGCTGGCGATGGCGGCGGGCACCGCGATCATCACCTGGCACATGCGGCACGGGACCTGCGTGTCCGACGCCTCGGCCGCCTCGTCCACGACCGCCAGCGCCGCGTCCCGGTCGGGTGCGGCGGCGATGAGCGTGCCGTAGATCCGCTGCAGCAGGTGGTGCGCGAGCGGCGACCACCGGGCCAGCCCCAGGGCCCGGCGCAGCATGCCGCTCGGCCCCGGCCGGATCCCCGGCGGCCAGCTCCAGCTCCGCCAGTCGCTGCAGGGCGTGCGCGGTGCCGCTGTCGGCGCCGAGCGCGATGTGCAGGTCGACGGCCTCGGCCAGCAGGTCCCGGGCGACCTCGAGGTCGCCGGCCAGCAGGCTCGCCTCCCCGGCCACGAGGGTCGCGAACGCGGCGGCGGGGCGGGACCCGACCCGGTCGGCCCCCTCCCGCAGGCGGCGGGCGAGGTCCACGACCTCGTCGTAGGGCGTGGGCCCGTACAGCAGGTACTCGGCCACGCACAGGTGCGAGTCGAACACCGTCGACGCCAGCGCGGCGTCGTCGCCCGCGGCCCGCATCTCCCGCAGCAGGCGGTCGAACCACTCGCCCCGCGAGTGGGCGACGAGCCCCTGGAGCGTGATCGTGTCGAGGACCTGGCGGGGCGAGCCCTGGGCGAGAGCGGCGTGGCGGGCGTCCTCGACCGCCGCCTCGGCCACCTCGATGTCGCCGGCGAAGTAGGCCAGCAGGCCGCGGGAGTACAGCACGGCCGCGTCGTCGGGACCGCCGTCGGTCTCGACGCCGGCCAGGGCGTCCTCCGCGGTGGCCCGGTCCCCGGCGACGAGCGCGGCGCGGGACAGGCGCACCCGCAGGCCCCGGACGGCGTCGGGCGCGGCCACGGCCAGCGCCGCCCGGTACGCCGACACGGCCGCGGGGTCGCCCACCGCCGCCAGCGCGTCGGCCCGCAGGCGGGCCAGCTCGGCCGCCTCGGGACCGTCGACGTGGTCGCGGGCGGCGCCGGTCCAGCGCAGCACGTCCCGGTGGAGCTGCACCGCGGCGGCGCGCCGGGCGGCGGCCAGGGCGTGGGGCGCGGCCTCGGCGGGCCGGCCGGCGGCCAGCAGCCGGTCGGCGACCCGCTCGGGCGGCGCGCCCAGCTCGGCCAGGCGGCGGGCGGTGGCGGCCAGCACCCGCTCGGGGTGGGCGAGCCGGCCGGGCACCTCGGCCGCCAGGCGGAACCCGTCGGCGGCCGGGACCACGGCGCCGGCGGTCAGCGCGGCGTCGACCAGCCGGTGGGCGGTCGCCTCGTCGAGGCCGGTGGCCGCCTGCAGCTCCAGCTCGTCGAACCAGCCACCGGCGACCGCCACCCGCTGGAGGGCGTCGGCCACCTCGGCGGGCAGGTCGGCGGCGGACGGCGCCGCGCCCGCGGCCGGCGGCAGCGACACCACCTCGAACCACCCGGCGTCGGGGGCCCCGGCCGGTGCCCGGCCGGCCACGACGACCGCGACCCGGTGGCCCCGGGCGAGGCGGGCGACGTCGTCGACCAGCGCCAGCGCCTCGGCCGGTGCGTGGTCGGCGTGGTCGACGAGCACGAGCGCGCCGGCCTGCTCGGCCGCCACCATCAGCAGCTCCCGGGCCGCCACCAGCCACCGCTGGCGGGTCGTCGGCCGCTCGGACTCGACCACGAGGGCGATCTCGTCGCGGATGCCGGGCGGCAGGGCGTCGAGCAGCCCGGGCCGGCGCTGGGTCATCTCGTCGAGGGCGCCGCCCACGCAGGCGAACGGGCTCGCGCTCGTGATGGACGGCGCCGACATGCCCACCACCACGCCCCGGCTCCGGGCCTCGTCGGCCAGGCGGTGCAGCAGGTCGGTGCGCGCCGAGCGGGACCCGCCCTCCAGGCGGAGCGCCGTGCCCCGGCCGGCGGCCAGGTCGTCGGCCACCCGCAGGACACGGGCACCGGCCCCCGCGGCGGGGCCCGTGCCGTGGTCCTCATCGCCGTTGCCGCCGGCGTCCCCGACGACGTCGAGCACGAAGCGGTAGCCGCGGCCGTGCACGGTCCGGATGGCCCGCTGGTCCCGGCCGGTGTCGCCGAGGGCCCGCCGGGCCGACTTGATGCGGCTGGTGAGCGCGGACTCGGACACGAACCGGTCGCCCCAGATCTCGTCGAGCAGCTCCGTCTTCGGCACGACCCGGTCGCGGTGGCGGACCAGGTGGGCGAGGACGTCGAACACCTGGGGCTCGACGGCCACCGGCCGCCCGGAGCGCCGGAGCTCGCGCCGCTCCTCGCTCAGCTCGAAGTTCCCGAACCGCACCGCCACCGGCGTCATCGTGGCACAGGTCCCCCGGCGGGACGCGGCTCAGCTCGCCAGCGGCTCACGCCACGTCACGGCCCGGCCGTCGAGGACGATGGCGCCGTCGGGCCCGGTGACGGTGGTGCGGAGGGTGGCGATGGGCTTGTCCTCGCGCAGGCCGATGACCTCGACCTCGGCGGTGATGACGTCGCCGGGCCGCACCGGGGACAGGAACCGCCAGTCGGTGTGGAGGAACACGGTGCCGGGCCCGGGGAGGTCCTCGGCCACGACGGCGTTGAGCAGGCCGGAGGTGACGCCGCCCTGGACGATGATGCCGCCGAACCGCGACCGGGCCGCGACGGCGTCGTCGTAGTGCAGCGGGTTCCGGTCGCCCGTGATCTCGGTGAACAGCTCGATGTCGCGCCGGGTGACGGTCCGGGACCGCCGGGCGGTGTCGCCGATGTGCATGCCCCGCAGCATGCGCCCCGGCCGGCCGGCGAGCTTGGAGACACGGTGGAGAGGCCGTGGAGGCTCAGAGCGTCCGCGGACATGTCACGTCGTCACGACCACCGTTGCCTGTGTCTCCCGCTCTTGCTGCGGTCGTTGTGTTTCGCAGGGGCGTCGGGCCAGGCTCCGCCTGTCGGCGCAGCCTCAGGCGTCCGCCTCGAACACCGCCCACGTGCCCGCGACGCCGGGCAGCTCCCGCTCGCCCCGGGGCGCGAACGCGAGGCCGCACCCGGCGACCAGGTCGGTCACCGTCCGCGACACCCACACGGTCCCCGGCTCGGCCAGGCCCGCGAGCCGGCCGGCGATGTGGACGCCGATCCCCGACACGGCGTCGCCGCGGCGCTCGATCTCGGCGGTGTGGACGCCGGCCCGCACCGCGTGCGGGGCCAGCGCCCCGCGCAGGTCGCAGGCCGCCCGCACGCCGCGGCCGGGCCCGTCGAACAGGGCGACGAGGCCGTCGCCCGCGAAGCGCACGAGCTCGCCCCGGTGGGCCGCGACGCAGCGGCGGGCGGCGGCGGTGGCGTCCGGGCCGGTGACGCCGGCGACCACGACGGTGGCGAGGAACCGGTCCGGCGGCGCGGGCGGCGGGTCGCTGGTGGAGACGAACTCCTCGACCGCGTCGAGGATCGGGCCGGTGTCGCCGCTGAACAGGTAGTGGTCCCGGCCCGGCAGCTCGACGAGGCGGGCGCCCGCGATGCCGGCCACGAGGTCGTAGGCCGGGCCGACGCCGAACAGGAGGTCCTCGCTGCGGTGGATGACGAGCGTGGGCACGGCCACCGCCCCCAGCACCGGCGTGACGTCGATGGCCGCCATGAGCTCGGTCAGCCGGCGGGCGGTGCGGGGTGTGGCCGCCTGCCGCTCGAACCGGCCGAGGAAGCGCCGGCCGGCGGCGGTGGCGCTCATCTCCTCGGCCAGGAACGACAGCGTGCGGCCCGTCCCCCACGTGTCCTCGACCAGCGAGAACTCGCGGCGGTCGGGCTGGCCGAACCACGGGTGGCGGGCCCAGGTCCCGTGCAGGATCAGCCGCTCGACCCGGTCGGGGTGGGCGGCGGCCAGCAGGACCGACAGCGACCCGCCCTCCGAGGACCCGAACACGGTGGCCCGGTCCATGCCGCAGTCGTCCATGACGGCGCGGACGTCGTCGGCCCGCTGCTCCAGCGGCGGCGCCTCGCCCGGGCCGAGCCGCTCGGACAGCCCGGCGCCCCGCTTGTCGAGCACGGCCACCCGGCAGAACGACCCGAGGCGGCGCAGGAACCGGGCGATGTCGGGGTGCTCCCACTGGACCTCGACGTTGGTGGTGAACCCCTCGATCAGCACGAGGTCGGGGCCCGACCCGAACACCTGGTAGGCGATGGCGGCCCCGTCGTTGTGACGTACCGGGTCTCCGGGACGGCCCCGGCCCCGGGCCCGGCGGCGGCGCCCTCGGCCTCGGTGACCGGAGCCACGAACCGGTAACCCCGGCCGTGGGCGGTGCGGATCACCCGCTGCTCCCGGCCGTCGTCGCCGACGGCCTGCCGGACCTGCTTGATGCGGGTGGTCAGCGCCGACTCGGACACGAACCGGTCGCCCCACACCTGGTCGAGCAGCTCCTCCTTGGTCACCACGCGGTCGCGGTGGGAGATCAGGTGGACGAGCACGTCGAACACCTGGGGCTCGACCTCCACGAGTCGCCCGCCGGAGCGCAGCTCGTAGGTGTCGGTGTCGACCTCGACACCGGCGAACCTGAGGCGCATGCCGCGGAGTGTAGGGGCCGGGCCGTCGCGCGTATCCGATCGGCTGTGCGCGGACTCTGACATCACGGGAGAGGAGGGTCCCGATGGACGTCGCCGGTGATCAGACCACCTGCCACCTGCGGATCGAGGCCCCCGCGGCGCTGCGGGGGTCCATCCTGCGGGTGAACTCAGGCCGCTCGGTCGTCGGGCGGGCACCGCGATCGCAGGTCCTCATCGACTGCCCCGACGTGAGCCGCACCCACGCGGCGATCGACCACCGGCCGGGCACGACGACGATCGAGGACCTCGGCTCGACCCACGGCACGGTCCTCAACGGCGTGCCGGTGCACCGGCCCCGGCCCGTGCGTCACGGCGACCAGATCTGCTTCGGCTCCGTCGTCGCCGTGTTCGAGGACCGGGACACCGCCGGTCCGCCCACCCAGGCCTCCTACCTGCCGCCCGTGCCGCCCGCGCCGCCGCTGCGGCCCTCGCCGTGGGTGCCGCCCGCGCCGCCCCCGCCGCCCCCGGGCCGCTACGACATCCGCGACCAGCAGGCCGGGATCATCAACAACGTGGCGCGCGACCAGTACGTCTACCAGCGGGAGAGCTTCCTGCGGGAGGTCGCCGCGTCGAAGACCAGGGCCCGCCGCCTCATCGTCGTCGGCGCCCTGCTGTTCGTCGGCGGGTTCGTGGCGATGGCGGCCGTGCTCTACCAGTTCGGCGTCGACTTCAGCGAGGTGATGCAGAGCGACCTCGACGCCTCGCAGCCGCCGGACGTGCCCGAGCTGGCCTTCCCCGTCGCCGTGCTGGCGACGCTGGTGAGCGGGCTCGGCGTCTTCCTGATGATCCTGGGCGTCGTGCTCCACGTCATGGCGACGGCCCGCCGGCGGCGGGTCGAGCCCGCCTATCCCCACCCGCCGAGGAGCGGACGATGACCTTCAACATCGGCAACCAGCAGGCCGGCCAGATCAACAACGTCGCCGGCGACCAGACGATCTACGGCGGCCAGCACGGCGCGCTGGTCCTCGACGTCGAGCGGGGCCGCACGGTGCTCGCCGACCTCCGCCGTCAGGTCGCGGCCGCCTCCCTCCCGGACGGCGCCCGGACCGCGGCGCTCGGCCACATCGACGCCTGCGAGCGCGCCCTCGACGGCGACGAGCCCGATGCCCGGTCGCTCGGCTCCCGCCTGGGCACGGTGGCGCAGGTCGTCGTCACGGCCGGCGCCGTCGTGTCCGCCGGCACGGGGATCGGGGCCGCGCTCGCGGCGGTCGCCGCGTGGCTCGGTCCGGTCGGCGAGTCGATCCGCCGGATGCTCCCGGGCTGAGCGCGACACCCGATCCCCGGGCGGGTCAGCCGGGCAGGAGCACGCCGTCGATCACGTGGATGACGCCGTTGCTGGCCGTGACGTCGGTCTGTGGTGACGGCGGGCTTCCCCCTCCCTTCGGACCGTCATGCCGTCCGCGGATGCACTAAGGCGCGAGGCGGACCGGGAGGCGCTTGTAGCCGTTGGCGAGGTTGGAGCGGACCCGGGCCGGCTCGCCGGCCAGCTCGATGGTGCCGAACGCGGCCAGCAGCTCCTCGACGAACACCCGGGCCTCCAGCCGGGCGAGGTGGGCGCCGAGGCAGAAGTGGGTGCCGATCCCGAAGCTGACGTGGGGGTTGGGCGAGCGGCGGATGTCGAAGGCCTGGGGGTCGGCGAACACGTCCTCGTCGCGGTTGGCCGACGTGTAGACGAGCGCCACCTTGTCGCCCGCCCGGATCTGCTTCCCGCCGAGGACGGTGTCGGCCGTCGCCGTGCGCCGGAAGTAGTGCAGCGGGTTGCAGTGGCGCAGCATCTCCTCCACCGCGTCGGGGACGAGGGCGGGGTCGGCCCGCAGGGCCGCGAGCTGGTCGGGGTGGCGCATCAGCTCGAGGACGCCCGCGCTCATCATCGCCTTGGTGGTGTCGTTGCCGGCCGTGACGAGCTGGACGAAGAACGACCCGAAGTCGACGTCGCTCATCGGCCGGCCGTCCTCGAACGTGGTGCCGAGCAGCAGGTCGGTGATGTCCTCGGGCTCGGGCGGCGGCGGCGCCGCCCGGCGGGCGGCCGCCAGCTCGATCCCGTACACGGCCATCTCGATCGAGGCGGACCCGGGGTCGGCGCCCGCCACCTCCTCGTCCTGGCCCGCCACCATGGCCTCGGCCCACCGCTGGATCCGGGGGGCGTCGGCGGCCGGGAGCCCCATGATCCCGGCGATGATCCGGGCCGGCAGCGGGCCGGCCACGTCCCGGACGAGGTCGACGTCGTCGCGGTCCGCCGCCGCGGCCAGGATGTCCCGGCACTGGGCGCGGATCCGGCCCTCGAGCTGCCCGATCACCCGGGCCCCGAAGTGCGGGGCCAGCGGCTTGCGGTAGGCCGTGTGCCCCGGCGGGTCCATGACCAGCAGCATGTGGCGCATCAGCTCCAGCTGCTCGGGGTCCAGGTCCTCCAGCACCACGCTGCCCAGCCACGACGAGAACAGGTCGGGGTGGCGGGCCACGTGCACGAGGTCGGCGTGGCGCAGCACGGCCCAGTAGCCGGCCTGCCCCTCGATGTCCTGCCAGTGGACCGGATCGTCCCGCCGCAGCCGGGCGAACGTCTCGTGGACGTCGTCGCCGAGGTACCAGTCCGGGTCGTAGATGTCGACCGGCTGCGCCACCGTGCCCATGGCCACCCCCTCAGGTCACGGGCATACTAGAACGCGTTCCACTTCTGGAGGGGAGCTATATGACAACCATCGACGCCGTGCCTTTGGCCGTCCATGTCGGCGACGACGACCTGCCGTTCGTCGAGATCGGCGGCGGCAACAAGCTCAAGGTCCTGATGGTCGACGAGGCGCAGGGCCTGTGGGTGGTCGAGAACATCTTCCAGGCCGGCTTCGAGGTGCCCACCCACCGCCACACGGGCCCGGTGTTCGGCTTCACCCGCTCGGGCGCCTGGAAGTACAAGGAGTACGACTACGTGAACCGGGCCGGCTCCGTGCTCTACGAGCCGGCGGGCTCGGTCCACACGCTGACCTGCATCGAGGACGACACCCGGGTGTGGTTCCACATGACCGGCACCAACCTCGACCTCGACGCGGACGGCACCATCATCGGCACCGCCGACGGCCCCACGACCCTGGCCGCGTACTACGCCCTCGCCGAGGCCCGGGGCCTGCCCCGGCCGAACGTCGTCGTCCGCTGACCGCCGGCGCGCTCATCAACGACCGGGACAGGGCACGAACCGGAGCATCAGGGTGAGATCCAGGGACGTGCCGACGTCGACCTCACCGGTGTCGGACACGGCGGAGACGAACATGTCCCCGATGCCTTTCTCGGCGAACTTGAACGTGTCCCAGTCCTCCTCGGGAACATCGAGCGTCTGCGTCAGCCCAGGTGCACGACCTCGGTCGCAGGACGCAGGCCGACCTCGTCGACCGGCCTGCCCCTCGGTGACCTCCCAGTGGACCGTGGTCGTCCCGTCGCAGCAGGACGAGCGTGCCCGCTAACGACGTCGCCGAGGTCCAGTCCGGGTCGCTAGGTGAACGACAGGCTTCTCCGACCGAGTTCATTTCCGCCGCCTCAGGTACATGGTGATTCTCAGATCGCGATCCACCTCCGGAGGGCGGTGACATGACGAGACCATCGTCGGCGGGCCTTCGGACCGTCCACATCGGTCCACCACGACCTGCCGTTCGTCGAGATCGTCGGAGGCTGCGAGCTCAAGGCGCCCGACGACCCGACCAGCAGCACGACCGGGATGAGCAGCAGCGGCCAGAGCTTGCGCCAGTTGCGGCGTCGCCGCCCGGGCCGAGCTTCGTGAAGCTGATCCGCTTGCTGGTGATGGACGTCTCGCTGGGTGTTCGGCCAGTCACGCGGGCTGGAGCCGTAGGTCCCGCCGGGACCTCCACGGGCACCGCGACGGTCGTGACGTACGTGACGCTGTCGCCGGGCCCCACCCTCCGGGGGCCGGGGGCTGTCCTCGACGGTGAGCCACGTGTCGGCCGCCCCGTCGAGGGGCTCGACGGCCAGCACGACACGATCGGTCACCGGGGACTGGTTCCGGACGGTGAACATCGCCTCGCCACGGAGGGCGGGGTCGAGCTCGACGGTGGCTCCCGACTCGCTGATGTGCCAGTGGGTCATCGGTCGGTTCCTCCTACGATTCCGACAGGAGGCCGACGGGTCGGACCGAGCAGGCCACACGGCGTTCTCGGATGCGCACCGCCGCGGCCGTCGCCGGGAGCTCGTTGTTCTTCGCCGTCGCGCCGGGCGTGGTGGCCGGGGTCGTGCCGTGGGCGATCACCCGGTGGGAGGGGGCGGACCCGCCGTGGCCGGTCCCGGTGCGGGTCGCGGGCGCGGTGGTGCTCGTCGCCAGCACGGTCGTGCTGGTCCAGGCGTTCGTGCGGTTCGTGCGCGAGGGGCGGGGCACGCCGGCGCCCGTCGGACCGACCGAGCGGCTGGTGGTGGGCGGCCTCTACCGCCACGTGCGCAACCCGATGTACGTGGCCGTGATCGGCGCCATCGCCGGCCAGGCCCTGCTGCTGGGCCGGCCCGTCCTCCTCGTCTACGCCGCGGTCGCGGGCGCGGGCATGGTCGCGTTCGTGCGCGGCTACGAGGAGCCGCTGCTCACGGCCCGCTACGGCGAGCAGTACCGCGCCTACCGCCGGGCCGTGCCGGGCTGGCTCCCCCGGCTCCGGCCCTGGACCCCCGACACCGCCTGAGCCGCCTCAGCAGATGCGCGGCAGCGGGTCGCCGACCAGCATGTCGACGATGCGGGTGCCGCCGATCGGGGTGCGCAGGACGACCACGCCCGGCGGGTCGGCGACGATCTCGCCGACCCGGACGGCGTCCCGGCCCGCGGGGTGGGCGCGCAGCGCGTCCAGCGCGGACGCGGCCTCGGCGGCGGGCACGACCGCGATGAGCTTGCCCTCGTTGGCGACGTACAGCGGGTCGATGCCCAGCAGCTCGCAGGCGGCCCCCACCGCGGGGCGGACGGGGAGGGACGTCTCGTCGAGCACCACCGCCACGTCGGCGGCCGTCGCCAGCTCGTTGCACACCGTCCCCACGCCGCCGCGGGTGGCGTCCCGCATCCAGCGGGTCGCCGGCACCGCCGCCAGCAGCGCCTCGGTCAGGCCGTTGAGGGCCAGCGTGTCGGACACGATCTCGGCATCGAGCGCCAGGTCGCCCCGGGCGAGCATGACGGCGATCCCGTGGTCGCCGATGGTGCCGGACGCGAGCACGACGTCGCCCGGCTCGACCAGCGCAGGCGACAGCGCCCGGCCGGTCGGGACGACGCCGACGCCCGCGGTCGTGACGTAGAGGCCGTCGGCCGCGCCCCGCTCCACGACCTTGGTGTCGCCGGCCACGATCTCGACCCCGGCCGCGGCCGCCGCCTCGGCCATGTCGGCGACGACCTCGCGCAGCGTGTCGATCGGGCAGCCCTCCTCCAGCACGAACGCCGCCGTCAGGGCCCGGGGCCGGGCCCCCGCCACGGCCAGGTCGTTGACCGTGCCGTTGACGGCCAGGTGCCCGAGCGAGCCGCCCGGGAAGCGCAGCGGGTGCACGACGTACGAGTCGGTGGTGAGCGCCAGCCGCTCCCCCGACGGCAGCGCCAGCACGGCGGAGTCCGCCAGCGCGGCCAGCGTGTCGTTGGCGAACGCGGGCAGGAACACGGCGTCCAGCAGGGCCGCCGACGCCTTGCCGCCCGCCCCGTGGGCCAGCGTCACGACGTCGTCGAGCAGGCGCGGCCGCCGGCGCCGGAAGGCGGCGATGCGGTCGAGGACGGCGGCCTCCCGGTCGTCCGGTCCCGGGGCGGCCGCGGCGTCGCTCACGGCGCCGTGCCCACGGGGTCGAGATGGCCCTGCACGATCGACCACAGCTCCAGGACCAGGGCGTCCTGGGTCTCCTGGATGCGGTGGACGCTGTCGGACTCGACCACCAGGCAGTGGTCGACGTCGTCGCTGGCCTCCATGGCGCCGCCCCGGTAGCCCGACAGGCCCACGGTGAGCAGCCCCCGCCGCGCCGCCTCGCCGAAGGCCCGCAGCAGGTTGGGCGAGTTGCCGCTGGTGGAGAGGCCCATGGCCACGTCGCCCGGCCGGGCGTGGGCGATGAGCTGGCGCGAGAACACCAGCTCGAAGCCGACGTCGTTGGCGAGCGCGGTGAGCACGGCGCGGTCGTCCACCAGCGACACGGCCGCCACCGGCCGGCCGTGGGGCGGGCGCCGGAACAGCTCGGCCGCGCCCTCGGCGTCGGTGGCGCTGCCGCCGTTGCCGAACGTGAACAGGCGGCCCCCGGCGCGGAACCGCTGCGCCATCGCCGCCCCCGCCTCCTGCAGCGTGCCCCCGAGCCGCGCCAACGTCGCGGCCCGCATCGCATGGCTCTCGGCCATCTTGGACTCGGCGGAGGCGGCGAGGTCGCGCAGCAGCGCGGGCGCGTCGCGCTCCTCGGCGTCGATGAACGGGTACAGGAATCCGGTCGGCTCGCTCATGCGCCCGCCTCCTCCAGCACCGTGATGGCGACGCCCGCGTGCACCAGCACGAGGTCGCCGGGCCCGACCGGACCGACCAGGCTGACGTCGACCGTCTCGCGGCTCCCGCCCGCCACCACCTCGGCCCGGCCGCCGTCGCCGACCGCCGCCACCTCGGCGGGGCGGCCCTCGTCGGAGCAGGTGATGCACACCTCGCCCGCCGGCTCCGGCGGCCCGGCGACGAGGCCCGGGTGCTCGAACACGACGTGGGTCAGCTCCCACAGCAGGTGGTACAGCAACACGAGGTCGCCGGAGCGGGCGGCCAGCGCCGCGTCGGCCGCCGGCGTCCACACCACGTGGTGGGCGGCGCCCGCGGGCGGGCGGGGCCCGGCGCCGAGCCACAGGCTGGTGACGCCCCACGCGTCCACCCGGCGCAGCAGCGCCCCGATCTCGGGGTCGCCGGCGACCCCGACGGCCAGGAGGAGGTCGCCCGGCCGGGCGAGCAGCCGCACCGCGCCCACGAGGTCGGGGCCCTCGACGTGCACGGCCGGGAGCGCCCGCTTGCCCACGATGACCGGGTGGACGAACTCGACCGCGACGTGGCGGCCGTGCGACGGCCAGCCCGGGGCCACGCACCACATCGTGGCGCCGGCCGCGAACCGGCGGGCCAGCGTCAGCGCCGCCTGCGCCAGGTCCTCGGCGAGGCCGGAGCCGGGGCCGGTCACGTGCCTGCCCCCCGCGGCCCGGCGGGCCAGGGCGGACGCCACGGCGACCTGGCCGAGGGCGAGGCCGCCGTCGTTGGGCGGGACCAGCCGGTGCGTGAGCACGCCGAAGCCGCGCTCGCGGAGCAGCGACCGGGTGAGGCGCAGCAGCAGGGCGTTCTGGAACACCCCGCCGCTGAGCGCGACGCGGTCGAGCCCGGTCCGCTCGCGGAGGCCGCCGGCGACGTCGGCGGCCGCGTGGGCCACCGCCCGGTGGAACGAGGCGGCCACGGCCCCGTGCCGGCCGCCCGCCCCGCACGTCGGCGATCACCGCCCGCACGACCGGCCGCGCGTCGATCGTCCCGGCTTCGGGGTCGATGGCGAACCGGTAGTCCCCGTCGTGCGGGGACGTGTCGGACGCGCCGGGCCAGGAGGCTGCGGCCGCCTCCAGCTCCATGGCCGCCTGGCCCTCGTAGGACACGACGTGGCGGAGGTCGAGCAGCGAGCTGACCGCGTCGAACAGCCGGCCCATGCTCGACGTGGGCACGCAGTGGACGCCGCTGTCGTACTGGCGGCGCAGGACGGTCCGCTCGTCGGGCGGGGCGGCCCGCACCGGCGGCAGGTCGGGCGCCCAGTCCACGCCCGCGGCCCACAGGTGCGCCAGCGCGGCGCGGTAGGGCTTGCGGATGGCGGCGTCGCCACCCGCCAACGGTACGGCACGGAGGTGGGCGGCGCGCTCGTAGCCGTCGTAGCCCGCCACCAGGATCTCCCCGCCCCAGATGGTCCCGTCGCCGCCGAAGCCGGTGCCGTCGAAGGCGACGCCGATCACCCGCTCGCCCTCCGGGACGCCGTGCTCGGCCATGACCGCGGCGACGTGGGCGTGGTGGTGCTGCACGAGCGCCACGGACCCGACGGCCCGGTCCTCGGCCCACTGCCGCGTGTGGTAGCCGGGGTGGGCGTCGGCGGCCACCGGGTCGGCGGGCACGCCGTACATCGCCGCGAACTGCCGGGTCGAGCGCTCGAAGGCCGCCAGCGTCTCGACGCTGCCCATGTCGCCGATGTGCTGGCTGAGCCACGCGTCCCGCCCCGAGGCCAGGCAGAAGGTGTTCTTCAGCTCGCCCCCGACCGCCAGGCCCGGGACCGCCGGGAACGGCAGGCGCACGGGCAGCGGCGCGTAGCCCCGCGACCGCCGGATGGGCACCTCGTCGCCGTCGACCACCCGGACCACGGAGTCGTCGCACGGCACGTGGATCGGGCGGTCGTGCACCAGCCAGGCGTCGGCGATGCCCGACAGCCGCCGGCGGGCGTCGGCGTCGTCGTGGCAGATCGGCTCGTCGCTCAGGTTGCCGCTGGTCATGACCAGCACCTCGGGCGCCGGCGCGTCGACGCCCGGGACGGGGGCGAACAGCAGGTGGTGGACGGGCGTGTACGGCAGCAGCACGCCGAGCAGCGGTGACCCCGGGGCCACGTGCGGGCTGACGGCCTCGCCGCCGCTGCGCAGCAGCACCACGGGACGCTGCGGGCCGGTCAGCCGGGCCGCCTCGGCGCCGTCGACCAGGGCGAGCCGGCGGGCGGCGGCCAGGTCGCGGACCATGACCGCGAACGGCTTGGCCGGGCGGTGCTTGCGCCTCCGCAGCGCGGCGACGGCGGCGACCGACCGGGCGTCGCACGCCAGGTGGTAGCCGCCGAGCCCCTTGACCGCCACGATCGCCCCGCCGGCCAGGGCCCGCTGCGCCTCGGCGATCGCGCGGTCGCCGCCGGCCGTCGTCCCGCCGCCGTCGAACCACAGCCGGGGGCCGCACGCCGCGCACGCCAGCGGCTCGGCGTGGAACCGCCGGTCGCCGGGGTCGTGGTACTGGGCGGCGCACGCCTCGCACAGCGGGAAGCCGGCCATCGTCGTGTTGGGCCGGTCGTAGGGCAGCCGCACGATGACGGTGAAGCGGGGGCCGCAGTTGGTGCACGAGATGAACGGGTAGCGGTGACGCCGGTCCGCCGGGTCGAACAGCTCGCGGAGGCAGTCGTCGCACACGGCGACGTCGGGCGGGACGAACGCGCCCGCACCGTCCCCGGGCCGGCTGGCGACGATGCGGAACCCGGTCTCGCCCCGCGGCGCCGCGGCGCGGGTGTCGACCTGGTCGATCCGGGCCAGCGGGGGCGCCTCGGCCAGGAGCCGCCGCTCGAACGCCTCCACGGCGGCGGCGGCCCCCTCGACCTCGACGAACACCCCCTGGCCGTCGTTGCCGACGTGCCCCGCGAGGCCGAGCGACGACGCCAGCCGGTGCACGAAGGGCCGGAACCCGACGCCCTGGACCACGCCCCGGACCCGGAGGTGCACCCGCGCCGCGGGGCCCGGACGGGCGGCGGCGACGGGCGCGGTCACCGCGTGCGGCCGAGCGTGACCGCGGCCTCGCGGTGGAGCCGGCCGAAGTTGTAGTAGGCCGCGCACGCCCCCTCCGACGACACCATGCAGGTGCCGATGGGGGTCTCGGGCGTGCACGCCGTGCCGAACACCTTGCACTCCCACGGCTTGATGACACCCTTCAGCACCTCGCCGCACTGGCAGGCCTTGGGGTCGGCCACCCGCACGCCCGGCACCTCGTAGCGCAGCTCGGCGTCGAACGCCGCGAACTCCGGTCGCAGCTTCAGCGCGCTCTGGGAGATGAACCCCAGCCCCCGCCACTCGAAGTGGGGACGCAGCTCGAACACCTCGGCCAGCAGCGCCAGCGCCCGGGGGTTGCCCTCGTCGCGGACGACGCGGGTGTACTGGTTCTCGACCTCGCAGCGGCCGTCGCGCAGCTGGGCCAGCAGCATGTCGATCGCCTGGAGGATGTCCAGCGGCTCGAAGCCGGCCGTCACCACCGGCTTGCCGTACTGCGCCGGGATGAACCGGTAGGGCCGCTGGCCGACCACGGTGGACACGTGGCCCGGGCCGAGGAACCCGTCGAGGCGCAGGTCGGGCGACTCCAGGATGGCCTTGATCGGCGGCACGATCGTCACGTGGTTGGAGAACACGCTGAAGTTGGTGACGCCGCGGCGGCGGGCCTCCAGCAGCGTCAGCGCGGTCGACGGCGCCGTGGTCTCGAAGCCGACCGCGAAGAACACGACCTGGCGGTCGGGGTTGTCGCCCGCGACCCGCAGCGCGTCGAGCGGCGAGTAGACGAAGCGCACGTCGGCCCCGCGGGCCTTGGCGCCGAGCAGGTTCCCGTCGCTGCCGGGGACGCGCATCATGTCGCCGAACGAGGTGAAGATCACCCCGGGCGTCTCGGCCACCGCGATGGCGTCGTCGATGCGGCCCATGGGGATGACGCACACCGGGCAGCCGGGCCCGTGCACGAGCTCGACGTTGGCGGGCAGGATGTGCTCGATCCCGTGGCGGTAGATCGTGTGGGTGTGCCCGCCGCACACCTCCATGAGCTTGACGTGGCGCCCGCCCGCCAGCTCGGTGATGCGGGCCACCAGCGCCCGGGCGGCGGCGGGATCGCGGTACTCGTCGACGTAGCGCACCTCAGGCCCCCGCCGCCCCGCCGGCGATGTCCGACTGCCAGAACGCCTCCAGCTCCTCGTCGTAGGCCTGGCCCATCAGCTGGAGGGAGGCGAGCGCCCGGGCCGCCTCCGCCTCGTCGATCTTCGACATGGCGAAGCCCACGTGGATCAGGACCCAGTCGCCGGGCCGGACGTCCTCGTCCTCGAGCAGCCCGATGTTGATCGTGCGGCTGACGCCCGACACGTCGGCCGACGCGAGGTGCTCGTGGCTGGCGAGCAGCTCGACCACCTGGCCGGGGATGCCGAGACACATCGTCGTTCGCCTCCTTCAGCCCCGGTACTCGATCGACTCGAGGGTCAGCTCGTCGCCGCCGACCACCTCGACCTCGACCGCGCGGCACGCGGGGCACGCGAGCGGGATCTCGTCGGCCTCCCACGCCTCGCCGCACGACCCGCAACGCGACCGGACGGGCAGGAGCACCAGGTCGGCGGACGCGTCCTCGGCGACCGTGCCCATGGCGGCGATGGCGAACGACTGGTCGAACGCCTCGGGGTGGACGTGGTGGAGCCGGCCGACGCGGACGCGGATGCGGGCGACGGGCCGGTCGCCGGCGCGTTGCTCCACGGCGTCGACGATCGAGCTGCACAACCCGAGCTCGTGCACTCTCATACCTCCCTCGTGGCGACGATCTCGACCCGGACCTCGACGTCGGGCTCGACGCGCAGCATCAGGATCCGCGGCGGGTCCATGCCGAAGTCGCGGACGTCGAACGTCGAGCTGCCGTCCAGCTGGATCGTCTGGTCGTCGATGACGCTGAGCGTCATCTCGTCCTCGCAGCGCCGGACCACCCCGCGGAACGCCAGGTCCCCGCTGACCCGGTAGCGGCTGTCCCCGTCCAGGGGCTCCATGCCGGTGAGCACGCCGTCGATCGTCGGGAACCGCCGGGCGTCGATGCGCTTGTGCAGCTCGCGGTCCTCGAGCCTGTTGCCCGACGAGAGGCGCGACACCGCGAAGCTGAGCTTGCCGGCCGGCTCGACATGGGGATCGAGCCCCCCGCCGGCCAGCGGCTCGACGTCGATGTACCCCTCGAGGCCGTCGGTGGTCGAGTGGATCGGGTGCAGTGTCGAGCGCGCCTCGATCCACACCCGTGACCGGACGGGGTCGATCCGGTACAGCACCACCGGCCGTCACATCTCCCGGATCTTGAGGTAGCGGTTCAGGTCGGGCAACGACTTCATGATCACCCCGGCGGCGATCGTGAGGACGGCGGCGACCATCAGGCGACGGATCATGCGGTGGACTCCTCTCCCACGGGTGCGAGGATCTCGGCCACGAGCCGTTCGCACAGCTCGACGGCGGGGTCGACGGCGGCGGCCACCGGCGGCGACAGGCCGATGCCCTCGTCGAGGGTGGCGGGCTGGCACCCGACGACGAGGATCCGGCCGACGGTGCCGCCCAGCCCGGCCAGCATGCCGAGCACGACGCCCGGGCTCATGCTGTGGGCGTCGACGACGGGCGCGACGTCGTCGCCCGCCTCGGGCGGCTCGGCGGGGTCGGGCTCGATGACGGCGAGGGTGCCGGGCTCGTCGCCGAGGGGCACGGCGTCGACCAGCACGAGGGCGTCGTAGCCGTCGAGCAGCTCGTACGCGAGGTGGACGCCGCGGATGCCGAAGTCCTCCACCCGCACGCCGGCGGGCGCGGGGCGGGACCCGAGGCGGCCGGCCACCTCGACGCCGAACCCGTCGTCGCCGAGGAAGATGTTGCCGATGCCGGCCACGAGCACCCGGGGGGTCACGGGGACGCCTCCGCGTCGGACAGCGGCTCGACCTCGTCGGGGTGGAAGTACAGGTAGCGGCCCTGCCAGGCGAGCGCCTCGGTGGCCGGGTCGTCGTCCACCGTCACGGCCACGTGGTCGTTGCCGTCCACGTCCCGGAAGACGCCCGCCACGGTGGCGGCGCACCCGGCCAGGAACAGGTCGTGGGCGTCGGCGCGGCGCGAGGGCCGCAGCCGCACGTGGCTGCCGGCCCCGACCTCGACGCCGGCGACCGTGATCGTGTCGGCCCCCGGGTCCACGGCGGCGTCGGCGCCGGGGTCCCACCACGGCGGCGGCGTCCGGGTCCTCGTCGCCGCCGACCGGCCGCACCGTGCCGTGGAGCCGCTCCCACGCCTCGGGGGACATGTCGTCGCAGCGGTCGACGATGGCGGCGGCCCGCGGGTCGGTGCTGCGGGCCTCGGCCTTCTCCTCGTCGGTGAGGGTGAGCACCCGCAGGGCGAGGATCTCGTCGATCTCGGTGGCGTCGTAGAGGTCGCCGGGGCTCTCGACCGCGACCAGGGGGTGGTCGTAGAGGATGATCGGCGACGACAGGACGACGTCGTCGTCCTGCCCGACCAGCACCGGGAACGTGCCGTCGCTCGCGCAGCCGGCGACGGCCGCCGCCGCCCCGTCCGGCGGGTCGAGCACCGACACGAAGGTGCCGCCGTCGACGGCCAGCATCGTGTGCACCGCCACCGCGCGAGCGGAGCACGGCGTCGTCGCGGCGGGCACCGGGGTCGTCCCAGCTGGTCGTGTTCTCGACCTCGACCACCACCTTGACCAGATCGCCGGGCCCGTCGGCCCGCCCGGCGCGGACCCGCAGCTCCGCCTCGACCGCCTCCCGGCGCCGGACGAGCCGCCCGGCCACGGCCCCGCCGGCCGACCGCAGGACCTCGACGTCCTCGCCCGCGGCGAAGCGCACGGTCGTGCGGCGGCCCGCCGCCGGCAGCAGCGGCGCCGGTTCGAGGTCGACGGCCTGCTCGACCGCCTCGTCCCAGCCGACGTGCCGGGTGCCATCGACGTCGAGGGCGCCGACGGGGGCGAATCCTCCGTCCGGCGTCGGCGCCTCGACGCTCCGGCGCTGCACCTGGAGGCAGCGGACCCGCACGGCGACGGTCGGCGCCGGTCCGGGGTCGACGATGCACTCGGTGCGCATCGAGGACCGCTCGCCGCCGTCCCGCCGCGCGTAGGCCGGGGGGACGAGCACGCCGAACTGCCAGCGGACCTGGTTCTTCTGCGCCGACGCCCGGTACGGGTAGAGGACGTAGCCCTCGAACAGCACGGCGTCGGCCACCGCCCGCGCCGCGGCGAACCGGTCGGGCGCGGTCACTCGCCCCCCTCCCCGGCCTGCTTCAGCAGCCGCTCGATGGCCTGGTCCCAGGTCGGCAGGGCGTGGGCGACCTTGAAGTCCCGGAGCGCGTCGAGCGTGTCGTGGTGCAGGCGCAGCCAGCCGCTGTGCGGGAAGTACCGGTCCATCACGGCCCGCCAGGTCGCCACCGGCAGGCGGAACGTCGCCTCCTGGTCCCACCCGATCGGCTCGGCCGACATCCCCGACCCGCCGGGCCGGAACACGGTGCCGGAGAACAGCAGGATCAGCGGGACCTCACCGTCTTCGCAGGGCGTGGAAGTACTTGGCCGCCGCGACCTCGAGGTCGTAGGTGCAGGTGACGGGCAGGTCCGTCTCCGTGGCGCCCCGGAACCCGGCGAGCACGGTGCCGACGTGGGCCCACGGGAACGGGCGCAGCGTGTCCCCCCAGCGGGGTGCCTCGCCGAACAGCTCGTCGAGCCGGGCCTCCTCGGCGGGCCCGTAGCGGCGGCGCTGCGGCTCGATGCGGATCTGGCAGCGCAGCGCCACGGCGTGGACGGCGGCGCCCGACGTGTCCTCGACCCGCAGCCGCAGCAGCAGGGTCGGTTCGGCCGCGTGGGCCTCGGGGCGGGCCCCGACCACCTCGAACCGCAGCGAGCTCATGCCTCTGCCCGGGCCCGCACGCCGGCGAAGAACTCGTCGAGGGCGTCGTGGGCCTCGCGGCCGCCGTCGAAGCCCCTCCACAGCCGGCGCAGCCGGCCGACCAGCTCGTAGCAGGCGTCGATGGGGACCACGTAGCACTCGGGGTCCGCGTCCCCCGCGGTCGACCGCACCAGGAGCGCCTCCACGTCGGGGAGCAGCGTGGCGAGAACCGGCTCGCCGGCGACGAGGTCGGCCCACGTGTCGAGCGGGAGGAGCGACTCGGTGGCGCCCGCGGGGCCCGGGTAGAAGGCCGCCACCCGGTCGAGCGCCGAGTTGAGGAAGAAGAACGCGACGCTGACCGGGATCTGCAGCGCGTCCCACTCCGCGCCCGTCAGCCCGGTGCCGGGGAGCGCGAGCTAGCGGTCGGGGACGGCCCGGTAGTGGCCGCCCCCCGCCCCCTCCGGGGTGAACAGCAGGTAGCAGCCGCGGCACGCGCACATCAGCCCGCGGGCCGTCACGTCGACGAGGTGGCCGTGCTCCGGGGGGATCGGCTCGGCACACAGGTCGCACCGCTCCTCCGGCTCGGGCCGGGGCCGCGCCGGCGCCGACCGGATGCGCGCGAGCACGGCCAGCGGCTCGCCGGTCACGCCAGCACCTCGGACGGGCACGAGTCGTAGACCGGCTTGCGGCCGAGCACCACCGGGACGGCGGCGGACCCGGGCGCGGGGAGCTCGCCCGGGTCCTCCACGTCGATCGTCACGATCTCGGGCGCGGCCTCCTGGATGGCCCGCTCGACCGCGTGCTGGAGCGTGACCGCCGACGACGGGCAGCCGTCGCAGCTGCCGAGCAGGCGCAGCAGCACGGCGCCGGCCTCGCGCGTCGATGTCGATCAGCTCGACGTCGCCGCCGTGCTGGGCGAGAAACGGGCGCACGCTCTCGAGCGCCGCCTCGACCCGGGAGCCGAGCCCGTCGGGATGCAGGCCGTGCACCAGCAGCAGGCTGGACACCAGCTCGTCGTCGAGGAGCTGGTCCAGCACGTCGGGCGCGCCGGCGCCGACCAGCTCCACGACCCGGGCCAGCCCGCCGCCGTACAGCTCGGTCACGAGCCGCACGAGCTCCTCGGCCCGGTCGTAGGTCGGCGGGGCGGCGGTCGCCCGCAGCTCGTCGAGCAGGCGCTCGATCCGGTCGCCGACCGCCCGGAGGTTCTGTGGTGCGGGCGCCGTCGGGGCGCCCGGCGCCGCGGCGCTCATCCCGCCAGTTCGGGGTTCGGCACCTGGGTGGGCGAGTGCAGCTTCTTCAGCACCTTGCCCTTGCCGAGGTACATGTGGACGCCGCAGGGCAGGCAGGGGTCGAAGCTGCGCACGGTGCGCATGATGTCGATGCCCTTGAAGTGCTCGAGGTCGTTCTCCTCGTAGATCTGCGTGCCCATGACCGCGTCCTCGTACGGGCCCGGGGTGCCGTACACGTCCCGGGGGTTCGCGTTCCACGGCGTCGGCGGGTACGGGTGGTAGTTGGCGATCTTGCCGCCCTTGATCACCATGTGGTGCGACAGGACGCCCCGGACCGCCTCGGTGAAGCCGCAGCCGATGCCCTCGTCGGGCACCTCGAACGGCTCCCACGTCTTGGTCTTGCCCGCCCGCACGTCGGCCAGCGCCTTCTCGATGAAGTCGAGGGCGGCGGCGGCCGCGTAGGCCTGGAAGTAGGTGCGGGCCCGGTCACGCTCGATGGTGTTCGACCACTGCGGGATCTTCCACTCCAGGGTGACCGCGGGCTTGAGGGCCGTCTTCGGGAGGTGGATCTCCACGCTGTGGCCGGTGGCCTTGAGGTGGTCGGTGTCCACCAGCGCCGACAGGGCCGTCGACCACAGCCGGGCGATCGGGCCGCCGCCGGTGTCGAGCGCCAGGTGGTCGGTGCCGTCGAACCAGCGGGGCGACATGACCCAGCTGTACTTGTCGTCGAAGTCGCGCTTCTGCGGCTGCGGGTTGGTGTGCTGGTTCCACGGATGGCGCCGGTCGACCGGGTTGCCCAGCGGGTCGTGGCTGACGAACATCTCCTGGTCTTCCCAGTCGTCGTAGAACGAGCTGCCGAGCAGGATGCGGATGCCCAGGTTGATCTCGACCAGGTCGTTGGTGACCAGCTCGCCGTCGACGATCACGCCCGGCGTCACGCCCATGGCGCGGCCCCACTCGGTCATGTCCCGGTAGTCGAAGTTGCAGACGTCCGGATCCTGGAACGCGCCCCAGCACCCGAGCAGGATGCGGCGCCGGCCGACCTCCTCGTAGCCCGGCAGGGCCTCGTAGAAGAAGTCGAACAGGTCGTCGTGCATGGGGACGACGCGCTTCATGAACTCCACGTAGCGCATCAGGCGGATGTAGTAGTCGGTGAACAGCTGGATGGTCGCGGTGGTGCCGACGCCGCCCGGGGTACAGGGTCGACGGGTGGACGTGCCGGCCCTCCATGAGGCAGAACATCTCGCGCGTGTACCGGCTGACCTGGAGGGCCTCGCGGTAGAACTCGCC
The DNA here is from genome assembly GCA_963759225.1 of uncultured Acidimicrobiales bacterium. GTDB lineage: Bacteria > Actinomycetota > Acidimicrobiia > Acidimicrobiales > VFJN01 > ZC4RG19. The sequence continues at coordinate 8,760 of CAVWYL010000005.1, read as the reverse complement.
CGAGAACGGGTTGAGCGACCGCATGATGTCGCCGATCGTGGCGTAGCCGTGGTCCGCGGCGTGGGGCGCCTCGGTGGCGTTGGCCCGCTCCAGCACGCCCGGGTTCGTCTCGGCCACCATCTTCTCGCAGAAGTCGACCCCGACCAGGTTCTCCTGGAAGATGTTGTGGTCGAACATGTACTCGGCGGCCTCGCCGAGGTTGACGATCTGCTCGCCGAGCGCCGGCGGGTGCACGCCGTAGGCCATGTTCTGCGCGTAGCACGAGCAGGTGGCGTGGTTGTCGCCGCAGATGCCGCAGATGCGGCTGGTGATGAAGTGGGCGTCGCGGGGGTCCTTGCCCTTCATGAAGATGCTGTAGCCGCGGAAGATCGACGACGTGCTGTGGCACTCGGCGACCCGGCCGGTCCCGAAGTCGATCTTGGTGTAGATGCCGAGGCTGCCGACGATGCGGGTGATCGGGTCCCAGGCCATCTCGACGAGGCCGTTGGCGTCCTTGCTGGTCGACGCGTTCGTGGTCGTGGCCATGGCTACCGCCACCCTCCCTTGTATCCGGTGACCAGCTCCCTGCCGGGCACACGCCACTTCGGCTCGTCGTCGACCGTCTTGGCCGTGATGCGGCGCAGGCCGCGGATGGCCGAGCCGTACAGGCCGCTGGCGACCGTGGAGATGCGTGCGCCCGGCGGCTCGTCCATGAACGGCATGAACTTGTCGGGGAAGCCGGGCATCGTGCAGCCGATGCAGATGCCGCCGACGTTGGGGCAGCCGCCCACGCCGTTCACCCAGCCCCGCTTGGGCACGTTGCACTTGACCACCGGGCCCCAGCAGCCGAGCTTGACGATGCACTTCGGCGAGCCGTACTCGGTGGCGAACTCGCCCTGCTCGTAGTACCCGGCCCGGTCGCACCCCTCGTGCACCGTCGCCCCGAACAGCCACTGCGGTCGCAGCGCGTCGTCGAGCGGGATCATCGGCGCCTGGCCGGTCGCCTGGTACAGCAGGTAGAGGATCGTCTCGGACAGGTTGTCCGGGTGGGTCGGGCAGCCCGGCACGCACACGATGGGGATGCCGGCCTTGGACTTCCAGCCCCAGCCGAGGTAGTCGGGGACCCCCATGGCGCCGGTGGGGTTGCCGGCCATGGCGTGGATGCCGCCGTAGCAGGCGCAGGTGCCGGCGGCGAGCACGACGAGGGCCTTGGGCGCCAGGCGGTCGAGCCACTCGCTGGTCGTCATCGGCTGGTCGGTCTCGGGGTTGTTCCCGAACCCGCACCAGTAGCCCTCGCTCTTGATCGACTCGTTGGGGATCGAGCCCTCGACCACGAGGACGAAGGGTTCGAGCTCTCCCCGGTCGGCCTTGAAGAACCACTCGATGAAGTCGTCGGCGCCCCCGACGGGGCCGCACTCGAAGTCGATCAGCGGCCAGTGGACCGCGATCTTCGGCAGCCCGGGGAGTGCGCCGAGGGCGATCTCCTCGATGCTCGGCTGGGTGGCGGCCGTCAGCGCGACGGAGTCGCCGTCGCAGCTCAGCCCGGCGTTGATCCACAGGACGTGGACGACGGTCTCGTCCTGCGAGGTGTCGGTGACGGTCACGGCAGCATTCCCCTCCCCGTTTCCGCGGCGCGTGAGGCGCGCCCCACGGACTGTGTACGCCTGGTCCCGACCTGTGTAAATCGGTGTGTTTCCCACCCATGGCGCACCGGTGGACCGGTGTCGTACGGTTCCGCCGGGAGGGGGCTCCACCCATGGACGATGGCGCGCAGACATCCTCCGGCCTGGTCAGCGGTGCCTCGCGGTTCGAGTTCGCACCGCCCCGCCGGTTCGTCCTGCCCGCGGTGCTCCTCCTCCTGTCGGAGCGACCGGCGCACGGCTACAGCCTCGAGAAGGACCTCCGCGACTTCAGCTTCGGCAAGATCGACCGCCCGACGGTGTACCGGGCGCTCGCCGACCTCGAACGGGACGGGCTGGTGGCGCCGTCGCCCGACGACCCCGACGCCGTGCACGCCCGCCGGGTCTACGGGATCACGCCGCTCGGCGAGCGGGTGCTGCGGGTGTGGATGAGCGTCATCGACCAGGAGCGGGACTGCCTGGCCCGCGTCCTGCGCCGCTACCAGGCCACCGGGACCGTCGACGCCGCGCTGGCCGAGGTCGAGGACGGCTGGGCGGCGGCGCTCGGCTCCGGCTGGTCGTCCGTGTCCGCGACGTCGGCGGCCCCCCGCCACCTCAGCCCGGTGGACGCCGACTGGCGCTACGTGATGCCCGAGGTGGGACCGGTCGCGCGGCGACGGCGACGGCGACGCCGCGCCGGAGCCCGCGCCCACCGGCCTCGCCTGCGTCGACGGCGTCCACCGGTTCCGGCTCGTGCCCGACCGCTCGGTGGTGCTGATCGATGTGCGGTCGACCGTCGGCCCGCTCAGCTTCGGTGCCGTCGGCGCGACGGGCGAGATCGAGGCCGACATCGCGGGCGGGACGATCCGTCCCGGGAGCCGGCCGGCCGCCCACCTGGAGATCGCGGTCGAGGAGCTGCGCTCGGGGAACGGCCTGTACGACGCCGAGCTGCTCCGCCGCATCGACGCCCGGCGCTATCCGCTCGTCACGCTCGACCTGCACGACTGCCGGGCCGTCGGCCCCGGCAGCCGCTACCGGCTCGTCGGCGAGCTCGCCTTCCACGGCGTCACCCGCCAGGTGGAGGGGACCGTCGAGCTGATCGCCGTGTCCGGGCGCCGTCTGGCGGTCACGGGCGAGCAGGTGTTCGACATCCGCGACTTCGCCGTGCCGTCGCCCACGGTGCTGATGCTGCGGATCTACCCCGACGTGCGTGTCCACCTGCACGTCGAGGCCGAGATCGAGGAGGTCTGATGGGAATCTTCGTCGCACTGGCCGTGGGCTACGTGATCGGGGCACGCGTCGGCAGCAGGGACCTCGACCAGGTCACCGAGTCGCTCAAGGCGCTGGCCGCGTCCGACGAGTTCGCCGACGTCGTCGGGGCCGTGCGGTCCCACCTGGGTCACACGCTGCGCGAGCTGGCGGGCGTGCTCGACGGCGGCGGGGATGCGACGGTGGCCGAGCCGGTCGACCTGGTCGACCGGGTCAAGCTCATCGTCGGGCGCGACTGAGGTCCTGCCCGACGCCCCGCATCCCCACGACGGCACCGCCGGAGTCCCGTGTCGGGTGCGCCCGCGCCCGGATCGTCCGCTCGCTCCCGTCGGGATGGACGACCCGGTACTCGTCCTCGAACGCCCGCCCGGCCGCGATGGCCTCGGCGAGGGCCCTGCGCACCCGGTCCTGGTCGTCGGGGTGGATCGCGGCCAGGTGGGCGTCCACCGTCCCGTCGAACGCCGCGGGGTCGAGCCCGTGGATCCGGTGGAACTCGTCGCTCCACTGCACGGCGCCGGTGCGCCGGTCCCACAGCCAGCTGCCCACGTGCGCGAGCGCCTCGCTGTCGCGCACCCGGGCCTCGACCTCCGCCAGCGCGGCCTGGGCGAGTCGCTGCTCGGTGATGTCGCGCACGACGAGGACCGACCCGGACGACGCGCCCTCCGGCCCGGCGACCGGGCACAGCGACAGCGACACCGGCATCGGCATGCCGTCGTGCCGGAGCAGCTCGGTCTCGTGGTGCCGGACGGTGTCGCCGGCCTGCACGCGCTGCAGGACGGTGTCCACGTCGGCGCGCACGTTCGGCGGGAACAGCCCGGCGGCCCGGGTGCCGTGCATCGCGGCCGGGTCGCCGCCGACGTAGCGCTCGGCCGAGCGGTTCCAGTGCTGGACCCGGCCCCGCCGGTCCAGGCGGAAGACGGCGTCGTCCGAGGTGTCGAGCAGAGCCTCCAGGACGTAGGCGGCGTCCGCCCGCTCCGGAGCCGGTTCCCGTGGTTGCGCCGAGGACATCAGGACTGTCATCCCCCCGCGTCGACCCTACGCCACGGCGGTCGGTGACGCCCGCGCCGCCTGCGGACGGGGTCGCGGTCCGCGGTCGGTCCGCCAGGCTGCGCAGGTGAACCGCCAGCACGCCGGCGGCGGTGATCCGGCCGGCACGACGTGCGCCACCCGATGGCCACGCCGCCGGCCGAGCCGGCGACGAGGCGGTCGAAGACCTGGCGCGGCGTGGGCGTGGCCGCCATGCCGACCGATGATGGCATGGCCGCCGGAGGCAGCTAGGGCAGTTCGGCCAGCAGGTCGGCGACCGACTCGACCACCCGGGACGGCACGAACGGGTGGCGTCCCGCCTCCTCGGCCGTCGACACGCCCGAGAGGACCAGCACGGTCTGGAGCCCGGCCTCCAGGCCGGCGACGACATCGGTGTCCATGCGGTCCCCGACCATGACGGTCGTCTCGGAGTGGGCGTCGAGGCGGTTGAGCGCGGTCCGGATCATGAGCGGGTTGGGCTTGCCCACGAAGTACGGCGCCACCCCGGTGGCGCGGCTGATCAGCGCGGCCACCGATCCCGTCGCCGGGAGGGACCCGGCGGGGCTCGGCCCGGTGGGGTCGGGGTTGGTGGCGATGAAGCGGGCGCCGCCCTCGATGAGGCGGATCGCCTTCGTGATGCGCTCGATGCTGTACGTCCGGGTCTCGCCGAGCACCACGTAGTCGGGCTTGTACTCGGTCTGGACGTAGCCGACCTCGTACAGCGCGGTGGTGAGCCCGGCCTCGCCGATCGTGAAGGCCGAGCCGCCCGGCCGCTGGTCGTCGAGGAACCGGGCGGTGGCGAGCGCGGAGGTCCAGATGTCGTCCTCGGACACGTCGATGCCGCTCATACGGAGCCGGGCGGCCAGGTCGGACGGGGTGTAGATCGAGTTGTTGGTGAGGACGAGGAACGGCATCCCCCGGGCCCGCAGGCCGGCCAGGAAGGCGGCCGACCCCTCGATCGGCTCCTCCTCGCGCACGATGACGCCGTCCATGTCGATCAGCCAGGACCGGGGCTCGTGGGCCGGCATGGCGGCAGCGTACGTTGCGGGCGGTCGCCCCTCGCCGGACCCTCGGCGGTGCGCCGGCGCCGTCGGAGCGACTAAACATGACGGTTGGGGGGACGACCGTACGGACATCCGTCGAACGGATGGGGGGAACCGATCCGATGCAGTTCGCCGAGGAGCTCACGGCCAAGGGCGTGACCGAGCGCCGGTTCACGCTGGACCGCCCGCAGGAGCCGGTGCCCGGCGTCCTGTGGACACCGGAGGGGGCCGACATGCCGCGCCCGCTGGTGGCGCTCGGCCACGGCGGCACCCAGCACAAGGCGGTGCCGAACATCGTGGCGCTGGCCCGGCGCCTCGTGCGCCACCACGGCTACGCGGCGGTGGCCATCGACCTGCCGTTCCACGGCGACCGGGTGCCGGAGGCCGAGCGGGGGCTGTCCCGGGAGGAGCGCCGCGAGCTGCTGCGCCGGCGCAACTTCGGTCGCGAGCAGGCCGCGACCGTCACCGAGCTGGCGGTCGCCGACTGGGTCGCCACGCTCGACGCCGTGCAGGCGCTCGACTGCGTCGGCGCCGGCGACGTGGGCTACTGGGGCGTGTCGATGGGGACGCACTTCGGCGTGCCGCTGCTGGCGGCCGAGCCGCGGATCGGCGTCGCGGTCCTGGGCCTGTTCGGCTGGTCCGAGCGCGGCGGGCGGGGCTTCGACGACCTGGCCCGCTCGGTGACGGTGCCGCTGCTGTTCCTGGTCCAGTGGGACGACGAGGTCGTGTCCCGTGACCTGGCCTTCGAGCTGTTCGACCTGTTCGGCTCGACCGACAAGACGCTGCACGCCAACCCCGGCCGCCACGTCGAGATCCCCCGGGCCGAGCGGGACGCGGCCGAGGCCCACTTCGCCCTGCACCTCGGCGCCGCGAGGCCGGCCGAGTCGGCGGCCTGACGGCCGGGACGTGCAGCTCCGACCGCTGCTGTCGATCGCGATCGACCTCGAGCCCGCGGCGCTGCTGGGCCCGTTCCCCGCGGGCGAGCGCCGGGTCGTGCCGTTCCGGTCGGGCACGTTCGCGGGCCCGGGCGGCCTGCAGGGCACCGTGGCGCCGGGCGGCGTCGACTGGCAGACGGTCCGGCCCGACGGCACGATCGAGATCCGGGCCCACTACCTGCTCCTGACCGACGAGGGCGAGCCGATCGAGGTCACCTCGGAGGGCCTGCGCGTGGCCGGGCCGGACGTCGCCGCCCGGCTCCAGGCCGGCGAGCCGGTCGACCCGGCCGAGTACTACTTCCGCACCGCGGTCCGCCTCGCGACGTCGTCCTCCCGCTGGCGGCGACTCAACGACATCCTGTGCGTCGGCCGTGGCGAGCGGGGGCCCCTCGACGTCACGATCCACGTCCACGAAGTGATGTGACCGTCACCACGGCCCGTTCACGTCGCACCACGGGCCGTATATGATCCCGGCACGCCGGTGGTCGCTGGGACGCCGGTCTGCTGGAGAACCCCCATAGACACCGGCCGACGCGGTCCTCACTGCGCCTGACCTGCGCGTCCGGGCTCAACCACCGAAGGCGGTAGCCCCATGACCGAAACGACACAGCCCGACCCGCCGAGCCACTACGACCGCATCGGCGGCATCGACACCGTCCGCACCGCCGTCGACCTGTTCTACGACCGGGTGCTCGCCGACCCCGACCTCGCCGGCTACTTCGAGGGCGTCGACGTCGACCGGGTCAAGGGCCACCAGGCCCTGCTCATCAGCTCGTTGCTCGGGGGTCCCGAGGAGTACACGGGCCGGGCGCTGGGCGTGGCCCACCAGGGGCTCGGCATCACCGACGAGCACTACGACAAGGTCGTCACCCATCTCGTCGGGGTGCTGGAAGGGGCCGGCGTCCCGGACGACACGGTCGACGCGGTGAAGGGCGCCGTGACCGCGGTCAAGCCCGACATCGTCGACGCTCCCGCTGCTGTATGACGTCCGCCCTGGCGGAGCGCCGCCACGCCCGCCGGCGGCGGGCACGGTGACGACCATCAACGGAGCCCGCCTGCAGATCAGCTGGGGCCTGGTCGCGCAGTACGGCGACCAGGTCCCGCTGTTCTTCTACTCGCGGCTGTTCGTGTCCCACCCGCACGTGCGGGACATGTTCCCGCTGGGGATGGCAGCCCAGCGCGACAAGCTGGTCACGGCGCTGGGCACGGTCGTCAGCCACGTCGACGACCTCCCCTCCGTCGTGCCCGTCCTCCAGCAGCTCGGCCGCGACCACCGGCGGTTCGCGGTGATCCGCGACCACTACCCGGCCGTCGGCGAGGCGCTGCTGGCCACCCTCGAGCACTTCCTCGGCGACGAGTGGAGCGACGAGCTGGCGGCCGACTGGGCCGCCGCCTACAACCTGGTCGCCGGCGTGATGATCGAGGCGGCCGAGGCCGACGGGCAGCGCCCGGCCTGGTACGAGGCGAGCGTCGCCGGGCTCGAGCGCCGCACCGCCAGCATCGCGGTGATCCGGCTGCAGCCGACGGAACCCATCCCCTACCGGGCGGGGCAGTCGCTGTCGATGGAGGTCTCGTCCCGCCCGCGGCTGTGGCGCTACTACTCGCCGGCGACGCTGCCCGCCGCCGACGGCTCCTTCGAGATCCACGTGCGCTCCATCGGCGGCGGGGCGGTGAGCACCGCGCTGGTGCAGGCCACCCGGGTCGGCGACGTCGTGCGCTTCGGCGCCCCGGTCGGCGACGGGCTCGTCCTCGACGACGTGTCGGGCCGCGACCTGGTGCTCATCGCGGGCGGCACGGGGGTCGCACCGATGAAGGCCGTCCTCCAGCAGCTCGACCACGTGGGCGACCGCCGGGTGGTGCGCCTGTTCTGGGGCGGCCGCCGGCACTTCGACCTCTACGACCTGCTGGCGCTGCAGCACCTCACCCGCCACGACTGGGCGCAGCTCGTCCCGTGCGTGTCCGAGGAGCCGTCCGTCGCCGGCGCGAGCGAGCAGGGCAGTGCGGTCGAGGTCGCCCTCCGGCACGGGGGGCTGGCCGGCCCGGACGTGTACGTGTGCGGCTCACCGGCCATGGTCGACGGCACGATCGCCGCGCTCGGCGCGTCCGGCGTGCCCGCCGACCGCATCCACTACGAACGATTCGGTCTCGACGGAAAGGCAGGCGGCGCATGAGCGGCCCTCACGACGATTCCCTGCCCGCGCGCCTGGAGGCTCCGGTGCTGACTCCCGAGTCTGTGCGGCACCGGGCGTTCTCGCGTGCCCCGTTCGGGCGCCGGGGCTTCGACGAGGCCGAGGTCGCCGACTTCGTCCACCAGGTCGCCGACGAGCTGGCCCGCCGCGACCGGCGGGAGGAGAGCGAGCGCGCCAACGCCGAGCGGCACAAGCGCGCCCTGCGGGACTGGAGCCGCGACGACGCCAGTGCGCGGTCGAAGGGAACGGGCGACCACCCCGCGGAGACCGGGCCGCCGCTCGACGTCATCAACCTCATGGCGCGCACGCAGCAGGACTGCGACCAGGCGATCCACCAGACGCAGCTCTACTGCCAGCGCCTGGCGGCCGACGCCGAGAACCACGCCCGCTGGATCATCGACGAGGCCCGCCGCGAGGCCGCCGCCGCCGGCGAGCGCGCCGCCCGCGCCTACCGCGCCGACTCCGGCCCCAGCTACTCCCCCGACGCCGAGGACCTCCGCCGCCGCCTCGCCTGGATGGGCTCGTTCATCGACAGCCTCGGCGCCGCCGAGAACCAGCTGAGCGCCACCCGCGAAGCCCTCCGGCTGGAGATCGACAACCTGATGGGCACCGACAACCCGCACCCCCCGCCCCTGACCGCCACGGCCGGGGCGCGGTGAGGCCCGGGCGCCGTTGCCCGGGCCTCACCGTGGTTCCGGGG
>CAVWYL010000004.1:0-63897 GCA_963759225.1 uncultured Acidimicrobiales bacterium | reverse complement strand
ATGAACCCACCCATGTCGCGGTTGTCGACGTAGTGGTCGTACGGCACCGGCCGATCGAGATACACGTTGCACACGCCGATCTCGTTCAGGGCGAGCGTCCTGGCGGCGACGTGCTCCAGCGTGTTGACGTTCACGCCTGTACTTGGGGTGGTCGATCGTCGCCCCGACCGTGCGTGGCGCCGAGCTTCACGAGGTAACGGCCGCCCGGGCAGCATCTCGTCCTCGCTCATCCACACGATGTGCGACTCGAACTGGTCGGCGATTCCGCGGTGGGTCGCTCGGCCGCCGCGATGACGTCGGCCCGGCTGATGTCGACCTCGTCGACGAGCGTGATCGTGATCGATTCGCCGGAGACCGCTTCGTCGAGATCGCCATCGTAGGTGACGATCCGGGCCACGGTGGACTCGGAGCCCGACGGCAGCACACGGATTCGGTCGCCCGTTCGAAACGGTCCACCCACGACCAAACCAGAGAACCCACGGAAATCGGAGTCGGGCCGGTTGACCCACTGCACGATCATCCGGAATGGCTTGGTGGCGACATCGTCGTCGACCTCGACGGTTTCGAGGTGTTCCAGCAGAGTCGGCCCCGAGTACCAGGGCGTGTGGGGGCTCAGTTCGGTGACGTTGTCACCCCGGAGCGCCGACATCGGGATGCTCACGACGTCATCGAGGCCGAGCGCGGCGGCAAAGGCCCGGTACTCCGTATCGATCTTTTCGAACGCCTCGCGGGAGTAGTCGACCAGGTCGAGCTTGTTCACGGCGAGCACGATGCGGCGGATGCCAAGGAGGGACACGAGGTAGGTGTGGCGGCGCGTCCGCGTCAGCAGTCCCTGACGGGCGTCGACAAAAATGACGGCGAAGTCCGCGTGGATGCACCGGTGACCATGTTGCGGGTGTACTGCTCATGTCCCGGGGTATCGGCGACAACGAACTTGCGCATCTCTGTGGAGAAGAATCTGTACGCGACATCGATCGTGATGCCCTGCTCCCGCTCGGCGGCCAAGCCGTCCACCAGCAGTGCGAAGTCGAGATCGCCGCCCTGCGTTCCGACCTTCTTCGAGTCGGCCTCGAGTGCCGCGAGATGGTCCTCGAACACGAGCTTCGACTCGTACAGCAACCGGCCGATGAGCGTGCTCTTGCCGTCGTCGACGCTGCCGCAGGTCATGAAGCGCAGCAGCGTCTTGTGCTCGTGTCGGCGCAAGTACGCCTCGATGTTCTCGGCGATCAGGCGGTCGGCGTGCGCCATCAGAAGTAACCCTCCTGCTTCTTCTTCTCCATCGAGGCGGTGACGTCGTGGTCGATGACACGGCCCTGGCGCTCCGGAACAGTGGTCAGAAGCATCTCTTGGATCACGTCGAGCACGGTGCTGGCGGAACTCTCAATCGCGCCGGTCAACGGGTAGCAGCCGAGGGTCCGAAAGCGGACGCTGCGTTCCTCGGGGATCTCTCCCGGCGCGAGCGGCATCCGATCGTCATCGACCAGGATCGGCACACCGTCACGCTCGACCACGGGCCGCCGCGCCGCCAGGTACAGCGGCACGATCGGGATCTGCTCGAGGTGGATGTACTGCCAGATGTCGAGCTCGGTCCAGTTCGACAGCGGAAACACGCGCACGGTCTCGCCATTGTTCATCCGGCCGTTGTAGACCCGCCACAACTCGGGCCGCTGCCGCTTCGGATCCCAACGGTGCTGAGGCGAGCGGATAGAGAACACACGTTCCTTCGCGCGCGACTTCTCCTCGTCGCGCCGTGCCCCCCCGAACGCGAGGTCGAACCCGTGGAGGTCGAGCGCCTGCTTGAGCCCCTCGGTCTTCCACATGTCGGTGTGCAGCGCCGACCCGTGTTCGAACGGATTGATCCCGAGCCGCACGCACTCAGGGTTCTGGTGAACGATCAGATCCAGCCCGAGCTCCGCCGCGATCCGGTCGCGGAAGGCATACATGTCCCGGAACTTCCAGGTGGTGTCGACGTGGAGCAACGGGAACGGTGGCTTCGACGGATAGAAGGCCTTCATGGCCAGACGGAGCATCACCGAGCTGTCCTTGCCGATCGAGTAGAGCATGACCGGCCGCTCGCTCTCGGAGACCGCCTCACGCATGATGTGGATGCTCTCGGATTCGAGGCGTTGTAGATGGGTCAGCGTCTTCACGCGCGCTCCAGACCGAGCTCGGTGACGGCGGCAGCGAGCTAGCCACCGTTGGGGGTTGTAGAGCAGCGGCTCGCATCGAGGCGGGACACGTGCAGGCGAGTGGCCCCAGCCACCGCACGGCCGAATCCCACTAGTACTGGCCGTCGGCACGAGCGTAGATGTCGGCCTCGCCCCGCACCACCGGGCATTGTGGCTCGCCGCTCAGTGGGTGATCGATGCGTCGTCGGCCTGGAAGCACACGCCGACGGGTGAGTTGCCCGTGAATGCCTCGAAGTCGAGGCTCGACTGTCCGGGCGCGACCGGCGTGTAGACCGCCGTCACCTGTTGCCACGACGAGGTCAGCGCCACCGACGGCGAGACCGACCCCTGCAGCACGCCGCTCGCGTACTCGCGGACGCGCAGCTTGAGCGTGAGCCCGGGGGTATCCGAGCGGGCCCAGATGCTCAGGGTGTAGGCACCGGCCTGCGTGACGCTCACCCAGCTCGGCTTGTCGTCGAGCCCGCAGTTACCACCGGCCAGGGTGTTCGAGACCTCCGCGGCCCAACTCCCCGAGTGCCCGCCCGCGACCCGGCTCAGCGTGTTGGTCGACGCGTCGCCCTTCCAACCGGACGTGTCCACCTCGAACCCCGGGTTTCCGATCAGGTTGCTGCCCGGGGCGAGCACGGTCCAGGTCCGCAGCCCCGGGCTCGCGTCGACGTTGAAGGAGGCGTCGATGGCGGCGACCTGGAAGCTGTGCGATCCGGTGGGCAGGTTCGCGTAGGTCGTCGGTGATGTGCACGGGGCGAACGCGGCGGCGTCGAGGCGGCACTGGAACGTCGCCGGCTCAGTGGCCGAGAAGCTGAAGGTGGCCGACGTCTCGGTCACGGAGCCCGACGGGCCCGAGTCGATGAACGTGTCGGGCCGGGTCCTGTCGGGCGTGGGGCCGAGGTCCAGTGGGGCGAAGCCGATCCCGACGTGGTCTTCGCGCCCGAATCGTTCGCCGTCGCTGCCGACCCAGAGCCCGCTCGAGGTGGCGAACAGTGCCGTGGTGCCGTGGTTGCGGGACTTGGTGGGATTCCAGGCGAGAGCCCTGCCGGTCACCGGGTCGATGGCGCCGATGCCCGGCCGGGAAACCGCGCCGGGACCGGCGGAGTCGTGGCCAAAGGGGTTGTCCAGCCAGCGTTGATGGCCACCGACGTACACGGCCGGTCCGGTGACCGCCACGCTGTAGAGGGTGTCGCCGCCGGTCCAGTTGATCCAGGTGGGCTCGGCCGTGCTGCTGACGTTCGCGGTTTCGAACCGGGCCGCGGCATCACACACCCCGTTGGTGCCGGTCGGCCCTCCGGTGGAGACGATCACGAAGTAGGTGCCGTCGGGAGAGAAGTCCACGCCCTGAGCGCTGACCAGCCTGCTGGTCGCCACGCAGTTCACGTCGAAGCGGGGGGCGTGCCAGGTGCTGAGGGTCGCGGACGCGCCCAGGTTCAGCATGAACGCCCGTCTGCGGATCTGGCCGTTGACCGTGGCGAAGTTGCCCGTCGCCACCAACCGGGTGCCGTCCGGGGAGACCGCGATGTATCTGACCCTGGTCTCGTCGGCCGGGTCGACCACCCCGGCGACCGTGATGTTGATGGAGCCGGTGTCGGCGCCGGTCGTCGGGTCCAGCGCCATCAGTTGCTTCGTGAAGTTCCCCGCCGCGATGACAGAACCGTTGGCGAGCTCGATGTCGGACACCGTTCGCATGCCCGTCGGCACGAAGGTCGGGTCGACCCGGTCGTTGACCAGGTCGTACTTGACGATTCCCCGGCGGGTGATCCCGTTGACCTTCGAGAAGGCGCCCGCGATGTAGAGCGCGGTCCCGTCGGCGGTGGCCTCGATGGCCCGACCAGTCCCGTCGAAGGACAGGTTGAGCGGTGACACGACCCCTGTCTCGCCGTCGAAGGCGACGAAGTTCTGCCTGGGATACGTGGTCGTCCTGGCCCAGTCCTGCACCTGGTTGAACCGGCCACCGGCGTACACGGTGCGACCGACCTGCGCGAAGGCGCGCACGTCCTGTGACGGACCGTTCAAGACGATGTGCGGGGTGGTGTCGGCCGGGTTGTCCGACACCACCGCAGGCTGAGACAGCGATGCTTGCGCCGGCAGCGTGCTCCCGGCGGCGAGCGCGACCGCCAGCGCGCCGCCTGCAGCGGCCCAACGCGCACGTCTCATGATCCGCCCTTCCTGGTGGCCGAACCCGCCCGAGGCGGGCCACCTCCCCACAGCTTCGCGCCGTCGCCACCGTCTGTCGAGCACTCGTCACCGTTCGTCCCCTTGACGGGCAGGGCTCCGCCGCAGCACGGTCGCGGCATGAGCGGGGTCGAAGTCCAGGCCATCGGGCGGCGGTTGTTCCTCGTCAGGGCCGGCCGCGGCGTGCTCGGCGTCGCCGTCCTCGGGCTGGCCGCGTGCAGTGCCGACGACGACGCAGGTGACGCCGACGACAAGGCAAGTAACGCCGAGGGCGAGACGGGTGACGTCGACGACGAGGCAGGTGACGCCGAGGTCGAGCCGGCCACGGACCCGCGCTACGCGCTCGGCCTGCCCACCGTCGACCTGCTGGCCCGGGCGAACCTCACCGCCCCGACCGGGGTCGACGACGGCAGCGAGGGCCACGGGTACTGGGCGGCCACGCCCAGCGACTCCAAGACGTGGGACTTGCGGGACTTCACCGCGTCCGCGCACTTCGACTGCGACGCGATCAGCCCGGACACCTACCCGACCGGCCGGTACAACAGCCCGAGCGCGCCGACCAACCACCAGAAGAACTCCCGGCCGATCCGGCTGGGCTACACCACGCCGGCCACCGCCCCGGCGATCATCGGCGCGAAGGTGACCGGCGACCAGTCCATGACTCTGGGCTGGACCGATCTCAAGCACGGCTCCTACATCCAGGGCCTGATCGACGACGGCATGGACCCGGATCTCGCCTACGACGAGATCGTCGACAACACCAACATGGACGGCAACCCCGTGGTGTACTTCGCCAGCGGGTCCTGGGCCGTCGTCGACGGCATCCGCTGCTACAACACCTGGGACGGCTTCGGCGTCTACGGCAACGGCATCCGGACCGCCACCGGGACCATCTACATCCGCAACAGCTGGTTCTGGAAGAACCGCGACGACGGCATTGAGAACGACGAGCAGCGCCAGCTGCACCTGTTCGACTGCCTGTTCGAGGACGCGCACACCCTGCTGTCCACCCGGGCGAACGACGAGACCGGCTCCCCGATGGCGGCCAACACCCAGAGCGTCGAGAACTGCGTCGTGAAGTTGGCCTCCGGGCCGGGCGGGCACAAGCAGCCCTCGGACGTGTTCACCTCCGGCTACATCTACAAGATGCAGACCAACTCGCCGCACCTGGTGATGCGGGACACGATCATCTCGATGGTCGGGGACTTCAACTCCGCAGACGGCCCGATGCTGCCGGAGCGGTCGGGGGACCTCTACGAGAACGTGACCATCTGCTGGCTGGGCACCGGGGCCTACCCGGGCAACACGCCGGCCGGAGTGACCGTCCACACCGGTGCCACAGCCCAGACGCTGATCGACGACGCCGTCACGCTGTGGAAGGCTCGGCACGGCGTCACCGACTTCGACACCGTCGACATGACGCGGATGCTGGCGCCGTACGCTTCGAGTCGGGTGGCGCCAGCAGCCTTGTCGACAGCCTCGACCTCGCGGTTGCACACCCGCACGTCGACACGATGACGACGACACGTCGACCAGGGCTAGCCGCTGCCGGAGAATTACGACATCTGATCCGGCGGGTCTACCGAGATCATCTATCAGCGGCGTGTGCGCGTGCTGGAGCACGCGCGAGTCGGACACCCTTGGCCGCCGCGTGGCACGAGCTGTTCTCTACCCGAGGGCGAGCATTGCCTCGGCGACCTCGCCGGCCGCCGCACTGGGAATCGCAGTGGCGGCCTCCTCGAGGACGAGCAGCCGCGCCCCGGGGATCTCGCGCGCGATCGCCTCGCCGTTGCCGACGGGGAAGAACGGGTCGCGGCGGCCGTGGACGACGAGCGTGGGGACCCCGATCTCGGGCAGGCGCTCGCGCCAGCGGGGTTTGCAGTTGAGCTTGGAGAACACCATGCCCATCTGGTTGGCCATCTGGACCCCGGGTGCTGTGCCGGGCGTGCGGTCCCAGATGCGCGCGGCGATCGAGCGCGCGGCGACGGGGTCGTCGCCGAGGATCTCCGCGCCGGCGGCGGCGAACTCCGCCACCGCCTGGCGGTCGGTCCAGTCGGGCATCGGATGTGCGAACAGCCGTCTCATCGTCGCCTGGTCATGGTCGGGGAGGTCATCGTCGGGCGGGCCGGGCGCGACCGCGCGGGTGCCGGTCAGGGTGAGCGCCGAGAACCCGCCCGGATGGTCGAGCGCGGCCACCTGGGCGACCATCCCGCTGACGCCGATCCCCGCGAGGTGCGCGGGCCCGCCGCCGAGGGCGTCGGCGAGGGCCGCGGCGTCGGCGGCGAGGTCGCGCAGGGTGTAGGCGGGCGCCTTCGGGTTCGCCGTCGTGGACTCGCCGCTGTCGCGCAGGTCGTAGCGCACCACGCGGCGCCCGCCGGCGGCGAGGCGCTCGCAGAGCGCGTCGGGCCAGGAGAGCATCGTCGTCCCGCCCGCGAGCAGGACGAGCGGTGCCTCGTCGTCACCGAAGGACTCGATGCCCAGGGCCACCCCATTGGCGTCGACGGTGGTCATCGGATCAGGGCCGCTTGCCGTATCCGAGCGCCTCGATGATCTTCCCGTCCCGAACGCGCATGAGGTTCACGCCCCGGTAGTTCTCGGCGCCGGTGACCCGCCAGCGGATGACGGCGCGGTCACCGTCGACGTCGACGTGCTCGACCGAGAACTGGATGGCGGAGTCGGAGGCCAACCCCTGCCAGCCGGCGAGGCATTCGTCGTAGCCCGTCCATCGGTTGCCGTTGGGCGCCGGACCGGTGCCCTCCATCACGCAGTCGTCGGCGATGAGGTCGACGAGCTTCTCGGGTGCCCGCTCGAGGAAGGCGGCGTTGTACTGGTCGATGACAGTGGTGGTGTCGGTCATGGCCGCATCGTCCGCGGTGCTGGGCTTCGCAGCAACTCCCGGGAGGGTATGGCATCAAGGCAAGGTGTGGGCAACGATCGTCGGTGATGTCTCGATTCCCGACCGAGCTGCGGCGCTGGCGCACGGCGCGCCGGTTGAGCCAGCTGGAGCTGGCGATACGGGCGGACACGACCCAGCGGCACGTGAGCTTCATCGAACAGGGCCGCTCCCGACCGGGGCGCAACGTGGTCACGCGGCTGGCGGAGTCGCTGGACCTCACACTGCGCGAGCGCAACGAGCTGCTCCTCGCCGCCGGCTTCGCCCCGGCGTTCCCGGAGTCACCGCTCGACGACGCGGCACTCCGGCCGATCCGCGAGGCGCTGGACACGATCCTCGACGGCCACCTTCCGTACCCGGCGATGGTCGTGCGGCCCCACGGCATCCTCGTCACCGCCAACCGAGCGTTCGACCTGTTCCACGAAGGCGTCGACCCCGCGTTGCTGGCGCCGCCGGCCAACATGTTCCGCCACGCCCTGCACCCCGACGGCCTCGCGCCCCGGGTTCGCAACCTGCCCGAGTGGGGCCGGCACATCACCGAGAACCTGCGGGCACAGCTCGGCCGCAGCCCGGACCCGTCGTTGGAGGAGCTGCTCGTCGAGCTCGAGGGCTACCTGCCGCCGCTGCCGCCGCGGGACGACGTGCTCGGCTTCGCCGTGCCCCTGGAGCTCGGTTCGGCCGACGGCGACCTCCGCCTCATCACCACGCTCACGTCGTTCGCCACCGCCGCCGACGTGACGCTCGCCGAGCTGCACCTCGAGGCGTTCCTACCCGCCGACGATCGCACCGCCGAGGTGCTGCGTCGCCGATGGGGGTGACGATCGACGACGCCCGGGCGATCGCCGCCACGCTCCCTCGCTCGTACGAGGCGCCGACCAGCTAGGTACGCCAGCGGGCGGCCTCGCCGTGGCGCCCTTGCTCGGTGAGCAGGACATGGAGGTTGCGGGCCGCACCGGGGTGGCCCCGCTCGGCCGAGCGACGCCAACGGTCCTCGGCCTCGGCGGGCCGCCCGGCCTGGTACAACACGAGTCCGAGCACGAGCGCGGCGTCGTCGATGCCGGCATCGGCGGCCCTTCGCAGCCACGGCTCGGCCTCCCCCGGACGCCCACCGTCGGCCAGGACCATTCCCAGGTTGGCCTGGGCGCGAGGATCACCGGCGTCGGCGCCGCGTCGGAAGTGCTGCTCGGCCTCTGCGGTCCGGCCGGTCTCGCGCAACACGATCCCGAGCTGGTTGTGGGCTTCGTCGTACCCACCATCCGCGGCCCGGCGGAACCAGTCCTCGGCTTCGGCGAGCCGGCCCTGCCGCATCAGCACCGTGCCGAGGTTGTAGGCGGCGTCGGCGCTCCCGGCCTCGGCCGCCCGGCGCCACCATGCAGACCCGTCGCCGGTCCGTCCAGCGCGCACGAGGAGCACACCCAGGTCGCTCATGGCGTCGACGTGGCCGGCCTCCGCTGCCCGTCGGAGCCACCGCTCGGCGTCCGCCACTGCGCCGGCCGCGAGCGAGCGGTGACCCTGCTCGAACGCGGCCTGTGCGTCGGCGCCGGACCGGACCACGTCGGACCGGTCGGCCGCGTCCATGGTCCCGACGACCTCGGCGTCCGCCGCACCGCCCGCACGCACACCTCGCTCGATCCACTGCGTGCCTTCCTCGGTCCGCCCGGACCCTTGGAGCAGCGAACCGAGCACCACCGCGGACTTGGCGTGCCCGCCTTCCGCCGCCCGCCGGAACCACGGCTCGGCCTCCCGTTCCCGACCGGCGTGCAGATCGAGGACACCCCGGTTGTAGGCCCCCTCTGCGTCGCCGCTCTCGGCCAGCAGCTCGAAACACCGCGCCGCCTCGGCCGCCCGGTCGCTGCCGACGAGGAGCACCGCCAGCTGTCGTGCTGCGTCCAGATCGCCTCGCTCGACCAACCTGCGCAGCCCCTCCTCACCGGCGGAGCCTCCGCTTCCTGCGCTCATTCGCCCATTCCACACGCTCAGGACGAGCAACGGTCCGCGCCCGGGACGGCACTTCACGGGCCGCGCTCGGGGCATGGGCACCGTGGTGCGGGGAGGCCCGTTCAGATGTCGAGATGCCTGATCCGGTGGTTCCTGCGAGTCGGGGTCCCTGCCGTCAGCGTCCGCCCTGAAGTCGAATCCGACGTCGATCGACACGTTCCGGTCAGCCGCCGGGCGATGGCTCGAGGAGCATCACGTGGATCGGCCGGTCATCGATCCGTTGGGCATACGCCTGGTAGCCGGCGTAGATCTGGCAGCCACGCGCCCACGCTGCCTCGCGCTCGTCGCCCTCGGCTTCTCGGGCCACGACGGGCACCGTGCGGCCCCGATACCCGACCTCGGCCCGGGGCTCGGCCCGCAGGTTGAAGTACCAGCCCGGCGTGTGGGCCTGCCCGAACCGGGTCCCGATGACCGCGATGTCGTCGCCGGACGGCACGCCGACCAGTGGCACCTCCCGCCGCTCCCCGGTGCGCGCTCCGGTCGTGGCCACGGTGATCACGGGAAGGCCGGCGAGCACCCCCGGCACGGTCACACGCCCGCGGCTGAGCCGGAGCGCCAGCCGGTCCATGTGATGGAGGGTCTTGGCGAAGAACCACGAGCCCGGCCGGGACGAGGCCACTTTCCAGATCAGCCGTTGGAATCGGTTGGCCTCGGGGACCCGGTAGTCGAGCTGATCGATCAGTCCCATGCCGACCATTGTCATCGACCTGGCAACCTCTCACCGGTTCACCTCGGCGCGGCCGGCGCAGCGTGGCTCATCCGGGAGCCTGACAACTGCGGCGTATCTCGTGGTGACCTGCGACATCGTGGTGACGTCGGGGGCTAGCGTTGTCTCGTTGGATGATGTTCTCCCGCTCAGCGGAGGGTGGCCGTGACGGAGACCTCCCGGTTCGTGGCGTTCTCGCCGGCCTTGGCATGGCTGGTGGAGCATCCCGACGTCGCCGTCGCCGCCCGGCAGGCCGCGAGCCGGCCGGGCGAGGCCTTCGCCGACGCCGTGCTGGCCGATCCCGCTCGCCTCGTCGACCTCCACCGTGCGGTGGTGATCGCGTCGTTGGCGCCCGGCACCCCGCCCGGGGTCACCGAGGAGCTGACCCGCATCTTCCAGTACGTCGCGGCGCGTGCGGCCGATCCCGGCGCGGCACGCCAGCCGCTGCTGCCCGTGGTCGCATCGCTCAAGGGCCTGCGCGACCGCCACGAGCTCGTGACTGCCCTGCGCTCGGGCGGCGGACAAGGTCACCGATCTGCCGACTCGCGAACGGGTCCTGGAGCTGGCCGAATACGTCAGCCACGAGCCCACGTTGAAGAAGCGGGGAACGCACGGGCAGGTCGTGGTGGAGCTGGTCACCCCCACCGAGCCGACTCCGGATCCGGGCACGCCGGTCGGGCCGGTGCGCCCCAAGCCAGCGCCGGGCAAGGGGCCCGGCGAGCCCGTGGCCCCGGTCATCGTCGACGGCAGCCCCGAGGTGAGCCTGCTCGACCAGGTCGCCACGCTCGGGGGCGAGGCATCGGTCGAGTGGGCGGAGAAGTCCGGATACTCCCCCGACGATGCCGCGCCGTACGGCGAGCGGTACGCGACCGAGCTGGCCCTGGAGATCATGTACGGGAGCGACATCGGCGAGGGCTCCATGGGTGCGACACGCTGCCTGCTGGCCGAGGTCCTGGGTCGGGTCGGCGACGCCATCGATGGCGTGCACGGCCACGCCAGCGGCTGGTTCTTCGGCATGGCGGCATGCGACTCGCCCACCCCGCACGGGATCCACTCGGCGATCCTGTCCTTCGCGGAGGCGGTGCAGCACCAGCCGATCAACGAGCTGCAGATGGCCTCGATGGTCGCCTGCGTGATCTGCGATCGACTGCGCCCCGTGCGTCATCGCCGACCAGATGCTCAGGCTATAGCGCATCACATGGACCACGCAGGCCTGGTGAAGAGCCTCGACCTCCCGTCCGGGTTCCGGCCGCCGCAGGAGATGGCGTACGAGGACATCCGCGCGTCGGCGCTGAGCCGGGCCGACCTCGACGACGACGTGGAGGGCATCAACGCGAGCCTCGATCTGATCGCGCGCACGCGGGGCGGCGGGTGGCCGACGGCCGCAGTCACGGCCGAGGACAACTACGTGGACCTGGTGTGGCACGAGCTCGAGTTCCGGGAGGGGTACTCGTTCTCGTACGTGGTGCGCGACGACGGCGGCCGGTACCTCGGTTGCTGCTACCTCTACCCGATGGGGCGGCGGGTCGCGCTGACCGAGGAGCTGATGCGCCACGACGTCGACGTGAGCTGGTGGGTGACCGGCGACGCATACGAGCGGGGCTACTACGCCAAGCTCCACGAGGCGCTCACCCGGTGGGTCGTCACCGAGTTCCCCTTCGGCGACCCGTACTTCTCCAACCGCGAGCTGCCCGACCGGGGCGCTCCCCGGTAGGTCGCAGAATGCGCTCGACCGCCCCGCGCAACGACGGAACCTGCGGACCGCTAGCGTCTCCCGCTCAGTGGCCCGGCACCACGTTCACGCCGGCCCGCGACGAGTCCCCGGTGAGATCTGGAAGGCGCTGGTCGTCTCCACCGACGGCATGCGTCTTCCGCCAGGCCGGCTGTTCGGACGGCGCCGTCTCTGACGGGATCAGGGCTGGACGACGACCCAGCCGCGGCGTTGCAGCTCGGCTGCCAGTTGCTCGGCCGGCATGCGGCGCAGCACCTGTTCGGCGGCCGACACCCTCGGGTTCGGTGGCCGGGGCTCGGCGGGCTCGCCCGACGACTCGGCCTCCTGGAGCTGGGCGATGAACGCCGCCGCCTCGTCGCGTGTGAACTTGCCGGCCGCCTGGCGCTGGGTGAACCCCATCGGCCCGCGGGCGTCGCGGAAGTCGGTGTGACCGGCGTCCTGCAGCAGCGTGAGCAGCTCCTGCACCTCGCGCCGCGACGCCGGCGGCCCTGCCTGTTGTCCGAATGCCATGCCCTGCAGTCTCCCCGCCCGGCCCCGCGCATCGGGGGATGGGCCCGGCGCCGGGGCAGCCGGAGCGTCGCTATTGACGCCGCACCCCTGAATTGCCCCCTGTACAGTCCTAGCCGAACGGCTATTGTCGACCCAGCAAGCTGAAGCTGGTCATCGCACGCGGCGTCGGGGGTCGTTCGTGCGGTGGCACGAGGGGAGGAATGCCATGCGTCCTTCATCGCGCGCGCCCCACCGCGGGTCCGCTACCGGCCGGGGCCGGCGACGGCGAGCGGCGATCGCCGTGGCGGCCGCCGGTCTGGCGGTGGGCGTCGCCGCCTGTGCGCCCGGGCCGCCCCAGCCTGCGCCCCCGGCGCCGGGGTCCAACGCGCCGTGCGAGCGCACCGACGTCCGGCTCACGAACCCCGACCGGCCGGCCAATCCCGTCTACGTGGCCTACCCGACCGGCGCGGCCGCCACCCCGAACCTCGGCGGGACCTGCGGCGACGCTGCCCGCCCGGTCCTCTTCCTCGTGCACGGGTGGCTCGCCAACTCCAACGTCCTCTACGAGGGCATCATCGACCACTTCACCCGGACCGGGAACATCGTCGTGATGGCGACCTACGGGGGCGGCAACCTCGCCGACGTCCAGGGCTCGGCGGACATCGAGGTCGCCGCGCTCGCGGCGACCGTGCCGCAGCTCGAGCGGGCCGACCTCGCCAACGTCGGGCTGATCGGGCACTCGCTCGGCGGCGGCATGCTGCCGTACGTCACCCAACAGGTCGCGGCGCGGGGCTGGGGCACCGAGGGGTTGTGGCTGTTCTCGCTGGCCCCGTACCAGGGGATCGGCTCCGGGCCGATCGGCCTGCCGGCCCACACCCGGGCCGTCATCGAGGCCTACGACCAGGACGCCCTCGTGAACCGCGCCGTCGGGGTCGACCTGTTCCACCGCATGTCGATGCCCGCGAGCCAGAAGGACCACGTGACCGTGCGCACGTCGAGCCACGGCAACGGTCGGCTCACCGCCCAGCACACGTCGCCCAACTCGATCATCTCGCCCGACGACGCCGTGAAGTTCTACGGCATCTACCGCGTCGGCGACCTCCTCGAGACCTGCGCCCTCACGGGTCGCAGCTGCACCGCCGACCTGAGCTCGATGGGCAACTGGCCCGACGGGACACCGGCGCTGGCCTCGGTCGTCACGGACGACCCGTAGCGGGGGCCGCTCAGCGCCTCAGCAGGGCGAGCTCGTAGCGGACGGCGGCGGCGACGCGCTCCTCGTCGTCGGTGGCGAGGAGGTCGAGCAGGGCGCCGCGAAGTACGGCCAGGGCCAGCGTGCGGCGCGTCGCGCCCTCTCGGCTGTCGTGTTCGGCCGGTGGCTGGCGGGCCGCCAGGACGTCCAGCCAGTCATCCACGGTGGCCTGAGCGAAGCCCGCCCACGGCCCCGCGGGCTCGACGAGGGAGCGGGCGTATGCCTCCGCCCACAGGCGCAGCAGCGGACGGTGATCGGCGGTGGCGAGCCATCCCCACACCTGCTCGACCGCGGCGACGAGGTCGGTCTCGTCGAGACCGTCCAGGAGCGCCAGCTCGTCCGCACGCGCTCGCTCGAGGAGCGCCCGCACCAGCCCGTCCTTGTTGTCGAACAGGAACATGAGGACGCGTGGGCTGGAGCCGATCGCCCGGGCGAGCGGTCGGAGCGAGAGGTCGGCGAGGCCGTGGGCGAGCACGTACCGGTAGGCGGCCTCCAGGAGCTCGACCTGGCGTGCAGAGGGGGTGGTCTCCTTCGACGACACGCAGCTACCCTACTGAAACGACTGTTTCAGTAGGGAGGAGTGCACGTGGAGAGGCAGGTCGTGATCCGGCCGCTGGGCGAACCCGGCGATCTGGGATGGGTCGTCAAGGCGCACGGCGAGATCTACGCGGACGAGTTCGGCTGGAACACGGACTTCGAGGCGCTCGTGGCGCGCATCGTCGCCGACTACGCAGAGGACCACGACCCCGACCGCGAGGCCGCATGGATCGCAGAGCTCGACGGCCGGCGTGCCGGATGCGTCTTCTGCGTGAGAGGCGACGACGCGACGACGGCGAAGCTGCGCATCCTCCTGGTCGACCCCGCCGCCCGTGGGCACGCACTCGGCACCCGTCTGGTGGAGACCTGCCTCGACTTCGCCCGGTCGTCCGGCTACAAGACCATCACGCTGTGGACGAACGACGTGCTGACTGCCGCCCGCCGGATCTACGAGGCGGCCGGATTCGACCTGACCGACGAGGAGCAGCACCACAGCTTCGGCCACGACCTCGTGGGACAGACCTGGACGCGGAGCCTCGACCCGACGTAGAAGAAGCCAGATGTCCAGGACGCGGAGCGAGTATCGGCGCCGCCTCGACCTCGCCGCGGCGGCGCCGGCGAGGCGTTCCGGACCTTCGGCGATCGCGCCGGCGACGTCGGCGGACCGGGACGAGCTGGCACTGCTGTTGCTGGACGCGTACCGCGGCACGATCGACGACGAGGGCGAGGGCGAGGCCGAGGCCCGCCAGGCGATCGACCACTACCTGGGCCGCCTGCTGCCTGCCTACTCCGTGGTGATCGAGGAGGACGGCCAGCCGGTGGCGATGTCCTTCGTGGTGGTCGTCGGAGGGCGTCACTTCATCGACCCGGTGGCGACGGCGGCCGCCCGCAAGGGCCGGGGACTCGGCACGGAAGCGGTCCTGCACTCTCTCGGAGCGCTCGCCGGCGACGGCGTCGCCGACGTCGGTGCGGTCATCACGGACGGCAACGTGGCCTCGGAACGGCTGTTCCGGCGCCTCGACTTCGCCCGGGTCGGCGCCTGGGGCTGAGCGGCCCCCGCCGTCACCGCGTTCGCGGCACGGTCTCCGAGCGGCCCGAGGGTAGCTGCCGGCCTCAGATGTCGGCCTCGACCTGGGTGAGCGACGGGTAGCCCGACCGGACCGCGGTCACGTCGTCGGCGGGGGCCGGGTCGGCGAGGTCGCAGGTCGACTCGAAGATGTTCTCGCCCTCGGGCAGCGCCGGCATCTCGAGCGCCCGGGGGACCTCCTGGAGGGGCCCCATCTGCTCGGGCGCGCAGGCCGGGACGTTGATGCTGGCCAAGGTGTCGGTCTGGTACTCGCGGGCGATCAGCGCGTCGCAGTTCTCCTCGATCCACGCCACCGCGAGGTCGGCGCCGACATCGAACTGGGCCTGGTCGAACTCCGGTCCGGCGCTCACCGCCAGGGCCGGGACCTCGCGGCGGATGGCGGTGCGGGCCGCACCCACCGTGCCCGAGAGCGACGCGAACGTCCCGAAGTTCTGGCCGGGGTTGATGCCGGAGACGACCAGGTGGGGCTCCAGGCCGAGGTCGTCGAGCGCCACGACCACGGCGTCGGCGGGGTAGCCGTCGACGGAGTAGGCCGTGTTGCCGCCGGGCGTGGTGGTCTCGACGTACGTCGCGCCGCCCGGAGTGGTCGTGTCGGAGCTGCCGCTGCGCTCGTCGGCCGGCGCCACGACGGTGACGTCGAGGTCGAGGTCGTCCTCCTCGGCCAGGCGGTCGATCAGGACGTCGACCGCAGGATTGATCACGCCGTCGTCGTTGACGATCACGAGCTGCAGCGGTCCGGTCTCGTCCGTGGTGCAGCCCGCCTCCTCGGCACTCGGGTCGGTCGCCTCGGTCGTCTCCGGGCCGGCCTCGTCGTCGTCGTCGCCTCCGCAGGCCCCGAGCGCGACGGCCGCGAGCGGGACGGCGAGGGCGGCAGCGAGCAGGCGGAGGGCGCGACGCACGTGGCGACTCCTCGGCTTCCGAGCGGGGCTGGGCAGGGGAGGTCTACCAGCCGGCGCACGCACCGTGTTCACTGCGGGTGGGATGCTCGCCGCATGCTGCTCCGTTCCCACCCCGTCCTCGCCGTCCACGACCTCGACCGATCGGCGGCATGGTACGAAGCCGTCCTGGGATGCACGCGGCGAGACGTCGACCCGGGCAACTGGGTGTTCTGCCGCTCGGGTGACGTGGACCTCATGCTCGGCCGGTGCCCCGACGCGGCGCCCGCGTCCGCCATCGGTGACCACAGCTATGTCGCGTACATCGAGGTGGACGACGTCGACGCCGTGCACGCCCGCGCGGTCGGCGCGGGTGCCGACGTGCTGAAGCCCCCGACCGACGAGGCGTGGGGACGCCGCGAGCTCGCCCTGCGGTCCCCCGACGGGCACCGGTTCATGCTCGCGAACGCGCCGTCGTGACGTCGGGCCGCGACGCCGTCCGCCTCCGGCCGGGCCGCGGGTTCGTGCGCGGCGGCCGGCGAGACGGCGTGATGTACGCGCGGCTGCGCGACGACCCTCCGCCGGCCGACCTCGCCGTCGCTACCGTGACGGCCATGGGCGAGGACCAGGCCGTGCCGACGCTGTACGCCTGGGCCGGCGGGCGCCCGGCGTTCGAGGGCCTGATCGGCGCCTTCTACGACCGGGTCGAGGGCGACGACCTGCTGTCCCCGCTGTTCCCGGGCGGCGTGAGCGCCGAGCACCGGGACCACGTGACCACCTGGTGGTGCGAGGTCTTCGGCGGACCGGCCCGTTACACCGACGAGCTCGGCGGCTACGACCACATGCTCGCCAAGCACCGGAACCTGGGCATCACCGCCGACCAGCGCTCCCGGTTCGTGACGCTGATGAGCCTGGCGGCCGACGACGCCGGGCTGCCGGCCGACCCCGAGTTCCGCTCCGCCCTGCTGGCCTACCTGGAGTGGGGCACCCGGCTGGCGCTGGCGAACGCCGCGCCCGGCGCCGCCGTCGTCGAGCACGCCCCCGTGCCCCGTTGGGGATGGGGCGAGGCCCCGCCCTACCAGCCGTAGCGGCGCGGGCGGTCACGCCGGTCCAGGGCGCTCCCCGGGCCGGGGGATGGCGACGCCGAGGCGCTCGGTCTCGGCCCGGACGAACGCCTCGGCGCTGGCCCGCAGGGCATGGCGGAGCGTCGTCACCACCGCGGCCTCGGCCAGCGGACCCAGGGTCTCCAGCGCGTCGATCAGCGCCGCGATGCGCTCGGCGGGCATCCCCTCCTCGAGGAACGGGGCCCACAGGTGCTCCCGGAACAGCTCGGTGAACCGGCCCGCGAGCACCGCGGCGTCCTCCCGCAGCAGCTCGTACTGGTCGAGGATCACCGCCGCGGGCACGCCCAGCGCCGACAGCTCGCGCCCCACGGGCAGGAACGCAGGGCTGCGCACCACGACCTCGGCCTCGGGCCCGGCGGCGCCGCCGGGTAGCTCGACGAGCCCCAGGTCGACCGTGCGCCGGACCAGCTCCGGCGTCAGGTCGCCACCGGGCAGGCTGGCGGCCAGCTCGGCCAGGGACAGCGTCTCGGGCACCTCGGGGACCCACGTCGGCGGCGTGCCGCCCTCGCCCGCCCCGGCACCGAGGATGGCCCGCAGGCTCTCGCCCGCCGCCATGCCGTCGAGCAGCTCGCGGATGCCGGCCAGCGAGAACCCCCGCTCCTGCAGCCGGGCGATCATCCGCAGTCGGGCCAGGTGCCCGGCGCCGTACCAGCCGACCCGCCCCCGCTTCTCGGGCGGCGGCAGCAGGCCCTTGTTCTGGTAGAGGCGGACGGTCGACGTCATCACCCCGGCAGCGCGGGCCAGGTCGTCGATGGTCATGTCGGTGGACGGGTCGGGGGACACGTCGGCGGTCGTGTCGGCGGTCGTGTCGGCGGTCGTCACGGCCAAGATCTTACTACCGATCACCTTGTGAGTATCTACTAGCAAGGTGTACGGTCACGGCATGGAGCTCAGTCGGTCCCAGAAGCAGCTGATCGGGCTGATCCTCGTCCTCGCCGCCACGCTCGCTGCCTACCGCATCGTGGACGCGACCGGTACGGCCCGGACGAGCGCCCTCTACATCGGCGTCCCGGCCGTCCTCGCGGTCGGCCTGGCCCTGCTCCCCCGCAGCGGCAGCGCCACCGGCATGTTGCTCCGGGGCGCCACGCTGGCCGTGCTCATCGCCGGCATCATCCTCCCCGAGGGCCTGCTCTGCCTCGCCTTCGCCTACCCCCTCGTCGCCCTCGTGGCCATCGTCGTCGGGCTCCCCATCGACTGGGCCCGTACCGCCGGCGCCGCCAGGGGCCCACGCTCATGGCCGTGACGGTCCCCCTGGTCCTGCTCAGCCTGGAGGGCCTGGTGGGCAGCCCGTTCGACCCCCACGACGCGGCCGGCGCCACCGTCACGGTCGACGCCACCGCCGCCGAGGTCGCGGCCGCGCTGGCCCGGCCGCCCCGCTTCGACGCGGACCTGCCGCCGTTCCTGCGGCTCGGCTGGAACACGCCGATCGCCGCCACCGGCGAGGGCACCGCCGTCGGCGACCACCGCACGGTCACCTTCACCGGCGGCACGCACGACGACCACCCGCTGCGCCTGTTCGGGCTGACGGGCGAGGCCAGCACCGATCACCGGGCCGAGATGCACCTGCGGGTCGTCGAGTCGGCGCCCGGGCGGGTCACCTTCGCCGTGGACCACGACGGCACGATGGTCTCCCGCTGGGCCGACCTCGACAGGGCCGTCGTCACCTGGGAGGACGCCGGCGGCGGGACCACCCGGGTCCACTGGCGCCTGGAGTACGAGCGGCTGATCTCGCCGAGCTTCTACTTCGCCCCGCTCCAGCGCCTCGGCATGGACCAGGCCGCCGCCTACCTGCTGGAGACCGCGGTGGTCGGGAACCTGCCGTGATCGCCCCCGACCGCACCGAGCTCCTCGTCCGGGCCGTGGCCCTGTACCTGCCCGTGGCCCTCGCCATCGGCCTCGCCGTGCGCCGCCCGCTCGACCGGCGGCGGGTGGCGGCGGCGCTGCTGGCCACGGCCTGGAACGTCCCGGCCCTCCTCGCGGTCAACCTTCTCGCCGTCCGGGCCGGGTGGTGGACCTTCGCCGCCCACGGCGGGACGACCGCCGGCGTCCCCGCCGACCTGTGGATCGGCTGGGCGCTGCTGTGGGGCGCGGTCCCGCTGCTCGCCACCACCACCCGGCTGCCCGCCGCGGCCGCGGCGCTCGTGGCCGCCGACCTGGTGCTGATGCCGCTGGCCGAGCCGGCCGTGGTGCTCGGCGGCTCCTGGCTGGTGGGCGAGGCCGTGGCCGTGGCCGTCGCCCTGGTGCCGGGGCTCGTGCTCGGCCGCTGGACCGCCGTCCCCCGGCGTCCCGGCGGCCGGGCCGCGCTCCAGGTCGTGGCGTTCACCGGCCTGCTGTTCTTCGTCCTCCCGGCGCTGGTCTTCGAGGTCGCCGGCGCGGGCTGGGGCCCGCTGCTCGACCGTCCCCGCTGGCACCTCGTGGCCGCCGCGGTCGTCCTGGCCCCCGCGGCGGCGACAGCGCTGCAGGCCGTGCGCGAGTTCGCGACGGCCGGGGGGACGCCCTTCCCGCTCGATCCGCCCACCCGCCTCGTGACGGCGGGGCCGTACGCCTACGTCGCCAACCCGATGCAGCTGGGCGCCACGATCCTGCTGGCCGCCTGGGGGGTGCTGCTGGCCTCGCCGGAGATCGTGGCCGCCGCGGCGATGGGGGCGGTGTTCTCGGCCGGCCTCGCGACCTGGAGCGAGCGCGCCGACCTCACGGCGCGGTTCGGGGACGACTGGCACCGCTACCGGCGGCGGGTCCGGCCCTGGCTCCCCCGGCGGCGGCCCGCCGTGACCGAGCCGGGGGCGATCCACGTGGCCACGACCTGCGGGCCGTGCGCCGAGGTCGGCCGCTTCCTCGCCACCCGGCGCACCGTGCCGGCCTGACCCTCGCCCCCGCCGAGGCGTGCGCCACGCCCCTGCGCCGGATCACCTACGACCAGGGCGGGCGCCACGACCGGGGCGTCGCCGCCATCGGCCGGGCGCTGGAGCACGCGCACCTCGGCTGGGCCGTCGCCAGCTGGATCGGCCGCCTCCCCGGGCTGGTCGCCCTGCTCCAGCTGGTCACCGACGCCGTCGGCGGCGACCCCCGCGACCTACCGGCCGAGCGCGTCCCGGTCGACGGGTAGGTCCCAGCGCCGGGTCAGGTACGCCAGGCGGGCGGACCACGATCGCGACCGGCCGGTCGGTGGCGGCCGCTCGAGGTCGGCCAGGAACCCGTCGCCTCCCGGCGGCAGCGCCCGCACGGCCGCCTCGACCGCGGGCGGCATCGGCCAGCCGGCCGTCGCGGACCAGCAGCTCGACCCGCGTGGGGGCAGGACCCGGCCGGCCAGTGCGTCGTGGTCGACCGTGTCGCCGTCGAGCGCTGCCGCCACCACCCGCAGGTACGTCACCCCGACGCCGTCGACCATGTCCCGGATGTCGGCGACGGCGGCCGCCCGCGTCGCCGGGTCGGCCACGTTCCAGTCGAGCCACACCGCGGCGCCACGCGCCGACCGCCGGATCGGTCACGACCAGCGTGACATCGAGGAGCACGACCGCGCCCGCGACGTTGCGGTCGCTCGACGACAGCGCCACCTTCGCCGTCGGGCGCCAAAGCCTGCGGCTGGCGTGCGGCCCGCCGCTTCGAACCGGCGCCGACCCTGGTCGCCGGCGATGGCGAGCGCCAGGTCCGACCACGACGACGCCTGGCGGCGACCCGGTGTCACCGCAGGTCGAGCCACAGGCGCATGAGGTCCCGCAGCCGGTCGATCCCGACGCCCGTGGTCGCCGACACCCAGATCACGTCGGACCGGTCGAGCTGGCAGGCCGCGGCCACCTCGTTCTTGCGCTTCTCCCGCTGCGACGAGCGCACCTTGTCGTGCTTGGTGGCCACGACCGTGTGGGGCAGGGCGTTGTCCCGCAGCCAGCCCAGCATCTGCACGTCGAGCGGCGTCGGGCCCACCTCGCCGTCCACCAGCACCATCACCATCGCCAGCGGCTCGCGCCCCAACAGGTAGCCCTCGATCATGCGCCGCCACGACCCCCGGGTCGTCTTGGACACATTGGCGTACCCGTAGCCCGGGCAGTCGACGACCGTGGCGCCCTCCCCCGCGCTGTAGCAGTTCAGCAGCTGCGTGCGCCCGGGGGTCTTGGACACGTGCGCCAGGTTCTTGCGCCGCCCGACGGCGTTGAGCAGCGACGACTTGCCCACGTTGGACCGACCCACCACCGCCACCTCGACGTCGCTGTCCGGCAGGCGGCCCGCGTCGGCCGCCGAGGTCACGAACGCGAAGTCGATGGGGGCGGTCACCGCCGCCATTGTCGTTGATCAGCGCAGGTCGCTCGGCACACCCACCGGCGCCACGGTGTCGCCGCCCGCCATCCGCAGCCGCAGCCCGCCGACCAGCGCCGCCGCGTGGGCCCGGGCGCCGGCGCCGCCGGGGTCGACGGTGACCACGTGGCCGAGGTACGCCTCGTTGTCGACGGGGCGGCCGGCGGCGGCCGGCAGCGGCAGGACCGACCGCACGACCCGGGGGTCGGACGCCACGGCCGCCAGCCCGTCGGCCGCCACCACCGTCCCCTCCCGGGGCGCCATCACGAACACGACCGCGGCGCTGCCCCCGGGCACGGCCGCCCCCGGCGCCGGGCACGCCGCCGTGCCGATGCACGGATCGTCGCCGAGGGCCAGGTCGACCAGGAGCCGCAGCGGGTGGGTCCCGGTCACGAGGTGGACGAGGTCGAAGATGTAGCCCGCCGCCCTGGCGGGGGTTGAGCTCCACCAGCCGGGGGCCGGCGGGCGTGACCATCACCTCGGCGTGGCTCAGCCCGTGGCGCAGCCCCACGGCGGCCAGGACCTCGACGACGAACGCCTCGACCTCGGCGGCCACGTCGGCGGGCAGCACCGCCGGGAACATGTGCCCGGACTCCACGAACGCCGGCGGGCCGGCGACGCTCTTGTCCGTGATGCCGACCACGGTGGTGCGGCCGTCCACGGTGACGGCCTCCACGCTGACCTCGGTGCCGGTCAGCAGCTCCTCCAGCAGCAGCAGGCGCTGCAGGGGCTGGCCGCGGGTGTTGCGCTCCCGGGCCACGACGTCCCGGAACGAGTCCTTCACGTGGGCCTCGCCGTCGACCCGGCGCACCGACGTCCCCGCGTTGAGGTCGACCGGCTTGGCCACGAGCGGGTAGCCCAGCGCCAGCGCCGCCTGCTGCGCCTCGGGCCACGTGGCGGCGGTCGCCCACCGTGGGTTGGGCAGCCCGACCGCGTCGAGCGACGCCCGCACCCGGTGCTTGTGCACGGCACGGGCCATCACGGCCGGGTCCGGGCCCGGCAGACCGAGCCGGCGGGCCGCCACCGCCGCCGCCGGCAGGTAGTAGTCGCAGGTGGTGAGCACGCCGTCGATGCGCTGCTCGGCCGCGAGGCGGGCGGCCCTGTCGGCCACCGCCTGGGTGTCGTTGGTCTCGACCGTCACGACCCGGGAGGCGCCGAGCAGCGCGGGATGGCCGCGGTAGAGCGCCGGGTCGCGGGCGAACAGCACGTACTCGTGGCCGAGATCGGCCAGGAGCGGGGGCAGCCCCTCGCCCGTCGACTGGAGCCAGCTCTCGACCATGAGCAGGGTGGCCATCAGGGGTCCTTTCTCGGTCGCCGGGCACGGGCGAGGATCACGGAGTTGATGACGTCGTCGGTGGGATGGATCACCCCGAGGACGTCGAACCCGGCGAGGGCGGACCGGTCCACCGCCGGGTACAGGAGGGTGCGCACGCCCCGGGCGCTGCGGGCGAGCAGCAGCGCGCCGGGCGTCATGTGCGTGGCCACGTGGGCGATGGCCCGGCGCTTCTGGACCGGCGTGAGGCCGACCAGCGCCGCCAGGACCACGAGGTCGTAGTCGCCGAGGGCCACGGCCGGCGCCAGCGGGCCGCCGCCCACGTCGGCCAGGTGGAAGCCGAGCCCGGCGACGCCGAGCGCGTCGGCCGCCCGGCGGGACGCGGTCAGCGCCTCCACGTTGCGCTCGATGTTGTCGACCTGGGCGCCGCCCTCCCCCGCCAGCAGGAACGACGTCAGCGGCAGCGGCCCCGACCCGATGACCGCCACCCGGGCCGGCGGCACGGCGCCGACGCCGGCCAGGGCGGCGGCCTCCATGACGCTCAGCCGGCGGTAGTTGTCCACGTACGGGAACCGCTCCAGCTCGGCCACCGGGTCGTCGGCGGCGGCGATGCGCTCGGCCCAGCTGAACTCGAGGAGGTACTCGCCGTCGCCGCACAGCTCGCGGAAGTGGGGGACGACGTCGCGCAGCGCCGGGTGGTGCAGCACGGCGTCGGCCATGGCCTCCGGCGTCGCCACCACGACGCGGACGACCTCGCGGAACAGGGCGTCGACCTGGGGCCCGGGCCGCAGGTCGGGGGCGGCGGCCAGCGCGTCGTAGGCCGACCGCAGCCGGCGCGCGGTGGCGTCGACCGACCGGCGGGTGCCCCACAGCATGGTAGGTATGCCTACTACATGCCGTAGTGGCCCCTGTTCAACCGGTCAGGCGAGCGCGCCCCGCAGCGCGGCGGCGGCCTCGTCGATGGCGGCCGCGCCCTCGGGGATCATGTCGCTCATCTGGAAGAACCCGTGGATCACGCCGTCGTAGCGTGTGGTCGTGGTCGCCACGCCGGCCCCGGCGAGGCGGGCGCCGTAGGCCTCGCCCTCGTCGCGCAGCGGGTCGAACTCGGCCGTGATGACCAGCGCGGGCGGCAGCCCGGCCAGCGCCTCGTCCGGCGCGTGCAGGGGCGACGCCAGAGGGTTCGTGCGGTGCTCGCCGCCCACGTAGTGGTCCCAGAACCACGCCATCGTGTCCCGGGTCAGGAAGTACCCCTCGGCGTTCTCGTCGTAGGACGGCAGGCCCATCGTCCCGTCGGTGACCGGGTACACCAGCAACTGGAACGCCACCGGCACGCCGTCGTCCCGCAGCCGCCCGGCCGCCACCGCGGCCAGGTTGCCGCCCGCCGAGTCGCCGCCCACCGCCAGGCGCGACGGGTCCACGTCCAGGTCGCCGGCGTTGTCCACCACCCAGCGGACCGCAGCCAGGCAGTCGTCGACCGCGGCGGGGAACGGGTCCTCGGGGGCCAGCCGGTAGTCGACGGACACGACGGTCACGCCGCTGGCCGCGGCCAGCTTGCGCACGGTGGAGTCGTGGGTCTCGAGGTCGCCGATCACCCAGCCGCCGCCGTGGAAGTACACGAGCACCGGGCGGGGACCGGGCTCGTCCACCGGCACGTACACCCGCACGGGCACGTCACACGCCGGTCCGGGGCACGACCGGTCGGCGACGGACGCCATGTCCGGCTTCGAGCCCAGGCCGCTGATGGCCGAGTACATCGACCGCATCAGCTCGGGGGTCACCGCCTCGATCGGCGTGTCGTCGGCGGCGATGAGATCGAGGATCGAGCGGACCTCGGCTGTCACGGGCATCGTGCGCTTCCCCCTGGCGTCGCTGATACAGGCGTCATCTTGGCATCACCGGGCGTCACGCGGGGCCGTAGAACAGCCGCTCCACGACCCGCCGGGCCCGTCGGGTCACCCGCCGGTAGTCCTCCCGCAGCTCGCGCGGCGTGGTGCCGAGCGACGCGGCCAGCCGCGACTGGTCGGCGGGCCGCTGGGGCAGCGCGTCGGCGGCCGGCGGCGCCGACCCGACGAGCCACCAGCGGTTCCGGGCGCACTCGCAGTACCGGTAGGCGTCCCGCAGCACGGTGGCGTCCTCCGGTGTCAGCGCTCCGGCGGCCACGAGCCCGTCGATGGCACCCATCGTCGACGGCGACCGGACCCCGGTCCGCAGCTGCAGCAGCTGCACCGTCCACTCGACGTCCGACAGCGACCCCCGGCCGAGCTTGAGGTGGAACTCCGGGTCCTCGCCGGGCGGGATGCGCTCGCGCTCGATCCGGGCCTTCATGCGCCGGATCTCCCGCTCGTGCTCCTCGGTGAAGGGCCGGTCCCACACGGCGCCGGCCAGCAGGTCGAGGAACCGGCGGCCCAGGTCGGGGTCCCCCGCCACCGGGCGGGCCCGGGTCAGCGCCTGCCGCTCCCACGTCTGCGCCCACCGGTCGAGGTACGCCGAGTAGCCCTCCAGGCTGCGGGACAGCGCCCCCTGGCGACCCTCGGGCCGCAGCGTGGCGTCGATCGGGTAGATCCGCTGGGCCGGCGTCGCCCCCGCCAGGAACCGCACGAGCCCCGAGGCCACCCGCAGGCCCTCCTGGGCGTCGCCGTCGTGCACGAACAGCACGTCGAGGTCGCTGGCGTAGGACAGCTCCCCGCCCGCGAACCGGCCCATGGCCACCACCGCGCACGGCACCTGGGGGTCGAGCTGGGCGAGCGCCATCTCGGTCGTCGCCTCCGCCAGCGCCGTCAGGTCGCGGCCCACCGTCGCCTCGTCGGCCTCGCCGAACACGTCCCGGGCGCCGATCCCCAGCAGGTGCCGGTGGCGCCAGCGCCGCAGGGCGCGCTGCCGCTCGCCCAGGTCGTCCCGCCAGGCCAGCGTGTTGCGGGCCGAGGCGACGAGGGCGTCGCGTTCGAGGGTCTGCAGGCGGCCCGGGTCCGCCAGCCGGGGGATGAGGTCGGGGTTGGCCACCAGGATCTCGCCCAGCAGCCCGCTGGTCCCCAGCAGCTCGCACAGGCGCCGGGCCACCTCCGGGCTGTCCCGGAAGGCGTGGGCCAGCTCCAGCACCCGCTGCTCGCCCGAGGCCAGCTTGCGCAGGCCGAGCAGCCCGAGGTCGGGATCGGGGGACGTCGACAGCCAGTCCAGCACCAGGGGCAGGAGCTGCTGCATCATCCGCGACGACCGGGTGAGGCCGCGGGTCAGCTCCCGCACCGCGGCCCGGGTCCGCTCGACGTCGGTGAACCCGAAGCTGGCCAGCGCCTCGGCCGCCGCCTCCGGCGACATGGGGCCGACCCCGGCGAGCGCGTCGAGCAGCGGGCGGAAGTAGAGGCGCTCGTGGGTCGAACGGACCAGGTTGCGCCGCCGGGCGAGCTCCCTGTCGAACGCCTCGGTGGGCCCGGCCTCGGGGCTGCCCCGGTAGCCCAGCACCCGGGCGATGCGCCGGCGCTGGTCCCGGTCGGCGGGCAGCGTGTGCGTCTGGCGCTCGTCCTCGATCTGCAGGGCATGCTCGACCCGGCGCAGGAACCGGTAGGCGCCGGCCAGGCCGTCGGCGTCGTCGCCGGCCACGTAGCCGCCGGCCGCCATCTCGCCCAGGGCCACGAGCGTGTTCGGGGACCGCAGCTCCGGGTCCGACCGGCCGTGGACCAGCTGGAGGGTCTGCACCGCGAACTCGATGTCGCGGATGCCGCCCGGCGACCGCTTCACCTCGCGGTCGGCGACGCCCTTGCGCTCGACCTCGGCCTCGGCCCGGGCCTTGAGCGACCGCAGCGAGCGCAGGTCGTCGGCGGACAGGCGCCGCCCCCACAGGGCGAACGACGCGGCCGACGCCCACTCCCGCCCGACGTCGGGGTCCCCGGCGACGGGCACGGCCTTGAGCAGGGCCTGGAACTCCCAGGGCTGCGCCCACCGGTTCCAGTAGGTGAGGTAGCTGTCGACCGACCGGGTGAGCGCCCCGTCCCGGCCCTCGGGCCGGAGGTTGGCGTCGACCCGGAAGCAGCGGCGGGCGATGTCCATGACCGCCCGTGCGCCGCGGGCGTCGCCGTCCACGAACAGCAGGTCGACGTCGCTGGCGTAGTTGAGCTCGCGGCCCCCGAGCTTGCCCATGCCGACGACCGCCATGCCCTCGACGCCCGCCAGCCGGACCGAGGCGTCGAGCACCGCGGCCGCCAGGTCCGACAGGGCGGCGGTGGTGACCTCCAGGCCGTCGACGCCCAGCAGGTCGCGGGCGGTGATGCGCAGCTGGGTGAGGCGCTTGCGGCGGACCAGGTCGTCGGGATCGGCCGCCTCGCCCACCGGGCCGGGGCCGGGCGGCCCGTCCAGGTCGGCCAGGACGTCGAGGGCGGCCGGGTCGGTCTCGATCAGGCGGGTGGCGCTGCGGCTGGCGGCGGCCACGGCCACGAACGCCTCGGCCAGCGGGGGCGACGCTCCGAGCCGGTCGCGGGTGTCGCCGTCGAGCCGGTCCAGCGTCGTGCGGACGGCGACGGGATCGGCGCTGCGGTCCACCAGGTCGCCGATATCCACCTCCGTTTTCTACGCCGTCACGCCGTACCCTCGCGGTGTGGCCCGCCTGCGAGTTGCGCTGTGCCAGATCGACACCACGGTCGGTGACCTGACCGGCAACGCCGACCGGGTGCTCGCCGCGCTGGCCGACGCCGAGTCGCAGGGCTGTGACCTGGCCGTCTTCCCGGAGCTGGCCATCACCGGCTACCCGCCGGAGGACCTGCTGCTGAAGCCCGGGTTCATCGCCGACAACCGGCGGGCGCTCGACCGGGTGGCCGCGGCGACCGGGTCGTGCGCCGCGGTCGTCGGGTTCGTCGACGCCGGGCGCGACCTCTACAACGCCGCCGCCGTGTGCGCGGGCGGCCAGGTCCTGGCGACCTACCACAAGCGCAACCTGCCGAACTACGCGGTGTTCGACGAGCAGCGCTACTTCGCCGCCGGCACGGGCGCCGCGCCGCTGGTCGAGGTGGCCGGCGTGCGGGTGGGCGTGTCGATCTGCGAGGACGCGTTCAGCCCCACCGGCCCCATCGCCGCCCAGGCCGCGGGGGGCGCCGAGCTGGTCGTCAACATCAACGCCTCGCCGTACTACGCCGGCCGCCTGCCCGAGCGGGAGCGGATGCTGGCGACGCGGGCGTCCGACGCGTCGTGCGCCCTGGTGTACGTCAACCAGGTCGGTGGGCAGGACGAGCTGGTCTTCGACGGGGCGTCGATGGTGTTCGACGCCGCCGGTGGGCTGCTGGCCCGGGCCGGCCAGTTCACCGAGGAGACGATGGTCTGCGACGTCGAGGTCCTGCCGGTGTTCCGCAAGCGCCTGCTCGACCCGCGGGGCCGGGCCACGGAGACGCCGCTACCGGTCGTGGCCGTGTCGGCCGAGCCGCGGGTGACCGACCCGGCCGACCGCCGGGCGCCCGGCATCACCGAGCCGCTGACCCCGGTGCAGGAGGTGTACGAGGCGCTGGTGCTCGGCACCCGCGACTACGTCACGAAGAACGGGTTCACGGACGTGGCCATCGCCCTGTCCGGCGGGGTCGACTCGTCGCTGGTGACCGTGATCGCCGCCGACGCCCTGGGGCCGGAGCACGTCCACTGCGTGCTCATGCCGTCGCGCTACTCGTCGGACCACTCGCTGACCGACGCCGAGAAGCTGTGCGCCGAGCTGGGCATCGAGCAGCGGGTGATCCCCATCGAGCCCGCCCACGCCGCCTTCCTCGACATGCTGGCCCCGAGCTTCGCCGGGCTCGAGCCCGACATCACGGAGGAGAACCTGCAGTCCCGGATCCGGGGCGTGCTGATGATGGCCCTGTCCAACAAGTTCCGGGGCTGGCTGGTGCTGACGACGGGCAACAAGAGCGAGATGGCCGTCGGGTACTCGACGCTGTACGGCGACACGGCGGGTGGGTTCGCGGTCATCAAGGACGTGCCGAAGCTGCTGGTCTACGAGCTGTGCCGGGACCGCAACGCCCGGGCCGGGCGCCCGCTGGTCCCCGAGCACGTGCTCACGAAGCCGCCGTCGGCGGAGCTCCGCCCGGACCAGCGCGACGACCAGTCGCTGCCGCCGTACGAGGTGCTCGACCCGATCCTGGAGGCGTACGTCGAGGACGACCGCACCCGGGCCGAGCTGGTGGGCATGGGCTTCGACGCCGCGCTGGTCGAGCGCATCACCCGGCTGGTGGACGTGGCCGAGTACAAGCGCCGCCAGACCCCGCCGGGTGTGCGGGTCACGCCCAAGGCGTTCGGCAAGGACCGGCGGGTTCCGATCACCAACCGCTACCGGGGGTAGGTCCCCGGGGTTGGGGTCTGGCGTGGTTCCCGGGGCTGGGGTTGGGGTCGGGGGGCGTCGGCGGGCGAAGCTGTCGGCCATGCCCTCCATCGAGGCGGTCCTGTTCGACTTCTCGGGCGTCCTGACCACGTCCCCGTGGCCGGCACTCGCCGCATCCGGGGGCGGCAACCTGGAGCTGGTCGTCGGCCCGTACCACGAAGACACGGACCACCCGTGGCACAAGCTCGAGCGCGGCGAGATCACGCTGGAGACGTGGCTGACGGAGGTGCAGGCCCTGGCCGCGTCGACGGGCGCCACGTTCGACCTGGCCCCGCTGCAACGCCTGTTCGGCGAGCTGTCGGTGCACGACGACGTGGTCGCCTACATCGAGGACCTGCGACTCTCGGGCTACCGGACGGCCCTGATCACGAACAACGTGGCCGAGGGCTCCGGCGCCTGGCGGTCGCTCGTGGCGGTCGACGACCTGTTCGACGTCGTGGTGGACAGCTCGTCGGTCGGGATGCGCAAACCGAACCCGGCGATCTTCACCCACACGCTGGACCTGCTGGACGTGCGGCGCGGACCACGCGGTGTTCCTGGACGACGCGGAGGGCAACCTGGCCGGCGCGAGGCTCGCCGGCCTCCACACGATCCTGGTCGGCGACCCCCCGGCCACCGCCCTCACAGAACTGGACGCCCTGCTCGGCCGCCCCCAGCCGTCGTGACCCCCCGGGCCCCGACGACCCCACCGGCGCTCGCGGCCCCACCGGCCCCGACCCCGCCACCGGCCCCACCGGCATCGACGACCGCACCGGCGCTGGCGGCCCCACGGGTCCCGACAGCCCGAATGGCCCCGATGGCCCCGGCACCACCCCCGGGCGCCCCGCCCTCGCCGCCCACGCACCGCCCACCCGCCGGCGCCCAGGCCCCAGCCCGCGGCACGCGCTGAACGTCCGTGTCCGAAGCCGCCGTCCCGATCCCGCTCCCCCCGGGCCCCCGCGGTCCCCAGCCGCCGGCCGCCCGCCACCGGGCCGACGCCGCACTCGTCCTCTCCGCCTTCTTCTTCGGCACGACGTTCCTGGTGGTCCAGGACGCGGTCTCCGAGGCCGACCCGATCCCGTTCCTCGCCGCCCGCTTCCTCATCGGGGGCGCCGTGCTCGCCCTCCTCGCCCGGGGCCGCCCGGCCTCGCCCCGCGAGCTGCGCCACGGGGTCGCGGGCGGGGTGGCGCTGCTCGTCGGCTACGTCCTCCAGACGATCGGCCTGCAGTACACGACCCCGTCGACGTCGGCGTTCATCACCTACCTGCTGGTCGTGTTCGTCCCGATCATCACGTTCGTGGCCCTGCGCCGGCGGCCCCACCCGCTCACGCTCGTCAGCCTCGTCCTCGCGGTGGCCGGTCTCGTGCTGCTGACCGGCGGCCCCGACACGTCCTTCGGCCGCGGCGAGGTGCTCACCCTCGGGTGCGCGGTGGCGTTCGCCGCCCACATCGTGATCCTCGGCGAGACGGCCGAACACCACGACGCCATCCGCCTCACCTGCGTGCAGGTCACGACCGTCGGCGTCGCCTGCCTCGCCGGGAGCGCCGTCACCGGCGGGCTGGCCATGCCCGCGTCGGCGTGGGCCGCCGCCGCCTTCACCGGCGTGTTCGCCACCGCCGTGGCGTTCTGGGGGATGGTGTGGGCCCAGCGGATCGTGTCCCCGTCACGGGCCGCGCTGATCCTCCTGCTGGAACCCGTCTTCGCCGCGCTGCTCGGCTGGGTGGCGGGCGACGAGGTCACGGCTGGCCACCGTGGCGGGCGGGGCGCTGATCCTCGCCGCGGTCGTCGTGGCGGAGGTGCTGCCGAGCCGTGGGACACTGACCCGATGACCGCGGCGGCCGAGACCCTGGAGGCCAGCGCCCGGCGCATCGGCCGGCACGCGTGGGTCGAGCAGAACCTGTTCGAGACGGTCGGCGGCTGGGTGACGTCCACGCCCGAGCCCGCCGCCAAGGCCGTGCTGGCCGCGCAGAGCCTCCACCACGCCTGGCGAGCCGAGCAGTGGTACGGGCTGCTGCCCGCCGTCCCCCACCTCGCGGTGGGGGACCTGGTGACGCCGCCGCCCGGACGTGCTCCCACTCCCCGGCGACGGGACCGCGGCCCGCCTCGCATGGCTGGTCGACCAGGCCCTGCCTGCGCTGCTGGCCGCCTACGCCGACCACCTCGCGGCGACGACGCCGCTGACCGACGGACCCACCATCCGGATCCTCGGGCTGGTCACCGCCGACGTGCGCGCCGACCTGGCCGCGGTCGAGGCCCTGCGGCCGCCCGGCATGACGGAGACGTAGGTCAGGGCGGCGACGGCTGCGGGTGGCCGTCGACGTTGCGCCGCAGCGTGGCCAGCGCCCGGTGCTGGAGCGCTTTGACGGCACCCTCCCGCTTGTTCATCATCCGGGCCACGACCTCGACGGGCAGGTCGGCGACGATGCGCAGCAGCACGACCTCCCGCTGCTCGCGGGACAGCACGGCGAGCAGGTCGTCCACCTCCTCACCGGACATGGCGGCGAGGGCCTCCTCCTCCACGTCTCCGCCGCCCCAGCTCTCGTCGACGCCGCCGCCGGTCTGCACCGGCAACTGCCGTCCGGCCCACCGCCGGTCGTCCACCATGCGGTGGTGGGCGATGGTGAACAGCCACGACCGGAAGCCCCGCTCGTCGCCCTCGAACCGCGGCAGGTTCCGGTGGACCTGGGCGAACACGTCGTTGGTCAGGCCGTCGGGATCGCTGGCCCGATGCCAGCGGAGGTACGAGGCGACCTGCCCCGCGAGCAGCCGGTACAGACGCTCGAACGACACCGCGCACCCGGCCTTGGCGGCCGCGACCAGGGGCGCCAGCACGCACACGTCGGCGGGCGGGAGCCTCTCGGCCCGAGGCGGACGGGTGGGCGCGAGCGACGACGGTCGCTGCGCCCCGGTCCAGTCCTCGGTGAGATGCACGCCGCTCCCTCCCCCGGAGCCTGTCCTCTACCCCAGGTGCCCAGCGCCTTGTTCCTCCCTCGGCGTACCCTAGCCAACGAGCGCGCCGCGTCGCCCGGAAACGCTCCCCGTGATCAGGGGGGATCAGCGCGGCGCTTTCAGGGAAAGGTGTCCAGAGGGTGGCCGCTCTTGACCGCCCCGGTATCCTTTAGCCCGCCTCGGGTTCCTTGTTGGAGCCCGGAGTTTTGAGCCGACCGCCACGGTCTCTCGCACCATGACGAGGACTTGCGGGGCTTCCCACGGACCGAGCAACACGCGAGAAGGACGTCACGTTGCCCAAGGAGCGCGTCGAGCGCGACGAGGAAGATCTCGTCCGGCTGTATCTCACCGACATCGGGCAGTATCCGCTGCTGACCAAGGACGACGAGGTCCGCTTGGCCCAGGCGATCGAAGCTGGGAATGCGGCACGCGTCGAACTCGAAGCAGAGGGTCGGTCCCTGTCGCCGGCACGCAAGCGTGAGCTGCGTCGTTCGGCACGCGACGGTGAGGACGCCGAGCGCACGTTCGTCCAGTCGAACCTACGGCTGGTGGTGTCGATCGCCAAGAAGTACCAGGCCTCGGGCCTGCCGCTTCTGGACCTCATCCAGGAGGGCAACCTGGGCCTGATGCACGCGGTCGAGAAGTTCGACTGGCGCAAGGGCTTCAAGTTCTCGACCTACGCCACCTGGTGGATCCGCCAGGCCATCACCCGCGGCATCGCCAACACCGGCCGCACCATCCGCCTGCCCGTGCACGCCGGCGACACCCTCGCCCGGCTGCAGAAGGCACGCGCCCGGCTGGAGCTCAAGCTCGGCCGTCCGGCGACCCTCGCCGAGCTGTCGGCCGAGGTCGAGATGCCGGAGGACAAGGTGACCGAGGCCCTGCGGTTCGCCGCCGAGCCGCTGTCGCTGTCCGAGCCCCTGCGCGAGGACGGCGACGCCGAGCTGGGCGACGTCGTGGAGGACCGCTCGGCCGAGTCCCCGTTCGAGGTGGCCGCCACCGCGCTCCTCCCCGAGGAGATCAACCGGCTGCTGGCCCCGCTCGACGAGCGTGAGCGCGAGATCCTCAAGCTCCGCTTCGGCCTCGACCGGGGCGAGCCCCGCACGCTGGAAGAGGTCGGCGAGCACTTCAACCTCACCCGTGAGCGCATCCGCCAGATCGAGGCGCGGGCGATGTCGAAGCTGCGGCACCCGTCGTCCGACACGGGCGCCCGCGACCTGCTGGCCGTCTAGGCCCTCAGCTCATCCCGGTTCGCTCGAGGATCTCGTCGAGCCGTAGCACCTCGTCGGTCGTCACGACGCCGACGAAGCGGTCTTCGCCGTCCACGATGGCCAGGACGTCGGTGTCGGCGCGCTCCATGGCGCCCACCGCGTCGCGCACGAGCCACGTCGTACGTCCCCGGGGCGCGGAGGCGCGGGCGATCGTCCGGATGTCGGTCG
Source organism: uncultured Acidimicrobiales bacterium (assembly GCA_963759225.1). Taxonomy (GTDB): domain Bacteria; phylum Actinomycetota; class Acidimicrobiia; order Acidimicrobiales; family VFJN01; genus ZC4RG19. The sequence continues at coordinate 30,576 of CAVWYL010000004.1, read as the reverse complement.
TGGCCCACGCCTCGCGGCGGATGGTGACGACCTCGTCGAGCACCGCCATGCCGAGGTAGCGGTTGGCGTCGTCGACGACGGGCACGGACCGGCGTCGCTGACCCACGAGGTGGACCGACAGGAACTCCTCGATGGTGGCGTCGGGTGGCACCGTGCGCACGTCGGTGGTCATGACGGCGCTGATCGGCAGCTCGAAACGCCGCTCCAGGTGGCCCAGGCGTCCGGCCCGCTGATGGACCGACACCGACGAGTCCCCCACCACCAGCTGCGACGCGGCCGTCGCGACGAGCGCCGGCACCACGAACCCCGGATGGCCGGTGGTCTCGGCCACGAACATCAGGGCGGCGAGGGGCGTGCGATAGCCGGCGCCGAGGAAGGCGGCCATGCCCACGACCACCAGCAGGTCGGTGTCGGGCACGCCGAAGGCCCCGCCCGCGACCCGACCCGTCAGCGCGCCCATGACCACGAGCGGAACGAACAGGCCGCCCACGCCACCGCTCCCGTAGCTGGCCATGACGGCCGCCACCCGTACCACCAGGATCAACAGCACCAGCCACGCGCCGTGGGCGGGGTCGGTGGCCCACTGGATGACGTTGTAGCCGGGGCCGAGCGACAGCGGCACGTCGGCCACGGCGTTGGACAGCAGCGCCAGCGCGGCCAGGGTCGCCCCGCCGATCGCGATGCGGGTCGGCAACGGCGTGTCGGTGATGCGGGGCAGCGTGCGCAGCGCCCGCAGGCCGGCGCTGAACAGGCGGGCGCCGACCCCGCACAGCAGCCCGACGAGGAGGGCGCCGCCGATGTCCTTCCAGTTGAAGGGGTGCTCGCCGCCGACCGGCAGCAGGGGGTCGGTGCCGTTGAACACGGCGAACGTGACGTAGCTGGCGGCCGAGGCGACCATGGCCGGCAGCACGTTCCGGCGGGCGACGTCGGCCCGGTAGGGGACCTCGATGGCGAACAGCGCGCCGGTGGCCGGCGCCTTGAAGATGGCGGCGACACCGGCGGCGGCACCGGCCACGAGCAGCAGCTTGGCGTCCTCGCGGGAGAAGAAGCGGGCGAACCGACGCTGCATCGCCGACCCGATGACGGACCCGGCGTAGATCGAGGGGCCCTCCATGCCGAGGGCGCCGCCGTAGCCGATGGTGGCGATGCTGGCCAGGACACGGCCGACGACCGGCCGCGGGTCGATGCGCTCCGGCGCCTGGTCGTGGAAGCTGCGGACGTACTCGTCGGCGGTGGTGGTCGACATGCTGCCGGCGATCCACCTGAGGCACACGGCCGCGATGACCAGCCCCACGGCCGGCGCCACCGCCTGCATCCACAGGGGCCGCTCGGCGATGGCATCGAGGAGGCCGTCGACCGTGATCTTGTCGATCGCCACCACCACGAGGCCGACGAGCACGCCGGTGACGGCCGCGAACAGGAAGGTCTGATAGGTCCGCCGGGCGATCGCGCGCGCCTCTGCCTGCCGGTGAGCGGGCAGCAGCGGATAGGTCACGCGCATAGACCGCTGACCTTATTGCGCGGTGACGCTGCGATTTTCATCGGCCGACAGCGTCGCGATCGCCGCGTCACCGACCGCGTCGCGACGATCACGCAGCGCCGTCGACAGCCACCCGGCGGGGCGGTCAGGGCGGCTCGAGGTCCGCCCGGGGTGCTGGGCCCGCTACGCTCGCCGCCATGAAGAAGTTGCTGCTCGTTGTCGTGATCGTTGCGCTCGCCACCATCGCCACGAAGAAGGTCCGGGCGTCCTGATCCTCGGCACAGGCCCCGCCCCGGTCCTGGCGCCTCTGCGGCGTGGGGGTGGGGGCGGGGGCTGACGCCGTACCCACAACCACCGGGCCAGCACCGCGACGGCCACCGTCGCCGCCATGGCCCCGCCCCCGAGCGCGGCATGCCGGGGCGCCGGCATCGGCACCCGTTCACGCAGGGGCACCCGCTGGCTGAACCGGCGGATCTCCCACCCGTTGACCTTCGCGGCCCGCAGCAACTCCCGGTCCGGGTTGACGGCGACGGCATGGCCGACCGCCTCCAGCATCGGTTTGTCCGAGGCCGAGTCGCTGTAGCCGTAGCTGCGGGAGAGGTCGATGCCGTCACGCTCGGCCACCGCCTGCATCGCGACGACCTTCGCGGGCCCGTAGCAGTAGAGCTCGGTCTTTCCGGTGTAGCGGCCCTGGTCGTCGAGCTCGGCTCGCGTGGCGATCGCCTCGTCGACCCCCAGGTAGCTGGGCGAGAGGCGCCACGATCTCCTCCGGTGACGCGGAGATGATGAACACCTTCCGTCCCGCCGTGCGGTGCTCGCGGATGAGCTCGAGCGCCTCCTCGTAGACGATCGGCTCGACCACGTCGACCAGGGTCTCGCGCACGATCTCGCTGATCTCGGCCTGGTCCCAGCCGATGGTCAGCCGCAGCACCGAGTCCCGCAGCTTGGCCAGCTTCTCGGGCGACGCCCCGAACTGGGCGTAGACGAGCTGACCCCAGGCCGCCCGCAGCAGCATGCGCCGGGACAGCAGGCCGGCCCGGTGCAGCGGACCGCTGAACGCCACCATCGACGCCTTGGCGATCACCGTCTTGTCGAGATCGAAGAAGGCGGCCTCCACGCGGGGCGACCATACCGGCGGACCGACCCACTGCCCATGTTCCGAGGGGGTGATCCGTGCCACAGTCAGTTTCAGTAGTTCTCATTGCTTGTTGACCGTATCACAGATGTGTGGCTACTGTTCGGCACAGGTCATCCACTTCTGGTCTACGGCATCCCCACCGGGACAGGGACGACCCTCGCGCCCCTGGCGCCCCTGCCCCGTCTGTGGAGGTTTCCGATGCTCGTCGCCTGCTGGTCCGTCAAGGGTGGTGCCGGCACCACCGTCGTCTCCGCTTCGCTCGCGCCTGCTCCTGGCGCAGAGCGCCCCGTCCGGGGCCCTGCTCGCCGATCTCGCCGGTGACCTGCCGGCCGCTCTCGGCCTTCCCGAGCCCGACTCGCCGGGCCTGAGCGCCTGGCTCGCCGCGGGCGAGTCGGTCCCCGCCGACGCGCTGGCGCGGCTGGAGGTGACGGTCACGCCGGGCGTGACCCTGCTTCCCCGGGGCGACGGCGAGCTCCTCGCCCACCGAGCGGGGCTGCTGGCCGGGCTGCTCGACGGCGCGGCCCGCTCCACGGTCGTCGACTGCGGTCGCATCGACGAGCGGGGCCCGGCCGCAGCCTCCGTGGCGGTGGCCGGCGCCGCCCGCCGGTCGCTGCTCGTGATCCGTCCGTGCTTCATGGCCCTGCGCCGGGCGATGCAGGCCCCGTTGCGGCCGTCGGGGGTCGTCGTGGTGCACGAGCCGGGCCGGGCCCTGACCACCGCCGACATCCAGCAGGTGGTCCAGGCGCCGGTGCTGGCCGAGGTCGTCCTCGATCCGGCCGTCGCCCGCGCGGTCGACGCGGGCATGCTGGCCGGGAGGCTCCCCCGGTCCCTCGCCAAGGCGCTGTCCCGTGCAGCGTGAGCACGACAGCGGTGTCGTCGTGCCCCTCGACGCCCGGGTCCACCGCCGGGTGCTCGCCGCCGTCACCGACCGGGCGCTCGGCGACGCCGACCTGGTGTCGCTGGTCCGGGAGGAGGCGCCGCTGCTGGCAGGCGACCAGGTCGCCGGGGTCGTGTCCCGTGTGCGCGCCCGCATCGGCGGCCTCGGCCCGCTCGAGCCGCTGCTCGCCGACGCGGCGGTCAGCGACGTCCTCGTGAACGGCCCGGGGCCGGTGTGGGTCGAACGCGCCGGCCGGCTCCAGCGCACTGCGGTGGTCCTCGACCGGCCCGCCATCGACCTGCTGGTCGAGCGGGTGGTCGCCCCCCTCGGGCTGCGCGCCGACCGCACGGCGCCCGGTCGTCGACGCCCGGCTGCCCGACGGCTCCCGGGTCCACGTCGTCCTGCCGCCCCTCGCCATCGACGGGCCGGTGGTCACGATCCGCCGCTTCGGTGCGGCCGACGTACCCCTGACCGCGTTCTGCTCGCCCGACACCGCAGGCCTGCTGGCCGCTGCGGTGGAGGCGGGCCTCAACATGGTCGTCTGCGGCGGCACCGGTGCCGGCAAGACGACCCTGCTCAACGCGCTGTGCGGGTACCTCCCGCCGGGCGAGCGGGTCGTGACCGTCGAGGACGCCGCCGAGCTGCGACTGCCCGGTGAGCACGTGGTCCGGCTCGAGACCCGGCCGCCGTCGCCCGACGGGCTGGCGGCGATCGGCGTGCGCGACCTCGTCCGGGCCGCCCTGCGCATGCGGCCGGACCGCATCGTGGTCGGCGAGGTCAGGGGCGCCGAGGCGCTCGACATGCTCCAGGCGATGAACACGGGGCACGGCGGGTGCCTCTCCACGTGCCACGCCAACGGGCCGGCCGACGCGGTGCGCCGCATCGAGACGATGGCGCTGCTCGGCGACAACCAGGTGCCGCTCGACGCCGTCCGCGCCCAGATCCTCGGCGCCGTCGACCTCATCGTCCATGTGAGCCGCACGGGAACAGGCGCCGGCCGCCGGGTCGAGGCCATCGCCGAAGTCGTGCCCGGCCGGGCCGGTGCGGTGGAGACCGTGGCCCTCACGGCGCCCGGCGGTGCCGTCGTCGCCACCGGCACACGGCCCGCACGCCGCCATCCGAACGTCCCCGGTGCCAACGGTGCCGCCGGGGACGGGAGGCCGCCGCTCCGCCCCGCCACTCCCGCCGGCGGGTCGGCGGCGGAGGCCCCGTGACAGCGACGGCGCGTCGCACCCGCGCCCGGCTGCTGTCAGGCCCGGCGACCGGTGGCGGAGCACCTACCCCCCAGAGGGTGCCCGCACCGGTCGCCGCGGCCGGGGTCCTGGTCGGTGTGATGGCCATGCTCACTGCGGGCCCGGGGGTCGTCCTGACCGTGGCGTTCGTCGCCACGGTCGCCGCCGCCGCGCACCGCTGGCGGGCGAGGGCGGCGGCGCGCGCCCACCGGGCGACGCAGTTGCCCCACGCGCTCGACGCCCTGGCGGCCTCGCTGCGCTCGGGCGCGTCGCTGCCGGCGGCGCTCGGCGAGGCGGGCGATGCACTCGACGCACCGCTGGGTCCCGAGCTCGCCGGACTGGCCCGTGCCGCGGCCCGGGGCCGGCCGGTGGCCGAGGTCCTCGACGAGTGGTCGACCCGGCACGGCGACCCGGCGACCCGCCTGGCCGCCACGGCGATGCTCCTGGCCACGATGGTCGGCTCTGCCCCCGCCCGGGCGGTGGACGGCGTGGCGTCGACGGTCCGCGAACGGTTGGACCTGGCGGCCGAACGCCGAGCCCTCGGAGCACAGGCCCGGGCCAGCGCACTCGTGCTGTCCGCCGCGCCGGTGGTGTTCACGGTGGTCCTCGTGGCCGGCGACCCGTCGGCGGCGCACTTCCTCCTCGGCACGCCGGGAGGCTGGGCATGCCTGGCGGTGGGCCTCACCCTCGACGCCGCGGGCGCGTGGTGGATGGCCCGCCTGACGAGAGGCCCGCACCCGTGAGCCTCGACCACGTGGTAGCCCTCGCCATCGGCGCCTGCTGGGCCACGCTCGTCGTGGCCGCGGTCGGCCTCCCGAGCGCCGCCAGGCACCAGCACCTGCGCCCGCCCGCCACCAGCGCGCCTCGGGCCACGACCCCTGCCCGCGCGACCTGGATCACCCACCTGGGCGCCACCATCCGCCGCCACGTCACCCGCTGGCAACCGCCGGCACCGACCCCGACGGACAGCCGAGCAGACTCCCGACCCGCTGGCCCCCCGGCGCCCGTGGCAGCCCCCAGGCACGCACACGTCCAGACGTCGTCCCCGCGAGGTCAGATCCGCCCGACGAGACCGCCGACCCTGAACCGCCCCGACCGCGACACCGGCTGTGCCGTCATGACACACCCCCGGCCCCCAAACCCCGGACCCGCCCCACACCACCAACCCGCTGACCGACCCCTCCGGCCGAGTCACCGCTCCGCCCTCACACACCCGGCCGGACCCCACGCACCACACCGACCGCGCCCCGACCGACCGCGCCGACCGCCGCACCGGCTGGGCCGCGCTGGCCGGGCTGGCCCTGCTGCCCGTGGCCCCGACCCTCGCGCCCGTGCCGCTCGCCTGTGCGCTGGCGCTGCCCGCGCTGTCCGCCCGGGCGGACCGGCGCCGCCACGAGACCGCGCTCGTCGACCAGCTACCGGACGTCGTCGACCTCCTCGCCCTCACCACGGCCGCCGGGCTGCCGGTGAGCGGCGCCATCACCGCCATCGCCGACCGACCGGGCGGCCCGCTCGGCGGGGCGCTGCTTCCGGGCCTCGGCGCACATCCGCCACGGGGGCACCCTGGCCGGAGCGCTCGCGCTCGTCGCCGCCACCGGTCCCCCGGTCCGACCACTCGCCGACGCCCTGGCCCACCACGACCGCTACGGCAGCCCGCTCGTCCCCGCGCTCGAACGGGTGGGCATCGAGGCCCGCGCCCGCCGGCGGCGGCACGCCGAGGAGGCGGCCCGCCGCCTGCCGGTCACCCTGCTCTTCCCGCTGGTGCTCACGACGTTCCCCGCGTTCGTGGTGCTGACGGTCGTCCCGCTGCTGGCGGGATCGCTCGGCTCCCTGAGCCCGTGAACCGACGCCCCTGAGAGGATCCACATGCGACGTCCCACCCTCCCCTGCCGCGCCCGTGCGGCCCTGCCCGACGACCTCGGCCAGTCGACCACCGAGTACGCCCTGATGATGCTGGCCGCAGGGACCATCGCCCTCGGCGTGCTCGGCTGGGCGCACGGAACCGGCACGTTCACCGACATGTTCGAGTCCGTGATCAACCGGCTGACAGGCTCGATGTGACCCGGCCCCGACGCCGGTCCGCCGGTCGCCCGCCCGATCGGGGGCAGGCGACGGTCGAGCTGGCGCTCATCCTCCCGCTGATCGCCATGCTGCTCCTCGCCCTGGTGCAGGCCGTCATCGTGGCCCGCGACCAGATCCTCGTGACCCACGCCGCCCGGGAGGCGGCACGGGCCGCCGCGGTCGACCCCGACCCGGGCGCCGCCCGCCGCGCGGCGCGGGACGCCGGTCCCCTCGTGGCCGGGCGCCTCGACGTCGCGGTCCACGAGCGTGGCGCCGTCGGAGGGCGCGTCCGGGTCGAGGTCCGCTACGGGGAGCCGGCCCGATTGCCCGTCGTCGGCCGGCTGCTCGGCGACCTCACCTTGCGCAGCGAAGCCACGATGCGGGTCGAGCGATGAGCCGGTCAGGCCACCGCGTGGCGCAGCAGGGCCAGCGCCGCCGCCTTGTCGAGCGGCTCGTTGCCGTTGCCGCACTTGGGCGACTGCACGCACGACGGGCAGCCCGCCGCGCACGGGCACGACTCGATGACCGACGCCGTCGTGCGCACGTGCCGCTCCGCCGCCTCGTACCCCAGCTCGGCCACCCCCGCCCCGCCCTGGTAGCCGTCGTAGATCACGATGGCCGGGCCACCCAGGTCGGCCTGGTGCAGCGTCGACACCCCGCCGACGTCCCAGCGGTCGCAGATGGTGAACAGCGGCAGCACGCCGATCCCCGCGTGCTCGGCGGCGTGCAGCGCGCCCGGGGCGTCGGCCCTGTCGACACCGGCGGCCTCCAGCACCGCCTCCGGCACCAGGTACCAGAACGCCCGGGTGTTGAGCGTCGACCGGGGCAGCTCGAGGGGCGTGACCCCGAGCGACTCACCGGACATCGCCTCCTTGCGCTGGTAGCCCGTCACCTGCTGGTGGACCTCCACCGTCCCCAACCCGACCTCGATGCGGCCGAGGCGCCGCCGGGCGTCGCAGCTCACGACCCGGATCTCGACGTCGCTGCGGGGCACCGTGTAGGTGGCGCCGTCGTCGGGCTCGACGATCGCCTCGCGGCCGTCCAGGTCGAGCTCGACCACCCGCCACGACTGCCCGGCGTGGAGGTACGCGGCCCCCGGGTGGGCCTGCTCGCAGGCCCGGCCCAGCTCGACCGTGCCCACGGGCTCGCCCTCCGCGGTGCGCAGCGCGACCTGGCCGCCCGAGCCGACCCGCAGGCCGACGCCGTGCGCCGGCCAGCCGCCCGCGGCGTACAACGCCTGGGGGCCGCGACCCCGGGCCCGCTCGTGCACCACGACCTGGTCGTCGAGGGCCAGCCGCAGCACGACCTCGTCGAGCAGCCCCGGCCAGTAGCGCTCGTCGGCGTGGGTCAGCGGCTTCTCGTGGGCGGCGCAGCGCAGGTGCGCGTCCGCGACGAACGGGTTGGCGGGGTTCACCACGACCGGCTCGGGCGCGCGCAGCACCAGCTCCTCGGGATGGTTCGCCAGCCACTGGTCCAGCTGGTCCGACCCCGCCACCAGCACGGCGGCGGACGCCCGACCGGACCGCCCGGCCCGCCCGGCCTGCTGCCAGAACGAGGCGATCGTCCCGGGGAAGCCGTTCAGCACCACGGCGTCGAGCCCGCCCACGTCGATGCCCAGCTCGAGAGCGCTCGTGGCGACCACGCCGTCGAGGTGGCCGCCGAACAGCTCGTCCTCGATCTCGCGACGCTCCTCCGCCAGGTAACCGCCCCGGTAGGGCTTGACCCGGCGGCGGTAGCGGGACGGCAGCCGGCGGCGGGCGTCGGCCGCCACCACCTCGGTGGACCGGCGGCTGCGGCAGAACGCGATCGTCTTCTGGCCGGAGCGCACCAGCTCCGCCACGAGCCCGGCGGTCTCGCCGTTCGACGAGGCCCGCCGACCCGTCGCCGCGTCGAGCGGCGGCGGGTTCCACACCGCCACGAGGCGCTCGCCCCGGGGAGCCCCGTCGTCGACCACCGCCTCGACGGGCACGCCGCACAACGCCGACGCCAGCCGCTCGGGCTGGCCGATGGTGGCCGAGCAGCACACGAACGTGGGGTCCGCGCCGTAGTGGTGGGCCAGTCGCCGCAGCCGCCGCAGCAGGTGGGCGACGTGGCTGCCGAAGATGCCGCGGAACGCGTGCAGCTCGTCCACCACGACGAAGCGCAGGCGGCTGAGGAACTTCGCCCACCGGTCGTGGTGGGGAAGGATCCCGCTGTGCAGCATCTCGGGGTTGGTGAGCACGCAGGTGGCGTGGCGCCGGATCCAGGCCCGTTCCTCGGTGCCGGTGTCGCCGTCGTAGGCGCCGGGGACCACCCCCGGGAACTCGAGCCCGGCGAGCGCCCGCAGCTGGTCGTGGGCCAGCGCCTTGGTGGGGAACACCAGCAGCGACGTCCCCCGGCGCACCGGCGCGGCGGCCGCCTCGGCCAGGGCGACCTGGTAGCAGAGGGACTTGCCGGACGCGGTGCCGGTCGCCACCACCACCGACCGCCCCTCGCGGGCCAGGTCGATGGCCTGGGCCTGGTGCGTCCACAGCGCCGCCACGCCGAGCCGCTCGGCGACGGCCGGAGGCAGCGGTCGCGCCAGGCTGCCCGTGCGGGCTCCCCGGGCCGGGATGCGCCGCACGTGCACCAGCGGGCCGAGGTCACCCGCCGGCCCCAGCACGGCCGACTCGGGAACCGGCACCGGCCCAGACGGCGCGCCGGACCGGGCCGCCAGCGCGGCCTGGATCATGTCGAGCGGATCGAGGTGATCGGCGACGACGAGGGCCATGACCGCTGACAGGTTACGCCGGTGGAATTCCACCTGTGTAGTCCCAGTTTGCGCTGCGTACGGTCACCGTGCGTGACAGTGGGAAGGCGGTAGTGTCAGCACGCAATGCAGCTCCGTACCGAGGTCGTCGACATCTCCGGGTGGGCCGTCGTGTCCATCTACGGCGAGCTCGACGTGGCGACCGCGCCCGACCTGAAGGAACGGCTCGTCGACCTGGTGAACGAGGGCCGCAGCCGGATCGTGCTCGACCTGGGCGGCGTCGACTTCCTCGACTCCACCGGCCTCGGCATGATCGTCAGCGCCCTGAAGCGGGCCCGCACCCACGGCGGCGACCTGCGCATCGTGTGCACCGAGAGTCGGATCACCCGCCTCTTCGAGATCACCGGCCTCGACAAGGCGCTCCCCCTGTTGCCCACCGTCGACGCGGCCGTCGCCGGGAGTTGATCCCGGTGGCGGTTGTCGAGCTGGAGATCCCGGCCCGGCCCGCCTATCTGTCCCTCGTGCGGCTGATCGTCGACGCCGCCGTCGGCTCACTCGCCCCCGGGCTGAGCGTCGCCCGCCTCGACGACCTGAAGATCGCCGTCACCGAGGCATGCTCCAACGCCATCGAGGCCCACGAGGCCATCTGCGCCGACGGGCCGGTCGTGGTGCGGTGCACCATCGACGACCACCAGGTGACCGTCGACATCGTCGACCGGGGACGCGGCTTCGACCCCGACCGGGTCGAGGCCCTGCCCGCCGCCACGGACCCCCGGCGCCTCCGTCACGAGAGCGGCCTCGGCATCCCGCTCATGCGCACGCTCACCGACGTGGTCGCGTTCTCACCGGATGCCGACGGCACCCGGGTCAGCCTGACCGTCTATCGCCCTCCCCCGTCCTGACGACCGGCGTCGCACGGCCGGGACGCGCCTACTCGCCGCCGACCCCGCACTCCTCGGTGAGGAAGTCGTCGAGCTCCTCGCTCTCCTCCTCGAGCGCCTCGGCCCGCTCGGCGAACTCCTCCTGCAGCTGCGCCGCGGCGTCCGGATCCGAGACGTCGACCTCGTCGCTCGCGGAGTAGATCTCCTGGTTCAGCTCGATCACCGCCCGGAACTCGTCGGCGATCTCGTCGGGCGGATCGAGCTCGGAGAGGCGGTCGATCGCATCGGTGAGCGCCTCCGGATCCTCGAAGTCGACGTCCGCCAGCTCGTCCTCGACCGCTGTGTACTCGTCGCAGAACTGCTGGGTCGCGCCGTCGTCACCGTCGCCGCCACACGCAGCGAGCAGGGCGGCCACCAGCACGGCGGCGGCCGCGATCAGGCCGGTGGACGGGACTCGCACTACAGACCGCACACCTGGTTCATGTACTCCGACACCTTCGTGGACACCTCGGAGAATCGTTGGGCGTTCGCTTCGCCGCCCGGTCCGGTGAGCGTCTCACCGCTGGGATCGGCGGCCAGAGCGTTGTTCATCTCGACGAAGAACGGCCAATCGGCGGCCAGCTCGGGCGGCGGCGACACGGCCTGGATACGGGCGGCGAGGTCGGCGTAGGTCGCGCCGGTCGGCTCGGACACGTTCTCGAACGATGCCTGGATGTCGGTCATCTGCGTGCAGAACGACTCGCCTCCCTCGCCGGTGAACTCGAGCTCCGGCGTGCTCTCGGCGCTCTCGGGATCGCCGGGAACGGTGCCGTCGTCCTCGGCGCCGGCGCCGGACTCCTCGGGCTCGGCCGGGGCGTCGGCGGACGCGGCGTCGCCGATCTCGCTCTCCTCCGCCGGCTCGGACCCGTCGGCCGAGTCCTCCGACGACGGCGTTCCACCCCCGCCCCCGCAGGCCACGAGGGCCCCCAGGAACACGGCCGCCAGCAGGACGAGCAATGCTCTCCGGATCATGGCGCAGTTCCCCCTCTGGCTTCGGACGGGAGCTCCCTTCCCCCGGGAGCAGAGGTCAACACTACTGCCAGTTCTTGACCCCATAGTCCAATTACTGACGCGAAGGTAAACGCACCCTTCGTACGTCCGCAGCTCACGCGACGCCGGGCGGGCGACGCCATGCGAGCACCCTAGGCCGGCGACCCGCCGGGCCGGGGCGTCCGACCAGGTCGGAAGCGGCCACTACCATGCGCGCCCGATGCCTGGCCGTCTGCCGTCCCGCGTGGCGCGTGTGGCGTCCCTCGCCGCGCCCGACGGCGAGGTGGCGACGCAGATCGGCATCGTGGGCGGGGGGACGTCCGACGCGCCGGCGATCGTGAGCGCCGTCGTCGACCGCTTCCGCGACCGCGGTGTCGCCGTCCTGCACCTGTCCGGCCGGCGCCTGGAGCGGGACCACGCCTTCGCGGCCGTGCACGACCTGCTGGACGGGCCGGACGCCGGCGACGAGCGCCGCTACCGGGACGGGCTGCTCGACCGCCTGACCGCGGAGGCCGCCGTCGCCCTCGTCGTCGACGACGCCCAGTGGCTCGATCCCGGGTCGCTCCGGGTGGTCGTCGGCGTGGCGGAACGGGCGCCGGCCCAGAGCGTCCCCCTGGTGGTCGCCCACCGGCCCGCGGCCGGCGATGCCACGCTGGCGGCGCTCGACGCGCTGCTCGGCCGAGCCCAGCCGCTCGTCGCCCTCGGCCCGCTGGAGGAGGCCGAGGTGGGCGAGCTCGCCGCCATCGTGCTCGGCGCCGCCGTCGACGACCGGCTGGTCGACGCCCTCCACGACCACAGCGGCGGCATGCCCGCGCTGATCCGCCTGACCCTGGCGGCGTGGACGGCCGACGGCATCGTGACCGGCGGGCGGCTCTCGGCCGAGCCCGGTCCCCCCTCGGCCTCGCTGGTGGCGGCGCTGCGGGCCGAAGTGGACCAGCTCACACCGGCGGCCCGCACGGTCCTCGGGGCCCTGAGCGCCGGCGCCGACCTCGACGACGAGCTGCTGGCCGCCACCACCGACCTCGCCCCCGACCGGCTGGGCGAGGCCGTCGACACGCTCCACGCCGCGGGCCTCGTCGCCCCGGGGTCGGGGGACGCCGTGCCGGTCGTCGCGGCGGCCGTGACGGAGATGGCGCCCGTGGCGGACCGGCGCCGGTTCCACGCCCGCCTGGCGGCGGCGCTGGCCGAGCGCGGTGCGCCCGCCACCCGCACCGGCGAGCACCTGGCCGCGGCCGGCGCCCAGGGCGCGACCGTGGCCGCCGCCTACGTGGCCGCGGGCGACGCCACCCTGGCCGAGGCGCCCGAGCTCGCCGCCGGCTGGTACGAACGGGCGCTCGCCGCCGGCACGCCGGCGGCGGCCATCGCGGCCCGCCGGGCCGAGGCGGCGGCGCTGGGCGGCGATCCGGTCACGGCCCTGCGGCTGGCCGACGCCGTCGTCGGCGACCCGTCGGCCGAGGACCGGCGCCGGGCGCTGGCGGTCGTGGCCGCGCTGCTGCCGGGTCGGGGGTTCTGGCGCCGGTCGTCGGCCCGCTTCGCCGAGCTGGCCGCGTCCCCGGCGGGCGACCGCAACGATGCCGCGTGGCCGCTGCTGTCGGCCCTCGGCACCGTGGCCACGGGCGGCCCGCTCGCCGGAGCCGAGGCCGTCGTCGTCGACGACGCGGCAGCCGCCTCGGGCCTGGAGGTGGAGGCCCTGCGGCTGACGTGCCGGGCGCTCGTGACGACGGCGGGCGAGGGCGGCGGCCGCCCGCTCGTCCCGATCCTGGAGGCGGCCGAGCTGCTGGAGTCGGCCCACGCCACGCTGGTCCTGCCCACGTCCCCCCATGCGGTGGGCGCGACGGTGGCGCTGGCGCTGTGCGAGCTGGCCACGGCCGAGCACCTGCTGGCCCGGGCCCGCGACCACGAGGTCGGCGGCGCCACCCTCCGCCACCATCACCGGCTGGGTCTGGGCTGGGTGGCGGTGCGGAGCGGCACGGTGGGCGGCGGCGGAGGCCGCGCTCGACGAGGTGGCGGGGGCGACGCTGCCGCCGCGGGAGATCCTGCTGGCGTCGGCGATCGAGGCCGGCCTCGCCCGGCGATCGGGCGACCTGGCCCGGCTGGGCGACGCCTGGTCCCGGGCCGAGGGCGTCCTGCTGCGCCACCCGGCCGACCTGTTCTCGCTGGAGATCGTGGGCGAGCTGGCCATCGGGGCGTCCCGCCTCGGCCTGTGGGACCGCGTGGCGCCCAAGGCCCGGGAGCTGGGCGACGTGGTCCGGTCGCTGGGCGAGCCTGCGCTGTGGCTGCTGCCGCTGCGGTGGATCGGCCTGCAGGTCGCCCTGGCCACCGACGACCGCGACGCCGCGATCCGCCGGGCGGCCGAGGTGGAGGCGACGAAGCCGGTGCACCCCCGGCTGGGGGCGCTGGCCGAGGCGGCCCGCACGTGGGTGGCGATCCTGGGCGGATCGGCCGAGCCGGACGCGGTGGCGGCCGCGGCCCGGGGCCTCCAGGGCCTCGGGCTGACGTGGGAGGCGTCGCGGCTCACGGGCCAGGCCGCCATCCGGTCGGCCGACCCGTCGGTGACCCGGGCGCTGCTGGAGCAGGCCCGCGACCTCAAGGCGGCGCTGCCGGCCGCGGAGGCGGCGGACGCGGCCAGTGCGGTCAGCGTCCTGTCCGAGCGGGAGCAGATGGTGGCGCAGTACATCGTGGACGGCCTGACCCACAAGGAGATCGGGGCGCAGCTCTACATCTCGCCCAAGACGGTGGAGCACCACGTGGCCAAGATCCGCCAGAAGATGGGGGCCTCGACCCGGGCCGAGATGCTCGCGGCCCTGCGGACGCACCTGGCTTCGTGACGCCACGATCACGTGTCGTGGCCAAACGGTTGACCACTCTCCGCGAAAGGTTGAGCGCTTTCGGCATTATTTGGCGGAGGGTGGGTTACAGGTGTAACGTCAGTGCAACCTCGTGGGGGAAGCTGGGAGCTACCTCAAAGTTCTCTCACGTGTTGGCGTTCCCAGGTGCGCTGGTCCGGTGGTCGGTCCCGTCCGCCCGCCTCGACTGTCGGGCCGGCGCACCTGGGTACGTCAACCCCGGCTCTTCCGGGTGGTCCCCGGTCAGCCGTCGACCTCCCGCCGGCCCTCCAGGGCCCGGCCGAGCGTCAGCTCGTCGGCGTACTCCAGGTCGCCGCCGACCGGCAGCCCGCTGGCGATGCGGGTGACCCGCAGCCCGAGCGGTTTGAGCAGGCGGCCGAGGTACATGGCCGTCGCCTCGCCCTCGAGGTTGGGGTTGGTGCAGAGGATGACCTCGGCGACGTCCTCGCGGCCGATCCGGTCGAGCAGCTCGCGCACGCGGAGCTGATCGGGGCCGATGCCCTCGATGGGGCTGATGGCGCCCTGGAGGACGTGGTAGCGGCCGCTGAACTCGCCGGTCTTCTCGACCGCGACCAGGTCGCGCGGCTCCTCGACGACGCAGACGACGGTCGCGTCGCGGCGGGGGTCGGCGCAGATGCCGCACTCCTCGCCCTCGGCGACGTTGAAGCACGTGCGGCAGAACGACACCTTGTCCTTGACCTCGGCGATGGCCCGGGCCAGGCGGAGCGCGTCCTGCTTGTCGAGCTTGAGCAGGTGGAAGGCGATGCGCTGGGCGGACTTGGGGCCGACGCCGGGGAGGCGGCCGAGCTCGTCGATCAGGTCCTGGACGGGACCTGCGTAGACCGCCACCTAGGGGCTCTCGCCCGGGCCCGGCAGCCCGGGCATGCCGGGGAGGCCGCCCATCCCGCCGAGGAGGTCGCCCAGCCCGCCGAGCGCCTGGCGCTGGAGCTCGCTGACCTGGTGGGCGGCGTCGTGGAGGGCGGCCACGACGAGATCCTGGAGCATGTCGATCTCGGCGGGGTCGACGACGTCGGGCGAGATCGTGATGGACCGCACCTCGCCGCCGCCGGTCATCTCGACGGACACGACGCCGCCGCCGGCGGTGCCGGTGACGACCTGCTCGGCCGCCTCGGCCTGGGCGGACAGCGCCTGCTGGGCGGAGGCGAAGATGCCGCCCAGGTCGCTCAACCCGCCCTCCTCGGGCGTGTCGCCGGTGTCGCCCGGTGTCGCCGCTGTCGCCGGTGTCGGTCATGGCTCCTCCTCGACCAGTTGGCCGCCGCCGAACTCCCGCAGGAGCAGGTCGACGCCGTTGGTGGCGACGTCGTCGGCCTTGGCGTCCCGTAGCTCGCTGGGGTCGATGTGCTCGTCCTCGGCGTCGGGCTCGGGCGGCGCCGGGGGTGCCCCGGCCACCGGCGCGTCGCCGCTCCCGCCGCCCTCGACCACGATGGCCACGGCCACGGGGCCCCCGAAGTGCGCGCCGAGCGCCTGCTCGACGTCGCGCCGGGACTCGTCGCACGCCTTCTGGTGCCAGGCGTTGGGCACGGCGAACCGCAGCGTCCCGTCGCCGGGCTCGACCCACCGCCCGCCCCGCCACTTGCTGCGGATCTTGACGGGCAGGCCGGCGAGCACGCTCCCGCTCCACGCGGACTCCAGCTCCCCGACGGCGGGCAACCCCGCCGCCGATCCGCCCGCCACATCCCCTGCCGGCGGCGGCGACGCACCGGCCGACGACCCGCTGCCCGGCGACGCCGAGCCGCCCGGCGACCGACGGCCGGTCGACCCCGAGCCACTCCCGGCAGACCCACGCGGCGACCCCGAGCGCTCGACCGACCGGCCGGCGAGCTCGACGACGATCCGCCCTTCGTGGAACCACTGGGCGGAGCCTTCGGATCACCCGACCCTTCGGCCTGCGACCCGCCCCCGGTGGGCCCACTCCGGCTGGACGAGCCCTGCTTCCCCCGAGCCGTGGACAGGGCGTCGCGGGCGGCGGCCGCGCCCTGCTCCGCCCGGGGACTGTCCGGCGTCGGCGCGGCCGTGCCGAGACCGCGCTCCAGACGGTCGAGGCGTTCGAGGATGGCGTCCAGCGTCCGGTCGGCCGACGGCTGGGTCAGCCGGACGAGGGCGACCTCGACCACGATGCGGGGGTCCGGCTTGCGGGACAGCTCGGTCAGCGCCTCGCCGAGCACGTCGAGCGCCCGGGTCAGGCCGGGTGCCCCGAGGGCGTCCGCCACGCGGGCCGCCCGGGTTGCGGCGGCGGGCGCGAGGTGGGCGTCGGCCGCGCCCATCAGCGACAGGAAGGCGTCGCGCAGGGCGGCGATGAGGTTCTCGCCCAGCGTGCGGGGGTCCCGCCCGGCGGCGAGGGCGTCGGCGACGGCGACGAGCACCCGCCCGGCGTCCCGTTCGCACAGGGCGTCGAGGACGGCGTCGACGGGCTGGGCCTCGTCGACCACCTCGCCCAGCGCGGCGACCTGGTCGAGGGCGGACAGCGTGTCGCGGGCGGAGCCCTGCCCGCTGCGCACCACGTGGTCGACCGCGGCGTCGACGTCGGCGGCGTCGATGCCGAGCGCGGCGTCGGCGATGAGGTGCCGCACGTGGTCGCCGAGCACCTCGGGGGGCAGCAGCCGGAACTCGTAGTGCTGGGTGCGGCTCAGGATCGTCGGCCGGACCTTCTGCGGGTCGGTCGTGGCCAGGACGAACACCACGTGGGAGGGGGGCTCCTCGAGGGTCTTCAGCAGGGCGTTCTCGGCGCCCTGGCTGAGCATGTGGACCTCGTCGAGGATGATGACCTTCCGGTTGCCGGAGGTGCCGAGCGGGACCCGTTCCAGCAGGTCGCGCATGTCGTCGACCTTGCTCTTGGAGGCGGCATCCTGTTCGAGCAGCCAGTCGACGACCCGGCCCTCGGCCACGGCGACGCAGGCCTCGCACTTGCCGCACGGCTCGCCGTCGACCGGCGCCGCGCAGTTGAGCACCTTGGCGAGGATGCGGGCGGTCGACGTCTTGCCGGTGCCGCGGGGCCCGCTGAACAGGTACGCATGGCCGACCCGGTCGTCCCGCACGGCGTTGCGCAGGGCCCGGGTCACGTGATCCTGGCCGAGCACCTCGTCGAACCGCTGCGGCCGGTACCGCCGGTAGAGCGACTGGTAGGTGGCCATCGCGGCGATGCTACCGGTGGGCGCGGAGCGCCCGTGACCCCAGGTGACGGCCAGGCGATCTGCGGCACACCACAGGTTCCGCTGAGAGCTGCTGCCTCCCGGCCCTGACTCGGTTCACGGGCTGCAGTTGCACAGGACCCGGCCGCCACCTGCGACCACGGGCGCGGAACACGATAGCCGCCCCGGCGTGGCATACCTCGCCCGCCGGGGCACGTGCATCAGGCCGGGCCCCGGGGACCCTCCGGGCCTGAGGCCATGAGGAGGCCACCTGCAGCCGCGAGCGGCGCGCACGATAGCCTGTCCCGTCCGGGGTACAACCCCTGGAGGGATGCGAGAGCGGCCGAATCGGCACGCTTGGAAAGCGTGTGTGGGGCAACCCACCGTGGGTTCGAATCCCACTCCCTCCGCACCGCAGGTCAGGACGGTCTTCCACTGTCCAGGCCTGTCGCCCTGACCAGGGCAAACGGTACGCAGCGGTTCGACGCCGAATCGACCGGTCCGCGGCGGTAACTCCCAGCGTTGCTCCCAAGATCGCCGGGTGATTCCGAACCCCTCGCGGGCAGCGGTGCGCGTCCTCATTAGAGCGATCCTTAACCTTCCGGTGCGAGGGTACGCACGTCGTCGACGACGGCGACATGGCGGACAGGGGGAACATCATGTTCCGACGGGCACAACGGCGGATCGCGATCGCAGCTCTGGCAGCTGCTGTCGCCACTTGCATGGCGGGCTTCGCACCCGCCGATGCATCGCCACCAACACACGAAAAGAGCGTGGTCAAGAACGTAGAGGTCACCATCCCTCAGCTGGCAGAGTGCCCAGGGCCCGACCCCACCGCCACGATCGACCTCGTCTTCACCGACATCTTCCACCTGATCTTCACCGACGACACCTTCCACGTCGGCGGAACGCAGACAGGGACGTTCGTCGTGAGGTCCACCACCGGAGAGGTACTCGCCAGCGGCCACTTCACCACGAACTTCTCCGACCAAGGGCCGGGCGAGCCCACACAGGCCTTCACCAACCACCTCAACGCGATCGGCAAGACTGCAGACGGCACACGCATACAGATTCACCTCGCCCAACACTTCACCGTCACCCCGAACGGCGACGTGACCGTGGACCGCGTAACTGCCAGCTGCGGTTGAGCACCCGACAAGCGGCCCGCAGGGCCTGACCTGAACCCACCGTTCACTCGGCACCCTCGCGCCGTCCGTAGTCGTCGAGAATCGCGGCCGCCCGCTCGGCCACCGACTGCGGACGGCGCCCGAGGCGCTTCACATAGCCGGCGGTCGTCGACGGCTTGGCATGCCCGACGAAGCGGGCGATGTCCTCCAACGCCTCGTCGCCCTCCACGAACAAGGTCGTGACGACCGTCCGCCGCCCAGCGTGCGTCCCCAGCCGGGCAGTGATGCCGGCGGTCTTGGCGGCCTGCTTCATCACCTTCGCGACGGTCTGGCGCAGCACCAGCCCACCGGTCGGCGTCGTGAACACGAGATTGAGTCGCTCACCCTCGTACGCAATCGTCGCCCACACCGGCGCGGCAGCCCGTTCCTGGGCCTGGTCCGCACGCCGCTTCTTGAGCATGGTGACGACGGTGGGCATCAGCCAGTGCTCACCCCGGACGCCTTCGGTCTTCGGCGGCCCGAGCTGCTGGCCCCGGCCGTCGACATACACCGAGGCCCGCCGCACGTGGGCGATGCCAGCGTCGAGGTCGACGTCCTCCCACGCCAGCCCGAGCACCTCCGAGACCCGCCACCCCTGCAGGAACAGCAGCGCAACCGCCGCCCCGAGCCGATGCTCAGCGACCGCGGCGAGCAGGGCCCGTGTCTCGTCCCGATCGAGCGCCACCCCACCCGAGTCGGTCACCCGCAGCGGCTTCACCGCCCGCACGGGGTTCCCCACGAGTGCGCCCATCTTCACCGCCTCGTCGACCACCTGGGCGAGGGTCTGGCGATGGTGCCGCACCGTGCGAGGCGCCAGCGTGAGTGCGAGCTTGGTCTGCCACTCGGTGACGACCCGGTAGTCGAGCTCGACCACCGGCAGCTCGCCCAGGGTGGCCTTGATCTTGCGAACACGATCCTCGGACTTGGCCCACGTCGAGGGCCGCACCGCATGGCGATGCACGTTGTGCAGCCACCAGTCCGCCAGACCCCCGACCGTGCGCAGCCGCCCCAGCTCGAGGCCGGCCTGCTCCTGCCGCTTCGCCCGCCGCTCGATCGGCCTCCTGCTGCGTCTTACCGGTCGCCTTGCGGGGCCGCTTCTCCCCCGGCACCCACCACGTCGCACACCAGCGCCCGTCCGCCTGCCGGTAGACCGACCCCTCCTTGTTCGCGGCCTTGCCGAACACCCGCACACCCTCGGGTGTGACAATCCGCTTGCCCTTCCGTCGAGTCGCCATCACGAACTGCCGAAAGAACGGCTCAGGCGCTCAGACCGGCGAGGTACTCGGTCACCGCATCCGCCGGGATACGGCGCGACCCGCCGATCTTCACCGACCGCAGCTCACCCGTACGGATCAACGCGAACACCGCCGTCCGCCCGATCGCCAGCGACTTCGCCACCTCCTCGGGCCGCAACAGCAGCCGCCCTGCCTCCACCATCTCGATCGCCTCCATGGGACTTCCTCCTTGGGTTGCCGAATTGCCGAACTGCCGAGCCAGCCGATGGCGCCGGCGCCTGCCCTAGCCGCCGCGACGGTCTTGGCGGCCTCGTACTCGCGTAGCCATCGCTGGCGGGTGTGGATCGACTGGGAGATCGCCGCCGCGTAGGTGGCGGCGTCGACCCGGTTGCGGCCGAGCAGCTCCCAGGACCAGCGGCCGTCGCTGCCGACCACGGCCATCTCGTCGTGGTCGTCGGGGTCGATCCCGGCCTCCTCGAGGGCCGGCCCGCACGACGGCGACCCGGTCGGCCTTGTGGCCGGCGAGGGTCTTGCCGGACCACTTCCGGGACACGAGGACCCGGCGGCCGCCGAGCCCGAGGTTGTCGCGGTCGTGCGCCTTGTGCTTGCAGTGCCCGGGGACCATCCCGGCTTGGGCGGCGGCGGGTTGGATGCCGTAGCGCAGCCAGTTCGCGCACGTCGGCGCGCACGGCAGCCAGCGGACTTCTTCGGCCAGGCGGTCGATGTGCGCGAGCTGTGCCGCCGACGGGTGCTCGTCGTGGTGCGTGCGGGCGATGGCCTTGTTGAGGTACTTGCACAGGTAGCCGATGGCCCGCTCCGTGCCCGGGGTCCCGGCGGTCAGGCCCTGGATGTCGTCCTGCTCCCCGAACCGCACGACATGCGCCGGCTCGGCCTCGGGGTCGTCGTCGAGGGCGTCGAGGGCCTCGGCCCAGGTGGGGAGCAGCTCGCCGGTGGCGGGGTCGGCGTAGCCCCGATCGGTCCAGATCGGGAGCCGGTCGGTGTAGACGGGGGTGTCGTGGGGCGGCCACCAGAGTTGGTGGTAGGTGGCGGCCCGGACCTCGCGCAGCACCCGGCGGGGAATCGCCCCGCGGATCGCCGCGTGCAGATGCGGTGCCAGGCGGCGCTGGGCCTCGATGGTGGCGAAGTACTGGACCTTGTAGCCGGCGCAGCGCCGCAGGTTCTGCCAGAACCGGTCCACCAGCTTCGGGAAGTGCAGCGCGTCGAGCGCAGCCCGCCGGTAGTCGTAGCGCTCCGGGTCGACCGGCACGCCCTCGGCCGTCACCCGCCCGTAGGACCGCAGCGTGAGCGTGACGAACATCGAGGGCCGGTAGGTCTTGCCGTCCGGGGCGGTGAACACCCGGCCGATGGTGCGGTCCTCCGCCGGGACCCGCGGGCAGGTCCGGGGCGTCCTGGCGGCGCCGCGTCGACCGCACCCGCCGCGAGCAGTCGACGTCATCGTCCTCCGGGCGCGTCCTCGTCGTCGGCCTCGTCGTCGGGGTCGTCGGGTTGCCATTCGGGTTCGGTGTCGAGGTGCCAGCCCTCGCGGCATTGCTGCATCCGCAGCCGCCGGGCCCGCTCCGCGCACGGCTTGCACCGGTCCTCGCGGGTGTGACCACACGAGATCGGCACCAGGTGCGTCTCACCGGTCTCCAGGTCGGTGACCTTGGAGATGACCGGGCCGAGCAGCACACGCCGGCGACCTCGGCGGCGGCGCGGACCATCTCGGGGCTGGGTGCGGTGTTCATGCCGCGTCCGCCTGCGGGGGGCGGGCGCCTTCACGCCAGGCCGGGAGTGTGACCGGTGCCGGGTCTGCGTCAAGGGCACGGCGAAGAAGTCCCCACCGAGCCGTGGGACCCTGCACCCCGCGGCCGGGACTTCTTCGCCTCTTCGGCCCTTGACCCAGCCCCACCACCGGCCAGGGATCGCGGCCAAGACGTGAAGGAGCCCGAACGCGAACACCACCAACGACCCCGAGACGGTCACGGTCACGGCTCCCGGTCCTCGCGGTCGGGGGTCTTGTCGGTGAGGTCGATGACCACCGGGCCGTCGTTGTCGAGCGCCGCCGGGCTCGGTGCGGGGTGGGTGCGGGCGAGGTCGTCGATGTCGTTGTCGCTGATCCAGGCGGCCCGGACCCGGGTGGGGTGCTGTTGGCCCTCGAGGAGCTGGTAGCCGACACCGGGCAGGTCGTGGGGGATGAGTTCGCAGGCGGCGCCCCGGTTGCGGGCGCCCTTGCCCAGCACGAGGTCGGTCTGTTCGGCCTCGACCATGCGCAACGCGACCCGCACCGGGAACAGGTCCCGGAAACGTCACCTGGTCCTTGCGGGGGTCCTGCATGGCCGCGATCACCGTGACCGCCGGCCCCCGGCCCTGGGACAGCAGCAGCGACAGGGCGGCGCTGGCCCGCTTGCGGAGCTGGGGGTCGAGTTCGTAGCTCGTGAGGAACGCGAGCTCGTCAACGATGACCACGATCGCCGGCTCCTCCACCGTCGGGGTGTGCGTACCGCACGACGCCCCGGCAGCCGCTCGGCCCGCTGGATCATGTCCCACGCGCGTCTGTTCGAGGAGTTCGACCATGTCGTGGGGCCGGTACGCGAACGCGCTGAACAACCCGGCCGCCGGGGCCAGTTCCATGCCGCCCTTGGGGTCACAGGCCCGCACATCGACCAGCCCGTCACGGATGCCCGGCGCCAGGCCCCGCAACAGCGCGTGCAACAGCGCGCTCTTGCCCGCCCCGGTGCACCCGGCGATGAGGGTGTGCGCCCCACCCGACACCGCCAGGCACCAGCGTTCGCCGTCCTCGGTCACCCCCACCGGCACCGCGTCGAGGTCGACCCGCTCGGGCACCGGGCCGGGCGCCACCGTGGTCAGCAGGCGGTCCTCGCGACCCAGGCTCAGGGTCAGGTAGCCGGGCCGGCGGTGGATCAACTGCACCTGACAGGAGCGGGCCCCGAACGCGTGGGCCAGGGCGTCGGAGCGGCGTTCCCAGTCGGCGGGCTGCTGGCCCACCACCATCCGCACCGTGACCCGATCCACGTAGCGTCCGGCCCGGACCCGCACGACCCGGGGGAGCCATTCGTTGCCGTCGAACCGGCCCCCGAGCCCGGCGAACATCATCGAGGCCCGCCACCGCAGCCCGTAGGTCCACGCCGAACGCCACGACCCCCGCAACACCCGCCCCGCCGTCGCATCGAACGAGGCCCGGTGGGCGTGCTCCCACACCGACAACCCCGCCCCCACCGCGATCACCGCCACGACCGCGGCCACCGGTCCGTGCTCGACGCCCAGGGCCACGAGTGCGGCGACGGTGAGGGGGATGAGGGGCCGGCGGGCCAGCCACCAGGCCAGGCGGGCGGTGCGGGGCCAGGCCTTGCGGGCCGCGCTTCCCGCCCCCGGGGCCGGAACCCACCCCAGGCCCAACACGTCGTCGGTCATCGTCATCGCCAGCCCTCCCGGCTCGCACCCCACGTGTCGTGCTCGTCGGCCTGGTCCTCGCAGTGCTCGCAGGTAGCGGGCCGACACCGCCACCAGCGCCCGGGCGAACGCCACGTGCTCGCCCGCCTGATCCACCCGCCCATGGCCGGCGGCGCCACCGTCACGGGTGTGGTCTGGCGGTGGTGTTGGTCGAGGCGGCGTTCCATGGCCGCCCACCGGCCCAGGCCCCACACCAACACCACCGGGGCCAGCACCGCGGCGGTGACCGTCTGGCCCACGACCTCGACCGCCACCCGCACCACCACCAGCGCCACCACCAGCCGGCACCAGCCGCCCGGCCAGCCGCCACACCACCGGGACCCGCGGGGCCGGCAGGGCTCGTGTGCGGGTCATGGCCGCCCCCACACCGTGCCCGACCCCGTCGGCGTCGAGGTCCTCGTAGTCGACCGCGACCCAGCCGCCCGAGTCGGGATCGCGCTCGGCCTTGACCAGCCGCCGTTCACCGGCCCCGGTGGTGACCTCGGCGCGCAGCACCCCCACCATCAACCCGTCCGGGGGGTTCCCGCAGTCGGGGCAGCCGAGGGCCTGATGGGTGGTGCCGCACTCGCCGCAGATCACCGGGACCGCCGGGCGGCGGGTCTCGACCCCGTGCCGGGGCCACGGCCAGCGCGTTGCCGGGGGGCGCTCACGACTGGTCCCCGAAGCTGTCGGAGGGCAGGGCCCAGCTGCCCCACTGGCTTACGTCCTCGCCCCGGTCGCGGGCCTCCTCTAAGTCGGCCCACAGCGTCGCCGTGTCCGCCAGCTCGCGGGCGGCCCGGGGGCCGGCGTCGAGCACCACCTCCGCGTGGTGGTCGCCGAGGCGGAACACCGTGCTGTGGCCCAGGTCCTCGACCATGGCCACCGGTCCCTGCTCGGGCAGATACAGGTGCGCCTGGATCCCGGCCGGGTCCCGGGGGACCCGCTTATGCTTGTCCATCGTTCAGTCCTTTCGAGGGGTTGAACACGCACCGGGGCGGACGGTTTGGACGCCAGGCCGCCCCGGTGCACACCACTTGCTCTTGGTTGGTTGACACGTACGTGTCAGGCCGCTCCCCGGAAATCCAGGCCGCCCTGGGCCAGGCGGTCGGCGGCCAGTGCGCAGTAGCGCTCGGAGCGCTCGATCCCGATGGCCCGGCGGCCGAGCTGGCGGGCCGCCAGCAGCGTCGACCCCGACCCGGCGAACGGGTCGAGCACGATCTCGTCGGGCCAAGTCGACAGCCGGATCGCCCGGCGGGCCACCTCCACCGGGAACGGGGCCGGGTGACCGGCCCGGCGCGCCGGCGCCAGGTTCCAGACCGTCGAGCACAACGACGGCCACGCCCCCACCGTGTCCCGCCACCCCTCACACCCCGCCGGCGGCGGTCCGTTCCCAACCGCCCGGCGCACGCGACGAGGATCGATTCCCAGTCGCCGCGCAGGTTCGGCGCCGCCGGGGACTCCCACGAACCCCACGCCGTCCCCGCGCCCCGGGGCGAACACCACGCCACCTGATCCACCAACGCCAGACCCGCCGCCTCCAGCACCCCGGCCCAGCGGTGGGCCAGCATCACCCGGGCCTTCCCACAGCGCCCGAGTGCGGGCAACCGGTGTAGGTGTCGCGGGCACCGACACCGCGGTGTTGACCCACGCCCGCCCGCCATCCACCAACGCCCCGGCCATCACCGCGGCGGCGTCGGCCGCCAGGCGACCAGTACTCCGGCCACGCCAACACGTCGCTGGTCGCCGTCGTAGTCGAGCCCGACGTTGTAGGGCGGCGAAGTCACCACCGCCGCCACCGACCCCGCCGCCAGTCGCACGGCCCGGAAGTCAGCGCAATACAGGGTGACCTGGCCGTCGTCGTAGAACAGGGTCACGACGCCGCTCCCCGATCGCCGGTGTCGACGTCGATCTCGACCCGGCCGAAGCGACGGATCGCCCGCTGGTAGCGGTGGCCCTGGCGGTCGAGCCGGCATCGAGGCGCACCGGCACGCCCAGCAGCTCCGCCGCCCGGGCCAGCACTCGGCGTCGGGCACGGCATCAGCAGCCGCACCCCGCCCGGTGGCGTCCCGTCGAGGCCGACGGTCAGTGCCGTGCACGTAGGGCGAGGGCAGGTCGGCCGACCAGTTCTCGGCCAGCCACATCACGACCTCGGCCAGGTCGTCCTGCAGATCGAGCATGGCCGCTCATCGCCGCGTCCAGCGCATCGGGCGGCCCGACCGCTGCGTCGCGGTGCTCGCTGCCGGCCACGCCGGCGTCATCGAGCTCGGATGCCACTCGCTGGCCCAGCCACACGGCACTCGGCCCGGTAGTCGAGGCCGTCGCCGGTCACCGGCACCAGATGCACCGGTGCGGGACAGTCATCGTCGTGTCGGTCATCGCTCAGTCCTTTCATCGAGGGGTTGCACAGCACCGGGGCGGACGGTTCGGACGCCAGGCCGCCCCGACGTGCTGTTGCATCAACAGTTCGTAGGACAGCAGCAGCCCGACCGGCGGCCACGCCGCCACCAACCGGCCCACCACCGTCGGCTCCGCCGCCGCCACGTTCGCCGCCAGCGACGCCCCCAGCCCCAACAGCAGCGCCGCCCACGGCAGCACCCCCGCCCGCTGCCCGGCCCGGCGGCGCACGAGCATCGTCATCGACGCCGCCACCGCCAGGCCGTCCACCGAGATCGGCAACAGCCACGACCGCCAGCCCTCCCCCGCCACGCTGGCCAGGGCCCGCATGTGCTCATAGGACGCCACCGCCGCCACCGTGGCCACCGCCAGCACCGCCCAGGTCGTGATCCGCCGCACCCACACCGGCACCCCCACCACCGGCACGGCCGGCGACTCGTCGGGCACCTGGTCGCTCCTCGACCGCCGTGCGGGGCGGTGGGCCGGTGGGCCGAAGCGCCGTTGCTCCGGGCCACCGGCAACACCATCTGGGCCGCGGCCATCAGCCCGCCGCCGCCTTACCGTTCCCGGCACCCGCGCGCTCGGGCACACCAGCGGCACGCAGACCCCGGGCCCAGGCCTTCCACTCCACCCGGCCACCACAGCGGTGCTGGCGGCCACCCCACGGCGGCCGGCACTTGTCCCGGTTCACCCGGGCCTCGACCACCAGACCGTCCAGCACCACCGGCCGGAACGGCATCCCCGCCACCGGCTCGGGCACCACCGGCTGATGCCGCGACACCACCCGGACCTCCATCGGATCGGCCTCCTCGGCCGGGTTCCCATCCAGCACCACCACCAGCCACACCGGCAGCCGCACCACCTCACCCGACTCCGCGTCCAGCACCTCCTCCTCGGCCTGCACGAACGCCTTGTCCGACGACCGGTCCCAGTCCTTGACCGGCTTCACCCCACCCGACAGGAACGCCCCGAACGGGTACACCTCCTCGAACACCACCGGAAACGCATTGTTCAGTCCCACTTGGCTCCGTCCTTTGCATCGATTGGTCACTGTCACGGGTGACAATCGGCGATTTCTGTGGACGGCAGTACCGCACCGCTGGACATCTCAGGGACGTCTATGAGACGATCAACTCGTCCCTAGATGTCCCATATCGGAGTGCCAGTGGCGACGAACGAACGGCTTCGCGATTCGCTAAGTGCGAACGGGCTATCTCCCCACGGGCTGGCAGCACGCCTGAGCGTCGATCCGAAGACCGTCGAGCGCTGGATCACCCAGGGCCGGACGCCGTATCCACGTCATCGCCGCGAGATCGCAGCGATTCTGAAGGAGAGCGAGACATACCTCTGGCCCTCGGCCGTGGCCGCCGAACGGCGCATGGAGGCCGCAGAATCCGAGATCGTCCACGTTTACCCCCATCGAGCGGCGGTCCCGAGCGATCTGTGGACCCGACTGTTCCGCGGTGCAGCGGACCAGATCGACGTGTTGGTGTACGCCGGCCTATTCCTGCCCGAGCAACAGCCCAAGCTCATGAAGGACCTGTGTCGCCAAGGAGCTGCCGGCACTCGGATCCGGTTCCTCCTCGGTGACCCGGACTCGCGAGGCCGTGGCACGTCGAGGCGCCGAAGAGGGCATCGGAGAGGCGATGGGCGCCAAGATCCGCAACGTTCTGAGCTTCTTCACGCCACACGCCGAGCATCGGTGCGTTGACATTCGTCTGCACGACACGACGCTCTACACCTCCATCTACCGATTCGACCGAGACATGCTCGTCAACCAGCACGTCATCGGTGTTCCCGGCGGCGCACGCACCAGTCATGCACCTACGTCAGCTCGAGTCCGGCGACCTATTCACGCACCTACGCAGACGCGTTTGAGCGTGTTTGGACCGATGCCGTCCCAGCCTGGAAGCACGAGGAGGTGGCCTGATGGCCCCGGGCCGCATCGACTACCTGGACGATCCCGACGCCCCGCCAGCCAACAGCGTCGTCCCCTCCGCAAACGTCGTCGTCATCAACGACGACGGCCAGATCCTCCTGATTCGTCGCACAGACAACGGCAACATCGCCCTTCCTGGGGGCGGGATGGACCTTGGCGAGTCCATCACCGACGCAGCCGTACGGGAGGTCAAAGAGGAGACCGGCCTGGACGTCGAGCTGACGGGGCTTGTCGGGATCTACACGAACCCGCGGCACGTCATCGAGTACACGAGCGATGGAGAGGTTCGTCAGGAGTTCTCGATCGTCTTCACGGCGAAGCCCACGGGCGGCGCACCCACGCCCAGCTCCGAGTCGTCCGAAGTCGTGTGGTCGGACCCTACGGCCGTGGCGGACATGCGGATGCACCCAAGCATGCGACAGCGCATCCAGCACTACCTAGATGGGCGCGCGCAGCCCTACCTCGGCTGACGCGCTTCGATGCGACGCACGATCTCGGTTAGCTGTGACTCGGCGGCGTCGACGTATCGCCGGACCACGTGCCCGTCCGGATAGCGAGTACGGATCTCGGCCAGCCGCTCGGTCACATCAACCACGGCTCCATCGGGGCTCGTCGTCTGATCGCAGTAGCAGAGCTCGTCGTGAGGCAGCGTCGGATCCCGAGGGAACTCGCGCTGCAGTACTCCGTCCAAGCCTCGGAGGTCCGCCTCGACGGCAGCGCACGAGTGGTGAGCGACGAGGTTCACCACCCGCTCATCTGCCTCGAGCTCCCGGAGGTACCGAGCACCGTCGATCGGATGAAACCCGGTATCCACCAGTCCGGACGCGTAGCCGATGTCGTGGAGCCAGGCGCACGTCACGAGCAACACGCGTTCATCCGGCGACACCGACCCCAAGCGCTCCGCCTGCTTCGCCACTCCACGCACGTGCGAGTACCGCCGCGGTAGCTCATCTGCCAGCAGCTGCTCAGCGAGGTCGCGGGCGTCGTCCACACTGTCCATCCCGAAGGACCGTATCCCGCCGAGCCCACAGTCACTTGCCGCGCCGGGGCCACAGTCCGTGCAGGCGAGGCGCGTCCACGCACTTCTGCAACCTCGTCCGCCACTGAGCCGACGGCCGGCGTGCGCCGGGACAGATGTCGTGGGCCTCCGCTCAGCAGCGCCCCTCGGTCCGGTCAGCTTCGTTGACTTGCTGCCCCACGCGAACATGTACGTCGTGCCGGGAGGGTCAAACGTCGGAGGGATCAGGATCCGCCAGACCGCCGCCTCGATGAGGACCGTCGGTCCCCCTAGGTGCGTGAGGCGGATCCCCGTCACGCGAATCGGCGTTCGGCGTGCTGCGATCGGCGAAATGATCGTGCTCGTCGTGCGCGATTCGGACTCTGGACACGGATCATCCGCTGGCATCGCCTTCGCCCACGTCCTGACAACCCGAGCACTGCATGGCTCGGCGGTCGTAGTGTTGGCGCGTGGCCGCAGTGGCGCCGGCCTTCCGGGGAAGGTCACGTGAGCGGGACGTGCTTGACCGGCTTCTCATCGACGTTCGTGGCGGTGGGAGTGCGGCGCTCGTCATTCGCGGCGAGGCGGGGATCGGCAAAACCGCGTTGCTCCGGTATTGCGCCGGCCGGGCCGCTGAGTGCCGAGTCGCGCAGATCGCGGGCTTCGAGTCGGAGTTCGAGCTGCCGTTCGCGGCGTTGCATCAACTGTGTGCGCCGATGCTCCGAGTACGGAACGCGCTCCCGGAACCTCAGGCACACGCGCTGCAGGTTGCCTTCGGGCTGAGGACTGGAGGTGCTCCGGACCGGTTCGTCGTGGGTCTCGCGGCGTTGAGCCTGTTGGCGGAAGTCGCCGACAAAGAACCGCTCGTGTGCTTGATCGACGATGCGCAATGGCTCGACGAGGCATCGTGCCACGCGCTCGAGTTCGTCGGGCGCAGGCTTCTGGCCGAATCGGTGCTGTTGATCGTCGCGGTACGCGAAGTCGGACAGGACCGCCTGTTCGACGGCCTCCCCGACCTGACCCTCGAGGGGCTCGCCAACGAGGACGCGCGCTCGTTGCTCGGCGACGTCGTCCCCGGTCACGTCGATGAGCAAGTGCGTGATCGGATCGTCGCCGAGACGGGCGGTAATCCGTTGGGTCTGCTCGAGTTCCCTAAGGCAATGACGCGTGCCGAACTCACCGGCGGTTTCGGTGTCCCGACTGGCGCAACCGTCGCCGGTCAAATCGAGGAGGACTATCGACGGCGGATCAACGTGCTTCCGGCTTCGACACGGCAGTTGATGTTGCTGGCTGCCGCGGATCCGACAGGGGACGCACGCCTGCTTTGGCGCGCGGCGTGGACGCTGAACGTCGGACCCGACGTGGCGACCTCGGCCGGCGACGCGCAACTGCTCGAGATCGGTTCGTCTGTGCGTTTTCAGCACCCACTCGTGCGATCCGCGGCGTACACGGCTGCGTCCCAAGACGATCGGCGTGCAGCCCACCTGGCGCTCGCCGGAGCAACAGATCGCGAAATCGATCCCGATCGCCGCGGATGGCACCTCGCAATAGCCGCCGTCGGACCCGACGAAGAAGCGGCGGCCGAGTTGGAGCGAACCGCGAGCCGGGCGCAGGCCCGCGCTGGGCTCCCCGCGGCGGCAACATTGCTCCAGCATTCGGTTGCCCTGACCGTAGAGCCAGCGCGGCGCGCAGCGCGCGCGTTGGCCGCCGCCGACGCCAACCTGCAGGCCGGTGCGTACGACGCCGCGCTCGGCCTGCTCGCACAGGTCGAGGCTGACACCGTCGATGACCTGCAGCTCGCCCGCGCCGAACAGCTCAGAGGACAGATCCACTGGGCAGCGAGCCCAGGACCCGAGGCGCCAATGGCGCTGCTCAATACGGCGAAACGGCTCGAGCCGTTGAATGTCGCGCTCGCCAGGGAGACCTATCTCCACGCGTGGGTTACATCGACATACGTCGGTCCGCTCGCTCAAC
>CAVWYL010000003.1:0-109298 GCA_963759225.1 uncultured Acidimicrobiales bacterium | reverse complement strand
TCGAACCCACGACTTCTTCGATGCGACCGAAGCGCTCTAGCCAGCTGAGCTACACCCCCGTACGGGACGGCCAAGCCTAGCGGACCACCTCCGGCCGCACGATCCGGTACCCGGGCCGGTCAGCCGTCCTGGCCGAGGCCGAACTCGTTGCCCTCGGAGTCCTTGAACGTGGCCCACCACTTGCCCCAGGCCGCGAACTCGGGCTCGGTGGGGAACTCGACGCCCTTCGCCTTCAGGTCGTCGAACGTGGCCTTGATGTCGTCGGTCTCGAACAGCGTCGCGTTCATGCCGCCGGGCAGTGGGAACTCGCCGCCGCCCCGGAAGATCACGACGTTGGTCTGACCACCGGGCGGCCGGACCTCGATCCAGCGGGCGGCACCCGGGTCGCCCATCGGCATGTCCATCACGAGCTCGAACCCGAGGACATCGGTGTAGAACGCCTTGGCCCGGTCCTGGTCCTCGACGTAGATCGTCGTCCGCCCGATGTGCGTGATCGCCATGGTGCTGCCTCCTCCAGGAGCCGTATTCCCAAAGGGAACACTACAGGTTCCCGGCCGACTCGATCGCCCGTTGCAGGCGGGTCTGGAGGACCGTCGTCGTCACGTCGCCGCGGCTGCGCTCCAGCACCGCTCGCAGCGCGTCGAGCGTCCGCCGCAGCCCGTTCGTCAACGCGTCGGGGTAGTCGACGCCCACGAGCGCGTCGTACACGTCGTCCATGGCCACCAGCAGGGACTCCCCCCGCTCCAGGTCGCCCTCCCGCAGCCGGTCCAGCAGGTGCCGGCGCAGCTCGCTGGCGGCCTCGGCCAGGCCCCGCATCCAGGCCGTGGGCGACACCTCCAGGCCGTCGGGACCGGGGCCCGGGCCGGGGATCGGGACGCCGGCCACCAGCGCCGCCACCGCCCGGGCCTCGACGTACTCCTTCTCGGCGTCGTGGAGGAAGCCGGCGTGCGTCAGCGACGGGAACGGCACCAGCGCCCGCTGGGCGTCCCGCAGCGCCGCCTCCGACTCGCCGGCCAGGGCCTCGGCCGCCGCCGGGTCGAGGCGATGGACCGCCCGGATGCTCGACCCTGCGGCCCGGATGGCCCGCCGGCAGGCGGGCAGCGCCTGCTCCCGCGCCCGGTTGGCCCCGTCGAGGTCGCGGCCGATGGCGTCGACCGCGGCGTGCAGATGGTCGCGGCGTCCGCCGCCCTCGATCTCCGGCAAGGGGGGCCTAGCGGGCGGCGCCGCTGCCGATGATCACGACCGACGGGCGCGGCGCCCGGATCGGCGTCAGGTAGCGCACCTTCGACGCCCGCTCGGCCTCGCGCCGCCCCCGCCGGACCAGCAGCGCCAGGTACGCCACCAGCAGCGTGCCTGCCACCCCCGCCACGACGAGCCACGCGCCGCCGAACAGCACGGCCGGAGCCACGACGGCCGCCGTGGCCACCAGCAGGATCCCGAGCACCTGACGCCGGCGCCGGTACGCCACGGCCCGCCGCTGATGGACCGCGGCGGTCAGCGCGCTCACCGACCGGCCACCGAGATCGTCGGGCGACCGCACCACCGCCCCGATCACGCCGGGCGCGATCGCCGCGGCTGCCGTGTCCCCCCGGTGGCGCAGATCGAGCGCATGCACCTCGGCATCCCCGCTCTCGGCGAAGTCGTCGTGCTCGCCGTCGTCGACACCGTAGCTGTCCAGCCCGAACTGCGGCGTGGCTCGCTGCAACGACCACAGCTGGCTGCGGAACGACATGATCGACGCGATCGAGCGGGACTCGCGCCGGCTCTCCAGCCAGGGGGGCAGCAGCACGGCCACCCAGATCGCCCCGAGGAGCAGAAAAACTTCCACGGCATCACTCTCCGACCACTCTTTCAGCGACCATATAGGTCGCCCCCGAGGCCGTGGTGGATGCCCGGTGACCTGCTACAACCCCAGATCCGCGTCGAGCCCGTCGGTGCGCCGGTAGGTGCCGCTGCGCCCGCCCGTCTTCTCCCACAGGGCGATGTCGCCGATCACCATGGCGCGGTCCGACGACTTGCACATGTCGTAGATCGTCAGGCACGCGATCGTGCAGGCCGTCAGCGCCTCCATCTCGACACCGGTGCGGTCGACCGTCTCGACGTGGGCCTCGACCTCGATGAAGTCGTCCTCGATGCGGAAGTTCACGAGGACCGACCCGACCAGCAGCGGATGGCACAGCGGGATCAGCTCGGGCGTGCGCTTGGCCGCCTGGATGCCCGCCACGCGGGCCACGGCCAGGACGTCCCCCTTGTTGATGGCCCCCCGGGCGACCAGCGACGTGGTCTCGGCCTTCATGTGGACCCGACCCCGGGCGACGGCCCGGCGATGGGTCGGGTCCTTCGGGGTCACGTCGACCATGCGAGCCCGGCCGAGGGGGTCGAGGTGCGTCAGTCCGCGGTCAGGCATGACGCAAGACTAGCCACGCTGGACGGACGCCCTGGCAGGCGGCCGCGATCAGCCGCCGATCTGGCTCATGCTGCGCCGGGGACGGATGAACTGGACCTGGCCGATCATGTGGCCCGCCCACTTCCCCGCCACGCACCGCTGCACGGCCTCGGCCACGTCGTCGTCGCCGGCCGCGGGGTCCCGCACGAGTGCCCGCAGGTCGACCTCGTCGACCGCGAACAGGCACGATCGCAGCTGGCCGTCGGCCGTGAGCCGGATGCGGTCGCACGACCCGCAGAACGGCCGGGTCACCGACGGGATCACGCCCACCTCGCCCCGCCCGTCCCGGTAGGCGAAGCGCTCGGCCGGCTGGTGACCCCGCACCAGCGGGTCGACCGGGTACTCGGTCCCGATGGCCGCCAGGATCTCCTCCTGGCTGACCACGGACCCGGACCGCCACTGCTCGTCGGCGTCGAGCGGCATCCACTCGATGAACCGCATGGTCACGCCGCGGTCGCGCCCGAACCGGGCCAGGTCGAGGATCTCGTCGTCGTTCACGCCCCGCATGACCACGGCGTTCAGCTTGACCGGGTCGAGCCCGGCCTCCTTGGCCGCCTCGATGCCGTCGAGCACCCGGTCGAGCTCGTCCCGCCGGGTCAGCTCCACGAAGCGGTCGCGCCGCAGCGTGTCGAGCGAGATGTTGACCCGCCGCAGGCCGGCGGCGACCAGGTCGGCGGCCATCGAGCGCAGCGTGGCCCCGTTGGTGGTGAGCGCCACGTCGAGCGGGACGCCGGCGGCGCTGCGCAGGGCCGCGAGCTTGCCCACCAGGACGGGCAGGTGGGCCCGCACGGTCGGCTCGCCGCCGGTGAGGCGGACGCTGTCGAGCCCGAAGCGCTCGACGCACACCCGCGTGATGCGCTCGATCTCCTCGAACGTCAGCACCTCGGACCGGGGCAGCCACTGCATCCCCTCCTCCGGCATGCAGTACGTGCAGCGGAAGTTGCAGCGGTCGGTGACCGAGATCCGCAGGTCACGGTGAACACGGCCGTAAGAGTCGACGAGGGTCCCGGACATCGCCGCCCAGCCTACGGGGCGATCGGCGCGCTCGGCGGCTCGCCGAGCAGGACGACGTCGACCTGCTCGCCCGCGGCCACGCCGTCGCCGTCGGGCAGCACGACGAGCCCACCGGCCCGGGCCATGGCCCCGAGCTGGTGCGAGCCCTGCCCGCCCGAGGACCGCACGACGAGGCCGCCGCCCGCCCGGTCTCCACCGCCGGCGGCGCCGGCCGCGGTGACCGTCACCCGGACCAGGTGGATCTTGCCGTCGGGCCGGCGGTCGAACCCGTGGCCGGCCGTGGCCCGGAACCGGGGCAGGTGCCAGCGGTCGGGCGGGTGGCCGGCCATCCGGCGCAGGCCGGCCCGGGCGAACAGGGCGAAGCTCACCATCGACGACACCGGGTTGCCGGGCAGCCCGAACACCGGCACCGGCCCGACGGGTCCGGGCACGAGCCCGAAGGCGAGCGGCCGGGCGGGGCGGATGTCGATCTTCATCCAGCGCATGTCGCCGATCCGGTCGAGCACCACCCGCACCAGGTCGATGTCGCCCATCGACACCCCGCCGCTCGACAGCACGGCGTCACAGGACGCCGCGCCGCGCTCGATCGCGGCCCGGATGGCGTCCTCGTCGTCGCGCACGTGCCCCAGGTCGACCGGTGCGTACCCGGCCTCCGCGACGAGGGCGAGCAGGGTGGGCCGGTTGCTGTCGCGGATCTGCCCGGGCGCGAGCGGAGCCGGGCCCACGACCAGCTCGTCGCCGGTGGACAGCACCCCGACCCGGGGCCGCGGGAACGCCCGCACCTCGGCCACGCCGAGCGACGCCAGCACGCCGATGCGGGCGGGCGTGATCTCGTCGCCGGCCGACAGCACCTGCTCGCCGGGCTTCAGGTCCTCGCCCGCGGCCCGCAGGTGGGTGCCGGGGTCGACCGCCACCTCGATGCGGACGGCGCGGCCGCCGTCGAGCCGCTCGGTCCGCTCGACCATGACGACGGCGTCGGCGCCGTCGGGGATGGGGGCGCCGGTGAAGATGCGCATCGCCTCCCCCGCCCCGAGCGGCCGGTCGGCGGGGTGCCCGGCCGCCACCTCGGCCACCACCGGCAGCGTCACGGGTGCGCCGGCGACGTCGGCGGCCCGCACCGCGTAGCCGTCCATGGCGGTGTTGGCGAACGGCGGGATGGCCTCGGTCGCCACCACGTCGTCCGCCAGCACGAGACCCGCCGCCTCGGCGAGCGGGACGGTCACCGGGGCGAGTGGCTCGCACCGGTCGAGCACGTGGGTGAGGGCGTCGTCGAGGCTGACCACGACCGCCACCCTACGGGGCGGTCAGACGATGCCCCGCCGCCGGACGACCTCGGCCAGGAACTGCCGGAACTCGGGCCCCAGGTCCTCGCGGTCGAGCGCCAGCTCCACCGTGGCCCGCAGGTAGTCGAGCTTCTTGCCGATGTCGAAGCGCCCCTCGTCGAACACGTAGCCGTACACGGGCTGCTCGGTCAGCAGGATGGCGATGGCGTCGGTGAGCTGGATCTCGCCGCCCACGCCCGGCTTGGTGCGGTCGATGGCGTCGAAGATCTCCGCCGGTGAACAGGTACCGCCCCATCACGGCGAGGTCGGACGGGGCGTCCTCGGGCTTGGGCTTCTCCACGATGCCCCGCAGCCGCACCAGGTCGGCGCGGTCGGTGGGCTCGGGGTCGGCGCAGCCGTAGGACGAGATCTCCTCGGGGGGGAACGACTTGAACGCCACCACCGAGGCGCCGGTGTCGCCGTAGACCGTGATCATGTCGCCGAGGACGGTCGAGTTGTCGTCCATGATGTCGTCGCCGAGCATGACCACGAACGGGCTGTCGCCCACGTGCTTGCGGGCCACCGACACGGCGTGGCCGAGGCCGAGCGCCTCGCCCTGGCGCACGTAGTGGATGTCGGCCAGGTCGGCCAGGCCGCGGACCTCGCTGAGCTGGTCGTGCTTGCCCGACGCCTCCAGCGAGACCTCGAGCTCGATCGAGCGGTCGAAGTGGTCCTCCAGGCTGCGCTTGCCGCGCCCGGTGATGATGAGGATGTCGTCGATGCCGGCCCGCACCGCCTCCTCGACCACGTACTGGATGGCCGGCTTGTCGACGACGGGCAGCATCTCCTTGGGCTGCGCCTTGGTGGCCGGCAGGAAGCGGGTGCCGAGGCCCGCCGCCGGGATGACTGCCTTGCGAACCGCGTTCGTCATGGACTCGGTCGCCTCCTCGTTCTCCAGGTGTCGAATGTCCGTAGGAGCGCCGTGCGACCGGCGTCCGCCCATGCCGAACGCTAGAGGCTGGTCCCGCGAACGGGAACACTCAGCGGCGGAACTCCTTCGGAATTTACGTCAATTTCAGTCTTATTTCACCCTGGTGGTGCCAGGCGGTTAACTCGCGTCACGGTCGGATGCAAGGAAAGGCATACCGTGACGGACGAACCCACTACCCCGCGGTGGACCGCGGGACACCCGGTCGAGATCGACAGCACCGTCGCCCACTCGGCCCGGGTCTACGACTACCTGCTCGGCGGGTCGGACAACTTCGCCGTGGACCGCGACGCCGCCCGCCAGGTGGCGGCGTTCGTGGGCGGCATGGACAACGCCCGGGCCGAGGCCCGCGCCAACCGGGCCTTCCTCGGGCGGGCCGTCCGCTGGCTCGCCGCCGAGGCCGGCATCCGCCAGTTCCTCGACATCGGGACGGGCATCCCCAACGCCGACAACGTCCAGACCATCGCCCTGCGCGCCGCCCCCGACGCCCGGGTGGTCTCGGTCGACCACGACCCGGTGGTCCTGGCCCATGCCCACCAGTTGCTGGGGCCCGGCGACCCGGCCCGGACCGCGTACGTCCAGGCCGACCTCCGCGACCCCGACGTCATCCTCGCCCGGGCCGCCCGGACCCTGGACCTCGCCGAGCCCGTGGCCCTGCTGCTGGTCGGCGTCCTCCACCACGTGGCCGACCCCGACGACCCCCATGCCATCGTCGCCCACCTGATGCGGCACCTGGCCCCGGGCAGCTACCTGGCCGTCTCCCACCTGGCCACCGGCGCCCGACCCTGCGCCTCGCCGACCGGA
The DNA here is from genome assembly GCA_963759225.1 of uncultured Acidimicrobiales bacterium. Taxonomy (GTDB): domain Bacteria; phylum Actinomycetota; class Acidimicrobiia; order Acidimicrobiales; family VFJN01; genus ZC4RG19. The sequence continues at coordinate 102,784 of CAVWYL010000003.1, read as the reverse complement.
GCGGAGCCGCCACCCGAGCCGGCCGGCGCGCCCGGCACCGCCGCGGGCGGGGCGCCCGGGGACCCGGCAGGGAGCGTCGCGGGCGGGGTCGACCGGGTCATGCAGCAGCCCTGGGTGGCGCGGGACCGGGCGGCGGTCGAGCGGTTCTTCCGTGGGCTCGTGCTGGTCGAGCCGGGGATCGTCCAGGTCGACGGCTGGCGGTTGGCGGGCGCCCCCGAGCCCGTGCCGGGGGCGTGGGTCGCCCCGCTCCACGTCGGTGTCGGCCGCAAGCCCTGAGGCTCTAGGCGGAGCGTCCGAGCCGGGGCTCCTGGCCCCGGAAGTACCGGCGGATGTTCTTCTCGTGGCGGACCGTCACGACCACGGCGCACAGGCCGAGCGCCACCACGACGACCGCCGGTGTCCCGAGCGCGGCCGCCGCCACCGGCAGGACCGCGGCCCCCACGACCGAGCCCACCGACACCGTGCGGCTCACGGCGACCGTGACGGCGAACGCGACCGCGGCCACGAGCGTGGCCAGCGGCGCCACCACGATCGCCATGCCGGCGCCGGTGGCGACGCCCTTGCCGCCCCGCATGCCCCGCGTCAGCGGCAGCACGTGGCCGACCACGGCGGCCAGCCCACACCATGCCGCCAGCGTCTGCCCGCCGCCCGCCCAGCCGAGCGCCGCGGCCGCGACCCCCTTGAGCAGGTCGCCGATCAGCGTGGCCGCGCCCGCCCACCGCCCGGCGGCGCGGGCGACGTTGGTGGCACCCGGGTTCCCGGAGCCCGTGCGGGTCGGATCGACACCTCGCCGGCGCCCGACGAGCAGGGCCGTGGGGAACGTTCCGATCAGGTAGCCGGAGACGAGGCAGGCGAACGTGATGAACACGACGGTCTGATGGTACGTGCAGTAGCCTTGGCACTCTCACGTCGCGAGTGCCAGCACCCGGAGCCGCAATGCCCACCTACGAATATCGCTGCAGGGAGTGCGGCGAGCACCTCGAGGTCGTCCAGTCGTTCTCCGACGACCCGCTCACCGAATGCCCGGCCTGCTCGGGCCCCCTGCGCAAGGTCTTCAACTCGGTCGGCATCGCCTTCAAGGGCACCGGCTTCTACAAGAACGACAGCCGGTCCGGGTCGAAGACCGCTGCGTCCAGCTCGTCCTCGGGTTCGTCGTCGGACGGCTCGTCCGGCACGTCGAGCGAGAGCACGTCGGACTCGTCGTCGTCCTCGTCCTCCTCGTCGTCGGACAGCTCGTCGAGCTCGGCGGCGGCGACCAGCACCGCGTGACGCAGGCCGACGTCGGGGTCTACGGCGGCTCCGGCCTCTACTCGCTGCTCGACGACGTCGAGGAGATCGCCCTCGACACGCCCTACGGGCCACCGTCCGCGCCCGTCACGATCGGCGAGGTCGGCGGCCGCCGCGTGGCCTTCCTGCCCCGCCACGGCCGTGACCATGCGCTGCCCCCGCACCGGGTGCCGTACCGGGCCAACGCCTGGGCCATGCGCACGCTCGGCGTGCGGGCGCTGTTCGCCCCCTTCGCCTGCGGGTCGCTGCAGCCCGACATCCACCCCGGAGAGTTCGTGGTCGTCGACCAGATCTTCGACCGGGCCACCGGTCGACCGTCGTCGTTCCACGACGGGCCGGGCACGCCCGAGGGGCTGGCCCCCGTCGACCACGTCAGCTTCGCCGAGCCCTACGACGCCCGGCTGCGGGCCGTCGTGGTCGAGGCGTGCGCCGCGGAGGGCGTGACCACCCACCCCGCCGGCACGGTGGTGGTGATCGACGGGCCGCGGTTCTCGACCCGGGCCGAGTCCCGCTGGTACGGCGCCCAGGGCTGGCACGTGGTGAACATGACGCAGATGCCCGAGGCGGTGCTGGCGGCCGAGATCGGCGTGCCGTACGTGGGGATCGCGCTGGTCACCGACTACGACGTGGGCCTCGACGGCGTGCCCGGCATCGAGCCCGTCACCATGGACGAGGTGTTCGCGACGCTGGAGCGCAACGCCGAGCGGGTGCGCACGGTGCTGTTCCGGGCCATCGAGCTGCTGCCCGACGACGTCCTCGCCGTCGGATGACGTCGACCGGTCCGGTCGCACCGGGCCTGTCATCGAGATCGCGTAGGCTGGCCACCGATGACCACCGTCGAGGACCTGGACACCGGCAACGGGTCGGCCCGGGAGGACCGGGCCCGCTCGACCGCCCGGCTGCTGGCCACGCTCATGGGGGACTACTGGTACGCCGGCCAGGACTACATCCCCTCGGCCGCCCTCGTCGGGCTGCTCGCTGAGTTCGGCGTCGGCGAGGCCGCGACCCGGGCCGCGCTCAGCCGCCTGACCCGGGCCGGCCAGCTCGAGGGCACCAAGACCGGGCGCACGACCGCGTACCGCCTGGCCCCGGCCATGGTGGCCACGGCCAAGTCGGTCAGCCGGGCCATCACGCTCGTCGGCGCCGAGCCGGTCGAGTGGGACGGGCACTGGACGTGCGTCGCGTTCTCGGTGCCCGAGAGCGACCGCCACCTGCGCCGGGCGCTGCGGCGGCGGCTGCGGGCCCTCGGGCTCGCGCCCCTCTTCGACGGGCTGTGGATCACCCCGGGGTCGCCGCTGGCGGCCCTCGACGGCACGCTCACCGACCTCGGCATCGGCGACGCCGTCGTGCTGCGGGTGGTCGACGTCCCCCGCGGGTCGGGGGTCGACCTGATGGGCGCCTGGGACCTCGACGGGCTGCGCGACGGCTACACCGCCCTGCTGGGCGACCTCGACCGGATCGGCGACCGCGTGGCGGACGGCGCGATGGGCAGCGCCGAGGCGCTGGTCGTGCGCACCCGGTTGGCGGCCCGCTGGATCGTGCTCGCCGGCCACGACCCGCGCCTGCCCGACGCCCTGCTGCCGGCCGACTGGCCGCTGCGGGAGGCCCGCCGCCGCTACGTGGCCGTGTACGACGCCCTCGGCCCGCTGAGCGAGCTGCGCGTGCGGCAGCTCGTGGCCATCCACGACGAGGACGCGGCGCGCATCCCGCGCCACCACCGGTTCGACGACATCCTCTGACAAACGGTCTTCGTGACGGTTTTCGTGCTTTTCAGGTTTTCCATGCGTCTCTGATCCTATAGGGTGACCTTCCCGATCCGTCAACAACTTCTGGGAAGTGCCCTGTGGTCCCCTACTCCACCCTCCTGGCCGTGCGCGCCCGACGCGCTCTCGCCCGCCCCGCCGTCCGCCGGCTGGCGCTCAGCGCGCTGGCCCTCGTCACCGTCCTCGTCACGTCCGCCGTCGTCGGCCAGGCCCAGGCCGCGCGCGACCGGTGGGGAGCGGGCCGCGACGTCCTCGTCGCCCGGCACGACCTCGACCCCGGCGAGTCGGTGGCCGCGGACGACGTCGAACGGCGGGCCCTGCCGCGGGCGACCGTGCCCGACGGCGCGCTGACCGCGCTCCCGGTCGGTGCCGTGGCGCGCCACCCCATCCTGGCGGGCGAGCCGGTGGTGGCCGAGCGCCTGGCGCCGGCCGGGCTGGTGGGGACGGCGGCACTGGTGGGACCGGGCCACCTGGCCGTGGCCGTGCCGCGGGCGCAGTACGCGGTGCCGCCCGTGGTCGTCGGCGACCTGGTCGACGTGCTGGCGGTGACGCCACCCGCCGTCGAGGCGGGCCGCGACCCACCGGCGTTCCCCGTGGTCGAGGGCGCGACCGTCGTCGACGTCGGCGACGAGGCCGTCACGGTGTCGGTGCCCGGCGGACGATGCGCCCCGGCTGGCGTGGGCGGTGGCCCAGGGGGCCGCGGTGCTCGCGCTGGCGGGCGGGTGACCAGCCGCCTAACGGAACGACGTGGCCAGCAGCAGCAGGATCGAGACGCCCAGCACGAGGCGATACAGCACGAAAGGAAGGAACGAGTGCGTGCGGATGAGCTTGAGCGTGCCCCACACGGCGATGTAGCCGGTGATGCCCGAGGCGACGATGCCCCAGATGAACGGGGCCCGGAAGCCGGCGGGTATGCCGCCGTCGCCCTGCACGTCGAACCACTTGAACAGCAGCGCCCCGGTCGTGATCGGCAGGCTCATCAGGAACGCGAACCGGGCGGCGCCGTCGCGGCCGAGGCCCATGAACCGGCCGACGGTGATCGTGACGCCCGAGCGCGACACGCCCGGCTGCAGGGCGAGCGCCTGCCCGACCCCCATCGCCAGCGCGTCGCTCAGGCTGACCTCGTCGATCGTGCGCTTGCCCCGCACCCCGTCGGCGAGGGCCAGCAGCAGGGCGCCGACGATGATCATGACGGCGATCAGCCAGAGCTGGTTGGTGTTCTCCTCGATGGCGTCGGCGAACAGGGCGCCGGTGATCGCGGCCGGCAGCGCCGACACGGCCACCAGCCACCCCAGGCGCCCGTCGGAGGAGCGCGGCTTGGTGAACGCGGCCTTGGTCAGGCGCACGATGTCGTGACGGAAGTAGGCCACGGCGCCCACGAGCGTGCCCAGGTGGAGGGCCACGTCGAAGGTCTTCTCCAGCGACTCGTTGCCCGCGAAGTCGTCCCAGCCGAACAGCCAGGGGACGATGATGAGGTGGCCCGACGACGAGATGGGGAGGTACTCGGAGAGCCCCTGGGTGATGCCCAGGATGATGGCGTGAAATATCGACACGGTTCCCGTCGCTCAGCGATCGATGCGGCGGGGCCCGCCGCCGGTCAGTTCATGATGGTCACCGACGGAGGGGGGCCGGCGCAACCCGGCGCACGTTGCGGCCTCGTGTCGTTCTGCTCAGACGCCGCTCAGCGTGACCCCGGGGATGACGAGCGCGGCGGCCCCGGTGCCGCCCGGCGTCCACTCCCGCTCGCCGCCGACCGCCGCCACGTCGAGCAGCAGGCGCTGCAGCGTCGAGGCCACCGTGGCCTCGCGGATGGGCTCGGCGCGGGCGCCCCGGCGCACCATCAGGCCCTCGACGCCCACCGAGAAGTCGCCCGACACCGGGTTCACGCCCGAGTGCAGGCCGGTCATCGACTGGACGAGCACGCCGTGGTCGACGGCGGCGATCAGCTCGTCGAGGGTGCCGTGGCCCGGGGTGATCGCCAGCGCCTGGGCGCCGACGCCCGGGGTCGACCGGAAGCCGCGGACCGCGGAGGCGGTCGAGGGCACGCCGGCGCGCCGGCCGGTCATCGTGTTGTGGAGGAACCCGCGCAGGGTGCCGCCCTCGATCAGCGGGATGCGGCGGGTGGCGAGGCCCTCGCCGTCGTGGGAGTCGGCGCCGAGCGAGGCGGCGTCGGTCGGGTCGTCGACCAGCGTGACGAGGGGCGAGGCGATCGGCTCGCCCACCCGGTCGGCGAACGGCGACCGGCCCTTCAGCACCGACTCGCCGTTGAGCGTGCCGGCCACCACCCCGAGCAGCGTGGCGGCCATCTGGGGCTCCAGCACCAGGGTCACCGTGCCGCTCGCGGGCTGCACGGCCCCGAGCAGGCGGGTGGCGCGGTCGGCGGCGTCGCCGGCGGCCTCGTCGAGGTCGACGTCGGCGGGCTCGCGGCCCACCGACACGCCGTAGCCCGTCTTGGTCTCGTCGCCGTCGGTGGCCAGGGCCTGCACCGCCAGGTGGCAGAACGTCGAGCGGCCGGTCACCGCGATGCCGGTGGACGTGGCCACGGCGCCGACGCCCGAGCCGTCGCCCCACGACGCCACCCGCACGCCCGTGACGCGGGGGTCCCGGGCCTTGACGGCCCGCTCCAGCTCGAGCGCGAGCTCCACCTTGCGGTCGGTCGGCATGCCGGCGAGGCCGTCGCGCCACAGGTCGATGTCGGGCGGCACCACGCCGTCCGGCTCGGCGAGGCCGACCCACGTCTCGGGCTCGGCGAAGCGGGCGTTGTCGCGGGCCTCGGCCACCACGCCGGCGATCACCGCCGGGTCCAGCGACCCCGCGTAGGCGAAGCCCTGGCGGCCGTCGCGCACCACCCGCACGCCGATGCCGGCCGAGCCCGCCTGGGTCAGCGACTCGATGTCGCCGCCGTGGACCCGCACGCTCGTCGACGACGAGCTGCCCACGAACGCCTCGACCTGCTCGCCCGGCCCGGCCTCGCCGGCCACCTTGGACGCCAGCTCGAGCAGCTCGTCCTCGCCGGCCAGGCTCACGACCCCGACACCGCCACGTCCCCGACCACGAGGGTGACCCCGGCGGCCGACATCGGCAGCCACGTCAGGTCCGAGCCCACGGCCGTCACGTCGTGCAGCAGGCGCTGCAGCGTCGAGGCGATGGTGAACTCGCGCAACGGCTCGGCCACCTCGCCGCCCCGGATCCGCAGTCCCTCGGCCCCGGTCGACAGGTCGCCGGACACCGGGTTGACGCCCGAGTGCAGGCCCGACACCTCCTGGACCAGCACGCCGTCGTCGACCCCGGCCACGAGCGCGGCGGCGGCCGCCGAGCCCGGGGCGAGGGTCACCGCCCGGCACCCGGCCGTCGGCGTGGACTTGAACCCGGCCCGGACCGCCGAGCCGGTGGACGCCGCGCCGAGGCGGCGGGCCGTCCACGTCGAGTGGGCGAACCCGTCGAGCACCCCGGCCGACACCAGCGGCAGCCGGCGGGTGGCGAGGCCCTCGTCGTCGACCGGCGTGGCGCCGAACGACCGGGCGTCGGTCGGGTCCTCGACGAGGGTGACCAGCGGCGACGCCACCGACTCGCCGACGCGGCCGGCGAACAGCGACCGGCCCTTGATGACCTCCTCGGCCCCCAGCGTGCCGGCCACGATGCCGACGAGCTGGGCCGTCACCCACGGGTCGAGCACGACCGTGAGGCGGCCCGACGGCGGCTTGGTGGCGCCCAGCATCCGCAGGGCCCGGTCGGCGGCGTCGCGGGCGGCCACGGCCACGTCGAGCTCGTCGAACGACCGGCCCAGCGAGAAGCCGAACCCGGTCTGCATGTCGTCGCCCTCGGCGGCCAGCGAGTAGGCGACCAGCTCGCAGCTGGTCTCGCGGGACGCCCGCCGGATGCCGGTCGTGGTGGCGACGGCCGACTCGGCGAGGGTGTCGGCGTAGTCGCACGACTCCACGCCGACGATGCGGGGGTCGGCGCCGAGCACGGCCCGCTCCAGCTGGACCGCCAGCGCCACCTTCTCGTCGGTGGGGACCGCGGCCAGCGCCGGGCGCCACAGGTCCAGCGACGCCGGCTCGACGCCGTCGGGCACGGCCACGCCGGCCGCCTCGTCCGGCTCGCCGAACGCGGCGTTGTCGCGGGCCTCCGCCACCGTCTCGGCCAGGGCGGCCTCGTCGAACGTGCCGCAGTAGGCGAACCCCTGGCGGCCGTCGACGACCACCCGCACGCCCACGCCCTGGGCGTCGGCCACCGACAGCTGCTCGACCTCGCCCTCGTAGACGCGGACGCTCGTGTCGCTCGACCGGGCCACGTAGGCCTCGAGCTGCTCGCTCCCCTGTGCCATCCCGACGAGCCGGTCGGCCAGCGCCAGCAGGTCGGCCCCGGCAGCCCCGGAGGGCTCGCTCACGCGGCGGTCCCGCCGACCGTCAGGGCGGTGACCCGCAGCGTGGGCACGCCGTCGCCCACGGGGACGCCCTGGCCGTCCTTGCCGCACGTGCCCGGGTGACCCATGGCGAAGTCGTTGCCGACGGCGTCGATGTCGCGCAGCACCTTGGGCCCGTTGCCGATGAGGTTGCCCTCCCGCAGCGGCTCGGTGATGCGGCCGTCCTCGATGAGGTACGCCTCGGTCATGCCGAACACGAAGTCGCCGGTGGCCGTGTTGACCTGGCCGCCACCGAGCGACGACACGTACACGCCGTGGTCGGTCGACGCCAGGATGTCGGCGGGGTCGCCGTCGCCGCCCAGCAGGTAGGTGTTGGTCATCCGCACCATGGGCAGGTGCTGGTAGCTCTGGCGGCGGCCGTTGCCGCTGCGGGCCCGGCCGTCCTTGCGGGACCGCAGCATGTCCCACATGTAGTCGGTGAGCACCCCGTCCTCGATGAGGACGTTGCGCTGGGCGGGCGTGCCCTCGTCGTCGATGGCGAAGCAGCCCCACTCCTCGGCCATCGTGCCGTCGTCGACGAGCGTGACCAGCGGGGACGCCACCTGCTGGCCCAGCTTGCCCTTGAACACCGAGGCGCCCTTGTCGACCAGGTCCTTCTCCAGGCCGTGGCCGCACGCCTCGTGGAACAGCACGCCGCCGCCCCCCGGGCCGATGACGACCGGCAGCGTGCCGGACGGGGCCGGCCGGGCGGCCAGCTTGGTGATGGCCCGCCGGGCGGCGGTGCGGGCGATCTCCTCGACCTCGTAGCGGTCGAACAGCTCGAAGCCGACCGTGCGCCCCACGGACTCGTAGCCGGTCTGCATGCCGGTGTCGCCCGACGCCACGGCCGACACGACGAACAGCGTGCGCACCTGGTCGTCGGCGGCCAGCAGGCCCTCGCTGTTGGCCACCAGGATCTGGCGGCGGGAGTCGCCGTAGCGGGCCCGCACCTGGCGGATCGAGGACCCCTCGCCCCGGGCCGTCTCGTCGGCCCGGCGCAGCAGCTCGACCTTGGCGCCCTTGGACACCGTCTCGGGCAGGATGGCGACCTCGTTGGGCCGGGGCGCCGTCGTGCGGGTGAGCGCCACCTCCCGCACCCCGCCCCCGCCGGACCGGGCGGCGGCCGCCGCGGCCTCGGCCGCGGCGCGCAGGCCGTCGTCGGACAGGTCGGCGGTGTGGGCGAACCCGGTGGTCTCGCCGACCACGACCCGGATGCCGGCGCCGCGGTCGCGACCCGAGGACAGCTCCTCGACGCGGCCGTCGTCGAGCATGGCGGACGACGACCGCTTGTCCTCGACGAACACCTCGGCGAAGTCGCCGCCGGTGCGGAGGGCGGCAGCCAGGGTGCGCTGGATGGCGGCTTCGTCGAGCACGGAGACCTCGTTTCCCGGACGGGCGGCGTCGTCGCACCCGGGCGGGCGGGGACCCGGGCCCCTTTCGCCCGCCGGAGGCGTGGATGCGTACTGTACCCGGGTGCCTCTCCAACCCGGCCTGGCCGCCAAGGTGGTGATCGACGTGTGCGACGACGACACCGCCGTCGCCCTCCACACGGGAGAGGTGCCCGTGTTGGGAACGCCCCGGCTGGTCGCCCTGTGCGAGGAGGCGACGCTGGCCGCCGTCGCCGGCCAGGTGCCCGAGGGTCACACGACCGTGGGCATGCGGGTCCAGCTCGACCACCTGGCGCCGACCGCGGTCGGGTGCCAGGTGTCGGCCGAGGCCCGGCTCGAGAAGATCGAGGGGCGCCGGCTCACGTTCTCCGTCTCGGCCTCCGACGACCGCGGCCTCATCGCCGCCGGCAAGGTCACCCGCGTCGTCGTCGACGTCGAGAAGTTCATGGACAAGTACCAGCTGAACGTCACCCGGCGATGACGTCGGCGGGGTCCGGCACCTCGACCTCGATGTCGCCCTCCACGTCGTAGACGTCGAACGTCGTCGTCAGCGACGACCCGCCCGACCCGCCGGCCATGGCGGCGTCGAGGCGCACGACGAGGCGGCGGACCACGCCGGCCCCGTCGAGCCAGACGTCGACCGGCAGGGACTCGACGCCCGCCGCCCGCAGGCGGCCCTCGAAGGACCCCGGCGCCGGTTCGGTGCCGCCGTCGGACGTGGCCCCGGCGAGCGCCAGCGTGGCCCGCAGGTGGGTGACCGGCTCGCCCCGGATCTCGCGCTCGTCCGCGCCGCCCGCCCCGTCGTCGCCGGGCTCGCCGACCTCGACCACCGGCCGCTCCAGCAGGTCGAGCGGGCCGAGCGGGTCGAGCGCGAGGGCCAGCGTGTCGTTGTCGGTCGCCCCCTGGGCCATGACCGCCACCAACCGGGCGCTGGTCCAGTCGGTCGGCTCGCGGCCCAGCGCCTCGGCCATCGGCCCCAGCTGCGAGTAGACGGTCTCGCCGGCCACGACCATGCGGGTGGGCTGCGACCAGTCGCCGTCGAGCGGCTGGCCGGCCGCCTCGAGCGTGGCCGCGGCCTCGGTCATGTCGGACTCGGCCTGGACCCGGGCGCCGCCCTGGTCGAACGCGCCCCGGTGGACGAAGGTGAGCTCCTCGTCGGCCTGGAACACCGTCGTGCGCAGCTCGAACCGGGCCCGGTCGAGCGCCCGGGTGGCGGCGCGGGCGTCGGCCAGCATGTCGGGCCCCGGTGGGTCGTGGGCGGCGGGCGGGTCGTCGGCGGGCTCCAGCATGGGCATGATCATGGTCACACCGAGCAACGCTGCGCACAGCGCCCCCCGTGACCAGGTGGTACGGCGCATGGGCGCGCCCCTCCTGCGTGGTCTGTGGTTCGGGAGGTGGTGTGCGCCCCTGCGGGCCGGAAGCTCTCGCCGTCTCGTCCACCGATGCCGACGGCGGCAGCGCAGGGTAGCCGCGCGAACACAGGGAGAACGCGCGGGGAACCGGAGGTCGCGGGGTCGTAGACTGGCAGACGGTTCGGCGAGCCTTCGACCGACGATGCTCGTGCGCCGGACCCAGGGAGGTGAGGGTGGAACGGAAGCAGGCGGTGTCGCTGGGGCTGCGCATCGTTGTGAGCGTGGGCATGCTCGTCGTGCTCGTGGCCAAGGTGCCGTCGTTCGACCCGGCCGACCTCGTCCCCGAGTGGTCGCTGGCGACGGCGGGCGTGGCTCGGCATCGCCGCGCTGCTCACGCTGGCCGGCATCATCCTGTCCGCGCTGCGCTGGCAGAAGGTCCTCGACGCGCTCGAGATCCGCACCCGCCTCCCCCGGCTGATGTCGCACTACATGGCGGGCCAGTTCGTCTCCAACGTGCTGCCCACCACCATCGGCGGTGACGTGCTGCGGGTGAGCCGGCTGTCGCGGGACACCGGCGAGTCGCCCGGGACCTTCGCCTCCGTGGTGCTGGAGCGCCTGACGGGCTGGCTGGTGCTGCCGGTCATCACGATCGTGGGGTTCGCGGTCAACCCCGGGCTGCGGCACCTGGGCACCGCCACCCGCATCGCCCTCTGCCTCGCCTTCGGCACGCTGATGCTGCTGGTCGCCGTCCTCGCCGCCGCCGGCAGCGCCCGCATCGGGGGCCGCTTCGCCACCAAGGAGGGCTGGCGCCGCTTCGTGGGCGCGGTCCACCTCGGCGTCGATCGCCTGCGGTCGCACCCGGCCGCCGCCGCCAACGTCCTCGCGGCCGGGTTCGCCTACCAGCTCGCGCTGGTGCTGGCGGCCGTGGCCGCGGCCCAGGCCCTCGGCCTGCAGCCGGCCGGCCTGACCGCGCTGCTGGCCTTCTTCCCCGCGGTGCTGATCGCCCAGGTGCTGCCCATCAGCATGGCCGGCCTCGGCGTGCGGGAGGGGGCGTTCGTGCTGTTCCTCACCCCGCTCGGCGTGGCCCAGCAGGACGCCATCGCGCTCGGCCTCCTGCTCTACCTGCTCAACCTGCTCGTCAGCCTGCTGGGCGCCCCCGCCTTCGCGGCCGGCGGGCGCCGGCGGACCGCCACCCGCACGGCGGCATGACGGCGCTGGACGCCGCGCCCGGCGACCCGGCGCCCGGGGACCGGCCGGGCGAGGACGACGGGTCCCGCCGCCCCCGCAGCCGGCTGCGGTGGTGGCGGGAGGTGATCTACATCGTCCTCGTGTACGTGGGCTACTCGGCCGTCCGGAACCAGTTCGGCTCGGGGGCGGGCACCTCGGTCGACGCCGACCCGGCGTTCCACCACGGCAAGGCCATCATCCAGCTCGAACGCAACCTCGGCCTCTACTTCGAGGACCGGTTGCAGCAGTGGTACCTGGACCTGCCGATGGACGGGCTGATCCGCCTGTGGAACGTCTACTACGGCGTCCTGCACTTCGTGGTGGCCGCCTTCGCCCTGGTGTACCTGTACCGCAAGGCGCCCTGGCGGTACCGGCTGTGGCGCAACACGCTGGCGTTCACGACGCTGCTGGCGCTGGTCGGGTTCGCCACGTTCTCGCTGATGCCGCCCCGGCTGCTGGACGACCCCGGCATCTACGGCGGCTGCCGCGTCTTCGCCGGCGACGCCTCCCGGCGGGCGGACGAGGCCGGCGACCCGCCGTGCGACGAGTTCGGCTACGTCGACACGGTGGCCGAGTACGGCGGCTGGGCCTCGTTCGGCAGCGAGGAGATGGCGGCGGTGTCCAACCAGTACGCGGCCATGCCCAGCATGCACATCGGCTGGTCGACCTGGTGCGCGTTCGTGCTGTTCCCGCTGGTGCGGCGGCGCTGGGTCAAGGCGCTCGTCATCGCCTACCCGCTCCTCACCCTGTTCGACATCATGGTGACGGCCAACCACTACTGGATCGACGGGCTCGGCGGCCTGGCCTGCCTGGCCGTGGGCTACGGGCTGGCCCGGGTCCTGACGTCCTGGTGGGAGGCGTGGCGCGGCCCCGCGGTCGCAGCGCGAGGCCGTCCCGGTCACCGCCTGACCGACCCCCACTGCACCGGCCGGCCGTGGAACCCGGCGAGGCCGAGCACCTCCTCGCCGCCCCCGGGCCACCAGGTGAGGCGCAGGTCGGCCGTGGCGCCGGCGGGCTCCAGCCGCAGCCACGCCAGCGGGGCGTCGGGGGTCGCCTGCCCGCCCGCCGCCGCCAGCGCGGCCCGCATCCGGTCCCGGGACTCCGCCGCCACGTACTGCCACACGATCGAGTGGACGACGACGGTGGCGAGCCCGGACGCGGGCTCGGCCAGGCGGCGCTCGAGCCACTCCCCCGCGTCGGCGGCCTCGACCGTGGCCGGGACCCGGTCGGCGACGGCCAGCGCGGCGTCCAGGCGGGCCAGGCGCTCGAGCTGGTCGGGCCACACGTAGGACCGCAGCGTGGTGCGCCCGTCGTCGCCGGTGATGTCGATGGGGCTGCGGTCGCAGCCCTCCCGCCGGCCGACGACGGCGCCGGTGGCGAGGTCGGGCGGGGCGCCGTCCCACCAGCCCTCGAACCGCACGCCGCTGGCCGGGTCGCCGAAGGTGGAGGCGCCGGTGTCGTACCAGAACCCGTCCCAGCGCAGGTTCAGCCCGGCGCTGGCGCCGATCTCCAGCACGCGCAGGGGCAGGCCACCGCTGCGCCGGGCGACCTCGGCGTAGCCGCCGACCAGCGCCGCCGACCGGCCCACCTCGTTGGTCTGGACCCCGAGCTCGATGCGGTCCTCGATCTCCGGGCGGCGGTCGGCCACCGTGGCCAGGAAGTCGTCGACCAGGGTGGGACCCGGGCTCCCCCCGGTCGACGGGTAGTGGGCGGCGAGCGCCGGCGCGTGCCCGTCGAGCACCAGCCGGTGGACGGAGCCGAGGAACCGCAGCGGCAGCGCGCTGTTGGCCGAGTCGCCGGCGCGGGGCCCGAGGATCCCGGCGCACACGCCCCCGTCGGCCACGTCGGCCAGCACGCCGTCGAGCACCGTGGCGTACAGCGACGAGCCCAGCATCCGGCACCCCTCCCGCTGGAGCCGCAGGTTCTCGTGGAGCGGGATGACCCGGGGTCGCGCCATGGCGCCCCTTCTACCATCGCCGGGGCACATGGGCGGCCTGCAGCCGGGGGCGGTAGCGTTGGGCCCTGCTCGGGGCCTCGGCCCCGCCACGCCCACCCACGTCGCCGGAGCGGCCTGCATGCTCCTCGAGTCGATCGACCACCCCTCTGACCTGCGGGATCTCACGCCCGACCAGCTCGACGAGCTGGCCGGCGAGATCCGGGACCACATCGTCAGCGCGGTGTCCGCCAACGGCGGGCACCTGGGCTCGAACCTGGGGGTGGTGGAGCTCACGCTGGCGGTGCACCGGGTGTTCGACTCGCCCCGGGACGTGATCCTGTGGGACACCGGCCACCAGGCCTACGTGCACAAGATCCTCACCGGCCGGCGCGACGACTTCACCCACCTGCGCCAGGCCGGCGGGCTGTCCGGCTACCCGTGCCGGGACGAGTCCGAGCACGACTGGATCGAGAACAGCCACGCCTCGACCATCCTCTGCTACGCCTTCGGCATCGCCGAGGCGTTCAAGGTGCAGGGCCTCGACCGCCGGGTCGTGTCGGTCATCGGCGACGGCTCGCTCACCGGCGGCATGGCGTTCGAGGGCCTCAACAACCTGGGCCACTCCGACACGCCGTCGGTCATCATCCTCAACGACAACGGCCGCAGCTACGCCCCCACGGTGTCGAAGCTGAGCGAGAGCCTGGGCCGCCTGCGGCTCAACCCGTCCTACGTGCGCAACCGGGCCCGGCTGGACCGCATCCTGCACGAGGTGCCGCTGGTGGGCGAGCACCTGGAGCGGGGCGTCGAGGGGGCGCTGGCCGCGCTGCGGGAGATGTTCGAGCCGCCGGCGTTCTTCGAGATGCTGGGCGTGCGCTACACGGGCCCGTTCGACGGGCACGACGTGGCCGGGCTGGAGCGGGCGCTGCGCAACGCCGCGGAGTTCGACGGCCCCATCGTCGTCCACGTGCTGACCCAGAAGGGCCGGGGCTACGCGCCGGCCGAGACCGACCCGATCAAGCGGCTCCACGACCTGTCCGACTCCAAGCCGGGCAGCTACACCGCCGCGTTCACCGAGGCGGTCATCAAGGAGGCCGAGCACCGGCCCGAGGTGGTGGCGATCACGGCCGCCATGCCCGACTCGACCGGGCTGCTGCCGTTCAAGGAGCGGTTCCCGGACCGGTTCTTCGACGTGGGCATCGCCGAGCAGCACGCGGTCACCGCGGCCGCCGGCATGGCCATGGGCGGGCTGCGTCCGGTGGTCGCGATCTACTCGACGTTCCTGTCCCGGGCCTTCGACCAGGTCAACCTGGACGTGGCGCTGCACGGCCAGCCGGTGGTGTTCTGCCTCGACCGGGCCGGCATCACCGGCGACGACGGCGCCAGCCATCACGGCGTGCTGGACATGGTGCTGCTGTCCAAGGTTCCGGGCATGACGATCTTCGCCCCGTCGTCGTACCGCGAGCTGGGCGTGATGCTGCACGACGCCCTGGAGCTGTGCGTGGACGGGCCGGCGGTCATCCGCTTCCCCAAGACGATGCCGCCGGACGACACCGTCCCCGACGAGGTCGGCTCCGGGCTGTCGGCCCGCAAGGTGCGGGCGGGCCGCGACGTGTGCCTGCTGGCCGTGGGCAAGATGCTGGGCGCGGCCCGGGCCGCCGCCGAGGTGCTGGCGGCCGAGGGCGTCGAGGCCACCGTGTGGGACGTGCGGGTGCCCAAGCCGCTCGACGAGGAGATGCTGGCCGACGCGGGGGCCCATCCCGCGGTGGTCACCATCGAGGACGGCTACCGCGAGGGCGGCATCGGCGCGGCGATCGCCGACCGGCTGGAGTCCGCGCCCCGCGCCGGCGACGGGCCCCGGCTGGCGGTCCTCGGCGTGCCGGTGCAGTTCATCCAGCACGGCAAGCCGGACGCGATCCTGGCGTCGCTCGGCCTCGACGCCAGTGGTGTCGCCACCACTGCCCGTGAGGTGCTGTCGCGCCGTTAGACGCGACAAGGCCCGGACCGGATTACTCCGGCCCGGGCCTCTCCCCCTGGTCGCCCCCAGCGGATCAAGGGTCACCTTAGTCGAGCGAGGTGTCGCCTGTCACATGTTGTTATCGGGATTCCGGGCGAAAAGGTAACGCCCTGGGCCGATCATGTGTAGTACGGGTTCTCACCGAGAGCGTGATCGGTGGTGTCGAGCACCTCGGACACCTCGGGGATCGCCTCCTTGATGGAGCGGGCGATGCCCTCACGCAGCGTCATGGCGGACACGGCGCAGCCCTGGCAGCCGCCGCCCATGGTCACGTAGACGGTGTCCCCCTCGACCCGCTCGAGGGCGGCGAACCCGCCGTGCATGGCGAGCGACGGGTTGATCTGGCCGTCGAGGAGCTGGCGGACCTTGTCCTCGACCGAGCCGGTCAGCTCCATGTGCATGCCGGACAGCGGGTCGGGCCGGTTGGGGTTGCGCAGCACCAGGCCCTGCTGCCCGTCGGTGGTGGGCAGGTCGAGGGTGGCGCCCCGCAGCGAGTCGACGCTCTCGCCGGGGATGATGACCGGCAGGTCGCCCTGGGCCTCGATGAGGTCGCCGGCGCCCTCGTCGGCCTCGGCCACCGGGTCGAACGTGAGGTCGTACGTGTACTCGACACCCTGGACGCCGGTCACCTCGATGCGGAGGCCCAGCGTGTCGGGGTCGTCTTCCTGCGCCCGCAGCTCGAGGATCTTGTCCCGAGCGGGTGCGGTGACGGTCAGCACCATGGACCCAGGCTACCGGCCCGCCCTGAAGGTGGCTGCCGGCGGAACCCGGTTACCCTGCCCGACCATGAACTCGTTCGGCACGCTCGTGCGGTTCATCTGGCGGAGCAGCAGGCGGGCCGCGGTGTTCGTGGTCGGCGTGGCGCTGCTGGCGGTGGGCCTCGTGATGTTCGTGACGCCCGGTCCGGGCATCGTCCTCGTGGTGGCGGGCCTCGCGGTCCTGGCCACCGAGTTCGCCTGGGCCGAGCACCTGCTCGACCAGGCCAAACAGCAGGCGGCCAGGGCGGGCCAGGCCAGCCAGAAGGTGCCGGGCGTGAGCCGGGTGACCTCGGCGGCCCGCACGGGCTGGCGCCGCGTCCGGCGCCAGCCGGAGCCCGACCCCACGGACACGCCCCGGCAGCGGCGTCGAGCCGGGTCCCGGACCGGCGGTCCGGGTCAGGTCGCCAGGCCCTGGGCCTCGGCCTCCTCGGCCAGGGCCAGCCACGCCTCCTCGGCCGCGGCCAGCTCGGCGCCCAGCGCGGAGAGGCGCTCGCCGACCTCGGCCAGCCGGGCGTGGTCGTCACTCACCGTGGTCAGCTGAGCTTCGAGCGTGGACTGTTGCTCGCGCAAGCTTCGCATCTCCGCCTCCGCCCGGCGGAGGAGGTGACGCAGCGTACTGGGCGTCCGGCGCCGCTCGCCGGGTGCCGGGCGGGGCCGCGGGGCGGCTCCGGCGGGTGTCGGGCGACCGGCCGGGGCGGCCGGGCCGGCCCGGCCCGGGCGGCGCTGGGCCCGCCGTTCGGCGACGTACGCGGCGAACCCGCCGGGGACCGGGGCGACCCGGCCCGGCCGCCCAGAGTGGCCGTCCAGGACCACCACGTCCTCCACCGTGCGCTCCAGGAACGCCCGGTCGTGGCTCACCACCACCAGCGTCCCGGGCCAGGCGTCGAGCATGTCCTCGAGGGCCCGCAGCGTGTCGAGATCGAGGTCGTTGGTGGGCTCGTCCAGCAGCAGGACGTTCGGCCCCTGCCGCAGCACCAGCGCCAGCTGCAGCCGCCGGCGCTCGCCGCCCGACAGCAGCCGCACCGGGGCCCACTGGGCGTCGGTGCCGAACCACAGCCGCTCCAGCAGGGCGGCGTCGCTCCAGTCGGGCTGGCGGGCGGGGCCGGCGACCAGCTCCCGCACCCGGGCGTCGGGCGGCAGGTCGACGCCCCGCTGGTCGTAGTAGCCGACCCGCACGGTCGAGCCCCGCACCACCCGTCCCGACCGGGGCTCGCGCCGGCCGGCCAGCACGTCGAGCAGCGTGGACTTGCCGCTGCCGTTGGCCCCCACGACCCCGAGCCGCTCGCCCGGGCCCAGCGCCAGGTCCACGTGCTCGAAGAGCAGGCCGTCGTAGCCGTCGCCCACGTCGTGCAGCTCCACCACCGTGTCGCCCAGCCGGGGCGTCTGCACCAGGTCGGCCAGCGGCAGGTCGTCGACCCTGGCGGGCTCGGGCCCCCGCCCGTCGACCACCGCCCGGGCGGAGGCGATGCCCGCCTTGGACTTGCGGGTCCGGGCCGGGGCGCCGCGGCGCAGCCACGCCAGCTCGGCCCGGGCCAGGTTGCGCCGCTTGCGCTCGGCGCCGGCCTCCCGCTCGGCCCGCTCGGCCCGGGCGCCCAGGTAGGAGGCGTACCCGGCGTCGTGGAGGTGCGCCCGGCCCCGGTCCAGCTCGAGGATGCGGGTCGTCACCCGGTCGAGGACGTGGCGGTCGTGGGTGACGAGCACCAGGCCGCCCTTGAACCCGGCGAGGCGCTCCTCCAGCCAGGCGATGGCGTCCATGTCGAGGTGGTTGGTGGGCTCGTCGAGGATCAGCAGGTCGCTCTCGGTGTCCTCGCCCACCGCCACCAGCGCCCGGGCCAGGGCGGCCCGCTTGGCCTGGCCGCCCGACAGCCGGTCGACGTCGGCGTCGAGCAGCTCGCCCATGCCCAGGCGGTCGAGGATGGCCTCGCCCTCCCAGTCCCCGCCCACGACCGAGCGCACGGTGCCCGCGGGCAGGACCGCGGTCTGGTCGAGGGTGACGACGCGGGCACCCCGGCCCCGGCGCACGGCCCCGGCCTCCGGCTCGACCGTGCCGGCCAGGACACCGAGCAGCGTGGACTTGCCGGTGCCGTTGATGCCGACCACCGCCAGCCGGTCGCCGGACGACAGCGTGAGCGACAGGCCGGCGAACAGCGGCTTGCCGGGGCGGCTCACGGCCACGTCCTGGGCGTCCACGAGTATCACGAGCGGGGACGGTACAGGCCGCTACCGTCGGCTCCCATGCGTGGGGACGGCATCCTCTCCGGCCCGCTCGACATCGACGGTCCCCGGCGCCGGGCGACGACCTATCCCGACGTGGAGGGGCGGCCGGGCCTGGCCGTCCTGCACCGGGCGACGGGCGTCGAGGGCACGGTCGTCGCGTTCGAGCACGGCGGCGTGGCCATCAGGGACAAGCACTCGGGCGCCCGGCGCCTGGTGCGCCTCGACCCCGGCGGGTTCCGGGTCGACGGGCGGGCGGTGACCCTGGTCCCGCCCCGCCCGGCCCGCGGGCCCGCGGCGCCGGGGCGCACCGCCTCGGGGTCGACCGCGGTGCGGGACCGGCCGGCCCAGGTGGCGCGGGCCAGCCGCATCCTCGTCGAGGGCATCCACGACGCCGAGCTGGTCGAGAAGGTGTGGGGTGACGACCTGCGGGTCGAGGGCGTCGTGGTCGAGCGGCTGGACGGCATGGACCACCTCGTGGACGTCGTCCACCACTTCCGGCCCGGCCCCGGCAGGCGGCTGGGCGTCCTGCTCGACCACCTGGTCGACGGGACCAAGGAGGCCCGGGTGGCCGCCGCCGTGCGCCACCCCGACGTGCTCGTGACGGGGCACGCCCTACGTCGACGTGTGGCAGGCCGTGCGCCCGAAGGCGGCCGGCATCGACGCCTGGCCCGTGGTGCCCCGGGGCCGGCCGTGGAAGGAGGGCGTCATCGCCGCCCTCGGCGTGACGGCCACGCCCGGCGAGTTCTGGCGGACCCTGCTGGGCCGGGTCCACACCTTCGCCGACCTCGACCCCACCCTGGTCGGGGCGGTCGAGGAGCTGATCGACTTCGTGACCGAGAGCTGATCGTCGTCTCTCACCGCGGATATCCGCGGTGAGAGACGACGATCACGCCGAGGCCGCCGACCGCAGCGCCCGCTCCAGGAGGGCGGGGTCGCCGAGGCGCCGCTTCAGCTCGCGCTCCAGGCCGGCGATGGGGTGCAGGTTCTGCGGGGCGCGGGGGTCGTTGTGGGGCTGGCTCGCGAACCGGGGCAGGGTGGCCGCCACCCGGTCGGCCACCGCGACGGCGTCGGCCGGGGCCAGGTCGCCGGGCGCCTCGCACCGCACGATGCCCCACCACGCGTGGGTGGCGGGGCCGGGCAGGCGCAGGTACCACGAGTAGCGGAACCGCTGGTCGCCCACCGTGAACAGGGGCGTCCGCTCCCCCACGCCCAGGGTCCCGACCAGCCGCTGCAGCGACGCCTCCAGGTAGGCGACGTGGTGGGTCTTGACGTACCCGACCGCGCCCGCGATCCGCCGGCCGCCGAGCGGCCCGTCCACCACGACGAGCAGGTCCCGGTCGCCGTTGCCGGCCCGGGCCGCCACCCGTCCCTCCAGGTCGCCCCGCACCCGGCCCAGCGCCTGGGACACGGCGTCGCCCCCCGCCACCGGCGCCACCGGGTGGGGCTCGTAGCGGCCGTGGCGGGTCACGATGGCGGGGACGTCCGGGCCCTCGCCCCCGCACAGCACGCCCCGCTCGACCTCGGCCGCCACCACGGTGGCCCGGCCGTCGCACCGCACCACGCCCGCCGCCCACGATGCGCACACGCCGCCCCGGGTGCCGGACCCGTCGCCGTTGCCGTCGACCCACACCCGGGCGTCGATGCGCTGGACCCCGTCCACGAACGCCACCACGGGCGCCGCCGCCTGGTCGGGGCGGACGGGCGCCCAGTCGCCCGGGGCGCGCTCGACCCCGACGTCGACCTCCGCGTCGGACGGCCCGAGGGCGTCGGCGTCGATCGGCGCCCCGTAGTCCGGCGCCCACGTCTCGACCGCGAACTTCATCTCACACCTCCACCCGCTCGACGGTGGCCGACCCGCCCACCTTGCGGACCTCGAAGCGCACCGGCAGCCGCTCGGCCAGCTCGCGGACGTGCGTGACGACGCCGACCATGCGGCCCCGGGCGCCCAGCTCGTCGAGGGCGCCGGCCACCACGTCGAGCGTGTCGGGGTCGAGGGTGCCGAACCCCTCGTCCAGGAACAGCGCCTCCAGCCGGGCGGCCCCGGCGACCGCCAGGCCCGCCACCTGGTCGGCGAGCGCCAGCGCCAGGGCCAGCGACGCCAGGAACGTCTCCCCGCCCGACAGCGTGCGGGCCGACCGCACCTGCGAGGCGTGGAGGTGGTCGACCACGCCGAACCCGCCCGACCGGCCGTCGACGGCCAGCGTGTAGGCCCCCGCGCTCAGCTCGGACAGCATGGCCGACGCCCCCGCCACCAGGTCGTGGACCGCCGCGTCGAGCAGCCACTTCTCGAAGCGGTTGGCGGCCAGGTGGCCGGCCAGCGCCTCGGCCACCCGCTGGTCGGCGACCGCGGCCTCGTGGTCGGCCCGCAGGCGGTCGGCGGTGGCCAGCGCCTCGTCCAGCCGGGCCAGGGCGGCCTCGGCCGTGGCGTGGGCCGCGGCGACCGCCTCGCCCGGCCAGGACCCGGGGCGGCCCGGGTCGACCCCGGCGTCGCGGCAGGCGGCGGCGAGCGCCTCGACCCGCTCGGCCGCCCGGACCCGGGCGCCCTCGGCCGCGCGCCGGTGCCCCGACTGGAGCCCGACCAGGGCGGGGGCCCGCTCGGCCGCCCAGGCCACCAGCGCCCGCCAGTCCTCGGCCAGGTCCGACCGTTCGGCCGCCGGCGGGCCGAGGGTGGCCACGCTGTCGCGGGCCGACTCGAACGCCCGGCGGGCCCGGGTCTCCCGCGCCGCCAGGTCGGCCAGCAGCTTGTCGGCCGCGGCCCGGGCCCGGCGGCCGTCCCGCTCGGCCCGGCGGGCGGCGTCGAGCGCGGCCTGGGCCTCGTCGACGAGGGCGAGCTGCTCGTCCAGCGCCGTCCGCGTCGGGGGCGCCCGCCAGGCGGGCCTCGACCTGGGCCAGGTCGCGGCGCACCCGGACCAGCTTCTCGTCCACCCGGACCTGCTGGTCGCGGGCGTCGGCCACCGCCTGGGCGAAGCGGGCGACGGCGGCGTCGGCGTCCGCCAGGTCCCGCTTGGCCAGGGCGAGGTCCGGGGGGTGGTCGTGGGCGGGCAGCGCGGCCACGTCCTGGCCGCACACCGGGCACGGGTGCCCGACCGCCAGCTCGGGGATCAGCGCCCGCGCCCGCAGCTCGACCCCGACCCGCTCCAGGTGGGCGGCCCGCTCGTCGCGCTCGGCCCGGGCCCGGGACTCGGCCGCGGCGGCGCCCTCGGCCGCGGCCGCGGCCTCGGCCTCCGCGACCTCGCCCCGCTCGGCGGTGGCCAGCAGCTCGGCCCGGGTGCCGTGGTCGAGGCGCTGCGCCTCCAGCGCCCGGCGCTCGGGCAGCGCGGCGACCCGGGCCTCGCCCTCGGCCACCGCGGCCAGGGCCTCCTCGTCCAGCTCGGCGCACCGGTCGCGGGCCCGGGTGGCCTCGGCCACCTCGCCCGCCAGCTCCTCGGTCCCGGCCGGCAGGACGAGGGCGTCGAGCAGCTTGATCCGGGCCGCCACCTCGTCGGCCTGGGCCTGCTCGGCGGCGGCCGTGGCGGTGAGCTCGTCGATCTCGGGCCGCTCCGCCGCCAGGCGGTCGGCGAGGGCGGCGAGGGCCGCCACCCGGGCCGCGGCGGCGGCGCGGGCCTCGGGCGTGGCGCCGGCCAGCCGCTCGAGCTGGGCCGCCGCGATCTCGGCCGTGTTCCTCGCCACCGCGCCGCGCTGGCGGGCGGCGCCGGCCACCCGCTCGTAGAGCCCGAGGTCGAGCAGGCGGACCAGCAGCTCCTGGCGGCTGCTCGGCTTGTCGTGCAGGAACCGGGCGAACTGGCCCTGGGGCAGCGACACGCAGGTCGTGAAGTGGTCGTAGGTCAGCCCCAGGCGGGCGGTCACGGCCTCGGTGACCTCGTCGGCGGTGCCGGCCACCACCTCGCCGCACCGCTCCAGCCGGGCCTCCCGGGTGGTGGCGCCGCCGCCCTTCGTCGCCCGCACCACCCGCACCGCGGTCCACGCCTCGCCGTCGACCGTGAAGTCGAGCCGGACCCGGGCCTCGGTCAGGTTCTGGCTGATGACCGGGGCCACCCGGCGGTCGTCGAGCCGGGGCACCGAGCCGTAGAGGGCGAAGGTGAGGGCGTCGATGATGCTGGACTTCCCGGCCCCGGTCGGCCCGGCCAGGGCGAACAGGTCGGCGCCCGCGAAGTCGACGACCGTCGTGTCCCGGAAGGCGGTGAACCCCTCCATCTCCAGGCGGACGGGCCTCATGGCGCGGCCACCGCCTCGTCGACCAGCTCGTCGAACAGGGCGACGAGCCGCTCGTCGTCCACGTCGCGGCCGGCCAGGTACTCGCGGAACAGCGCCTGGGGCGTGCGGGTCAGCCGCTCGCTGTCGACCGGGGCCGCGGCCTCGGCCTCCCGCGGCGCCAGCACGACCTCGACGGCATCGGGCAGGCGCTCCCGCACCTCGTCGGCCAGGCCGGCCCTCGCCGGCTCGTCCAGCACCACCCGCAGGTGGGCGCCGTCCTCGATCCCCGCCGCCGCGGCCAGGACGTCGACGACCGTGCCCCGCACGGTCCGCAGCCGGCGGCCGGCGGCCAGCGCCACGGGCGTGACCTCGGCCGGCAGCCCGGGGCGGACGTCGACCACGTTGACCACCGGGTCGTTGGCCGTCTCGCCGAAGTCGAGCTGGAGCGGCGAGCCGCAGTAGTGCAGCGGCGCCGGTCCCGCCAGGCGCTGGGCCCGGTGCAGGTGGCCGAGCGCCACGTACTGGGCGGCGGGCGGGAACGCGGTGGCCGGCACCCAGTAGTCGAACACGGTGTGGGCGCCCCGCTCGCCGCCGCCCATCGTGCCGCCCATGACCATGAGGTGGGCGACCACCAGGTTCACGGTGCCGGCGCCGAACCCGGCGGTGAGCGAGCCGAGGATGCGCACCACCCGGTCGGCGTAGGCCGCGTGGGCGTGGGCGGCGTCGCCCGAGCACAGCACGTCGGCGGTGACGACGTAGCGCTGGGACGGGAACGGCAGCAGGGCGATCCGGGCGACCTCGCCGCCGAGCGTCGAGGTCGAGGACGCCGCCGTCGCCCGCCGGGCGGATGGCCCCGGCCACGTGGATGCCGCTCGCCTCCGACAGCGGCGCCACCGCCGCCAGCCGCTGGGCCGAGTCGTGGTTGCCGGCCACCACCACGACCGGGCGCCCGCCGGCGGCCAGGTCGAGCAGCGCCCGGTACACGATCCGCTCGGACTCGGGCGTGGGGGCGGCCGTGTCGAACAGGTCGCCGGCCACGATCACGAGGTCGACCGACCGGTCGTCGGCGGCGGCGGCGATCTCGGCCAGGACGGCCTCGTGCTCGGCGGCCCGCGACCGGCCCCGGATGGCCTTGCCGACGTGCCAGTCGGACGTGTGCAGCAGCCGCACGGCGCTACCCGGCGGGGAAGCCGGCGAACGGGTCGCCGGCGGGCGTGCCGTCGGGGGTGTCGGCGGGCGCGGCGGCCTCGCCGACCCGGGTGGCCCAGGCGGGGAACGGGAACTGCACGACGAGCGGGATCGGCAGCTCGGGCTGGGACACGAGCATCGTGCCCGGCTTCACGATCGTCGCCCGCTGGCGCTGCACCGGGGGGAGGAAGCCGTACTCGCCCCGGCTCGCCTCGGCCGAGTCGAGCCGGCCCACGACCCGCACCGCCGAGTTGGCCACCACCCGCCGCTCGACCTCGCTGGCGGTCTGCTGGGCGCCGATCAGGATGATGCCGAGGGACCGGCCCCGCTCGGCCACGTCCAGCAGGATCTCCTTGATCGGGCTCGACCCCTCGCGGGGCGCGTACTTGTTGAGCTCGTCCAGCACCACGAACTGCAGCGGGCGGGCGTGCCCGGACCGCTCCTTGCGCCGGAACGCCTGGCCCAGCACGACGCCGACGACGAACCGCTTGGCCCGGTCGTTGAGGTTGTGCATGTCCACGACCGTGACCTGGGCCCGCTCGAAGTCGACGGTGTGGGCGTCGGGCTTGGGGATGTCGGCCCGGATCAGGTGGCGCATGTGGCTGCGGGAGCCGTGCAGGCGGCGCAGGAAGGCGTTGATCGTGCCGGCGCCGATGGCCCGGCCGCCCCACTGGTCGGGCCCGTCGGGGTCGACCTTCAGCTCGATCAGCTCGACGAGGTCGTCGAAGGTGCGCACGACGGTGCCGTCGATGCTCACGGCCCCGTCGCCCACCGGCTCGGCGTGGCGCAGCCGGGCGGTCACGTTGTGGACGACCATCGTGTACTGCTGGCGGTCGTCCTCGGCGTCGGCGAACAGGAACGGCAGCAGCTCGTCGGCGCAGAACCGGGACAGCGTCCAGAAGAACGAGGTGACGTCCCGCTGGCGGGCGGCGACGTCGGGGCTGGCGTTGGGGTCGTCCCGCACCGGCGGGGCGAAGAACGCCACCGACCCGAACGGCCCGCACGGCAGGCCGAGCCGGCTGTAGCGGGCCGGCTGGTCGGGCCCGAGGGCCGTGTTGGCGTGGTCGAGGAACAGCAGGTCCTCGCCCTTCACGTTGAAGATGAGCGCCTTGGTGTTGGCGGCCTCGGCGCCGAGGACGCCCGAGTGGAACATGCTGTAGAGCAGGAAGGTGGCGTAGCTGGTCTTGGTGGCCACGCCCGACACCCCGCTGATGTTCACGTGGGCGCCCCGGGTGCCGTCGAGGAACTCGAGGTTCAGGTAGAACGGCTCGTCGTCGCGGGACAGGCCGGCCGGCAGGCGCTGGCCCATCTCGGAGAACAGCAGGGCGTCCTCGCGCTCGATGCCGGTGGCCTTGCGCACCTCCTCGCCCGGCAGCGGCGGCACGTAGATCTCGGGCTCGAACCGGGTCGCCAGGACCTGGGCGGCCTCGGCCACCTGGGCGGGCAGCACCCCGTCGGCCACGAGGAACACGTCGCTGTCCATGCGGGCGCCCTCGTGGGTGGCCCGCACCTGGGACACGACCCCGGCGATGCGCAGCGGCTGCCCGTCCGGCAGCACGCGGTCGACGACCACGACGTCGTCGAGCTGCAGGTAGCTGCCCTCCGCCACGGCCACCCAGAACTCGAGCGGCGTGGCCGGCTCGGTGCCGATGACACGGCCCGCGGCGGGAGAGACCGTGGGGTCCATGTGGCCCGACGTTACCGGCCATGTGTTCGCCCGGACGGGACCCGGGCTACCGCGAGGGGAGGACGACCTCGGGGGCGAACTCGGCCAGGAGGGCGGCCGCGTCCTCGCCGGCGAAGAACCGGCGGGTGAACTCGGCCCAGCGGAGGGCGGGGCGCATCTCGATCCGCAGGCGGACGGGCCCGTCGGTGGGGTTCCAGGCCAGGTGGCGGGCGCCGGGCGGGGCCACCACCACGTCGCCGGGGCCGGCCTCGGACTCGGCGCCGTCGATGCGGAACGCGGCCCGGCCCTCCAGGACCTCGAACCGCTCCTCCATCGCCGGGTGGACATGCTCGGCCGCCCGGTGGCCCGGCCGGGTCCACGTGGTGTGCATGACCAGCAGCTCGGGCGTCTCCGACAGGAACTCGACCTGCTCACCCGTGCGTGGGTTCTCGATCACGGCCCGAGGCTAGGGTCCGCGCCATGAGCGACGCGACCGGGCCTGTCTCCACCAGCATCGACGACGGTGTCGCCGTCGTGCGCTTCGACGACGGCAAGGCCAACGTCCTGTCCTACGACGCCGTCGCCGCCCTCGATGCCGCGCTCGACCGGGCCGAGGCCGACGCCGGGAGCGTGTGCATCGTCGGGCGGGACGGGAAGCTCAGCGCCGGGTTCGACCTGGCGGTCATGACCGCCGGCCCCGACGCCGCCCGCGACCTCGTCGCCGCCGGTGGCGAGCTGCTCATGCGGTTGTACCTGCACCCCCAGCCGGTCGTCGTGGCCGTCACCGGGCACGCCCTGGCCGCCGGGGCGCTGCTCGTGCTGTCGTGCGACGTGCGCATCGGGGCCGACGTGCCCGCCAAGATCGGGCTCAACGAGACCGCCATCGGCATGCCCCTGCCCCTGTTCGCCCTCGCCCTGGCGGAGGACCGCCTCGACCGCCGGCACCTGTCCCGGGCCACGCTCGGCGCCGAGGTCTACGACCCGCACGGCGCCGTGGAGGCCGGCTACCTCGACCGGGTCGTCCCCCTCGGCGACGTGGTCGCCACGTCCGTGGCCGAGGCCCGGCGGCTCGGCGCGTACAGCACGACCGCCTACGCCCAGACGAAGCAGGCGATGCGCGGCCCGCTGGCGGACCGGGTCCGCCAGGGCGCGGCCGCCGACCTGGCCCGCTTCGCCGTCAACGGCTGACCGCCGACGCCGACCGCTACCCGTCGCCCAGCGGGACCAGGTAGGACTCGACCCGGCCGATCAGGTCGCCGGCGAAGGTGAACACGTCGCAGTACACGAACCGGTGCACGTCGCCGGTCGCCATCGTGGCCTCGCCGGACCCGATGGCCACGACCGTGTCGCCCTCCTCCACCACCCGGTCGACGACGAGCGTGGGGCGGCCGGTGAACGCCTCGTTCTCGATCTCGCCGTCGAACGCCTCCTTGCCCCGGAGGTGACGGAAGCCGGGCAGGTCCCAGGCCACGTCGTCGGTGAGCAGGGCCAGGATCGCCCCGTGGTCACCCTGCCGGAACCCGTCGAAGTACGCCGCCACGGCGTCCTTGCGCGCAGACATGCACCGACCCTAGACAGACGGCGAGGAGGTCCCGCCATGCCCGACACGTGCTCCCACCTCGACCAGGTCCAGGTGGTGTCGCCGTCCGCCGACGGCTGCGAGGACTGCCTGCGCATCGGGGGGCAGTGGGTCCACCTGCGGCTGTGCCAGTCCTGCGGCCACGTCGGCTGCTGCGACAACTCGCCGAACCGCCACGCCACCGCCCACTACCGGGACACGGCGCACCCGCTCATCCGGTCCTACGAGCCGGGGGAGGACTGGTGGTGGTGCTACCCGGATGACCTGTTCTTCGAGGTCCCGGGGGCGGAGCCGGCGCCGTCGCATCCGTGACGGGCCGCAGCAGGCCGTACTCGATCGACGTCCGCACCCGGAACCCCAGCCGCTCGTAGAGCCGGATGGCGACGTCGTTCGACCCGGCCGTGTGCAGGAACGCCTCCTCGCCCCGGGCCCGGATGCGGGCGACGATCACCCGGGTGAGCAGCGTCGCCAGCCCCCGGCCCCGGTGGTCGGGGTGGGTGCACACGGCGCTGATCTCGGTGAAGCCGCCGCACCGCATGCGCTCGCCCGCCATGGCGACGAGCCGTCCGCCGTCGCGCACGCCGACGTAGCCGCCCAGCTCGACCGTGCGGGGCAGCCACGGCCCGGGCGGGTCGAGGGCGATCAGCCGGGACATCTCGTCGGCGTGGGCCGGGCCGAGCGACTCGACCGCCGGGCCGTCGCCGGCCGTGGTCGTCACCGCGGGGGTCGCGACCATCTGGACCCCGGAGCCCCCCTCCTCGATCACCCAGCCCTGCGGCGGGACGACGGTGCGGCGCAGCACGGCGGCGGGCTGCCCGGACCCGACCAGGGCCGCCAGGTCGTCCCACGCCCCGGGGCCGGGGTCGTCGACCACGGCGGCGAACACCGACACGTCGGGGTCGAACCGGGCCGCCTGCCCGTGACGCTGCGCCAGCGCGCGGCGGGGTCCGACCAGCGTGTGCCATACCGGGTTGTCGAGCACTCCGGCAGTCTGGCCGCACGGCCGCCCGCCGCCGCGACGGATTTCGCGGCCGGAACGGCGACACGCCGCCCCGGAACGCGTTTATATGGCCACGAGGGGGAAGCGACCCCGCCGAAGGGGGAAGACAGGCATGGACAGACTCAGCCCGCTCGATGCGTCGTTCCTGCACATCGAAGACGACGTCAACCACATGCACATCGGCTCCGTCGGCATCTTCGAGGGGCCGCCGCCCGCCTACGACGACCTGACCGCCACGGTCGGCGGGCGGCTGTCGCTGGTGCCCCGCTACCGGCAGCGGATCATGCCCGTCCCGCTGTCGCTGGGCCGGCCGGTGTGGGTCGACGACCCCCACTTCAACATCGAGTACCACGTGCGGCACACGGCGCTGCCGCGCTCCGGGCGGCGACACCGAGCTCCGCCGCCTGGTGGGCCGGCTCATGGGCCTGCGCCTCGACCGCGCCAAGCCCCTGTGGGAGATCTGGATGGTCGAGGGGCTCGACGACGACCGCTGGGCCATGGTGTCCAAGGTCCACCACTGCCTGGTGGACGGCGTGTCCGGCACCGAGCTGCTGTCCGTCATCCTCGACCTGTCGCCCGACGTCCCCGCCCCGATCGAGGAGACCTGGCACCCCCGGGTGCCGCCGTCGTCGCTCCGCCTGGCCCGGGACGCGGCGGTCGACCTGGCCACCAGCCCCTACGAGCAGTTCCGGGCGGCGACGTCGCTGGTGCGGCGCCCGCAGCGGACGCTCGACGCCGTGCGCGAGCTCGCCAAGGGCTCGGTGGCGCTGTCGAGCATCGTGCGCCCCACCCCGCCCACCAGCCTCAACGGGCCGATCGGCCCCCACCGCACCATCGCGTGGGCGGACGCCGACCTGGCCGACGTCAAGCGCATCCGGGTCGCCCACGGCGGCACCGTCAACGACGTCGTGCTCGCCCTCATCACCCGGGGCTTCCGGGACCTGCTGCTGGCGCGGGGCGAGGACCCGGACGGCCGGGTGATCCGCACGCTCGTGCCGGTCTCGGTCCGCCCCCGGGGCGAGAGCGGCCCGGCCACCGGCGACGGCACGCTTGACCAACAAGGTGTCGGCGATGTTCGCCGAGCTGCCGGTCGGCATCGAGGACCCGGTGGAGCGGCTGCACGCCATCACCGCCCAGCTCCGCGACCTGAAGGAGTCCCGCCAGGCGCTGGCCGGCGAGGCCCTGACCTCGGGGATGGGGTTCGCCCCGCCCATGCTGCTGACCCTCGGCGCCCGGGTCGCCACCCGGGCCGCCCGGCGCATGGGCAACCTCGACACGGTGACCACCAACGTGCCCGGGCCCCAGTTCCCGCTGTACTCGTGCGGGCGCAAGATGGTGCGGGCCTACCCCTACGTGCCGCTGGCCGCCCCGCTGCGGGTCGGGGTGTCGATCTTCTCCTACGACGGCGAGCTGACCTTCGGCATCACCGGCGACTACGACACGGCGTCCGACATCGACGTCCTGGCCGAGGGCATCGGCGCCGGGGTCAAGGAGCTGTTGACGGCGTAGCTCACTGGTGCACCCTTCGGGATGCACGCAGTGAGCCATCGGCACTTCGTGCCGAGCAATGCACTGTGTAGATGGTTCGCTCGCTGCGCTCGCTCATGTGTCGACCTCGGCGTGGGTGGCGCCCCCCGACAGCCGGGGGTAGCCCGGGCCGCGGTCGAACATGGGCGGGTCGCCGCGTTCGGCCGCCAGCCGGGCCCGCAGGGCCTCGGTGAGCGGCTCGTCCGCGACGGCCCCCATCGCGTCGGCGCCGGCCAGCACCACCCCGTAGTCCCGCTCGGCGGCCTGCCTGCTGACCTTGCCCTGGGCCACGTCGAGCGCCACCGCGGCCGGGTCCCGGCTGCAGCGGGTCGCCCCACCCGCCCCCGCCCGTGGTCTCGATGCGGATGACCTCGCCCGCGGCCACCGGCTCCCCATCGCACAGGCCGGGCATCACCCGCTCGCGGGGCCGCCCGGGTCGATGGTGACCCGGAACGGCGTGCCCGCCCGGCCGCCCCGCACGCCCCAGCACGACAGGATCGACCGGTCGGCCACCGACATGAACGTGGCGTCGTGGAGGGCCCGGATCTCCTTGCGGTAGCCCAGCCCGCCCCGGAAGGCCCCGGCGCCCCCCGAGTCGGTGGCCAGGCCGAGCGTCTCCACCCGCACCGGGAACCGGTTCTCCACGAACTCGACCGGCAGGTTGCGGGACTCGGGCACCACGTGGATCGTGTCGCTGCCGTCGGCGTAGTAGCGGCCGCCCGACCCGCCGCCCAGGATCTCCCGGTTCAGGTACCAGCGCCCCTCGGCGTCGTGGCCGGAGATGCCGGTGTAGCGGATCGTCTCCTGGTCGGCGGGCATGTAGCCGTCGACCGCCTTGGCGATGACCCCGGCGAGCACGCCGAGCAGCCGCAGGATCACGAACGTGCGGGCGTTGGTCGGGGCCGGGAACACCGGCGTGACCAGCGTCCCCGGCGGCGGGAAGCGGATGTCGATCAGCTCGACCACGCCCTCGTTGACGTCGAGCTCGGCCATGCGCTCGGGGGTGTCGGCCAGGTTGCGCAGGATGGGGGCCAGCCACTTCTTCAGGAAGTTGCCGTCCGCGTAGTCGCCGGCGTGGTTGATCGGGCCCTTGGCCTGGGGGCCGGTGCCGGTCAGGTCGAGCACGAGCCGGTCGGCCGTCTTGGTCAGCGTGATGCGCTGGGCGTGGAGGCGGGGCTCGTCCACGCCGTCGTGCTCGGCGTAGTCCTCCCAGGTCCAGGTGCCGTCGGGGATCTTGGCCAGCAGCTCCCGGCGGAACGTCTCCGCGCACGACGACACGATGGCGTCGAAGCACGCCTCGACCGCCGCCCGGCCGTAGCGGGCGAACAGGTCGCCGATGCGGCGGGCGCCCATCAGGCAGGCCGAGCACTCGGCGTCGAGGTCGCCGGCGATCGAGTCGGGCATGCGGGAGTTGCGGGTCAGGATGCGGATGACGCCCTCGTTGGGCACCCCGGCGTCGTGGAGCTTGACCGGCGGGACCATCAGCCCCTCCTCGAACACCGAGGTGGCGTGGCTGGGCATCGACCCCGGCACGGCGCCGCCGATGTCGTCGTGGTGGCCGAACGCCTGCACGAACGCCACCACCTCGCCCTCGTGGAAGACGGGCACGGTGACGCACAGGTCGGGCAGGTGGCCGATGCCGCCCTCCGACAGGTACACGTCGTTGTGGAAGTAGATGTCGCCCGGCCGCATGGTCTCGATCGGGAAGTCCCGGACCACCGGGTGGACCAGCGCCGAGTAGGACCGGCCGGTCAGCTTGCGCAGGCGGCGGTCGTGGATGCCGGCCCGGAAGTCGTGCTGGTCGCGGATCATCGGGGACCGGGACGTGCGGCCGATCTGGTCCTCCACCTCGGCCTCGACCGAGGCGAGGGTGCCCTCCACGATCTCCACCAGCACCGGGTCGACGTCGGTCATCCGCCCACCCCCGGTCCCTCGCGGCGGGCCACCAGCGACCCCCGCCGGTCGACCACGACCCGCACCCCGGGCGGCACCGGCAGGGTCGAGCCGTACTCCTCGATCACCGCGGGGCCGGCGACCTCGTCGCCCGCGCCCAGGTCGGGGCGCCACACCAGCGGCGTGTCGTGCCAGGCGCCGCCGAACCACACCGGGCGGGACCCGGTGGGGGCGACCGTGCCGGTGCCCGGCCGGGACGTCGGCCACGGGCGGGGGCGCCAGCGGTCCGACCCCGGTGAGGCGGACGTTCACCCACTCGACCCCGTGCTGCGGGCGGTCCCGGTAGCAGTAGCCGTAGAGGCGCTCGTGCTCGTCGTGGAACCGGTCGAGCACGGCGGCCGCCAGCGCCGGCGTCCACCGCCCCGGCGGGCACGTCGACCCGGACCTCGAACGCCTGGCCGTCGTAGCGGAGGTCGGCCGAGCGCAGGAACCGCTGCTCGGCGGGGTCGAAGCCCTCGGCGGCGAGGGTGGCGGCCGCCCGGTCCTCCAGGTCGCCGTACACGGCGGCCAGCGCCGCCGGGTCGAGGTCGGCGTGGGCGGCCACGAACGTGCGCACGTCGTCGATGCGCACGTCGACGGTCAGCAGGCCGAGCGCGCACAGGTTGCCGGG
Organism: uncultured Acidimicrobiales bacterium; assembly: GCA_963759225.1. Classification (GTDB taxonomy): domain Bacteria; phylum Actinomycetota; class Acidimicrobiia; order Acidimicrobiales; family VFJN01; genus ZC4RG19. Next base: position 70,720 of record CAVWYL010000003.1, on the reverse strand, counting down.
GTCGGGCGGGATCACCGCCGCCGGCAGGTCGAGCACGTCGAGCAGGCGGGCGGCCTCCAGCGGGCCGGACCCGCCGAACGCGCACAGGGCCAGGTCCCGGACGTCGATGCCCCGGCGCACGGTGGCCTGGCGGATGGCGTTGGCCTGGTTCCAGGTCCAGATCTCGACGATGCCCTCGGCGCACGCCTCGGGCCCGAGGCCGACGGCGGCCGCCAGCGCCTCGATCCCCCGGCGGGCCGCGGCCGCGTCGAGCGGGATCTCGCCGCCCAGCAGGTGGGGCGGGATGCGCCCGAGGACGAGGGCGGCGTCGGTCAGGGTCGGCTCGGTCCCGCCCCGGCCGTAGCACAGCGGGCCCGGGTCGGCGCCGGCCGAGCGGGGCCCGACCTTCAGCGCCCCCTCGGGGGACACCCAGGCCACCGACCCGCCGCCGGCGCCCACGGTCACGATGTCGATCATGGGGACCTTGGCCGGGAACCGCCCGATGGTGGCGTCGGTGGTGAGCGCCGGGACCCCGCCCCGGATCACGGCCACGTCGGTGGACGTGCCCCCGCCGTCGAGGGTCACGACCCGGTCGAACCCGGCGGCGCCCGTCACCGCGGCCGCGCCCAGGGCCCCGGCGGCCGGGCCGGACAGGACCGTCGTGATCGGCGCCCGCGCCACGCCCTCGGCCGAGGTCACGCCGCCGTTGGACTTCATCACGAAGAACGGCACGCCCTCCCCCGCCCGCTCGGCGAGGCGCGTGGCCAGCGTGCGCACGTAGCGGGCGATCGTCGGCTTCACGAACGCGTCGACGAGGGTGGTGACCGACCGCTCGTACTCCCGGTACTCGCGCAGGACGTCGCTAGATGATCGACAGCGAGCACTCGGGGTAGACCTCGGCGAACAGGTCCCGGACCCGGCGCTCGTGGTCGGGGTTGGCGTAGGCGTGCAGCAGGCACACGCCCACGGCGGTGATGTCGTGCTGCCGGAACCAGGCGGCCTCGGCCCGCACCGCGTCCTCGTCGAGCGGGCGCAGCACGGCACCGGCGGCGTCGAGCCGCTCCGGCACCTCGCGGACGTAGGTGGAGGGGGACGATGCGGTCGGGCTTCACCCAGAAGTACGAGTTGCCGTAGCCGTCGGGGACGCTCTGGCGGCCGATCTCCAGCAGGTGGCGGAACCCGGCGGTGGTGAGGAAGCCGAGGCCCGTGACCTCGCCCTGGAGCAGGGCGTTGGTGGCCACGGTGGTGCCGTGGAACACGGAGGCGACGGCGTCCCACGTCGCGTCGCGCGGCGTCGAGGGCCTTGTCCGCCCCGGTGAGGAAGCCCTCGGCGGGGTCGGCGGGCGTGGAGGGCGTCTTGGTGGTGGTGAGGCGGCCGGTGACCTCGTCGAGGACGACGACGTCGGTGAACGTGCCGCCCGTGTCGACCCCGACCCGGAGGCTGCGGGCCGGCGTCACCCGGGTCCCCGCAGCGGGAACGGGGCCGTGGCCTCGGCCTCCAGCACGTCGCGGTGGCGCCGGTACAGGGCCAGGTTGCGCTCGGCCAGGTGGTCGAACCCCTGGCGGACGCTGGACCCGGGGCTGATGGTGGCCATGGGGTCGACGCCGACGGTGGCGGACACCCAGCCGGGCTGGCTGGTGCCCCGGGCCAGGACCTCGCCGGTGGGGCCGACGATGAGCGAGTTGCCGAAGTAGACGTGGCCGCCGGCGTCGATGCCCACGGCGTTGGGGGCGACGACGTAGACGTGGTTGTCGTAGGCCCGGGCCCGGGTGGTCAGCTCCCAGATGTCGGCGGCCCGCAGGAAGGCGGACGGCCGCACCACGACCTCGGCCCCGAGGCCGGCCTCGATGCGGACGAGCTCGGGGAAGTCGCCGTCGAAGCAGATGACGCTCCCGATGCGCCCGAGGTCGGTGCCGACGACGAGGACGTCGTCGCCCGGCGTGACCCAGGCCTGCTCGGCGGGGAACAGGTGGGTCTTGCGGTAGGTGCCGAGCACGTGGCCGGTCGGCCCGATGACGGCGGCCGCGTTGTACACGGTCGCGGGGTCGGGCCCGGCCTCGTAGGTGGGCCACACGAGGTGGATGCCGAGCGCGGCGGCGGTGTCCTGGGCGGCCTCGGTGAGCGGCCCGGGGATGGGGGCGACGAGCCCCCACAGGTCGTCGGGCTCGAGGCCGGGGGCGAACCCGGTGGTCACGGTCTCGGGCGCCACCACGAGCGCGGCCCCGGTGGCCTCCACGCACCGCCGGGTGAGGTCGAGGGCGGCGTCGATGTTGGCGGCGATCGACGTCGGCGTCACCGGCCCGGGCACCGGCCCGATCTGCAGGGCGGCGGCCACGAACGGCGTCACGGCGCACCCCCGGTCCGGCACGACGGGCCGGCGGCGGCACGGCGGCACGTCCGGCGTACTTCCGTACCGGATTCCGACACGAACGAACGCCGATGCGGGCAACGACCGCGGCCGCGGCCGTCATCGGGGGCTCCGGCGCCAGCGGCGGATCACGGTCACCACGACGACCGCCGTCCCCGCGCCCGCGGCGGCCAGCCGGCCCCGGGAGCGGCGGGCGGCCGGGCCGGCCGTCGGGTCGGGTCGTCGTCGCGACCCCCGGCGCCGAGCCGGCGGGCGGCCGGGGCCGGGTCCGCCAGGGCCGCCAGTGTGGTCTCGGCCAGGCGGCGGGCGGCGGCGGCCACCACCGCGCCGCCGACCGTGGCGAGGGGGCCGCCGACCTCGCCCTCCACGGTCAGCGTCGTGCGGTCGGGCGAGGCCCGGACCACCAGGTCCACCGAGCCGGGGGCGCCCGCGCCCGCGATGCGCACCTCGTCGGCCGACAGCGGGGTGACCGTGCCGGACCACAGGCCGCGGACCGACGCCACCGCCAGGTCGGCCACCACCGCCAGGCCGTCGCCGGCGCCGTCGCCGCCGGCGGTCGCCCGCACCGAGCGGGCGCCGGGCAGCGCGGCGGCCAGGCGGGCCGGGTCGCCGAGCGCCGCCCACGCCTCCGGCGGGGCCGAGACCGGGAACGACGTCCTCACGCCCCCGCCTCCTCGCCCATGAGCGCCCACAGCTCCGGGGGCGAGATCGGCATGCGGTCCATCCTGACCCCCACCGCGTCCTCGACCGCCGCCGCCAGGCACGCCGAGACCGGGATCACGCCCGCCTCGCCCGCGCCCTTGATCCCCAGCGGGTTCAGCGGGGACTTCGTCTCCTGGTGGGCGATCTCGGGCGTCGGGAGCTCGCTCAGGTACGGCATCAGGAAGTCCATGAAGCTGGCGTTGGTCAGGTTGCCGGCGTCGTCGTAGGCCAGCCGCTCCAGCAGCGCCCCCGCCACCCCCTGGGCCACACCGCCGTGGATCTGGCCCTCCACCAGCATCGGGTTGATGAGCGGCCCGCAGTCGTGGACCACGGCGTAGCGCACGATCTCGACCTCGCCCGTGGCGGGGTCGACGGCCACGACGGCGGCGTGCATCCCCGCCGCGAACGTCGAGCGCACCGGCGAGTAGTAGTCCCGCGCCTCCAGGCCGGGCTCGTCGTCGTCGGGGACCGGGGCCACGCCCGGGTCGGCGGGCGAGGCGAACTGCGTGGCCGCCTGCGCCTCCTTCGAGAACGAGTAGCGCAGCGGGTTGGACAGCACCGCCACCTGCGACAGCGGGATGCCCCGGGTCGGCGTCCCGGCCACGTGGACCACGCCGCCCTCGATGGCCAGGTCCTCGGGCGCGGCCTCCAGCGCCTCCGCCGCGATGCGCACCGCCTTGGCCCGCACCGCCCGGGCCGCCAGCGCCACCGCGTTGCCGCTCATCACCGCGGCCCGGCTGGCGTAGGTCCCGACCGCGTACGGGAACCGGCGGGTGTCGCCGGTCGTCACGAACACGTCGTCGACGTCCACGCCCAGCTCGTCGGCCACGATCTGGGCGAACACGGTCTCGTGGCCCTGCCCCTGCGACGTCAGCCCCGTGGCCACCATGACCCGGCCGTTGGTCTCGACGTGCACGTGGGCGCCCTCGTAGGGCCCGACGCCCGTGCCCTCGACGTAGCAGGCCAGGCCGATGCCCAGCCGGCGCCCCTCGGCCCGGGCCGCGGCCTGCTCGGCCGGGAACCCGTCCCAGCCCACCAGGTCCCGGACCTTGGCCAGCAGGCCCGGGTAGTCGCCCGAGTCGTAGATCAGCGGGCGCCCGTCCTGGAACGTCATGTCGAAGTCGTAGGGGAACTCGTCGGGCTGGATCAGGTTGCGGGCCCGCACCTCGTCCCGCCCCAGGCCGAGCGCGCCGGCGATGCGGTCGAGGGTCCGCTCCATCACGAAGCACCCCTGCGGCCGCCCCGCACCGCGGTAGGGGGTGACGGTCACCGTGTTGGTGTACAGCGACGTGAACGTGACCCGGTAGTGCCGGTGCCGGTAGGGGCCGGGCAGCTGGGTGGCGGTGATGATCGGCAGCACGATCCCGTAGGGCGCGTACGCGCCCGTGTCGTGCCAGAAGTCGACCTCCAGGCCGAGGATCGTGCCCTCGCCGTCGAACCCGACCCGCACGTGGTGCTGCTGCGCCCGCTCGTGGGTGGACGACACGAAGTGCTCGTAGCGGTCCTCGACCCACTTCACCTCCCGGTCGAGCAGCCGGGCCGCCCACGGCACCAGCACCTCCTCGGGGTAGGGGTGCACGACCTTGGTGCCGAACCCGCCGCCCACGTCGGGGGTGATCACGTCCACGGCCACGTCGGGCAGCCCCAGGATGTTGGCCACCGCGGCCCGCACCCCCGTCGAGGTCTGCGTCGACGTGCGGATGCGCAGGCGGCCGTCGTCGGCGTCCCAGCGGGCGTGCACCCCCCGGCCCTCCAGCGGCGAGGACAGCGACCGCTCGATGCCGAAGTCGAGCTCCAGCACGTGGGGGGCGGCGGCGATGGCGGCGGCCGCGTCGCCCAGCTCCTGGGTGGTGACGGCGGCGACGTTGCCGGGCACGTCGTCGTGGACCAGCCGGTCCCCGGCCCGGGCGGCGTCGATCCCGACCACGGCGGGCAGCGGCTCGTAGTCGACCACGACGCGCTCGGCCGCGTCCTCGGCCACGTAGCGGTCGACGGCCACCACCATGACCACGGCCTCGCCCACGTGGTTCACCTCGCCGCGGGCCAGCGCGTACTGGGTGCGGGGCTCGGTGAGGTCCGGGTGCGGGATGAGCAGCGGCAGCGGGTCGGCCAGCCGGCCGGGCAGGTCGTCCCACGTGTACACGCCGACCAGGCCGTCGACGTCGAGGGCGTCGCCGACGTCGATGCCGGTGATGCGGGCGTGGGCGTGGGGGCTGCGCACGAAGGCGGCGGCCAGGGCGTCGTGCCCGGCGTCGTCGAGGAACCGCCCGGCGCCCCGGAGGAGGCGCTCGTCCTCGCGGCGCTCGACCCGCTCGCCGAACCACTGGGTGGTCATCGGCGTCCACCGCCAGCTCCGCGGCCCGGCGCACCGAGCGGACGATGTTGACGTAGCCCGTGCAGCGGCACAGGTTGCCGCCCAGCGCGTCGCGGATCTCCTCGTCGCTGGGGTCGGGCGTGCGGGCCAGCAGGTCGGTGGCCAGCAGCAGGAACCCGGGCGTGCAGAACCCGCACTGCAGGCCGTGGCACTCCCGGAACGCCCGCTGCACCGGGCCCAGCTCGCCGTCCGGTCCGGCCAGGCCCTCGACCGTGGTGATCTCGGACCCGTCGACCATGACCGCGAACGTGAGGCACGACCGCACCGGCTCGCCGTCCACCAGCACCGTGCAGGCGCCGCACACCCCGTGCTCGCAGCCGACGTGGGTGCCGGTGAGGCGCAGGTCGTGGCGCAGCAGGTCGGACAGCAGGCGCCGGGCCGGGACCCGGGCCGCCTGGGCGGCGCCGTTCACGGTCACCACCACCTCGTGCAGTTGCTTCGGTCATGCGGAGACCTCCGCCGTGGCGCGGGCCCGGGACAGGGCCCGGGGGACGCTGCGGGCGGTGAGGGTGGCCGCCAGGTGGCGCCGGTAGGCGCCGGTGGCGTGGATGTCGTCGGTGGGGGCGAGGGCGCCCGCCACCAGGTCGTACAGGCTGTCGCCGCCCGTGAGCGCCGGCGTGAGGTCGACCACCACCGGGGTCGGCGCGCACGACAGGAAGGCGGCCCGCCCGCCCACCGGCTCGCCCGCGCCGTCGACCGTGACGGTCAGCGCCACCCCGGCGAGGGCGTAGTCGCCGTGGCGCCGGGCCAGCTCGTCCACCGCCCACCCGGTGCGGGCCGGCAGCAGCGGGAAGCGGGCCGCCACCACCAGCTCGTCGTCGTCCAGGCTGGTGTCCAGCGGGCCGAGGAACAGCTCGGCCGCGGGCACGTGCCGGGCGGCGACGGCGCCGGCGCGCCACGCCACCGCCTCGACCGATCCGTCGAGCAGCGCCAGCACCGCGGGCAGCTCGGCCGCGGGGTCGCCGTGCGCCAGCGACCCGCACGACCGTGCCCCGGTTCCGGATCACCGCGTGGGCGATCCAGCCCGCGGCCTCGGCCACGAGGGGGTGGGCGGCGGCGACGGCCGGATCGTCCAGCAGCCGGGCGTGGCGGACCGTCGCCCCGACGACGAGGGCGCCGCCCCCGACCGCCAGGGTGTCGAGCCCGACGACGTGGTTGACGTCGACCAGGTGCTCGGGGGCGGCGAGCCGGAAGTTCATCAGCGGCACCAGGCTCTGGCCCCCGGCCAGCACCTTGGCGCCCGGTTCCAGCGTGGCCAGCAGCCGGGCGGCCGTGGCCACGTCGGCCGGCCGGTGGTAGGTGAAGGGCGGCGGCTTCACGGCGTCACCTCGGCGGCCAGCGCCTCGAGCGCGGCGGTGAAGCAGGCCAGCGGCGGCCGCACCAGCCCGGCCCCGACCTGGCCGGTGCCCGCCTCCCGGCCGGCCATGCCGGTGTTGATGATCGGGGCGATGCCGGTGCGCACGACCGACAGCACGTCGATACCGAAGGGCACGCCCCGGAACCCCAGCACCGGCAGCGTCCACATCGGGTGCTCGGACACCGTGAGCTGGTACATCAGCTCGGTCCACGTGCGGGCGTCGTCGACCTCGCCCCCGACGAGCTGCACGATGGCGGGGGCGCCGGCCATGGCGAACCCGCCGAGGCCGACCGTCTCGGTGATGGCCGAGTCGCCGATGTCGGGGTTGGCGTCGCCGGGGCCGTAGCCCCCGAGGTACAGCCCGTCGGGCACGGCCGCAGGGCCGGTGAACCAGCGGTCGCCGGTGCCCGACACCCGGATGCCGAACTCGGTGCCGTTGCGGGCCATGGCCGTCACGACGCTCGACCCCGGCACCGCGGCCCCCGCGTCCGCCACCAGCTTCCCGGCGGCCATGACGACGTTGAGCAGGAAGTGGTCGTTGGCGTCCACGAAGGCGAGGACCTCGGCCACGTCCTCGGCCCGGCGCTGGCCGTCCCCGATGGTGCGCACCAGGTCGGGGGCCAGGGCCCGTACCAGCAGCGACGTGCCCGCCCGGTTGCGGTTGTGGCCCTCGTCGCCCATCGCCACCATCGAGGCGATGAGCGAGGCCACGTCCAGCGGACCGTGGCGCCGGAGCGCGGCGGCCAGGCACGGCCCGAGGACCAGCTCCATCCACAGCAGCCGCTCGGTGACCGCCTCGCCGAACGCCCCGTAGCGCAGGACCTTGCCGAGACCCTCGTTGAGCGTGCTGTAGCTGGTGCCGGCGGCGCCGTCGTCGAGGACCCACATCGGCATCGAGGGGCTGACGATCCCGGCCATCGGGCCGACGGCGTGGCGGTCGTGGCAGGGCGACAGCTCGATGCCCCCGGAGGCGGCCAGCGTCTCGGCGGCGTCGGGGGTGTCGGCCCAGCCCTCGTACAGGCAGGCGCCGACGATCGCGCCCCGCAGGGGACCGGAGGCGTCCGCCCAGGCGATGGGCGGCCCGGCGTGCAGCAGCTGGCGGCGCCCGATGCCGACCAGCTCGGCGGCGGGCCGGACGTCCACGAGCCGGGGCCGGACCGCGGCCATGCGCTCGACCGCGGTGCGGTTGGCCGCGGCCAGCCGGGGGTCGGCGGCCACCGCGGCCACGGCGGGCGCCACGCCCGCGGGCGGCGGCGACCAGTCCACGGCCACGGTGCGGACCCCCTGGGCGGCCAGCGCCTCGTCGAGGTTCGGCGCCCCCACCGTGACGACCGCCGCGGGCGCGGCCAGCAGGTCGGCGAGGTCGCTCACGCCACGGTCCCGGTCAGGAGGTGGGCGGCCCGGGTGGCGGCGCGGGCGGTGCTGCGGTGGACCGACGCGCCGGCCTCGGCCAGGGCGGCGGCCTGGCGGTCGAGCCCCTGGGGGTCGCCGGCCGTGCCCACCAGGGCGACGACCACGGCGGCGCCGGCGGCGGTGGCGGCGGCGACCGCCGGGGCCACGACGGCGGCGGGATCGGGGTGGGCGCCGTGGCCGAGGACCACGTCGAGCAGGACCGCGCCGGTGCGGCCCGCCGCCGCGGCGGCGGCCAGCCGGTCGGCGACCGCGGCCGGGTCGATCATCGGGTGGGGGCGACCGGCGGTCAGCTCGTCGTCGCCCAGGTCGAGCAGGACGTGGGCGCCGTCCGGCACGAGGTCGGGACCGACCCGCCGGTCCGGGTCGTGGTGGACGTTGGAGCACACCGGGCCCAGGTGCTCCTCCACGACGGCCAGCGCCTCGACGCAGTTGGTGCCGCCGCTGAACAGGCCGAGCAGCGGGCCGCGGACCGCGGCCGGCGGCGGCGGCGCGGGCCACGCGGCGGGCTCGGCGAAGGGCGCGCCGAGCGCCGTGGCGATCTCGGCGGCGGCGTCGGTGAGCGTCGGGCGGCCGGGCCCGACGAAGGCCAGCACCACCGGGGTCCGGCAGGCCCGGGCCGCGGTGGCCACGGCGTCCGCCACCTCGGGGGCCGGCGGCTTGGACACCAGGGCGATGACCCCGACGTCGGGGTCGGCGTCGAGGGCGGCCAGGGCGGCGAGCGCGGAGCGGCCGCCGACGGCGGCGGACAGGTCGCGGCCGCCCACGCCGATCACGTGGCGGACGCCGATGCCGGCCCCGTCGAGCAGCCCGCACAGCTGCTGGGCGCCGGTCCCCGACGCGGCCACGAGCCCCACCGGACCGGGGACGACGACGTTGGCGAAGCCGAGGCCCACGCCCCCGAGGATCACGGTCCCGCAGTCGGGGCCCATGACGAGCCGGCCCCGCTCGGCGGCCTCCCGCTTGAGGGCGACCTCGGCCCCGACGTCGACCCCGTCGCTGAACACCATCACGTGGCGCCCCGACCGCAGGGCCGCGGCGGCCTCGACGTAGGCGTGCGGCCCGGGCACCGACACGAGCACCACCGGGGCCTCGGGCGCCTCGGCCACGGCGGCCTCGACGGTGTGGGGCGGCGTCCGGGCGCCCGCTCCGGCGCCCGACCGGGGCCGCTCGGCCAGCAGGCGCTCGACGGCGACCACGGCCGCCTCGGCGTCGGCGCCGGTGGCGGCCCGCACGGCGATCACGAGGTCGTCGGGCCCGGCGTCCGGCTCGGGGAACCCGGCCCCGGCCACCAGGCCCCGGTTGAGCGGCGTGGCCATGGCCGCGATCACGGTCTCGACGCCCGGGGTCTCGGCGGCGGCGGCGCCGGCCCGCATGAGCGTCACGGAGTCGTGGTACCGCCCGTGCTCGACCCGCACGAGCTCGCGTCATCGGTGCACCCTTCGGGATGCACCCGATGACCGATCGGCCCTACGGGCCGAGCACCGCACTGTGTCTCTGGTTCGCTCGCTCCGCTCGCTCACGCCATGCACCCCCGCGCCAGCCCGGCGGCCAGGTACCAGCCGCTGGTGTGCCCGAGCCCGAGCAGCCGCCCGGCCGCCGCCTCCACGTCGCCGGCGCCGCCGACGGCCCGCAGCACGGCCGCGGCCTCGGGGATCACGGCGCCCTCGTCGGCCGCGGCCAGCAGGGCGGCCGACAGGCGGGTCGTCCGCCCGGGCGCCAGCCGCCGCACGGCGGCGCCCACGGCGTCGGCCTGCGGCAGCCTGCGGGCCCGCAGCGCCGCCAGCCACCCGGCGACGAGGTCGTCGCCCGACGGCGTCAGCCCGGCGCCGAGCCCGAGCAGGTCCTCGACCGGCCCCGCGGCCGCGGGGACGGCGGGGTCCGGGGCCGGGATCGCGTGCACCGCAGCCTGCAGCCGGGCCAGGGCCTCCGGGACCACCGCGGCGAGGCGGACCCGCGGGTCGAACCAGCGCCGCACCGTCACCACCGGCTCGCCCGCCTGCCAGACGGCCCCGGCGCCGACCGCCAGGTCGCCGCCCGCCGGCAGCGGGCCGGGGGTCGCCAGCACCAGCGCGCACGGCAGCCGCACGCCGCCGGGGGCCACGACGGCCACGAGGTCGCCGCCCGCGTCGAGGTAGGTCGCCGCCGGGCCGGACGCCACCACGGCCGCGGGCCGGAGCGGCCCGGCCAGCACGGCGCGGACCAGCGTGCTGGCCGCCGCGGTGCAGGTCGGGGTCGCCGTCCTCGTGCCCAAGAGCGGCATGCTAGTGGGGTGGCTCGTAGCGCTCGCCCGGTAACCGGCGAGTCAGCGGCGCCGCTGGCAAGGACGCAGGAGGAAGGCGCAGCCAAAGCTGCGGCGACGACGAGGACGCCGTCCAGCGGCGTCGCTGGCCGGCGGTTACCGGCGCCGTGCTGCGAGCCACCCCACTAGGGGCCGGCGTCGACGATGGCTGCCACCGGTCCCCCGCCCGACGGGCCCTGGTGCAGCGCGGCCACCGACACGAACACGGCCGGGTCCCCGACGGCCGCCGCCACCACCCCGCCGACCGCACCCTTGATGTGGCGGTGGTGGTGGACGTCGGAGTCGTCGAGCGCCACCTGGCGCCGGCCCCGCAGCCGGGCGGTGGGATCGGCCTCGCACTTGAGGAACACGTTCACCAGCCGCCCGCCCAGGTCGGCGGCCACCGGCCGCTCGGGCAGGTCCAGCCCCGCGGAGCGGACGGCGTCGTAGACGCCCGCGGCGTCGAGGGCGTCCCGCATGACCGCGTGCCCGATCCGGTAGCGGCCCCCGACGCCGGGGGCGTTGCCGACCACGACGATCTGGGCCCGGTCCAGCTCGACACCCGACGAGCACGACGCCACGCTCGAGTACAGCGACAGGTCGTGGCCGATCTGGTCGGCCGCCGGGGTCTCGATCTCGCCCAGCGCCACCGCGATGCCGAGCGCGGTGGTGCCGTTGGACAGGTTCATCGACTCCAGCGGCTCGTCGGTGGCCGTGTCGGCGCCCCGGGCCCGGGCCTGCTCGATCGTCGCCATCGTCAGCAGCGGCGTCTTGGTCTGCACGTAGTGGACCTCGGCCGGGTCGTCGATGCCGGCGTCGGCCATGGCCCGGCGCACGCCCTCGGCCACCGTCGCCACCATCTCGGGCCGGCCGATGTGCTCGGGCAGGATCACGTCGCTCATGGCCACGCCCACCGTCAGCCGGGGCTCGGGCCCGGGCTCGCCGCCGTCCGGCACCCGGGCGAACACGGTGGCGTGCGGGGTGAGCACGCCGTCGGTGCCGCCCGACCACACCATCGGGATCTGCCCCACCTCGTCGGCGGAGCGGGTGCCGTGCTCCAGCAGCACCCCCCGGAACGCCTGGTCGGCCAGGATCCGGGTGAAGTCGTTGACCCCGCCGTTGCCCTCGGTCTTGCCGATCACCGCCACGACGCCGTCGGCCGGCACCTCCCCCGCGGCGATCAGCTCCGCGAGGCCGGAGGCGTCGGACACGGATTCCAGCACGACCTTGTGCACGGTGTACGGCATCCACCCACCGTAGGTGTCAGGTGGCCACCGGAGCGGCCAGAAGAGCCTGCAATCCGGCCAGCACGGGCAGCCAGACGTCCTCGGCCTCCTTGCCGTCGTCGCCCGCCTCGATCGGCTCGTCGACGTCGAGGTGGACGATCGTCCCGCCGTCGGTGGCGCGGATCTCCCAGGTCAGGTAGGTGGCGGGGCCGTGGCCGCCGTCCACGGCGAGGGCCAGGCGCCGAGGCGGCGTGACGTCCAGCACCTCGCCGCGGGCGGCGACCACGCCCCCCTGCGTCAGGGTCAGCGGGGCGCCCGGGCGCCACGCGGCGTCGAGCACCAGGCCCCGGAGCCAGCGGGCGGTCTGCTCGCCCTCGGTGAGGGCCGCCCACACCCGCTCGGGCGGGGCGGCGACGAAGCTGCGGAAGCGGTGCGTGGAGAGCATGCCCGCAGGAGACCAGACCGCGCTTGACGCCCGCTTGCGCGCCGCTTGCGCCTCGTGCGGCGCCGTGCTCACGGGCGGCGGGTGCCGGCCCCCTGGGACACCCGGTCCCGCAGCTCGTCCAGGTGCCCGGGGCGCTCCTTCAGCGCCGTGCGGGTGGCGCCGCTCAGCGCCCACGGCTGCAGCCGGCCGAGCGCGGTGCGGCGGCCTCCGGGCCCGACGACCCGCTCGGCGGACGCCACGGCCCGGTCCACGCCCACGTGCAGGGACGTGGCCGCCAGCAGCTCGGCGACGTCGGTGGCCAGCAGCGTGTCGCTCGCGGCCAGCTCGCTGAACCCGAAGTCGATCATCCACACCGCACCGTCGGCGGCCAGGAACACGTTGGCGAGCCGCAGGTCCCGGTGGGCGACCCGCCGGTCGCGCAGCATCCGCACCTGGGCCCAGATGGCGTCGAGCACGTCGTCGGCGACCTCGTCGGGCTCGACCCGGTCGAGCGACCGGCCGTCGATGCCCTCGTAGGCCAGCACGAACGCAGACGGGCTCGGCCGTGGCCACCGTGACGAACCGGGGCGTGCGCACGCCGATGTCGCGGGCGGCCAGCGCCACCAGCGCCTCGTGCTCGACCGCCCGCCGCAGCGACCGGAACCCCTTCTCGTCGCCCAGGTCGCGGGGCACCATCCGCCGGTAGAACCGGAACAGCACGTCGGCGCTGCGCTCGTCGCGGCCCAGGGCCTTGACGAAGAGCCGCCGCCCGTCCTCGGCCTCCGCGAAGTACGGCACCGACCCGCGGGCGTCCAGGCTGGCCTGGTCGATGCGCCGCACCGGGACCCCGACTTTCGGCCAGGCCGCCGGCGATGCCCGCGCCCGACGCCCGCCGGGGTGGCGCGCCCAGGATCACGACCGCCAGGGCGCCGGCCAGCCAGCCGGCGAGCACCGCCCGCAGCGACGCCAGGTCCAGGGGCGTGACGAGCGCCCGCCCGAACATCACGCCGATCACGACCGCCCACGCGGCCCGGCGCCAGGTCCGGCCGACCCACGGCGCCACCGCCGTCGCCACCCCCGCGCCCACGGCGACGGCGAGCTGGGTGGCGAGCGGGCTCTCGACGAACCAGTCGAGGGCGTCGACCGTCCGGCCCACCGGCGGCGACGTGGGCTCGTCGACCAGCGCCAGCAGCCACGACAGGACCAGCGCCATCGCGCCGCCGACCGCCGCCGCGCCCAGGGCCCGCCAGCGCTCCTGGGCCACGGCCACGACGGCGCCGCCGACGAAGGCGGCGAGGCCCGTCAGCCACGTCAGGGCCAGCACGGCGGTCACCAGCCACGACGGCAGCTGGTCCAGCCCCCGCAGCAGGCGCTGGGTCTCCTCGACGGCGGTGTCGCCGGCGAGCCACTGCAGGAGCAGGACCACGACCAGGCTCACGGCCGCCACCCCCACGCGGAGGATGTCGGCGGGCGACCGCTCTGCCGCCACGGGCGGGCTCTCGTGTACCTCGACCACGACACAGCCTGGGCCGCGATCGGCGGCGGGGACATCACTCCGGCGGGGTGATCGGCGGCCGCGTCAAGATCGCGTTAGGACAGGCGTCGACCACCGAACGCGGTGGTAGACCCGAATCGTGACACGCAACGACATCTTCGATGCCAACCACCTCGTCAACGGCATCGTGGTCACGGCCCTGGTCGGCCTGGCCCTGGTGCCGGTGCCGACCGTGCTCGCCGTGGTCGTCCTCGTGGCGGTCGCGTACGGGTGCGGGCGGCTGGGCGGCCGGGACGCCGGGCTCGGGTCGGTCGCGGTCGGCAGCTTCATGTTCGGCTGGGCCATCACGACGCCCGCACTTCGTGTGGGAGATCGAGAACGAGCACGACGTCGTCCTGCTCCTCGTGCTGTTCGTCGCATCGGTGATCGCCTCCGAGGCCGGCACGCGGCGCCTGCTGCGCCCCCGCGGACGCCCGACCGGAGAGCACCGATCGGAGATCTAGGCGGCGCCCCGCCCGCCTGAGACACTGCGGCGGCCGGACGCCGCCCGTGCGACCACAGCGCGGGCGCTCGGTCGGGGGGACCGCATGCTCACGCGCCTCGCCCGCGGCTGCTACCGGCGCCGCCGGCTCGTCGTCGCCGGCTGGGCCGGCGTGCTCGCCGGCCTGCTGGCGCTCAGCTCGTCGTTCGGCGGCGAGTTCGTCAACGACTTCACGCTGCCCGGCTCCGAGAGCCAGGAGGCCACCGAGCTGCTGGCCGCGCACGACTTCCCCACCCACGCCGGCGAGAGCGGGCAGGTCGTGTTCACCGCCGCCGACATCGACGACCCCGCGGTCCACCTCGGCGTGCGCCGGCTGCTCGCCGACCTGTCCGCCACCCTGGCGCCCGTCGAGGTGGTGAGCCCGTACACGCAGGCCGGGTCCCGGTTCGTCAACCACGAGCGGACCATCGCCTTCGCGCCGCTGCACATGGGCGACCGCCGCGAGGACGCCTACGACGCCGCCGCGGCCCGGGCCCGGGCGCAGGTGGCGGCGGCCGGCATCCCCGGGGCGCGGGTCGAGCTCGGCGGCAGCGTGTTCGCCGAGCCGCCCGACTTCTCGTCGGAGACGGTCGGCTTCGCGGCCGCCATGGTGGTGCTGCTGGTGGCGTTCGGGTCGGTGCTGGCCACGGGCCTGCCGCTCGTCACCGCGGCGTGCGGGATCCTCGCCGCCGTGTCGCTCGTCAGCCTCGTCGTGCGGTTCGTGGGCATGCCCAGCTACGCGGTCGAGGCGGTGGCCATGATCGGCATCGGCGTCGGCATCGACTACGCGCTGCTGGTCGTCACCCGCTACCGGGAGGGCCTGGCCGGCGGCCTGGGCCCGGAGGACGCCACCGTGCGGTCGATCGAGACCGCCGGACGGGCCGTGCTGCTGGCCGGGACCGTCGTGATGGTCGCGGTGCTGGGCATGGTGACCGTGGGCCTGGCCATGATCCGGGGCCTGGCCGTGGGCATCTCGGTCGGCGTCCTGTGCACGATGCTGGCGGCGGTGACGCTGCTGCCCGCGGTGCTCGGGTTCGTGGGCACCAACGATCGACCGGCTGGCGCTGCCCGGCCGGGGCCCCGAGCGCGAGGCGGCCCGGCGGGCGTCGTGGCGCCGCTGGAGCCGGCGGGTCCAGTCCCGGCCGTGGCCGGCGCTGGCCGCGGGCGCCGGCCTGCTCGTGGTGCTCGCGATCCCGGCCGCGGCGCTGCGGCACGGGTTCGGCGACGCCGGCAACCGGCCGCCGGCCGACACCACCCGCCGGGCCTACGACCTGGTGGCCGAGGGCTTCGGGCCCGGGGCCAACGGGCCGCTGCTGATCGTGGCCGAGCTGCCCGGCGGGCCCATGGACTTCACGGTGCTGATGGGGCTGTGGGACCGGCTGGTGGCGATGGAGGGGCTGGGGGCGGCCACGCCGCCGCTGCTCAACGACGTGGGCGACGCCGCCATCATGGCGGTCTTCCCGGGCGCCTCACCGCAGGCGGAGGACACCCAGGACCTCGTGCACCGGCTGCGGTCCGAGACCATCCCCGAGTCGCTGTCGGGCACGACGGTGACCGCCCGGGTCACGGGCGCCACCGCGGCGTCGGTCGACTTCGGCGAGTTCACGGCGTCCCGGCTGCCGTGGTTCACGGGGTCGGTGCTGCTGGTGTCGTTCGTGCTCCTCACCTTCGTGTTCCGCAGCCTGCTGGTCCCGCTGAAGGCGGTGCTGCTCAACCTCGGCGTGCTCGGCGCCTGCTACGGGGTGCTGGTGGCCGTGTTCCAGTGGGGCTGGGGTCTCGGCCTGCTGGGCGTGGGCAAGCCGGGCCCGATCGACGCGTGGGTGCCGATGATGCTGTTCGCGGTGATCTTCGGACTGTCCATGGACTACGAGGTGTTCCTCCTGACCCGCATCCGGGAGGACTACGACGGCCACGGCGACAACTCGGCCGCGGTGGCCGAGGGCGTGGCCGCCACCGCCCGGGTCATCACCGCGGCCGCGGCCGTGATGGTGTGCGTGTTCGGGGCCTTCGCCCTGGGGTCGAGCCGGTCGCTCAAGATGTTCGGGCTCGGCCTGGCCGTCGCCGTGCTGCTCGACGCCACCGTGGTCCGCCTGGTGCTGGTCCCGGCGGCCATGGAGCTGCTGGGCGACCGCAACTGGTGGCTGCCCGCCTGGCTCGGGCGCCTGCTGCCCGCGGAACGGCCGGCTGCCACGCCGCAGCCGGTGTGAGCTATGTTCGTGGCGAGGGGACAGTCGTGAGGCCAGCGCCGGCACCGCGACGGGCGCGAGACAACGACCTGGGGAGCGTCGTGGGATCGTTCAGTCGTAGAGGCGCGTTGGTCCGGGGCCTGGCCGTCGCCGCCCTGGCCGTGGCCGCCACCGGGCCCGTTCCCGGCGGCGCCCAGACCCCCGAGCAGCAGCGCGACGAGGTCCGCCGCCAGCAGGCCGAGGCCGCCACCCAGATCGACGCCCTCCAGGCGGAGGACGCCGTGGTCCAGCAGGCGCTGGCCGACATCGAGGCCAACGTGACCGCCCAGCAGGCCGACCTCGACGCCGCCACCCTGGCCCAGCAGGCGGCCGACGCCGCGGTGGTCGAGGCCGACGCCGCGGTGGCGAGCGCCCAGCAGCAGGTGATCGACCTCCAGGCCGCCACCGACGCGCTGCTGGTGGAGGCGTTCGTCGATCCGCCCATCAACGAGTCGCTGGAGATCCTCCAGACCGGCAACCTCACCGAGGCCGCGGTGAAGAGCACGCTCATCAAGATCCAGGCCGACGACGACGCCGCCCTGATGGAGCAGCTCGCGCAGGCCGAGGCCCACCTGGAGAGCGAGCAGGCCGCCAAGCGGGAGGCCGCCACCCTGGCCGCCGACCGCCGGGGGGCGTCGGAGACCGCGCTGGCCGACCTGCAGACGGCCCTCAGCCAGCAGCAGCAGCTGGCCGTCGACCTGGAGGAGCGGCTCAACGCCCGCCTGGCGGAGGCCGAGTCCCTGCGCCAGCAGGACGCCACGCTGTCCGCCCAGATCACTGCCGAGCAGGCGGCGCTGGCGGCGCGCCTGGCGGCGATCGGCACCGGCGGGTCCGGCGGCGGGCCCACGTCGATCGCTCCCGTGCCCGGCGGGCTGGCCACGGTGGCGTGCCCCACGGGTGGGTCGATCACGGTGGCCGGCACCATCGCCGAGGACGTGGCGGCCCTGCTGGGGGCGGCGGCGGCCGACGGGGTCAGGCTGTGCGGTGGCGGCTGGCGGGACCCGCAGGCCCAGATCGACCTGCGGATCGCCCACTGCGGCAGCTCCGACTACGCGATCTACCAGGCCCCGGCGTCGTCCTGCGATCCCCCGACCGCCCGGCCGGGCACGTCGCAGCACGAGGTGGGCCTCGCCATCGACTTCACCTGCAACGGCGGCGGCACCGTCAGCCGGAGCACCAACTGCTACACGTGGCTGGTGGCCCACGCCGACGAGTACGGGCTCTTCAACCTGCCCGAGGAGCCCTGGCACTGGTCCACGACCGGCAGGTAGCGCGGTCCGTCAGCTGCGGTTCGGGCGCCAGAACCCGGCGAGGAGGGCGGCCGCGCCGCCGAACCCGGCCACGAGCACGATGACGAGGCCGGTCGTGCCGACGAGGTCGTCGCGCCAGCCGATGGCCTCGTCGAGCGACCAGTCGCCCGGGCCCAGGATCGCCAGGGCGAACCCGGTGATGGTGAGCGTCATCACGTACTCCCAGCCCTCGCCGGGCCGGAAGATGAAGAAGCCGTTGCCCCGGTGGTTGGTGATCCAGGCGACGAGCATCGTCCCCACCACCGCCGAGGCGCCGAGCGGCGTGAGCAGCCCGAGGATCAGCGCCACGCCGCCGGCCACCTCGCTGAGGCTGGCGAGCCAGGCGTGCAGCACGCCGGGCCGCATGCCGAGGCTCTCGAACCACCGCCCGGTGCCGGCGATCTTGCCCCCGCCGAAGATGTGGTTCAGCCCGTGCGCCAGCATGACGGCGCCGATGCCGGCCCGCAGCACGAGCAGCGCAAGGTTCATGGCATCGAGGTCGCTCACGGCCGAGACCCTAGTGGCCTCTGACATGCCGTCAGGTCGGGTCAGCCGACCATGAGGGCGGCCCGGGCCGAGCGCGCGGCGACGGCGCCGGCCAGCCGGGCGGGCAGGTCGCCGTCGACGGGACCGAGCTCGCCGGCGGCCTTGGCGAACGCCTCCGGGGCCACGGCCACGAGGCGCGTGGCATGGTCCCGGAGCTCGTCGGCGTCGACGCCCAGCTCCGCGGCCATGGCCGTCCAGGTGCTCGGGCGCTGCACGTGGAGCCGGTAGTCGCCGCCGAGCTTCATCGCCAGCTTCACGTCCCGCTCGTGGGCGTACGGCAGGGCGGAGGCGATGTCGTAGAACGGCGCGAGCCGCACCTGGCCGCCGGCGAGCAGGAGCGAGTAGTTCTTCGCGTGGGCATCCGTTCCGGCGACGACCCAGTTCCAGAGGAGTGCGTCGGCGAAGTGCCACACGGCGTCGTGCGCGGCCCGGGCCGGCATGACCCGGCGGAACAGCGCGGCGGCCTCCCCCGGGCTCGGTCCGCCCTCGGCCTGGTACTTCGCCGACGGGTGGAGGCCGAGCGCCTGGCACAGGTCCTCCTGGTGGACGTGCACCCGGGTGCCGCCGCGTCGCACCCGGTCGTAGCGCTCGATGACGACCGCGCTCCGGTCGCCGAACCGGACGATCTCCGAGCGGACGACGGGCAGCCCGGCCAGCGACGCGGCGCGCAGGCAGAGGTGCTCGTTCAGGTCGTGCTGGTCGAACCCGGCGATCGCCGGCTTGAGGATGTGGCTCGTCGCCACCGGTCCCTCGGGCAGGCCCCATCGGCCGTCCTCGGACACGAGCGCCGTCTTGGCCTGGGCGCCGGCGAGGCTGAAGCGGCCCGCGAAGTCGGCGCCGAGCCACGCGGTCGCGTCGTGCTGCAGGTCCCGCAGCCGCGCGGCGACCTGGGACTCGGTGAGCCACGACACCGTGCCCGGCCGTTCGAGAGCGTCGGCGAGGCGTGCCTCGTCGACGAAGCGGACGGCGCCGGCGCAGTCGAGACCGATCGGCGTGGCCAGCAGGCCGAACGGTGTCCTCGCCGACACCTGGAACCTCTCGGCCCACCGCTGCAGCACCCGGTCGTTGTCGGGGAGCAGACCCCACAGCCAGGGGGTCACCGCCCGATCGCCGTGGTGCGGGACCTGGACCGGCATCGACAGCGAGAGCGGGGTCGGCTCGGCCCGCATCCGGTACTCATCGGCGTACGTGAACGCCAGCGCACCCTGCCGGCTGCGGGTCAGCTCGCCGGCGACCTGGTCCCCGATGAGGACGACGAGCCGGTCGGTCATCGTGCGAGGTAGTCGTCGAGGAGCGCGTCGAGGTCCACGTCGTCCGTCGAGGCGGGCCCGCCCGTCGAGGAGGGGTCGCCCGAGCGGAGGGTGACGTCCAGGGCGTCGAGGAGCCGGAGCACGGCCGCCAGCTCGACGCTGGCCTTGCCGGTCTCGAAGTCGGAGACCCACTTGCGGGAGACGCCGGCGCGGCGGGCCGCCTCGGACTGGCTCCAGCCCCGCTCCACCCGCCGGCCGCGCGCCACGGCAGCCAGGTCGTGGGCCGTGCGGATCCGCATGGTGTCGCTCCTGTCGCCGCTCGCCGGCTGTCACCGAACGGTGACCAGTCTAGCGTGACACCGTTCGATTACAACCGCCGACTGTCACCGTTCGGTGATAGCCGTCGAGCTAGAGCAGGCTGCGGCGGAGCAGGCGGTCCGCGTCCCCCGGCCAGCGGTAGCCGGTGCCGCCGAGCGCCGTCTCGGCCGCCAGGTCGGCCCGCACCTGCTGGGCATAGGCCGGGAGCACGTTGAGCATCGCGGCGAAGTAGTCGGGCGCCCGCACGAGCATCTCGATGGGGTACCGCTGCTGGACGAGGATGTCGGTGCCGTCGTCCGCCCGGTGCAGCACGCACGGGAACGCGGCGTTGGCGCACGTGTGGCCGTTGCAGAACTCGAGCCCGGCCAGCCTGTCGTCCACGATGTCGTGGGCCACGCCGGCCGTGAGCAGCAGCTGGCTCTCGCTGCCGCCGCCCAGCACCGACAGCACCAGGAACCGCGCCTCGTCGAACGCGACGCCGATGCCCACGCCCACCGGCACGGCCAGCAGGTCGTCGTAGCGGAGCCCGACCTGGGCCACCAGCCCCTTCACCCGCTCCATCTGGTCGCGGGCCGCGCCGAGTTGGTCGAAGACCAGCGCCATCGCCCACCGCCTTCCTGTCCACCGTCGCCTGACCGGTCCCCCCGCCAGGGTCCCGCCCCGGGCAGGCTACGCCGGCACCGGGTCCCCCCATCCTGACACGGGATGTCAACGGCCCGGGCATGGTCGCGGGGTTCGCCACCATCGACCGCTACGTGGTTCTGCGGTGTAATTAGCATCATGTGAATGTCCGACGGCCCTTCCTGTCGCTAGCGTCGGCGCCCGTGCCGAGGACCCTCTACCGGGCGTACGTGGACGAGTCCGGCGACCGTGGGATGTCCACCAGGGCGTCGCCCTTCTTCGTGGTGGCCGCGGTGATCGTGCCTGGCGACCGGGATGCCGACCTACGCGCCGCCCGCGATGGCATGTGCCGTGGCCTCGACAAGCCGGTTGACACGGTCCTCCACTGGTCCGACAACATCCGGCGCCACGACCAGCGCAAGTACGTCGCGTCGGCGCTCGGGGCACTCGACTTCGTGCGGATCGCCTACGTCGTCGTCGACAAGGCGAGGCTACGGGCCGGTGCGTCCGGCCTGTCCGATCACAGCCGGATGTACAACTACGCGATCCGCCGACTGCTGGAGCGCATCTCGTGGTTCGTCGACGCCTGCGGCGGCGAGGCGATCGTGACGTTCGCCCACGTCCGCCGGTTCCCCTACGAAAAGCTCACCCAGCTACCTCGACCGGCTGCGGGCGACGGAGACGACGATCCGGTGGGCGGCCCTGCGGGGCTCGCCTCGGATCGACCAGCAGCGCAACGTCCGCCTCCTGCAACTGGCCGACATCGCCGCGGGGTGCCTCGACGCCGCGCTCACTCCGGACCGCTTCGGGGAGGTCGAGCCCGTGTATCTCGCCCGGATCGTCCCGCTGATCTACGCGCTGGCCCGGCCGCGCCGTCACGTCGTACGGCCTCAACATCGTCGGGGACGGCGCCGCGCCCGGGTCGTTCACGCGCCGGTTCGCGTGGTGGTCGCACCTGTTCCCCGACGGATGAGGCCCACTTCAGGGCCGGGCCGGCTACTGCCGCTCGTGTCGAGCGGGTGTCACGGTCTCCCGTGACAGACGGTCATCCCGCGCCCTGAAGTGGGCCTCGTGCACGAGGATACATCGGCGCCGCGTGGAACCCCACGCGCCTAGCCCTGGCGATCGGGACGGCCGACGTTCTGCTAGTCCTGTCCGGTGCTCTCACCCGACGAGGACGCCTTCGGCGCCGCCCTGGCCGACCATCTGGCCGGGCGGCCGGGGCCCGACCTGATCCTGGCCGTGGACGACGGCCACGAGACCGCGGCGATGCCGCCGGCCGCGTTCTTCCTCACGGCCGAGGCGTGGTCGCCGGACGAGCGGGCGGTCCTGGCCGAGGCCGCCCGCCGGACCGGTGCTCGACCTGGGCGCCGGCGCCGGGCGCCACAGCCTGTGGTTCCAGGACCGGGGCCACGAGGTCACCGCGGTGGACGTGTCCCCCGGCGCGGTCGAGGTGTGCCGGGCCCGCGGCGTCCGGGACGCCCGGCTCGCCGACCTGACCGACCCGCCCGCCGACCGGCGGTGGGCCACGGTCCTGCTCATGTGCGGCAACCTGGGCCTGGCCGGGGGCCGCGACGAGACCCGCGCCCTGTTGTCGCGGCTGGCGGCCGTCTGCGCCGACGACGCGGTCGTGGTGGCGGACACCGTCGACCCCACGCTGCTCACCGACGACCACTCCCGCGCCCACCGCGCCCGCAACGAGGCCGCGGGCCGCCCCCCGGGCGCCACCCGCCTCCGCCTCCGCTACGGCGAGGTCGCCACTCCGTGGTGGGACCTGCTCAACGTCCCGGTCGCCGACGTCGCCCCGCTCGTCGAGGGCACCGGCTGGACGGTCGCCACGCACCGGGTCGCGACCGTCGACCACTACGTGGTCCTGCGCAGAGCCTGATCCCGCTACGTGTGGCAGTGGTCGCCGTTGGTGGACGGGGCCAGGTCGATGCCGGGGTTGCGGTCGAAGAAGCCGAACGGCTTCAGCACGAACCCGACGTACTCGCACGGCATGACCGGCCAGTCCTCCGGGCGGCAGAAGTGGGTGGTGCCCACGGTGAGCCAGGCGACCACGTCGGCGTCGACCAGCGGGCGGTCGGCTTCGACCCAGCGGGGGAGGCCGTCGCCGCCCGGGTGCTGGTTGGGGAAGTCGCCGGCCGCCCGGCGCTCGGCCGGGTCGAAGGCCGTGACCCAGAGCGCCTTCTTGGCGAACCCCGCCCGGCCCGTGACGGCGGCCGAGTCGCCGGCCAGCAGCGGGGCCGCGCCGGGGGCCATCGGCATCAGCTTGTAGGCCACCGGCTCGCCCACCGCGTTGGTCACGCCGTGGTTGGCGATCTTCCAGTAGCGGGCCTTCTCCGGCGCCGCCGGCCGCTGCGCGACCGCCTCGGACGCCAGCAGCGTCGACTCGGCGGTGAACGCGTTGGCGTAGGGGTTGTCGGGCCCCGGGGGCACGGCCACCGCGTCCACCTCGTAGACCGAGTTGGCGGGCCCGTCGACGCACATGTCCAGCCGGAAGTTGAACAGGTGCTGGTGGTGGGGCCCGGCCAGCTCGGGGGTGACCGGGTTGGCGTAGGGCACCCGGGCGCCGGGCTCGACGGCCTGGGTCTGGATGATGCCGGTCAGCTTGACCTCGGCCTGGATGGTGCCGTCCAGCCCGAAGTACCAGTAGAAGCCGTACTCGTAGTTGCCGACCGTGGCGATGCACGAGACGACCATGCGCCGGGCCCGGCGGACCTCGGTCGTGCCGGCGGCCAGGTCGACGTGCTTCCAGAGGATGCCGTCGTCCTCCTCGTGCAGGCAGATGGCCCGTTGGGTCGTGACCGAGCCGCCGTTCTCGTCGGCCATGACCGCGTCGAGGTAGACGATCTCGCCCAGGCAGTCGCATCCCAGCGTCAGCGAGTTGGCGCACTTGCCGAGCCCGATGTCGCCGGCGTCGAACGCGTTCTTCCACCAGTGGTTGGGCGACGTCGAGCCGTAGGGCACGATCATCTCGGACATGCTGGCCCGGTACACGATCGGCCGCAGCCGGTCGCCGTCGTGGTAGCCGATCTCGTGGAGCACCAGGCCCTCGATCGGGTGCATCGAGATGCGCATGCGCCACGGCCCCCAGGCCAGGTGGCCGTCGTCCACCGTGAACCCCGGTCCCTCGGGCTGGGTGATCTCCAGCGGGGCCAGGGTGCGGACCGCGCCGACGCCGGCCGCGTCGTAGCGCCCCGACGCCGCGGGCACGGGCACGACGTCGCCGTCCTCGATCTCGACGACCTCGTGGGTGTCGCGGTCGACGATCGCCACCAGGTTCTCGACCGGCTTGGCGTAGGGGTTGTCGCCCACGAAGTCGCGGACGTAGCTGACGCCCCGGCCCAGCCGGCGGCCCGTCCGGTCGACGGGCAGGTCGAAGTGGCTGGCCGGCCACGGGTCGACCTGCACGAGGTCGAACTCGGTGATGCCGCGGCGCCGCATCGCCTCCTGCCAGCGGGGATCGGCCTTGATCGCCAGGGCGTCGGCCACCCACTCGTCCATGAGGATGGGCGGCTGCGCGCCCGCCACGTCGTCGACCTGGACGACCGAGCCCGTCGCCCAGCGACACGGTGACCCACTGGGTGCGCCGCTCGGCCCGGTCGTAGGTCACGCAGGTGGCGAGCCGGGGCACGGGCGCCCCCACCCACCCCAGGACCACCGCCTTGGGCGGCTCGGACAGGGCGACGTAGACGATGCGCACGCCGGGGGCGACCGCGCCGGAGCCGGCGACGATCCGGCACACCTCCTCGATCTCGGCGGCCGTGAGCGGGGCGAGCGGATGGCGCGTGGTGACGGGAGCGTCGATCGCCTGGGTCATCGTGGTCTCCGATCCGGTGGGGAGCGCCCCGAGGTGGGAGAAGCGCTCGTCCTCCGACACCTTGGCAGCCGAGCGCCGCCCGAGCACGCAGAAGCGCCCGGCAGCGGCCAGGCGCGCGGCTCAGG
This sequence comes from uncultured Acidimicrobiales bacterium, assembly GCA_963759225.1. GTDB lineage: Bacteria > Actinomycetota > Acidimicrobiia > Acidimicrobiales > VFJN01 > ZC4RG19. The sequence goes on along the minus strand of CAVWYL010000003.1, from coordinate 46,386 downwards.
GACGCTCGTCGGCGCCGTCGACCAGCTCCTCGACGAACTCCACGACCGCCTGGACCATGTCGTCGTGCGACTCGGTTCGCCCTTGGTCGGGGTCGGCGGGGGAGACACCGGCCCCGACCGCGGGGTCCCGGACCTGGTCGCACTCAGACACGCTGGCGACGGTACGCCCGGCGGGGCCGGGTGGCGTCCGTAGGTGCTACGTACCTGCCGGCGGGCCGCCGTCGAGGCCGAGCGCGGCGCGCAGCTGGTGGCGGCCGTCGATCATCAGCTTGCGGTAGGCCCGGTGCAGGTGGGTGTCGACCGTGCGCACGGACAGGTACAGCGCGGCGGCGATCTCCGGGCTGGTGCGACCCCGGGCGGCCAGCTCGGCCACCTCCCGCTCGCGCTCGGTGAGGTCCTCGCCCATCACCCCCACCGGCTCCAGCCCCGGCGAGCGGGGGTTGCCGCACCACTCGAGCAGCGCCTCCACCCGGCGGTCGGCGACCGCCGCCGACGCGCCCCGTCCCGCCCGCCGGTAGACGTTGGCGGCCGAGCGGTGGGCCTCGGCCGCCACCAGGTCGGCGCCGAGGACCTCGAACTCGCGGGCCACGCCGGCCAGCTCGTCGGCGTCGGCCGCGGCCAGGGCGTGGACGTGGCGGACCACCGCCGCCGTGAACGGCCCGTCGACGGCCGGCCCGAGCAGGTCGACGAGGTCGAGGGCGTCGGCCGCCCGGCCCAGGCGGGCGGCGGCGTGGACGACCTCGACGGCGATGGGCTTGGCCGTGCCCTCCAGCGCCGTGGCCAGGGCCAGTGACCGCTGGGCGGCCTCGGCCCGCGCCCCCTGGGCCGCCAGCAGCCACGACCGGGACAGCTCGATGTAGGGCAGGGTCCGGGCTCCCCGCAGCATGTCGGCGGCGAAGGCGGCGTCGGCGGCCCCGATGGCCTCCTCGGCCACCTCCAGGTCGCCGGCGATCGCGGCGGCGCGGGCCCGCATCGCCTCGGCCAGGGGCCGCTGGCCGAACCAGTCGGCCTCGGCCAGCGCCCGCGACGAGCGGTTCAGCTCGACCAGCGCGGCGCCGGCGCGGCCCCGGGACAGCAGCGCCCCGCCCCGGAACCCGGCCAGGATGCCCCGCAGCGACGGCGGCCGGTGGTCGATGCGCAGGCCCAGGTCGTCGGCGGTGTAGGCGTCGAGGGCCCGGGCGTCGCCCGCCCAGTACAGGGCCTGGAAGCGGGCCATCCGCAGCTGCACGTCCCCGTAGGGCACGTCCCGGCGGTGGCGCTGGGCCGAGGCGAACAGGTCGTCGTCGAGCAGGGCCAGCCCGGACTCGACCCGGCCGGCGGCGCCCCGCACGGTGAGCGCCACCGGGGCGGCGCGCAGCCGCGCCGGCTCGGGGGCGTCCGGGTCGACCAGCAGGCCCTCCGCGATCTGGCCCGCCTCCACCAGCCGGAACGAGAACATGAGCATCTGGGCCAGGACCGACCGGCAGTCGGCCTGCCAGTCGGGGTGGCCGTCGAGGTCCTCCTCGGCCGTGCGCAGCACGCCGAAGGCGTCGGCCGCCCGGTCGAGGTGGAGGAACAGGTTGCTGGCCCGGGCCACGGCCACCCGGGCGACCTGCTCGGCCTCGGCCGGGCGCAGGACCGCCAGCGTGGCCTCGGACTCCTCGATGCGTCCCTGCCCGGCCAGGGCCTCGCCGAGGACGAGGCCGGCGTCGGCCCGCCCGGTGCCGCCCGCGGCCACGGCCAGGCGCTCGGCCAGCCGGTGGTCGAGCCGGGCCAGCGCCTCGCGGGCCAGCCCGAGGAGCTGGGTGGCGTCGCCGGGGTCGCCGGACTCCAGCCGCCAGGTGGCGAGCCGCAGCCGGTCGAACCGCTCGCCGTCCCCGACGGCGGCCACCAGGTCCCGCAGGATGGAGCGGCGGCGCAGGCGCGCCAGGCCGGCGGCGACCACCTCGCCGTGCAGCGGGTGCGCCACCTGCACGGTCTCGGAGGGGCCCGAGCCGGCGATCTCGACCAGGCCCCGCTGCTCCAGCGCCTCCATGTCGGCGGGGTCGATGAGCTCCAGGGCGGCGTCCAGGGGGACCTGCTCCCCCACCGCCACGACCTCCAGCGCGGTGCGCCACCGGGGCTCGATCAGCCGGAGGCGCTCCTCGACCAGGTCGCGCAGGCGGGCCTGGGTGCCCTCGGCGGTGAGGACGAACGGGCTGGGCGCCCCCTGGGCCCGGCGCTCGACGGCCGTGGTGACGAGCTCCCGGACGAACAGGGCGTTGCCCCGGGTCAGCTCCCAGATGCGGTCGAGCGCCGAGGCCGGCACCGCCGGGCCCAGCACGGCGAGGACCAGCTCCTCGGTGCGATCCCGGTCGAGGGGGCCGACGTCGAGCCGGGACAGCAGCTCGTCCTTCCACAGGCCGACGAGCCCGTGGGGCAGCGGCTCGCCCGTCCGCACGCTGAGCAGCACCCGCACCGACGACTGGGTCAGCGCCAGGTGGAGCAGCGCCACCGACATCTCGTCCAGCAGGTGGGCGTCGTCCACCGCCAGCACGAACGGGCCCGCACCGGCCCGCTCGCCCAGCCGGGCGAGCGACAGGTGGAGCAGGTCGTCGCGGTGGTGGGCGTCGTCGGCCGCGGGGCCGAGCAGGTAGGCGAACGATCCGAGCGGGATGTCGCGGGCGGCCTCGGTGGCCCGCACCCACTCGACGGTCAGGCCGGTGCTGCGGCCGGATTCGAGCGCCTCGTCGACGAGGCGGGTCTTGCCGACGCCGGCGTCGCCGAACAGCGCCACCCCGCGCGCGCCGGCCCCGCCGCCCAGGAGGCGGCGGATCTCCGCCAGTTCACCGGCCCGCCCGACCAACGGCCACCTTGCGGCCACGGCCCAATGGTAGGCGCCGCAGATTACGTAGGACCTACTGATGGGGTCGGCGGCCCGATTGCGTAGGTTGCCAGAGCGGCGCCGTGGGGACTCCCAGCACTCACGGTGGGCGGGCGAAGCGGCCAGTCAGCCGGGGGACCGGGCGGGAAGGTCCCCCGGCTGACAGCCGCCGGGTTCCGCACGGGGACCGGGAGCTACCGAGGGCGCGGGACGCAGACCGTGGCCCGGTCGAGGTCGCCGAGCGTGCGGGCGCCGACGAGGGCCATCGTCCGGCGGACGTCGGCGTCCAGCAGCCCGAGGACGTGGTCGACGCCCCGCTCGCCGGCGGCGCCGAGGCCGTAGAGGTACGCCCGCCCCGCCATGGCGGCCCGGGCACCGAGGGCCACGGCCTTGACGATGTCGGACCCCCGGCGCACCCCGCCGTCGCAGATCACCTCGACCCGGTCGCCCACCGCGTCCACCACCGGTGCCACCAGGTCGAGCGGCGCCGGGGCCGAGTCGAGCTGGCGGCCGCCGTGGTTGGACAGGGCGATCGCCTCGACCCCCGCCTCCGCCGCCAGCACCGCGTCGTCCACGGTCTGGATGCCCTTCAGCACGATCGGGCCGTCCCACACCGACCGCAGCCACTCGACGTCCCGCCACGCCAGCGACGGGTCGAACTGGCTGTTGATGTAGTCGGACAGCGACACGGCGTCGGACCCGTCGCCCACCTCCCCGCCCACCACGTTGGCGAACCGGATCGGCTCGGACCGCACGAACGCCCACGTCCAGGCCGGGTGGAGCGCCCCGTCCACCAGCGTGCCGGGACCGATCTTGGGCGGCAGCGTGAACCCGGCCCGCACGTCCCGCTCCCGGCGGCCCAGCACCGCGGTGTCCACGGTCAGGACCAGGGCCTCGTAGCCCGCGGCGGCCGCCCGCTCGACCATCTCCCGCACCATGCCGCGGTCGCGCCACACGTAGACCTGGAACCAGCGGGGACCGTCGCCGGACGCGGCCGCCACCTCCTCGATCGAGCGGGTGCTGAGCGTGGACAGCGTGTACGGCAGCCCGGCCCGGGACGCCGCCCGGGCCACCGCCAGCTCGCCGTCGGGGTCGGCGATGCGGGTGAACCCGGTCGGGGCCAGCACCAGCGGCACCGGCAGCGGCCGGCCCAGCAGCGTCGTGGCCGGGTCGACCGTGCCCACGTCCCGCAGCACCCGGGGCCGGAACGTCGTGCGGGCGAACGCCGCGCTGTTCGCCGCCAGGGTCCGCTCGTCCTCGGCGCCCCCGTCGATGTAGTCGAACACGCCCCGCGGCAGCCGCCGCCGGGCGATGCGCCGCAGGTCGGCGACCGACGCCGCCCGGCGCAGCCGGCGGGCCACGGGGTCGGTCTCCAGCGGCCGGAACCGCAGGACCGAGCGCAGGGTGTCGGGGATCCGCCCGAGCGAGCGGTCGGCCGTCACAGGATGCGCCACTGGTCGCGGTAGGGGTCGAGCGCCGGGTCGGCCGGCTCCAGCTCGGTGACCAGCAGGTCGACCCGCTCGGGCGGGAGGCCGCGGGCCGGGGCCGCCTGGCCGAGCTTGCTCGAGTCGACGGCCACGACCACCTCGGCGGCCACGTCGGCCAGGGCCAGCTTCACCTCCGCCTCCTCCAGCGTCGCCTCGGACGTGCCGTGGCGGGGGTGCAGCGCGGCGGCCGACACGAACAGCCGCCGCAGCAGGACCTCGCGGGCGGCCCTCGTGGCCAGCGGCCCGACCAGGCTGCCGGTGCGGCGGTCGAGCTGGCCCCCGGTCAGCAGCACGGTCACGCCCGGGACGTCCTGGAGGGCCTGGAACGTGTCCTGACCGTTGGTGACCACGGTCAGCTCCCGCGGGTGGTCGAGGTGCCCGGCCAGCCGCTGCAGCGTGGACGAGGCGTCCACCCCCACCGCGCCGCCGTCGCCCACCAGCGCCGCCAGCTTGGCGGCGATGCGGTCCTTGGCCCGGGCCTGGCGGCTGAACCGCTGGGCGAAGGGCTGGGGCCCGACGGCGACGGCCCCGCCCCGGACCCGCTGGACCACGCCCTGCTCGGCCAGGACGTCGAGGTCCCGGCGGATGGTCATCTCGCTCACGTCCAGCGCCACCGCCAGCTCCGTGACCTTGACCCGCCCGGCCGTGCGCACCCGCTGCTCGATCTGCTCCAGCCGGTCGACCGCCTCGATGCTCACTGCGCGCTCGCCTCCCGCCAGTGGCGCTCGTGCGTCCGCCAGGTCGGAGTAGACCCCGAGCGCCACCCCCTGCACCAGGGCGTTGCCCAGCGCGGTCGCCTCCACGGGGCCGGCGACGACCCGGCGGCCGCTGCACTCGGACAGCAGGCACAGGTACAGCGACGACCGGACGCCGCCGCCGACCACCGCCACGGGGCCATCGGTGCCGACCCGGTCGAGCACGGCGGCGGTGCCCGCGGCCTGGGACTCGACGATGCCCCGGACCACCACCGGCGGCGGGGCGTCGCCCGGCAACCCCAGGGCGTCGGTCACCTCGGCCAGCATGTCGGCGGGGTGGAGGAACCGGGGGTCGGCCACGTCCAGCAGGGCGTCGGGCGGGTCGACGGCGGCCGCCGCCGCGTCCAGCTCGTCGACGCCGGGGTCGCCCCAGGCGGGCCGGCAGCCCTCGACCAGCCACGAGCCGGCCAGGTTCCGGAGGAAGCGGATCCCGCCCAGCGCCCCGATCTCGTTGGTGAAGTTGTCGCGCCGGGCCGCCGCGCCCAGGTCGGGCTCCGGGCGCTCGCAGCCGACGAGCAGCCACGTCCCGGCCGACACGAACACGGGGCCGGCGGCCACCACCGCGGAGGCGGTGTCGTGGCCGCCCACCAGGTGGACCGGGATGCCGCGCCACGCCCCGACCCGGGTGCCCGCGGCGGCGATCGGCGGCAGCAGCCCGGGGTCGAGCCCGGCGACCTCGGCCAGCGCTGCCGACCACGCCCCCGACGGCGATGTCGACCAGCGCGGTCGTCCCCGCGCTGGTGCGCTCGGCCACGACCTCCCCCGTGAGGTGGTGGACCAGCAGCTCCGGCAGCAGCACCAGGTGGCGGGCCCGGGCCAGCTCGTCGCGGTCGTGGGCCGCCACCTGGAACAGGGTGTTGAACGGCTGGAGCTGGATCCCGGTGCGGCCGTACAGCGCCGCCTCGCCGCCCGCCCGGTCCACGACCTCCCGGTAGCCGGCGGTGCGGTCGTCCCGGTACGAGAACGGCGGGGCCACCAGGTCGCCCCGGCCGTCGAGCAGCCCGTAGTCGACGCCCCACGTGTCCACCCCGATGGACGCCACCGGACCCCGGTCGACGGCCAGGGCCAGGCCGCGGTCCATCTCGGCGACCAGGCGGTCCCAGTCCCAGCGGAGGTGCCCCCGGCCGTCGGGGACGGGGCCGTGGGCGTGGCGGTGCACCACCTCGACCGCCCGCGACCCGAGGTCGACCCGGCACACCCGGATCGAGGACGCGCCGAAGTCGACGGCGACGACGACCTCGCCGGCGGCCACCGCGCCTACAGGCCGGTGGCCAGGGCGTCGCTGCCCCGGGCGGCCACGGTCGCGGCGCGGTAGCCCACGGCCCGGTAGGTGGCGAGCGGGTCGAGGGCGGCGCCGTTGCGGCGGCGGGCCTCGGCCACCAGCGGCCGCACGTCGGTGCGGAACCCCCGGTGGAGCACCTCGGCGGCCCGGGCGGGGTCGTTGGCCTGCTGGGCGTCGGCCAGGTCGGCCCGGTTGACGCACAGCGCCTGGGCCAGCGCCACCTGGATGGCGTCGGTGGCCTGGATCAGGTCCTCCAGCGGGTCCTTCAGGTTGTGGCTCTCGTCGATCATGTAGGCGGCCCCGGGCATGCGCCCGTCCCCGGCCTCCAGCAGCTCGCCGACGATGAGGAACAGCTGGAACGGCGTGATGGAGCCGACGGTGAGGTCGTCGTCGCCGTACTTGGAGTCGTTGAAGTGGAAGCCGCCGAGCCGGCCGACCATGGCGAGGCGCGACACGACCTGCTCGATGTTGGTGTTGGGCAGGTGGTGGCCGAGGTCGACCAGGCACTTGGCCCGGTCGCCGGTGCCCTGGGCGAGCAGCAGCGACGTGCCCCAGTCGTTGTTCACCGACGAGTAGAACGCGGGCTCGTAGGGCTTGTGCTCGGTGTACATCTCCCAGTCGTCGGGCAGGTGGGCGTAGATCTCGCGCAGGCCCTCCTGCACGCGGCCGAACTGGCCCCGGAAGCTGGCCTGCCCGGGGTGGTTCATCCCGTCGCCGAGCCACACGGTGAGCGCCCGCGACCCCAGCTCGACGCCGAGGTCGATCACGTAGTGGTTGTGCTCGATCGCGGCCCGCCGGGCGCCCTCGTCGACGTTGGCGAGGCTGCCGAACTTGTAGGAGATCGCCCCGTCGCGGGTGGTCGACGGGTTGTCCTGGAACGTGTTGGAGTTCATGGCGTCGAAGGCGATGCCCCGCTCCTCGGCGTGGCGGCGCAGCTCGGCGGCGCCGGCGCCCGGCCCGGGGTCGTCCCAGGGCACGTGGAGGCTGACCGACCGGTTGGCGCCGGTCAGCGTGTGCAGCGCGGCGATGTCGTCGATCTTCTCGAGCGTGTCGCGGGGCTCGCCGCCGCCGGGAAACCGCCCGAACCGGGTGCCGCCCGTCCCCACCGCCCACGAGGGGGCGGCGGCGCTGAACCGGGCGACCTCGGCGACCACGGCGTCGCCGTCGACGCCGGTCCGGCCCACCACGTCGAGCGCGTGGGCGAGGTCCGACTGGTGCCAGGCGAGCCGGATCTCGTTCTCCTCGTGGATGCGGCTGCGGTCGATCGTCATGGGTCCTCTCCCCTCACCGTAGGAACGCCATCGGCACCCCGCTGTCCACCGGGACGATGGTGCCGGTCGTGAGCGCCAGGTCGCCCGCGCACAGGGCGAACACGGCGGCGGCCACGTGCTCCGGCAGCACCTCGTGCCCGAGCACGGTACGCCCGGCGTAGAACCGGCCCAGCTCCTCCCGGGACACGCCGTAGACCCGGGCCCGCTCGTCGCCCCAGTCGCCCTCGAAGATGCCCGAGCCCCGCACCACCCCGTCGGGGTTCACGCCGTTGACCCGCACCCCCAGCGGACCCAGCTCCGTGGCGAGGAGCCGCACCTGGTGGGCCTGGTCGGCCTTGGCGGCGCCGTAGGCGATGTTGCCGGTGCCGGCCACCACCGCGTTCTTCGACACCACGTAGACGATGTCGGCCGGGAGCCCCTGCGCCGCCATGACCCGGGCCGCCTCCCGGCTGACCAGGAACGAGCCCCGGGCCATGACCGAGTGCTGCAGGTCCCAGTCGGCCGTCGTCGTCTCGGCCAGCGGCTTGGAGATCGACAGGCCCGCGTTGTTCACCACCAGGTCGACGCCGCCGTAGGTGGCGGACGCCTCCTGGATCGCGGCGGCCACGGCCGCCTCGTCGCCGACGTCGACGCCGACGGCGGTCGCCGTGTCGGCGCCCCCCATCTCCTCGGCGACGGCGCGGGCCCCGGCGACGTCGCGGTCGGCGAGCACGACCGCGGCCCCGCTCTCGCCCAGGCGGGCGGCGATGGCCCGGCCGATGCCGGACGCCGCGCCGGTCACGAAGGCGACCCGCCCGGCGAGCGGCGCGGGCGGCGGGAGCCGGCGCAGCTTGGCCTCCTCCAGGTCCCAGTACTCGATGCGGAACTTCTCGGCCTCGTCGATGGGTGCGTAGGTGGAGACGGCCTCCGCACCCCGCATCACGTTGATCGCGTTGACGTAGAACTCGCCCGCGATGCGGGCGGCGCGGGCATCGGGGCCGAAGCTGAACATGCCCACGCCGGGGACCAGGACGATGACCGGGTCCGCGCCCCGCATGGCCGGCGAGTCGGCGGCGGCGTGGCGCCGGTAGTAGGCGGCGTAGTCGTCGCGGTAGGCGGCGTGCAGCGCCCGCAGGCGCTCGACCAGGTCGTCCACGGGAGCGGTGGGCGGCAGGTCGAGCAGCAGCGGCCGCACCTTCGTGCGGATGAAGTGGTCGGGGCACGAGGTGCCGAGCGGCGCCAGGCGGGTGATGGCCTCGCGGGACAGCGTGTCGAGCACGAGGTCGCTGTCGGTGAGCCGGGCCACCATGCGGCGGTCGGTCGAGCACAGGCCCCGGATGTGGGGGGCGAGGGCGCCGGCCAGCCGGCGGCGCTCGGCGGGCGGGAGCGGCCCGAAGCCGGGGCGGACCGGTCCCAGCGGGTCGGGGCGGCCGCGCTCGGCCAGGAAGCGCTCGGCCCGGTGGATCACGTCGAGGGACAGGGCCTGGCACGCCTCGGACGTGTCGGCCCAGGTGGTGAGCCCGTGGCCGCCGAGCACCACGCCCCGCAGGCCCGGGTTGTCGGCGGCCAGCGCCGCGATCTGCCGGCCCAGCTCGAAGCCGGGGCGGCGCCACGGCACCCACGCCACCTCGCGGCCGAAGCACTCCTTGGTGATGGCCTCGCCGTCGGCGGCGGCCGCCAGGGCGATGACGGCGTCCGGGTGCAGGTGGTCGACGTGGGCGGCGCCGACCAGCGCGTGCATGGCCGTGTCGATGGAGGGGGCGGCCCCGCCCGTGCCCCAGCGGCAGTGCTCGAACGCCGCCACCATCTCGTCCTCGTGCTCGGGCCCCCGGTACACGCCCTCGAGCGCCCGCACCCGCTCGGCGCGCAGCATGGCCAGGCCCTCGGGCCGCAGCGTGCCGAGGTCGCCGCCGGAGCCCTTCACGTAGAGCACCTCGGCCGGCTCGCCGGTGACCGGGTCGTCGACCGTGGCCGTGCACGACGTGTTGCCGCCGCCGTAGTTGGTGACCCGGGGGTCGGCACCGAGAGCGTGCGACCGGTCGAGCAGCGCCGCGACCGCGGGCGGGGTGGTGTCCCTGCTGGCTCCACCTCTGCTGTGCGGGTCCACCGACTGCTCCTTCGCTCCTGGGCGCGTGTTCATAACCTATCGATCGAACAAGTGATCACTCCAGATGGAACACCTCCTCCAGCGGCTCCATCATCCGGTCGGCGGCCCGGCCGTCGCCCTCGAAGTACGGGGCCATGAGCGCCTGCCACCGCTCGTTGACCGGCTCCGCGGCCATCGCCGCCTGGGCGTCCGCCAGGGTGCCCGGCGTCTCGACGTACCCGAACAGCGTCCCGTCGGGCCGCAGGAACAGCGAGTAGTTGTGCCAGCCGGTCCGGCGCAGCGCGTCGAGCATCTCCGGCCACACGGCCTCGTGGTGCCGGCGGTACTCGTCGAGCATGCCGGTCCTGACCTTGAGCGTGAAGCCGAACCGGTTCACGGGGGCGGTCCTCCTCCGGTGCGGCAGCGCCCGGGCGGGACACGCAGTGGCCCGCCCGGGCGGGGCCGGTCACCCGACGTTTTCCTCGGTGTAGACGGTGAACGGGCCCATGACCACCCGCAGGCCGGCGTCCCGGGTCGGATCCCGCTCGATCGTGTACTCGCCCATGCGCCCGGCCGTGAACGTCTGGCCCTCGGCGGCCTCCATCTGCCCCGTGGCGATCCCGTAGGTCGCGTAGTAGGTCAGATAGCCGAGGTCGACGAAGCTCCACAGCGCGAACTGCGGGGCGCAGCCGCTCTCGGTGTACTCCCGCATCTCGTCCGGCAGGCCGAGTCCGGACACCTTGACCTGCTCGCACAGGCCCTCGTCCGTCATGGCCTTGCCCGCGGCGGCGATGCCGACGGTGGTGGGCGCCATGATCAGCTCGATGTCCGGGTGCGAGTCCACCAGGGCGAGCGCCTGGTTGTAGGACTCGTCCGCGTCGTCGTTGCCGTAGACGGTGTCGACGAGCTCGAGGCTGGCGTACTTCTCGTCCTCGAGCGCCGTCTCCAGCGCCTCGATCCAGGCGTTCTGGTTGGCGGCGTCGGGCGATGCCGACAGCACCGCGAACTGGCCGCCGTCCTCGCCCATGATCTCGAGCGCCATGTCGGCCATCACGACGCCGGTCTCGTCGAAGTCCACCTGGGCGACGAACAGGCTCTCGCCCTCGCCCGAGGGGATCGGCGAGTCCCAGCTCACGACGGCCACGTCGGCGTCGGTGGCGGCGTCCACGCCCGACTGGATCTGCTCGCCCGCGTTGTTGGAGATCATCACCGCGTCCACGCCCTGCGTGGCGGCGTTGGTCATGGTGTCGATCTGGCCCGTCGGGTCCTCGCAGGTGGACGGGCCCAGGAACTCCGGGTCGTCCGCGCCGAGCTCCTCGGCCGCCTCCTGGGCGCCCTCGTTGGCCTGGTCGAACACCGCGATGCCGGTGCACTTGGGGAGCAGGATCGAGTCCATGCCGTCCCCACCCTCGATGGTGACCGCCTCGCCCGCCCCGCCTTCCTCGGATGCGCTGTCGTCGTCGGTGCTCGTGTCGTCGTCGTCCCCGCAGGCGGCGGCGACGAGCGCCAGGCTCATCGCCACAGCCAGGAGCTTGTGTGCTCTCACCTTTCCCTCTCCTTCTCGCCGGGGGTCGGCCCCGGCGTAGATCCCCTCAGACCTCCACGTCCCGCCGGCGCAGCGGCAGCCGGTCGAGCAGGTTCTGGACCAGCACGGACGCGATCAGCAGCGCCCCGATGACGCCGGTCTGCGTGTTGGCCTCGACGTTGGCGAGGCCCAGCCCGTTGCGCAGGTTCAGCACGATGCAGATGGCCAGCGCGACCCCGACCATGGTCCCCGAGCCGCCGAAGATGCTGACCCCGCCGAGCAGCACCATCGTGATGATGTCGAGCTCGAAGCCCTCGGCGATGTTGGCCCGCACCGAGCCCAGCCGGGCCGCGAACAGCACCCCCGCGATGCCCGCCACGAGGGCCGACGTCGTGAACAGCACGACCTTGGTGCGGGCCACGTCCACACCCGAGTAGCGGGCCACCTCGGCGTTGTCGCCGATCACGAACACCTTGCGGCCGAACGCCGAGCGGTGCAGCACCACGCCGGCGACCACGATGAAGACGAGGAAGACCACCAGCGCCAGCGGCAGCGGTCCCACGAGGTCGTCGCGGCCCAGCTCGCCGAACCAGTCCGGGAAGTCGCCGACCGACCGGTCCTCCAGCAGGATGCGGGCCGCGCCGCGGAAGCCGATGAGCCCGGCCAGGGTCACCACCAGGGACGAGATGCCCGTGCGGGCGATCACCTGGCCCTGCAGGAAGCCCGCGGCCGCCGACGCGGCCAGGGCGATCACGATGGCCAGGCCGAAGGGCACGCCCGACTCGTAGGCGGCCGCCATCACGCAGGCCGAGAAGGCCATCACCGACGCGACGGACAGGTCGATCTCGCCGTTGATGATGACGAAGGTCATGATCACGGCGACGATCACCTTCTCGATCGACAGCCGGAACAGGTTCACGAAGTTGTCGACGTCGAGGTACACCGGCGAGCGGGTGGCGTTGTAGACGATCGTCCCCACGAGGATGGCCGCCAGCAGCAGCTCCCAGGTCCGGACCCGTGTCCACTCAGGCATCGCTGGCCTCCAGCTCGGGCGCCGGCTCGTCCGGGGCGTCGTCGACCCGGGTGTGGGGGCGGGCCTCGGTCGACCAGCGCCGCCGGAAGCGGCGGCCGATGGCCACGTCGGCCACCACCGCGGCGAGGATCAGGGCCCCGAGGACGGCGTTGCGCCAGAACTCGCTGACCTGGGGGACCCGCACCAGGCTCTGGTCGAGAACGTCGATGAGGATCGCGCCGAGCAACGCCCCGACCAGGGTGCCGGACCCGCCGAGGACGCTGACCCCGCCCACCACCGCGGCGGCCACGGAGTCCAGCTCCAGGCCCTGGCCGGCCACGACCGTGATCGTCCCGAACCGGGCCAGGAACAGGAACCCGGCCAGGCCCGACAGCGCCCCGCAGGCCACGAAGGCGCTGAACACCAGCCGCCGCGTCGGCAGGCCGACCTGGGTGGCGGCCTCGGGGTTCGAGCCGATGGCGTAGAGCCGCCGGCCCCACCGCAGCCGCTGCATCCCCACCGCCAGCAGCGCGACGATCACGACGACGACGGCGAACACGGCCCGCACGTCCAGGCCGCCGACGCTGACCAGGGTGCGGGCCGGGAGCTCGACGACCCACGACGGCAGCGAGTCGGCCGTGATGGTGCGGGCCTCGGCGTGGGACACGAGCCAGCTGCGGTAGATGGCCAGCGTGCCGAGCGTGACGATGATGGCGGGGACCCGCCCGTAGGCGACGATCAGGCCGTTGACCGCACCGAGCAGCGCGCCGATCCCCACGGCCAGGGCGATGGCGAGCACCGGCGACGCATCCGGGTGCGCCGCCGCGTACTGGCCGGTCAGGTACGCGCTGACGCCGACGATCGAACCGACCGACAGGTCGATGTTGCGGGTGACGACGACCATCGTCTGGGCCACGGCCAGCACGGCGGTGATGGCCACGCTGGCCGTCACACGGTTGAAGAAGCGGCCGCTGTAGAAGTCGTCGACGAGGAAGCCGAACACGACGAGGGCCACGGCGATCACCCCGACGAGCGACAGCTCCTTCACCCGCTCGGGCCGGATCCACATCGGCGCGACCGGGGTGCTCACTGTGGTTCGCTCGCTCACGCCACGCCCATCGCCGCGGTCATGACCCGCTCCTGCGTGGCGTCGGCCCGGTCGAACAGGCCGGTCTGGCGGCCCTCGCGCATGACCAGCACCCGGTCGGACATGGCCAGCACCTCGGGCAGGTCCGACGAGATGAGCACGACGGCCACGCCGGCGCGGGCCAGGTCGTCGACGAGGTGGTGGACGTCGGCCTTGGCCCCGACGTCGATGCCCCGGGTCGGCTCGTCGAGGACGAGCACGGTGGGCTCGGTGTTGAGCCACTTGGCGAGCATCGTCTTCTGCTGGTTCCCGCCCGAGAGCAGGCCCACCGGCTGGTTCAGCCCGGGGGTGCGGATGCCGAGCCGGCGCCGGAACCCGTCGGCCGCCTCCCGCTCGGCGTCGCGGTCGACCAGGCGGAGGCGCGACACGTAGCGCCGCAGCGCCGGCAGCGTGATGTTGGACGTCACCGACTGGACGAGCGAGAGGCCGACGTGGCGGCGGTCCTCGGACAGGTAGGCGATGCCGTGGTCCATGGCCTCGCGGGGGCTGCCGATCCGGATCGGGCGGCCGCCGAGCTCGATCGTCCCCGCCTCGGCCGGGGCGATGCCGAACAGCGCGAGCGCCACGTCGGTGCGCCCGGCCCCCACCAGGCCGGCGAGGCCGAGCACCTCGCCGCGGCGCACGTCGAAGCTGACGCCCGAGAACCGTCCGGTGCGCCCGAGGTCACGGACGCGCAGCACGACGTCCGCGGCGTGGTGGTCGGTGCGGGCGTAGAAGTCCGACGCCTCGCGGCCCACCATCTCGGCGATGAGCTGCGCCCGGGTGACGTCGTCGCGGGCATGGGTGGCGACCCGGCGGCCGTCCCGGAACACCGAGATCCGGTCGGCGATCTCGAAGACCTCGTCGAGCCGGTGGCTGATGAACAGGACGGCCACGCCCTCGTCCCGCAGCTGGCGGACCTGGCGGAACAGCCGCTCGACCTCGTGGGCGGACAGCGCGGCCGTGGGCTCGTCCATGATGAGGACCCGCACGTCGAGCGAGATGGCCTTGGCGATCTCGACGGCCTGCTGGGCGGCGACGGCGAGGCCGCTCGCGGGCATGCGGGGATCCAGGTGGACGTCGAGGCGGGCGAGGATGGCGCGCGCCTCCTCGTTCATCCGGCCGAAGCGCACGATCCGGCCCTGGTCCCGGTGGCCGATGAAGACGTTCTCGGCCACGCTGAGGTCGGGGAAGATCAGCGGCTCCTGGTAGATGGCGGCGATCCCGCGGGCCTGGGCGTCCGCGGCGTTCCGGAGCGTGACCGGCTCGCCGTCGACCTCGATCGTGCCCTCGTCCGGCGCGTAGATGCCGGTCATGATCTTGATCAGGGTCGACTTGCCGGCGCCGTTCTCGCCGACCAGCGCGTGGACCTCACCCGGCGCCAGGGCGAGGGACACGCCGTCGAGCGCCTGGGTCGCCCCGAAGCGCTTCGCGATGCCGTGCATGGCGAGCACGGCGTCTCCCCCCGATTCGACCACCCGCACCCCCCGACGGCGTTGAACCACTGAGCGCTGAACCAGATGTCTGTTGATCTATGTGCTTTCTAACAGTAACTCACATCACTGGGGGGCACAACGGGATGGACGGATGACGCCGGCTCAGTGGCCTGCGACGGCGACCAGGCGGAACCCGGCCGCCGCCAGCTCGGCGTGCGCCAGGTCGAGCTCGCGGCGGTCGAGGTGGGTGCGCACCTCGACCGGCGGGCCGGGGACCGCGTCCCACACCGCGGTGTACCGCTCGCCCTCGAACCGGTAGCTGCTGATGTGCACGAGCCGGGCGCCGAACGCCGCCATGGCGACCACCTCGGCCCTGAACTCGCTGTGGGGCATGGCGATCCGCTCCACCGACGGTGGCCCGCCGTCCTGCTCGTACAGGACCGCGAAGCGGTCGTCCTGGCCGATGCGGTACCCGCTGATCCGGCGCAGCCGGAACCCGTGGGTGACCATCTCGACGTTGAGCGTGTTCCAGTCCTGGCCCTCGCTCAGGCGGTGCCGGGCCACGAGCGCCGGCCCGTCCCGCTGCTCGAACAGCGCGGCGTAGCGGTCCTCGCCGTGCACCGTGTACGCGCTGAGGTCGACCAGGCGGAACCCCCGGTTCCCCAGGCTCTCGAACGTCGCCTGGTACTGCTCGGACGTGAGCCCGGCGCGGAGCTCGCACGGCGGACCGCTCCGGTCCTCCAGGACGACCGTGTAGCCGTCGCCGCCCCCGGTCGCGGCGTAGCCGGTGACCCCGGCCGGGTGGCGGCCGCCGGCGACCGCCGCCCGCACCCGCTCCTCCAGCACCAACGGGTCCTCGTCGTGCAGCAGCGCCTGGGCCGGGCCCGTCCCCTGCTCCCAGAACCCCGTCATCATCCGTACGCCGACGAGCGCGTCCTGCGCCCCCGCACCGTCCGTCACCTGCTCCGACATGACCCACGCCTCCTCGCTCGACCCGACCACCCCCCAGTGCCGCGGGTCGGCCGCCGGATACGCGGGCTCAGGCCCCCCAGGAGGACAGGTCCCGGCCCAGCCACGCGGCCAGCGCCGCGTTGTCGGCGGCCAGGTCGGCCCGGAGGCGGGCCGCCAGCGCGGGGTCGAGGGGCGGGTAGTCGCCCTCCACCGCGTTGAGCTTGCCGACGATGCGCCCGATCCGGAACTTCTTCGGCAACCGGCGACGGGCGTTGCGCACCCGCATCGACCGGAACGCCACGAACCGGTTGACCCGCTCCCCCAGCCGGGGCGGGCGGAACCCGCCGTCCACGCCCAGGAACCCGCACACCTCGGCGTACGTCGCCTCCGGCGCCGAACGCAGGTCGTCGAGCAGCACGACGGCCAGCCGCTCCCGCCCGAACCGCTCGCACGCGGCCTGGAGCTGGGGCAGGTAGCGGCCCCGCTCCAGGTAGTCGCCCGCGGCGTCCGCGAACGTCCGGTCGTCCCGGCCCCGCACGTGCTCCATCCAGTAGTGCGAGTAGGCCCGGTCCACGGGGTCCCGCAGGATGGCCACCAGCCGGGCCTCGGGGATCGTGGCCGCCATCCGGTCGAGCGCCTCGGTCTCGGCCAGGTAGGTCGGCGTCGCCTCCCCCACCGCCGGCTGGCCCGACCACCCGTCGAACCGGTCGCGGTACCAGTCGAGACCGTTGTCCCAGCGCCGGTCGAAGAAGTGGATCTCCTTGCGGGGCATCCACACCTGGGGGTGGACCTGGAGGTACTTGTACAGCGACGTCGACCCCGACCGCATCGCCCCCACGATCACGAAGTTCGGCAGGGGCGGGCCCGCCTCCTCCGTCGCTCACGGCTCGTCGAAGCCGTAGCGGCCGAGCCACGGCGTGGCGGCCACCAGGGCGTCGAGAGCCTCCCGGGCCTCCGGGTTCCACGGCGCCGTGTCCCGGGTGCGGTTCGGCGAGGGGAACACCACGCCGTCGCACGCGTCCAGGTAGTCGGCCGGCGCGTCGACGCCGAGGAACCCGCACAGCGCGGCGAGCACCCCCGGCGTGTCGTCCACCAGGTCCTCGTGGTGGAGCCGGTGGAAGTCGGCCGGGTCGAGCCGGGCGGCGACGGCGTCGACCGTGTCGCACAGCGCCTGGTAGCGGCCGACCTGGGTCTCGATCGGCACCTCGCCCCGCTTGAACATGGTGGCCACGTTGTCGTACGGGTTGCGGACCACCTGGACGACCTTGACCGGCATGCGCACGGTGGCGGCCAGGCGGTCGAGCAGGTCGGGCCGGGTCCGCAGCCGGTGGGTGGTCATGCGGCCCCGCTTGTCGCCGACCACCGCCAGGTCGCGGTAGCGGCCCTGCCACTGGCCGGGCACCGCGTACGAGTAGCCCCACGACGTGCGCCCCGCCGCCGCGTTGGCCCGGGCGTGCTCCAGCACCAGGGTCAGCAGCTGGTCGCGGCGGTAGCCGGCGGCGACGTACTTGAGCGCGTCGAGCTCGTGGGACACCACCATGCGCGGGTGGGCGTCGAGCAGCGAGCCCACCAGGCTGTGCCCGCTGCGGGGATGCCCGATGAAGACCAGGAACGCCCGCACCGTGGCCAGGTCGTCGCGGTAGCGCCGGGACCTCAGCGCCGAGCCGACGTAGAGGGCCGGGTAGCTCCGGAACCCGGGCAGCTCCCGGACCCCGCTCACGACCCGGGCCACCGAGGGCCGCCGGTTGGCCTGCTTCGTCTTCACGGCGCCCCCTCGGCGACGCGGTAGGCGTCGAGCCACGGGTGGCGGGCCGCCCGCTCGATCACGGCGGACCGCACGTCGGCGGGCCAGTCGAGCGCGTCGCGGGTGCGCCGGGGGGCGGGGAACACGACGGCGGCACAGGCCGCCAGGTGGGCCGGCTCGACCGGCACGCCGAGGAAGCCGCACAGGCCGGCCAGGGCCGCGGACGGGTCGGCCACGAGGTCCTCGTGGCGCAGCGTGTGGAACCGCTCGGGCGGCACCTCCTGGCGCACGGCGTCGACCGTGCCGGCCAGGGCGAAGTACGTGTCGACGTGGTCGGCCAGGCTGCGGCGCGGGGCGCGCCGGGCCATCGTGGCGATGTTGTCCCACGGGTCCCGCACGACCTGCACCACCCGCACCGGCAGGCCGGTGGCCGCGCCCAGCCGGTCCAGCAGCGCGGGGTCCTCGGCCAGGCGCTGCGTCGAGCGCCCGCCCTTCTTGTCCCCGACCACCGTGAGGCGGCGGTAGCGGCCCTGCCACTGGCCGGGGACCGCGTAGCTGTAGCCGCTGCCGGACACGTGCCCCGACTCGACCCGCTCGCGCTCGCGCCGAACGAGCAGGGCCACGAGCTGGTCGCGGCCGAAGCCGGCGGACACGTACTTGAGCAGGTCGGCCTCGTGGGCCACGACGACGTCGGGGTGGGCGTCGAGCAGCGCCCCCACCAGGCTGTGCCCGGAGCGGGGGTGGCCGACGAACACGAGCACCGACTCGAGGGCCGCCGCGTCCTGGCGCAGGCGCCGGCCGAGCGAGGTCGCGGCCAGGTAGGTGCCCGGGTAGTTGCGCGCCACGGGGAGCGCCCGGACCTTGACCATCATCGCCGTACGCGCCCGCCGCGTGTCCACCGCCGAGAAGGGTGGCACACCGGACGCCGATGGGAAAGACTGACCGGCGTGGGCGGATGGCGGAGACGGGGGCTGGGCGCGGTCGTGCGCCGCGCCCTGGACGTGACGGTGGCGGCCTCGCTCCTGGCGGTGACCGCGCCCCTGCTCGGGCTGGCGGCGCTGGCCGTACGGCTGCGCCTCGGCGCCCCGGTGACGTTCCACCAGGAGCGGGTCGGGCGCGACGGGGTGCCGTTCGACCTGGTCAAGCTGCGCACGATGCGGGTGGCCGACCCCGGCGACGACGGCCCCGACAGCGACCGGCGCCGCCTCAACGCGCTCGGCCGGTTCCTGCGGGCCACCAGCATCGACGAGCTGCCGTCGCTGGTGGCGGTCCTGCGGGGCGAGATGAGCATCGTCGGGCCGCGGCCGCTGCCGGTCCGCTACCTCGACCGGTACACGCCGCGGCAGGCCCGGCGCCACGAGGTGCGCCCGGGGCTGACCGGGTGGGCGCAGGTCAACGGGCGCAACGCGCTGGGCTGGGACGAGCGGCTCGACCTCGACGTCTGGTACGTCGAGCACCAGTCGGTCGCCCTCGACCTGCGCATCATGGCCCGCACCGCGGGCGTGGTGCTGCGGGGGTCGGGCATCAGCCACGACGGGCACGCCACCATGCCCGAGCTGCCGGCCGCCCACCCGTCGTGACCGGCGGGGCGCCGTTCACCGTCCTGGTGTCGTCGGCCGGCCGCCGGGTCGAGCTGCTGCGCGGGTTCCGGGCGGCGCTGGCCGGCCTGGGCGTCGACGGGCGGGTGCTGGCCGCCGACCGGTCGTGGTGGTCGAGCGCCTTCCACCAGGCCGACGAGGGCCTGCGGGTGCCGTCGTGCGACGACCCGTCGTTCGTGCCGGCGGTCCTCGACCTGTGCGCCCGGCACGGGGTCGACCTGGTCGTGCCGACGATCGATCCCGAGCTGCCCGTGTACGCCGCGGCCCGCGACCGGTTCGCCTCGGCCGGCGTGACCGTGGCGGTGTCGTCGCCCGAGGCGGTGGCGATCGCGGCCGACAAGGTGCGGACCCACGGCTGGCTCGTGGAGGCGGGGCTGCCGACGGTCCGCCAGGCGGCCGTCGACGTCGTGCGGGCCGACCCGGCGGGGTGGCCGTTCCCGCTGGTGGTCAAGCCCCGCCACGGCAGCGCCGGCGTCGGGGTGGCGGTGGTGAGGTCGCACGACGAGCTCGACGTCGCGGCCCGCGGCGGCGAGGTGGTGGTCCAGTCCCTGGCCCCGGGCGCCGAGCACACCGTCGACGTGCTGGTCGACCGGGCGGCGCGGTGCGTGAGCGTCGTGCCCCGGCGCCGGCTGGAGGTGCGGGCGGGCGAGGTGTCCAAGGCCGTCACGGTGCGGTCACCGGCGCTCGAGGACCTGGCCGAGCGGGTGTGCGACGCGCTGCCGGGCGCCTACGGTCCGCTCACGGTGCAGGTGTTCGTGGACGGGGCCGACATGGCCGTGATCGAGGTCAACGCCCGGTTCGGCGGCGGGTTCCCGCTGGCCCGCGAGGCGGGCGCGGACCATCCCCGCTGGCTGGTCGAGGAGGTGGCGGGGCTGCCCTCGACGGCGTCCCGGGACGCGTGGCGGGACGGGCTGGTCATGCTGCGCTACGACGCGGCCGTCTTCGTCGACGCGCCGGACGGGGAGTGAGCCGGTGCGGGTCGCGCACCTCACCACCGTCGACTCGTCGCTGTGGTACCTGCTGCGCCCGCAGCTCCTGGCGGTGATCGAGGAGGGCGGCGAGGTGACGGGCATCAGCGCCCCGGGCCCGTGGGTCGCGAAGCTGGAGGCCGACGGTGTCCGCCACCGCGCGCTGCGGTCCTCGACCCGGGGGTGGAGCCTGACGGCCGACCTGCGGGCCGCGGTCGAGCTGTGGCGCATCCTGCGGGCCGAGCGGTTCGACGTGCTGCACACCCACAACCCCAAGCCGGGGATCTACGGGCGCATCGTCGGGCGGCTGGCCGGGGTGCCCCGCGTGGTCAACACCAACCACGGCCTGTACGCCACCGAGGGGCCCGGCCTGCGCTCGGCGCTGGTGCTGGCGGCCGAGGGCGTCGCGGCCCGGTTCTCGCACGTCGAGCTGCTGCAGAACGAGGAGGACATGGCCCGCCTGGCCCGCTGGCGGCTGACGGCCCCGCGCCGGACCCGGCTGCTGGGCAACGGGGTGGACCTGGCCCGCTTCCGCCCGCCGGCCGACGCCGCCGAGCGGGCCCGCGCCCGCGCCGCGCTGGGCGTCCCGCCTGAGCAGGTCGCGGTGCTGATGGTGGGCCGGCTGGTGGCGGAGAAGGGTTACCCGGAGCTGTTCGCGGCGGCCCGGCTGCTGGGCGAGGGCTACGCGGTCGTGTGCGTGGGCCCGGACGACCCGGACAAGGCCGACGCCCTGCCCCGGGCCGCGGTGGCCGAGGCGGAGCGGGCCGGCGTGCGGTTCCTGGGCCTGCGCGACGACGTCGAGGATGCTGTACCGGGGCGCCGACGTGTTCGTCCTCCCGTCGCACCGCGAGGGCTTCCCCCGCGCCGCCATGGAGGCGGCCGCCAGCGGCCTCCCGGTGGTGGCCACCGACGTCCGCGGCTGCCGCCAGGTCGTCGACGACGGCGTCACCGGCACGCTGGTCCCGCTCGGCTCGCCGGACGCCCTGGCCGCCGCGGTCCGCGCCCTCGGCGACGACCCCGCCCGCCGCGCCACCCAGGGCACCGCCGGCGCCACCCGCGCCCGCGCCGAGTTCGACGAGCGCCGGGTGGTCGAACGGGTCCTGGCCGCCTACCGCTGACCCTCCCCGACCGGCCACAGTCCGATCACGGCGGCCTCGGCGGCGGGAAAGTCCGCGACGCGGAGCCCGTGCTCGGCGGCCAGGCGCTCGTAGCGGACCGGCCACGACGCCTGGGAAAGGCGGCAGCGCCCGCGGCGGATCGGCGCGCTCCCGCTCGGCCCAGACCTGCCGGACGGCCGCCGCCAGCGCCTCCCGCTCCAGGAGGTCGGTGTCGGCCAGCAGCACCAGGTCGACGAGATCGCGGACCCGGGAGTTCTCCCGCTCGCCGAACGTGCGCAGCATGGCGTGGAACTTTTCCGCCGCATGGCGGTGGATGTCGACGACCTCGACCGCCGTCGTCGGCACACCCGCGAAGGCGAGCGAGTTGGGCAGGGCCAGCCGATCGGTCGCCACCAGCTCGTACGGTCTCGGCGAGATGTCGACGCGCACGGCACCGAACCGCCTGCCGGCGAGACCCGCCGCCACGTGCACCCGCCAGGTCACCAGTCCGCTCGCGTCCGCCGTCAGCACGTCCGGCTCGGCCGGCGCCAGCTCGAACCAGTCGTCCCGGGCCGCCCCGCCGAGCGCCTCGACGAGACGGCCGTGCAGCCGAGCCGCGTCGCCGACATCGTCGCGGAGGCCGAGATCGATGTCCTTGGTGAGCCGGGCGACGTCCTCGAGGCGGACCTCCAGCGCCATGCCGCCCTTCAGCACCCAGCACCCCGGCTCTGCTCTCTCCAGACGGGCGACGATGCGCTCGAACATGACGCGCCGGCGGAGCCGATCGACAGCGCACGCCGGTCGCCCGGGACCGGTCCACCAGCCGCTGCTCCAGCGCGACCCGCAGGGCGCCGGCGGTCCGGTACGTCACGCCGACTCGACCAGGCGGACGGCCCGCTCGACGTAGAGCGCGGCGCGCGGGTCGACGGCCTCGGCCCGAGCGCACAGGTCGGGCAGCGTCAGCAGGCCGGCGCGGCGGGCATCGTCGATGGCGCGGGCGAGCTGGTCCTCGTCGGGCGCCTCGGCCGCGATGTCGACGATCGTGCGCACCGGCGTCGTGACGCGGAAGCCGTCGCGCTGGGCGACGTCCGTGTCGGGCAGGGCGGTGCGGTGGAGCACCACGGCGTCGTCGCGCATCGGCGAACCCGGGGGGCACGGTCAGGTGGACGCGAGCCGACTCGAACTCCCCGATGCCGTGGACGTCGAGCGCGGTGGCGTGAGACACCACCGCCCGGCCCCTCGACCACAGGTCCCACCGGGCGAGGTGGTCGTCGACGTCGGGCACCCACTCCGCAAGGCGGAAGATGCCACGGTCGACCCGCAGCCAGTTGCCGGCCCGCACATGATGCGCCTGCGCCTGGTACGAGTAGCCGAGTTCCCTGGCCTGCGCCGCGCTGAAGAAACCGGCTTGGCCGGCGGCGACGGCGAACAGTCGCCGCCGCATGTCGACGCGCGGGCGAGCCATGCGGACAATCCTACAGTAAAACTGTAGTTATAGTGTAGACGCATGGGACTATAACTACAGTTATTCTTTACTCTTGGCGTAGCGGAGGCGGTCGAGGCGGCGGCGGGCGGACTCCTCGAGGGCCATGCCGCCGCGGGCCTTGTGGGTGAAGAAGCGCATGCCGTCGCGGCGCTGGATCACCGAGCGGAACAGGCGGTGGGGGTCGGTGGTGCCGTAGGCGTTGGCGCGGTTGCCGCCCAGGGCGGCGGAGCGGAAGCGGTCGCGCACGAGCGGCTCGACCGCCGGCGAGGGCGGGACGGCCTTCGGGTAGGCGAAGTGGTCGACCGCCACGCCGACCCGCTCGCCGATCAGGTCGACCGACCGGTCCAGCTCGTCGGCCGCCGCGGCCGGGTCGAGGCGGTCGAGCAGGGCGTGGGTGTGCGTGTGCGAGCCCAGCGTCACCAGGCCCGAGTCCACCGCCTCCTTCGCCCCCGCCCACGACAGCGGCGTCCCGCCGCCGGGGAACGCCCGGCCCCGCTCGACGAAGTCGGTGGCCAGGTACCAGACCGCCGGCACGCCGTGGCGGGCGAGGATCGGCAGCGCCACGTCCACCATGTCGGCCGTGCCGTCGTCGAACGTGACGACCACCGGGTGCCGGGGCGGGCGCTCGTCGAAGGGCTCGGCCAGCGCCACGAGCGCGGCGTCCAGGTCGGTCGCCGTGTCGTGCGCCGCCAGCCACGCCATCTGCTGGTCGAACACGGCGGCCGGCAGGTCGATCTCCGCGGCCTCGCTGCGCCCGCCGACCCGGTGGTACAGCAGCGCCACGACGCCCGGCCGCGGCGGCCACACGCGGTCCGCGAGCGCCGCCGCCTCCTTGACCGTCCTGCCTGCCACGCTCCTGGCGCCCACGCGCGTCACTGTAGGGAACTGGGTACCATCGCCGCCCGTGGGCGCAACGCTGGTCGCGTGCGTGGCGGAGAACAGCGAA
Source organism: uncultured Acidimicrobiales bacterium (assembly GCA_963759225.1). Classification (GTDB taxonomy): domain Bacteria; phylum Actinomycetota; class Acidimicrobiia; order Acidimicrobiales; family VFJN01; genus ZC4RG19. Next base: position 22,795 of record CAVWYL010000003.1, on the reverse strand, counting down.
CGGTGGTTCCGGGAGGTCCAGAACCTCGTCCTGTCGGTCCGGCGGTTCGGCGGCGGCCTGGCCGGCGCCCCGTTCGTCGCGCAGTTCGTCGAGGGCGTCGAGCCCCGCTTCGTCGCCGGGCTGGAGGCGCTGGGCGCCGAGGTCCGCGTGGTCGACCGGGTCGACGCCCGCAATCCGCCCAGCAACAAGCTGCGGATGCTGGAGCTCGCCGCCACCCACGACTTCGACACGCTGCTGGCCATCGACACCGACACCGTCGTGATCGGCGACGTCGGCCGGTACGCGGCGGCGGGCGCGGTGGCGGTCAAGCCCGAGAACACCGACCCCTACCCGCCGGAGACCTGGCGGGGCGTGTACGCCGACCTGGGCATCCCCGAGCCGGCCCGCTCGATGGTCACCACCTCGACCGCCCAGGTCACCTGGCCGTACTTCAACAGCGGCGTCGTGTTCGTGCCCCACGACCTGTGCGGCACCCTGCGGGACAGCTGGGCCAAGCGGGTCGCCGACGTCCTCGACCTCTACGGCCGGCGGCCCGACGTCGTCCCCCGACCCCAGCAGCACTGGACCAACCAGCTGGCCCTGGCGCTGGCGCTGGCCGGCGACGGTCTGCCGGTGGCGCCGCTGCCGGTGGCCGCCAACCTGTCGACCACGGTGCGGGTCCACCCGCTGTTCGCCCACCAGGTCACCCCGCCGTTCGTGCTGCACTACCACAACGAGATCGACGATCGGGGCTTCGTGTTCCGGTCCCGGAACCGGGTGCTCAACCCGCTGATCGACGCGTTCAACCGGGCCCGGGCCGAGGCGTTCGACCTCGCCTACGACGGGCTGCCGTCGCCGCCGCTGGTGCGGCGGGCGCTGCGGGAGGTCGAGGGCCGCCGCTGGTACGAGGAGGGGCCGCTGGCCGCCGCCCGCCGCCACCGGGTGCTGGCCCCGATCCGGCGCCAGGCCAAGCGCCTCGCCCGCGGCGGCGGAGGATGACCCGCCCGCCGGTGTTCCCGTTCTTCGTGGGCTGCGGCCGGTCGGGGACGACGCTGCTGCGGGCGATGTTCGACTCCCACCCCGACCTGGCGGTCCCGGACGAGGTCTCGTTCGTGATCCGCCTGGCCCGGCCCCACTACGCGCGGCACTACGGCTGGCCCCGGCGCTACGACGCCGATGCCGGCGCGGCCCTCATCACCGCCAACGCCTCCTGGCGGCGCTGGGGGCTGCCGCCCGACGAGAGCCGGGCCGCGCTGGCCGACCCGCCCCCGGCGTCGTTCCCCGACGCGGTCCGCCGGGCCTACGCGGCGTGGGCCGCGCACGAGGGCAAGCCCCGCTACGCCGACAAGACGCCGATGCACGTGCTGCACCTGCCCCGCCTGGCCCGCATGTTCCCCGAGGCCCGGTTCGTCCACCTGGTGCGGGACGGCCGCGACGTCGCGCTGTCGTACACGAGCGTGGCCTGGGGCCCGGCCACGGTCACCGACGCCGCGCTGCTGTGGCGGCGGCGGGTGTCCGCGGGCCGGCGGGCGGGACGGCGGCTGGGGCCGGACCGCTACCGGGAGGTCCGCTACGAGGACCTCGTGGCCGAGCCCGAGCGGGTGGTGCGGGACCTGTGCGGGTTCCTCGACCTGGCGTGGGACGACGCCCTGCTGCGCTACCCCGACCGGGCGGGCGCGGTCATCGCCGCCACCCGGTTCCCCGCGGCCCACGACCGGCTGCGCCTGCCGCCGACGCCCGGGCTCCGCGACTGGCGGCGGGAGATGGACGTGGCCGACGTGGCCCGGTTCGAGGCCGTCGCCGGCCGGGAGCTGACCGCCCACGGCTACGCCCTCGGCGGGCCGCCGCCCGGCGCCGCCGACCGGGCCCGGGCCGAGGTCCGGCGGGCGACCGACGCCGCGGGTCGGGCCTGGCGGGCGGCGCGTGCCGGGGTCCGGGTCGCGACCCGGCGGGCCCCGGCGTGACCGTCGCCCTGCGGCCCTACGAGCCGGACGACGAGGCGGCCGTGCTCGGCCTCCTGGACGCGGCGATGGGGTGGGTCCCCGACGCCCAGCACCGGGCGTTCTTCGCCTGGAAGCACCACGAGAACGCCTTCGGGCCCTCCCCCGCCTGGGTGGCGGTCGACGGCGACCGGATCGTCGGGTTCCGCACCTTCCTGCGCTGGGAGTTCGTCCAGGACGGGCGGGTCACGCGGGCGGTGCGGGCGGTCGACACCGCCACCCACCCCGACCACCAGGGCCGGGGCGTGTTCTCCAGGCTGACCCGCCACGCCCTCGACGCCCTCGCCGAGGACGGGGTCGCGTTCGTGTTCAACACCCCCAACGCCCGCAGCCGCCCCGGCTACCTCAAGATGGGCTGGGAGGTCGTCGGCCGGCTGCCGGTCACGGCCCGGCCCCGGTCCCCGGCCTCCCTCGTCCGCCTGGCCCGGGCCCGCACCGCAGCCGGCAAGTGGTCCGAGCCGACCACCGCCGGGATCCCGGCGGCCGAGGCGTTCGCCGACCCCGGGCCGGTCGGCGAGCTGCTGGCCCGCCTACCCCGGGTCGACGGCCTCGCCACCCACCGCACCCCCGCCTACCTGGCCTGGCGCTACGGGTTCGCGCCGCTGGGGTACCGGGTGATGACGGGACCGGCCGGGCCGGCCGGGGGCATCGTCGTGTTCCGGGTGCGGCGCCGGGGCGCGGCCCGGGAGGCGACCGTGTGCGAGGAGCTGGTCCCCGGGGGCGACGAGCAGCTCACGTCCCACCTGCTGGCGCGGGCCCTGCGGGAGTCCGGCGCCGACCACGCCGTGCGCCTCGGCGGCCGGGCGCCGCGGGCCGGCTTCGTCCCCCTCCCGGGCCAGGGGCCGACGCTGGTGTTCCGGGCGGTGCGCCAGATCACGATGCCGCCCGCCGGCCGCTGGCGCCTCGGGCTGGGCGACGTCGAGCTGATGTGACCACGCCGGGCGCGACCGCCGTAACCTGATGGCCGATGGGCGAGGGCGAGCAGGACCTCGAGCTGCACGACGAGCCCCGGGAGGGGCCGCGGCGTCTCACCCGGCGCCAGATGCTGGTCATCGGCGGGGCCGGGGGCGCCGCCGTGGTCGGCGGCGCCTACCTGCTGCGCAACGAGCGTCACGGCGGCGAGGAGGCCGGCCGCACCAAGCCGGCCCGCGACCAGCACGCCGACCACGCCGCGCCCGACTCGACGGTCCCCCGGCCCGAGGAGCCCCCGGTCGAGGTCACCGACGACCTGCCCGCGGCCCGCTGGAGCGACCCCGCGACCTGGGGCGGCCAGGTCCCCGGCGAGGGCGACGTGGCCACGGTGACCCAGCCGGTGCTGCTCGACGTCGACGCCCGGGTGGCCGGGGTGCGGATCGAGCCGGCGGGCGACCTGGTGTTCGACCCCGGCTCCACCCGCGAGCTGCGCTCCACCGGCAACGTGGTGGTGGCCGGCCGGCTGCGGATGCGGCCCGCCGCCGCGTCCCGGCTCCACACCGTGCAGTTCGACGGGGTCGACGAGAACCGCTTCGAGGGCGGGCACAGCGACGCGCCGCTGGACGGCGACGTCGGGCTGTGGGTGGTCGGCAACGGCCTCCTCGACGCCGCGGGCACGGCCAAGACGTCGTGGACCAACGCCACCGGCGCCCTCGAGCGCGGCGCCCGCACGATCACCGTGGCCGACGCCACCGGCTGGCAGGTGGGCGACGAGATCGTCGTCACCCCCACCGAGCCGACCACCGCCGGCGACCACTGGGCCCACCACGACCGCCGCCAGGTCACGAGCGTCGACGGCACCAGCATCGGCCTCGACCGGGGGCTCGAGTTCCCCCACCCGGCGGTGACGGTGCGTCCGGGGGTGACGCACACGGCCGAGGTCCTCAACCTGACCCGCAACGCGATGATCCAGGGGACGCCCGAGGGCCGGTCCCACGTCATCATGCTGTCGGCGGCCCAGCCGCAGCACCTGTCGCACGTGGGGCTGCGCTACATGGGTCCCCGCAAGGGCGACGACGAGGTGCTGGGCCGGTACGCGCTGCACTTCCACACCAACTACGACGCGTCGGCGGGGTCCGTCGTCGAGGGTGTCGTCGCCTACGACTCGACCGGCCACGCCTTCGCCGCCCACCTGTCCAACGGGGTCACGTTCCGCGAGTGCGTGGCCCATGACATGGTGGACGACGCCTTCTGGTGGGACCTGAGCATCGACGGCGGCGGGCGCGACCTGGTGCCGTCCAACCAGATCGTCTACGAGCGCTGCGTCGCCCACTTCGTCAAGAGCGGCGGGAACTCGAAGTTCAACCTCACCGGGTTCCTCATGGGGGCCGGCAACGCCAACGTGGCCAGGGGCTGCGTGGCGACGGGGATCGAGGGCGGGGCCGAGTCGTCGGCCGGGTTCCACTGGCCGTCGCACTCCCGCAACGACGAGGTGTGGACCTTCGAGGACAACGTCTCCCACAACAACCGCCACAGCGGCATCTACTTCTGGCAGAACGGCGTGCCCCGCACGATCGTCGACCGGTTCACCGCCTACCACTGCGGGCAGGGCATCTTCGCCGGGTCGTACTCGAACCTGGTCTCGTACCGGGACTGCACCCTCTACGCCAACGAGAAGGTGGGGCTGGTCATCTCGGCGCTGCCGTCCCGGGAGGGCCGGCGCTCGGGCGAGACGATCACGTACGAGAACATGTACATCGACCAGGCGGGCCTGTCGGAGTACGCGGTCGACATCACGAAGCACCTGGCCCAGGGCGGCGGCGACCGGGTCACCACCATCACGGGCGGCGTGATCAAGGGCGGCAACCGGGCCCAGATCGGGCTCCCCCAGGGCGGCAACCACCCCCAGCTCTACGACTTCGTCAACGTGACGTTCGAGGGCAACGCCTTCTGGCTGGCCGACGACCTGCCCGAGGAGACCCACCTCCGGGTCGACGGCGCCGAGGGCTCCTTCGTCGTCCGCCCCAACCACCAGCCCGGCGAGCCCCGCCCGGCCTGGAACGCCACCATCTCCGGCGGCTGACCGGCGTTTGTCGTCTCTCACCGCGGATATCCGCGGTGAGAGACGACAAACGCAGGTCAGCCGACCAGAGGGTCGGGTCGTCGGCGGCGAAGGCGGTGTCGAGGCGGCGGCGGGCGTGGGGGTCGATGGGCGGCGGGGTCGGGGGCGCCGGGGACGGCGCTGGCGTTGCGGAACGCCGGCGGGGACCACGGGGCGAGGCCGAGGAACGACAGCACCTCCGCGTACGCGGCGGCCGGCTGGTCGAACAGGCGGGTGCTCGGGAGCACCAGGACCTGGTCCCGGGGGTAGCGGGCGTACCAGCGGGCCAGCTGGCCGGCGTAGTGGCCGCGGGCCACGTACGAGTAGCGCAGCAGGGCCTTGGGGTCGTGGTCCGGGTCGGCCGCCAGGGCGGCCAGGTCGGGGGCGCAGCGGTCCTCCTCGGCCGCCAGGGCGTCCGCGAAGTCCAGCGTCTCGTAGCCCAGCCGCACCATGTGGCGGTAGTGGGACCACGCCCGCTCCGCCGGGTCCCGCAGCAGGACGACCAGCTTCGCGTGCGGGACCAGCGACGGCGGCCCGGTCGGCGGCGAGCGGGTGGAACAGGTAGTCCGGGGTGGCCTCGAAGCGCAGGTGCCGCCGCCCGGAGCGCAGCTCGAAGTGGGCCCGGTACCAGTCCTCGCCCCGGGCCTCGTAGCGGCTGAAGTACTCGACCTCCTTGCGGAACGACGGTGCCACGCCCGGGTGGGCGCCCAGGTAGCGGTACAGCGACGACGTCCCCGCCCGCTGCGCGCCGATGACCAGGGCATCGGGCAGCGCCCGCCACCGCCCGGTCGGCACCCGGTAGCGCAGCCGGGCCCGGGCCAGGCGGTGCCGCCACTCGAGGGGGACCCGCGACCGCACCGCATCCAGCGCCATGGCGCCCCACTCTTCCACCCGCCGCGACCCGCTCGTATAGTGCGGGGCCGGAGCAGGACGAAGGGCAGGACAGGTGGACGAGAGGCTGGCGGCCATCGACTCCGGGGTGCGCACGCTCCTGGCGGAACGGCTGCATGTCGACCCCGAGGACGTACCCGCGGACGACGACGCGTCCCTGCTCGACCTGGGGCTCGACTCGACCGCCATCCTCAGCCTCGTGACCGGCATCGAGGACCGCTACGACGTCGAGATCCCCGACAAGGAGATCACGCTCGACAACTTCGGGTCGCTGCGCGCCATCTGCCGCTACCTCGGGGGCCTGCTGCCGTGACCGGCGGCGCCGGCGTGGCGGCCCAGCTGGCGGCGACGGTCGCCCGCTGCGGGACCCGGCCCGCGCTCGTCGACGGCAGCGCCGGCCGCCGCCTGACCTGGGACGAGCTGGCCGCCGCCGTCGAACGCCGGGCCGCGGCCCTCGCCGGCCGCGACATCGGGCCCGGGCACGCCCTCGCCATCGTGCTCCCCAACGACACCGACTTCGTCGTCACCTTCCTCGCCTGCCAGCGGCTCGGCGCCCTGGCCGTGCCCGCTCAACCCGCTGTTCACCGTGGCCGAGCTGGGCCGCCACCTGGCCGGCTGCCACGTGCGCGGCATCGTCACCACCACCGAGCTGGCCCCCGCGGTGGCCGAGTGGGCCGCCGGCGCCCTGGCCGGCAAGGGCACGTGGGTCGCGGCGGCCGCCGGCCTCGACGACGGCGTGACCGGCACCGCGCCCCCGACCCCGGGCGGCGCGGACGCCCCGGCCCTGTACGCGTTCTCGTCCGGGTCCACCGGGACGCCCAAGGGCATGGTCCGGACCCGGGGCCAGCTGGCGGCCGAGGCCGACGCCTTCTACGACACCGTCGGCGTCGGGCGAGGGCGACGTGATCCTCGGACTGGTCGCCCTGTTCCACGCCCACGGCCTGGGCAACGCCCTGCTGGCGTCGGTGCGCTCCGGGGCGGCGCTGGTCCTGCTGCCCGCCTTCCGGCGGGACGAGACCCTGGCCGCCATCGAGTGCGAGCGGGTCACGATCTTCCCCACGGTCCCCTTCGTGGCCCAGACCCTGGCCGAGACCCGCCGGGCCGCCGCCGTCGACACCGGGTCCCTGCGCCTGTGCTTCACGGCCGGCGCGCCCCTGGCCCGCGAGACGTTCGTGCCTGGGGCCAGCGGTTCGGCACCCCGCTGCGCCAGCTGTACGGGTGCAGCGAGGCCGGGTCCGTCACCATCAACCTCGACGACGACGCCGACGCCACCGCCACCTCCGTCGGCCGCCCGATGAAGGGCATCGACCTGGCCGTCGTGCACGAGGACGGCACGTCGTGCGCCCCCGGCGAGAGCGGCGAGATCACCTTCGCCAGCCCCGCCGCCACCCCCGGCTACGACGGCCTGTCCCCCGAGGCCAACGCCGAGTCGTTCGCGGGCGGCTGGTTCCGCACCGGCGACCTCGGCCACCTCGACGCCGCCGGCAACCTCTACGTGACCGGCCGCAGCAAGCTGTTCATCTCCACCGCCGGCTACAAGGTCGACCCGTTCGAGGTCGAGGACGTGATCCGCCGCCACCCGGCGGTGGCCGACGTCGTCGTCGTGGGCGCGGCCGGGTCGCTCGGCGAGGAGGTGGTGAAGGCCGTCGTCGTCCACACCGACGTGCCCGACGACCGCCAGCTGCGCCACGAGCTGCTGGCGCTGTGCCGGGCCGAGCTGGCGGTCCACAAGGTGCCGCGCATCGTGGCGTTCCGGGCCGAGATCCCCCGCAGCCCGCTCGGCAAGATCCTCCGCAAGTACCTCGTGTAGGAGCTCCTCCCCATGGCTGACATCGTCGACCTCCCCGCGCTGCTGGACCGGCTCCAGGGCTTCCCGCCGCTGCACCGGGTGCTGCTGGCCAACGCCGGGACCCTGCAGGGCACCCTGTCCGCCTTCCTGGGGGCCCCGGTGACGGTGGACGTCGTGTCGCAGTCCGTCGACGGCGACGCCATCCACCGCGAGGTCGACCTCGTGTGCAAGGAGCGCGACCTGGTGGCGTGCCGGGCCACGACCGAGATCCGCGTCGGGGACGCCCGCATGCGCCAGCTGATCGTGGAGCGCAGCATCGGCCTGGGGCAGATCGTGGCGCTGCTCGGCGAGCGCACCAACTTCGAGCTCGACGAGGTGGCCGACGAGCCGGACGTGTTCTGGCGCCGCTACCGGATGTGGGGCGACAGCTTCACCTACGTCATCACCGAGACGTTCCCCAAGGACCTGTACGGCGGCGCTATGAGCCGGCCGCCGTTCCCGTTCTTCGTCGGGTGCGGGCGGTCGGGGACGACGCTGGTGCGCGCCCTGGTGGACGCCCACCCGGACATGGCGATCCCGCCCGAGTCGCACTTCGTCGTGGCCGAGGCGCCGCGGCGGGGCGCGGCCTTCGACCCGGCGGGGTTCGTGGCCGCGCTGGCGGCGAGCGACCGGTTCGCGCTGTGGGGCCTCGACCGGGACGCGGTGGCCGCGGCGGTGGCGACGGCCCCCGGCGGCTACCCCGCGGCGGTGCGGGCCGTGTTCGGGCTGTGGGCGGACCGGGCCGGCAAGCCCCGCTACGGCGACAAGACGCCGGGCTACGTGGTCCACGTGCCGGTCATCGCCGGCCTGTTCCCCGAGGCGGTGATCGTGCACGTGATCCGGGACGGCCGGGACGTGGCCGCCTCGTTCGTCGAGCTGGGCTGGGCCGCCAGCGCCGAGGAGGCCGCCCGCCACTGGGCCCTGCGGGTCCGCCGGGGCCGGCGGGCGGGCCGGGAGCTGGCGGCGGGTCGCTACCACGAGCTGCGCTACGAGGACCTCGTGGCCGACCCGGAGGCGGCGCTGCGGGCCGTGTGCGCCGGCGATCGACCTGACGTTCGAGGCGGCCATGCTCGACCACCGGGACCGGGCGGCCGAGGTGGTCCGCACCACCAGCCACCCGGACTACCACCGCCACCTGGCCGAGCCCGTGCGGGCCGGCGTGCGGGACTGGCGCCACGACCTGACCCCGTCCCAGCAGGCCCGGGTCGACCTGGTGGCGGGACCGCTGCTCGCCGAGCTGGGCTACCCGCCCACCGACGCCCGCCCCTCGGCGGCCGACCGGGCGGCGGTGGCGGCCCAGTGGGGACGCTGGCAGCTCCACCGGACAGCCAAGATCGTTTCCCCCATCACCGTGAGGCGGCCAGGGCGCCCATCGTGAGGACGTCGAGGCGGCCCGCGTCCCGCAGGCGGGCGGCCTCGGCGCACACCCGGTCGAGGGCCGCCAGCGCCCGGCCCTGGTCGGCGGTGACGTTGTAGGGGTGGAACCAGAGGTGGAACAGCGACCGCTCGCGGGCGGCCTGGCGGAGCCGGGCGATCGGGCGGCGGGCCCACACGCCGACCGGCAGCCACGCCCGCCGGGTGGCGGGCGCCAGCAGGAACGTCTGCGGCACGTCCCACACGCCGCTGGCGTGGCGGGCGGGCCTGACCGCCGAGCCGGCCAGGGGCCGGGCCCGGTCGGCGACCCGCAGCGCGGCCCGGACCGGGGCCGGGCGGCCGGCGAACGGCACCGGGGCCCGGCCCCGGAACGCCGTGAACCCGGCCGCGGCCAGGGCGTCGACGTGGCCGACCGAGTTGCGGGGGTAGACGAAGGACCGCAGCTCCCCGCCGGCCAGCGCCTGGCAGGCGGCCAGGTCGGACACGAACGCCTCCCGGCTGCACCCGGGCTCGCCCGCCATCACGTGGGCGAACGAGTGGCAGCCGACCTCCTGGGGCACGGCGCAGGCCCGCACGGCCTCGACCATGTCCCGGGCGTAGTAGGCGGGCGCCCTGTCGAGGGTGGAGCACGGGTCGACGTCGAACCAGTCGCCGTCCAGCCAGTCGAAGTCGGGGCGCACGACCTCGGGGTGGGCCGGCCGGTCGCAGCCGTCGAGGAACAGGTGGCCGACGAACGCCCAGGTCGCCCCGATGCCGTGGCGCTCCAGCGTGGACAGCACGCCGAGGATGGCGTCGCGCTCGCCCCCGTAGTCGCCCGGCGGGCCGTCCCGGCGGTGGGCCTCGCCCCAGGCCATCTCCGTGTCGATCGACACGACGCACACGCCCCGGTCGAGCGTCACCGCGCCCCGCGGGGGCGGCCGCGGCCCGGGACGCGAGCAGCGCCGCCAGCCGGTCGGCGACCTCGCCGAGGTCGAAGCGCCGGACCCAGTCGCCGGCGCTCGGCGGCGGCGACCGCACGGCCTCGACGATGGCCCGGCCCAGCGCGGGGGCGTCGCCGGGCGGGGCGAGGCGGGCGTAGCGGCCGCCGTCGGTGAGGTCCTCGACCGGCTCGATGGCGAAGGCGGCGACCGGGGTCCCGAGGGCCAGGGCCTCGAGGACGGCGCCGGGCGAACCCTCGGACAGCGAGCTGAAGGCGAACACGTCGGCCGCCGCCACCAGCGCCCGGGCGTCGTCCCGGAACCCGAGCAGGTGGACGGCGCCGGCCACGCCGTGGCGCTCGATGGCGGCGCGCACGGCGGGCTCGGCGGGGCCGGGTGGCCCGACGACGGCGAGCCGGGCGCCCGGCAGGTCGGCGCGGGCGGCGGCGAACGCCTCGACCAGCAGGTGCTGGGCCTTCTCCGGCACCAGGCGGGCCACGTTGACGACGATCGGCCCGTCGGCCGGGAACCCGAACGCCGACCGGTCGGCCGGGCCGGGCAGGCCGGCGAGGGCGACGCCCCGGGGGATGACGGTCACCCGATCGGCGGGCACGCGGGGGTCGCAGGCGTGGGCGCTGACGGCCCGCCACCAGACGTCGCCCCGGCGGGACGCGGCCCGGCCCACGGCCTGCATGACCCGGCCCCGCCAGCCGGCGTCGGGCTGCAGCGCCGGGTCGCCGGTGCGGTTGAACGACGACACCACCGGGATGCCGAGCGGCGCCGCCGCCAGCTGGCCCACCAGGTTGGCGGAGGCGAGGGCGGTGTGGACGACGTCGGGCCGCCGCTCCCGCAGGACGGCCCGGAGCCGGCGGGCGGCGAGCGGCCAGGTGCGGGCGGCCCGGCGGGCGTCGAGCCCGAGGGCGACGACGGGGACGCCGGCCGCCTCCAGCCGGGGCTGCAGGGCGTCGCGGGCGTAGAGCCGGACGACGGCCTGGCGGATGTCGGGGTGGCGATCGGCCAGGGCCACGACCTCGTCGACCAGGCGGTTCTCGGCCCCGCCCGAGGCGGCCAGCGAGTCGATGACGTGGACTACGTCCACACCTTCGCCGCCCATGCGTCGATGGCGTCGAGCGCGGCGTCCTGGGTGGCGACGCTGGTCAGCCCGTGGACCCGGCCGGGAACCACGGCCACCGTCACCAGGTCGCCGGCCCGGCCGAGGATGCGGCCCAGCTCGTGGTCGCGGGCCCGGACGAAGTCCTCGTGGTAGCGGTCCGCCTCGCCGAACACGAACAGCATCGGGATGCCGTGGTCGACCGCGGCGTCCACGTGGCCGAGGAACCGGCGGCTCACCCACTCCGGGCCCTCGTGGGCCCGGGGCCGGACCTTGCGGCCGGCCACGGTGGCGAGGCCCCGCCCGGTGCGGCCGAGGGCGCGGCGCCGGGTGCGGTCCCGGAGCACGGCCACGACGTGGCCCGGCCGCAGCCGCTTGAGGAAGTGGCGGAGCGGCCGCCGGTCGAGCCGGCGGACGACCTCGAAGTCGTGGACCGGCGGCACCGACAGGACCAGCCCGGCCACCGCGTCGGGCACCCTGGCCGCGGTGGCGAGGGCGGTGCGGGCGCCGAAGCAGTTGCCGACCAGCACGGACCGCAGGCCCTCGTCGGTGGCCCACCCGACGGCGGCCCGGGTGTCGGCCACGTAGGGCCGGTCGAGGCGCACGATCTCGTCGGGCTCGCCGCCCGACTCGGCGATCCCGTGGTAGCTGAACCGCACGGCGTGGAACCCCCGGGCCGCCAGCCGCCGGGCCGCGGTGACCTGGGTCCGGCGGGGCCCGGACGACGGCCGCCAGCCCGCGCCCCGCAGGAACACGGCCGCCAGCCCGTTGGCCGGCCCCGTGGGCTCGGTCACGACGGCCAGCAGCTCGCCCTTCTCGGACGGCAGGAACACGGGCCGCTCGTCCCCCACCCCGGTCTGGCGTCTCTCACCGCGGGTATCCGCGGTGAGAGACGCCAGACCGCTGTGGGCCAGGAACCAGTCGGCCGTGACCGCCACCGCCTCGTCGCCGGGGGCGGCCCGGTCGGGGATGAACCACCACGACTCGTCGCACGGGCACAGCCGGACGTCGGCCTCGACGCCCAGGTCCGGGCCGTCCGCGAACCGCACGCACGAGCGGTGGCTCGGTCCGGTCGCCCAGCGCCGCGGCCAGCGTGCGGTCGGCCGGGGTCTCGTACAGCGCCCGGCCGACCGGGATGCCGAGCACGTCGAGCCACCCCTGGCGGGCCAGCTCGTCCTCCGGCTCCTCCGCCTCGCCCGCCTGCGCCAGGCGGCCGACGGCCCGGGCCCGCAGCCCGGCCCGGAAGTAGGCCCGGGGCGTCGTCACCGGCTCCCACAGCGCCAGCGGCACGCCCGTGCCCCGGGTGGCCGCGGCCGCCGCCAGGGCCGCGAACCGGGTGGCCAGCACGGCCACGCGGGGCACGCCCAGCCGGTCCGGGGCGTGGGCCAGGGCGGTGGCGGCGTCGGCCGTGAGGGTGTCGAGCGTCAGGTCGACCCGGTCGCCGTCGCTGTGCCCGCAGCCCCGGGGGTGGTAGCGCAGCACGGGGACGCCGGCCGCGGCCAGCCGCCGGGCCAGCGCGACCTCGCGCCGGTAGTTGGCCCCGAAGTCGCACAGGACCGGGGAGCAGATGACGACGCCCAGGTCGCGGGCCGGGCCGGCCGGCAGGTGGGCGACGCCGAACAGGCGCTCGGGCGCGCCGAAGAACTCGACCTCCTCGACCACGCCCCGCTCGCCGTCGGCCCGCCGGGCGACCGACGGCCGGCTCGTCGTGCTCCCGCCCACAGGCCGTAGTCTGGCGCACATGGGCGGGCTGGTGAAGGCCGCGGACCGCAGGCTGGCACGGCACCTCGGGCCGCGGGCCCGCAAGCGGCTGGCGGCGGTGGCGGGCGGGCGGGCGCTGGCGTGGTACCGGAGCCGCCGCAGCGACGTCGTGCTGGTGTCGTTCCCCAAGTGCGGGCGCACGTGGCTGCGGGTGCTGGTCGGCCGGGCGCTCCAGGTCCACTACGGGCTGCCGGACGACGCCGACGTCACCGAGCTGGCCCACCTGGCCGAGCTCGACCCCCGGGTCCCGTCGGTGCTGGTCACCCACGACGACGACGCCCAGTGGAAGGCCCCGGCCGAGGTCGAGCGGGACAAGGGCGGCTACCGCCACCGCCGGGTGATCCTGCTGGTGCGGGACCCGCGGGACGTGATCGTGTCGCTGTACCACCAGATGGGCGGGCGCCGGGGCCAGGACGTGGGCACGCCGGCGAGCTTCGTCGACCGGCCCGAGGGCGGGTTCGCGTCGCTGCTGGCGTTCTACGACGCCTGGGCCGCGGCGCTCGACGTGCCGGCCGCGGTGCTGGTGGTGCGCTACGAGGACCTCCACGCCGACACCGCGGGCGAGCTGGGCAGGGTCCTGGCGTTCCTCGGCGTGCGGGACGTCGCCCCCGCCACCGTGGCCGGGGCGGTCGAGCACGGCTCGTTCGCCAACATGCGCCGCCTGGAGGAGACGGGCGCGGTCGCGTCGGGGCGGCTGCGGCCCGTGGGCGACGCCTACAAGACCCGGCGGGGGACGGTCGGCGGCCACCGCGACGAGCTCGACGCCGCCGTCGTCGCCCACCTGGACGAGCTGATGGCCGCCTCGCCGGGCGCCGCCGCCTTCGGGTACCGGCCATGACCGGGGCGCCGCCGCCGTTCGTGTTCGTGGTCGGCTGCGGGCGGTCGGGCACGACCGTGCTGCGGACCGTCCTCGACTCCCACCCCGACCTGGCCGTGAGCCACGAGGGCCGGTTCGTGGCCCCGCTGGGCCTGCGCCGGGCCCGCTACGAGCGGCCGGAGGGGTTCGCCACCGACCGGCTGATCGCCGACCTGACGGCCGACCGGGCCGTGCGCACCAACCTGGAGTTCGACGAGGACGACGTGCGGGCCGCCCTGGCCGGCCCGGCGCCCGACGGGTTCCCGGACGCCGTGCGGCGGATCTTCGCCCACTACGCCGCGGTCCGGGGCAAGAGCCGGTACGGGGACAAGTTCCCCGGCTACGTGCTGCGCATGGACCTGCTGGCCGGGATGTTCCCCGAGGCCCGGTTCGTGCACATCGTGCGGGACGGGCGGGACGTGGCCCTGTCCTACCGGGCCATCGCGCCGGCCGACGCGGTGACCCTCGCCTTCGACTGGAGGTCGAGGGTCTCGGCCGGGCGGGCGGCGGGGGCGACCCTGGGACCGGCCCGCTACCAGGAGGTTCGCTACGAGGACCTGGTCACCGACCCTCGACCCACGGTCGAGGGTCTGTGCGGTTTCCTGGACCTGGCCTTCGACCCGGCCATGCTCGACTTCGCGGCGCGGGAGGGCGGCGTGCCCGCCAAGGTGACGACCAACCCCCGCCACGCCCGCCTCGCCGAGCCGCTGTCCCCCGGCACCCGCTCGTGGCGCACCCACATGGACGCGGCCGACGTCGCCGCCTACGAGGCCGTGGCCGGCGACCTGCTGACCGAGTGCGGCTACGACCGCGCCACCCGCCACCCGGGCGCGGCGGCCCGCGCCCGCGCCGCCTGGGGCCGGGCGCGCTGGCAGGCCAGCCGGGCGTCGGCCCGCCTCCCCGGTGCCGTCCGCCGCGCCCGCGGCCGGGGGAGCTACGCCAGCCCGTAGAGCCGCAGCAGCTGGCGCCGGACCGCGGCGGGGGCGAAGCGGGCGGCCCGCCCGCGGCCGGCCTCGCCCAGGCGGGCGCGGAGGTCGGCGTCGGTCGCCAGGCGCATGACCGCGGCGCCGGCGGCCGTCGGGTCGCCGACCGGGACGACCAGGCCGGCCTCGTCGTCGCCCAGCAGGTCGCGGATCGGCTCCAGGTCGGTGCCCACGACCGGGATGCCGTTGAGCATGGCCTCGGCGGCCACCCGGCAGAACGACTCGCGCACGGACGGGCACACCACGATGTCGCAGCAGGCGTAGGCCTGGCGGACGTCGGTGAGCTTGCCCCGGATCTCCAGCCGGCCCTCGGCCTCCAGGGCCCGCAGCCGGTCCCACGTCGGGGCCAGGTCGTCGTCGGTCGGGTGGGAGAACACCAGCCACCGGACCGACGGGTCGGTGGCCTCCACGATGGCCGGGAGGTCCGGGAACCCCTTGTAGGCCCGGGGGGCGCCCAGGTACGCGACCGTGACCGGGGTGTGGTCCGCCCGGTCCCCGGCCACGACGTCGGCCGGGTCGATGGGGTTGGGGACGATCACGACGTCGTCACGGGCCACCAGCCCGGCGCCGGCCGCCAGGTCGGCCGCCAGGGGCGACACCGCCGCCCAGCGGACGTCCATGCGGGGCAGCAGCAGCCGCCACAGCGGCCCGAGCAGCTTCACCGACGGCGGCAGCAGGAAGTTGTGGACCCACACCACGAGCCGCACCCGGCCCAGCAGCGCCGCCGGCAGGGCCAGGCTCAGCTCCTTCAGGCCGTTGGCGTGGATGGCCGACAGCCAGCGCCGGTGGCGCCACACCCACCACGCCAGCCGCAGCGCGGACCACGCCCGCCGCAGGGGACGCCACGACGGCCGGTGGTCGATGAGCGGCAGCACCGTCTCGGCCGCGCCGTTGTCGCCGACCAGCCCCACGAACTTCCCGGTGGGCGGGCCGGCCAGCACCCGGTCGGCGTCCCCGTCCAGCGACCCCAGCACGGTGGCCAGCGACCGCGTCGATCCCCCGACGCCGGTGGGCACGCTGACGAACAGGACCGTCCGCCGCGTCGGCGCGGTCACGTCCGCCCGACGTCCCAGTGGGCCGCCACGTGGACCGGCGACAGCCGGGCGATGCCCGCCGGGCCGGCGTCGAGGTCCGGCCCGATCACGTCGAAGCCGACGGCCGGCTGCCACGGCAGCACCTCGCCCCGGGCCATGAACACGCCGAGCCACAGGTAGTAGCGGCCCCGGGGCAGGGGCAGCCGCTCGATCTCGCAGCGGGCCGTGACCTCGTCGTCGGACAGGTGCATGTCCCGGCGCAGCAGGAAGATCGGCGACGCCGGCCCCTCGCTGATCCCGAGGCACACCCGCCCCGCCACCTGCTGGGTGGCCCGCAGCGCCAGCACGATCTCGACCGGGCCCTGGGTGCGGACCGCGCCGCCGCCCGGGCCCACGACCTGGGCCTTGACCACCTGCACGGGGCCGTCGCCCGTGGGGGCGATGGCGGCCACCTGCTCCAGCGCGCCCCGGTACTCGGACAGCACCTCCCGGACCGGGCCGTCGCTCCGCACGACGCCCTCGTGCAGCCACACGGCCCGCTCGCTGATGCCCTCGACCGCGGCCAGGTCGTGCGACACGAACACCAGCGTCGTGCCCTGGACCAGCATGGCCCGCATCCGGTCGATGCAGCGCTGCTGGAACGCGGTGTCGCCCACCGCCAGCACCTCGTCGACCAGCAGCACGTCGGGCTCCAGGAAGGCGGCGACGCCGAACCCGAGCCGCATCTGCATGCCGCTCGAATAGAACTTCACCTGGCGGTCGATGGCCTCCTCGAGCTGGGCGAACTCCACGATCTCGTCGAAGCGGGCGGCCACGTGCCGCCGCGGCAGGCCGAGCAGCGTGCCGTAGAGGTGGATGTTCTCCCGGCCGCTCAGCTCCGGGTGGATGCCGGCCCGCACCTCGATGAGCGCGCCGACGCGCCCCGACACCGCGAACCGGCCGGCGTAGGGGTACATGACCCGGGCCAGGATCTTCAGCAGCGTCGACTTGCCCGAGCCGTTGATGCCGACCAGGCCGACCGACTCGCCCGGCTCGACGACGAAGTCGACGTCCCGCAGCGCCCACCGCCAGCCGCGGCGGCCCTTGCCCTGGGCGAGCCGCTTGACGTGCCCGGCCTTGGCCCGCAGGGACTGGCGGGTGGGGTCGGCCCGGAACCGCTTCCAGATGTCGGTGGCGGAGATGGTCCCGACCGGGAACGTGTGCTCAGGCGACGTCGGCAAAGCCCGACTCCAGTCGCTTGAACACGGTGTAGCCCACGACCAGCAGGACCACCGAGGTGATCGACCCCAGCGCCAGCAGGTCGAGCTTGGGCGGCTCGCCCAGCAGGATCGTCTGGCGGTAGCCGTCGATCACCGGGACGAGCGGGTTGAGCAGGGAGTAGATCGGCCACCAGGCGCGCGGCATCTCCTCGAGGCCGTAGCCGACCGGGGTGGCGAACAGCCCGAACTGCAGGATCATCGGCAGCACTTGTCGGATGTCGCGGAAGTACACGACGAGCGCCGCCAGCAGCAGCGTGACCCCGAGCGTGAACGCCAGCTGCACCAGCATCAGCAGCGGCACCCACACCGACGTCGGCGCCGGCGGGAACCGGTAGATGACGAACAGGACGCCGAGGATCGACACGGCGATGCTCGAGTCGACGGCCGCGGTCGTCACCGACGCCAGCGGGAACACCTCGCGGGGGCAGTACACCTTGTTGAGCAGGGTGAGGTTCTGGGTGATGCTCACCGCGCCCTTGGACAGCGCCCCCGAGAAGAACGTCCAGGCCAGCAGGCCCACGTACGAGAACAGCGGGTAGGGGACGCTGCCGGTGCGGACGTCGGCCACCCGCTTGAAGAAGACGGTGAACACCACCATCAGCAGGAACGGGGTGAGCAGCGCCCAGGCGAAGCCGACCCTGGTCTGTTTGTAGCGGGCCCGCAGGTCGCGCTCGGTGAGCACGACCACGAGCTCGCGCCGCTGCCCACAGCTCGCGCAGCATCGCCAGCGGGTGGAGGGCTCTGCGGAAGACCAGCTCGGGGGGAGGGCCGTCGGCCACCGCCGCCACAGCCCGCACCCGCGACCGTCTCGCCGCCGCCCGCCTGTCCTTGCCGCCACTCGGGCACCACGCCATGATGCCTCAATGGCGGCGGGGCGCGCGCTGGGTGTGCTCACGTCGGACCTCCGGCGGGGCGCGGAGACGTTCGCCGTCGACCTCGCGGCCGAGCTGGACCGGCGGGGCTGGGACGCACCGGTGCTGGCCCTGGCGCCCTCCGGGCGGCCCGACGCACTGCCCGTGCCGGCCCTCGGCCCGCCGGCAGGGTCCGCACTCCGCGTGCGGACCCTGCGGGCGCTGCGGGCCCGGGCGGCGGCCGCGGGGACGGTCGCCGTGGCCCACGGGTCGCGCACGCTGCCCGCCTGTGCGCTGGGGCTGGCGGGGACCGGGGTGCCGTTCGTGTACCGCGGCATCGGCGACCCGCGGGTGTGGTCGGGCCGGGGGCTGCGGCGCTGGCGGACCTCGCTGCTGCTGCGACGGCCGGCGCTGGTCACGGCGCTGTGGCCCGGGGCCGCCGACGCGCTGGTGGCGCAGCACGGCGTGCCCCGGTCCCGGGTGCGGATCGCCCCCAACGCCGTCCCCGCGGCCCGCTGCCCCGTCCCGACCGCCGCCGACCGGGCCGCGGCCCGGGCGCGGTTCGGGCTGCCGGAGGACGCCCCCGTCGCCGGCTACGTCGGGTCGCTGACGGCCGAGAAGCAGGTCGGTGTCGCCGTGGCGGCGGCCGGGCGGCTGGACGGGACCTGGCTGCTCGTGGCCGGCGACGGCCCGGACCGGGACGCGCTGGCGGCCCAGGCCGGGACCGACGCGCCCGGGCGCGTGGTGTTCGCCGGCGTCACCGCCGGCCCCGGGGCGGTGCTGGCCGCCGCCGACGCCGTGGTGCTGCCCAGCCGGACCGAGGGGATGCCCGGTGTGCTGATCGAGGCCGGCCTCGCCGGCCGCCCGGCCGTGGCCAGCGCCGTCGGCGGCGTGGGCGAGGTGGTGGCCGACGGCGAGACCGGCGTGCTCGTCCCGCCCGGCGACGTGACGGCGCTGGCGGCCGGCCTGGCGCGGGCGCTCGGCCCCGACGGCGAGGGCCTCGGCCGGGCCGCCCGGGACCGCTGCCTGGCCCGGTTCGAGATCGGCGCCGCCGGGCGCGCTGTGGGCGGAGATCCTGGCGGAGGTGGCCGAACGGGCGGGCGTCCGCGATCATTGACACCGGGTGACGAGCGAACGCGAAGACGGGCGGGCGACGCGGGTCCTGATGCTGGCCAAGGGCCTCGGACGCGGCGGGACCGAACGGTTGCTGTGCGGGACCGTGCGGCTGCTCGACCGCGACGCGTACGACGTCGAGGTCGCGTACCTGCTGCCCTGGAAGGACGCCCTCGTCGGCGAGATCGAGGCCGCGGGCGTGCCGGTCCACTGCCTCGACGGGCCGCCGGCCCACCAGCGTGGCCTGGCTCGGCCGGCTCCGGCGCCTCGTCCGCGACCGGGACATCGACGTGGTCCACACCCACATGCCGCTGCCCGCGGTGGCGGCCCGCCTGGCGCTGCCCGGCCGGCACCCCGCGTTCGTCCACACCGAGCACAACCTGTGGGACCGCTACCGGGCCGCGACCCGGTGGGCCAACCGGGTCACGTACGGCCGCAACGCCGCCGCGCTGGCGGTGTCGGCGGCCGTCGCCGCCTCGGTGCGGGCACCCCGGCCCCGGCCCGAGGTCGTGGTGCACGGCGTCGAGGTGGCGCCCCCGGCCGTGCCGGCCGCCGCGGCCCGGGCGGCGCTCGGGCTCGGACGGCGACGGCGCTCTCGTCGTCGGCACGGTCGGCAACTTCACGGCCAAGAAGGACCAGGCCACGCTGGTCCGGGCCGTGGGCCGCGTCCCCGGGGCGCGGCTGGTGCTGGTGGGGTCGGGGCCCCTGGAGCACGACCTGCGGGTCCTGGTGGCGCACGACGGCCTGGCCGAGCGGGTCACGTTCGCCGGGTCGCGGGGCGACGTGGCCGACCTGCTGCCCGCGTTCGACGTGTTCGCCCTCAGCTCCCGGTACGAGGGCCTGCCCATCGCGCTGCTGGAGGCGATGGCGGCCGGGCGCCCGTGCGTGGCGACCCGGGTGGGGGGCATCCCCGAGGTCGTGACCGACGGCGTGGACGGCGTCCTCGTGCCGCCCGGGGACCCGGACGCCCTGGCGGACGCCCTGTCCGCCCTGGCGGCCGACCCCGACCGCCGGGCCGCGCTCGGGTCGGCGGCCGTCACCCGGGCGGGCGACTTCCGCCTCGACGCCGCGGTCGAGCGGATCGCCGCGGTCTACGACCGGGTCACGGGCCGCACCCGCGCCGCCGTGGAGCCCGGGCCATGACGGACACGACCGCCCGGCCGCCCGCCCGGCGGACACCGCCCCCCGCGGGCGGGCCCCGCGTCGACGCCACCGTGGGGTTCCTGGCCGCCTCCGGCGTACCTGATCGGCCTGGCGCTGGCCATGAACCGGGTGTCGTTCGACGTGTGGGGCGCCCTCGTGGTCGGGCCGGTCCTGGTGGCGGCGGGCGCGTACCTGCTGGTCCGGGCCCGCCGGCGGGAGGCCGACCCGTGGATCGGCAAGCTGCTCGTCATCGCGTTCGTGGCCAAGATGCTCGGGACGCTGGTGCGCTACGCGGTCACGTTCGAGGTGTACGCGGGGCGGGCCGACGCGGGCGGCTACCACGGGTCCGGGCGCCGGCTGGCCGCCGCGTTCTGGGGCGGCACCTGGGACCGGGTCTACGCCGTCGAGGTCCCCGAGTTCGCCGGCACCGAGGTGATGCGGCTCATCACCGGCGTCGTCTACATCTTCACGGGCCCGACCAAGCTCGGCGGGTTCCTGGTCTACTCGTGGCTCGGCTTCTGGGGCCTGTACGGGTTCTACCGGGCGTTCCGGATCGGGTTCCCGGAGGGCGACCACCGGCGCTACGCCGTCCTGCTGTTCTTCATGCCCTCGCTGCTGTACTGGCCCTCCAGCATCGGCAAGGAGGCGTGGATGCTGTTCACGCTGGGCCTGGCCGCCTGGGGGGTGGCGCTCGTGCTGCGCTACCGGGGGCGGGGCTACGTGCTCCTCGGCCTCGGCCTGGTCGGGACCGCCGTCGTGCGGCCGCACGTGACGCTGCTGGTGTTCGTGGCGCTGTTCATCGCCTACCTGATGCGGCGGCGGTCGTGGGTGGCGTCGCGAGAGCGGCCTGCTGGGGCGGATCGCCGGGATCGGGCTCATGGTCCTCGTCGGCGGCCTCGTGCTCACGCAGGCGGCCAGCTTCTTCAACCTGCAGGAGCTGGACAAGGAGGGCGTCGAGCAGGTGCTCGACCGCACGGAGGACCAGTCGTCCAAGGGCGGGTCACAGTTCGACGTGGCGCGCCCCAAGTCGCCGGGTGAGTTCCCCGAGGCGGTCATGACCGTCCTGTTCCGCCCGTTCCCGTGGGAGGCCGGCAACGCCCAGGCCCTGGTGGCGTCGGTGGAGGGCACGATCCTGGCGATGCTGTTCGTGGTGTCGCTGCCCCGGCTGGCGCGGCTGCCGAGGCTGCTGGTGACGACCCCGTACCTCGTGTTCGCGGTGTCCTACTCGCTGATGTTCGTGTTCGCGTTCTCGTCGGTGGGCAACTTCGGCATCATCACCCGCCAGCGCACCCAGGTCTTCCCGCTGGTCCTCGTGCTGCTCGCCATCCCCCTGGCCACGAGGGCCGTCGAGGAGCGGAGGGAGCGTCAGAGGGTCTCGCCGCGGTAGGTGCGGCCCCGGAGGCAGCCCTTGGTGTCGAGGACCAGGCGGGCGTGGTCGGCGATGTCGTCGAGGGGGAACTCGGCGTGGTCGACCAGCACGACGACCAGGTCCGCGGCGGCGATCTCCTCCACCGTGCACGGCACCACCGGGACGGGGAGGTCGGGGTCGCCCGTCGGGGGCAGGTGGGGCTCGCAGGCCCGGACGTCGGCGCCCAGCGCCAGCAGGCGCTCGACCACGGCCAGCGACGGCGACTCCCGCCAGTCGGACGTGCCCGCCTTGTAGCTGAGCCCGAGGGCCAGGACCCGGGCGCCCCGCACCGCGGTCGCCGACCGGTTGAGCAGGATCATGGCCCGGGTCACGACGTAGTCGGGCATGTGCTCGTTGACGTCGTTGGCCAGCTCCACGAACCGGAACGTGCGGCCCAGGCTGCGCTTCACCCGCCACGACAGGTAGGACGGGTCGATCGGCAGGCAGTGGCCGCCCACGCCCGGCCCGGGGGTGAACCGCATGTAGCCGAACGGCTTGGTGGTGGCGGCGTCGATCGCGCTCCAGAGGTCGACGCCGAGGTCGGCGGCGTACATGGCCAGCTCGTTGACGAGCGCGATGTTGACGTGGCGGAAGGTGTTCTCGAGCAGCTTGACCAGCTCGGCCTCGGCGGTCGAGGCCACGGGCACGACCTTGTCGACCAGCGCCCGGTAGAAGGCGTCGACGCACCGCAGCGAGGCCTCGTCCACCCCCGACACCACCTTCGGGGTGTTGACGAGGCCCCAGGTCGGGTTGCCGGGGTCGATCCGCTCGGGCGAGTAGCCGAGGAAGAAGTCGGCGCCGGCCCGCAGGCCGGAACACTCGAGGATCGGCCGCACCAGCTCCTCGGTCGAGCCCGGGTACGTCGTCGACTCCAGCACCACCAGCGCGCCCGGCCGCAGGTGGCGGGCCAGGGCCTCGGTCGCCGCCTCCACGTGGGACAGGTCGGGCAGGCCCTCCCGCAGCGGGGTGGGCACGGTGATGACGGCCACGTCGAACGGGCCGACGTCCGGGTCGTCGGTCGGGCGGTAGCCGGACGCCAGCGCCGCCGCCAGCTCGTCGTCGCCCACGTCGGTCACGTACGAGCGGCCGGCCCGCAGGGCGGCCACCCGCTCGGCGGACACGTCGAGGCCCACGACGTCGAACCCCACGGCCGCGGCCCGCATCGCCACCGGCAGCCCCACGTAGCCCTGGCCCACGACGACGACCCGGGCCGACCGGTCGTCGAGCCGCGCCACCAACGCCGCCGGACTCATGTCGGCACCCCTGCGCCCGCC
>CAVWYL010000002.1:0-5138 GCA_963759225.1 uncultured Acidimicrobiales bacterium | reverse complement strand
GCGACGGCGCCTGACCCGCCACCGTCGCCCCGCTCACGCCACCCGCCGGCGCACCCACCAGAAGCACAGGCCGACCAGGGCGACCGCCGCCAGGGCGAACACCGCAGCCTCCGCGGCCTGGAGCGCCCAGAACCGGTCGGCCGGGAGGTAGCTGACGACGTCGCGCAGCCCGAGCCGCTGTCCGCAGGCGTCGAGCTGCTCCTTCGTCGGGAGCACGTTGCCGAGCCCGCACAGCTCGGCCGCCGCCTCGTCGCGCAGGCTGCCGCCCGCGCTCACTACCCGGCCCGAGCCGTCGACCGTCCGGGTCACCGTGACCCACCCGTTGTCGGCGGTGAGCCGCGCCGCAGGCTCGTCGCCGAAGAACGTGTAGGTGGGATAGCTCAGCTCCGCCGTACCGAGCAGGCGGGGGCGCAGCCAGGCCTGCGTCGCGAGGCGGGCGGCCACGAACGCGCCGACGGCCGCGGCCATGGCGGGCACGGTGCGCCGGACGACCGCACCGGCGAGGACGCCCGCCGCGGCCGCGAACGCCGCGTAGGCCACCGGCACGACCCCCCGCTGCGGAAAGGCCCCGGGGTCCAGCCGGCTGCCCATCCGGTCGAGCGGGCCCGCCCACCACGTGTAGGCGAGGCTGAGGGCGGTGACCAGCACCACCGCGGCGCCGCCCACGAGGGCGAGCTTCACCGCCAGCCACCTCGTGCGGGTGACGCTCTGCACCCAGACCAGCCGGTGGGTGCCGGCCTCCAGCTCCCGGGCCACGAGCGGCGCGCCCCAGAACGCCCCGACGAGCGCGGGCAGGGCGACCAGGGCGGCACCGAGGAACCGCACCTGCGGGTAGCTGGCGAGGAACCGGCGCTGGAGCTCGCCACACGTGAGCGTGCCGCCCGACAGCTCCTGCCCGGAGGCGCACGCCGCCAGCTCGGCGGTGAACGAGTCGGCCAACCGGGGCCCGGTGAACGCCAGGACGGCGAGCGCGACCGCCAGCGCGGCCGCACTCAGGGCGGCCGGTACGCGGAACTGGCGCCAGGCGAGCCAGGTCATCGCCCGGCCTCCACCTGCGGGGGCCGGACCGGCGCCGGCGGGTCGTCCGCCGGGGGCGGCGCCATGTAGGCGAGGACCAACTCCTCGACGCTCACCTCCGCCACCGTCCAGGCCGGGTCGTGGACCGGCTCGTCGGTGCGCACCAGGATCCGGCTCTGCCGGCCGGTGTGGTGGGCCTCGACGACGTGCTGGCCGCCGGGGAGGGTCGCCGGGTCGCGCCGGGGGCCGGTGAGGAGCCGGTGGCCTCCCACCAGGTCGTCGATGTCCCCGGACAGGCGGACCCGCCCGCCGTCGAGCACCACGAGGTGGTCGCACACCCGCTCGACGTCGGCCAGCAGGTGGGACGAGAGGACGACCGTCAGCTCCTGGTCGGCGACGGCGGCCATCAGCCCGGAGAGGAACTCGCGCCGGGCCAGCGGGTCGAGGCTGGCCACGGGCTCGTCGAGCACGAGCAGGTCGGGGCGCTTGGCCACGGCCAGGGTCAGCGCCAGCTGGGCCCGCTGGCCGCCGGACAGGCGGCCCGCCGGCCGGTCGCGGTCGAGCCCGAGCGCGTCGACACGGGCGGCGGCCACGGTGTCGTCCCAGCCCGGGTTGAGGCGGCGGCCCAGGCGCAGGTGCTCCTCGACGGTGAGCGTCGGGTACAGCGGGGCGTCCTGGGCGAGGAACCCGACGCGGGCCAGCGGGGCGGGGCCGGCGGCCGGGCGCTCGCCGAGCACCTCGATGGTGCCGGCGGACGGCCGCAGGAGCCCGACGGCCAGGTGCAGCAGCGTGGACTTCCCGGCGCCGTTCACGCCGACGAGCCCACAGACGCGACCGGCGGGGATGCGCAGCGAGCAGTCGCGCAGCGCCCAGCGGCGGCGGCCGTAGCGCTTGCCCAGGCCGTCGGCCTCGACGGCGGGGGTCACGCCGCCCCTTCGCCGGCCGCGCCCCGCAGGGTGACCTGGATCAGGGCGTCGATGCTCTCGTCGTCCAGCCCTTCGCTCCGGGCCCGGTCCAGCCAGTCGGCGAGCTCGTCGCGCAGGCGGTGGTAGGCGGTGGCGTCGACCCGGGCCAGGCTCCGGGTGATGAACGTGCCCTTGCCCGGGCGGCCGGCGGCGAGCCCGGCGTGCTCGAGCTCGCGGTACGCCTTGAGCACGGTGTTGGGGTTGATCGCCACGTCGGCCACGACCTGCTTGACGGTCGGGAGCTGGTCGCCCTCGCGCAGCAGCCCGAGCCGGAGCGCCTGGCGCACCTGGTGGACGATCTGCTGGTACGGCGCCACGCCGGAGCGGGGGTCGATCCGGAACCCGATCATCGCCAACCCCATTCACCTAATGTCATAGATGAATAGGATCGCGGCGAGGCGGCCGCTGTCAAGGGCCCCGGTCAGTCCTCGAACGCCTCCTCGCGCTGGCGGCGCAGCTCGGCCAGCTTGGCGAAGTCGATGGCCACGAACAGGCCCTCGGCCTCGGCGCACAGCCGGTCGCCCGCGTGCAGCGTGCCCTTCGTGTACGTCTTGCGGCCCGACATCTCGGTCACCCGGCCCTCGAACCGCAGGTCCGTGTGCAGCGGGGTCGGGCTGCGGTAGTCGATCGTCAGCTTGGCGGTCATGCCCGGGCGCTTGCCGAGCGACTGGGTCGAGCCCAGCACCTCGTCGAACGCCGCGGCCACGTACCCGCCGTGGACGCACCCGGGCGGGCCCTCGTAGGCCGACCCGAAGTGGGCGGCGCCCCGCAGCACGTCCCCTTCGGCCCACAGCTCGATCGGCGGGGCCAGCGGGTTGGCGCGGCCCAGCATGGGGCTGTGGTCGAAGAACGTGAAGTTCTCCTGGCCGGCCAGCGTCGACTCGCCGAAGCCCTCGTACACCGACCGCGCCGGGAACGCGTCGAGCCGCCCGGCCAGGCGCTCCAGCTCGGCGGCCACCGCCGCCAGCTCCTCGGCCGGGGCCGGGCTGCCGTGGAGCCGGTCCACGATGCGCCGCAGCGCGTCGCCCGTGCGGTGCAGCTCGGCCCGCCGGGGCGTCGGTGGATCGACCCGGGCCCTGACCAGCCACTCCGGCCAGCCCTCCGAGCCCGGGGTGACCACCTCGGGCGGGATGTCGGGCAGCTCGGGCAGGGGCATGGTCAGCGTCCTCTCAGGCGGGGATGTCGACGTCGACGAACAGGGGGGCGTGATCGCTCGGCTTGGCGCCCTTGCGGGCGTTGCGGTCGACCAGGGCCCAGGTGACCCGGTCGGCCAGGTCGGCGGACAGCATGACCAGGTCGATGCGCATGCCCCGGTGCTTGGGGAAGTTACCGGCCCGGTAGTCCCACCAGCTGAACAGGTCCCCGACGCCCGCGTAGCGTTCCCGGAAGGCGTCCCGCAGGCCGGCGGCCTCCAGCGCGTCGACGGCGGCCCGCTCCTCGGGAGTGACATGGGTGTCGCCCACGAACGCGGCCGGGCTCCACACGTCGACGTCGTGACGGGCCACGTTGAAGTCGCCGCACAGCGCCACCGGCCGCCCGGGGGCGGCGTCGGCCTCGACGTGGGCCCCCAGCCGGGCCAGCCACGCCAGCTTGTGGTGCCAGTGTTCCGAGTCCACCGCCCGGCCGTTGGGCACGTACACCGACGACACCCGCACGCCCCCGCACGTGGCCGTCACCAGCCGGGCCTCGGCGTCGGCGGGACCGCCGTCGGCGAAGCCGGACACCGGGTCCTCCAGCCCGACCCGGCTGAGGACCGCGACGCCGTTCCAGCGCCCCTCGCCGTGGTGGACGCTGTCGTAGCCGCGGGCCAGGAACTCCATGGCCGGGAACGCGGTGTCCGACGACTTCGTCTCCTGGAGGCACACGACGTCGGGCTCCGCGATGTCCAGCCAGCCGGTCACGCGTTGCATGCGGTCCGCCGTGAGCGGCGTTGACGTTCCAGGTGGCGATGCGCACGGCACCGCAAACTACCCGGGGTCCACCTCCCCGTGGAGCGACGCCGGGCACGATCGACCACGACGTGCTGATAGGTATACCTTACAAATATGGTTCGGTGTGGTGGAGGGTCCGGGGGCGGCGGCGAGGTGCTCGACGACGTCAACGGCACCTACCCCGACTCGGTGCTGCTCATCGCGCGCATCCTGGGCGGGCACCGCGCCGCCACCGACGCCCGGCTGACCGCCGTCGACGCCGGAGGCGTCGGCCTCGTCGCCACGGTGGCGGGCGGCGAGCACGCCTGCCGGGTGGCGTTCGCCGAGACGCTGACCGAGCCGGACGGGCTCACCGTCGCGCTGCTCGGGCTCATCACCCGGGCCCGCACCGAGTCGGGCGAGCCGGGGGTCACGAGCGCCGAGCGGATGATGGCCGAGATGTCCGGCATCCGGACGTTCCTGACCCGGGTGGTGGCCGTGGCCGACGTCCACCCGCACCTGCGGCTCATCACGTTCGGGGGCGGCGACCTGGACACCTTCGCCCCGCTGGGGCCCGACACGTTCCTGTACGTCCTGCTGCCCCCGCCGGGCCGGGCCGAGCTGACGATCGGCCGGTCCTTCACCTGGGAGGCCCACCGGACCATGCCCGAGGCCGAGCGGCCGGTCGGCGCCTACTACACGGTCCGGTCCTGGCGCCCGGCCGACGCCGAGCTCGACATGCTGTTCGTCCTCCACGGCGACACCGGGCCCGCGTCCGCCTGGGCGGGGCGCGCCGCCGCCGGCGACCCGGTCGCACTGTGGGGGCCGCGCACGTCGTACCACCCGCCGGCCGGCACCGACCGCTGGCTGCTGGTGGCCGACGAGACGGGGCTCCCCGGCGTGGCCACCATCCTCGAGTCGCTCCCGGCGGGCACCCCCGCCACGGTCATCGCGGAGGTGGCCGGCGAGGCGGAGCACCAGGACCTCCCCGAGAGCCCGTCGTTCGAGGTGACGTGGCTCCACCGCGACGGCGCCGACCCCGGCACGACCACGCTGCTGGCCGACGCCGTGCGGGCGCTGCCGTGGCCGGACGGCACCCCGTACGTGTGGGGCGGGGGCGAGAGCCGGGCCATGACCGCCGTCCGCAAGCACGTGCGCCACGAGCGGGGCCTCCCCCGGGACGCCGTGTCGCTGGTCGGCTACTGGCGCCACCCCACCAGCCCCGACGAACCCGACGACGACTGAG
>CAVWYL010000001.1:0-75298 GCA_963759225.1 uncultured Acidimicrobiales bacterium | reverse complement strand
CTCGCTGGGACACTCGCTGCGTCAGGCGACCTGCCAGACGTGGTGCAGACCAACCCCGACGACTGGTACCAGCTGAGGAAGGCGATCACCGCCACGAAGCGTCCACTGCAAGGAGCGGCACCTGATGAGTGATACCCCCGTCCACGGCACGGTCGAGCCGGGGTTCGAGCCGGTGCGCGACGTCTTCGACGCGGCTTCGAGAAGGGCGAGCTCGGCGCGGCGGTGTGCGCGTACGTCGACGGCCGCAAAGTCGTCGATCTGTGGGGCGGCTGGGCGGACGCCGCCGGACGCGCGAGTGGCAGCGCGACACGATCGCCTGCACGTTCTCGGCGATGAAGGGAATGACCGCCACGTGCGCCCACCGACTCGTCGATCGCGGTCTGCTCGACGTGGACGAACCCGTCGCCACCTACTGGCCCGAGTTCGCGCAGGCCGGCAAGGGAACATCACCGTCCGGATGGTCCTCAGCCACCAGGCCGGGCTCCCGTGGACGACGGTGCCGTATCCGCCCGAGAAGCGCCTCGACTGGGAGACGATCACGCAGCACTCGCCCGATCGTCGCCCGGTGGGAGCCCGGCACGCGCAGCGAGTACCACGGCGGCTCGTTCGGCTACCTCGTCGGCGAGGTCGTGCAGCGGATCGACGGCCGCTCGCTCGACGCGTTCTTCCGCGAGGAGATCGCCGAGCCGCTCGGTGCCGACTTCATGATCGACGTCGGCCCGGAACACGACCATCGGTGCGCCGAGATCGTCGGCCCGACGACATGGTCGGCGCCGCAACACGCCGCGAATGGCGCGCCGCAGGCGACGGCGCCGCAACCGGCCACGGCACGGCCGACGGCCTCGCGCGGGTGTACGCCGCGCTGCGCGCGGCGGCGAGCTGGACGGTGTGCAGGTGCTCCGGCGGAGACCATCGAAGCCGCCATGCAGGAGCAGCCGCTGGCGCACGCCGAAGGGACCGCGGCGACTTCGGTCTCGGCTACCAGCTGCTGTGGAAGATGTTCCCGGTGGGCCGCGCAGCCGTTCGGACACACCGGCATGGGCGGCTCGATCGGACTCGCCGACCCGACGAACCGGCTCGGCTTCGGGTACGTGATGAACCAGCTGGGCAACGGCGGGGCAGAACATATGCTGACCGCGATCTACGGATCGCTCGCCGTGTAGGCGGGGTCGCCTCGGCCGTTTCCCGCCCACCACCCTTGGCTGACCCGATGCGCGACACCGGCCCGCCCGTCTCCGAGTCGGCGACAGCGTTCCTTCCGCCGGGTCGGACGCCGTCCCGGTGAGGGTCCACGTCGCGGGCGCCACTGCGTAGGGCGTCATGTCCATCCTCGGGTAGCGACACTGCACGTCGGCGAGCGTCTGGTCGTTCCAGTAGGCGTCGCCGATGGCCGGGAAGCCGAACATCTCGCGCCGTGGGGCGTGGCCCGTTCCATCATCTCGGTCCAGTGAGGGTCGAGCGACTACGTAGGCCATCCCACCCTTCCGGTCCACCGCGGTCCCAGACCTCGTAGTCGGCGAGCATCACGAAACGGGCTTCTTGTTCACCGGTGAACTGCGAGCCGCGGTGGAGAACGTCGGTGCGGAACGTGAAGAGGGTGCCGGCAGGCCCGGCCACACGCACCTCCGCCTCGGCGAACGCACCCGGCTCGATGCCAGTTCCCCCGGCGAAGTCCTCGTCACCGCCCTTCGGCCAGTAAGGACGCGTCGCGCCAACCTCGAGCGGCACCACCTTGGTGGGCCCGTCTTCCTCGTCGACGTCTGACAACAAGACCAACGACGTCATCTGCCGGCCGGGGTCGCCCCGGTTGGGCACCACGAAGGAGTGGTTGAAGAATTCGCGGTGGTGCACCTGCTCGTAATCGACGGCGCCCGCATACTTGGCCCACAGCTCGGTGTTGTAGAGGTGAAGGTCGGCCGACCCGAGGAACCGCTCGGCCAGGTCGACGAGGTCGGGGTGGAAGGCCAGCCGGTTCAGTTCCACGACCGCCACGGCCCCTTCCGAATCCCGTCGAACTGGCTTTGTGTGTACTCCTGGTGGACTGGCGGGTCGGCGAAGTAGTCCTCGGGTCGGGGGTAGTGCAGCCAAAGAGCCTCCTGGGCAGCCTTCAGCTCGTCTTGGTCGAGCAACCCCTCGACGATCGTGAAGCCCTGCCCACGCAGCTCGTGCAGATTGCGGTCCGGGACCTTCACGGCCGCGACGGTAATCCGGCGCCTGCCTTGGGCCGGGATGGACCCGGACGTCCTCGCTGGAGTGTCGGGAGGCCGAGATCGGGGCCCCGGAGCTCCGACGAGGGCAGCGTCGCCCCCCAGTCCTCCGGAGCAACGTCGGCAACGGACTGGGTGAACGACCAGCGGTGTCCGGCAAGGTCCTCGGCCGCGGATTGGTGCTCACCGAATCGATGTGTCGTTGGTGGGCCAAGTTCTCGTGCCGACGGCAGTAGCGCGGTCGTAGTGCGCATCGACATCGGTGACGCGGAACCGAAGACACCGCTCGTTGTGAAGTCGCCCCGAGGCGGTCGTAGTTCGGCGTTGTCGTCCCAGTCGGGTGACTGCCCGACGCCTGCCTTGCCGAGCGTGACGGTTTACTCGCCGACAGCTAGGAAGGCGCCGACTGCGTGGTCCTCGGGACCGAAGCGGTAGCGCTCGGTGAAGCCGAAGGCGCCGCACAGCCAGTCGATCGCGGCTGCGACATCGTCGAAGAAGAGGCCAGCACGACCTCACCGGGAGGTGCTGACCGCCACCACTCCCATGCGTCCCTTCCGCGGCGTCGTTCGGTTCCGCTACGCTATGGCTGCCGCGTGAGTCGGCAACCGCGACGTAACCGGCCACACTGACAGAACGTGAGCAGCCGTGGCCCTCCGACCGGCTGACAGGGTGCTGGATCTTCCGGCCGCGATCGCCCGCGATCTGGCCCGTGGGGAAGCTCGTCGTCGTGCCGGGCGTCGCGGTCCCCGAACTGGTCCAGTTCCGCTCCTACACACGGTTCCCGGCCAGGCCGGGGCGTTCGCCGAGCACTTCGAGCGTCGCTTCCTGGTCTCCCAGGAGGAGCTCGGCATGGACATCGTGGGCCAGTTCACGGTGCCCGGCGACGACGCCCGCTTCGTGTGGGTGCGCCGCTTCCGGGACCCCGCGGGCCGGGGCCAGGCGCTGGCGTCGTTCTACGGTGGCCCGACGTGGGCCGAGTTCGGGCCCCGGGCGAATGACCTGATGATCGACCACAACGACGTGCACCTTCTGGTCCCCGACCCGTCCGGCCCGGACTTCGCCGCCGGCCACATCGCCCACGCTCGACGCCCGGCGGGCGGCGAGCGCCCGGGCTCCACGGTCGTGGCCGCCGTCTACGACCTGGGCGGTGCCGATGGCTCGCCGGGCCGCGTCGTGGCCCGCCGGGGACCGCGAGGCGAACGGCGTGACCGAGCTTGGCCGCCTCGTCACCGCCGGCGTCCCCAACGACTTCCCCCGCCTACCGGTCCACGAGGACGTCACCGTCGCGGTGTGGATCTTGTCCGACCGGGCCGGCGGCGACGACGCCACGGCCGCGGCCGAGGCGTCCGCTGGTGCCCGGGGCCTCCCGCTGCGCACCACCCGCCTCACGCCCACGGCGCGTCGACGCTCCGCCGAGTGCCCCGGGCACGACCTGGCCCGGCGGCGGCCGTGATGGACCCTGGTCAGCACATCCGCCGAGCGTCGGGCGGAGCCGGGGAGCGCCCTCTTGTGTTGGTCGGCGCGTCTGCGACCTGGGCCAACGTTCGGTTGTGCACGTCCAGCCCGACGGAACCCGCGTCAGTGGTGGCCGCCCTGGCGGCCGAGGGTCTCCACCGGGGTCGCGCCGGGGCGGGTCCACTGCGGCACGGGCCGGCCCGTCGGGCCCCACGTGGCGACGCCGTCGGCGTCCGTGCGCCAGGACCAGCAGATCGGAGAGCCATGCCCACCGACCGGCGCACCGGCCTGAGGGGCCTCGGGCCAGCCCTCGGGGTTGTCCTCCCACCCCTCGCGACGGCCGTAGGGCGTCATGTCGAGCAGGCCCAAGGACGGGTTGGCCGGCTCGTTGCCACGGCCCGTCGTGGAGTACGTGAGGAACACGCGGTCGCCGTCGCGAGGAAGCAGACGATGTGCCCCATTTCCTCGCCGATCGGCGCCTCCACGCCCGCGCACCGAGTACCAGGGCTGGGTGTAACCCATGAACTCGACGTAGGGAGCCACCTCGTCCCACGGGCCCGAGGTCAGGACGGCGAAGGAAACGCCGCGGGCGTTGAGGTAGACGGCGTCCTTCACGTGCCAGGCCGTGGTGGTGCAGCCCTCGCACTGCCCCTGGTGCGGCGCGCCGTCGTACCACATGTGCTGGTAGACCACGAGCTCGTCGCGACCCTGGAAGAGGTCGAGGAACGGGACCGGCCCGTCAGCGCCGGTGACCTCGACCGCGCCGTCGAGCTCGACCATCGGCAGCCGTCGCCGGGCGGCGGCGATCGCGTCGCCCTCACGGGTGTGCGCCTTCTCGCGGACCAGCAGCTCTCGCGCGGCCTGCCAGGTGGCCGGGTCGACCACTGGCGGCTTGCCGGGGAGGTTGCTGCTCGCGTTGCCGGGCGTGGTCGTCATGGTGTCCTCCGCTGTCTCGTCTCGTGCGCCCGCGGGCTCCCTGGGGAGCCTGTCACCTGAGACGACTCACTGTGCCGAGATTCATCGATCCGTCGGTGGCAAGTGACTACCTCCGTCAATCGCGCGGCGATGGTGCGAGGCTCTGGTTGATGTCTGACGACGTCTCGGCGTCCGAGCTGGGATCTGCCTCGAGTCGTGATGGCCTGTCCCGGCTCGGCCACCACCTCGGCGCCGATGCTCCACACGTTGTCGGGCGTCTCCGCGGCGGTGCGGCCTGCGATGTGTACCGGCTCGATCTCGACCGCGGCGCCGGAACCGAGTCGGTTGTGTTGAAGACCTTCCCGGCTGACATGGCCGTCTCGGCGGGCTTCGAGTGGGCGGCGTTGAAGACGGCGGCGCTGGCGCCGATCCCCACGCCAGAGCCTGTGGCCTTCGATCAGGGCGGGGCGTGGTTCGGAACTCCGTCCATCGTGATGTCGCGCCTTCCGGGATCGCCGGTGTGGGAACCGGCCGACGTCGTGGAGTGGACCAGACAGCTGGCATCGACTCTCGCCGGCGTTCACGCCACACCGGCCCGGCGCGTTCCCGAGTCGATGACCCGTCCAGCGATCTGGGACCGGTGGACGCCGACAGCGTTGCCGACGGCGGTGGCCGACGGCGTTCGGTCGGCGCTCGCGCGGCTGGGAGGGTCGGGCTGGGAGCGCGGGCTGTGTCACGGTGACTTCCACCCGGGAAACGTCCTCTTCGGGCAGTTCGGCGTCACCGGCGTCGTCGATTGGGTGTCCGCCCGCTGGGGCCCCGTCCTGAGCGACCTGGCTCGCTGTCGGTGCGCGCTCGCGATCTGGCCCGGAGGCGACGCACCCGACAAGCTGGTCGAGCACTACGCGGCGGTGAGCAGTCGCTCGCTCGCCGGCCTGGACTACTGGGACGTCCTCTCCGGTGCCCTCACCGTCGAGCGTGGAGGCGGCTGGGTCGCCACGTACCGGGATCTCGACGTAGCGGTCGACGAGACACTCATCCACAACCGCGCCAACGCGTTGATGCATGAAGCACTTCGCCGAGCACAGCAGTGAGCGCATGGTTTCGATGATCGGTGTCATCGGCTGGTTCTCGGCGGCCAGGGTGAGCTCGGGTCCAGCGCTGGTCGTAGGTTGAAGGCGTGATCGATCCCGCGACGTGGCGCCAGCGCTGCACGGTTGCGTATCTCGACGAGCCGCCGTACTTCATGCCTGTCGATGGCGCGGATCCGACCGGCTGCGACATCGAGTTGACCGGGATCGTTCTCGGTGGCCTGGGCGTCCGCCGTGTCGACTTCGTGCTCACGACATTCGGTGAGCTGATCGACGGCGTGACGGCGAGGCGTTGGCACATCAATGCGCCGATGTTCATCACGGCTGAGCGTTCGTGGCGCGTTCGATTCAGCGCGCCGGTGTGGGCGGCGACCGACAGCTTCGTCGTCCGATCGCACGATGTCCGCGACTTCACGAGCTACGAGGCAATCGCTGACGACGACTCGATTCGACTCGCCGCCGTCACAGGCCAGATCCAGGTGGAGACCGCACTCCGAGCCGGTGTGCCGAACGACCGGATCGTCGAGGTCGCAGACCAGGACGCGGCAGCATCGGCCGTGCTCGCCGGCGACGCGGACGCGTCGGTCAGCACCGCGCCCGGCAACGTCGCCTACATCGAGCGGTTGAACGATCCGCGGCTGGTAGCGGTCGCGGACAGCCGCGGCGGGCGAGCGGGGTGGATCGCCGCTCGGTGCGTTCTCCTTCGACAGCCGGTCGCGTGAGTTGGCCGATGCGTTCGACGGGCAACTGCGGCGCATCCTCGGTACAGCGGGGCATCTGGAGATGATGGCCAGCTACGGATTCGACGAAGCGGCTCTTCGTCCCGCGCTCCACGCGGCCGCCGATCACTGAATGGCGGCTGGTCAGTGAGTGCGAACATGCAAGTAGCTACTTGCATGCAAGCGCTGGCTTGCGTATCTTGGCGTCGTGGCTGACGTGTTCGATGCGCTGGCAGCGTCAGCACGACGAGCGATCCTCGATGTCCTGACGGAACGCAACGACCAGACGTTGTTCGAGGTCTGCGGCCGGCTCGCCGCCGAGCACCGGATCGAGCTCACCCGCCAAGCGATCTCCCAGCATCTGGCCGTGCTCGAAGAGGTCGGGCTGGTGCGTTCCCGTCGAGAAGGTCGCTACAAGTTCCACTCCATCGACACGGCACCCCTGCAGGCCGCCGTGTCCCGATGGGTCGATCGTGAGGAGACTTCCGAATGACCATCCGGATCCATCTGACAAGCGTGTTCGTCGACGACCAGGACCGCGCGCTGCGCTTCTACACGGAGGTTCTCGGGTTCGAGCCACGCACCGACGTGCCGGTGGGCAACGGCGACCGCTGGATCACGGTGGCGGCACCCGGACAGGACGGTGTCGAGCTGCTGCTCGAACCCGCGTCACATCCCGCCGTCGGGCCGTACCGGGAGGGGGTCACCGCCGACGGGATACCGCTGGCCTCGTTCGCGGTCGACGACATCCACGCCGAGTACGACCGCCTCGTCGCTGCCGGAGTCACGTTCACGCAACCACCCACGTCGATGGGTCCGGTCGTGACCGCAGTGTTCGACGACACCTGCGGGAACCTCATCCAGCTCGTATCGATGTGATCAACTCCGTGTGAGCAGATACACCGCGCCGCCCGGACCCAGATCGTCGCGCCCGTCGTCGATCGCGCGGGCGACGAGCCCGGCTTCGGCAGCAAGATCCGCGAAGCCACCCGCGGAGAACCAGTGGACCACCCACTCCCGCTCGAGGACTTCGGTCTCCTCGCCGCGGACTCGTTCGTACCGCGTCCACGTCCTCTGGACGCGCGACTCTTCGTCGCGCTGTTCGTCGAGCGCCGTGAACCGCAGCAGCGTGCCGTCGCTCTCGACGTGGACACGCGCTTCGCCCAGATCGGCCGCGGGCTCGGGGACGAACAACGGTATGAGCGCGTGCCCTCCGGACGCGAGATGCGCCCCGATTCGCTGCAGTGCACGGCGCGCCGTGGGATCGTCGGGCAACAGGTTGAACGTCGGCCCGGCGATGTAGATCGACCGGTACTGACGCCCGAGGTCCATGTGCTCCATACGCTGGTGGTGGAGCACGACCTCGATGGCTCGCTCCTGCGCAGCAACGCGGCACTGCTCGAGCATGTCCGCGGAGGAGTCGAGGCCCTCGACGTCGAGGCCCCGAGCTACGAGATCGAGCAACGGATCGCCGGTACCGCACCCGAGCTCCAGCGCCGGCTCACCGTGGCGCGACACAAAGCGCGCGTACGGCTCAGGGTCCGGCACCGCCGACCGAAGTGGTCCATAGAGCTGTACCACGAGCCCGGTGTAGAACTGCGACGGCTCGCTCATGCTCGCAACCGGTGGCAGAAGCACATCCGCGTCACCCGCACAGATTGGCCGTTCCGGCGCTCGCCGGCTCGGACGGTGTGCAACCCCCGGGTGCCGAACGGACGGGGCACACAGACGGGCCGCACGTCGAGTCGTGACGACGGGACGGATGGTGCGTTTCCCAGTCGATCTGAACGGAATCTTCAGTCAGTCCTCAGGGCGGGTTCGGGGCCGCTTCAGGCCGCGCCCCGACACTGGCTCCCATGTCAAGACAACTGAGGTCTTTGTTCGCACCGTTGGCAATGGCCGCGCTTGTCTTGGTGACCGCCGAGCCGAGCGCCGCGTCGACGGGCCCCATCAACCTTCTGGCCGGGCAGTCGACCGACGTCGGCGACGTCACGGTCCAGGGCGACGCCACCCGGGTCCGGCTGCTGACCAGCACCAGCGGGGGCGCCTGCATCGCCGGGCTGCACGCGGCCGCGGCCGGTTCGCCGCAGCTGATCCCGCAGACCAAGAAGGGCAACGCCATCCCCGGCCGATTCCCCGTCGCCAGGGAGTACACCCCCTGCACGACCCAGGCCGAGGTCTTCGTGCCGCTGTCGAGCATCCCCGGCTACGTCCCGGGACAGTCGATCTACATCGCCCTCCACGCCGACGTGGTCATGCCCACGGGCGAGATCGACTCGGCGTGGGCCGAGGGCACCGGGTTCCCCGGGGCGAACTGGTCGAGCTACAAGGACGTCGCGTTGCTCCCGACCGTGCTCACCTTCGACGAGACCACGCTGGCCGAGGGCGCAGAACAGCCCATCCCCGTCGGCTACGGCGGACTGGCGTGGGACCAGGTCGGCATCTACAACCCCAACGCCGTGTACGGGTATGCCGTCAAGTCCGAGTCGAATCTCGCCTTCATCGCCGAGGCATCGACCTTCGAGGTGGCGGGCTACCCGTCGCCGGCCGGCTCGCCCGCACTCATCCAGGGTGACATGGCCTTCGTCGGCGCCTGGTTCTCCGCCGCCCAGCGCGACGACCTGCCCATCACGGTCAGCGCCTACGACGACGGGGTGCTCGTCGGCCAGCAGACCACCCTCGTCGACAGAAACGGCCCCACCTGGATCGGCTTCGACGACCCCAACGACGGGCAGCGCTTCGAGAGCATCGACCGCCTCGAGATCAACGCCAACGACGGCGACCCCGCCACCATGGACTATTTCGGGCTCGACGACCTGACGTTCTTCCCCGGCCTGGGCTGACCGAGCACGAACCCGTTCCAGCTGCGTCGTGCGCCGGCCGACGTTCTCAGCGAGCGTCGGGCTGGGCACACCCGTCGGAGCTCGTCGTCCGGTGGATGATGGTGACCGCGACGACGATCGCTGCGGAGAAACCGAGGGCGACGACCACCCGCAGAGCGGGGGTGCTCCCGTCCGGAAGGAGGGCTCGTCGTAGGTAGTTGGCGCCGACGACCGCCGCCACGTAGACCCACCAGGGAGCCCATGGGGTCGACGTGGAGTGGGCCGTCCGTTCGGATCGGTGGCCCGACCGGTCCGGGCGGGGTGGTGTCGCGTCCGGCCCCCGACCCGGGTGGTCGGGGCGGCGCAGCGGCCAGATCGGAGCGAGCGTGGGTGCGTGTCCCCCCGGTGCGGCGTGGCCCCGTCGTTGCCAGACCACGGCGACGCCGTTGACGACGGCGACCACCACGACCGCTGTGGCGATCCACGAGGCGACGCGGATCGACTGGGGGATGTCGGATGGGGTGACGACGACGACGACCTGGCGGACCAGGTTGGCGGCGCCGAACGCGACGGCGTAGATCCACCACGGGGGTCCCCATGGTGATCGCCGGCTCGTGTAGGCGTGCAGGAGCTGTCCGACTCGGGAGCTCAGGGGGCTGTGATGGTTCATCGGTACGACCTCATCCGAAGAGGGTGAGCTGGAGACCGTGCGACAGGTCGAAGCGAGCGTTGGTGGATCCGAACGGGGTCATCGTCGGTGGCGCCACGACGGCGACGCCGGCGTCTGCGAGCCGCCGCGACTGTTCGGTCACGGCCGTGACGCCGAGGGCGATCCTCACGTCGCCGGCGCAACGGTGTCCGACCTCGACCTCGTCGATGTACGCGGCGTGCGCGGCGTCGGCGAGCTCGAGGGTCGCCCGGCCCGCCTCGAAGATGGCGACGCGACCACCCGGCGAGGACACCGCCGGGACCTCGCTCATGCCGAGCACGTCTCGATAGATGCGAGCAGCGCTGTCGAAGTCATCGACGGTGAGGACCAGTCGCAGCTCATGGACGGTGACGTCGGGCATCGCACACCTCGGAGGGGGGAACGAGCAAGTCTGTCGATATCGACAATAACTCTGTCGATATCGACAGTCAAGCGCGGCGTGCGATAGCGTCGCCACCGATGGAGGATCGCGTCGACGTCGTCGTCACCGCATGGAGGGACGCCCACCCGGACTGGGACCTCACCGGCATGGCGCTGCTCGGGCGCGTGGCCAGGATCGAGCGCCTCCTCGAGGTCCGCCGGCTCGAGGCGCTCCGCCCGGACGGGCTGACCACCGCGGACATCGACGTGCTGGCCAGCCTGTGGCACCACCCGGCCGGCCAGCGACCACGCGACCTGCGGCGCACGATGATGGTCGGGTCCGGCACCCTCACCCCCCGCCTCGACCGACTCGAGACCGCCGGATGGCTGCGGCGCCAGCCCGACCCCGACGACCGGCGCGGTTGTGTGCTGGTGCTCACCGCGACCGGACGGCGACGGATCCCGCTCCTGGTCGAGCGCCTCCTCGCCGTCGAGAACGAGGCGCTCGCCGAACTGCCTCGCCCCGTCGCCGACCGACTCACCGGCGACCTCAGCCGGCTGCTCTCGACACTCGACCACGCCCCGAGCTGAACCAGCCGATCCCGGCGGTGGGGCCCCCGGTGGTCGATGAGCCCCAGACGGGGCGCCAAACCGTCGGTCCATGTGTCAACCTGACGGCAGGGTCAGGCGTCGAGATGGTGTGATGACGGAGACGGACCGCCCTCCGAGCGGTACAGGGCTGGAGTCGGTGCACCGGGAGGAGTACGCGCCCCTCGTGCGCATGGCCGCCCTGGTGCTCGGCGACGCGGACATGGCGGAGCAGGTGGTGCAGGACGCGTTCGTCCGGCTGTACGTGCGCTGGGGTGGGCTGCGCCGGATCGACCGCCCGGGGGCCTACCTGCGCACCGCGGTGCTCAACGGCTGCCGCTCCCAGCTGCGACACCGGCGGGTCAGCGACCGGCACGAGGCCCGCCGGACCGTGCTCGCCCCCACCGCCACGCCCGAGTCCGAGGCCCTCGCCTCCGCCGAGCACGACCGGATGGTCGGCGCTCTGCGCTCGCTGTCCGGCCGCCAGCGTGAGGCGCTCGTCCTCCGCTACTACCTCGACCTGCCGGAAGCCGAGATCGCCGCCACCATGGGCGTGTCCGCCGGATCGGTGAAGACCCACCTCCACCGGGGCCTGGCCGCGCTCGCCCAACTGCTCGAGGAGGACGATCGATGACCGGTCCCCGCTCCACCCTGGAGGACCGCCTCCACGCCGCTCTCGACGCCGAGGCCGCACACGTGCACCCCGACGGTGACGCCGCCCTGGGCCCGATCCGCACCCGGGTCGCCGGCGTGCGCCGCCGGCGGCGGGTGGCGCTGGCGGTGGGGGCGACGCTGGCCGTGGTGGCGGCGGCCGTGGCGACGCCCCTTCTCATCGGGGACGGCAGCGGCCGGGTCACCACCGACGTGGGACCCGCCGGCACCCCCGACACGACACCCCAGACGACGATCCCGCCCACCACGACGCCGGACACGGCGCCGGCGCCCGCCGGCGAGTCGACGGCCGGCGACGCCCTGTGGCCGGACCCGGCCGGCACCCTCTACGACGACCCCGTGGCGGCCGCGCGGGCGTTCGTCGAGCAGGTGGTCGGGGTGGACGACCCGCCCATGTCCGACTACCGCCCCGACAAGCCCGACCGCGGCGAGGTGGACGTGCTGCGCCGCAGCGAGAGCGGCGCCACCCTCGACGCCGTGGCCAGCACGATCACCGTGCAACAGCTCGACGGCACGCACTGGTTCGTCACGGAGGCGGCGTCGCCCGACGTCGTTATCGACACGCCCCGACGCCTGGAGGCCGTGTCCTCGCCGCTGTCGGTCAGCGGCCAGGGCCACGGTTACGAGGGCACGATCATCGCCTCGCTGGTCGCCCGCTCGGCTCCCACCGACAGCCTGGCCGTCGCCCCCACCATCGCGGGGGCGGGGACGGCGCCCGAGCCGTACACGGTGGAGCTCAGCTTCGACGAGCCCGGCCCCGGCGCCGGCATCGTGCTCGCCAGCAACGAGGCGGCGGCCGAGGGGACGATCGCGCAGTTCTCGGCCCGGGCGGTCCGTTTCGGCGCCGCGACCGGGGGCACGGGCACGGACTACTCGTTCGACCACCAGCCGCTGTGGCCGTTCGCGACCGCGGCCGGGGCCGAGGAATGGCGGACGGGAGACAACGGCGGGCAGCCCTGGCACGCCGACGCCGAGGCCACCGCACTGGCCTTCACCACCGGCTACCTCGGCTTCGACGAGATCGACCAGGTCACCGAGCGGGACATCCGCGCCGCCGAGGCCTGGGTCGGCGTCGGCTACCAGACGCCGAACGGCGACATGGTCACCGCCGCGGTGATCCACCTGCTGCGGTTCGGGCCGGAGGCCGACGCGCCGTGGGAGGTGGTCGGCACGCGGGACACGGACCTCACGCTGGAGACCCCCGGCTACGGCTCGACTGCCGCGTCCCCCCTCACCGTCGGCGGGCTCGTGACGGGCGTGGACGAGAACCTGCGGGTCCAGGTGCGGCAGCTGTCGTCGGGCACGCCCATCGGCGAGTCCTGCTGTCTGCCGGCCGGCGGGGTTCAGTCACCGTGGTCGGCGACGGTGTCCTACAGCGGCGCCACCGACGCGGCCCTGACCGTGGTCGTGTCGACCGGCGGGCATCTCCAGGGCGTCGAGCGGTTCGCCATCACCGGGCTGCGTCCCTGACGGGCGGACGGCGCCTGGCCGGTGGCCGGGCGCGTCTGCCATCGTCGGGCGCCATGGTCGCACCGACCCACGGCGGCGAGCCCACCTACCTGCGCGCCACCCGGGACGGGTACGACGCGATCGCCGTGGGGTTCGTCCTGGCCCGCAAGCCGCCCGAGACCTGATGCCGGGCCTCGTGATCTTCGACGTCGACAACACGGTCGTCCGCTACGACCGTTCCCGGCGGGTCGCCGTCATGGCCGAGCGGCTGGGCCGCACCGGGGACGAGGTGACCGACGCCGTGTTCCGCAGCGGGATCGAGGATGCCGCCGACACCGGCCGGATCGGCGCCGACGAGTACCTGCAGGCCCTCGGCCGGCGCCTGGGCACCCCGGTGCCCCGGGACGTGTGGGTCGAGGCCCGGGCCGCCGCCGTCACGCCCGACCCGCAGATGGTGACGCTGCTGGCCGCCGTCGCCCGGCAGGTGCCGACCGTCCTGCTGACCAACAACGGCAGCCTGCTGCGGGAGGAGTTCGCCCGCATCGCCCCGGAGGTGGCGGCCCTCGGCCTGCCCCTGCACGCCGGCGGCGACCTGCGCCTGGCCAAGCCCGACCCGGCCGTCTACCGGGCGGTCGCCGCCCTCCACGGCGTCGGGCCGGGCGACACCCTGTTCGTCGACGACTCGGACGAGTACGTGGCGGGGGCGCGGGCGGCCGGCGTGCGGGCCCACGTGTTCACGGGCCACGACGCGGCCGTCGCATTCCTCAGGACCGAAGGCGTCGCGCTCGACCTCTAGGGTGCCGTCCCCGCCCGGCGACCTGGCCTACGCTGCCGCCCGTGCGGTCGGATGTCGACGAGGTCACCACGGCCGCGTCCGCCGGCGGGGCGACGCTGCTGACGCTCGCCGCCGGGCAGTTCCTGATGACGCTCGACAGCTCGGTCATGAACGTGTCGATCGCCACCGTCGCCGACGACCTGGGCACCGACGTCACCGGCATCCAGACCGCCATCACGCTGTACACGCTGGTCATGGCCGTCCTGATGATCACCGGCGGGAAGGTCGGCCAGATCCTGGGCCGCAAGCGCACCTTCTCCATCGGCTGCGTCATCTACGGCTCCGGCTCGTTGACGACCGCGCTGGCGCCCAACCTCGGCGTGCTGATACTGGGCTGGTCCCTGCTCGAGGGCATCGGGGCGGCGCTGATCATGCCCGCCATCGTCGGGCTGGTGGCGTCCAACTTCGCCCGCCCCGACCGGCCCCGGGCCTACGGGCTCGTGGCCTCGGCCGGCGCCATCGCGGTCGCGGCCGGGCCACTGATCGGCGGCCTGTTCACCACCTACGCCTCGTGGCGCTGGGTGTTCGCGGGAGAGGTGCTGGTCGTGGCGGTCATCCTCGTCATGACCCGGCGGATGGCCGACGAGCCCGCCCGCCACGGCGAGCACCTCGACCTCGTCGGCACCGCGCTCTCCGCCCTCGGGCTGGGCCTGGTCGTCTTCTCCATCCTGCGGGCCGGGACCTGGGGGTTCGTGATCCCGAAGCCCGGGGTGCCGGACATCCTGCGGCTGTCCCCCGCCATCTGGATGTTC
The DNA here is from genome assembly GCA_963759225.1 of uncultured Acidimicrobiales bacterium. Classification (GTDB taxonomy): domain Bacteria; phylum Actinomycetota; class Acidimicrobiia; order Acidimicrobiales; family VFJN01; genus ZC4RG19. The sequence continues at coordinate 60,724 of CAVWYL010000001.1, read as the reverse complement.
CTCGCCGGCGGCGTCGTGCTGCTGGTGTTCGTGCACTGGGAGGCCCACGTCGCGGCCCGAGGGCGCACACCGCTCGTCGACCTCGACCGGGTGTGGAACCCGACCCTGCGGTCCGGCCTGACGTCGTTCTTCTTCCAGTACCTGGTCCAGGCGGGCCTGTTCTTCGCGGTGCCGCTGTTCCTGTCGGTGGCGCTGGGGCTGTCGGCCATCGCCACCGGCGTCCGGCTGCTGCCGCTGTCGGTCACGCTGCTGGTCGCGGCGGTGGGCATACCGAAGTTCCTGCCGTCGGCGTCGCCCCGGCGGGTGGCGCAGGCCGGGTTCCTCGCGCTCCTGGCGGGCATCGTGGTGCTGATCGCCGGCCTCCAGGAGGGCGCGGGCGCCGAGATCACGACGGTGCCGATGCTGCTGGCCGGCCTGGGCGTCGGCGCGCTGGCGTCGCAGCTGGGCGCGGTGACGGTGTCGTCGGTCTCCGACGAGCTGAGCGGCGAGGTCGGCGGCCTGCAGAACACGCTCACGAACCTCGGCGCGTCCATCGGCACCGCCCTCGCCGGCGCGGTGCTGATCTCGGCGCTCACGTCGTCGGTGCTCGCCGGGCTGTCCGCCAACGACGACGTGCCCGACGAGGTCGCCGAGACCGCGGACGTCGAGCTGGCGAGCGGCGTTCCCTTCATCTCCGACAAGGACCTGATGGCCGCGCTCGACGACGCCGGGGTCCCCGAGGACACGGCGGACGCCATCGTCGACGAGAACGAGGCGGCCCGCCTCGACGCCCTGCGGGCTGCGCTCGGGACCCTGGCCGTGGCCACGTTGCTCGCCGCGTTCGCCGCCCGCCGCCTGCCGACCGAGCCGCCCGGCGGCGGCCAGGCCGCGACGGCCGGCACCTAGCCTGGGAACCGTGCGGATCGTGCTCGGCGGGTTCCTGGTGGTCGCCGGGGGGCTGCTGGGCCTCGCCCCCGTGACCGCGGCCCGGGCCGTCGACAAGGTCCGGATCTGGCCGGCGCCGCGCCATCTGTCCGCTGACGTCCTGCGGGCCTGCCGGGTCGTCGGGTTCGCCATCGCCGCGCTGGGCCTCGTCGTCCTGATGCCCGCGCTGGCGTAGCGACGAGCAGGAGCGCCGCCCGCCGGGGGAAATCTCGCCGGCCGTGTCGAATCCGGGCACCGGGCGGCGTCTTGATTGGTGACGCCGCCACCCGGGCGGCGCGAACATCGTCCCCAGGAGGCACGATGCCGCAGTACCTGCTCCTCAACTACCTCCCTGTCGACGGCGGGCCCCCGCCGGACGAGGCGGCCGACCAGCACCAGCGGTGGGAGTCGTTCGCCCGGGACCTGGTCGACGCCGGGATCCTGCTGCAGAACTCGGGGCTCAAGGGCACCGACGCGGCCACCACGTTGCGCGTCCGCGACGGCGAGACGCAGATCACCGACGGGCCCTTCGCCGAGACCAAGGAGTACCTGGCCGGCTACTTCCTCATCGAGGCCCCCGACCTCGACACCGCACTCGAGCACGCGGCCAGGATGCCGAGCGCGACCTGGGGGGCGGTCGAGGTCCGGCCGACCTGGGGGTGACCGATCCGGGTTCCGCCGCCGAGCGCGCCTTCCGCGAGGAGCGCTCGGGGGTGCTGGCCACGCTGATCCGCCAGGTCGGCGACTTCCAGCTGGCCGAGGACGCCGTCCAGGACGCCTTCGCGGCGGCCGTCGCCACCTGGCCCCGCGACGGCGTCCCGGACAGCCCCCGGGCGTGGATCCTCGTGACCGCCCGCCGCCGCGCGATCGACCGCCTGCGGCGGGAGCGGTCCACGGCCGACCGGGTCGCCCGCCTGGCCGACCTGGCCCGGCTCGACGCCCAGGAGCACCGGGCCGACCCCGACGACAGCGCCGTGGCCGACGACCAGCTCCGCCTGATGTTCACGTGCTGCCACCCGGCGCTGGCCCTGCCGGCCCGGGTGGCGCTCACGCTCCGGACCCTGGGCGGCCTCAGCACCGGCGAGATCGCCCGCGCCTACCTGGTGACCGAGGCCACGATGGCCCAGCGGCTGGTGCGGGCCAAGCGCAAGATCGCCGACGCCCACATCCCCTACCGGGTGCCCGACGACGACGCCCTCCCCGACCGGCTGGCCGGCGTGCTGGCGGTCGTCTACCTCATCTTCAACGAGGGCTACGGTGCCGCCGCCGGCGACCGGCTGGTGCGGGGCGAGCTCTGCAGCGAGGCGATCCGGCTCGGCCGGCTGCTGGCCCGCCTGATGCCGACCGACCCCGAGGTCCTCGGTCTGCTGGCGCTGATGCTCCTGCACGACGCCCGGCGGGCGGCCCGGGTCGACGCGGGGGGCGGTTTCGTCCCGCTCGACCGCCAGGACCGGTCCCGCTGGGACCAGGGTCGTGTACGGGAGGGCCTGGGGGTGCTCGACACCGCGCTGGTGATGCACCGGCCGGGGCCGTACCAGCTGCAGGCGGCCATCGCCGCCGTCCACGCCGAGGCGCCGGCGCCGGAGGACACCGACTGGCCGCGGATCGCCACGTTCTACGAGGCGCTGGCCCGCGTCGCCCCGTCTCCGGTGGTGGAGCTCAACCGGGCGGTCGCGGTCGGGTTCGCGGACGGTCCGGCGGCCGGGCTGGCCCGGCTCCGGCCGCTGGTGTCGGACCCGGCGCTGGCCGCCTACGCGCCCCTGCACGCCGCCCACGCCGACCTGTTGCGGCGGGCCGGCGACCGCGACGGCGCCGCCGACGCCTACCGCCGGGCCGTCGAGCTCACCGCCAACGCCGTCGAGCGGGCCGAGCTGGAGCGGCGGCTGGCGGACCTCGCCCCTCCGCGGTGACGCACCCGTAGCCTGCGGGCATGGACCTCGGTATCCACGTCGTCACGTTCACCGACCAGGAGACCGCCGAGATCGGGCCCACGCTGGCCCGGGTCGGGCGGGCGGCGGAGGCCGCGGGGGCGTCGACCCTCACGGTCATGGACCACTACTTCCAGATGGAGGGCGTCATGCCCGCCACCGACCCGATGCTGGAGGGGTACACCACGCTCGGGTTCCTGGCCGGCCAGACCAGCTCGGTCCGGCTCAGCCTCCTCGTGACCGGGGTCAGCTACCGGCTGCCCGGCCTGCTGGCCAAGATCGTGACCACGCTCGACGTCCTGTCCGGCGGGCGCGCCGAGCTCGGCATCGGGGCCGCCTGGTACGAGCGCGAGCACAAGGGCCTGGGCGTGCCGTTCCTGCCGGTGGCCGAGCGGTTCGAGCGCCTGGAGGAGACGCTGCAGATCTGCCTGCAGATGTGGGACCCCGACGACAACGGGCCCTTCGAGGGCCGCCACTTCAGCCTGGCCGAGACCCTGTGCTCGCCGCGGCCGCTGACGCAGCCGCACCCGCCGATCCTGATCGGCGGCGGGGGCGAGAAGAAGACGCTGCGCCTCGTGGCGCGCTACGCCGACGCCTGCAACCTGTTCGCCACCTCGCCCGACGACGTGGCCCACAAGTTCGACGTCCTGGCCCGGCACTGCGAGGACGCCGGCCGCGACCCGGCCACCATCCGCCGCACGCTGCTGTACCTGATGCCGATGACGGCCCCCGCGGACACCGAGGGCCTGCTCAGCGACGCGGCCGCCTACGCCAAGCTCGGCGTGGACGAGATCATGGTGATGCCGCCCACGGGCCGGGCCGATACCTGGATCGAGCAGGTGTGCGCGCCGGTCGTCCCGCTGCTTGCCGAAATCTGAATCCGGGAAGGGCTTTCGCGACTCGTACTGCTACGACCACACTGTGTACGGCCGGGCGCACCGAGCGCGGCGGCCGCAGAGAACGATCAGAGGGGGCGGTCGTGACGACCGTTGGAGAACGCACGGGCCCGGGAGCCTGGGTCCTCGTCGGGCGCGCCGCGCTCGTGCCCGCGGCGGTCGCCGCGGCACTGCTTCCGCTGGGCGACGGGGTCGCCGCCGGCAACGTCGCTCTCGTCCTCGTCGCCGCGATCGCCGTGTCGGCGGCCGGGCGGTCATGGTGGACCCCGCTCGTGGCGGCGACCAGCGGCGCCGCCGCGTTCGCCGTGCTGTGGGCCCCGCCCACCGGGTCGCTGGCGGTCGACCGCAGCAGCGACCGGCTGACGATCGTGCTGGTGCTCGCGGTCGGGCTGGTCCTGGCCCGGCTCGGCCAGCGGTGGCGCCCGGGCCGCCTCGACCTGCTCGACTCCGCCGCCTGGCGTGTGCGGCAGGCGCTCCGGCGGCCCCGCGGCCTCGAGTGCCTCCGCTCGGTGGGCCGGCTGTCGGAGGAGGTCGCATGCGGGGACAGCGCCTCGTTCATCCGGATCGACGTCGCCCGCACGCTGGTCGAGCTGCTGGACCTGCGGGACTGCCGGTACGAGGCGGCCCCGTACCTGCCGAGCACCCGGCCGGTGCTGCAGCACCCGGGCTGGCTGACCATCGGGCCCGTGGGGTGGAGCCCCGTGCACGTCGGGCTGCCCGAGCACGGGTTCGACATCGTGGTCGAGGCCCGCGGGCTGCCGGTCGGCCGGTTCGTGTGCGCCCCGCGGCGGGCGGGCCACGCGCACGAGGACGGCATCCTGGCGGCACTGGCGCTCGTCGACCACGCCGCCATGGCCTGCCTCATCGAGGCGGCGGACGCGGCCTGACTAATTCGCTGGCGCCCGGCCGGTGCCGTCCGGCAGGCTGCTGTGCGTCACGACTGCATGACGAAGGAGGTGCCCCGACGATGATCATGTTCCGAGAGCCCCGCTCCGCGACCCGTCGCGCGCCTCTCCCCCCGTGCGGCCAGGCCTGATCGCCTTCCGCTGATCACCGCCTGACAACCGACGCACGGACGGCCACCGGCCGTGTGCCGTCGCGGAACAGGTAGCTCTCGCCCCCGTTTCCGGTGCCCCCCGGCGCCCCATCACGGAACAGGAACTGCCATGTTTCACCACGAGATCGTCGCGTCCGTCCTGATCGCCGACCGGCACCGGGACGTCCGCTACCGAACCAAGCCACGCCAGCGACCCCAACCCCCGCCCCTGCAGCGCACGCGCCGCGGACGGCGGTAACCCGGCAAGCGCACGGGGCGGTCGAGCACCACGCTCGGTCGTCCCGTGTTCGCGTCGAGGCCCGGATGCGCCGCGCACGGATGAACGGACGTCCCGCGCCGCACCGCTAGCCTCGCCGCATGGACGAGCCCGCGGCCGAAGCCTGGCACATCCGCCCGAACGGCCCCCTCGTCGGTCAGGTCAACGTCAGCGGGTCGAAGAACGCGGTGACCAAGCACATGGTCGCCGCCCTGCTCGGCACCGAGCCGAGCACGATCACCAACGCCCCGGCGGTGGGCGACGTGGGCATCACGGCCGACATCCTCACGTCCCTCGGGGTCGGCGTCGAGATCGACGGCGACCGCATCACGATCCAACCGGTCGACGTCCCCGACGCCAAGGTGCCGCTGTCGTTCACCGGCCTCAACCGCATCCCGATCCTCCTGCTGGGCCCGCTCCTGGCCCGCAACCACGAGGCGTTCGTCCCCCTGGTCGGCGGCGACCGCATCGGCCAGCGGCCGGTCGACTTCCACATCACGGCGCTGGAGGCGATGGGCGCCGAGATCGAGGTGACCGACCAGGGCATCAGCGCCCGGGCCACCCGGCTGCGGGGCGCGCCGATCACCCTCCCCTACCCCAGCGTCGGCGCCACCGAGAGCGTGCTGCTCACCGCCGTCCTGGCCGAGGGCCGCACCGTGCTGCGCAACGCCGCCCTCGAGCCCGAGGTCACCGAGCTCGCCCTGTTCCTGCAGCGCATGGGCGCCCGCATCGGGTTCAAGCCCGACCGCCGCATCGTCATCGAGGGCGTCGACCGGCTGCGGGGCGCCCGCACCCGCCTGCAGGGCGACCGGCTGGAGGCGTTCTCCTACCTGGTGGCCGGGCTGATGACCGGGGGCCAGGTGCGGGTCGGGGGCTGCGCCCAGGACCGCCTCGTCACCGCCATCGACACGCTGCAGAAGATGGGTGCCACCTTCTCCATCACCGACCACTACATCTCGGCCTCGGCCGAGAGCGGGCTGCGGCCGGCCGCCGTGCAGACCGACACCCACCCGGGGTTCATGACCGACTGGCAGCCGCCCCTCATCGTGTTGATGACCCAGGCCGAGGGCATGTCGGTCATCCACGAGACCGTGTACGAGGACCGGCTCGGCTACGTCGAGGCGCTGACGGTGATGGGTGCCGAGGTCGAGCTGTTCGACACCTGCCTCGGCGGTCCCGCGTGCCGCTTCCATGACACCAACGCCCTGCATTCGGCCGTGATCCGCGGCGTGTCCAAGCTGCAGGGCGCCGAGGTCACCATCCCGGACGTGCGGGCCGGGTTCTCGTCGGTGATCGCCGCGGCCGTGGCCGACGGGCCGTCGACGCTGCACGGCATCCACCACCTGGAGCGGGGCTACCACCGCCCGTTCGAGACGCTGGAGGCCCTCGGCCTCAAGCTGGAGCGGGTCCCGGCGCCCCGCGCCGACGCCTGAGGCTCACTTCGGGGAGTTGCCGGGCCAGCCGAAGTGCGTGAGGCGGGCGCAGCCGTGGACGACCGGGCCGAACGGGTTGTAAGAGGCGTGGTAAATCGTGCGGGCCGTCTGCGGCCCGTACTGGCCGTTGGCGACGATCCCGTGCCGCCGCTGGACCTCGACGAGGGCCGCCTTGGTCAGTGAACCGAAGTCGCCGTCCACCTCCAGGTGGTACTCGACCACCGAGGGGACGTAGCACTGATTGATGATCGTCTGGAGGGCCTCGACCCCCTCACCCTGCGACCCCTGGACGAGCGAGCACGACCAGTACCCCTCCCCGCCATAGGTCGCCTCGTCCGGGGTGTGGGCGGGGAAGTAGATCCGCAGATAGGGGTCGAGTGCACCGCTCTCCATGACGTCGTGGCGAAGCCCCCAACCCGTGCAGGGGGGCGCCGCCGCCGACGCCGGGGGCGCCGCCGCCACCACGGTCACCACTGCCACCAGGATCCCGGCCAGCGTGGCTCCGAACGCTCTGATCGGTGTCATGGCCCGCACCCTGACGGATTACACGAAGCGTGTCCCCAGGAGTTCTCCGGGGAACGAGACGTGCCGGGTCTCAGCCCGCCAGCAGGCTGGCGAGCGCCCACACGGCGGCGACCGTGCCCACCACGATCATCACCACGCTGCGGGACAGCGGGGCCCGGGCCAGCTCGCCCTCTTTCGGCGATTCCGGCGGGCGGACGAGCGCGGCGACGCTGCCGATCGCCATGGCGGCGCCCAGCGCCAGCACGAGGTAGGCCAGCAGGTCCTCGCCGAGGAACATGCCGGTCAGCGTAGGGGTTCAGCCCGCCGGGCCACGACGGCGGGAACGGGCGTGGTGGAACAGGCCCCGCACGACGAGCGCCCCGTCGGTGCGGCCCAACGGCACCAGGTTGACGACCACCGCCAGGGCGTTGAGGGCGATGACGAACTCGACCATCGCGATCTCCACGCTGCCCGGATCGAGGGTGACCCGCAGGCCCACCAGGGCCAGCACCAGCGCCGCGCTGGCCGCGGGACCGGCCAGCGCCACCGCGGCCCGCTCCAGCGGGCGGTCGTCGCGGCCGGCGAACGCCGTCACCCCGGCGAGCCCGCCGATGACCACCCAGTCGACCCGGTAGCCCAGGCTGTGGGCCGCCCAGGCGTGGGCGCCCTCGTGCACCGCCACCGATGCGACCAGGGCGGCCACGAACAACACCGGCGCCGCCATCTCGTCGCCGGGCAGCCACACCAGCCCGGCGGCCAGCCCGCACCAGGCGACCAGGCCCACGCTGGCGCGGACGCGAGGGCCGCAGACCGGGAAGGTCCAGCGGGGCGGGGGCGACGGCACGTCCACCCGTCCAGCCTGCCAGAGGCGGGGGCGGGCCGGGCGGGTAGCGTCGCGGCCGTATGGCTGCCACCACCATCGGATGGCGCGAGTGGGTGGCCCTGCCGGAGCTGGGGGTGGGGTCCGTCAAGGCCAAGATCGACACCGGCGCCCGGTCGTCGTCGCTGCACGCCTGGGACGTCACGATCGTCGACGCCGACCGGAACGGCCCCCACCGGCCCCGGGTCCGCTTCGTGATCCACCCCCGCCAGCGCGACATGGACGAGACCGTCGAGGCCGAGGCGGAGCTCGTGGCCCTGCGGGCCGTGCGGTCGAGCAACGGCGAGGTGGAGACCCGCCCCGTGATCCGCACGCCGGTCGTGGTCGGCGGCCGCCGGTTCGCCATCGAGCTGACCCTCACCCGCCGGGACGAGATGGGGTTCCGGATGCTGCTCGGCCGGCGGGCACTTCGTCGCCGGTTCGTCATCGATCCCGGGCATTCGTTCATGTGCGGGGGGAGTACAGTCGCCCCCTCGTCGCAGCTGGGCCCCGGTGCCGCCGCCGTCTGACCGCGTGACATCCCGATGAAGCTGGCCATCCTCTCGCGCAACGCCAACCTGTACTCGACCTCGCGCCTGCGCGAGGCCGCCGAGGCACGTGGCCACGAGGTCCGCGTCATCGACTACCTGCGCTGCTACATGAACATCACGGCCCACCGGCCCTCGGTCATGCTGCAGGGCATCGAGCTCACCGACCTCGACGCCGTGATCCCCCGCATCGGGGCCTCGCACACGTTCTACGGCACGGCCGTGGTGCGCCAGTTCGAGATGATGGGCATCTTCACCGCCAACGAGTCCCAGGCCATCAGCCGTGCCCGCGACAAGCTGCGGGCCCTGCAACTGCTCGCCCGCAACGGCATCGGCCTGCCGGTCACCGGGTTCGCCCACTCGACCAAGGACATCAACGGGCTGCTCGACACGGTCGGCGGACCGCCCGTGGTGGTCAAGCTCACCGAGGGCACGCAGGGCATGGGCATCGTGCTGGCCGAGACCCGCAAGGCGGCCGAGTCGGTGATCTCGGCGTTCCGGCAGCTCGACGCCAACATCCTGGTGCAGGAGTTCATCCGGGAGGCCGGCGGCGCCGACATCCGGGCGTTCGTGGTCGGCAACCGGGTGGTGGCGTCGATGCGGCGCCAGAGCGCGCCCGGTGAGTTCCGGTCGAACCTGCACCGCGGCGGCACCGCCGACCGCATCCGCCTCACCCCCGAGGAGCGGGCCGTCGCCGTACGGGCCGCCCGCACGATGGGCCTCGACGTGTGCGGTGTCGACCTCGTGCGGTCCAAGCACGGGCCGCTGGTGCTGGAGGTCAACAGCTCGCCGGGACTCGAGGGCATCGAGGGAACCACGGGCGTCGACGTCGCCCGCCGTATCGTCGAGTGGATCGAGAAGAGTCACGCCAACCGCCCCCGGCGGACCCGCACCCGGGCCTGACCGGACACCGTGCCCCGCGCCCGCGCCCCCCGCAACGAGCCGGTCACGATCGGCGGCACCACCGTCGCCCCCGGGACGCGCACGCTGGTCGAGGTCCCGGTGTCGAAGCTGCCGACGGCCACGTCGCTCAGCCTGCCCGTCGTGGTGACCCACGGCCTGCGGCCGGGGCCCCGGCTGTGGGTGTCGGCGGTCGTGCACGGCGACGAGCTGAACGGGCTCGAGATCATCCGGCGGGTGCTCGAGGAGGTCCGGCCCCGCCAGGTGTCGGGGACGCTGGTGGCGGTGCCGATCGTCAACGTCTTCGGCGTGCTCGGCGAGAGCCGGTACCTGCCCGACCGCCGGGACCTCAACCGCTCGTTCCCGGGGCGGGCCAACGGGTCGCTCGGCTCGCAGCTCGCCCACCTGTTCATGACCAACGTCGTGGCCGCGTGCGACATGGGCATCGACCTGCACACCGGCAGCGACCACCGGTACAACTACCCGCAGGTCCGGGGCGACATGGAGGACCCGGCCACCCGGGACATGGCCGAGGCGTTCGGGGCGCCGATCAGCATCCACTCGCCGGTGCGGAACGGCTCGCTGCGGGAGGCGTGCGGGCGGCGGGGCATCCCCGTGATCGTCTACGAGGGCGGCGAGGCCCACCGGTTCAACGAGGAGGTCATCGTGGCCGGCACCGCGGGCGTCATGCGGGTGCTGGCCCACCTCGGCCTCTACACGCACCGGGACGCCGGCGACGAGCCCGACACGACGTTCGTGCGCCACACCCACTGGGTGCGGGCCCGCCGCACCGGGATCCTGCGCAGCTCGGTGAACGCGGGACAGCGGGTGGCCCGGGGCGAGGTGCTGGGCATCATCGCCGACGCGGTGGGCGGCTCCCGGGCCACGATGAAGGCCCCCATCGCCGGCGTGGTCATCGGCCACACCCGGCGCCCGATGGTCCACCGCGGCGACGCCCTGTTCCACCTGGCCGACCTGGACCCGGCGGCCAAGGGCACCGCCGCCCGCCTGCCCCGGCGGGACTGAGAGGCTGCGCCGACAGGGCCCTGACGACGTGGCCTGTCCGCGCACGCTCTGAGGGGGAGCCGCCTCGGCCTGGCGCCGGGCGGGGACACCAGGCCGAGGTCGGCGGGCAGCCACGCGGCCGGGCCGCGGGCGCCGTGCGGTCATCCTGACGGGGTGCGGGCCGCCGGGCCAGGCGCGCGACCCGAAACTGGGAGTTCACCTAGGGGGTCCCCGGGGCGGGCCTGGGGGGTCCCCCGGGTCGTCCCGGGGACCGGCGGGCCCGATGGTGGCCCCATGACCACCGCCCCCACCACGGCCGCCGCGCCCGGCGCCGGCCTCGACGCCCTCGTGGACGCCACGCCGGCGTCCCGCGACCGGGTCGTCGACCTGCTGCGGGCCGCGAGCATCTGCATCGTCGTCCTGTGGCACTGGACGCTGTCCGTGACCCACTGGCACGACGGCCGCCTCACCATGCCGAACCCGGTCGCGGACGTGCCCGGCCTGTGGGCGGCGACCTGGGTGCTCCAGGTCATGCCCGTGTTCTTCTTCGTCGGCGGCTACGCCAACCTCGCGGGGTGGCAGGCGACCACCCGGGACGGTGGCGGCGCCGCCCGCTTCCTGCGGGCCCGCCTGCGCCGGCTCGCGGCGCCGCTGGTGCCGTGGCTGGGGTGCTGGCTGGCCGTCGACCTCGCGGTGCGGGCCGGGGGCGGGCGCTCGGTGCTCGACTGGGGGCTGGTCGTCTTCGTGCCCCTGTGGTTCCTCGCCGTGTACGCCGGGGTGATCGCGGCGGTGCCGGTCACGGCCCGGCTCCACGCCGCCCACGGGGGGCGGGTCCTCGTGGCGCTGGCCGCGGGCATCGCGGTCGCCGACGCCGTGCGCCTCGGCGCCGGGGCGGGCGGCCCGGTCCCCGGCCTCGCCGGCTCGGCGCTCGTGTGGCTGTGGTGCCACCAGCTCGGCTACTCCTGGCGGGACGGCACGCTGGTGGCCGGCGGTCGCCGCCGGGCCGCGGCGCTGGCCGCCGCCGGTCTCGGCGCCCTGGTCGCCCTGACCACGGCTCGGGCCCTACCCGCGGGCGATGGTCGCCACCCGGGGCGACGACCTGTCCAACATGTTCCCCACCTCGGCCTGCATCGCGGCCCTGGCGGCGTTCCAGCTCGGCCTGGTGCTGCTGGCCCGCCCCACCCTCGAGCGGTGGCTGGCCCGGCGGGCGCCGTGGCGGGCCGTCGTCGCCGCCAACGGGCTGGCGCTGCCGGTGTTCTGCTGGCACATGACGGCGCTCGTCGTGGTGATCGGGCTGTACGAGCGGGCCGGGTTCGCCCTGGCCGACCGGCCCACGGCCGCCTGGTGGGCGACCCGGCCGCTGTGGCTGGCCGGCCCCGCGCTGGTCCTGGCCGCCATCGTCGGACTCCCCCGGTCCCGGGCCGTCCGCTGCGGCCGGGCCAGGGAGGGGAACTAACGTGCGCCCGATGTCGAGCGTCTCCCGCCTGGCGCTGCTGATCGGTGTGGTCCTCATGGGGGCCGCGGTGTACGGCATCTTCGTGCTGATGCGGGAGGACACGTCCGACCCGGCGCCCGACGCCCGGGCCTACCTGGCCGACTGGTCCGACGGCGACTGGGACGCCATGGCCGCCCGGGTGGTCGACCCGCCCGACGCGTTCGCCGACACGCACCAGGCGGTGGTCGACAACCTCGCGGTCGGCGAGGCCACCTACGAGCTCGACTCGGTCGACCGGGGCGGCGACACGGCGGTCGCCCGCTACCACGCCGCCCTCCAGCTCACCGGGCTCGGCCGCTGGGACTACGACGGCACCCTCTCCCTCACCAAGGAGGGCGACGAGTGGCTGGTCGACTGGTCGCCCTCCACGATCCACCCGGAGCTGGGCCGGGGCGAGCACCTGGAGCGGACCCGGGAGATGCCCGAGCGGGCCCCGATCCTCGACGCCAACGACCAGCCCATCTCGACCGGCCGGGCCGCCCGCATCATCGGCCTGGAGCCCCGGGCCATCGTCGACCTCAACCAGATCAAGGCCGCGTTCCAGGCCCAGCTCGGCATCGACCCCGCCGCCATCGACACCGCGCTCGGCGCCCGCGGGGTCCAGCCCGACCACTTCGTGACCATCACGACCGTGGACAAGACGCTCTACGACCAGGTGGCGCCGGTGATCTACCCGCTGCCCGGCACCCGGTTCCGGGACACGTTCCTGCGGGGCGGGCCGACCCCCGAGTTCGCCGCCCACGTGCTCGGGACGTTCGGCGAGGTCACCGCCGAGCGCCTGGAGGAGCTGGGCGAGCCCTATGCGGTCGGCGACCTGGTGGGCCTGACCGGCATCGAGGCCCGGTTCGAGACCCAGCTGGCGGGGACGCCGTCGGGCGACATCATGACCGTGGCCGCCGCCGAGCAGGTCGAGGTCATCGACCGCATCGAGGGCCGCGCCCCCCAGCCGGTCCGCACCACGCTCGACCCGGCCGTGCAGGCCGCGGTGGAGGTGGCGCTGGGCGACACCACGCGGCCGACGGCGGTGGTCGTCGTCGACGCCGACAGCAACGTGCGGGCCGTCGCCTCCCGGCCGCTCGGCGAGTACAACCGGGCGCTCGGCGGCAGCTACCCGCCCGGGTCCACGTTCAAGGTGGTGACCACGGCCGCGCTGCTGGGGCGGGGCGTCACGGCGGACACGTCGGTCGAGTGCGCCCCGACCGCCAACGCCGGGGGGCGGCAGTTCCGCAACTTCGAGAGCTCGTCGCTCGGCACGGTGCCCTTCGGCGTGGCGTTCGCCCAGTCGTGCAACACCGCGTTCATCACCGCGGCGGCCGACGTGCCCGACCCCGACCTGGTGGCCGCGGCCGAGAGCTTCGGCTTCAACGCCCCCTACGACGTGGGCCTCACGACCGAGGGGGGCAGCTTCCCGTCGCCCGCCGACGTCACCGAGCACGCGGCGGCCGCCATCGGCCAGGGCCGGATCACGGCCAGCCCGCTGCACATGGCCACCGTGGCCGGGACGGTCATCGACGGCACGTGGGAGCCGCCGGTCCTGTTCCGGGACGCGGTGCCGGGCGAGGAGCCGGCGACGCCACCGCCGCCGACCCAGCTGGCGGGCGGCGCGTCCGACACGCTGCGCACGCTCATGCGCCGGGTGGTGACCGAGGGCAGCGGCACCGCCGCCGCGGTGCCCGGCGTCGACATCGCCGGCAAGACCGGCACGGCCGAGTTCGAGGGCGGCGACCCGCCCCCGACCCACGCGTGGTTCATCGGCATCCGCGGCAACCTGGCGGTCGCGGTGCTGATCGAGGACGGCGGCGTCGGCGGCCAGGTGGCGGCCCCGCTGGCCGGCCAGGTCCTCGCCGGCCTCCCCGGCTGACCGGGGCGGTTCGCAGCCCCGGGTAAGAATGCGGCATGGATCGCGAGGGACCGTTCTGGGACGTGATGGAGGGCCGGGCGGCGCCCCCGCCCGCGGGGGTGCTCCTCGGCTGGGAGCTGGTGGCCGTCGACCCCGACGCGGGCACGATCGAGATGTCGTTCACGGCCACCGAGCAGTTCCTCAACCCGTTCGGCGCCATCCAGGGCGGCCTGCTGGCCGCCATGCTGGACGACACCCTCGGTCCGGCCCTGGTGGCGACGCTGGGCCCCGGCGAGTCGGCGCCGACCACCGACCTGCACGTGCAGTTCCTGCGCCCGGCCCGCCCGGGGCGGCTCGTGGGCCGCGGCCGCATCGTGCGCAAGGGCCGCGACGTCGGGTTCATGGCCGGCGAGCTGGTGGACGACTCCGGCGAGGTCGTGGCGGTCGCCACCGCCACCGCCCAGATCCGGCGGCCCCGCTGACCCGACGGTCGCTCAGTCGACCTTGGCCATGTTGGCGAACCGGGTGAACTGCTCGAGGAACGCCAGCCGGCAGATGCCGGTCGGGCCGTTGCGGTGCTTGGAGACGATGACCTCGGCCTGGCCCCGGTCGGGCGAGTCGGAGTGGTACACGTCGTCGCGGTAGATGAACATCACGACGTCGGCGTCCTGCTCGATGCTGTTCTCGACGGTGATGCCGTTGGCCACGAAGTTGTGGGTCGACTCGACGGTGGCGTCGTAGACCACCTGGCGGCCCCGGGGCTCGATCGCCACGACCCGGTCCCAGGCCACGTCGGACGTGGCGAGCGCCCGCACCACGTCGTCGTCGACCACCTCGGCGGCGCGGGCCAGCAGCGCCCGGCCGGCGTCCCCGGCGCCGAACCCGGCGCCGACGGCCGCGGCCAGCCGCACCGGGGGGATGCCGCGGCGCGAGGCCCGGGCCCGCACCCGGCGCCAGACGTCGGCCGGGACGTCGTCGCCCTCGTCCGCGAGGGTGAGGCGGTAGCCGGTGCCGGTGGCGTGCACGGTCGAGCCGAGGCCGAGGCGCAGCAGGAGGAGGCGCACCCCGTCGAGCAGGCGCCGCCCGGGGGCGTCGAGGTGGCCGGCGACCGGACCGCCCCACAGGCGGCCCAGGAACGCCTCCACCTGGTCGTCCTCCAGCGAGAAGACGGGGGCGGGCACGAACGGGTCGCGCCCTCCGGGCAGCAGGTCGGCCAGGAGCCGGACCTGGGCGTTGGGCAGGACGTGGGCCTCCTTGGGCGCGGGCACGACCCGGGGCACGGCGATGCGGCTGCCGGGGGCCAGCTCGTCGAGACGCAGCCAGCCGCCGACGGTGAGGAAGGGGTGGTTCGCGCTGGCGCACACCTGGCGGCCCGACGCCAGGCGCAGCTCGAAGGTCTCCTTGACGCCGGTGGCGAAGGCGCGGGTCATGGTGGCGGGCACCATGCGCAGGTCGGTGTCGAGCGACCACACGGGGATGTCGCGCTCGCCGCCGGCGGCCAGGTCGCCGATCGGCACCTCGGCCCCGGTGTCGGCCCGCAGCACCCGGGCGTCGGCGCTGAGGCACCCGGACTCGCGCAGGTCGGCCAGCATCGGGCGCTTGTCGGCCCGCAGCTCGAGCCCGCGGGACAGCTGGGACAGCGCCACGACCGGGCACTCCAGCTCGCGGGCGAGGATCTTGAGGCCGCGGCTGATCTCGGACACCTCGACCTGGCGGTTCTCGGCGTTCGAGCGGCCGGTCATGAGCTGGAGGTAGTCGACCACCACCATGCCCAGGTCGCCGACCTGGCTCTTGAGCCGGCGGGCCTTGGCCCGGATCTCCATGACCGTGAGGTTGGGGTTGTCGTCGATCCAGATGGGCGCGGCGGCGAGGCGGCCGATCGCCTGGCTGATGCGGCTCCAGTCGTCCTCGCTGAGCCGGCCGGTGCGGACCCGGGCCGAGTCGATGCGGGCCTCGCCGCACAGCAGGCGCTGGGACAGCTCGAGGCTGCCCATCTCGAGGCTGAACAGCAGGACCGGCCGGTTGGCGTGCAGGGCGGCGTGGGCGCCCATGCCGAGGGCGAACGACGTGTTGTGCACGAACACGTCGGCCGCCACGAAGTTGTGGGTGCCGGGCACCGTGAGGTCGTAGACCTGCTCGTCGCCCTCGTCCTCGATGGCGTCGACCGTGTCCCACAGGACGGCCTCGTGCTCCGGGCCGGAGTCGCCGCCCGGGGCGGCCACCGCCTCCGCCACCGGCGGACGGGGCGGCCGGGATCGTGACCGCCAGCGGGTGCTCCGCGACCGACCGGGCGTGGGCCACGACCGCGCCCAGCTCGCCCTCGTGGCCGAGCGTGCCGATCTCGGCGGCCAGGCGCACCAGCTGCGCGGGCTCGTCCACCACCAGGTCGTGCACCATCCACGTCGCCTGGTCGACGGCGACGACCGACTGGGTCACCGACGCGGCGATGCCGAACCGCAGCAGCAGGTGCTGCAGGTCGTGGACCAGCCCCACGCTGCGGGTGCCCACCACCAGCCGCCCGGGCTCGCCGTGCTGGGGGCGCCACACCGCGGCCCGGGCCCCGAGCGCACGGTTGAGGAACCGGGCCAGCAGCTCGCGCTCCAGGCGGAACACGGCGCCGGGCACGCGGCGGGCCTCCAGCGCGGGCGAGATGCCGTGGCGCCGGGCCAGCTCGGCCAGCGCGGGCGGGATGGTGACGTCCCAGGTGCGGCCGCCGCCGGGCAGCGAGCGGTCGATGACCTCGACCCCGAAGCGCGCCCCCCGGTTCTCGATGTCGGCGGCCACCTCACGGTTCTCGGTCCACAGCTTGGGGCAGCCGTCGTCCTCGCCCGGCGCCATGACCAGGTGGGCGAGCATGACGACCTCGTCGGCCGGGAGCGTGGACGACCCGAACACCGGGATCGCCGCCGGGACCCCCACCACCTGGCCGGGGCGGAGATCGGCCAGGGGCCGCCACCCGGCCGGGGTCAGGAACGGGTGGCTGGCCGTGGTGCGCACCTCGCGGCCGGTGCGGGTGCGCAGCCGGTAGACCCGCTTGACGCCGTCGTCGACGAACGCGCTCGGCCGGGTGCGCACGACGCGGCCGTCGTCGAGGGTCAGCACCTCGACCTCGGCGCCGCCGGTGCCGAGGCGGTGCAGCTCGGCGGCGGTGCGCAGCGCGCCGGTCGCGGGGTCGACGATCAGCGTGTCGGCCGCCACGCACTTGCCCATCGACGGCCGGCCCCCGACCACCACCAGCGTGCTGGGCTGGAGGCCGGACAGGAGCTCGTCGAGGTCGACGTAGCCGGTCGGCACGCCCGTGATGGCGTCGCCCCGGCCGTAGAGGTGCTCCAGCCGGTCGAGGTTGAGGCCCAGCAGGTCCTCGATCTTGGACGTCGTGTCGGTGACCCGGCGCTGGTTGACGTCGTAGACCATCGACTCGGCCCGGTCGAGCGCCTTGGCGATGTCCTCGGGCATGCCGTAGCCGATCTCGGCGATCTCGCCCGCCACGCCGATCAGCCGGCGCAGGAGGGCGTGCTCCTCGACGATGCGGGCGTAGCCCGCGGCGTTCGTCGTGGCCGGCGTCGACGCCATGATGTCGACCAGCACCTGGTGGCCGCCGACGGTCGTGAGCAGCCCGTTGCGCCGCAGCTCGTCGGCCACGGTCACCGGGTCGACCGGCTGGCCCGCGGCGTACAGGGCGTGGACCGCGTCGAAGATGTGGGCGTGGGCCGGCTTGTAGAAGTCGTCGGCCCGCAGCACCCCGGCGGCCGTGGCGATGGCCTCGGCCTCGAGCATCATGGCGCCGAGCAGCGACTCCTCCGCGTGGAGGTCGTGCGGGGGCACACGGCCGCCCCGGGCGGGGCGACGAGAGGCAGGGGAGACGTCGTCGGCCATTGCGGGGTTCACCCTCGCAGCCCGGTCCTGTGAGGAGTAAGAGGCACAAACCTCGGGAAACGCTGTGGACGACCGGCCAAGGCCTGGGGATACCCACCCCCTGATGACGCTGAGTGTGAGTCCGGACCCGTCAATCCGTCCGTGCGCGGTCGAATCGGCCTCGCGGCCTGTGGACCGTCTGTGGATTCCGTGGAGTCAGCGGGAGATCGGTCGGACGGGCTGCGCATGAGCCCGCCCGACCACGCTCACTCGGCGACGACGTCGAGGGTGACGGGGAACTCGACGTCCGTGTGCAGCTTCACCGGCACCGTGTGGGTGCCCAGCGTCTTGATCGGCTCGGCGAGCACGATCTTGCGCCGGTCGAGCTGGACGTTGGTCTGGGCCTCGACGGCCGTGGCGATGTCGCCCGCGGTCACCGAGCCGAACAGCCGGCCCTCGGTGCCCGCCCGGGCGGTCACCGTGATCACCTTGGGGACCAGCGTCGTCGCCAGCGCCTCGGCGGCGGCCCGGTCCTGGGCGTCGCGCTGGTCGCGGGCACGGCGCATGCTCGCCGCCTGGTCGGCGGCCCCGGCCGACGCCTTCATGGCGAGGCCCTTGGGCACCAGGTAGTTGCGGGCGTACCCGTCGGACACGTCCAGGATGTCGCCCCGCTTGCCGAGGGCGGACACGTCGGTGCGGAGGATGACCTTCATCACTCGCTGCTCCCGTTCGGCGCCGCGCTCACGGGCGCAGGAGGCGCCTCACGCGGGGCGCTGTCCTCGCGGGGGCCGCGATCCTCACGGGGACCCCGGGGGCCGCGATCGCCACGGTCACCGCGATCGCCGCGATCTCCGCGGTCGCCGCGGTCGCCACGGTCACCGCGCCCGCCCCGCTGCTGGGTGATGCGGGTGACGTACGGCAGCAGCGCCATCTCGCGGGCGTTCTTGATGGCCTTGGCCACGTCGGCCTGCTGCTGGGCGTTGTTGCCGGTGACCCGCCGGGCCCGCACCTTGGAGCGGTCGGACATGAACCGGCGCAGCAGGTTCACGTCCTTCCAGTCGACGTACTCGACGCCCTCGGTGATGAGCAGGCTGGTCTTCTTCTTCGCCCTGCGGGCGTTGTCCTTGTTCTTCGAGCGTGACTTGGCGGGCATCAGAAGGGCTCCTCGGAGGGATCGAAGGCGGGCGCCGGCTCGTTCTGGGCAGGGCGCTTGCCGCCGCCTCCGCCGCCACCACCGCCGCCCCCGCTGCTCCACCCGCCGTCGCCGCCGCCGTCGCGGCGGTCGTTCCGGCTGATCTCGGCGGTGGCCCAGCGCAGGCTGGGACCGACCTCGTCGGCCACGATCTCGACGACCGAGCGGCGCTCGCCGTCGTTGGTCTCCCACGAGCGCTGCTCGAGGCGGCCGGTCACGACGACCCGCGCGCCCTTCTCCAGCGACTCGGACACGTTCTGGGCGAGGTCACGCCAGCAGGTGACGTTGAAGAAGGACGTGCTCTCCTCCCACTGCTGGCTGTCGCGGTTCTGCCACCGGCGGTTGACGGCCACCCCGAAGGTGGTCACGGGTGCCCCGGCCGGGGTGAAGCGCAGTTCGGGATCGCGGGTCAGGTTGCCCACGATGGTGACGTTGGACGACATTGCGGATGCCTCCTAGCTGGCGGCCTGGTCGACCAGGCCGCGGCGAGCAGCCTCGTGGTCGGGCAGGCGCACGACCTTGTGGCGGACGGTCTCGTCCGCGAGTCGCAGCGCCCGCTCGAGCTGGTCGAGGTCGCTGCCTCCCACAAACTCCCAGACCACGTAGTAGCCCTCGGTCTTGTGGTTGATCTCGTAGGCGAAGCGGCGGCGGCCCCAGCGGTCTTCGCTGCGGATCTCGCCCCCTCGCTGGCCGATCAGATCGGCGATCCGCTTGACGGTGGCATCGATCACCTCGTCGTCGAGCTCGGCGTCGATGATGACCATCAGTTCGTAGGCTCGCATCGCGAGCACTCACCTCCCTTCGGACCCGGCTGAGCCGGGGCCCCGCGCAACCGCGGAGCAGGGCGAATATGACCCGGGAACCATAGCGGGCGACGGCGCCGATCGACACATCCCGATGATGCCTGAGGGGTGTGACAGTTTCGGCCGGGCGCTGATGCCCGCTCAGCCGTCGCAGGCGCCGCCGATCGTGAGCCGGCTGCCGGGGCCCGCACCGAGGTCGACCAGGTCGCCCTGCGGGACCTCCAGCGCGAAGCGGTACGGCCCCTCCGGCTCGTAGGTCGGGCAGGTGTCGAGGTCGCCGCACGGCTCCATGTCGGCCGCCGACACGTAGTTCCCCTCCGCGTCGTACCAGGCGATCGACAGGGGCGTCGGCGTGTTGCGCATCCAGAACCCGCCCGCCGTGTCCGCCTCCCACATGAACAGCATCCCGGCGAAGCCGCCGAGGTCGGTGACCTCCATGAGGCCCCGCCCCCGCTGGGCGGAGCTGGCCGCCACCATCACGCAGCACGACTCGACGTTGCCGTCGGGATCGGTGATGGCGATGGCCGTCTCGCCCACGTCGGGCACCGGGGCCTCGCCCGGGGCCGGCGGGGCATCGCCCTCCGCCCCCGCCACGGCCGGCGCATCGCCCGACCACTGGGCCAGCTCGTCGGCCGACATCGGCCCCGTCGGCCCGACCAGCTCGGTGACCGGCGGCGTGGTCTGGTCCTGGGCCTGCTCGTCACCGGTGGTGCCCGGCGCGGAGCCGGACCCCTCGTCGTCGTCGCCGCAGGCCCCGGCCCCGGCGACGAGCACGAGGGCCAGCGCGGCCGCGGCGGCCCGGCGCAGGCGGGACGGGCGGGACGTTCCGTGGTGAAGGGACGACGTCACCGGCGCATCCTGCCATCCCGGGCCGGCCGCGGTCCGGCGCCCGGGCACTAGCTGGAGGCGGGCCCCCCGTACAGGCTCAGCGACTCGGCCACCTCGGCCGACAGGTGGTACGTCTCGCTGTCGTCGGGGAACCGCCGGGTGCGCACGTCGTCGGCGAACGCGGCGAGCGCCTCGACCGAGGCCGCGCCCAGCTCGGCGTAGCGGCGGACGAACTTGGGCCGGATGCGCTCCTCGAGGCCCAGCACGTCGTGGTACACGAGCACCTGGCCGTCGCAGTCCCGGCCGGCCCCGATGCCGATCGTCGGGACGTCCACGGCCTCGGTCACCAGCTTGGCCACCTGGTCGGGCACCCCCTCCAGCACGATGGCGAAGCAGCCGGCCGCGGCCAGCGCCTTGGCGTCGTCACGCAGCGCCAGCGCGGCGTCGTGCTTGCGGCCCTGGACCTTGAACCCGCCCAGCGCGTGGAGCGACTGCGGGGTCAGGCCCAGGTGGCCCATGACGGGGATCTCGGCGTCGACGATGGCCTCGATCACGCTCACGCGCTTGCGGCCGCCCTCGAGCTTGACGCTCTGGGCCCCGGCCCGGATCAGCGTGGCGGCGTTGCGGACGGCGTCGTCGCGGGAGGTGTGGTAGCTCATCCACGGCAGGTCGCCGACCACCAGCGGAAGGGGACCCTCGGCGGACGAGGTGGCCAGGCCCCGCTTCACGGCGCCGGTGTGGTGGGCGATGTCGTCGACCGACACGGCCAGCGTGTCGTCGTAGCCGAGGACCATCATGGCCAGCGAGTCGCCGACGAGGATCATGTCGACCCCCGCCGCATGCGCCTGGCGGGCGCCCGGCGCGTCGTAGGCGGTCACCATGACGAGGGGATCGCGGCCGTCTCGTACCTTGGACGAGCGGATCGCGGGAACGGTCAGTGTGCGCACGGCACGAACCTCCTTCTCCGTCCAGCGCCTCGATGGCTGCCGGCGGTAGGGCCGAACGTAGCGGGATCGGTAGCGTCAACGCCATGTCGACGCCCGCACATTCCCCCGGGTCCGGATCGTGCGAGTCGTGCGGTGCCCCGGCCGACGATCTCGTGCGGGTCCACCGGGTCTACGTCACGCCCGAGGCGTGGGACACGGAGGAGAAGGTCGAGGTGGTCGACGAGGTCGAGCGGTGGTGCTTCCCCTGCCGTTCCAGCTATCCCCACCGGCCCGTGGAGGCCTAGTGCCCCGGCGTCAGCCGCCGGGACCGGTTGGTCGTCCCGGACCGCCCGGGATCGTCGGCACCGTGAACGTGGAGCCGGGTCCGCCCGTGGTCGTCGTCGAGTCGTCGTCGGTCGTCGTGGTCGTCTGACCCGGTCCCCCCGGCCGGGTGCCGCCCGGCCCCCCGCCGGGCTCGGGGTCGATGATCGTCATGCCGGGGTCCTCGGGCACCGTCTCCGGGGGCTGCTCGTCCGGCGTCTGCAGGTCCCGCTCGTTGACCACCCGGCCGAAGTTGATCTGCTGCTGGGTGGGCTCGGTGAACCCGTCCTCCATGCCCTCCGTGGCGATCTCCATGAACTTCTTCCACATGGTGGCGGGCAGCGATCCACCGGTGGCCGGCCGCCCGTGGACGAGCCGGCCGTTGCTGTTCATGGGCCACAGTGCGTCGTCGAACTCCGGTGTCTCCGGGTCGTCCCAGCCGGTGCCGTCGCCGGCGTCGGGATAGCCCATCCACACCACGGCGGTGAGCTTGGGCACGAAGCCGGCGAACCAGGCGTTCCGGTTCTGCTGGGAGGTGCCGGTCTTGCCGGCCGTCGGCTTGCCGAGGTTCGCCCCCTCGGCCGTGCCGCCGTCGCCGACCACGGCCTGCAGGGCGTGGTTCACGAGATCGGCCTGGCCCTCGGGCAGCACCTGGGTCTGCTGGGGGGCGAACTCCCACAGCACCTCGGTGTTGCCGTCCTGGTCGACCTGCTCGACGCGGGTGACGATCTGGGGGCGCTTGTAGTACCCGCGGTTGGCGAACGTCGAGTAGACGCCGGCCATCTCCAGCGGCGTGGCCTCGGCCGAGCCGAGCACCATGGCCGGGGTGCGCCTGTCCTCGGGGATGCCGTCGGCCCCGCCCAGGCCCATCTGCGCCGCCAGGTCGGCGACGCTGTTGGCGCCGGCCGCGGCGTGGGCGGCGCCGTCGCCGTCGGTGTCGACCCGGTCGGTCCCGAGCTCCAGCATGAGCTGGGCGTACGCGGTGTTCGACGACTCGCGGGTGGCGGCGACGAGGTCGAGGACCCCGGCGTCGCTCTCGGAGTAGTTGCCGACCTCCCACGGGGACCCGTCGGGGTTGGGCCACTGCGGGAACTCCATCACGCCCTGGGCGTTGAAGCGCGACTTCAGGGAGATGCCCTCCCGGATGGCCTCCGCCAGCACCAGCGGCTTGAACGTCGAGCCGGTCTGCCGCCGGGCCAGCGAGTAGTTGTTCTCGTACTGCGGTGGCGGTCCAGCGGATGGCGGCTGCCGACCATGGCCCGGATGAGGCCCTGGTCGTCGACGGCCACGAGCGCGGCCTCGGGGTCGCCCTCGAACTCGGGCGTCGCGGGGTCGTCCTCGCGGTCGAGCGTCGAGGTCACCGCCTGCCAGGCGGCCCGCTGCATGTTGTAGTCGAGCGAGGTGTAGATCCGGAGCCCGCCGCGGTCGATCTTGTTGTCGGTGAAGAGCACCGGGTCGATGCGCTTGACCTCCTCCCGGATGAAGGGCGGGAGGTAGTCGGTGCCCATGTAGTCGGGGTCGGCGCCGCCGCCCCTGCGCACCTCGGTGATCTGCACCGACCGGTAGGGCAGGACGCCCAGGCCCTCGACCGGCACCGCGTCGAACATCTCGAAGGCGTCGCGGGTGATGTAGCCCTCCTCGCGCATGGCGACGAGCGCGGTGTGGCGCCGGCGGATCGCCTCCTCGGGATGGTTCGTGGGATCGGCGGTGGCCGGAGCCCGGATGAGGCCGGCCAGCAGCGCCGCCTCCGACTCGGTCAGCGTGCGCACGTCCCGGCCGAAGTAGGCCTCGCTCGCGGCCGCCACGCCGTAGGCGCCGCGCCCGAAGTAGATGTCGTTGAGATAGCCCTCGAGGATCTCGTCCTTCGACATCTGCTGCTCGAGCTTGATGCTGAGGATGGCCTCCTTGGCCTTGCGGCTGACCGCCTTCTCGGTCGTGAGGTCGAAGGCGTTCTTCACGTACTGCTGGGTGATCGTGGAGCCGCCCTGGGAGACCGACCCGCCCTTCACGTTCTGGAACAGGGCCCGGGCGATGCCGATGGGGTTGAGGCCGTCGTGCTCGTAGAAGTTGCGGTCCTCGGTGGCGATGACCGCGTTCTTGACCGCCGCCGGGATCTCGGCGAGGGCCATGATGCGGCGGTTCTCGCCCTCCTCGTCCTGGATGCGGGCCATCGCCGTCTCGGGGGTGCACGTCCCGGCCGCGACGTCCGAGGCGCAGATGTAGGAGGACTGGTTCAGGTCGCCGATCTCGGGCAGCTCGGTGCGGGCGAACACGACGACCACGCCCGTCATGCCGGCGAGCATGGCCAGGGCGACGAGGAACAGGGCCCGGCGCCAGCGCCAGATGATGCTGCGCTTCCGGGGCTTGTCCCGGCCGGCGGGCGGTTCGGGCCCGCCGAACCCGTCGTCGGGACCGAGGGGCCCGCGGGGATCGCCCGGGCCGCCGGGGCCGTTCGGGCCGTTGCCGCCGGGACCGCGCCCGCCGCCACCGCCGCGACCACCACGACCGCCGCCACCACGCCGGCCGGGCGGGCCGCCGCCCGGACGGGGGCCGCCATCGGGCCGGGGACCGGGACCACCGGGGCGGGGCCGGGGCGCGGGGCCGCCGGGCCCGGGGGCCGGGAACGATCGCCCGGGTCCGTCGGGTCCGGGGAACGGGGGCCCGGGGTCGGGTCCGGGGAACGGGGGCAGGGAGGCGTCCGGGGCGTCGCCCCGGCGCCGGGGCCGGACGGAGGCGCGGACGGGAACCGTCGCCCGCTCGCTGGACCGGGGGGACGCGCGCGCCGTCACGCCGGGGGGCGCCGGGGCCGCGGCGGCTCTGGGCTGCCGGGCGGTCGCCGCTCGGGCGCGGGCGCGCGCCGGCGAAATCGGGTGTTCGAGTCGGTCCAGCCATCCGAGGCCAGAAGACTACCGGTCTCCGCCCCCCGGGCCACGACGCGACGGGATGCGGCCCGCCGCGCCGCAGGTCAGGTCACTCGCCGCCGACGTGGAACACGCGGGTGAGATGGTTCCACGCGCACCCGGTGCACACCTCGACCACGTAACACGCCACCGCGGACCGGCCGCGGGCCAGCTTGGCCATCTCGCGGGCGTTGGTGACGCAGCGGCCGCCGGCCGGCAGCCGGGGACCGAAGGCGTAGGTCACGAGCGTGACCGGCTCCTCCTCGCAGATGGGGCACGGCTCCTGCGTGACGGTGCCGGCGCCGGTGGCGGCCCGCCGCAGCTCGGGGTGGGCGTCGCAGACGTCCAGGCGCGACAGGCGGCCCTTGCGGTACTCGCGCACCACCGCCTCACGCGTCAGGCGGTAGTCGACGACGGCACCGCTGCCGTTCGCTCCGCGGATCGCCTCCGGCCGGAAGCTCATGGGCAGCGAGGGTAGCGGCGCCACGGCGCCACTGTCGCCGGACGCCGATGTGACCGACGGCCCGGCCAACAGAGGTTGACGTTCCGCTGAACGGCAGGCACACTGCACGGACCGATATATCGATGCGATATGACAGGTTCGATATAGTTCCCCGAAACATCGCCGACCCACACGTTGCCGACCCACACGACCTGAGTGACACCGATGCTCGATCTCGCCGTCCTCGGCCTCCTCGAAGAGAACGATCTCCACGGCTACGAGCTGCGCAAGCGGCTGGGCGACCTGCTCGGTCTGCGCCTCGCCATCTCGTTCGGCACGCTCTATCCCGCCCTCGGGCGGCTGGAGAAGGCCGGTCTGGTCAAGGCCGTGTCCGACAAGCCGGTGCCCACCGCGCCCCGCATCCCCATGAGCGGCTCGCTCGTGGGCGAGCTGGCCGCGTTCGGCGCCCAGCGCCGGGCGGCGGGCGGCGCCGGGCGAGGCGCCCGCGGCGCCCGGGGCAAGAAGGTCTACGGCATCACCGACGCCGGGCGGCAGCGCCTGCACGAGCTGCTGGCCGACACCGACGTGTCCGACGACAAGTCGTTCCCCCTGCGGGTCGCCTTCTGCCGCAACCTGGCCCCCGCCCAGCGGGTGGCCCTGTTCGAGCGGCGCCGGGCCGAGCTGGCCCGGCGGGCCGCCGAGCCGGCCGGCCCGTCCGACCGCCGCGTCAACACCTACCTGCGCTCGCTGCGCGAGCGCGACCGGGCCGCCCTGGCGACCGACATCGCCTGGCTGGACCGGCTGATCGCCGACGAGCGGGCCGCGCTCGACGGCGCCGAAGACGTCACACCCTGAATCCGCCCTCTAGGAGGAACCCTCGCATGAGCACGATCCGTCTCGCCATCGCCGGCGTCGGCAACTGCGCCAGCTCGCTGGTGCAGGGCATCACGTACTACCGCGACGCCGACCCGACCGAGACCGTCCCCGGCCTGATGCACGT
This sequence comes from uncultured Acidimicrobiales bacterium, assembly GCA_963759225.1. Classification (GTDB taxonomy): domain Bacteria; phylum Actinomycetota; class Acidimicrobiia; order Acidimicrobiales; family VFJN01; genus ZC4RG19. Next base: position 34,833 of record CAVWYL010000001.1, on the reverse strand, counting down.
GGAGCTGGGCGGCTACCACGTGCGTGACATCGAGGTCGTGGCCGCGTTCGACGTCGACGCCGACAAGGTGGGCATCGACCTGGCCAAGGCCATCCACGCCGGCCCCAACAACACGATCCGCTTCGCCGACGTCCCCGACCTCGGCGTGCCGGTCCTGCGGGGCCCGACCCTCGACGGCTTCGGCGAGTTCTACACGCAGGAGTGCGAGGAGTCGCCGGCCGAGCCGGTCGACGTGGCCGAGGCCCTGCGGGCGTCCGGCGCCGAGGTCCTGGTGTCGTACCTGCCGGTCGGGTCCGAGCAGGCCCAGAAGCACTACGCCCAGGCCTGCCTGGACGCGGGCGTGGCCTTCGTCAACGCCATCCCGGTGTTCATCGCGTCGGACCCGGAGTGGGCCGCCAAGTTCACCGAGGCCGGTGTCCCGATCGTCGGCGACGACATCAAGTCCCAGGTCGGGGCCACGATCGTGCACCGCACGCTCGCCCGCCTGTTCGAGGACCGCGGCACCACGATCGACCACACGTACCAGCTGAACTTCGGCGGGAACATGGACTTCATGAACATGCTGGAGCGCTCCCGGCTGAAGTCCAAGAAGAAGTCGAAGACCCAGTCGGTGACCAGCCAGATCGAGACCGGCATCGGCGACCGCGACGTCCACATCGGGCCGTCGGACCACGTGCCGTGGCTCGAGGACCGCAAGTGGGCGTTCATCCGGCTCGAGGGCCGCAACTTCGGTGACGTGCCCCTCACGGTCGAGCTCAAGCTCGAGGTGCACGACTCGCCCAACTCGGCGGGCGTCATCATCGACGCCGTGCGCTGCGCCAAGCTGGCCCTCGACCGCGGCGTCGGCGGACCCGTCGACCCGGCGTGCCAGTACTTCATGAAGTCGCCCCCGACCCAGGTCCACGACGACGTCGCCCGGGACACGCTCGACGCCTTCATCGCCGGTAGCTGAAGACCAGGTCATCCACCGGGTGGTCCGCACCGAATACCTGGTGTGCGGATCGACCCTGACCGATATGCCCAGCGGGCCACCCGGCTCGACCTGACCGGCATCGACTTCGACGCCTTCCGCACGCGTCCCCTCGACGGCTCCGTGCTGCGCTGCCTGCGCTACATGCACGACGTCGAGCACCACACCGTCTGCTACCTCCGGGACCTGCTCGTCACCCCGGCCCACAAGGACCCGCGGGTCACGACGTTCCTGACGGTGTGGAGCTACGAGGAGATGTGGCACGGCGAGGCCATCGGGCGCGTGCTGGCCGCCCACGGCGAGGACGCCGGCCCGCCCCGGATCGCCCGGCTGCGGCGCGGGCTCGGCCTGCGCGACCGGCTGGCGCCCGCGGTGCACGCCGCCGGCTCGGCCGTGGCGGGCAGCGCGTTCGGCGCCCTCCACATGACCTGGGGGGCGGTCAACGAGTGGACCACCCAGGCCGGCTACGCCCGGCTCATCGACCAGGCCCAGCACCCGGTCCTCACCGACCTGCTCAACCGGATCATGCGGCAGGAGGGGAACCACATCGCGTTCTACGCGGGCGAGGCCGCCGACCGGCTGGCCGGCCATCCCCGGGCCCGGCGGGTGGTGCGGTGGGCGCTGCGGCGCCTGTGGCGGCCCGTCGGCGCCGGGGTCATGCCCCCCGGCGAGGTGGCGTTCATGGTGCAGACCCTGTTCGGCGACCAGCCCGGCCACGCCATCGCCGCCCGGATCGATCGGCGCATCGACCGGCTGCCGGGGCTGGCGGACCTGGGGCTCGTGTCGGGTGCGATCGGCCGCTACGCGGGCCCGGTCGCCGGGATCGGTCCGGGGGGACCCACGGCGAGCGCGGCGTGACGTCTCCCGTCCAGGCCGTGCGCCCCGCGTCCCGGCGTCTACCGTGATCCCCAGGGATGGGGTCCGCGATCCACGACGAGACGACCGACGTCGAGCTGGCCGCCGGTGTGGCGCGCCGCGACCCCGGCGCGCTGGCGGAGATCTACCGGCGCCACAGCGGCGCCATGTGGGCGCTGGCCCGCCGCGTCCTGCGGGACCGGCACCGGGCCGAAGAGGTGTGCCAGACCGTGTTCACCGAGCTGTGGGCCTCGCCGCAGCGGTACGACCCGACCAGAGGATCCCTGCGCTCGTGGCTGCTCACGCAGGCACACGGCCGTAGCGTGGACATCGTGCGGTCCGAGGAATCCCGGCGGCGGCGCGACGAGCGCGACGGTCAGCTGGCCGTCGCGCGCCCGCCCGAGGCCGACGTCGAGGCCACGGTCGAGGAGCTGGCTCTCGCCGACCACGTCCGCCGGGCCCTCGACTCGCTGCCGCGCGAGGAGCGGGACCCCATCGTGCTCGCCTACTTCGGCGGGCGCAGCTACCGCGAGGCCGCGGCCCAGCTCGGCCAGCCGGAGGGCACGGTGAAGAGCCGCATCCGCTCCGGGCTCGGGCGGCTCCGGCGCGCCCTCGAGGCCGAGGGGGTGACGCTGTGAACGCGCCCGCGCACCCCGAGGACGAGCTGGCCCTCTACGCCCTCGACGCCCTGGAGGGCGACGAGCGGGACGCGGTCGAGGCCCACCTGGCGTCGTGCCCGTCGTGCCTGGCGCTGGTGGACGAGCACCGCGCCACGCTCGCCGCGCTCACCGCCGACGAGGCGCCGCCGCCCGCCGTGTGGCAGCGCATCGCGGCCGACATCGGCGCCGCCGACGTGCCCACCCCGCTGCCGGTCATGCCGTCGGCGCCGATGGCGACACCGCCCCCGGCGGCCGCCGCCCCGCCCGCGGGCCCGATCCACCTGCGTCCCCGGTCCCGCCCCGACCGCTCCCGCTGGGCGCTGGTCGGCGCGGCCGCCGCCGCGGCCCTGGTCGTCGGCGGCGTGGTGGGCATCGCCATCGGCGGTGCCGAGGACGAGCCCGAGGACCTCGCCGAGCTGGCCGCCGCCGCCCTCGACGACCCGGACGCCACCGTCGCCACCCTCGCCACCGGCGACGGCCAGGACGCGGCGCGGGTCGTGGTCGACGGCACCACCGGCTACGTGCTGGTCGACGACCTGCCCCAGCTGCCCGAGGGCGAGGAGTACCAGCTGTGGAAGCTGGGCGGCGAGGGCGACGTCCCCGTGTCGCTCGGCGTGATCGGCGACGGCAGCACCGGCGTCGCCGCCGTCGGGGTCCCGGCCGGCACGGCCCAGCTGGCCCTGTCCACCGAGCCGGAGGGCGGCTCGCCGACGCCGACGGGCGCCATCGTCGCCACCGGCGGTTCGCCTGACGCCGGGCGCTACGTGCGGGCGCACGACCTAGCGAGCGACCGTGGTCCGTGCCTCCCGCTCTTGCTGCTTCGCAGCGGGCCGCTCGGGCCACGGCTACGCCTGTCGGCGCAGCCTCTACGACCGGGGCAGGGCCACCAGCGCCAGCACCGCCATGTCGTCGGCCGGGTCGTCGTCGACGAAGCTGACGGCCTCGGCCTCGATGAGCTGGGCCAGCTCGCCGGCGCGCAGGCTCTGGCCCTGGTAGATCGCCTTGACGACGCCCTCCTCGCCGAAGGCCCGCCGCCCCGCCCGCCGGTCGATGAGGCCGTCCGTGTAGCAGACCAGCGCGTCGCCGGGGTCGAGGTGGACGACGCTGTCGGTCAGGCGGAGCTCGTCGGTCACGCCGAGCAGCGTCCCCGGGACGCCGACGGGCTCGACCCGGCCCACGGTGCGCCGCACCAGCGGCAGCGGATGCCCGCCCGAGCACAGGATGATGTCCACGCCCCGGGGCGTCGGCTGGACCGCCCCGACCAGCACGGTGCAGAACCGCGGGCTGAGCGGCACCCTCTCGTCGTCGATGCCCTCGCGCTCGGCGGCCGACCGCAGCAGCATCGAGTTGAGGTGGCCGAGCACCGCGGACGGCATGACGCTGCTCATGGCGGCCGAGCGGATCGTGTGACGCACGAGGCCGGTGGTGGCGGCGGCCTCGACGCCGTGGCCGCACACGTCGCCGACGGCGATGATCCACCAGTTGTCGTCGGCCTGGAAGGCGTCGTAGAAGTCGCCGCCCACGTCGAGGCCCTGGCCGGCGGCCTTGTAGCGGGCGCCCAGCTCGAGGCCGGGGATGTCGGGCAGGCGGGCGGGCAGCAGGCTGTCCTGCAGGGCCCGGGCCACGCCGGACTGCTCGTGGAACAGGCGGGCGTTGTCGACGATGACCGCCGCCCGGCTGGCCACGGCGGTGGCCAGCGCGATGTCGGCCTCGGCGAACGACCGGCCCGGCCGGTTGCCGAAGGCCAGCGCGCCCAGCAGCCGCCCCCGGGCGTGCAGCGGGAACACGGCGACGCCGCCCTCGCCCGCGGCGTCGACCGCGGCCCGGTCGGCCGGGTCGTCGAACCACGAGGCCAGCATGGCGACGCCCTGGGTCCCCCGGATGAGCGGGCGGCCGGCGGACAGGGCCTCGCCGAGCTCACCCACCCGGGCCAGGTCCCGGGGGAAGCGCTGCGCCAGCCGCTGCAGCCCCTCGTCGCGGCTCGGGTCGACGTGGGCCGCGCCCACGAGCGGCCGCGGGTTGGAGGCCGACTCGATCATGCGCACGACGCACCAGTCGGCGATGCGGGGCACGGTGAGCGCGGCCAGCTGGGCCAGCGCGGTGTCGATCTGGAGGCTGCTCGACAGGGCGGCGCTCAGCTCGTCGAGGAAGCCGAGGTGGCCCTGCGCCCGCTCGGCGGCGTCGGCCAGCCGGGCCCGGTCGAGGGCGACGGCGCAGTGGGCGGCCACGTCGCGCAGGAAGTCGTAGTCCTCGTCGCTGATCGTGGTCTCGTCGGAGAAGCCGATGCCCATGGCGCCGAACGGCCGGCCCTGCGCATCGTTCAGCGGCACGACGACGAAGGCCGGGTCGTAGTTGATGGACAGGCCGTCGAGGCCCGGATAGCGCTCGCGGCGCTCGCTGTCGGACCGCACCACCACCGGCCGGCCGGTGCGCATGACCTCGGAGGCGGGCAGGTCCGCGGACAGCGGGATGCGGCCGAACCGCTCCTCCACCGCACCCTCGGGCAGCCCCACCGACCCGGCCGACACCAGCGCGTCGCCGGTGTCGGACAGCACGTGCAGGGTGGCCGTGCGGCCCCCGACCATGGTCACGCCGTCGTCCAGCATGGCGGCCACGATGTCGAGCGGGTGGCGCAGGCTGTTGAACCCCTCGACCAGCCGGGCCATGCGGGCGGTGGCGCCGAGCGAGCGGGTGGCGTCGACGACCACGCCGCGGGCGGCGACACCCGGCGGCTCGCCGTCGCCCGGCCGGAGGCGGAGGATCGCCCACCGGTCGCCGTCCGCGAGCCGGACGGCCTCCTCGCGGGGATCGCCGCCCCGCAGCACGGATCGCAGCCACTCGGCGGTCTCGCGCCGGTCCTCGGGGTGGAACACGTCGAGCCAGCCGTCGCCGCACAGCGCCGCCGCGCTGAGGGCGCCCGCGGTCGACCCGTCGGCCCGGGCGCTGGTGCAGCGGCCGCTCTCGTCCCAGGTCAGGACCAGCGCGAGCGCGCCACCGGGCAGCGACCAGTGCTCCTGGCCGCCCGCCCCCGGTGACCTCGGTCCCGTGCCCGTCGTTGCCATCTGTGTCATGGGCCACCCAAAGTGTGGCACCGTCCCGCCCGGCGTGCACCCTACGAACGGTGGTCCTGCGCGCTGATCCGGGTCGTGTCACTACTCACCGGCACCGCCTTGCCCGGCGCGCCACACTGGGCGCCATGCCGTGGACCCGTTTCTCCCTCGCCGGCGCCGCCGGTGCCAGCCTCGACGCCGACGCCGTCCGCTACGGCCCGGGCCTGCCCCCGGAGAGCGACCTGCGGCTGCTCGGCCAGGTGTCCGGCCGCCGCATCCTCGAGCTGGGGTGCGGGGCCGGGGCGGGTGCGGTGGCCCTGGCCAAGGCGGGTGCCCGGGTCATCGCCGTCGACGACGTGGCCGCGAACCTGTCCGACACCCGCGAGCGCGCCGATCGGGAGGGGGTCAAGGTCGAGACCCACCACGGGCCCCTGGCCGAGCTGGCCTTCGTGCGGGCCGACACGATCGACGCCGCGGTGTCGACCTACGGGTTGGCCACGGTCGAGGACCGCGACCGGGTGTTCCGCCAGGTCCACCGGGTGCTGCGGCCGGACCGGCCCGTTCGTGTTCTCGCTGCCCCACCCGGCGTTCGTGATGCTCGACCCGGTGGCGACCGAGCCGGTGCTGCGCCGCACCTGGTGGGACACGGCGCCGGCGCCGTGGTCGGTGGCCGACGACCGCAGCGAGCCGGACCACGTGGTCACGCTGACCGGCCTGTTCGGCGCCCTCGGCCGGGCCGGGTTCGCTGTCGACAGCCTGCTGGAGCCGCCGGCCGACCAGACCGTCGCGGGCGACGCGTGGTCCGACGCCATGCGCTGGGTCCCGCCGACGCTCATCGTCCGGGCCCGCAAGCTGGGCGCCTGACGGCGCACTCCGCTGTCCACGGGCGACGGGTGGCGTCTCGAGCGCGCCGCCCACCACTCCCGCACGCGGCGTTCGGCCTCCTCCTCGCCGAGCGGGCCCTCGTCGAGGCGGGCCTCCAGCAGCATCGCCAGCGCCTCGCCCACCGCGCGGCCGGGGCCGATGCCGAGCAGCTCCATCACCCGGTTGCCGTCGATGTCGGGGCGCAGGGCGTCGAGCTCCTCCCGCTCACGGAGCTCGGCGATGCGGGCCTCCAGCGCGTCCATGCGGGCGGCCAGCATCCGGGCCCGGCGCTCGTTGCGGGTCGTGCAGTCGCAGCGGGTCAGCTCGTTGAGGTCGTCGAGCAGCGGGCCGGCGTCCCGGGCGTAGCGGCGCACCGCCGAGTCGGACCACACGTCGTCGCCGTAGCCGTGGAACCGCAGGTGGAGGAACACGAGCCGCTGCACGTCGTCGACCACCTGGGTCGGGAACCGCAGGGCCCGGAGCCGGTCGCGGGCCATGCGCGCCCCCACGACCTCGTGATGGTGGAAGCTCACGCCCCGGGGGCCGATCGCCCGGGTGCGGGGCTTGCCCACGTCGTGCAGCAGCGCCGCCAGCCGCACCACCAGCCGGGGCGACGTCTTGGCCACGACCGCGATCGTGTGGGCCAGCACGTCCTTGTGGCGGTGGATGGGATCCTGCTCCAGCCGCATGGCCCGCAGCTCGGGCAGGAACTCGTCGGCCAGGCCGGTGTCGGCCAGGAACCACAGCCCGGCGCTCGGGTCGTCCACCACCAGCAGCTTGGACAGCTCGTCGCGGATGCGCTCGGCCGACACGATCTCCAGGCGGCCCCGCATGTCCCGCACGGCCGCCTCGACCTCCTTGTCGGGCTCGAAGCCGTAGCCGGCGACGAACCGGGCGGCCCGCAGCATGCGCAGCGGGTCGTCGGAGAACGACACCTCCGGGGTCAGCGGCGTGCGCAGTGCGCCGGCCGCCAGGTCGGCGGCCCCGCCGAACGGGTCGACCAGCTCGACGTCGGGGAGGCGCAGCGCCATGGCGTTCACGGTGAAGTCGCGCCGGGACAGGTCCTCGGCGACGTCGGACGCGTACACGACGTGGGGCTTGCGCGAGTCCTCGCGGTAGGCCTCGGCGCGGTGGGTGGTGATCTCGAACACGATGTCGCCCTTGCGGGCGCCGATCGTGCCGAACGCCGCCCCCTGCTCCCACAGCGCGTCGGCCCACCCGTCGAGGATCGCCTTCGTCTGCTCGGGCCGGGCGTCGGTGGTCAGGTCGAGGTCGGACCCGGGCCGCAGCCGCCCCAGCAGCAGGTCACGCACGATGCCGCCCACGAGGTAGACGGCGTGCCCGGCCGCGTGGAAGCGGTCGGCGAGGGGGCGCACGTCGTCGAGGATCGGCTGGAGGCGCTCAGGGACCACGACCGGCCAGGCTAGAGCCACCGGCCTGGCTGCCTCTGCGGGATACCGGGCTGTCACCCGGCCTACCAGCCCGCCGGGTCAGGCCCCGGCGGCCCGCCGGTGGGCCAGCTCGGCGGCCACGACGGCGTCCCGGCCGGGTCCGCCGCCGCTCGGTGCCTCCGGGTGGAGCCGCTCGCCGGCCAGGGCCCCGAGGGCCGCCGCCGTCGAGTCCCGCAGCGCCTCGAGGTCGTAGCCGCCCTCCAGGAACGCCAGCACCCGGCCCGGTTCGACGAGCGGCGGCCAGGTCGGCGGTCATGTCGGCGTAGTCGCCCGACGTCAGCCCCAGCTCGGTCAGCGGGTCGGCCCGGTGGGCGTCGAACCCGGCCGACAGCAGCAGCCAGGTGGCGTCGATCTCGGCCGCCAGCGGCGCCACGACCTCCTCGATGGCGGCCCGGTAGACGTCGCCCGTCGCCCCCGGCGGCACCGGGACGTTCACCGTGCGCCCCCGGCCCTCGCCGTCGCCGGTCTCCAGCACCGACCCGGTGCCCGGGTACAGCGGCGACTGGTGGAACGACACGTACGTCACCCGCTTGTCGTAATAGAACGAGTCCTGGGTGCCGTTGCCGTGGTGGGCGTCGTAGTCGACGAGCAGCACCCGCTGGCCCTGCTCGGCCAGCGCCGCCGCGGCCACCGCCACGTTGTTGAACAGGCAGAACCCCATGGCCCGGGCGGACAGGGCGTGATGCCCCGGGGGGCGCACCGCGCAGAACGCGGCCGTGGCCCCGCCCTGCTGCAGCGCGTCGACGGCGGCCAGCCCCGCTCCCGCGGCCAGCAGCGCCGCGTCCCACGAGGCGGGCACGGCCGCGGTGTCGGCGTCGAGGTGGCCGCCGCCGCTGCGGCAGAACCGCTCCAGCGCCCCGACGTAGGTCGGGGTGTGCACCCGTTCGATCTCGCGCACCGTCGCCGGCCGGGCGGGCACCCGGACGAGGTCGTCGCCGAGGCCCGCGAGCTCGGCCCCGGCCTCCACCGCCACCAGCCGCTGGGGCCGCTCGGGGTGTCCGGCACCGGGGTCGTGCTCGACGTAGCGGGGATGCGAGACGAACAGGACCGACATGTTCTCCTGAACGCTAACGGGCACACCCGTGACCCCGGCACGTACCAGGGGGTGCGCGTTGCCTAACCTCATGGTGATCACACGATGAGCCTGATGCGCACCCCCATCCGGACCGGCTCCCGCCTGCGCGCCCGGCCGTGGCACGGCGACGACCGCGTCGCCCACGTCGCGCCCGCCGGCGACTTCCTGGGCCCGCTCACCGCCGACGACGTGCGCCGCTCGCTGCGGTCGCTGCGGCGGGCGGGCTACGAGAGCGCGCTCACGGCCGCGCTCTCCCGCCCCGATCGCATGCCGTTCCTGGCGGTGGGCTTCACCGAGATCGAGCGGCTCCACCTCCTGCTCCACACGTTCGACCGCACCGTCCCGGCGCCGCTGCCCGCGGGCTGCGACCTGCGCCGGGGCCGGCGCCGCGACCACGCCGAGGTGCTCGCGGTCGACCACGCCGCCTTCGCGCCGTTCTGGCGGCTCGACCAGGTGGGCCTGGACGAGGCGCTGACCGCCACCGCCAACGTGCACTTCCAGACGGCCCGGGCCGGCACCCGCATCCTCGGCTACGCGGTGTGCGGGCGGGCCGGGCCCCGCGGCTACGTGCAGCGCCTGGCGGTCGACCCCCACGTGCAGGGCCGGGGCGTGGGCGCCGCGCTGCTGGCCGACGGGTTGCGCTGGCTGCGCCGCTGGGGCGCCCGCGACGCCCTCGTCAACACGCAGGAGGGCAACGACCGCTCGCTGCGGCTGTACCAGCGGGCCGGGTTCGTCCTCCAGCCCGACGGCCTGGCGGTCCTGCGCACGTCGCTCGAGCAGGCCGGATGACCGCGGCCCTGCGGTCCCGTCCCCTCCGCGTGCTGGCGGCCCTCGTCCTCGCGGCGCTGACGCTGGCCGGCGCCGCCGGACCCGCGGGCGCCCAGGCGCCCGCCCAGATCGAGCTGGTGGGGCAGACCACGTGGGTCCACCCGGGCGAACGGTTCGACGTGCGGGTGCAGGTGGCCGGCGCCCCGGCGGACGCGTCGGTGCGCCTGGTCGTGCACGAAGCGCCGGACTCGCGGCAGGGGTTCCGCGCCACCCTGGACGGCGACCTCGGCGCCGTGCTGTCGGCGGGGACCCGCCAGCCGCTGTCCGGGCTGCCGGCCGGCCCGGGGGGCACCGTGTCCGCCGGCTTCGTGGCCGGCCGCGGCGGGGTGCGCCTGCCGAGCCGCGGCGTGTACCCCGTCGAGGTCCAGCTGGTGGGCCCCGGCGGCGACACCCTCGACAGCTTCGTCACCTACCTCACGTTCCTGACCGAGACGCCGGACTTCCCGCCCCTGGCGGTGGCGGCGGTCGTCGACGTGGGCGGTCCCACCGCCCTCCAGCCGGACGGCACCGTCGCCCTCGACGAGGAGGCCGTCGCTCGGGCCCGCGAGCGGGCCGACCTGCTGGCCGAGGTCCGGGGCCTGCCGCTGACCGTCGCCCCCCGCCCGGAGACGGTGGAGGCGCTCGCCCTGTCGGGCGACGAGGGCGCGGCGATCGTCGCGGCCCTGCGGATCGACGCCGCGGCCCGCACCCCCCTCGCCCGCCCCTACGTCGAGGTGGACCTGGCGGCGTTGCAGCGCAACGGCCTCATCGCCGAGGCCAACGCGCAGGCCGAAGGCGGGGCCAACATCATCCGCTCCCGGCTGGCGACCGAGCCGGTCGGCGGCGTGTGGCTGTCCGGTCCCACGCTGGGCGCGGAGGCCGCCCGCGTGGCGGTGCAGCTCGGCCTCGACCGGGCGCTGGTGCCGCCGTCGGCCGTCGAGCTGGGCGACGGCAACGGCAGCGGCGACGACGAGGTCCAGGAGGCCCCGGCCGTCCCCCGGACCCCGGTGCGGCTCGGCGACGGCGGGCCGCTCGGCATGGTCAGCGACCCGCAGCTCGCCGCCCACCTCACCGGCGACGCCGGCGTGGTCGGCGCCTACCGGTTCGTGGCCGAGCTGACCGCCCAGTGGCTGGAGGCACCGAGCGATCCCCGGGGCGTCGTCGTCCACATCCCGCCCGACGCCACGCTCAACGCGGCCGCCGCGCCGGTGGCCCTCGGCGCGCTGGCCGACGGCCAGGCGGTGCGGCCGGTGACGCTCGACCAGCTCCTGGCCGAGGTGCCGGCGGGCGGCGACGGCCCCGGGAGCGTGGAGCTGGCCCCCCACCAGGTCACCGACGACCTGCGGTCCATCGACGCCCGCCAGCTGGGCGAGGCCCGGGCGAGCATCAACGGCCTCGGCCAGCTGCTCGGCGACCCGCAGCTGGCCTCGTCGCTGCACCAGTCCCTGCTCGTCAGCACCGGCACCGAGACCCCCGACGCGCTGCGCCCCGCCTACGTCGACCGGGTGAACACCCAGCTCGGCTCGGTGGAGGGGGCCGTGACCCTGCCGGACGAGTTCCGCATCACGCTCACCGCCCGCACCAGCAGCATCCCGATCCGGCTGACCAACCTGTCGGAGGAGGAGCTGACCGTGCGGGTCGAGCTGGACAGCGACCAGCTCGAGTTCCCCGACGGCGACGTGCTCACGCCCACGCTGGCCCCCGGCACCAACCGGATCGAGGTCGACGTGCGGGTCCTCACCTCCGGCGCCTTCACGATGGACGTCGTGGTGAGCAGCATCGACGGCTCGATCGTGCTCGACCGGTCGACGTTCGACATCCGCTCCACGGCGATCTCGGGCGTGGGCCTCGCCCTGTCGATCGGCGCCGGGCTGTTCCTGGCCATCTGGTGGTTCAAGCAGGGACGCCGCGCCCGCCGGTCGCGGCACCTGATGCCGGCGTCCGCGGTGCCGCCCGACCCGCCGGGCCCGCCCCCGCCGCCGGGACCCGCCCCGGAGAGCCCCTACCGTCCGGCCCACATGGCGGGCCCGCGCACCGCCGTCGACAGTCACGGGGAACAGGCCCGGGCCAGGCACTAGGGTCGCCGGCCATGCCGGTTCGCATCGTCACCGACTCGTCCGCCGACCTGCCGTCCGCCGAGGTCGAACGGCTGGGGGTCGAAGTGGTGCCGCTGTCGATCCGGTTCGGCACCGACGAGTACACCGACGGGGTCGACCTGTCGGTCGGCGAGTTCTACGACAAGCTCGCGACCACCGCCGACCTGCCGGAGACGGCGGCGCCGTCGCCGGGGGCGTTCGAGGCGGCGTTCCGCCGGCAGGCCGAGGCCGGGGCCGACCAGATCGTGTGCGTCAACCTGTCGTCCGGGCTGTCGGCCACCATCCAGTCGGCGCAGAACGCGGCCAAGGCCGCCGACGACCTCGACATCCGCGTGGTCGACTCGCACAGCATCACCGCGGGCCTGGGGACCCAGGTCACGGTGGCGGCCGAGATGGCGGCCGACGGGGCCGGGGCCGACGACATCGTGGCCGCGGTCGAGAGCCTGGCGGCCCGCACCCACGTGTTCGGCGCCCTCGACACGCTCGACAACCTCAAGAAGGGCGGCCGCATCGGCGGCGCCCAGGCCCTGCTCGGGTCGCTGCTGTCGATCAAGCCGCTGCTCGACATCTCCAGCGGCGAGGTGGCGGAGGCCGGCCGGGCCCGCACCCGGCGCAAGGCCCTCGAGTGGCTGCGGGACAAGGTCTTCGCCCTCCCCGCCGTCGAGCACCTGTGCGTGGCCCACGGCATGGCGCCCGACCTCGAGCAGATGCTGGCCCTGCTGGCACCGCGCTACGGCGAGGACCAGATCACCGTGACGCTGATCGGGCCCACCATCGGGACCCACGGTGGGCCGCGTGTGATGGGGCTGACATGGGTCGATCCGGCATGAGGTGAGAGCATCTTCACGGATCCTGACCTCGCGTCAGGGGCGCCCCTTCGCTACGGTTGAGCGCACCGTGGCAGTGACGCCTCCCTCCTCCGGCCCGTCGCAAGCCGCCGGCGTCTCTGCTGGCGCGCTGCTGGGCGGCCGCTATCGGCTCGACGAGCTGTTGGCGTCGGGCGGCATGGCACAGGTGTGGCTGGGCACCGACGAGGTGCTGCGACGGGCGATCGCGCTCAAGATCCTGCACCAGCACCTGGCGGCCGACGAGACGTTCGTGACCCGGTTCCGCCACGAGGCCATCGCGGTCGCCAAGCTGTCGCACCCGTCGATCGTCAACGTCTACGACACGTGCAGCGACGACGGGGTCGAGGCCATCGTGATGGAGCTCGTGCGGGGCCAGACCCTGCGCCAGCGGCTCGACGACGGGGCGCTGGACCCGTGGGTGGCGGCCAACATCGCCGCCCAGGTCGCGGGGGCGCTGTCGGTGGCGCACGCCGCCGGGCTGGTCCACCGGGACATCAAGCCCGCCAACATCCTGCTGTCCCAGGACGGGCGGGTGAAGGTCGGCGACTTCGGCATCGCCAAGGCGGCCGAGTCCGCCGACCTCACGCAGGAGGGCTCGTTCCTCGGCACCGCCAAGTACCTGGCGCCCGAGCAGATCGAGGCCAAGCCGATCGACGGCCGCACCGACCTCTACAGCCTGGGCGTGGTCCTCTACGAGATGCTGTGCGGCCGGGTGCCCTTCGAGGCGGACACGTCGTCGGCCACGGCGCTGGCCCGGCTCCACAGCGACCCGCAGCGCCCCCGGCTCGTGCGGGCCGGTGTGCCCCGCGAGCTCGAGTCCATCACGATGCGGCTGCTGGCCCGCGACCCGGCGGCCCGCTTCCCCACCGCCACCGACGTGCGGGCCGCGCTGCTCGGCGCCGGCGCCGACGACCGGGCCGCCGCGGTCGATCCGACGACGTCCGAGCCGGTGCCCGGCTCGCCGGTCCCGCCGCCCCCGTCAGGCGCCCGCACCCCGGGTGCCTTCCCGGCCGGGGGCACGCCGCCGGGCAACGTGCCCGTCCGGTTCCGCGACAGCGAGCGCCGGTGGCTCGTCCCCACGCTGCTGGTCGTGCTGGTGGCGGTGGCATTGGGCCTCGCCGGCCTGCTCATCAAGGGGTCGAGCAGCACGCTGTTCGGCGACGGCGGCGGCGGCGCCGGCGAGACCCCGGCCGCCGCGGAGCCGGCGTCGGGGGCGGTCACGATCTCCGGCGTCGTCGACTTCGACCCCGAGGGCACCGGCGGCGAGCACGGCGACGAGACGGGCAACGCCATCGACGGCGATCCGGCCACGGCCTGGACCTCCGAGACCTACGGCCGGCCCGACTGGGGTGGCCTGAAGGGCGGGGTCGGGCTGATCCTCACGCTCGACGCGGCGACGGCGCTGTCCGCGCTCGAGGTCGACTCGTCGAGCGTCGGCTGGGAGGCCGAGGTGTACGTGGCCGACGGCCCGGCCGAGACGTTGGCCGACTGGGGCGACCCGGTGGGCACGTTCGAGCCGGGCGACGGCAGCACGGCGCGCAGCGAGCTCGAGGGCGAGGCCGAGGGCGCCGCGGTCCTCTTGTGGTTCACACGGGCGGGCGACAACGGCCAGATGGTGGTCGAAGACGTCCGGCTCGAGAGCTGACGTACTGTTCGGCCCATCGCACCCGACGCCGACGACCGCGCCCTCGTCTCCGCCGCCCAGGCCGGTGATCGCGGCGCGCTCGACCGGCTGCTGCGGAACCACCACGACCGGTGGTGGCGCCTGTGCCGGCGGCTGGCGGGCAACGACGCGGACGCCCAGGACGCCCTGCAGGAGGGGCTGATCGCCATCGTCCGGGGCCTGCCCCGGTTCGACGGGCGGGCGGCGTTCACGACCTGGTCGTACCGGGTCGTGAGCAACGCCTGCCTCGACGAGCTGCGGCGCCGGGCCCGGCGTCCCGTCCCGGGCGACGACGCGCTGGCCGAGGGCGACGGTGTCCCCGACGCCGGGGTCGACGCCGTGGCGGGCCGGCTCGACGCCGACGGGGCGCTGGCCCGGCTGCCGTACGAGTTCCGGGTGGCGGTGGTCCTGCGGGACCTGTGCGATCTGGACTACGCCGAGATAGGACGGGTGCTGGACATCCCGCCGGGCACCGTGCGGTCCCGCATCGCCCGGGGCCGGGCGCAGCTCGCCGACCTGCTCGGGAACCCCGCTACCGCTCCCGATCGTCCAACCACGAGCCCATGACCTCCGCCGACGCCCACCACGACGACCTCGCCTCCGCCCTGCTGGACGGCACGCTGCCCCCCGCGGCGGCCGACGCGGCGCGGCGCGACCCGGCGGTGATGGCCCGGGTCGCGGCGATGGCACGGGCCCGTGACCTGGTCCGGGACGTGCCGCCGCCCTCGGCGGAGGCCCGCGAGCAGGGGCTGGCCGCCGCCCTGGCCGCCTTCGACCCGGACGCGGGGGTCGTGGTCGGGCGCGAGCGGGGCGAGGTGGCCGACCTGGCGGCCCGGCGCCGGGCCCGGGCCCAGCGGACGCGGTGGCTGGGGGCGGCCGCGGTGGTCCTCGCCCTCGTGGCATCGGTGGCGGGACTGGCCGCGCTGGCGGGCGACAGCCAGGACGACAGTGAGAGCGTCGCCCTCCAGGACAGCGGGGGTGGGACCTCGGCGGACGAGTCCGGTGACGACGGCGCCGCCCAGGACGCCCCCGCCGAGGAGAGCGAGTCGTCCGCGGAGTCGGCGGCGGGTGCCGCGCCGGCGCCCGGCGTCGGCCACCTCGGTTCGTTCCCCGACGCGGAGGCACTGGCGGCGGCCGCGCGCGCCCAGGCCAGCGGCCGCGTCGTGCCCCGGAGCGGCGCAGACGCCGACAGCGCTTCGAGGCGCTGTCCGGCTGCCCGCCCGAGTCGCTGCTCGACCTGCTGGGGGACAGAGCGTCCGCCGTCGTGCTGCAGGGCACCGCCGACCTCGACGGCACCGCCGTGAGCGTGTGGGTGGTGGCCCTCCCCGACGGCGAGCAGCTCGTGGCCATCGACGGCTCGTGCCGCATCGTCGTCGACCAGCCTCTCCGCTGAGGGCGGCAGCGTTAGGCTCTGCGCCATGGCGAACGCCTCATCCCCTGCCCGGTCGGCGCCCCAGCCCGGCGCCCCGGCGCCGGAGGCCGACTGGCCCGCACTGGCCGCCGACAAGATCGAGCAGGTCGTGGGCTCGGTGCGCGACAAGACCACCGGCCCCGCGCTCACGGCCGCCCGCGCCGTCGTCTACGGCCTGTTCGCGGTGTTGGTCGGCTCCGTGGTGGCGGTGCTGCTGATCGTGGCCGCCGTCCGGCTGATCGACGTCTACCTGCCCGACTCCGTGTTCGGCGAGGACCACATGTGGGCCGCCTACCTCATCCTCGGGCTGGTGTTCATGGTGGGGGCCGCCGTGCTGTGGCCCCGCCGCCGGCCCCGGGAAGAGACGTCGGCCTGACGGCGTTGAGACCGGCGACACCCCCCGAAATCAGGACGCATCCAGAGTGAGCGACACGCGCAAGGTCATCATCATCGGCTCAGGCCCCGCCGGCCTGACCGCCGCCATCTACACGGCGCGGGCCAACCTCGAGCCGCTGCTGCTGGAGGGCGAGCCGTCGTCGACCAGCGACCAGCCCGGTGGGCAGCTCATGCTCACGACCGAGGTCGAGAACTACCCCGGCTTCGCCGAGGGGATCATGGGCCCCGAGCTCATGGTCCGCTTCCGCGAGCAGTCGGTGCGGTTCGGCACCACCGTCCGCACCGAGAAGGTGTCTCGGGTCGACCTGTCGGCCCGGCCCTTCGGCGTGTGGGTCGGCGACCCGACCGCGGCCGAGCCCACCTACCAGGGCGAGTCCATCATCCTGTCGACCGGCGCCCAGGCGCTGATGCTCGGCATCGACCGCGAGGGCGAGCTCATCGGCCACGGCGTGTCGACGTGCGCCACCTGCGACGGGTTCTTCTTCCGCGACCACGACATCGCCGTGGTCGGCGGGGGCGACTCGGCGCTGGAGGAGGCGATCTTCCTGACCAAGTTCGCCCGGTCGGTCACGGTCGTGCACCGCCGCGACGAGCTGCGGGCCTCGAAGATCATGCAGGACCGCGCCTTCGCCAACCCCAAGATCACGTTCCGCTGGAACAGCGTGGTCGAGGCCGTCGACGGCGAGAGCACGCTGGCCGGGGTGACCGTGCGCGACGTCCTCACCGACGAGCGCACCCGGCTGCCCGATGACCGGCCTGTTCGTGGCCATCGGCCACAAGCCCAACACGGACCTGTTCAAGGGCCAGCTCGAGATGGAGGAGTCGGGCTACCTCGTCACCGGACTGGGCGAGGGGGCCACGAGCACGAACGTCGAGGGCGTGTTCGCCGCCGGCGACGTGCAGGACCACATCTACCGCCAGGCGATCACGGCTGCGGGCTCCGGCTGCCAGGCGGCCATCGACGCCGAGCGCTGGCTCGAGGCGCAGCACGACGGGTGACCGGCGGGGAACATCGGCAGCGTCGGCGCTGTTCAAGCGGGTAGTTCGATTCGGGACTCATCACCAGGAAAGGTCACCGCTACATGGCTGGAAACATCAACACGCTCACCGACGCCACGTTCGACGAGACGATCGGTGCCGCCGGCGAGGCCGTCGTCGTCGACTTCTGGGCTGAGTGGTGCGGTCCCTGCAAGATGATCGCGCCGATCCTCGACGAGATCGCCAACGAGCACGCCGGCAAGATCACGGTCGCCAAGCTGAACGTCGACGACAACCCCGACGTGGCCCGGCGCTTCGACGTGATGAGCATCCCCACGCTGATCGTCTTCAAGGACGGCACGGCGCAGAAGCGCCTCGTGGGGGCGAAGGGTAAGGGTCAGCTTCTGGCTGAGCTCGACGAATTCCTGCCCTGACGCCTGCGCACAGCTCTATCCACAACCTGTGCGAAAGGTTGTGGACGACTCGACCCCAACTTGAGGACACGCCATCCTCAGGTTGGGGTTTAGTCTTTTTCGAGGTGTTCCACGGCGCGTCAGCGCTCGTGGCGCCGTTTCGGACATCGAGGGTCGCGCGTCAGGGGCGTCAGGGGCGTGGCGTGGTGGCCATGACCCGGTAGATGCGCTCGAGGTCTTCGAGGTCGGCGAACTCGATGACGACCCGGCCCCGCTTGGGGCCCATGTTGATCTTGACCCGGGTGTCGAGCTGGTCGGCGAGCAGCTCCTCCAGCTCCAGCAGGCCGGGTGCCCGGAGCTTGCTGCCGGGGGTGCCGCCGTCCGGCGTCGGGAGGTCGCTGGCGCGGCCCTGGCGGAGGCGGACGGCTTCCTCGGTCTCGCGGACCGTGAGACCCTCGCTGGCGACGCGCCGGGCGAGCGCCTCCTGGAAGGCGCGGTCGGGGGTGCCCAGGAGGACCTTGGCGTGGCCGGTCGACACCTGCCCGTCGGCGACGAGGCGCTGGACCTGGGGCGGGAGCTGGAACAGCCGGAGCAGGTTGGTCACGGCCGACCGGCTCTTGCCGACGCGGTGGGCGACGGCCTCCTGGGTCATGTTGAAGTCCTCGATCAGCTGCTGGTAGGCGGCCGCTTCCTCGAGGGGGTTGAGGTCGTCGCGGTGGAGGTTCTCCACGAGCGCGGTCTGGAGCGTCAGCTCGTCGCTCACGTCGCGCACGATGACCGGCATGAACTGGAGCCCGGCCCGCTTGGCCGCCCGCCAGCGCCGCTCGCCGGCGATGAGGGCGTAGCGGTCGGGGGTCAGCTCGCGGACGAGGACGGGCTGGAGCACCCCCAGCTCGCGGATGGAGGCGGTGAGGCCGGAGAGGGACTCCTCGTCGAAGTGGGTGCGGGGCTGGAGGGGGTTGGGCTCGATCTTGCTGATCGGCACCTCCTGCACGCCGACGCGGGGCGCGGACCCCTCGACGACGTCGGACGGGATCAGCGCGCCGAGGCCCTTACCCAGCCCGCTGCGCCGCTCCACCGCTCACCTCCACCGCCAGGCTCCGGTAGGCGATCGACCCCCGGGAGGTCGGGTCGAACGTGATGATCGGCTGCCCGAACGACGGCGCCTCGCTGAGGCGCACGGTCCGGGGCACGATGCTGTTGCACACTTTGTCGCCGAAGTGGTCGCGCACCTCGTGCACCACCTGGTCGGCCAGCTTGGTGCGGGCGTCGTACATGACGAGCACCATGGCGCTGAGCTCGAGCCGGGGGTTCAGGTTGCGCTGGACGAGCTGGACGTTGCGCAGCAGTTGGCCGAGGCCCTCGAGGGCGTAGTACTCGCACTGGATGGGCACGATGACCTCGCTGGCCGCCGCGAGCCCGTTGACGGTGAGGAGGCCGAGGGAGGGCGGGCAGTCGATGAGGACGAACTCGTAGTCGTCCCGCACGGCATCGAGCGCCCGGCGCAGGCGCATCTCCCGGCTGAAGCGCGGGCACGAGCTCGATCTCCGCCCCGGCCAGATCGAGAGCGGCCGGCGCCACGAACAGGTTGCGGACGGCCGTCGCCTCGACGCAGTCCTCGACGGGAAGGTCGTTGAGAATGACGTCGTACATCGAGGCCTGCAGGTCGCGGATGTTGATGCCGAGACCGGTGCTGGCGTTGCCCTGGGGGTCGAGATCGACCACCAGGACCCGGTAGCCGAGCTCGGCCAGGCAGGCACCGAGGTTGACGGCGGTCGTGGTCTTGCCGACGCCGCCCTTCTGGTTGGCGATGGCGATGAAGCGGGGCAGGGGACGCTGGAACGGCGAGGGAGCGGCCGGAACGGTGTCCGTCCCGGTGGCGGTCGTGGTGGCGACGGCCGGCGGGGCCGGCTCGTCGACGACGGAAGCTGGAGGGGTCATCACCTGTGCACTCTCGTAGGGGTCGGGCGAGTGGGGATCGCCGGAGAGGTCGGCGAGGTTGGGGATCGCGTCGACGCCGGGCAACGCGAAGCCGGGCTGTCGAACACGGGCCGCCCGGCTCCTCGAACGTGGGCTGGGCGGCCTCTCGGTCATTCGGCACATGATTTCGGGCCGGCATGCCCCGGTCAACCCGCGATTGCCGCGATCTCGCACCCGAAGCGCATGTCGCTCGCCGACCGCGCGACCCCTCACACACTGAGCACCGATGTTCCACGTGGAACGCCCCGACGCACGGCCATTCACGCCATGTTCCACGTGGAACCGGCGACACACGCCCGCGTACACGCCGCGGCCGTGTTCCACGTGGAACACCTCCACCCGCCAGCCGCACTCCGCCTGCCCCCACGGAAGCCGTGTTCCACGTGGAACCCCCACCGACTCGCTCTCGCTCGCCCGGCGACCGCAACCCCGGCCGCATCGATGACTCGGCAGCCCGGGATGTTCCACGTGGAACGCTCCCTCAGAACAGTGGGCGTTTGGCGGGGATCCCCACCCGTCTCGGGTAGCGGTCGGGGCACGGCCGCTCCTGGACGAACGCCTGGTAGTGGTACGGCTCGAACCACTCGCCCGCCTCGGCCAGCCCCAGGTCGTTCACGCCTCCGTCCGGCCATCTCCCACGGTCATCCACCGCCGGCGGCTCGCTCACGACCAGGCGGCCACCGACCCGCAGGAACGGTGACCCGCACTCGGCCGTCACCGCCGGGGAACCGAAGCTACGGGCCACCACCAGGTCGAACGTACCCCGCAGGTCGTCGCGGCGACCCGCCTCCTCGGCCCGGGCACGGACCACCTGGACCCGATCGTTCCAGCCCAGCTCCTCGACCGCCTCCTCGCAGGAACTCGCAGCGCCGTGCGCCGGCGTCGAGGAGCGTGACCGCACTCGTCGGCCAGACCGAGGCCAGGACCAGGCCGGGCACGCCGCCGCCGCTCCCCAGGTCCAGCAGCCGGTCGGGTGCGGACTCGACCGCCACCGTGAAGCCGGCCGCGTGGTCCGCCTGGACGCGAAGGGAGCCGGGCCCGAGGAATCCCAGGCTCCGGCTCCGCTCCAGGACGGCCTGCAGGCCGTCGTCGGTCGTCATCTCCGGATCATGGCACCCGGCTCACGCCGGGCGGATCACCACCCGCCGAGCTGCGTCCTCGCCCTCCGACACGGTCTCGACACCGTCGATCTCGTTGACGGCGTCGTGGACGACCTTCCGGTCGGCCGAGGACATCGGGTCCAGCGCCTTGGCCACGCCCGACTCCTTGACACGTCTCGGCCACGCCGAGGGCGAAGCGCTCCAGCGCCTCCTTGCGACGGGCCCGGTAGCCGGCCACGTCGACCCGCACACGGGCGTGCGACTGGCCCACGAACTGGCGCTGCACCATGCTGCGCACCAGCTCCTGGACCGCCTGCAGGGTCACGCCCTTCTGGCCCACCAGCAGGCCCAGCTCCGAGCCCTCCACCGCCGCTTCCAGGGCCTCGTCCTCGCCGACCGTCACCGACACGGTCGCATCGCTGCGGCCGAACGCCACCATCAGGTCCTTGAGGAAGCCCTCGACGGCGGCCCGCTGGCCCTCGAGGTCGAGCTCCGCCATCTCGGGCGACTCGGCCGACTGTGTGCTCTCGCTCACGGTTGCTCCCTCTGCCGTAAGGGGCGCCCGGCTACGCCGACGCCTCCTGTTGCTGCTCGACGAGCCGCCCTGCCCGCTGCGGGACGAGCCCTGCCGGGCGCCGGGGCCCGCAGCGTCGTCCGCACGGCTCGGCGGTGTCGCGATCGTCGGTGCGGGGACCCGTGCTGCCGGCGCTGGCGCCGACCCGCTCGCGGGAGCCCGACTTCTTGGGCCGGCTGCGGTCGCCGTCGCGGCGGCGGTCACCCCGCCGGCGCTCGCGCCGATCGACCTTCGGCCGCGGTGCGGTCGGGCGCACCCGCGCCCGCACCTGCGCCTCCGCCCGCAGCCGCCCGAACAGGCCCTTCTGCGGCTCCTGGACAACCTCCACCTCGGCGTCCTGCTCATCGACCCCGAGCTGGTCGAGGGCGGCCTCCGTGGCCTCCTCGACGCTCCGGCCGGTCGTCACGACCCATTCCACTGCGCTACTTCCTCTTCTTCTTCTTGCGGGACCGGGGGTGCGGCTTGGCCGCGGAGGACGTCCCGCTGGTTGCGGTCTGCTTGTCGACCGGCGTCGCCTTCGAGGTCGACGTCTTCCCGTTGCCGCTCGCCCCGTCGACCGGGGTCTTACCGCGGGCTTGTCGGTCGGCTTGCCGGACGGCTTGCCGGTGCCGTTCTTCTTGGCCTCGCGGACCTCTTGCATCGCCTTCTGCGCCTGGACGCCGATCGACTCCTCGCTGCCGTAGAGCGAGCGGGTGATGAACGCCTGCTGGCCGACCCGCCAGAGCGTCGAGACCAGGAAGTAGATGCCGATGGCCGCAGGGCTGATGAATGCGAAGAACACGTACATCAGCGGGCCGATCCGCATCATCATCTGCTGCTGCGGGTTGACCTCGGCGTTGGGGTTCCGCCCCATGATCTGCTTCTGCTGGTACCAGCTGAGGAACGCGATCACCGCCACGAGCAGGATGTACGGCAGCGCCGTCAGGAACCCCAGGCTGAGCGCTTCGACCGCGGAGATCGACAGGTCGAAGTGGTTGCTGCCGATCGCGTTCATCTCGGTCTGGCCGAGGAGCGACTGGTACAGCTCGGTGGAGGAATCGAGGTACTTCGGCCGGAAGCCCTCGGTCACGACGCCCTGAGGGAAGTAGTCGGACTGCAGGATCTTCTGGACGCCGACGAACTTCGCCTCTCTGGTGAGGCCCTGCACGACGTAGAAGAGAATGGAGAACACCGGCGCCTGGATCAGCAGCGGGAGGCAGCCGCCCACCGGGTTGATCTCGTGCTCCTTGTAGAAGGCCATCAGCGCCTCGTTGCGCTTGGCCGCGTCGTCCTTGTGCTCGAGCTGGATGCGACGGATCTGGGGCTGGAGCCGCTGCATCTCGATCATCGACCGCGTGCCCTTGAGGGTCAGCGGCGTCGTGATCAGCATCACCAGACACGTCAGCAGCGCGATGGCGACGGCGTAGTTGGGGATGAGCGTGTAGAAGAAGTTGAGAGTGTTGGAGATGAGCTCGAAGAGACCGTCTAACATCAGTGGTGCTTTCCTTGAGGTACGGGATCCCACCCGTGACCACCCCATGGGTGGCATCGGAACAGCCGCCGCACGGTGAGGGCGCCGCCACGCACCGCACCATGGGCTTCGAGAGCGTCGAGGGCGTAGTACGAACAGCTCGGCACGAACCGGCACGGCGACGGCCGGCCCGCGGTGACCCTCTGGTACAACCGGACGCCGCCGGACAAGGCCCGGGCCGCCGGGCTCATCGCGGCACCTCGCCCGTCACCGCCGCACAGCCGCGCGCCAGGTCGTCGCGCAGGTCGCGGTAGGTGCGTGCCGCCGCCTCGGGACGCACGCTCACCAGGTACGCACCGCACGCCAGCCCCCCGGGCGTCGTGCGGTCGAGCTCGCGCACCGCCTCGCGCAGCCGGCGGCGGACGCGGTTGCGGACGACGGCCGGACCGACCTTGCGGCCGATGGCGTAGGCGACACGGACGTCGGTGCCCCCGGGCAGGAATGCGACCGTCATCGGCCCGCGCCGCGCCCGGCGCCCGTCACGCCGCAGCGCGTCGAACGTCGCACGGTCGCCGACCCGCCCGATCAGGCCGAGAGGCGCTCGCGGCCCTTCCGGCGCCGGGTTCGCAGGATCGACTGGCCGGCCCGGGTCCGCATGCGGGCGCGGAAGCCGTGCCGCTTCGCTCGCCTGCGGTTGTTCGGCTGATACGTGCGCTTCACCTTGTGCCTCCTCGGCCACGCGGCCTCCTCGCTCGTCGCGGGGCCAGCGGCGGGGTAAGAACCAACTCGACGACGCGCGGCGGCAGCGCACCCGCGTCGGTGCCGGGACAACGCTAGAGCCCTGCGCCCCCGTTTTGCCAACCAGGCTGCCGATGCCACGCGCGCAGCGTGTGGTCCGGTCGCGGCGGGCGGTCATCCACACCTGCCCCCAGCAGCCTGTTCCCCACCCTGTGGACGACCCCTGGTCGGCGCAGGTCACCGATGCTACGTTGCGTCGACTCCGACCCTCGGGCCGGGGTGCCAGAGCCGGGGACGCGCACGCGCCGACCGGCGGGGCGGCGGCTCCCCGACACCCGCCGGCTACCTGGCGTCAAGAGCTTGTGCGGTCATCCACATGTGTGGATGGTGTTGTGGATGACCTGCGCGACCCAGGAGGATGGTCTGACGTGATCAGCGATGCGCACCGTTTGTGGTCCATGTGCGCAGCGCTCCTGCGGGCACAGGTCTCCGATCCCGTGTGGCACACCGCCTTCGAGGGCGTGCGGGCCGTGGGCTACGACGGCCACAACCTCACGCTCGGCGTGGCCAGCGCCCTCGCCAAGGAGCGCATCGAGGGCCGCTACCTGGGCCTCGTCCGCGACGCGCTGGCCGAGGCGGGCGCCGCGGACGTCGAGCTCGTCCTGCGGATCGAGCCCCCCGAGCCGCCCTCCCTGTGGACCGTCCCGACCCCGACGGCGGCGGCACGCCCCAACGGCCCGGCGCCGTCCGACAACGGCGGCCCCTTCGACCGCCCGGCCCGCGACCGGCGCATCGACCCCGACGGCCCCGCCCCGGTCGGCGACGTCGAGCTCAACCCCCGCTACACGTTCGAGAACTTCGTGATCGGCGGCTCCAACCGCTTCGCCCACGCCGCGGCCCAGTCCGTGGCCGAGATGCCGGCCCGGCGCTGGAACCCCCTCTTCATCTACGGCGACGCCGGCCTGGGCAAGACCCACCTGCTGCAGGCCATCGCCAGCTACGTGAACGACAACTACCCGGCCTACCGGGTGCGCTACGTCACCTCCGAGACGTTCCTGAACGAGTTCATCGACTCGATGCACTCCGACACCCGGGACGCGTTCAAGCGCCGCTACCGGGACATCGACGTGCTCCTCGTCGACGACGTGCAGTTCTTCCAGGGCAAGCAGGAGACGCTGGAGGAGTTCTTCCACACCTTCAACCACCTGCACCAGACCAACCGCCAGATCGTCCTGTCGTCCGACCGGGCCCCCGACCAGATCGGCTTCGAGGACCGGCTGCGCAGCCGCTTCCAGCAGGGCCTGCTCACCGACATCCAGCCGCCCGAGCTGGAGACACGCCTCGCCATCCTGCGCAAGAAGGCCGAGCTCGAGACCGCCCGCATCCCGCCCGACGTGCTGGAGTTCATCGCCACCAACATCAAGGACAACATCCGGGTCCTGGAGGGGGCGCTCATCCGGGTGTCGGCCTTCGCCAGCCTCACCCACGAACCCATCACGGTCGACCGGGCGACCCAGGTGCTGGCCGACCTGCTCAGCGAGAACCAGCCCCGGCCGATCACCCCGCAGCTCATCATGGACGAGGCGGCCGCCCAGTTCGGCTTCACGATCGAGGACCTGAAGTCCAAGCACCGCCAGCGCCCGCTCGTCACCGCCCGCCAGATCGCCATGTACGTCATGCGCGAGCTGACCGAGCTCTCCTACCCCAACATCGCCCGCGAGTTCGGCGGCCGGGACCACACGACCGTGATCCACGCGGTCGAGAAGATCGGGGCGCTCATGTCCAAGGACCGCCAGATCTACGACCAGGTCACACGGCTCATGAAGGCGGTGCGCCAGGGTGACTGACCGGCCCGTGGACAACCCGGGGGACAGCCTGTGGAACCACGGCTCCGGCCGGTGGACCGGGTGTGGTTCGTCCCCATCCGCATCACGCGCGCACCCCTCCGGCTGTGGGAGCCTGGGGACAGCACGGGGACGGCGATCGGGCCGCTGACCTGCGGGGACGACTCGGTCGTCCACAATCCACAGCCCCTACTACTACCGCTGGTTGTTTATCTATCTACGAGACAGCAGAGAAAGTGAGCGACGGCGTGAAGTTCCGATGCGAGCGTGACGTCCTCGTCGAAGCCCTCGGCACAGCCGGACGGGCGACGGCCAGCCGCGGCGGCGCGCTGCCGGTCCTGGCGGGCATCAAGGCCGAGTTGGCGGGCGGCACCCTCACCCTGACCGGGCACGACCTCGAGCTGACCATCTCGGTCGACATCCGCGAGGGCGTCAACGGCCGCGAGGACGGCAGCGCCGTGCTGCCGGCGCGCCTGGTGTCGGACGTCGTGCGGGCCTTGCCCGCCGGCGCCGTCGAGGTCGAGGTGGACGGCGACCAGGCCCGGATCACCGCCGGGCGCTCCGAGTTCACGCTGCGCGTGTTCCCGGTCGACGAGTTCCCCCGGCTGGCCGCGCCCGCGGGCGAGGGTGTCACCATCGACGCCGGCCAGCTCGGTGAGGCCCTCAAGCAGGTGGTTCCCGCCGCCTCGGGCGACGACGCCCGCCCGATCCTCACCGGCGTGCTGGTCAGCGCAGAGGAGGGCGGTGTGCGTCTCGTGGCCACGGACTCGTACCGCCTCGCGGTCCGGGACCTGCCGGGCCAGAACCTGCTGCCCGAGGGCCAGTCGGTGCTGGTGCCGTCGCGGGCCCTCAACGACCTCACGAAGGTGCTCGCCGGGGTGGGGGAGCTGACCCTGCGGCTGGGCGAGCGCGACGCCAGCTTCGAGGCCGGCGACGTGCGCCTGACGACGATGCTCATCGAGGGCGACTTCCCGAACTACCGCGGGCTGATCCCCTCGGCGCACCCCAACCGCATGACCGTGAGCCGCGAGGCGCTGCTCGAGGGCGTGCGCCGGGTCAAGCTGCTGGCCCGGGAGGCGACGCCGGTGCGCCTGGCGATGACGAGCGACGGTCTCGACCTCGTGGCCGTGACCCAGGACGTCGGCCAGGCCCACGAGTCCATCGACGCGAAGTACGAGGGCACCGAGCTCACCGTGGCGTTCAACCCGGACTACCTGCTGCAGGGCATCGAGGTGCTCCCGGGCGACGAGGTGCTGATCGAGACCGTCGACTCCCTCAAGCCCGCGCTCGTGCGCAGCCCGGAGCATCCCGAGTTCCTGTACCTGCTCATGCCCGTGCGCGTGAGCTGACACCGGCGTGCAGGTCCGCACCCTCTGGCTGACCGACTTCCGCAGCTACACCGAGGTCCGCATGGACCTGGCGCCCGGGCTCACCGCCCTGGTCGGCGCCAACGGCGAGGGCAAGACCAACCTGCTGGAGGCGCTGGCCTGGCTGGCCACGCTGTCGTCGTTCCGGGGGGCGCCGACCGAGTCCCTCGTGCGCCGGGGGGCGCCGTTCGCCGTCGTGCGGGCGCTGGCCGAGCGGGACGGGCGCGAGCTGCTCCTGGAGGCCCAACTGCAGCCGAACGGCCGCAACCGGGTCCAGGTGAACCGCCAGCCGCTGCGCCGGGCCCGGGACCTGCTCGGCTCGTTGCGGGTGTCGGTGTTCACGCCCGACGACCTGGCCATCGTGAAGGGCGGGCCCGACGAGCGCCGGCGCTTCACCGACCAGGTGCTCGTCGGACTGCACCCCCGCAACGACGCGCTGCGGATCGAGGTCGACCGCGTCCTGCGCCAGCGCAACGCCCTGCTGCGGGGGGCGGGCGGGCGGCTCGACGAGGGCGGGGCGTTCACGCTCGACGTGTGGGACGCCAAGCTGGCGGGCTCCGGGGGCGCCCTGGCCGCGGCCCGGCTGGACCTGCTCGACGGGATGCGGCCCGTGCTGTCGGCGACCTACGACGCCCTCGCCCGCCGCCCGGCGGACGTCACGGCGGTCTACGAGGCCGCGTGGGCTGCCCGCGGGCGTCGCCGGTGGCCCGGACCGCCAGGCGGCGCTCACGGACGCACTGGCGGCGGCCCTGGCGGCGTCCCGGGGGGAGGACGTGCGCCGGGGCGTGTCGACCACGGGACCCGCACCGGGACGAGGTGGCGCTGGCGATCGGCGGCGCGCCGGCCCGGACCCAGGCCAGCCAGGGCGAGCAGCGGACGCTGGCGCTGGCCCTGCGCCTGGCCGCGCACCACGTGGTGACCGACGTGTCGGGCTCGCCGCCGGTCCTGCTGCTCGACGACGTGTTCAGCGAGCTGGACCCCGACCGGGCCAACGCGCTGCTGGCCCACCTGCCGGCGACCCAGACGCTGCTGACGACCGCGAGCGGGCTCCCGCCGGGCGCCGCACCGGACCGGGTGCTGCACCTGGCGGGCGGGCAGATCACGGGCTGAGACCACGGCCGTCGCCCGGCTGGCCCCGGGGTGCTCGGCGGGCTCGGGTGGGTGGCCCGTGGATGTCACCGTTGCCCGGTTGGCCGCGGCCGGCTCGAGTGAACTGCTGGCTGCGGGCCGCTCACGGCTGAGACCCGGGCCCGGCTGGATCGAGCTGCTGGCCACGCGGGCGACACGGGGTCACCGCGGCGGGCCGCTGTGGGTTGGGGCCCAGGCCCCGGGGTCGTGCGGGCTGCTGGCCACGGGGCCGCGATGGCGTCGCCGCGGCGGGTCGCGGTCGCGGGCCGCTCGTGGGTTGGGGCACGGCCGTCGCCGCGCTGCGCCGTGGCCGTCGTCCGGTCGAGGCGACCGTCGCCGTCCGGCTGTCGTTCGCCGCCGCCCGCCGTCTGGTTGACTTGGGGTCATGGCATGGCGGCCTCTCCCCGGCGGCCCCACCCCGCCGGTGCGGGTGGGCGACACGATCGACCGCGTGCTCGGCCGCCTCGGGTCACCCTCGCGGGCGGGCGTCGAGGTCGTTTTCGACCGCTGGGGCGAGGTGGTGGGCGACGCCATGGCGGCCCGCACCCGCCCGGTCGGCATCGACGGCCAGACCCTCACGGTCGTGTGCGACGACCCGGCGCTGACCACCCACATCCGCTTCCTCGAACCACAATTGGTGGCCCGCCTGGCCGAGCTGGCGGGCGACCGTCACATCAACCGCGTGGAGGTCCGGGTCGAGCGCCGGCGGCGCGGTCCACGGCCGCCTCGACGACCTGGTGGGAGGGCGTGACCCCCGGGTCAGCATGGTCGGGAACGTCACACCCAGCTGGTAGACTCGTGTCGTTGTGATTAGCGGGTCTGACCAGGCAAAAGCCCATCCGGCGCCGGTCGCCCGCTCGTAGGAATTCGACCTCATGGAAGGGCGCGCCTTGCCGCAGGGAACCACGTCATACGGGGCCAAGGACATGCAGGTCCTGGAGGGCCTCGAGCCGGTCCGGAAGCGGCCTGGCATGTACATCGGGTCGACCGGTCCGTCGGGCCTCCACCACTGCGTGTGGGAGGTCGTGGACAACTCGGTCGACGAGGCCATGGCGGGGCGCTGCGACCGCATCGACATCATCCTGCTGGCCGACGGCGGCTGCCGGGTGATCGACAACGGTGGGGGCATCCCCACCGACATCCACCCGATCCACAAGATCTCGGGTGTCGAGATCGCGCTCACCAAGCTCCACGGCGGCGGCAAGTTCGGCGGCGACGGCTACAAGGTCTCCGGCGGTCTGCACGGTGTGGGCGTGTCGGTCGTCAACGCGCTGTCCCGCAAGGTCGTCGTCGAGGTCGACCAGAACGGCAAGCGCTACCGCATGGACTTCGCCGACGGCGGCGCGCCGCAAGGCAAGCTCCGGGTCGAGGGTGATGCGCCCCGCAACGGTCGCCGCGAGCCCCGCCACGGCACGACGGTCACGTTCTGGCCCGACCCGACCGTGTTCGAGACGGTCGAGTTCTCGGCGCGCACCATCGTCGAGCGGCTCCAGATGATGGCGTTCCTCAACAAGGGCCTCGAGATCCGGTTCAAGGACGAGCGGCCCGGCCACGACCCCGAGCCGGTCATCTACAAGTACGCCGGCGGCATCATCGACTTCGTCAAGCACGTCAACAAGACCAAGGAGAGCCTGTTCCCCAAGGTCGGCTACCTGAACGACGAGGACGCCACGTCCGAGGTCGAGGTGGCGTTCCAGTGGAACACCGGGTTCAACACCGACGGCATCCACAGCTTCGCCAACGGCATCAACACGGTCGAGGGCGGCACCCACGAGGAGGGGTTCAAGGCGGCGCTCACCACGGCGGTCAACAAGTACGCCCGCGCCAAGAACCAGCTCAAGGAGAAGGACCCCAACCTCGCCGGCGAGGACATCCGGGAGGGCATCACCGCCATCATCTCGGTCCGGCTGCGCGACCCCCAGTTCGAGGGCCAGACCAAGGCCAAGCTGGGCAACACCGCCATGAAGACGCTGGTCCAGAGGGCGACCAACGAGAAGCTCGGCGACTGGCTCGAGGAGAACCCGACCGAGGCCAACAAGATCGTCCGCAAGGGCATCGCGGCCTCGCAGGCCCGGGCCGCGGCCAAGAAGGCCCGCGACGTCGTGCGCAACAAGACGCTGCTCGACGGTGCCGGCATGCCCGACAAGCTCAAGGACTGCTCGTCCAAGATCCGCGAGGAGCGCGAGCTGTTCATCGTCGAGGGCGACTCGGCCGGCGGCTCGGCGGTCCAGGCCCGCGACCCCGCGACGCAGGCGATCCTGCCCATCCGGGGCAAGATCCTCAACGTCGAGCGGGCCCGCATCGACAAGATGCTCAAGAACCAGGCGATCCAGACGCTGATCTCGGCCATCGGCGCCGGGCTCGGCGACGAGTTCGACCTGGAGAAGCGGCGCTACGACAAGATCTGCATCCTCACCGATGCCGACGTCGACGGCGCCCACATCCGCACGCTGCTGCTCACGTTCTTCTTCCGGCAGATGAAGCCCCTCGTCGAGCAGGGCCACGTCTACCTGTGCGAGCCGCCCCTGTACTCCACCGAGGTCGGCAAGGAGAAGGTCTACCTGAAGGACGAAGCGGCCAAGGACCCGGTTCCTGGCCGAGCGCCCCAACCACCGCAAGGACTTCCAGCGGCTCAAGGGGCTCGGCGAGATGGACCACGAGGAGCTGCGGGTCACCACGATGGACCCGACCCGCCGCACGCTGCTGCGGGTGAACGTCGAGCAGGCCGCGCTGGCCGACGAGGTGCTGTCCATCCTCATGGGCGAGGACGTGGAGATGCGCAAGCACTTCATCCAGACCAACGCCAAAGACATCCGCTTCATCGACATCTGAGAACACATGCCTGACGACGACACCAACGTGACCCCCCAGGACGACGGCGACAACGGCGTCGAGCGCGGCCGCCTCGCGGTCGAGCCCATCGAGATCCAGGAGGAGATGGAACGCTCCTTCCTGGACTACGCCATGACCGTCATCACGGCCCGGGCGCTGCCCGACGTGCGTGACGGCCTCAAGCCGGTGCACCGCCGGATCCTGTGGGGCATGCACGACATCGGTGCGCGCCCCGACCGCAGCTGGATGAAGTGCGCCCGCGTCACCGGCGACGTCATGGGCCGCTATCACCCCCACGGCGACGGGGCCATCTACGACGCCCTGGTGCGCATGGCGCAGGACTTCTCGCTGCGCCACCCGCTCGTGGCCGGCCACGGCAACTTCGGCTCGCCCGACTTCGGGCCCGCCGCCAGCCGCTACACCGAGTGCCGGCTCGATCCGCTGGCGATGGTCATGCTGCAGGACATCGACGAGGAGACGGTCGACTTCGTCGACAACTACTCGGGCGAGTTCCAGCAGCCCGTCGTCCTGCCGGCCCGCTTCCCGAACCTGCTGGTGAACGGCAGCCAGGGCATCGCCGTCGGCATGGCCACCAACATCGCGCCGCACAACCTGGGCGAGGCCATCGACGCCGTCGTGCACCTCATCGACAACCCCGAGGCCACGCCCGACGACCTCATGCGGTTCGTGAAGGGGCCCGACTTCCCGACGGGCGGGTTGATCATGGGCCGCGCCGGCATCATCGACGCCTACCGCACCGGCCGGGGGTCGATCCGGGTGCGGGCCCGCACCGACATCGTCGAGGGCACGGGCCGCCAGCGCGACCGCATCGTCGTCACCGAGATGCCGTACCAGACCTCGATCTCGGCCACCGCGGTCAAGATCAAGGAGCTGGTCGAGACCCGCCAGATCGAGGGCATCGCGGACGTCAACGACGAGTCGGCGGCCGGCGAGACCCGGCTGGTCATCGAGCTCAAGAAGGACGCGCCGGCCCTCGTCATCCTGAACAACCTGTACAAGCACACGCCCCTGCAGACGAACTTCGCCGTCAACACCGTGGCGCTGGTCGACGGGGTGCCGCGCACCCTCAACCTCGTCCAGATGTTGCAGGCGTTCATCGACCACCAGGTCGACGTCATCCGGCGGCGCAGCCGGTTCCGGCTGGACAAGAAGAAGGCGCGGGCCCACCTGGTCGAAGGCCTCCTCAAGGCCATCGACGTCATCGACGCGGTGATCGCCCTCATCCGGAGCTCCGAGGACCGCGCCGCGGCCCGCACCGGGCTGATGGCCGAGCCGTTCGAGTTCTCCCTCGACCAGGCCGAGCACATCCTCGACATGCGCCTCGGGCAGCTCACCCGCCTCGCCCGCATCGACCTCGAGGCCGAGCTGGAGAAGCTGCGGGAGGACATCGCCGACCTGGAGGCCATCCTCGCCGACGAGTCGCGGCTGTTCGCCGTGATCAAGGAGGAGCTGGCCGACGTCCGCGAGAAGTTCGCGGACGAGCGCCGGTCCGAGATCACCTACGACATCGGCGACATCGACATCGAGGACCTGATCGACGACGAGGAGCTCGTCGTCACCATGTCGCAGCGGGGCTACGTCAAGACGGTGCCGTCCGACCAGTTCCGGGCCCAGGGCCGGGGCGGGCGGGGCGTGGCCGGGGCCACGCTGCGCGACGACGACTACGTCACGCACATCCTCACCACCACCGCGCACGCCTACCTGCTGTTCTTCTCCAACCGGGGGCGGGTGTACCGGCTCAAGGCCCACGAGATCCCGCGCAAGGACCGCACGGCCCGGGGCACGGCGATCGTCAACCTGCTGCCCCTGCAGCCCGACGAGCGCATCCAGGCCATCATCGACACGCGCGACTACGAGACGAACCGGTTCCTGTTCTTCGCCACCCGCCAGGGTCAGGTGAAGAAGACCAAGTTCAACGAGTACGACTCGTCGCTGCGCAGCGGGCTCATCGCCATCAACCTCCGGGGCGACGACGAGCTGGTGAAGGTCATCCCCACCAACGGGGGCGACGACATCTTCATGGTGGGTCGGTCGGGCATGACCATCCGCTTCTCCGAGGACGACGTGCGGTCGATGGGCCGGGTGGCGGCCGGCGTCCGGGGCATGAAGCTGCGTTCGGGCGACGAGGTCGTGTCGTGCGACGTGGCGCGGCCGGACGTGGCGCTGCTCCTGGTCACCGACGCGGGCTACGGCAAGCGCACGCAGCTCGACCGGTTCAACACCCAGGGCCGCGGTGGCCAGGGTGTGCGGGGCATCAAGCTCACGGCCAAGAAGGGGTTCGTCGTGGCCGCCTTCATGGTCGGTATCGATGACGAGATCTTCGTCATCTCCTCGTCGGGCACGCTCATCCGCATGGCTGTGCGGGACGTGTCGTCGCAGGGACGCGACGCCACGGGCGTGCGGGTGATGAACCTCGACGCCGGCCAGTCCGTGGCCGCCGTCGCACCGGTCCTCACCGCCGACGACTGACCCCGCTGCGGCGGGGTCCACTTCCCCTCATCAACCGAGACGTGTGTTGAGCGCCCGCGTGCCGCGGGCGCGGGGAGGTTCCGATGGCTCGATGCGAGTCACGCGGCGACGCCGGTCAGGCTGTGCCGCTGGCCGTCGCGATGATGGCCCTGGTGGTGGTCGCCCTGGTGGCGCTGGTCCCGGCGGCGGAGGCGC
This sequence comes from uncultured Acidimicrobiales bacterium, assembly GCA_963759225.1. Classification (GTDB taxonomy): domain Bacteria; phylum Actinomycetota; class Acidimicrobiia; order Acidimicrobiales; family VFJN01; genus ZC4RG19. The sequence goes on along the minus strand of CAVWYL010000001.1, from coordinate 1,599 downwards.
TGGGCCGGCGGGCCCGGGCGGGCACGGCCGCCGACGCGGCGGCGCTGGCGGGCGCGGCGGAGGGCGAGGATGCCGCCCGACGCCTGGCGGCCGCGAACGGCGGTGAGGTCGTGTCGTTCACCCGTGCGGGCGACGAGGTCGTCGTGCGGGTCCGGGTCGGCGACGTGGAGGCGGAGGCCCGGGCCCGCGGGCGGCGCGCCCCGCTGCCGCCACCGGTCGTGGCGGGCGCGGCCGGGGGTCGGGCCGGGCTGTCGCCGGAGCTGACGGCGGCGCTGGCGCGGGCGGACGCTCTGCTGGGCTACCCCGTGCCCGTGGTGTCGGGTCTCCGGACCTACGAGCAGCAACGGGCGCTGTGGGAACGGCGGGCCTCGAACCCCTATCCGGTGGCGCGACCGGGCTCGTCCGACCACGAGCGGGGGCGGGCCGTGGACGTGGCGCGGGGGTCGGTTCCGGCGGTCCTCGCGGTGGCCGCGGCGGCAGGGCTGTGCCAGCCGTTGCCGGAGCGCGACCCGGTCCACTTCGTGGCGTGCACCGGCTGAGCAGGTCGCCCAGGTGCCGCTTGGCGGACAGGGTGCCGTAGACTCCTGCCGATGCCGGCAGAAACGTCCGGAGTCACCACCGACGCCGAGGACAAGGGGACCTCCCCGTCCCAGGGCCCGGCGACCCCGGTCGCCGACCCCGGGCGCACGGTGCCGCCCGCCCCGGTGATGCCGGGTGCGCGGCCGGACGGCGGTGGCAACGGGTCGTCGACACCGTCGACACCCCCGGCGCCATCGCTCGACACGGCACCGGCGGGGACGTCGGCGGTCGCGGCTCCCCCGCGGGGCCGTCCCGGCGGCGACGGTCCCGGTCCCGGCACGGGCCTCGACCGCGGCCCGGAGCCCGGCGCGCCGGTGCCGCCGCCGGGTCCGGCGGCCGATGTGCCGCCACCGCCGGTGCTGGTGCCCCAGGAGGGGCGGCCTGCGGCGGCGGGGACGCCACCTGCAGGCGGCGAGGGCCGACCGGGCGTCGCGCCGGGGGTTGCGGGTCAACCAGCGGCTGTGGTCGATCGACCCGTGGTCGGTGTTCAAGGTGTCGGTGCTGTTCTACATGTGCCTCGGCCTGATCATCCTCGTGGCGGCGACGCTGCTGTACAACGCCGGCCGGTCGGTCGGCACGATCGACCAGGTCGAGAGCTTCGTGACCCGGATGGGCGCCTACGGCGAGTGCACCCCGCAGGCCGAGCTGCCGGCGGGCACGGAGTTCGAGGAGGACGACGACTGCGCCGAGGGCTCGGTCCTGGTCGGCGGGTTCACGATCGACGACGGCATCCTGTTCAAGGCGGCGGCCATCGGCGGCGCCATCCTCGTGGTGGCGGGCAGCATCGGCAACGTCCTCCTGACGGTGCTGATCAACCTGCTCAACGAGCTCACGGGCGGCCTGCGCCACACGGTGATCAAGGAACCGGTCCGCCGGCCCCCATCCGGTTCGCCCCGCCGAAGGCAGCAGCGATAATCTCTACCGCCCGGGTACGGGGCTATAGCTCAGTCGGTTAGAGCGCACCCCTGATAAGGGTGAGGTCGAAGGTTCGATTCCTTCTAGCCCCACACTCCCCACCCG